>NZ_SLXP01000003.1 GCF_004343075.1 Rhodovulum marinum
CGCACCGAACCGGTCAGCTCGTCCAGCGCCGCCGCCGTCTCCTCCAGCGTCGCGGCCTGGTTCTCGGTCCGGTGCGACAGGTCGTCCGACGCCCCGCCGATCTCCTCCGCACGCGCGTGGATCTCCGTCGCGGCCTCGGTCAGCGACCCGATCAGCTGGGCCAGGCTGTCGAGGCTGGCGTTATAGTCGTCACGCACGCTGTTATAGCCCTCTCCCAGGTCCTGGGTGATCGGCGTGGAAAGATCGCCCTCGGACAACCGGTGCAGGCCGGCGCCCAGCACCTCGACCAGCGCGGTGCGATGGGCCTGGGCGGTGGCGCGTTCGCGGGACAGGGTTTCGACCTCGTGCAGGCGATGGTCGCGGAAGGCGGCGATCCCGTCGGCCAAGCGGCCAAGTTCGCCCCCGGCCGCCTGTTCTGCCGAAACGTCGATATCAAGATCGCCCTGGTCCAGGCGGCCCAGCTTGTCGATCAGACCGGCGAGCGTCGAGGTGATCCGCCCGCCGAACAGCATGGCGCCCAGAAGGCCGATGATCAGCGCCGCGCCCGTGGCCCCCAGAGCGATCATGCGCACCTCGTTCACCACGGCAAGGTAGGACGAGCGGGGCACCATGACATGCAGCAGGCCCACCGTATCACCGGAAAAATCCCGGATCGGGAAGGCCGCCGCACTGAACTTTTCGTCGCCCACCGCGATTTCATGCGCCTCGATACCGGTCTCGCGCGCGGCGCGCACGTCCTGGGCGGTCAGCAGCGGGTCAAGCTCGATGCTGGCGACCGTGCGGTTGAAAGCATCGGAATCGGAAGTGGCGAAATTCGAGATGTCGCCCTTGGGCAGCACGTAGAATTCCATCTCGGCGGGCGAATCCGCGACGAGCGACTGAAAGAACGCATCATCGAGGCTGAGGCCGATCTCGACCGTGCCGACATGGGCGCCACCATGGGCGATCGGCGCGATACCCCGAACGCCCAGACCACCCCGGCCCAGTTCCAGCCCGATGACCGCCGCCTTGGTCGCGTTGGCCTTCACCACGGTCTGGCGGAACCCCGACAGGTCATCGCCGAATGTGTCGGGCTTGTTCACGCGGAAGAAGGAGTGCGACGCGGGCGTATGAAAATGGAACTGACGCACCCCCTGGTCGTCGCGCAGGGCCGCGAAACCGGGCACGAAGGCGTCGTTCAGCACCTGCCGGTCGCCGGTGGCCACGGCGCGCTGCACCTCGGGCATGCGGGCGACCATCGAGGCCATCGACAGCGAACTGTGGAACCGGTCTTCAAGTGCCGTTTCGAAGCGCAGGCGCACCTGTTCGAGTTCGCGCTTGGTGCCCTGCTCGATAAGGCTGGTCATGCCGAACAGCATCGGCACGAGGACAAGAAGGGCCGAAATCGCGACAGAGGCCGCGATGGCCAGGATGATCTTGGTCTTGAGGGACATGAAAGGGGGTCCTGCGATCGTTCAAATTTTACATTCTGGACGTGACTTCTGGTCCGGGAGGGTGACCGAATTGCGTGAACAATCGCCTAAATGGCGCACGTTTTTCGGGCATAATTGCGAAGCCGTTTCACAAAAGCCGTTTAATTTCCGCAGCCTGAAGGGTGCTGTTCGCAAATTAGGAACGCGTTAAGGTTAACGGTTTCCGATGCATCGCGGCAGGCGTTGGCCAGAGACCGCCGCCACGATATCCTGCGCCCGCCACCGAAGAGGCCCGAAAATGCAAGCAGATCCCGCCCCGCCCCCGTCCCGCCGGATGGGCCGGACCCAGGAATTCCTGAAGCAGATCGTCTATGGCGGGAACGACGGGATCGTGACCACATTTGCGGTGGTCGCAGGCTTTGCCGGCGCCCGGGCCGAGGGGGTGGCGCAGATCGGGGCGGTGGCGGTTCTGGTGTTCGGAATGGCCAACCTGTTTGCAGATGCGATTTCGATGGGCCTTGGAGAATTCCTTTCAGGCCGGGCGCAGCGCGACCTTTACGGGGCGCGGATGCGCCGCCGGATGGAGGGGATCGGCCGGGATCCGGCCGAGGCCCGGACCCGGCTGAGCCGCCATCTGCGGGCGCGCGGCCTGTCGCCGACCGACGCCGATTCGACAGCCGCGATCCTGGCGCGGACCCCCAGCATGACGGCCGAGATGCTGTTGCGCTACGAGGACGGGTTGGGCCATCCCGACGATGACAGCCCCGCGATCAACGGGCTGGTGACCTTCATCGCCTTCGTCACGTTCGGGATCGTGCCGCTGATGCCCTATTTCCTGCTGCCGGCGGATAGCGGCACCTTTGGGCTGTCGATGGCGGCGACCCTGTTCGCCCTGATCGCGCTGGGATTGCTGCGTTGGAACGCGACCGGGCTTGGCCTTGGGCGTTCGGTGGGGGAAACGGTCCTGGTGGGAGGGATCTGTGCGATGGTGGCTTTCGCGGTGGGGGCGGCGGTCGGCGGCTAGCCGATCATCCCGGCGCTGTCGCCGAGCCCGTCATAGTGGCGCTTGAGCCGCTGCAACGCGATCCGAAGCACGATCTTGCCCGAGCGCGCCGACCAGCCCATGTGCTGTTCGACCTGCTCCATTCCCTCTAGAAAACAGCAGCAGCGCAGCACGACGTCGCCGAGGCCCGGCCCAAGGTCACGCAGCGCCGAGGCGACGCGATCGCGCGCGCCCATCGGCCCGTCGCCCGGACCCCTGCCCGGCTGAAACGCGCCGCGCTCGGACCCGGTAAGGAACCGATCCCAGTTCTGGGCGACACGCGGCCCCATCTGGGCGACCTCGAAATCCTCGCGCAGGCGTTCGCCGGCGGCCACGAGATCGGGCGAAAGGAACGGTGTGCCGTCCTTGTCGCGGCGCCGTCCCAGGATCGAGAGCGGCGATTCCGCCCGGTTATAGCGGATGCGCTCGGCCTTTTCGCTGGTGCGGGTTTCCCAGTCGCGGTGCTGGTCGCCAAAGGAGCTGGAGGTCTCGGCAATGCCGGGTTGCTCCGCAGCCTCGGCGGCCAGAAGGCGTTTCAGCGAGGCCCGGCCAGCCTGGGTGATCTGGTAGATAGTGACCCGGCCGCGCGTCTTGCACGCGATCCAGTCCTTCAGGGCGAAGACCTCGGCCACTGCGCGGTCGACGACGGCGACACGCGTGGTGTGCCCGTCCGGACCCTCGCGCAGGACCGCCGCCTTTTCCATGTCGCGCGCGATCGCAAGAAAGGCGCCCGGTTCGTTCATCCGGCGCAGGATGCGCCGCGCCTCGCGCGTAATCCTGGTGTCGTCCTCCGTGGCCTGCGCCGGTCGCGTCCTGGCTGTCATCGGATGGCTCTCCTCTTGCGGTATGGCGGTCCGGCGTGCTGCGCCCAGCCGGGCGAGCGCCTCGTCGACAAGAGGATCGTCGCGCCGCGTCTCGACCCGCCGCACCTGCCGGAGCACCGTCGAGGGATGGCAGCCTTCCTTGCGCGCGAGTTCGCGCAGCGAGCATCCATCCTCGGTATGGGCCAGATACCAACGCGCTGCCTGGGGCAGCCAGTCCGGGGCACAATTCGACTGCGAGATACACTCCATGTCGCGACATCCTCCTGATCGTGATGCACCCGGTCGGGTTTTGGACCTTTAGAGCCGAATGCAATCCAAGGTTGATTCCGTTACCGTTCGGTTAACAAAAAACATGATGCTGAGTATTGTTTCTAAACGGTAAAGAGTTCTGAAACCTCCGTACGCAGTTATCCACAACACCGCAACACCCGTGTAGGTTGTGTCATGGTGGCCACGATCGACGCATCGGAGGTTCTGCCATGACCCATATTCCCGCCGCCCTCGCCGGGCTTCGCCGCCCCCGCCTGATGGTCAGTGCCGCGCGGTTCGGCCTGGCCGATTACCGCCGCGACCGCTATCTTCCGCGCCTGTTGCAGGGCGCGCATGTGGGGACGTCGGCCGCAGTCATCGACCGGCTGATGGACCTGGAGGAACGGATGGACGAGCGCCGGCGCGCGGGCGATGCGGGCTATTCCTATGCCCGCCACATCGAACTGCTGATCGCGCTGATGGCCGAGGCCCGCGCGCTGGCGGCGACCCATCCGCAATTGCTGGATGCCGCCTGAGCCGAGTTCGGCTCAGACGAAGGCGTCGGGCATCTCGGCCTTGCGCCTTGCGACATAGGACTCGAGCGCCTCGCGCAGGCCCTCGTCCAGCGCCGGCTGCTGATATTGCGACAACAGCTTTTGTGCCCGGGCCGAAGCCAGCGTCGCGGTATCCCGCGCGCCCTCTTCGTCCCATGTCTCGAAGGGCTTGTAGTCCAACAGGTCCGAGCGCCAGAACGCGTCCTTGAAGTGCGCCTGAGTATGGGCGCAACCCAGGAAATGTCCCCCGGGGCCGACCTCTTGCAACGCGGTCATCGCCTGGGCCTCTTCGTCAAGGGCGACGCCGCGCGCCATCTTGTGCAAAGCCCCCAGCTGGTCGGCATCCATGACGAATTTCTCGACACTGGCCACCAGCCCGCCTTCCAGCCAGCCGCAGGCGTGCAGCATGAAGTTGACCCCCGCCAACAGGGCCGCGTTCAGCGTGTTGGCCGTTTCATAGGCGGCCTGGGCATCGGGCAGCTTGGACCCGCACAGGCCGCCCCCCGACCGGAACGGAAGCCCCATCCGCCGCGCCAACTGGCCCGCGCCGAACAGGATCTGGCTGGCCTCGGGCGTGCCGAAGGTGGGCGCACCGGAATTCATGTCGATCGAGGTCACGAAGGCGCCGAAGATCATCGGCGCACCGGGGCGGACAAGCTGTGAATAGGCCACGCCGGCCATCACCTCGGCCAGGACCTGCGTCAAGGTGCCGGCCACCGAGACCGGCGCCATGGCGCCGCCCACGATGAACGGCGACAGGATGCAGGCCTGGTTCGCCGCGGCATAGACCTCGAGGGCGCCCATCATGGTCGAATCGAAGGTCAGCGGAGAGTTGACGTTGATAAGTGAGGTCATCACCGCGTTCTCGGCGACGAAATCCTTGCCGAACAGGACCTCGCACATCTCGACGGAATCGCGCGCACGCGAGGGTTCGGTGACCGACCCCATGAACGGTTTGTCCGACAAGGTCATATGCGCCAGCAACATGTCGAGGTGACGCTTGTTCACGGGGATGTCGGTGGGTTCGCAGACCGTGCCACCCGAGTGGTGCAGCCATTTCGACATGTAGCCAAGGCGCACGAAACGGCGGAAATCCTCGATCGTGGCATAGCGCCGCCCACCGTCCAGGTCGCGCACGAAGGGCGGGCCGTAGACCGGAGCCAACACCAGGCTGCGCCCGCCGATCTCGACATTGCGCTCGGGGTTGCGGGCGTGCTGGGTAAAGCGGGCGGGCGCGGTGGCGCACAACTGGCGGGCCAGCCCGCGGGGCAGACGCACCCGTTCGCCCTGAACGTCGGCGCCAGCCGCACGCCAGCGATCCAGTGCGGCGGGGTTCTCGACGAAATTGACGCCGATCTCTTCCAACACGCGTTCGGCGTTGTGTTCGATCAGTTCCAGCGCCTCGGCGTTCAGCAATTCGAAATCGGGAATGTTGCGCTCGATGAACCGCGCGGTCTCGACCGAAACCGCGCTGCGTGCCGCTCGCCGCGCCGCGCCGCCGCCACCCCGGCCCCGCCCGCGCGCGCCCCGCACTTCCGCCTCGGCCATGAAACTCTCCCGTCGATGGACTTACCTTCGCCTTGTATCTAGCGCGGCCACCCGCCCCCGTTGCGGCCGGATTGCGTCCCTTCCTTCGCCATGAGCGACATTGGCACCCCGCCCCGGCCCGGCGCGGGCTTGCGCGTTCCGGCGCCCGGCCCTATCAGACCTGCATGACCCAGCATGACCGCCTTCTCATCATCGATTTCGGCTCTCAGGTGACGCAGTTGATTGCGCGCCGCCTGCGCGAGTTGAACGTCTATTGCGAAATCCACCCCTACCAGGCGGTGACCGACGCGTTCCTGGCCGACTTCGCCCCCCGGGCGGTGATCTTTTCGGGCGGGCCGGATTCGGTGATGCGCGAGGGCAGCCCGCGGCCACCGCGTGCGGTGTATGACTTGGGCGTGCCGATCCTGGGCATCTGCTATGGCCAGCAGGTAATGATGCAGGACCTTGGCGGCCGGGTCGAAGCGGGCGAACATGCCACCGCCGAATTCGGCCGCGCCTATGTCGAGCAGGCGGGCGAGGGCGATGATTTCCTGTTCGGCTGGTTCCTGGAGGGCCGCGAACAGGTCTGGATGAGCCACGGCGACCATGTCGCTGAAATCGCACCCGGCTTCCAGGTTCTGGGCACCTCGCCCGGCGCACCTTTCGCGATCACCGCCGACCCCGCCCGCCGATTCTATGCCGTGCAGTTCCACCCCGAGGTGCACCACACGCCGAACGGCCGGACGCTGTATGAAAACTTCGTCCGGCTGGCCGGGTTCACCGGCGACTGGACGATGGGCGCCTATCGCGAGGAAGCGATTGCGAAAATCCGCGCGCAGGTGGGCGATGCCAAGGTGATCTGCGGGCTGTCGGGCGGCGTGGATTCATCGGTTGCCGCGGTGCTGATCCACGAGGCGATCGGCGATCAGTTGACCTGTGTCTTCGTCGATCACGGCCTGTTGCGGCAGAACGAGGCGCAGGAAGTGGTTTCGATGTTCCGCGACCACTACAACATCCCCTTGATCCATGCCGACGAGTCCGAGCTGTTCCTGGGCGCGCTGGAAGGCGTCTCGGACCCGGAGGTCAAGCGCAAGACCATCGGCAAGCTGTTCATCGACGTGTTCCAGAAGCACGCCGCCGAGGTTGGCGGGGCCGAGTTTCTGGCACAGGGCACGCTTTACCCCGATGTGATTGAATCGGTGTCGTTTTCCGGCGGCCCCTCGGTCACGATCAAAAGTCACCACAACGTGGGCGGCCTACCCGAAAAGATGGGGCTGAAGCTGGTCGAGCCGTTGCGCGAGCTGTTCAAGGACGAGGTGCGTGCGCTGGGCCACGAGCTGGGCCTGCCCGCGTCCTTCATCGGTCGCCATCCGTTCCCCGGCCCTGGCCTCGCGATCCGTTGCCCCGGCGAAATCACGCGCGAAAAGCTGGAGATCCTGCGCAAGGCCGACGCGGTTTATATCGACCAGATTCGCAAGCACGGGCTGTATGACGAGATCTGGCAGGCGTTCGTCGCCATTCTGCCGGTGCGTACCGTGGGCGTGATGGGCGACGGGCGGACCTATGATTACGCCTGTGCCCTGCGCGCGGTGACCTCGGTCGACGGGATGACCGCGGATTACTACCCGTTCACGCACGAATTCCTGGGCGAGACCGCCACGCGGATCATCAACGAAGTCAAGGGCATCAACCGCGTGACCTATGACATCACCTCGAAACCGCCGGGGACCATCGAGTGGGAGTGATCCTGTCGGGATATTTCCTGGCGCCGCCGACCCAGCTTGCGGCGATCCGCACGGCCTTGCCCGAGCATATCCGCCTCAGCCGGGCAGAGCCCGGCTGTCTTTGTTTCGATGTGACCGAGGACCCGGACGTGCCGGGCCGGTTCGATGTGTACGAGGAATTCATCGACGCCGATGCCCTGCGCGCCCACAGGCGGCGGTGTGACGCGTCGCGGTGGGGCTGGATCGCGCGCGACGCCGACCGCCGTTATACCGTGACCGGCCTGAACGAATGAGCGGCCTGCCACGCGCCGCGGTCTGGATGACCGGCGCCATCGTGTCGTTCTCGTCGATGGCGGTGGCCGGGCGCATGGTGTCGATCGAACTCGATACGTTCGAATTGATGCTTTACCGCTCACTGATCGGGATCCTGCTGGTGGTTTCGGTCGCGGCGCTGTTCGGGCGGCTGGGCGAGGTGTCGACGCGGCAGCTCGGCCTGCACCTCGTGCGCAATATCAGCCATTTCACCGGGCAGAACCTTTGGTTTCTGGCGATCACGATGATCCCGCTGGCGCAAGTCTTCGCGCTGGAATTCACCGCGCCGCTTTGGGTGGCGCTGCTGGCGCCGCTGGTTCTGGGCGAACGGTTGACCCGGTCACGTGCGCTGGCGGCATTGACGGGGTTCATCGGCATCCTGATCGTTGCGCGCCCCGATCCCACGGCACTGGACCCCGGCGCGCTGGCCGCGCTGGGCGCCGCGCTGGGATTTGCGGGATCGGCGCTGTTCACCAAGCGGCTGACCGCGACGCAGGGCATCGTGTCGATCCTGTTCTGGCTGACGGTGATGCAGGCGGGGCTGGGGCTGGTCTGCGCCGGGATCGACGGCGATATCGCCCTGCCCTCGGCCGCGACCTGGGCCCCGCTGGCGGTGATCGGCTGCGCCGGGCTGATGGCGCATTTCTGCCTGACAAACGCACTGATGGTGGCCCCCGCGATCATCGTCATGCCGCTCGATTTCCTGCGCCTGCCGGTGATCGCCATCGTCGGCATGGCGCTTTACGGCGAGCCCCTGGAGGTGGCGGTCTTCGCGGGCGCGGCGCTGATCCTGGCGGCGAATGTTTTCAACCTGCGGGCCGAGGTGCGACCCCTTGGACACGCAGGGGCGGAAAGGACGCGCTCCGACACCTGACGCCGCGTTTCGAATTGACCGGTGTAAGCCCCCCACATTAGCGTTGGCCGACAAACCAAGAACGTTGGGGGGAAAACATGAGGCATGTGTTGATGGGCGCCGCTGCGGTGGTGGCTTGCGCGGGTGCCGCGTCCGCAGGGGGCGTGGAACGCTCGACCCAATCCGTCGGCATCCTGTTCGAAGAGGGCAACTATGTCGAACTGGGCTTTGCCCGGGTCGCACCCGATGTCAGCGGCGTGCAGCTTTTCGATGCCCTGGGCAAGTTTGCCGGCGCAAGCTCCGGCGACATGAGCGACGACTACACGACCTGGTCGCTCGGTTTCAAAACCGATCTGAGCGAAAGGATCAGTTTCGCGCTGGTAATCGACGAACCCATCGGCGCGGACCTGACCTATGGCGATCTCGACTACATCTACGCGCCGTCCACCGCCTCCCTGGACAGCGTCGGTGTTACCGGGATGCTGCGCTACAAGTTCGATAACCAGGTGAGCATCTACGGCGGCATCCGGGGCGTCCGAACCTCGGGGACGGCAGACCTGTTCACCGGGTATTCGCTGACGACCAGCACCGAGACCGATTTCGGCTATCTCGTCGGCATTGCCTGGGAAAAGCCGGAAATCGCAGCGCGCGTCGCGCTGACTTACAACTCGGCGATCACGCATGACTTCGATGCCGTCGAGAACGGAATTCCCACGGAATTCACAACCAAGCTTCCCGAGTCGGTCAACCTGGAGTTCCAGACGGGGATTGCCGCGGACACATTGCTGTTCGGCTCGGTGCGCTGGGTGAACTGGACACAGTTCAGTATCGACCCCGATATCTATCGCGCGACCGCCGGTGGTGTTTTCGTCGATTACGAAAGCGACACGATCACCTACAACCTTGGCGTCGGGCGCAAGTTCAACGATGCATGGTCGGGCGCGATCACCATCGGCTATGAACCGGCCAACAACGATTTCGCCGGCAACCTGGGCCCGACGGACGGGTTCACCTCGGTTGGCCTGGCCGTGACCCATACCCGGGGGAACATGAAGATCACCGCCGGAGCGCGCTATGTCTGGATTGGCGATGCCGAGACCGAAGCGCCGCCGGCCTTGGCCGGCGCAACAGGCGTGCCACTTGGCAGTTTCAAAGACAACACCGCCGTCGCCTTTGGCGTGCGCGTGGGCTATTATTTCTGAACGTGGCGACCGCCCGGCCCGCCGTGGTCGGGCGGTTTCGTTTGACCGCCCCGCGGCCTCCCGCTACCAGATGGGCCGGATTTCCTGAGACGAGCGGGCAAGATGATCTACGCGACCAGCGAGGCCTGGCGGGCAGCCGCCAAAAAACGGGTGCTGCTCTTCGGCATGTCGGGGCTGGGCAAGACCCATGTCTCGACCATGCTGCGCGAGGCCGGCGGCTGGTTCCACTACTCGATCGATTACCGCATCGGCACGCGTTACATGGGCGAATTCATCGCCGACAACTTCAAGCGCGAGGCGATGAAGGTGCCGCTGCTGCGCGAACTGTTGCTGTCGGACAGCGTCTACATCGCGTCGAACATCACCTTCGACAACCTTGCGCCGCTGTCGACCTATCTGGGCAAGCCCGGCGCACCGGAAAAGGGCGGGCTTCCCTTCGAGGAATACATGCGCCGCCAGGAACAACATCGTGGTGCCGAGATCAGCGCGCTTCTGGACACGCCGCGTTTCATCGACCGGGCCGAGGAGCTGTATGGCTACGGCAATTTCGTCTGCGATTCAGGCGGGTCAATCTGCGAGGTGGTGGACCCCGACAACCCCGAGGACGAGGTTCTGAAAGCGCTGTCGGAACGCCTGCTGCTGGTCTGGATCGAGGGCACGGACGCCCATACCGAGGAACTGGTGCGCCGTTTCGACCGGGCGCCCAAGCCGATGTATTACCAGCCCGAGTTTCTGCATTCGGCATGGGCGGAATACCTGGACGAGACCGGGCTGAGCGAAGCCGAGATCGACCCCGACGCCTTCGTGCGCTGGACCTATGCGCGCGCCCTGGCCCACCGCCAGCCGCGCTATGCGGCGATGGCGCGGAACTGGGGGGTCAAGGTCGCCGCCGCCGACATGGCAGGGCTGCGCGACGCGCGGGATTTTACCGATGTGATCGCGGCCGCGATCGACAGCAAGCTTAGCTGAGGGCGCCGACGAGCCGCGTCAGGACAGAGGCGAATTTCGCCACGCTTTCCAAGACATCAGTGAGGGAGCCGATGCGCCGCACCAGGTCTTCGGCCTGAGCGGCATGGGCGCGCACGCGCTGCTCGGCCGCGCTTGGGGACAGATGCGTGGCCTGGTAGGCCCGCTGGGCCTGCAGGATCGTGCCGGCCGCCTTCGACAGATCGGCGCGGGCGCGTTTCAGTGCGGCGACTTTCGCGGCATCGCCGGCGCGCGCGTATTTCCTGAGTTCCTGCAGGTTGATGCGCAAGAGTTCCAGGTGAGCGCGGCGGATCGTGTCGAATTGCTCCGAGGAAATCGGGTCGAGACGGGCCATTACCTACTCCCGCAACAGTTTCGACAAGGCCTTGAGGCGCTTGAGATAGGACAGCACGGCCTTGGCTTCGCCGGGGCGGTCCAGGACCCGCGCCAGGTCGTGATGCAATTCGGCGACCAGCGCCAGGCGGTAGACCAGCGTGCCCTCGTAATACTCCATGAAATCGGCATGCTCGGTTTCCAGCGCGGCCAGCGCCGCGCGATAGGCCACGGGGTCCGAACTGTCGGTCAGCAAAACGGCCTCGTCGGCGGCGCGCAACGCGGCCAAGCGGTCCGTGAAGCCGGGATCGAGGTTCAGGTTCAGCACATGCAGGATCGCCTCGCCCGCCAGGCGCCGCACATCCGGATCGGCGGCGCGAACCACCGCGCGCATCCGCGCGAAGCGCAGCGCCGAAACACCGCTCATGATCGCCGCACCGGCCTTTTCGCGATTGGCCCGGCGTTCGGCCAGAAACCCGGACAGACCTTCCAACTCTGCCGCCGCGCCGAAATCCGACAGCGCCCCGAGCGCCAGCAGGTAGGCGTCGTTCAAATCCTCCTCGGCCTTGGCGTCCGACAGTGCCTCCAGCGCGCCAAGATAGACCGACAGCGCCGTCATCTTGCGGTTCAGCGCGGTTGCCTCGCCCACCACGGGCGGGCGGTCGCCCATGCGGATTTTTTCCAGCGAACAGGTGATGTCGGGCACGAAAACGCCGGTGGCCGCCTGCGCCGCGCAGCCCTCGCCCAGAGTCCAGACATCGCCGGCCTGCGCGGCCGCGGTGATCTCGGCCTGCCGGTCGCGCTCCAGCCCCGCGGCCAGGCGCGGCGCCATCGCCTTTCGGGTGTCCTCGAACGCCCTGCCCAGGCCGGTCAGTTCGGGCTGGACCCGGTCGGTCGAACAGCCCTGGATCAGGATCGCGACGGCAAGAACGCCCCATGTCGGTCTCATCGGAACTCCCCCACTGGCCGGTCCCGCGGCCCCATCCTACACGGCGAGATCGCCCGGGCCATTCTTTTTCGGCGCCGCAGATGGACTTCGCCGCCGGATGGGATTATCTGCCTTGGTCTCCAACAGGTTCCTCCGCCAGATGCCGATCAAGATTCCCACCAGCCTGCCGGCCTATGACGTGCTGACGCGCGAGGGCGTGATGGTGATGGGCGAAGAGGCCGCGGCACGCCAGGACATCCGACCTCTGCGGATCGGGTTGTTGAACCTGATGCCCAAGAAGATCCAGACCGAAACCCAGTTCGCCCGGCTGATCGGGGCCACGCCCCTTCAGATCGAACTGTCGCTGATCCGGATGACCGAGCATCAGACAAAGAACACCGCTGCCGAACACATGGAGGCGTTCTATCGTCCCTTCGCCGATGTCGAGGCAAGCGGCGAGAAATTCGACGGCTTCATCATCACCGGCGCCCCGATCGAGCATTTGCCCTTTACCGAGGTGACCTATTGGGACGAACTGGTGCGCGTGATGGACTGGACCCAGACCCATGTGCATTCCACCTTCGGGGTGTGCTGGGGCGGGATGGCGATGATCTATCATTTCCACGGTGTCCAGAAACACTTGCTGACGCATAAGGCGTTCGGCTGTTTCCGGCACCGCAACCTGATGCCGGCCTCGCCCTATCTGCGCGGCTTCTCGGACGATTTCGTGATCCCGGTCAGCCGCTGGACCGAGATGCGCCAAGCCGAGATCGACGCGGTCCCGGAACTGGTCACGCTTCTGGGCAGCGACGAGGTCGGCCCCTGCCTGATCGAGGATCCGGGGCACCGCGCGCTGTATATCTTCAACCATTTCGAATATGACAGCGACACGCTGAAACAGGAATACGATCGCGACGTCGCCAATGGCACAGCAATCAACGTGCCGCTGAACTATTATCCTGCGGACGACCCGTCCAATACGCCGCAGAACCGCTGGCGCAGCCATGCGCACCTGCTTTACGGCAACTGGATCAACCAGATCTACCAGACAACGCCGTTCGATCCCGAACGGATCGGGTGCGTCTGAGCATGTCCGACCGCTTTCCGCCTACCGGCCGGGTTCTCGATATCGACGGCACCCGCGTTCATGCCCACCAGGAGGGTGACGGGCCGGATGTGATCCTGCTGCACGGGGCCGGCGGCAATACCCGCGATTTCACCTTCGACCTGATGGCCCGGCTGAGCGACCGGTTCCGCGTGACCGCCTTTGACCGGCCGGGGCTGGGGCATACCGATCCGCTGCATCCCCACGGCGAAAGTCCGTTCGAGCAGGCCGAGATACTCGAGGCCGCAGCGGTTCGGCTGGGGCTGAAACCCGCGGTGCTGGTGGGGCATTCCTTTGGCGGGACGGTCGCATTGGCCTGGGGGCTGAATTACCCGGCGCGCGCGGCGGCCATCGTGTCGCTGGCCGGGGCGGCGATGCCCTGGCCGGGCGGGCTGGGGCCCTGGTATGCCGTCGCCTCGTCGGATTTCGGGTCGGCCTTCGTGATCCCGTTCATCTCGGCCTTTGCACCCCGCATGCTGGCCGACCGCGCCATCGAACGCATCTTCGACCCCGACCCGGTGCCCGAGGGATATGGTGACCATATCGGGATCGAGCTGTCACTGCGGCCGGACACGCTGCGGGCCAATACCCGTCAGGTCAACGGGTTGAAGCCACATATCCGCGCCATGGCCGCACGTTATGGCGAGCTAAGCATGCCGATCGAGATCCTGCATGGCACCGCCGACGAGATCGTGCCGATCGAGATCCATTCCCGCCCCTTCGCGGCGCTTGTCCCCTCGACCAACCTGATCGAGCTGCACGACGTCGGCCACATGCCGCACCACGCCCGGCCCGACGCCACCGTTGCCGCGATCGGGCGCGCGGCCCAGCGGGCGGGGCTGCAGAATACTACCTGATCCGGCGGACAGGGCTGGCCGTCATGCGATGGCCCGCTATCTGTCGCTGAAACAACGCGCGACGCCATGCCCACCCGACGCACACTGACTGGCCTTTTGGCGGCCGCCCTGCTGGGCGCCTGCTCCCCGGCGGGACGTCCTGCCCCCAATGCCCCGCCGGGTCGCGGCGCCGGCGCAACCCCGCCCTCGGGCCGGCTTCTCCGGGTGCGCGGGCGTACCGTACATGCCCATGTCGAGGGGCGGGGCCCCGCGGTGATCCTGGTGCATGGCGCCTCGGGCAACCTGCGCGACTTCACCTTTTCGCTCAGCGGGCAGCTGGCCCGAAAGGGCTACCGGGTTATCGCGTTCGACCGACCGGGGCTTGGCTATTCCGGTGCGCTGCACGGGCGGGGCGAAAGCCCGGCCGAACAGGCCGCGCAACTCGACGCGGCGGCGGCGCAACTGGGGGTCGGACAGGCGGTGATCGTCGGCCATTCCTACGGCGCCGCGGTCGCCATGGCATGGGCACTGACCCAACCGGGCCGCGCGGCAGGCGTGGTCACGCTGGCCGGTGCCACCATGCCCTGGCCCGGCGCACTGAAGTCCTTCTACACGGTTGCGTCCTCGGGGCTGGGCAGCGCCCTGATCTCGGCCTTCGCCACCCAAGAGACAGCCACGCGCGCGCTGCGTTCGATCTTTGCGCCACAGCGCCCGCCACGGGGTTATATCGACCATGTCGGCATAGACCTCGCGCTCCGCCCGGCCGCACTGCGCGCCAGGTGAATAACTTAAAACCCCATCTCCGGCGATGGCCGCACGCTACCCCGACCTGCGCAGCCCGGTCGAAATCATCCACGGCACCGCCGACCACATAGTGGGCATCGACATTCATGCCCGCCCGCTGGCCCGCCAGCTGCCCAACGCCCGGCTGACCGCATTGCCCGGGATCGGACACATGCCCCATCATGCCGCCGAGAGGGCAACCCTGGCCGCGGTCGAACGGGCTGCACGCCGGGCCGGATTGCACAGCCGCGCCTGATCGCCATACTGGCGGGAAACGCTTAGCGGAGGCGTGCATGAAGGACCTGCCATTCGACGGCGCGATCACGAAATTCTACCGGGACGAGGCCCCCGAAGAGCTGCGCCAAGCCGTCAAGGACGGCCACAAGAAGGACATCCTGTCCGACACCTATCCCTATGCCACGCGGCTGGACGGCGATACCTACAAGGCCGAGATGGACGCACTTCAGATCGAGCTGGTCAAGCTGCAATCCTTCGTCAAGGCCGAGGGCATCCGGCTTTGCGTCGTGTTTGAGGGCCGGGATGCGTCGGGAAAGGGTGGCACGATCAAGCGTTTCCGCGAGAACCTGAACCCACGCGTGGCCCGCGTCGTCGCCCTCTCGAAACCCTCGGACCGTGAGGCGAGCCAGTGGTATTTCCAGCGCTACGTCCAGCACCTGCCCTCGGGCGGCGAGATCGTTTTCTTCGACCGGTCCTGGTACAACCGCGCCGTGGTGGAACATGTCTTCGGGTTCTGCACGCCGATGGAACGGCAGCATTTCTTTCACCAATTGCCCGATTTCGAGGACTTGCTGGTCAACGAGGGCGTCCATCTCGTCAAGCTCTGGCTCAATGTCGGCCGCGCCGAACAACTGCGCCGCTTCCTCCACCGCGAGCGCGACCCGCTGAAACAGTGGAAACTCAGCTGGATCGACGTCGAAGGCTTGCGGCGATGGGACAGCTATTCCGACGCGATCCGCGAAACGCTTGCCCGCAGCCACACCGGGCTTGCGCCCTGGACGGTGATCCGCTCGGACGACAAGCGGCGCGCGCGGATCGCGGCCATCCGGCGGGTGCTGTCCAGCCTCGACTACACTGGAAAGGACGTGGGCGTGGTCGCTTCGCCCGACCCGGCAATCTGCGGCGGCCCCGAGATCTGGGATGTCTAAGCGCGGCTATCACCACGGCAACCTGCGCCAGGCGCTGGTCGACGCCGCACTCGAGCTGATCCGCCAGAAAAGCCCGCAAGGGTTCACCCTGACCGAGGCTGCCAAGGCCGCCGGCGTCACGCCGGCCGCGGTCTACCGCCATTTCCAGGGTCGCGAGGACCTGATCGCGGAATGCGCGCGCCAAGGCTTCGTCATCTTCGCGGATCTGATGGAACATGCCTACGCGACCGGCCAGCCCTCGGCACTGGCCAGCCTGGAGGCGGCCGGACGCGCCTATCTCGCCTTTGCCCGGAAATACCCGGGCCACTACATGGCGATGTTCGAATCCGGTCTTTCGCTCAATGCCAATCCAGACCTCTGCACGGTCGCGAACCGGGCGAGCGAGGTTCTGGAACGCGCCGCGCGCGAACTCTCGCAGCACATCCCACCCGGCAAACGCCCGCCCGTGGCCATGGTCTCGGCGCATATCTGGGCGCTGAGCCACGGCGTCGTCGAGCTTTATACCCGCGGCACGCCCGGTGCGCGGGCACCCTTCCCGGCCGAGGACCTACTCGAAAGCGGCATCGGCATCTACCTGCGCGGCCTGGGCCTGATCCCGGCCGATGCCCAGAGCTGACTGCCTTTTCCCGCTCCGCTCAAACGCCGCCCGCCGGTGAACGCCATGCCCCCTCCGGCGCCGACCTGCTGGCTTTTCCTTGGATCCAATACTCCAGGGGGTCCGGGGGGCAGCGCCCCCCCGGCGGGTCGCCTTGCGACAGCAAGATGAAAACGGACAACCGAACGCGGTCGTCCGCGGACGGGCGCGTTCAGGCAAACAACACCAAGGACCGCGCGTCCCAGGCCACCCGCGCCTGCGATCCACGCTCGAGAACCGGCCGGCCGACGAGGTTCTTCATCGAGATGGTCATCGGCTTTTCCACCCCGTCCAGACGAACCTCGTAATAGGTCATGTCGCCGTAATAGGCCCGGTCCTCCACGATCCCCGTGGCCACCCGCCGATCGGTCGTTTCGCCCTCGAACAGGATCGACATCGTCTCCGGTCGGATGCCGACGCTCTGGGTCTGGCCGGGATGCCAGCCCCCGGGCAGTTGGTCCGCGCCGATCACCGCGCGCCCCAGGCCCGCGGCCTCCACCTCGATATGGGTGTCGGGGCCCACCGTGGCCTTGGCCGGCAAAAAGTTCATCACCCCTATGAACTCGCCCACCTGGCGACTGACCGGGCGGCGATACAGGACCTGCGGTGTATCAAGTTGGGCGATCTGCCCCTCGAACATTACCGCGATCCGGTCGGACATGATCAGCGCCTCTTCCTGGTCGTGTGTGACGAGGATGAAGGTGATGCCCACCTGCCGTTGCAACCTGCGCAGCTCCATCTGCATCTGCTCGCGCATCTTCTTGTCGAGCGCGGACAGAGGCTCGTCCAGAAGCAGAACCTTGGGTTCCAGGATCAGCGCGCGGGCCAGTGCCACACGCTGGCGCTGCCCGCCCGACAGCGCATGCGCGGCGCGCGCGCCAAAGCCCTTGAGACCCACCATCTCAAGGGCCTCGACGACCTTGCGCTCCTTTTCCTTGCGGGTGAGGGGCTCGCGCCGAAGGCCGAAGCCCACGTTCTGAGCCACGGTCAGGTGCGGAAAGATCGCGTAGGACTGGAACACCATGTTGGTCGGGCGCACATTCGCGGGCACCCCTGCCATGTCCTTGCCGTCGATCGTCACCCGGCCCGAACTGGGTTCCTCGAACCCGGCGATCGTGCGCAAGAGCGTGGTCTTTCCGCAGCCCGACGGCCCCAGCAGCGAGAAGAACTCGCCCTGGTTGATCTCGGCGGTGATCCCCCTGAGCGCGTAATAGTCGCCGTAGTACTTCTCGACGTTGTCCAGCGTGATGATGGGACGGGTGACCCCCAGCGTGTCTTTCACAGGAACCCTCCGGTGTCGGCCTGCCCGGTGCGCGCGGCACCCCGGCGGCGGAAATATTCGGCGATGGTCAGCAGGATCACCGAGGCGACGACCAAGATCGTCCCCAGGGCCATGACCACAGGTATCTTCTGCGGGAAGCGGAGCTGGCCCCAGAGGTAGACGGGCAGCGTCGGCTCGGTCCCGGTCAGGAAGAAGGCAATGATGAACTCGTCCAGCGAGATCGTGAACGAGATCAGGAGCGACGAGATAATCCCCGGCATCACCAGCGGTAGCGTGATCAGCCGAAAGCTGGACCAGCGCGTCTCGCCCAGGTCGATCGCGGCCTCTTCCAGCGACAGATCGAGGCTCTGGAACGCCGAGTTCAGGATCGCGATGGAAAACGGTGTGCAGATCAGGACGTGCCCCAAGATCACCGTCCAGGCGCCGAGTGACAGGCCCAGCTGCAGCAACACCACCAGCAGAGACACCGCGACGATGATTTCCGGCAGGACCAGCGGCAGCATGATCAGCCCCATGATCCCCTTCTTGCCCGGAAAGGCAAAGCGGGTGGCCGCGCGCGCAGCCAGGATCCCAAGACAGGTGGCCAAAGCCGCCGAGGACAACGCGATGGTCAGGCTGTTCAGGACAGCGGCATGCAACGCCGGGATCTCGGCCAGTTGGCGGAACCATTCCCAGGTGAATCCCCTCAGCGGAAAGGCGATCACCGTACCGTCATTGAAGGCGAAAAGCGGCAACAACGCGATCGGCGCATACAGGAACGCAAGGTACAGGATCGCGTAGACGCGAAGCGGCCGTTTCATCACTGCCCCCGCAGAAAGCGGCGGGTCAGCGCCAGGAAGACCAGGGCCACCGCGCCCACCATCGCCATGGCCAGCACGGCAAGCGCTGCCCCCATCGGCGCGTTGTTGAGTTTAAGGAACTGGGTCTGGATCATGTTCGCGATCATCAGCCCGTCGGGCCCCCCTACCAGCCGGGGCGTGACGTAATCACCGATGGTCGGGATGAACACGATCAACACCGCCGCCACCACGCCCGGCATCGCCAGCGGCAGCGTCACCCGGAAGAACGTCATCACATAGCTCTCTCCCAGGTCGCGCCCGGCCTCAAGCAAGGTGCGGTCGATCTTCTCCAGCGCCACGAAGATGGGCAGGATCGCGAACGGCGCATAGGCATGCGCCAGCGTGATCACCACCGCGTTCACGTTGTAAAGGATGAAGGTCAGCGGCTCATCGATGATCCCCAGCCCCAGGAGCGTGGTGTTGAACACGCCATTGTATCCCAGGATGACCTTCCACAGGAACACGCGGATCAGATAGCTCGTCCAGAAGGGGATGGTGATCAGGAAGATCCACATCGATTTGCGTTCGGGGGGGACATAGAAGGACACGAAATACGCGATGGGAAAGGCGGTCAGGACCGTCGCCAGGGTCACCGCCCCCGACACCAGAAGCGACCGGATCAACAACTCGCCATACAGCGGTTCGCTGAAAGCCTCGCGATAGTTCTTCAACGTCAGGGTCTTGTCGAGGGTCAGGTAATCCTGTGTCCAGAAACTGAACATCACGATCGCGCCCAGCGGCACCGCCAGAAGCAGCAGCGCATAGGCGAAAGGTGTGGCCACCAGCAGGTAGCCCTGCGCCGTCTCGCTGCGCCCATGGCGGCGCTTCGTGCGTCCTTCGTTCATCCGGCGTGCATGCCTCCCAAGCCCGCGCAGATCATGGGAAGCGTTGCGCTCAGGTGCAAGAGTGCGCGAACGGCGAACGGCGAAAATCCCGGCGCTTGCCTAAAAATACGGCAGATCGGAAAACCGCCGATCCCGTGGCTCTCTCCGGACCCTGCGCTGGTCGGCGCCAGTCCGACCTCCCCTCCCCATCCCGTCGCCTAGCGCTGCCGCAGATGGCCGCGATGGCCGGCGCCATGCAAAACCGAAAACGGCCGATCATCTCTGCATCGTTCAAGGAACCGACCGGCCACAAGCGCCCCAAAAAAGCAGGGTGTCTTCTTCTTGGGTAAAATTCCCCGGGGGTCAGGGGGCAGAGCTCCCAGCCGGTCGCCTTGGCGATAGCCAAGGCGAAAACGCCACCGGTCAGGGCGGATTGGCGCCCGCGCTCGCCGCCAAACGCTAGTCGCCCATGATCTCCTTCAGCCGCGCCTGCTCCTCGGGGCTCAACCCCTCCGAGCCGACCTCGCGGCCGCGGCGTCCACGGATATAGGCAAAGGCCACCAGCAGGCCAAGCCCCAGCATCGCGGGCCCCGCCACGTAAAGCACCAGGTTCGACCCCGTGGCCGTCGGTTTCAACAAGACGTATTCGCCATACCGGCCGACGACATAGTCCAGAACCTCTTCATCCGAGTCGCCGGCCTCGATCCGCTCGCGCACCAGCAGGCGCAGGTCCTTTGCAAGCGACGCGTTGGAATCGTCGATACTCTCGTTGCGGCAAACCAGGCAACGCAGCCCCTTGGAAATCTCCCGCGCGCGGGCTTCCTCGGCCGGATCTTCCAGAACCTCGGATGGTTCGACCGCAAACGCAGGTCCGCTAAGGCCAAGGGCAAGCGACAGCACCAGCATGA
Source organism: Rhodovulum marinum (assembly GCF_004343075.1). GTDB lineage: Bacteria > Pseudomonadota > Alphaproteobacteria > Rhodobacterales > Rhodobacteraceae > Rhodovulum > Rhodovulum marinum. Next base: position 20,304 of record NZ_SLXP01000003.1, read on the forward strand.
ACCGTTTCAGCATCGCACCCTCACTCCGCCGGCATCGGTGCCGCGCCCCGGTCCTTGCGCGCGCCTGCCGCGACGCGCACCCGGCGGTCCGAAAGGCTCAGCCCGCCACCCAGCGCCATGATGATCGCGCCCATCCAGATCCAGTTCGCGAAGGGTTTGATATAGCCGCGCACCGCCCATCCCCCGCTTTCTTGCGGGTCTCCGATGACCAGATAGATGTCACGGAAGAAACCGTTATCCAGAGCGGCCTCGGTCGTCGGCATGCCGGCCACCGGATAAACGCGCTTTTCAGGGTAAAGCGTCGCTGTCCGGCGTTCGCCCTGCCAGATGCCCATCGTGGCGGTTGTCGAGATATAGTTCGGCCCCTGCACCCGTTCGACGGAGTCGAGGGTGATGCCATAGCTGCCCAGGTCGAACCGTTCGCCCACCTTGGCCACGCGGATATCCTCGATCTGCCAGGCCATGACGCCCGCCACCCCGATGATCGTGATACCAAGACCGGAATGGGCCACCGTTTTACCCCAGTCGGCACGGGGCAAACGCCAGATCCGGCCCAGCTTGTGGGCCAGCGGGGCCCTGCCCGCGCGTGTCCAAAGATCGACCGCCGCCCCCGCGATCAGCCAGGTTCCAAGCGCCACCCCCACCGGTCCAAACGCGCTTCGCCCGGTCTGCATCGCCCAGGCCAGCGCACCGAGCGCCAGCGCCAGTACCATGGCCGGCACCAGCCGGGTCACAGCCCGGCCAAGCCGCGCACGTTTCCAAGGCAACATCGCCCCGACCGGCAGGATGATCGCCAGCGCCACCATGAAGGGCGTGAACGCTATGTTGAAAAAGGGCGCACCCACCGAAAGCTTGCGGGCAAAGGCCATCTCGGCCACCAGCGGCCAGATCGTTCCGACAAACACCACAAGGGCCGAAACAGCCAGCAGGATGTTGTTGAACACGAGGGCGGATTCGCGGCTGACGATCCCGAAAATTCCCTTTGCCTCCATCGCGCTGGCCCGCGCGGCGAACAACATCAGCGCGCCGCCCATGAAGACACCGAGGATCAGCAACAGGAACATGCCCCGCTCGGGGTCCGAGGCGAAGGCGTGCACGCTGGTGATGATCCCGGACCGAGTGATGAATGCCCCGATCAGCGAGAAGCCGAACGCCACGATCGCCAGCAGGACCGTCCAGCTTTTCAGCGCTTCGCGTTTCTCGACGACGATCGCGGAATGCAGCAGCGCCGCGGCAATCAGCCAGGGCATGAAGGACGCGTTCTCGACCGGGTCCCAGAACCAGAAGCCGCCCCAGCCAAGTTCGTAATAGGCCCACCACGACCCCAGCGCGATGCCGATAGTCAGGCAGATCCAGGCCGCCAATGTCCAGGGCCGCACCCAACGCCCCCAGGCGGCATCGACCCGCCCTTCGATCAGCGCCGCGACCGCGAAGGAAAAGCAGATAGAAAGGCCGACATAGCCGAGATAGAGGAAAGGCGGATGGAAGGCGAGCCCCGGATCCTGCAACAGCGGGTTCAGGTCGCGCCCGTCGAAGGGCACCGCCTGCATGCGCGTGAACGGATTCGAGGTGAACAGGATGAAGGCGAAAAAGGCCGCCGAGATCGAGGATTGCACCGCCAGCACGCGCGCCCGCAAGGTCGGCGGCAGCCCGCCTCCGAACCAGGCGGCCATGGCGCCGAAAAGCGTCAGGATCAGCACCCACAAGAGCATCGAACCTTCGTGGTTTCCCCAAACGCCCGAGACCTTGTAAAGCATCGGTTTCAGCGTGTGCGAGTTGTTGACCACCAGGCTGACCGAAAAATCCGAAGTGACGAACGCATAGGTCAGCGCGGCGAAGCTGAACGCGGTCAGCAGGAATTGCGCGATGGAGGCCGGTTCGGCCATGGCCATCCAGCCACTCCAGCCTTTTTGGGCGCCGATCAGGGGAACGATGGCCTGCACCAGCGAAATCGCGAAGGCAAGCGTCAGGGCGAAGTGACCAAGCTCGATGAACATGAGTAAAGTATTAGACGCCCCGGCGGCCCGCGCCAATCGCTTTTCGCCTGCCCGGCCGGGGTGCTGACAGGATCGTGAGCGACTAGAACAGCGCAAGCACCAGTGCGACCCCGGCCAGGGCGATCAGCAGGTCACGGCACAGCGGCTCGGCGCGGTCCTGTTGCCAGAATGCCGCGAGGCTTCCGAGCGCCATGAGCGCGCAAAGATCGGCGGCGAAAGGCACGGTCATCCCTGCGACCTCCACGCCTCGAGCGCAGGATTTGGCCCGGTGCTTCGATGGGGCGTCGCGCCGGACGTGGCGGGCGCATCGGCCGGTACAGACCCGGCGCCACGCCCACCCGGCGCAGGCTGCGGCGGCGTGGGGGGGGCTGCAGGCGTCCGCGGCGCCGAAGGCGCATCCAACTCGCCCAAGGCCCGCAGGTTGTCGACCACCACTGGCGCACGCGCAACGGTTTCAGCGATCGACCGCTGGAATTCCTGGCCCTTGGCCTGATAGCGCGAGCCGAAATAGAAGCTGATGATCGCACCCAGCAACCACCACAGCGGCTCGGGCACCAGCGCCACCCCCTGCATTCGCGAGGCGAACCAGACGGGGTCGACCATTGCCGAGGCCGCAAGGAACACCGTTCCCAGCGCCAGAAGCGGCCGCGGCAACCGGTTCATCCCGTCGATCACACGATCGAAGACGCAGCGATTGGGGTGCGCGAATTCCTGGGCGAACTGCTGCAGCGCCGCGGTCTGGATTTCGGCCGCACGCCGGTCGGCGGCGTCGGAATTGACGCGGAACACCTCTGCCGCTTCGGCGACAACATTACGCCCGCTGCCGAACAAGATACCGGCCAGTCCCTGGATCAGTCCCATTTCGATGTCCTCTCTCGATGCTCGGCATCGCTGAGGTGATAGCGAGGCGAGATGAATTCCTCGGCCCTCAGTATCCAGCCGCCCTTGCCACCGTCCCGGCGGCGGGCATATTTACGGCTGGCCGGGCGCCGGTCGGCGATCGCGTAGTAATAGTTGCGCCGGGCGATGCCATAGGCGTCTGCGATATGATCCGGCGCCGCGGCCGCGGCTGTTTCGGCTGCAAGCGCAGTATGAGGACCGATCACCCCGTCGACGGTCACGCGCTGCCCCATGTCGTTGAACAACCGTTGCAGAATGCGCACCGCATTCGATCCGGCATTCACGAACATGTCGAAGACCGAGGGTTGCAGGACCTCGGGCAAGAGATGGATCCGCGGCCGTTGGAAATAGTGAACGATGAACACGTCCACCGCCTCTTCGGGTGAAAGCGCCTTGACATCGTCCACGGTGACCAGCCCATCGCCGGTGATATCGGCTTTCAGACGGCGCAGGGTGGCAAGCGTGACCCCGTGTTTGGTGGCGCCACCGGGATCGTCGGGATCGTTCACGAAGCCGCCTTCGCGGATAACGATCTCCTCGGCAAGAATCCGGATCTTTTCCATCGAACCCCCCGTCCTTTGGTCGAAGCGAAGGGCATTCTTGGCGATGTTGGTTAAGGTCGGGCGTTGGCGGCGGACGCCCGGTTCACCCGTGATAAAGGGTGCGGATCATCCGATGTCGCGCCTGTCGAATGCGGGCGCTGCAAGGTTGTCCGAGTTGTTGAGCGCTGCGCAGTGGACGGCCGCGAGCAACTGAGGGAGAATCGAATTTTCAGGAACAGCGCGCCCGACGGCGCGCCGTCCGGGGTCTCGGCCTTCCGGCCTTAGCTGCCGCTTGGCGGATTGCCGGGGTCGTGGCGATAGACACCCTGTTCCTTCAGCGCGTCGACGACTTCTTTGGGCATGTAGCTTTCGTCATGCTTGGCCAGGATCTCGGTGGCCTCGAACACGCCGTCGATCAAACGGCCGGTTCCGATCATGCCCTGGTTTTCCGCGAACAGGTCGGGCAGCACGCCGGTATAGGCCACCGGCACCACCGCGCCGCCATCGGTCACGTTGAAGCGGATCGTCTCGCCCTGGCCCCGCTGTAGGCTGCCGGCCTCGACCAGTCCGCCGATGCGGAAGGTTTCGGTCGGCGGCGGGGGCGCCTCGACGATCTGGCTGGGCGCGCGGAAAAAGTTGATCCCGTCCCGCATCGCGTAGCCGATCAGCCCGGTCGACAACCCAAGCGCCACGAAGGCCACCACGATGATCTGAACCCGGCGTTTCTTTTTCAGTCCGCGCATCCGTCTCTCTCCACCTCAGGGGAAGCAGGGAGCCAACATCAGCCCCGTCTCCTCCGCGATCCCCAGCATCAGGTTGGCGTTCTGCATCGCCTGCCCCGAAGACCCCTTGGTCAGGTTGTCGAGCGCGGCGATCACCAACGCCCGCCCCGGCCGCCTGTCACCCACCACACCGATATGCACAAAGTTCGAACCGCGCACATGCCGGGTTGAGGGATGTTCGCCCAAGGGCAAAACCTGCATGAAGATTTCATCTTCGTAGGCCTTTGCCAAGACGGAATGAATCTCCTGTGCCTCGCCGCGCACCCAACAGGTGGCCAGGATTCCGCGGTTCGCGGGGATCAGGTGGGGGGTGAACTGTACCTCGACCGGGCGTCCCGCGGCCTTGGAAAACTCCTGGTCGAACTCCCCCAAATGCCTGTGAATCCCGCCCACGGCATAGGCATGGAACCCTTCGGACAGTTCGGCATGCAGGAGGTTTTCCTTGAGCGCCCTGCCCGCCCCTGACACCCCCGCCTTTAGGTCGATCACGATCTCGTCAAGGTTGATCACGCCGGCCTCGATCAGCGGACGGATCGCGTATTGCCCCGCCGCCGCGTTGCAACCGGTGCCCGCAACCAGACGTGCGGTGCGAATCTCGTCGCGATAGAACTCGGTCAGGCCGTAGACTGCCTCGGCCTGCAATTCGAGCGCGGCATGGGGCTTGCCGTACCACTTCTCGTAGGCTGCGGGGTCGCGCAGCCGGAAATCGGCCGACAGGTCCACGACCTTGAGATCACGCGGCAACTCGCGGATCACTGCCTGGCTGGTCGCGTGCGGCAAGGCACAAAACGCGAGGTCGACCCCCGAAAAGTCGATATCATCGATCTTCACGAGATCCGGCAGATCAAGGTGGCGCAAATGCGGGAAAACGTCCGCCATTGGCTGGCCCGCCTTTCGTTCGCCCGAAAGCGCGACGATGCGCAGCCCCGGGTGCGTGGCGATCAGCCGGACAAGTTCCGCCCCGGTATAGCCCGAGGCACCCAGAATGGCGACGGAATGGGTCATCGAAGGCTCCTGCGATATCGCAGCGGTTCTAGACGCGAACGTGCGCGCCCGCAATCACGCCACGCGGAATTCGATGCGACGGCGCAGGAATTGCGTGGCCTTGTCCGATACCGTGGCCGGATCGCCCGTGGTCAGGAACATCCGCTCGGTGCCGGACCCAATCATGTCGGGATGGCGCCCCAGATAGTCCGCCAGGCTTTCCGCCACGAGATCGGCTTGGGAATAGACCTTGACCCCCGGCCCAAGAGCCTCCTGGAAGGCCTTTTCCATCAGCGGGTAATGCGTGCAGCCAAGGATCGCGGCCTCGGGATGCGGCATGCGTCGTTTAAGTGCCTCGACATGCGACCGCACCAGCGCCTCGGCCAGCATCTCGTCGCCCTGTTCGATCGCGTCGACCACACCGCCACAAGGCTGCGCCTCGACATCGACGCCGATGGCGCGAAATGCCAGTTCGCGCTGGAAGGCGCGGCTGGCCACCGTCGCGGGTGTGGCGAACAGCGCCACGTGTTTCACCGCGACCTCGCGCGGCGGGGAATTGTCACCCCATTGCCGTTCTGTCAGCGCCTCGATCAGCGGCACGAAGACGCCCAGCACGCGCTTATCCTTGGGCACCCAGCTTTCCTGCATTCGCCGAAGTGCAGCGGCCGAGGCGGTGTTGCAGGCCAGGATCACCAGGTCGCAGCCTGCATCGAACAACCGGCTGACCGCCGCGGTGGTCAGACGATAAACGTCCTCGGCGTCTCGGATGCCGTAGGGCGCATGTGCATTGTCGCCGAAATAGACGAAGGGCACGTCCGGAAGGCGCCGCGCCACCGCGTCCAGCACCGTCAGCCCGCCCAGCCCGGAATCGAACACGCCAACCGCCATCGTCCTCGCCCTCGTAGCGCTTCTTGAACTCGTAGCCGTAATCAAACGACTTCAGAGGCCTCGATGATAACTCATAGGTGGAGTTGCGTGGGAAATCCATCACCCCATTGGTATCTCGGGCAAGGGCATTCAGCCGCGCCCTGTCGATGGGCTGGCCGATGGCGACGCGAACGGCTTCGTCGACACCCGCACGGAACTCTTTGATCAGCAGGGCCAGGCGAAGTGTTTCGCGCAGGTGACTGGCCAGCTGGAACAGGCGCGAATTATGGATGTCGAAAAAGATCGGCACGATCGCGGCATCGGATTTCGCGACCATGCGTGCCGTGAAACTGCGCCAGCCCGGATCCATCGGACATGAAAAGGGGCGTGCCGAGGTCCAGACGCTGCCGCCCGGAAACACCCTGACCGCACCGCCCGCCGCAAGACAGGACAGCGCCGCCTCGAGGGTCTGGATATTTTCTTGCGCCGCCTCTTTCGTTTCGGCAAAGCGCCTTGATGTCACGCGCAGCGGCCCGATGCATTTGCGCGAGAGCCCGCACCACGGCAATGATAACGCTCTATTCCGCCGCCGTCCTGCGCAGCGCCCCGCCCGCGTGAAACTCCGCGAGAAGCTCGTCGCGCCGAGCGGCTGCGATCCGCGCGGCCTTCTCCTTGACCGGACCGAAGCCCCGGATGCTCAACGGCAGTTCGGCCAATGCGACCGCCGCCTCCACCCGGTCGGGCGTCAGCCCCGCCAACAGCTCACGCATATCCGCCTCGTAGGTGCGGATCGCCGCACGTTCGCGCCGCCGCTCACCCTGCCAACCGAACGGATCGAACGGCGTACCCCGCAGTCTGCGCATTGCCGCCAGCACACGGAACCCGGTTTCCATGCTCCGCCCGAACCGCCGCTTGGCGGGACGACCGTCGGCATCGTGCCCACCCAGGAAAGGCGGCGCCAACAGGTAGGACACCTCGAACTCGCCTCCGAACGCGGCCCGGGCCTTTTCTGCAGTCTGCAAATGCAGCCGGGCGACCTCGTATTCGTCCTTGTAGGCCAAGAGCTTGTGATAGCCCATCGCCATGGCCTCTTTCAGCCGCGGGTCAGAGACGCGGTCCACCAGGCGACGATAGCGCCGGGCCAGCCGGGCAGACTGATAGGCGCGCAGATGGTCCTCGCGAAAGGCGATCTTCTCCGCCAGGCTTTTGGGCTTCTCTACGGTCTCGGCGGCGATCAGGCGGGCCGCGGACCCGGGGTTTTCGGCGGCCCAGCGGCCGATCTCGAACGCCCGAAGGTTCCCCTCGACACCCGCGCCGTTCAACTCGATCGCTCGCAGGATCGCGTCATGGGAAAGCGGCAGCAGGCCGCGCTGCCAGGCCGCGCCGGTGAGGATCATGTTGGCATAGATCGTGTCTCCCATCAGACGGCGCGCAAGCTCCGTGGAATCAAAGAGTAGCAGCCCATTCTTCAGGCGTGAGCGCAACGCAAGTTCCAGCCGGTCCGAAGGCACGCGAAATTCCGGGTCGCGGGTGAACGCGCCGGTGACGATATCGTGGCTGTTCACCACAGCCCCGGTGCGCCCCGTGGTCATCAGACCAATGGTGCGCGCCCCCGCAGTGACCACCAGATCACCGCCGATGACCGCGTCGGCCTCGCCGGTCGCCACGCGGATCGCACTGATATCGGATGGTTTTTCCGCGATCCGGCAGTGGATATGCACCGCGCCGCCCTTCTGGGCGAGGCCTGCCATCTCCATCATCCCGGCACCTTTGCCGTCGACATGGGCCGCCATGGCCAGAATCGCGCCGATGGTCACGGCACCCGTGCCGCCGACTCCGGTGATGACGATGTTATGCGTACCCTTGATGGTCGGCAAAGCCGGTTCGGCCAATTGTCCGATCTCGACCTTGGCCGAGGCCTCCTTACGAAGCTTGGCGCCTTTCAGCGTCACGAAGCTGGGGCAAAAGCCCTTCAGACAAGAGAAATCCTTGTTGCAGGCGGATTGGTCGATGGCACGCTTGCGGCCAAGTTCGGTCTCCACCGGCACGATGGCCACACAGTTCGACTGCACCCCGCAATCGCCGCAGCCTTCGCAGATTTCGGTATTGATGAAGACGCGCGTATCGGGGTCGGGAAACGTGCTCTTCTTGCGGCGCCGGCGTTTCTCGGCAGCGCAGGTCTGGACATAGACGATGGCCGTCACGCCCTTGAACTGACGCAGGTTTTCCTGAACCGGTATCAGCTGTTCCCTCGGATGGCAGGCGACACCCGCCGGCATGGTCTTGGGATCAAACGCCTCTTTCTCGTCATAGACGACCTCCACCCGCTCGACCCCGGCGGCCTGCAGTTCGGCCACGATCTGTTGAGGCGTCAGCCCGCCGTCATTGCCCTGCCCGCCGGTCATCGCGACCGCGTCGTTATACAGGATCTTGTAGGTGATGTTGGTCCCCGCGGCGATGGCGGCATGGATCGCCATCCGGCCCGAATGGTTATAGGTGCCGTCGCCGATGTTCTGAAACACGTGACCCCGCGTCGAAAAAGGCGCCTCGCCGATCCAGTTCGCCCCCTCGGCGCCCATATGGGTGTAGCCGCTGGTCTCGCGGTCCATCCACATCGCCATGATGTGACAGCCGATCCCGGCATAGGCGCGGCTGCCCTCGGGCAGGCGCGTCGAGGTGTTGTGCGGACAGCCCGCACAGAAATAGGGAAGACGCGCGGCCAGGTCCTCGGCATTGTCGGCGCGGCGGGCCTCGCGGATGCGGGCCAGCGCGGCCGATATCGCCTCGGTGCCGCGCCCCTCCTCGATCAGGATCTGGCCCAGCTTTTCGGCAATCATCACCGGGTCCAGCGCATAGCGGGTGGGGAACAACTCCTCGCCGCGGTCGGTTTGCCAACCATAGATGCGCCGGCCGCGCCGGTCGTGGAAGATCGCTTCTTTCGCCTGCACCTCGATCAGCTTGCGCTTTTCCTCGACACAGACGATCAAGTCCAGCCTATCGGCAAAAGCCGCGAAGCCTTTCATGTCCAGCGGAAAGGTCTGGCCGACCTTGTAGGTGGCGATCCCCAGCCGCGCCGCCTCGGCCTCGTCGATCCCCAGCAGCCCCAGCGCATGCACAAGGTCGAGCCAGTTCTTTCCCGCCGCCACCAGGCCGATCTTGGCCCCTGGTCCGCCCCAGACCTTGCGGTCGATCTTGTTCGCATGGGCAAAGGCTTCGGCGGCGAACCTCTTGTGATCGACCAGGCGGGCCTCCTGGGCGACCCAATGATCGTTCAGCCGGATGTTCAAGCCGCCCTGCGGCATCTGGAAATCGGGGGTGACGAATGCCATGCGGTCGGGCCGGCCGTCCACGACCGAGGTCACCTCGACCGTGTCTTTCATCAGCTTGAGCCCCGCCCAGACCCCGGCAAAGCGTGACAGTGCGAAGCCGTAGAGTCCGAAATCGAGGATTTCCTGCACGCCCGCAGGCGACAGGACCGGCATGTAGGCGTCGACCATCGCCCAGTCGGACTGGTGGCAGGTGGTCGAGGATTCACCGGTGTGGTCGTCGCCCATGGCCATCAGCACGCCGCCATGGGGCGATGTTCCGGCGAGGTTCGCATGCCGCATCACGTCGCCAGAGCGATCGACCCCCGGCCCCTTGCCATACCACAGGCCGAAGACGCCGTCATAGCGGCCCTCGCCCCGCAGTTCGGCCTGCTGCGTCCCCCACAGCGCGGTGGCGGCGAGGTCCTCGTTCAGGCCAGCCTGGAACACGATATCGGCGGCCTTCAGCTGGGCCTCGGCCCGCGCCATCTGCTGGTCGACCGCCCCCAGCGGTGAACCGCGATAGCCGGTGACGTAACCGCCCGTGTTCAGCCCGGCCGCCCGGTCGCGGGCCTTCTGCATCAGCATCAGCCGGACAAGCGCCTGGGTGCCGTTCAGCAGCACCGGTGATTTAGACAGATCGTAACGATCCTTGAGGCTGATGTCCTGGCGGACCATCGTCACCCCTCCCTTGGCAACTTTGCGCACCATATTAGGTCAAAACCCATGACCTACAAAATCAATTCACTGGCAAATCGGGGTTTGCCAAGGGGGAAAGCGCACGGGTAGGTATCTTGCGCGAACAGGATGGCAGCCTTGCGGGAAATGCAACGATGGATTGGGACAAGCTCAGGATCTTTCACGCGGTCGCGGATGCCGGCAGCCTGACCCACGCAGGTGACACGCTGCACCTGTCGCAATCGGCCGTCTCGCGACAGATTCGCGCGCTGGAAGAGTCGCTGGGATCGACCCTGTTCCACCGGCACGCCCGCGGACTGATTCTGACCGAGCAGGGCGAATTGCTGTTCGACGCCACCACCGCAATGACCAAGCGGCTGGACGCCGCAGTGGCGCGCATCCGCGACAGTGTCGAAGAGGTGTTCGGGGAACTTCGCGTGACCACGACCACCGGTTTCGGATCGCTCTGGCTCGCCAAGCGGCTGCCCAAGCTTTACCAGAAGTATCCCGACCTAAAGATCGACCTGATGCTGGAAGAGAACGTTCTGGACCTGCCGATGCGCGAAGCCGATGTCGCGATCCGCATGAAGGAACCCAGCCAGGCCGACCTGATCCGCCTGCGCCTGATGAGCGTCAAGATGCAGCTGTACGCCGTGCGCTCTTATCTCGATGCGCATGGCACGCCCCGCACGATGGATGACCTGGGCGAGCATAGGCTGATCTGCCAGAACACCAGTTCCACCCAGGTCAGCGCCGGCGCCCGGCTGGTGCGTGAATTGATGACACACCCGATCCGGTCGACCCTGACGGTGAACAACTATTTCGGCGTGCTTCAGGCGGTGCTGAACGGGCTGGGCGTCGGTGTATTGCCGGACTACGTGACCGAGGATCATCCCGAACTGATCCGGGTTTTGGACCAGGTCGAATCGAACGAGGTTCCGGTATTCCTTGCCTATCCCGAAGAACTGCGCGCCTCGCGCCGGATCGCGGCCTTCCGGGAGTTCATCACCGAACAGATCATGGAAAAGCGGCAACGGCAGCGAGACACGTCATGATTGTGAGATATCTGTCACACGCATGACGGGCATGCTGCCTTGCGGCGTTTTTTGGCTTGAACGCCACCAAAACCGTCCATAATTGCTTAGACGAAGGCGGAAGTAGCGCTTTCGTCTTTACCTCCCTGTTGGACTTGGGCCGAGCTTATGCTCGGCCTTTTTTTGTTCCGAAACATGCTTTGCCTTCGAAACAGGCAAGATCGATGCCAGCCTGCACAGCCCTGCAGCAGGAAAACGGTGGGGCCGGGTGGGATGGCACGAAAAGCACCGATGCGACTCGATTTCCGGTCACCCGCGTTCTGGGTCTTTGGATGGCCGCCACGCTCGCGCTAACCTGCTCGCGTCATAGCGGAGGACCACCATGCGCATGCGCGCCCTTGCCCTATCGATACCGGCCGCGATAGGCCTTGCGGCCGCAGCAATGGCCGCGCCCTGCGGGAACTCGGCCAGTGGGTTTTCCGCTTGGAAAACCGCCTTCGCCGCCGAGGCCGCGCGCGCCGGTGTTGGCCCGCGCGGACTATCGGCCCTTGCGGCCACGCAATACGCGCAGCGGACGATCAATGCGGACCGCAACCAGAAAAGCTTTCGGCTCAGCTATGCCGAGTTCTGCCGCAAGCGCGGTTGCGATGCGATCGTGTCGCAAGGCCGTCAGCGCAAGGCGCGAAGCCCGGGCTTTTACGCCGCGCTGGAACGGGCCTATGGCGTGCCCGCGGGCGTATTGTTGGCGATCCACGGCATGGAAACCGGGTTCGGCCGGTTCATGGGCGATTCCAACGTGCTGAACGCCACCGCGACACTGACCTATGACTGCCGCCGCCCCGAGTTCTTTCGGCCGCACCTGATCGGCGCGCTGAAGATGATCGACCGCGGGATGATGTCGCCGGCCAGTATCGGGGCGATGCATGGCGAGCTGGGCCATACCCAGTTCCTGCCTGGCAACGCGCTGACCTATGGACAGGATGGAAATGGCGACGGCCGGATCGACCTGACCGACATGACGGACGCCCTGGCCTCGACGGCGAACTACCTGCGGCGCAAGGGCTGGCGCCCAGGCCAGCCCTATCAGCCGGGCAGCCGGAATTTCGAAGTACTCAAGGAATGGAACGCCGCATCGGTCTATCAGCGCGCCCTGGCCGAGATCGGCACAGGTATCGACGACTGAACCCGCACGCCGCCCCCTTCCCCCTTCCGCGCCCTTGGCTTAAACAGCCGCAAGCCAGCCGACATGCGGGGGATACAGATGCAGGAACCGGCCATCACCGACGAGCTGATCGCGGCGCACGGGTTGAAGCCCGAGGAATACGCCGAGATCCTGCGGATCTTGAACCGCGAGCCGAGCTTTACCGAGCTTGGCATCTTTTCTGCGATGTGGAACGAGCATTGTTCCTACAAATCGTCCAAGAAATGGCTGCGCACCCTGCCGACCGAGGGGCCGCAGGTGATCTGCGGACCGGGCGAGAACGCGGGCGTGGTCGATATCGGCGACGGGCAGGCGGTGGTTTTCAAGATGGAGAGCCACAACCACCCCAGCTACATCGAACCCTACCAAGGCGCGGCGACCGGGGTGGGCGGCATCCTGCGCGACGTGTTCACCATGGGCGCCCGCCCCATTGCGGCGATGAATGCCCTGTCCTTCGGCGAGGTCGACCATCCCAAGACACGGCAACTTGTGCATGGCGTGGTCGAGGGGATCGGCGGTTATGGCAACTGTTTCGGTGTGCCGACCGTGGGCGGCGAAGTCCGGTTCCATCCCGCCTATAACGGCAACTGCCTGGTGAATGCCTTCGCCGCCGGTTTGGCCGATACCGACAAGATATTCTACTCGGCCGCGTCGGGCGTCGGTATGCCCGTGGTCTATCTGGGCGCCAAGACGGGCCGCGACGGCGTCGGCGGGGCAACGATGGCCAGCGCCGAGTTCGACGAGGGGATCGAGGAAAAGCGCCCGACCGTGCAGGTCGGCGACCCGTTCACCGAGAAACGCCTGATGGAGGCCTGCCTGGAACTTATGGCATCGGGCGCGGTCATTTCGATCCAGGACATGGGCGCGGCGGGGCTGACCTGTTCGGCGGTCGAGATGGGCGACAAGGGGGGCTTGGGAATCCGGCTCGACCTCGATGCCGTACCCCAGCGCGAAACCAACATGACCGCCTACGAGATGATGCTGTCGGAATCCCAGGAACGCATGCTGATGGTGCTGCGACCCGAGAAAGAGGCCGAGGCACGCGCGATCTTCGAGAAATGGGACCTAGACTTCGCCATCGTGGGCGAAACCATCCCCGAAGACCGCTTCGTCATCCTGCACCAGGGCGAATGCCGGGCCGACTTGCCGTTGTCGAAACTCTCCTCCTCGGCCCCCGAATACGACCGCCCGTGGGTCGAAACGCCCCCCGCCCCCGAGATGGCCGAGGTGCCCGGCATCGACCCCATCGACGGCCTCAAGGCGCTGATCGGCACCCCGAATTACGCCGCGAAAAACTGGGTCTATGAACAATACGATACCCAGGTCATGGCCGATACTGTCCGCCGCCCGGGGCTGGGCGCGGGGATCGTGCGGGTGCACGGCACCGAAAAGGCGCTGGCCTTCACCTCGGACGTGACGCCGCGCTATGTCCGCGCGAACCCGTTCGAGGGCGGCAAGCAGGCCGTGGCCGAGGCCTACCGCAACCTTTGCGCGGTCGGCGCGCGGCCCTTGGCCACCACCGACAACATGAATTTCGGCAACCCGGAAAAGCCCGAGATCATGGGCCAGTTCGTCGGCGCGATCAAAGGCATCGGCGCAGCCTGTTCAGCGCTGGACATGCCCATCGTCTCGGGCAACGTGTCGCTTTACAACGAAACCGACGGCGCACCGATCCTGCCCACGCCCACCATCGGCGCAGTGGGCCTATTGACCCATCTGGACGAGATGATCGGCGGGCTGCCCGAGGATGGGCATGTGGCACTGGTGCTGGGGGAAACCCACGGCCACCTGGGGCAGTCCGCGCTCCTCTACGAGGTTTTCCACCGCGAGGACGGCGACGCGCCCCATGTCGACCTGGACGCCGAACGCGGGCACGGCGAATTCCTGCGCGCCAACCGCGCCCTGATCGCCGCCGCGACCGACCTGTCGGATGGGGGCCTTGCGCTGGCCGCCTTCGAAATGGCCGAGGCCGCCGGCGTGGGCGTCCATCTGGACGCCGGCGATACTCCCACCCTCTTCGGCGAGGACCAGGCGCGTTACTTGATCGCCTGTACCTTCGACTCGGCCGAGGCCCTGATGGTCGAGGCCGGGCGGGCGGGCGTGCCCCTGGCCGCAGTCGGCAAGTTCGGCGGCGACATGGTCAGTTTCGGCGGGGTGTCCGCCCCGCTCTCGGACCTGTCTGCGCTATACCGGGGATGCTTCGCGGGCGCACTGGGCTGAGAAGGGCCCCGCGTCGCCGCCCTGCCCGACGCGCTCGGCTGGCCCGTGGGGGGTGGCGCGCGGCCGCGAGTTACTGCGCCTCTTGCGGCGCTTTCGCGACGCGCTTAGGTTGACCCCAACGAACAGGATGGAGCCCGGAATGGCCATCGCCCCCGAAGAAATCGAAACCCTGATCCGCGCGAAATTTCCCGACGCGCGCATCACCATCACCGACATTGCCGGCGACGGGAACCACTATGCCGCCGAGGTGATCGACGAAAGCTTTCGCGGCATGAACCGCGTCCAGCAACAGCGCGCGGTCTATGCCGCGCTGAAAGAGCAGATGGAGGGCTCGAACGGCGCGCTCCACGCGCTCGCCCTCACCACCAAAGCCCCGGAGTGATCCCCATGTCCGACGCCGAAACCCAGATCAAGCAGACCATCGAAGGCAACGACGTCGTCCTTTTCATGAAAGGGACCAAAGACATGCCGCAATGCGGGTTCTCCAGCCGCGTGGCGGGCGTGCTGAACTTCATGGGGGTGGCGTTTGCCGACATCAACGTGTTGGCCGATGACGACATCCGCCAGGGGATCAAGGATTTCTCGGACTGGCCGACCATCCCGCAGCTTTACGTCAAGGGCGAGTTTATCGGCGGCTGCGATATCGTGACCGAGATGACGCTGTCGGGCGAGCTGGACAAGCTGTTCGAAGACAAGGGCGTGGCCTATTCCAAGGAGGCCGCCGACAAGATCCGCGCCGCAAACGCCTGAGGACCGACATGCTGCGGGCGCGGCTCTGGTATGGCCCGGCCGGGCACGGGATTGGGCTAGACCGCGTTGCGAGTTACCTCGCGGGTCCATTGGCCTGTCGCGCGCAGCTGCGCATGGTGCAACGGTTCGGCCAAAGCCATGAACAGGTCGTGCTGCACGAGCCGATCCACACCATGATCGAGATCGACCGCCGTCCCGAGGTCAGGGCCGAAGCCGCCGACCTCGTGGATCGGCTTCCATCGGCCGCACCGCCCGGGCTGGCCGGAAAACTCGCCGGATGCACTGCGCGCCTCGATCTGTGCGACGGTCCCGAGGGCGTGCGTCTGGTGCCGGCCACGGCAACCTCGCGCAGCGTCCTGGTGCCGCTCGCCTTCGCCATGGACGGGATCATCGAAGAGGTGGCCAGCGGGCGATTGCTGTTCTTCACTCTGCCAACCCCACCGAAACGATCGGTGGTGGATACCGCATTGACGGGCCTGGTCGCGGGGCTCGGGATCGCCCTGAGTTGGCTCGCACTGCGCCCCGGCCCATCCGGTCGGGTGGCACTGCCGGGGGCCCGGTTCTGGCCCGAGGCTAGCCGCCTGCCGCCCCCAGCACCTTCTCCTCGACGGTATCGGCCAGCGACTCCGCTCGCGCTGCCAGCTCCGCCAAGGTCTCGGTAACGCTGGGAGGGATCACCGGCACTTCAACGCGTTCTGGCGCGGGTGCCGGGGCTCCTTCCAGTTCGGCGATCTTCGCCTCGGCGGCGGCAAGCTTGGATTCGAGGCCCCTAAGCCGCTCTTCGAGCCCCACCGTCTTGTCGGCCAGCATCAGGCCCGACATCAGCAACATCCGCGACTCCGGCAAATGCCCACCCTGAGACAACAGCACCGATGCCTCGCCATCCAGCGCACGCGCCGCAGCCTCCAGGAACGGCTCTTCACCGGACTGGCAGGCCACCTCGAAACTGCGCCCGCCGATCATGACCTCGACATTAGGCATGCGACGCCCCCCCATCTGCCAGCGGTTTCAATTCCGCCAGGATCGCCTCCAAATCAGCCCGGTCGCCCTCGCGCAGCGCGGCCAGCGCATCCAGTTCAGCCGCCATCGCCGCATCGATCGCCGCCGGGTCGCCCAGCCCCTGGGCATTGGCAGCCCTCAGCGCGGCACTCGTCTCGCGCAAACGCGCGTTCACGGCGCGCAACCGGTCCAGCTCGACTTCCAGCTTCTCGGCGCGCTCCGTCATCTCGTGGGCGCGCTGGTCCAACCGCGCGACCTGCGTCTCCTGGCGCTCGCGGATCGCCTTGACCCTTTCGTTAAGCTGGGCATTGGCCGTGCGCTCGCTTTCCAGTGCCTCGCGCAGTCCCTCGACTTCGGCGGGATTTGGCCGGTCGGGATCGACCCGCTCGAGTCCCCCCAGCCCCGCCCCGATCCGTTCCAGCGCGGCGGTGATCCGGCGCTCAAACTCGGTGATGTCGCTCATTTCTGCCTGTTCCCCGGACTGTTCTTCCAGTTCCCCGTCCACCCCCGGGATCGAATCGGGGCAGCGGGCCTTTCGGACAGTTTATCTCAAGGCGCAGCCGATTGCGCCCCCTTTCCGGTCAAGGACTTACCGCCTATGCTTGATCCACAGCATCGGACAATGATGCACCAGCGACAAGCCGCCGATCGGAGCCACGCGCCCATGCCGACCCTCTACCTCCCTGCCGCCCAACGCTCCGCCGGGGTCCACCCATGAGCAACCGCATCGCGTTTGCACTGATGGCGATGATACTCACCGCCCTCTCTGCCGATTTCATTTTGAACAACGGTTCAGCGATGCTGTTTCTCGCGCAGAGATTCGTCGATCTCATCGATCGTCTGGCGATCTGGCGCTAAGCTCTTTTTCTTGGTCGAAATACTCATGCGGCGGCCCGGAACGGGCCGCCTGACCGAAAGGCTTGCGCCGCAGGCGCTCCTTTGGGTGATCGGGATCAGGCGAAGCGGGCGACCAACCGGTCACGCACGGCCGGCGTCACGAAACTGGACACGTCACCGCCCAGCCGCGCGATCTCCTTGACCAGCTTCGATGCGATCGCCTGGCGCCGTGCATCGGCCATCAGGAAAACGGTCTCGATCGACGAATCAAGCGCACGGTTCATGCCCACCATCTGGAATTCGTACTCGAAATCCGCGACCGCGCGCAGACCGCGGACGATCATTGATGCCCCCACGTCGCCTGCGCAGTCGATCAACAGGTTGTCGAAGGGATGAACGACGATCTCCGTCCCGGTTTTATCGCTAAGAACCGTGCATTCGGCCTCGATCATCGCCACGCGTTCCTCCAGCGTGAACAGCGGGCCCTTGTCCCGATTGATCGCCACCCCGATCACCAACCGGTCGACCAAAGCGCAGGCACGCGTGATGATGTCGATATGACCAAGGGTCAGCGGATCGAACGTTCCGGGATATAGGCCGATGCGCATGGGGCGCCCCTCTTGCCAGTCTGCCCCCGCAGGCAACAATATCACGGCCCGTTTTGCAAGTGCAGCATCGGCGGCGGATCCGGCGCGGTGCAGCCGCGCCTCAGAAGCCCATGATCATCCCTTCCAGCGCGTCCTTCTCCATCGAGAGTTCCGAAAGCCGCGCCTTGACCACATCGCCGATCGAGATCAGCGCGACCATGCGGCCCTTTTCGACCACTGGCATGTGGCGGAACCGGCCCTCGGTCATCCGCGACAGAACCTCGTCGGCGGTATCCTCCAGCTCGCAGGTCTGGATTTCGCAGGTCATGATCGCCGACACCGGTTCCGAAAGCACCGACGCGCCGCGCCGACCTATTTCACGCACGATATCGCGTTCGGACAATATGCCCGTCGCCTCGGTCCCGTCAGGACTTACCACCAGCGAACCGATCCTTCGTGCCGCCAGTTCCGCGGCCGCCTGCGACACGGTGGTCGCAGGGGTCACGGTCGCCACACCGGGCACCAGCTTTGATTTCAGGATTTGATGGACTTGCATCGCACACCTCCCCCGGAACGGAGCAATGAAGATAGGGTCGCCCTTGCTGCGACATCCTGTCAAGCAAACTGTGCCTCCAGGCGCGCGACCTCGGCGCGAATTCCGTCCGAGAGAAGCCCTGCAAACCGCGTCAGCCGCGCCAATTTCCGGTCGTCCCCGTGACGGATCAGAAAAAAGCTCCGCCGTAGTGACACCGCCCCGGGCAGCACCTTGACCAGCCCCGGCGCCGCGGGCATGGCGAAATCGTGGACAATGCCCAGCCCCGCGCCCGCGCGGAGCCAATTCAACTGCACCGCGACCGAATTCGACGCCAGCGTCACCCGATCGACCCCGATCTCGGACAGGTAGTCCAGTTCGCTGTCGAAGATCATGTCGGGGATATAGCCGACGATCCGATGGGTCCTGAGATCGTCCAACCCGCGGATCGGCGGGTGGCGCTCCAGGTAGTCGCGATGGGCGACGAGATGCAGCCGGTAGTCGGTGATCCGCTGCACGGTCAGCCGCCCGGTTTCGGGCGGACTGACGGCAATCGCCATGTCCGCCTCGCGCCGGGACAGGTTGAACACCCGCGGCAGGGCGACGATCTGCACCTCGAGTCCCGGGTTCGCATCGCAGATTGCCGCGGCGACCTGCGGCAGCAGGTAGTTCGCCACCCCGTCGGGCGCGCCGATCCGTACCGAGCCGGTCAACTGCCCCTCCTGCCCGCGCAACTCCTCTGCGCCCTCGGTCAGCGCCTGCTCGGCCTGAACCGCGCGCGCCATCAGCCGTTCCCCGGCCTCG
This sequence comes from Rhodovulum marinum, assembly GCF_004343075.1. Taxonomy (GTDB): domain Bacteria; phylum Pseudomonadota; class Alphaproteobacteria; order Rhodobacterales; family Rhodobacteraceae; genus Rhodovulum; species Rhodovulum marinum. The sequence continues at coordinate 39,323 of NZ_SLXP01000003.1, forward strand.
GTAAGCCCGTATCCCCGCGGGGACCGGACGAAAAGCGCTGTGCCCAAACCGTCCTCCAGCCGCGCGATACGCCGCCCCAGCGTGGCCGGGTCCAACCGCAGCGCCCGGCCCGCCCCGGTCAGGCTCTCGGCGCGCGCTACCGCCAGAAACAGCCGCATATCGTCCCAGTTCATCGGCCCTACCCTTGCATTTTCGCAAAACGCTTTTGGAAAACTGCCGCTTTTCCCGGGAATTTTGCAAGACTATCCTCCGGTCAACGCGGATCGTGTGAGGATGCGATGAAGGAACTGACCCATTTCGTGAACGGCCAGCAGGTCAAGGGGACCTCGGGCCGCTTTGCCGATGTGTACAACCCGGCGCTTGGCGAGGTGCAGGCGCGCGTGCCTCTGGCCTCCAAGGCCGAACTGGACGCCGCGGTGGCGGCCGCCGCCGCCGCACAACCCGCCTGGGGTGCGACGAACCCGCAGCGCCGCGCACGCGTGATGATGGAGTTCGTGCGCCTGTTGAACCGCGACATGGACAAGCTGGCCGAGGCGCTGTCCTCAGAACACGGCAAGACCATCCCCGACGCCAAGGGCGACGTGCAGCGCGGCCTCGAGGTGATCGAGTTCTGCATCGGCGCACCGCATCTGCTCAAGGGCGAGTTCACCGACAGCGCCGGCCCCGGCATCGACATGTATTCCATGCGCCAGCCGCTGGGCGTGGTGGCCGGCATCACGCCGTTCAACTTTCCCGCCATGATCCCGATGTGGAAGATGGGCCCGGCGCTTGCGGCAGGTAACGCGTTCATCCTGAAACCGTCCGAACGCGATCCGTCCGTGCCGTTGATGCTGGCCGAATTGTTGAAAGAGGCCGGCCTGCCCGATGGCATCCTGCAGGTCGTGAACGGTGACAAGGAGGCCGTGGACGCCATCCTCGACAACCCGACGATCCAGGCCATCGGCTTCGTGGGTTCCACCCCGATCGCCGAATACATCTATGGCCGCGGCTGTTCCAACGGCAAGCGGGTGCAATGCTTCGGCGGCGCCAAGAACCACATGATCATCATGCCCGACGCCGACATGGATCAGGCCGCCGACGCGCTGGTGGGCGCGGGCTATGGCGCGGCGGGCGAACGCTGCATGGCGATTTCCGTGGCCGTGCCGGTGGGTGACGAGACCGCCGACCGCCTGATCGAGAAACTGGTGCCCCGCATCGAGAAACTGAAGGTCGGCCCCTACACGGCCGGCAATGACGTCGATTATGGCCCGCTGGTCACGGCACAGGCCAAGGAGCGGGTGCTGGGCCTGATCAATTCGGGCGTCGAACAGGGCGCCGAACTGGTCGTGGATGGCCGCAACTTCAACCTGCAAGGCTACGAAAGCGGCTATTTCATCGGGCCGAGCCTGTTCGACAAGGTCACGCCCGACATGGAGATCTATAAACAGGAGATCTTCGGCCCCGTCCTGTCGACCGTCCGCGCCAAGACCTATGAAGAGGCCTTGGGCTACGCGATGGATCACGAATATGGCAACGGAACCGCGATCTTTACCCGCGACGGCGACACCGCGCGCGATTTCGCGGCGCGCGTCAACGTGGGCATGGTGGGCATCAACGTTCCGATCCCCGTGCCCTTGGCCTATCACACCTTCGGCGGGTGGAAGAAATCGGGCTTCGGCGACCTGAACCAGCACGGCCCCGACGCTTTCCGCTTCTACACCAGGACCAAGACCGTCACCTCGCGCTGGCCCTCGGGTCTTAAGGAGGGCGGCGAGTTCCACTTCAAGCAGATGGATTGAAACGAGAAAGGGCGGCCGTTTCGGCCGCCCTTATTCATCCTTTGCACAAAGACGCGATCGGTCACATCTTCTTGCGGCGCGTCATCGCGGCCACACCGCCGGCACCTGCCAGAAGCAGCCAGCCCGCTGCGGGCAGCGGAACCGGAGCGACGAGGATATCGTCGATCCGAAGGTTCTGCGCTTGGTATGTCGACCAGGTCACGAACGAAACGTCATTGAATTCCGGCAGATCGAACATCACGAAATAAGAGTCATTGTTCCCGATCGCACCATTGTAGACGCTGCCGGTGAGCGGCGGCAGATATTGATAGTTATCATACAGTTGCGTTCCAGATGGCGCCAATGCGTCAACCGCGAAAACAAGTGGCGCCGCGGTCTTGTCGGTCACGAGGCGCAACTCGCTTCCCCGCCCCTGCAGGTCGAAATAGAAGCCGGTCAAAGTGAAGGTGCCGCCCCCGTTCCTGGTCATCGTCGTGACCACGCCGGTCTGTTGCACCTCTTTGATGCACGGGTCGCTGGGGTCCGGATAATCCGAACAGTTCCCGCTTTGGAAAGACGTGGGATCGAAATCGAACCCGTTTTCCGTGTACGCACCCGGCCCGTTGAAGCTCGAGGTCAACGTGTCGAAATGCACGGTCGGCTCGGGCAACGTCACCGCCGATGCGCTGCCCACCATCATCAACGCGGCAACCGAAGCTGCCGCCGCTGTCTTGATACTAATCATTTGACTTCCCCCAAGGCAAATCGCCCACCGAAAGCGCGATGCCCCAAACTGCATTCGCACGAATAAAGTATAATGCTTCCAAATGTCCGCCCGAAGAAGAAACAGCCAGCCTGGCCCTTTATGCTACCCCTGCGTGTGGCGGCGAGGGTCACCCCCCCCCGCGAATTCTTGCAGGGCGGGCGTTTCCCCTGGGACATCTACCAGGCGTTGCGCATTGGCGAATCATTTCCGGGCTTGCGCACCCCGCACCGTGAAAGGCTTGCCGCCGCGGGATTTTCCTGCTGACAATGGATCGGTCCGCTACCTCCGGAGGCCCCGATGAGCGCCAGCGCGCCCGACTTCACCATCGGCATCGAGGAGGAATACCTTCTCGTCGACACCGACACCTGCGCGCTGGTCGAGGCGCCCAAGGCGTTGATGGAGGCCTGCATGGCCGATCTTGGCACACAGGTGACGCCCGAGTTCCTGCAATGCCAGATCGAGGTGGGCACACGGGTCTGCCGCGATATTGGCCAGGCCCGCGACGACCTGCGCCGGCTGCGCGCCACGGTGGCGAAACATGCCGCGACCCACGGGCTGGCGCCGATCGCCGTCTCTTGTCACCCGGTGGCCGACTGGAAGGAACAGCACCACACGGACAAGGACCGGTATAACGACCTGGAACGAGCGCTGGCGGGCGTCGCGCGTCGGATGCTGATTTGCGGGATGCATGTCCATGTCGGCATACCCGATCCCGATCAGCGGATCGACCTGATGGCGCAGCTGTCCTATTTCCTGCCGCATCTGCTGGCGATGTCGACCTCCTCGCCGTTCTGGCAGGGGGTGGATACGGGGCTTGCCTCGTATCGGCTGACGGTGTTCGACAACCTGCCCCGCACCGGCTTGCCGCCGCGCTTCGAAAGCTGGTCGGACTACGATCGATCCGTGGACGCGCTGGTAAAGCTGGGCCTGATCGAGGATGCGACCAAGATCTGGTGGGACCTGCGCCCCTCGGCCCGGTTCCCGACGTTGGAAACGCGCATCTGCGATGTCTCACCCCGCCTCGAACACACGCTGTCCATCGCTGCACTGACGCAATGCATCACCCGGATGCTGTGGCGGCTGGCCGGTCTGAACCAGCGCTGGCGGGTCTATGAACGCTTCCTTGTGGGCGAGAACCGCTGGCGGGCGCAACGCTATGGCGTGAACGAGGGGCTGATCGATTTCGGCCGCAAGGAGCTGGTGCCCTTCGCCGAACTGCTGGACGAACTGGTGACCTTCGTCGAACCCGATGCCGCGATCCTTGGCTGTTTGAACGAGGTTCACGCCGCGCGCGATGTGATCGCCCAAGGCACATCCGCCGACCGCCAGCGCCAGGTTCACGCTGCGGCACTCGAGGGCGGTGCCGACCGCGAAGGGGCAGTGCGCGCGGTGATCCATTCGCTGATCGAGGAATACAACGCCGATTTGTGACGCGCGCCCCTCTTGCCATCGGGGGGGGCTGTCTGCCACATGAACGCGCGTTCAATAACTTCGGGGGGTGAACGATGGATTTCGCACTGAGCGAGGAACAGGCGGCGATCTTCGACATGGCGCGCAGCTTCGGCGCCGAGGAAATCGCCCCGCACGCGCTCGGCTGGGAAAAGACCGGGACGATCCCAAAGGAGTTGTGGCCCAAGCTGGGCGCGCTGGGCTTTGGCGGGCTTTACGTCAGCGAAGCGTCGGGCGGTGCCGGGTTGACGCGGCTGGATGCGACGCTGGTCTTCGAGGCGCTCAGCATGGCCTGTCCCTCGGTCGCGGCCTTCCTGTCGATCCACAACATGTGCGCCAGGATGCTGGACGCATTCGGATCGGATGACCTGAAGGCGCGCATTCTCGCCCCCGCGATCCCGATGGAAACGGTGCTGTCCTACTGCCTGACCGAGCCCGGTTCGGGTTCGGACGCGGCGGCGCTGAAAACCCGCGCCGCGCGTACCAACGAGGGCTACAGCCTGACCGGCACCAAGGCGTTCATCTCGGGCGGCGGCTATTCGGACGCCTACATCGTCATGGCACGCACAGGCGCGGAAGGTCCGAAGGGCATTTCGGCCCTGGTGGTCGAAGACGGCGCCCCGGGCCTGTCGTTCGGCGGGCTGGAGGACAAGATGGGCTGGCGCGCGCAACCCACGCGGCAGGTTCAGTTCGACGGCTGCGCCGTGCCCGCTGCGAACCTGCTGGGCGACGAAGGCCAGGGCTTCAAGTACGCGATGATGGGACTCGATGGCGGGCGGTTGAACATTGCCGCCTGTTCCCTTGGGGCGGCACAGTCCGCATTGGACGCGACCCTTGCGTATATGGGCGAGCGCAAGGCGTTCGGCAAACCCATCGACCAGTTTCAGGCACTGCAGTTCCGGCTGGCCGATGCCGAGATCGAATTGCAGGCCGCCCGCACCTTCTTGCGCCAGGCGGCGTGGAAGCTCGACCAGGGCGCGCCCGACGCCACGAAATTCTGCGCCATGGCCAAGAAATTCGTGACCGAGGCAGGTTCGCGCGTGGCCGACCAATGCCTTCAGTTGCATGGCGGCTATGGCTACCTTGCCGATTACGGAATCGAGAAGATCGTGCGCGACCTGCGGGTCCACCAAATCCTGGAAGGCACCAACGAGATCATGCGCCTGATCGTGGCTCGGCAGATGCTGGAGGCGCGTGGATGAGCGATATCGAGATCCGCGTCGAGTGCCGCGCGGGCCGGATCACCCTGAACCGGCCCAAGGCGCTGAACGCGCTGACCTACGAGATGTGCCTTGCGATCGAGGCGGCGCTGGATCAATGGCGGCAGGATGACGCCGTCGCGCTGGTGCTGATCGACGCGGCGGGCGACCGGGCCTTCTGTGCGGGCGGCGACATCGCGGTGATGTACGACACCGGCACCAGGGGCGACTTTGCCTATGGCCAGAAATTCTGGCGCGACGAATACCGTATGAATGCCAAGATCGCCGAATACCCGAAACCGGTGGTCAGCCTTATGCAGGGCTTCACCATGGGCGGCGGCGTGGGCGTGGGCTGTCATGGCAGCCACCGGGTGGTCGGTGAAACCAGCCAGGTGGCGATGCCGGAATGCGGGATCGGACTGGTGCCCGATGTGGGCGGGTCGCTGATCCTGGCGCAGGCACCGGGACGGCTGGGGGAATACCTGGGCACCACGGGCCGCCGGATGGGGCCGGGCGATGCGATCCACGCGGGCTTTGCCGATCATTACCTGCCCGAGGCGCGCTGGCCCGATCTGATTGCCGAACTGGTGACGACGGGCGATGCGCGCTCTGTCGACCGCGCCGCCATGTCCGCGCCGGCGGGCGAACTGCGCGACCTGCAGCCGCAGGTCGACAGGCTTTTCGCCGCCGAAACCTTGCAAGGGGTGATAGACGCCTTGCGCGCGGATGGCTCGCCCTTCGCAGAGGACGCGCTGAACCGGCTGTCGCGCGGCAGTCCGCTGGCCATCGCCTGCGCCATCGAGATGCAGCACCGGCTGGGTCCCGACTCGACGATCCGCGACGCGCTGGCGCTGGAATACCGGTTCACCCACCGCGCGCCAGAACACTCGGATTTCCTCGAAGGCATCCGTGCGGCGATCATCGACAAGGACAAAAGCCCCGCCTGGCGCCACCCGGACCTGACCTCGGTTCCACAGGCCGACGTATCGGACATGCTGGCGCCGCTGGGCAACGACGAACTCAAGCTGGAGGAGGAACGGACATGAAGGTGGGCTTCATCGGTCTGGGAAACATGGGCGCGCCCATGGCAGGCAACCTCGCCCGCGCGGGCCACGAGGTGACGGGCTTCGACCTGGCCGCGCCCTGCCCCGAGGGCGTGAGCCCGGCGGCCAGCGCCGCCGAGGCCGCGGCCGGCCGCGACGTGGTCATCACCATGCTGCCCAATGGCGCGATCCTGCGCAGCGTCGCCGCCGAGGTGCTTCCGATCATGGACAAGGGCGCGGTGCTGCTGGATTGTTCCACCGTCGATGTCGAAAGCGCCCGCGCCGTCGCCGCCGAGGCCGAAACTGCGGGTATCATGGCGGTCGATGCGCCGGTGTCGGGCGGCGTGGGCGGGGCTGCGGCCGGCACGCTGACCTTCATGGCCGGCGGCAGTGAGGCGGCGTTCGAGAAGGTGCGCCCGCTGTTCGACGTGATGGGCCAGAAGGCGGTCCATTGCGGCGCTTCGGGTGCCGGGCAGGCCGCCAAGATCTGCAACAACATGATCCTCGGCGCGACGATGATCGTCACCTGCGAGGCCTTCGCTCTGGCCGACAAGCTGGGGCTTGACCGCAAAAAGATGTTCGACGTGGTCTCGACCTCGTCCGGTTACAGCTGGACGATGAACGCCTATTGCCCGGCCCCCGGCGTCGGGCCGCAAAGCCCCGCCGACAACGGCTACAAGCCCGGTTTCGCCGCCGAGCTGATGCTGAAGGATCTGCGCCTGTCGCAACAGGCCGCCGAGGCGGCCGATGCCGACACGCCCATGGGCGCGCGCGCGGCCGAACTCTACGCCGCCTTCGTCGAGGACGAGGATGGCAAGGGCAAGGATTTCTCAGCGATGCTGCCCCGTTTCGAAAAGCGGGGCCGCGGATGAACTGGACCGCGCGCGCCCAGGGGCTGGAAGGGTTGGAACCGGGCATCGCCGCCCGGCTGGAGGGTCTGCCGGTCATGCGGCTGCCAAAGGGCAAGGTGCTGTTCTGCCCCGGCGAGGCGGCGCGCGGCTTCACCATGCTGATCTCGGGGCGGGTCGAGGTGTTTCTTGTCGGGCCGACGGGACGGGAAATCCTGCTTTACGCGATCGAGCCCGGGCAATCCTGCGTCCAGTCCACCCTTGGCCTGCTGGGTGGCGAGGATTACACGGGCGAGGCGATCACTGTCACCGATTGCGAGGCGGTGCTGGTCCCGCGCGAGCTGTTCCTGTCGATGATGGACAAGTCTCAGGTTTTCCGCCGCTTCGTCTTCAGCGCCTTCGCAACGCGGATGCAGTCCATCATGGCGCTGCTGGAGCGGGTGGCCTTCCAGAAGGTCGAAAGCCGCCTTGCCGCGGACCTGCTGGCCAATGCAGAGGCCGGCGCGGTGCATGCCACCCACCAGGAGATCGCGACCCGGATCGGCACCGCGCGCGAAGTCGTCTCGCGTCGCCTGGATGCCTTGGCCAAGGCCGGGCTGGTGCGCCTGGACCGCGGCGTTGTCACGCTCGATGACCAGGCCGGGCTGGCCCGGATCGCGGCGACCGACGGGGCTGCGTGACACTGTCACAGACGGACCTGGCGGCATACGGCACTGTGTTCTCACACCGCCCGAGCGAGTCGGGCGCAATGCTTTCCACTTCATCGGAGGAAGTCCCATGTTCAAGAAAAATGTCGGCGGCATCGACCGCATGGCCCGTATCGGCGGTGGCGCCATGATGCTGCTGATCTGGGCGTTCATGACCGACCCGAGCCCGCTTTGGCTGATCGGCATCGTGCCGCTGGTCACCGGTCTGATGTCCAGCTGCCCGCTTTACAACCTGATCGGCCTGAACACCTGCCCGACCAAGTGACGCCGGCGCATTGATCCGGCCGCAGGCGGGGTCACGGCCCCGCCTGCACCCTGTCTCCCCTCTCCCTGTCGCCGGATTGGTTTCATGGCGCCGTGACTGAATCGCGGCGCCATGCCATATTACGGGCATCGCAGCCATGGCGGACCGGATGGCCGGCCTGCCGCATCACAGGGGAAAAAGACCATGTTTGCAAAGAACGTTGGCACCGTCGACCGGATCGCACGGATCGTGGTCGGCCTCGGCCTGATCGCCGGGTTCTTCCTGAACGACAGCGAGTCGGCCTGGCGCTACCTCTACCTTATCGGCGTGATCCCGCTGATCACCGGCGTGATGTCGACCTGCCCGGCCTATTCGATCTTCGGCATCAGCACCTGCAAGACCAGCTGACGCAATCCGCCCGGCGGGTGCAAAAACCTGCGCCCGCCGATCACCGCCCCAGCGGGATGTCCAGCCTGCCGGCCAGATCGCGGCAATAGACCATCCAGTCGCGGAAATCCTCGGTGACCGTGAACCCCATCCCCCGCCCGTCCCAAAGCGCCGCCTTGCGCTGGAACAGCGCCGCGATATGCGCATCGGGGGCGGCGTGCCCCTCGGCGGCGGCGCATCCTTCGGCACCATCGAGGAACGCCTCGGCCACGGCAGACAGCCCGCCTCCGGGTTGCGCGGCGGCGCGGTCGGGATAGGCACGCGCCGGAATGGTCAAAAGCGCCGCACAGTCCACGAGGCTTTCGCTCGTGGCGCGCTGGCCAGCCAAGGCAGGTTCGGCGGAAAGACCGGCGAGACAGGCAAAAACGACGGCGCGGAACATCGGCTGGACCTAAACTACGGGATTTCGGTATTCTAGCGGGTGGCAAAGGCGTAAATCAGGCGCTCGCGGGGCCGAACCCTGCCCGATCATCGTCGCCCCAGTTACGTCAAACCGCGCCTTCCGCCAAAGGTGCCCGCACGGCTATTCCGCAGCCACCTTGCGCGGTTTCAGCATGTCCTTGAGATAGCGCCCTGTATGGCTGCGCTCGACCTCGGCCACCTCTTCGGGGGTACCTTCGGCGACGATGGTTCCGCCCCCGTCGCCACCCTCGGGACCAATGTCGATGATCCAGTCGGCGGTCTTGATGACATCCAGGTTGTGCTCGATCACCACGACCGTGTTGCCCTGCTCGACCAGTTCGTGCAGCACCTCCAGCAGTTTCCGCACGTCCTCGAAGTGCAGCCCCGTAGTCGGTTCGTCGAGGATGTAAAGCGTCCGTCCCGTGGCGCGTTTCGACAACTCTTTCGACAGCTTGACCCGCTGGGCCTCTCCGCCCGACAGGGTCGTGGCCTGCTGGCCCACCTTGATATAGCCAAGGCCAACTCGCACCAACGCATCCATCTTTTCGCGGATCGCGGGCACCGCCTTGAAGAAGTCTTGCGCGTCCTCGACCGTCATCTCCAGCACGTCGGCGATGGACTTGCCCTTGAACTTGATCTCAAGCGTCTCGCGGTTGTAGCGGTGCCCCTTGCAGGTTTCGCAAGTCACATAGACATCGGGCAGGAAGTGCATCTCGATCTTGATGACGCCGTCGCCCTGGCAGGCCTCGCAACGCCCCCCCTTGACGTTGAAGCTGAAGCGACCGGGCTTGTAGCCGCGCGCCTTGGCCTCGGGCAGGCCGGCAAACCAGTCACGGATCGGGGTGAAGGCGCCGGTATAGGTCGCGGGGTTCGACCGGGGCGTACGCCCGATGGGGCGCTGGTCGATATCGATCACCTTGTCCAGATGTTCCAGCCCCTTGATCGTCTCGCAGGGTGCGGGGGTCTGGCGTGCGCCGTTCAGACGCATGCTGGCGGTCTTGAACAGCGTCTCGATGGTCAACGTGGACTTGCCACCGCCCGAGACACCCGTGACGCAGACGAACTTGCCCAGCGGAAAATCCACCGTCACATTCTGCAGGTTGTTGCCGGAGGCCTTGACCACGGTGATCTTTTTCTTGTTGCCAGGGCGGCGTTCGGCAGGCACCGCGATCTCGCGCGTGCCCGACAGGTACTGCCCCGTCACCGAGGCGGCATCGGCCATGATCTCGGCCGGCGTCCCGCGACTGACCACCACACCGCCATGCACCCCTGCCCCGGGTCCGAGGTCCAGCACGTAATCGGCCTCGCGGATCGCCTCTTCGTCATGCTCGACCACGATCACCGTGTTGCCCTGGTCGCGCAGGTTCTTCAGCGTCTGCAACAGCCGTCCGTTGTCACGCTGGTGCAGCCCGATGGAGGGTTCGTCCAGCACGTACAGAACGCCGGTCAACCCGCTGCCGATCTGGCTGGCTAGGCGGATCCGCTGGCTTTCGCCACCCGACAGCGTGCCGGCATTGCGGCTTAGCGTCAGGTATTCCAGTCCGACATTGTTGAGGAACCCAAGTCGCTCGCGGATTTCCTTCAGGATCGCCCGCGCGATCTCGTTCTTCTGCTTGCTCAGGCTGTCCGGCGCGCCCTCGACCCAAGCCAGCGCTTCGCGGATCGACATCTGCACGACCTCGCCGACATGCAGCCCGCCGATCTTGACCGCCAATGCCTCGGGCTTCAGCCGGTGACCGCCGCAGCTGTGGCAGGACCGGTTGTTCTGATAGCGCTCGAACTCCTCGCGGATCCAGGCGCTGTCGGTCTCGCGATAACGCCGTTCCATGTTGGGAATCACCCCTTCGAAGGGCCGCGTCACGTTGTAGATGCGCCCGCCCTCGTCATAGCGGAACGGGATTTCCTCGTCGCCCGAGCCATACAGAAACACCTGTTGCACATGGGCGGGCAGGTCCTTCCACGGCGTGTCCTTGTCGAACTCGTAATGGCGTGCAATGGCCTCGATGGTCTGGCGAAAATAGGGCGACTTGCCTTTGCGCCAGGGCGCGATGGCCCCGTCATAAACAGTCAGCGCGGCATCCGGCACCACGAGCCGTTCGTCAAAGAACAGCTCGACCCCCAGCCCATCGCAGTCGGGACAGGCGCCATAGGGCGCGTTGAAGGAAAACAGCCGCGGCTCGATTTCCGGGATGGTGAAGCCCGAGACGGGACAGGCGAAATTCTCGCTGAAGGTATGGCGTTCCGGGTCGCCCTCTTTCGGCGCGGTTTCCAGAACGGCGATCCCGTCGGCCAGGTCCAGCGCGGTGCGGAAGCTGTCGGCCAGCCGCGTCTCGATCCCCTCTTTCACGACGATCCGGTCGACGACGACGTCGATGTCGTGGCGGAATTTCTTGTCCAGCGTCGGCGGCGTGTCGAGATCGTGGAATTCCCCATCCACCTTTACACGCTGAAAGCCCTGCTTGCGAAGCTCGATGAATTCCTTGCGGTACTCGCCCTTGCGGTCGCGGACAATGGGCGCCAGCAGATAGGCGCGGGTGCCCTCCTCCATCGCCATGACGCGGTCCACCATGTCCTGCACCTGCTGGGCCTCGATGGGCAGGCCGGTCGCAGGCGAATAGGGCGTACCGGCGCGGGCAAAGAGAAGCCGCAAGTAGTCATAGATTTCCGTCACCGTGCCGACCGTCGACCGCGGGTTTTTCGAGGTCGTCTTCTGCTCGATGGAAATGGCGGGGGACAGGCCGCTGATGTGATCCACATCGGGCTTTTCCATCATGTCCAGGAACTGCCGTGCATAAGCCGACAGCGACTCGACATAACGCCGCTGACCTTCGGCATAGATCGTGTCGAAGGCGAGGCTGGACTTGCCCGATCCCGACAGCCCGGTGATGACCGTCAGCGTGTCGCGGGGAATGTCCACATCGACATTCTTGAGATTGTGCTCGCGCGCGCCGCGCACCTCGATGCGTTTCATCTCGGCCATGTCTGCCCCCGGGAAAACCAATCCTACACATAGAGGAGCGCCGCGCGATTCCCAACTGGAATTGCGGAACCTTCCGCGAACATCTGCGGTGCGGCCCCGTGCGACCGCAACGGCCTTTCACAATCGTGCCCACGCTGCATATAGTCGCCGCGAAGCCACCCCATGAGGAGCGCGCCACTATGTTCAAGGCTTTCGACCTGATCACCCGCATCTATCCGAATGTCGAGCGCATGTCCGCCAAGGATGCCGCCGAAGCCGCCGAACGCGGCGAGGTCGTGTTGCTCGACGTGCGCGCCGCGCATGAAATCGCGCGGACCGGCAAGGCGCGGAACGCGCTGCATGTCGAACTGCCCTACATGCGGCACAAGGCGAACCCGGCAAGCAAGCATTTCGACCCCGCGTTCGACCCGTCGAAGGTTTTCGTGCTGTATTGCGAGAACGGGGCGCGGTCGCTGATGGCTGGACGGATCATGAAAAAGCTCGGGTACGAACGCGTCTACAACATGGGCGCCTTCCGCGAATGGCAGAACGCCAAACTGCCTGTGGACAAATAGCGCGCCAAGCCCTCGCATTTCTGCTCAGTATCCACCGATACGACCCGGGGGATGTTCCCAAAGTGGAAAATCCCCCAACGTGCCTTGTAACCGGCGGGCATGTTGTCCGTCCCACCCGGCGTCCGGTCAGAAATGGATGGCCCGCCCCCAGGCATCGAGCACGGATTCGTGCATCATCTCGGACAGCGTGGGGTGCGGGAAAACCGTTTCCATCAACTCGGCCTCGGTCGTCTCCAGTGCCCGACCCACCACATAGCCCTGGATCAGTTCGGTGACCTCGGCGCCCACCATATGCGCGCCCAGCAACTCGCCGGTCTTGGCATCGAACACCGTCTTGACCAGCCCCTCGGGTTCCCCCAGCGCGATGGCCTTGCCATTGCCGATGAAGGGGAAACGCCCGACCCGGATCTCGAACCCCTTTTCCTTCGCGCGCGCCTCGGTAAGCCCGACGCTGGCGACCTGTGGGTGGCAATAGGTACAACCGGCGATGGACCCCGGCCTGATCGGGTGAGGATGGCCGCCGGCGACGAGTTCGGCCACCATCACGCCCTCGTGGGATGCCTTGTGCGCCAGCCACGGCGCGCCGGCGACATCGCCGATGGCATACAGTCCCTCGACCCCGGTGCGGCAGTACTCATCAGTCACGACATGGGTGCGGTCGATCTTGACCCCCAACGCCTCCAGCCCCAGCCCCTCGACATTGCCGACGATGCCCACGGCCGATATCACCGTGTCGACCTCCATCGTCTCGATCTTGCCGCCCTGTTCGACATGGGCCGTGACCTTGTCCGCGCCACGATCCAGCTTTTTCACCGTGGCCTTTTCGCGGATCGTCATGCCCTGCTTTTCGAACTGCTTCTTCGCAAAGGCGGAAATCTCGGCGTCTTCGACGGGCAGGATGCGCTCCATCACCTCGACCACCGTGGTCTCGGCGCCCAGCGTGTTGAAGAAGCTGGCGAATTCGATCCCGATCGCGCCCGAGCCGATGACCAGCAACTTCTTGGGCATGTGCGGCGGGTTCAGCGCGTGCTTGTAGTTCCAGACCCGTTTGCCGTCGGGTTCCAGCCCCGGCAATTCGCGCGCGCGGGCGCCGGTGGCCAGCACGATGGCCGGGGCCGACATTTCCTCGGTGCCGGCGTCCGTCCTTACGGCCACCTTGCCCCTCGCAGGCAGGCTGGCCGCACCCATCACCACCGTGACCTTGTTTTTCTTGAGCAGATGCCCCACGCCCGAGGCCAGTTGTTTCGCCACCCCGCGCGAGCGTTTGACCACCGCGTCAAGGTCATAGCCGATCCCGTCCGCATTGAGGCCGAATTCCTTGGCCCGGTGCATCAGGTGGAACACCTCGGCCGAGCGCAGCATCGCCTTGGTCGGGATGCAGCCCCAGTTCAGGCAGATGCCGCCCAGATGCTCGCGTTCCACAACGGCGACGCTCAGTCCCAGTTGCGCCCCCCGGATCGCGGCGACATAGCCGCCCGGCCCCGCACCGATCACGATCATGTCGAAGTTTCGCGCGGCCATGGCGCCTCTCCCTGTCAGGTTGTCCCGCTTGTTGCGCCCGGGCCCTAGGCCGAGGCACGCAGTTCCGCCACGCAGGCTGCGTAACCGCCCGCCTCGAGGAAGGCGACCTCTTCCTCGGACGACCCGCGATGCAATGCCTCGTTTCGGAATGGAAAGCGGCCGAAGCGGCGGATCAGTTCACGATGCGCCTTGGCGTGCAACAGGTTGTCGGCCCCGGTCTCGGGCATCCGCGTCAGCATCAGCCGCACGCAGCGGTCCTGGTCCATCAGGCATTCCGAATGCATAAGCGGCATGTAGAAGAACTGCCGCTCGGGCTCGGGATAGCGCATGTCGAAATTGTGCTCGATCGCCTGTTTCGAGGCGGCGCGCGCCAGCACATCGGTAGCGAAGGACCGCCAGTCACCGCGGAACATGTTGCGCGGGAACTGGTCGGTCAGGATCAGGAAAGCCAGCGCTCCCTCGGGATTGGTCGGCCAATCGTGAAACTCGCCCGCATGGGCGGATTCCCAATGGCCCTTGAAGCGCGTCGTGATCGCCTCGTCGACCGCCGGATCGGCCTTGTACCAGCCCCCCGGGCCGACCTCGTTCAGCCAGAACTCGATGATCTCCGCCTTGCGCGACATCCGCTTCCTCCTGCTCCGGTTCGTGCCTGCCCGCACGCCCGTGGATCGTTTCAGATTCACCCCAGCGGCGCAAGCCGTTCGGCCTAGGGTCGCGCATCCTCGGCGGCGTGCTCGGCCTCGTCATGCTGGGCCTCGATCGCCACCTCCTGGGCAACCTCGACCGCAACCGGCGAGGCCGTCGGCAGCACCGGCGCATAAGACGCGGTCTCGTCCACGGGAACCGCGGCGCGCTGGGTCATCCGGTAGCCGGTGAACACCGCCAGCGACAGCATCAGGATGGCAACGAAAAGGAAGAACCCCTGCGGCCCGATCATCCCCATCATCCAGCCGGTCAGGATCGGCCCCAGGATCGCGCCCACCCCGTTGATGAACATCAGCCCGCCCGACGCCGCGGCCATGTCGTCGGGTTCGAGATAGTCGTTGGTATAGGCGATGAGCAGGGCGTAAAGCGGGTTCGACATCCCCCCGATCAGGAAGGCCGCGACCAGCATCCCAGCGAACCCGCCCCCCAGTGCCATCGCCGCCCCCGCCGCCGCGCCACCGGTGGCCGCTGCAGCCAGGATGAGCGTGCGCCGGTCCATCCGGTCCGACAACCAGCCGATCGGATATTGCAACAGCAGCCCGCCCAGGTAGATCGTCGCGATGAAGCCGGAGATTTCGGGCACGCTGAGCCCCGCATTGGTGCCATAGACCGAGGCCATCCCGAACAGCGCCGAGTAGACCCCACCCATCAGGAAGATGCCAACTGCACCCGTGGGCGAGGTCCGCACCAGCGCGGCCAGAGACATAGGTTTCGTGGTCTCGAAGGCCGGCGTTGGGCTGACCGACAACAGGATCGGCGCAAACGAGATCGACACCAGCACCGAGGGGATGATGAACAGAATGAATCCCGCGGGGTCCGCGATCAGCAGCAAGCCCTGCGCGCTGACGATACCGGCCATCTGCACGATCATGTAAAGCGACAGCGCCTTGCCGCGGGTCTCGTTCGTGGCAGCGTTGTTCAGCCAGCTTTCGGCGGTGACGTAGACCGCCGAGAAACAGAACCCGATCAGCACCCGGCCAATGGTCCAGGCGATCGGGTCGGCCAACGCCGGATACAGGATCAGCACCGCCGAGATCAGCGAGGCAAGCGCGGCGAAGACTCGGACATGGCCAACCCGCCGGATCAGTTCCGGCGCAAGCCGCGACCCGCCCAGGAAACCCGCGAAATAGGCTGACATGACGATCGACATCTCGAAAGTCGAGAACCCTTCGATACCGCCGCGGATCCCCAGCAACGTGCCCTGGATGCCGTTGCCGACCATCAGCAGCAACATGCCGAGAAGCAGCGCCCAAGAGCTCGTCAAGACCTGGAACACGGGGCAAATCCTTTCGCGTACTTGGCCCCTGTCTAGGGGAGATCGACACGCGTCAAATGCCTGTCTGCGACCCCTGCCTGCCGGGTTGCGCCGCCGGGATCAAGAGCGAGGCGTCGCCATAGGAAAAGAAGCGGTAGCGCGACGTAACGGCATGGGCGTAAATCTTTCGTATCGTTTCCGTTCCCATCAAGGCCGAGACCAGCATCATCAGGGTCGATCGCGGCAGGTGGAAATTGGTCATCAGCGCATCGGCGATGCGGAACCGATAGCCCGGGCGGATGAAGATATCGGTCTCCCCCACCCAGGGGTGCAGGCGGCCCGCCTCGTCGGCGGCGCTTTCGATCAGGCGCAGCGCCGTCGTGCCAACGGGAATGATCCGCCCACCCGCCGCCCGTGTCGCGTTGATTTCCGCCGCAGCGGCCTCGGTCACCTCGCCCCATTCGGCATGCATCTTGTGCGCCGAGACATCGTCGGTCTTGACCGGCAGGAAGGTTCCCGCGCCGACATGAAGCGTGACATGCGTGAAACTCACACCCCGCGCCCGCAATGCGGCCAGCAGCGCATCGTCGAAATGCAGCGAGGCCGTGGGCGCGGCGACGGCACCCGGGCGTGCGGCCCAAACGGTCTGGTAATCCTCGGTATCCTGCGCATCGGCTGGCCGTTTCGCGGCGATATAGGGCGGCAACGGCATCGCGCCCGCCTCGGCCAGCGCGGCGTCGAAATCCTCACCAACAAGGTTGAAGGCCAGCGTCACGTCCTGGGTGCCCTTCGCCACCACCTCGGCCGACAGCTTCTCGGAAAAGACCACGGTTTCGCCGGGCTTCAGCTTGCGCAGCGGCTTGGCCATCGCGCGCCACCGGCCGTCCGGCGCAGGCTCCATCAGCGTGACCTCGACCCGCGCCACGACCGGACCCTGCGCACTCTCGCGGCGGCGGGTGCCCGTCAGCCGCGCCGGGATCACCCGGGTGTCGTTCAATACCAGCCGATCACCCGGCCCCAGCAAGCCGGGCAGGTCGCGCACATGCAGATCGCGGACCCGCTCGCCCTCGGCCACCAAAAGCCGCGCCGCGGATCGCGGCCGGGCGGGCCGGGTCGCGATCAACTCGTCGGGCAGGTCGAAATCGAAATCCGACAGCTTCATTCCTCGTCCCCTGTCCCCGGCCGCGACTGAACCCTGGGCGGCGGCCCGCGAAAGATCTCACGGAACATGCCGGGCGTGAAGATCGACAGCGGGTTGACGCCCACCTCGGGGTCGCGCGCATCCCCCGTCAGCCGATAGTTGAACCCGAACAGACCCTCGCCCCGGCGCGTCAGGACCGACCCGATCGAGTTGAGCAAGTAGACGGGCGAGATCACCCCCTGCATGTCGATCCGGCGCCCGCGCGTGTCATAGACCCCCGCCATCGAAATACCCAGCGATGGGCCGATCGCGCTCGCGCGCTGCACCTCGATCGCACCGGGCAGCAAACGGAACTCCGCCTCGACATCCGAAAACATGAGCCCCTCGCCATCCAGCAGTTCGGCGATCCCGACGACCGAGATCGCGCTGAGCAGTTCGGCCAGTACCGGCGTCCCGCGCACCCGCAGCCCATCGATGCGTAGCCGCCCGCCATAGCGTCCCGGCGCGCCCGTGGGCTGCAGCACCAGATCGAGCGCCCCGCCACTAGCCCGGCCGTAGACGCCCGCGCCCCGCAGCGCGGCGCCCGCGTCCTCGGCGCGCACCCGGATCGCCGTGCCCCCCGAGGCGGTCGCCAGCGTCGCGACGACCGGGCCGCCGCCCTCCAGCATTGCCGATAGCTGGCCGTTCATCCCGCCCTGCCCCGACAACCGCCCGCGAACGCCGGACAGCACGATGCCGTCGCTCACGATCAGCCGGTCCAGCGCGATGTCGATCGCACCGCCCCCACGGGCAGCGCCCGCGCCTGCAAGCGACGTCGCGCGCAGGTCCACCGTTCCCCCGGTGACGGCGACCGCCGGCGCCTGCCCCGCGCCCCGCCCGCTCAAGACAACGGACGCATCCAGCCAGCCGCCCAAACGCACACGCGACAGGCGCGCCGCCTCAAGCCCCCCGCCCTGGGACAGCGCGACCGAACCCTCGACCGAAAGGCCCGGCGCCGAGACCGCCAACCGTTCGACCGCGGGCGACGGGCCCATGCGGCCCGCGAGTTCCAGTGCCCCAGCCGCGCCTTGGGGCTTGGACCAGCCCAGCCCCGGCACCTTAAGCGCCAGGCCCACCAGGTCGGAGTCCAGCGTGAAAAGCGGCGGTGCCTCGGGCGCCAGTTCGACCGTGAACCGCCCCACCGCGCGGCCGCTCAGGCTGCCATCGGGCAGACCGATGCCGAACTGCGCGTTCAACGCCTGAGACAGCTCCAGCGTGCCCTCCACCCTGCTGCGTCCGGCCCCCGCCTGGCCAGGTACCATCGTCCACGCGCCGCGCAGCGGGACGCCGTCCAGCCGCGCCGCACCGGAGATCGTCACCGCATCCGCAGCGGCGCCAAGCCTCAGGCGCTCGGCCTCGAACCGCCGCCCGGGCACCAGCCTTTCCGAGACCACGCCGGTCAGGTCGCCCGTCACCCGGTAGACCACATCCCCCAGTTCGATACCCTTGCGTAGCGGCAGCGAAAGATGCGTTTCCAGCGTCGCGGTGCCCTCGGCAAGGCCGGGGTCAAGCCCCGCCGCCGACGTGACCCCGAGGGGCGGCAAGTCGATCAGCGCCAACGCCGACGCGATCGTGCTGCGGGTGCGCAGGACGATCCGCGCCCTGGCGGGTTTCTCGGTGACGTCGGCGACCTGCAGGGTCGAACCGGTGACATCGACCGCCCCGGCACCCGGCACCGGCATCATCCCGCCCTCGACCGAAAGGGTATAGGTGCGGCCTTCGATGGTGGAATAGCCGCGGCCATCGCGGATCGCGGGAAAGGACTTGAGAACCCGCACCTCGGCATCGCGGAACGCATGGGTCAGCGAAATCCGCGGCGGGCCGTCTGGCGAGCGGCGCAGTGCGGCACGCACGTCGTAAAGCTCGCTCGTCAGGACGTTCTCGGCGAACCATGCCCGGGTCTTCCCCGCCACGCTCAGCGGCCATAACGCAAGCAGACGCTTGTCGCTGATCTCGGGGATCTCGGCATCGACCGACACGTCCCACCCCTCGGGCAGCGCGCGCACCACCCCGCGGCCACGATAGCTGCGCCCCCCGTCCAGCAGCACGACCTGGCCCAGCGTCGCGGTGAGCGGGTCAAGCCGCAGCTTCAGGTCCAGCGCCCCCCCGTTGAACACCGCCGGCGCCTCGAACACGCCCTCGGGGTCAAGCGCGACCTCGCGAAAGGCCAGTTGCCCGATCAGCGTCTCGGGCCAGCCGCCCTCCATGTCGCGCAGATAGGCGTGGCCTTCGGCCGTCATCCGCAGGACAGCGGTATCCAGCGCGATCTGGTCGAAATTCAGCCTCCGCGCCTCGGGATCGTAGGTGAAATAGGACTTGCCCGCGGCAAAGCCGATCGGCGGTGCGCCCCCCGCCGGGCGCAGAACCCCCGCGCCGATTTCCAGCGCGGCGCTCAAAGGGCCCAGCGTGCCGGCCGCGTCGACCTCGGTACGGATCGCCCCCGCGATCGGCGCATCGATCAGCGCCAGCGCGGCCAGCGCGGGCGACTGGGTCGCGATATCGGCGGATGCCACGTCCGAGAAGTTCGCCGCGAAACGCGCCGCCGGGCTGCCCTTGAGCGAGGTGAAATCGAAGGCCAGTTCCGCCGGCACCTCGCCCGCCCCTCGCAGCGAGAAGAACGCCCGCACCGCAACCTCGGCCTCGGTCTGGTCCAGCGTCATCAGCCCGTTCTCGACATTCCAGGTCCGGCCCGCCCGCGCGTCTTCGAAGATCAGACCCAGCCCCTCGATGCTGACCCCACGGATCGCGGCCAGGCCCGGCGACGAGAGGGCGCGGTCTATCTCGTCCAGCACCTCGCCCAGGCTGCCCGCCGCGCTGACCGGCGCCCCGGTGCCCCCCAACGCCAGGTCCAGCCGCCCGTCGGGCGCGCGCCTGAGCGTCAGCTCCGCCCCGCTCAGCGCCAGGTGGGTGACGTCGATCCGCCCGGACAGCAGCCCACGCCCCGACAGCGTCGCGCCGATCTCGGGCAGCGCGGCGATGTCGCGGCCGGCTGCGTCCAGCACAACGACATCGGTAAAGTGGATCGCGGGCAAGCTGTCGCGCGACACCAGCACGTCCATACCGCCGATGCGTACCTCGACCGGGGCGAACGCACTGTTCAGCCGCGCCTCGACCCGCTCGATCGCCCAGCCGGGCATCGCCACCATCCGTCCTGTCAGTGCCAGCCCCGCCAGGCCCGCCAACCCGACCAGCATGCCCAGGCTCAGCAACAGCCACAGCCCGAACCGCTGGTGCGGCTCGGTCCCCAGGTTCTGGCTTTCCGGTCCTGTCGTCCTGTCGTTCATCCCGACGGCCCGCCCCCGCGGCCCCGCGCAACGTGGCGCCGCGGTGGGTCCCCGCTTGCCTGCCCGCGCACGCCGCCTATTCTGTGCCGCGTCGCGCTACACCCTTGGCGCGTTCCTGCCAACCCGAAGGATACCAGGACCCATGATCGATACCGGCCAGACCGCGCCCGATTTCACCTTGCCCCAGGACGGCGGCGATGACGTCACCCTCTCGGCACTTCGCCCCGCCCCCGTGGTTCTGTATTTCTACCCCAAGGATGACACGTCGGGCTGCACGAAGGAAGCCATCGCCTTTTCCGGCCTCTTGTCCGAGTTCGAAGCCGCGGGCGCCAAGGCCTTCGGCATCTCCAAGGACAGCGTCGCCAAGCACGGCAAGTTCCGCTGCAAGCATGAATTGACGGTGCCGTTGCTATCGGACGAGAACGGCGATGTCTGCGAACGCTTCGGCACCTGGGTCGAGAAATCCATGTATGGCAAGAAATACATGGGGATCGAGCGGTCTACCTTCCTGATCGACGGCACGGGCCAGGTCGCGCGGGTCTGGCGCAAGGTCAAGGTCCCTGGCCATGCCGAAGAGGTACTCGACGCGGTGCGCGCGCTCTGAGCGCGCACACCCGGCGCTCGCCGCCGCCGGCGGACACCCCTCACCCCACGGGCGAAACCGGTGCCCGATTGCAACCGTTGCGCGGGAATCGGCGGAATCTTGCCCGATTTAGCGGGTCCGCGCGCCGGAAATATGTAAAAAGGCTTAAAAAACTTGCGACGACAGCATGCGCTGGCTAGTCACGGGAGCGTCAGACTCCCGCGCGGCGTAGCTGACCGACAACAAGGGCAGACGAGGCGAAGGCATTGACGAGGCGATTGTTCCACCGCATCGACATGGCGCTTGAGCGCTTTCTTCCCGAACAGAGACTGTTTCTGCGCACGGATCACAGCACACGCTTTGTGCGGCTGTCGCCAAGCGCCCAGGCGCTTGGCCTCGCCGGCGGCGCCACGGTTGTGGCATGGGCGATGCTGTCGACCGCGATCGTGCTGATGGACCAGGTGGGCGCCGACACGTTGCGCGATCAGACCAAGCGCGAACAGGCGCTTTATGACGACCGTCTGAATGCGCTGGCCGCCGAACGCGATGCCACCGCCGACGAAGCGAACGCCGCACGCAAGCGCTTCGAACTGGCACTGGACGAGGTGTCGCGCATGCAGTCGGAGCTTTTGGCATCGGAAGAACGCCGTCGCGAGCTGGAAACCGGGATGGACGTCCTGCGCCAGACCTTGCGCAAGACCATGGCCGAACGCGACGCCGCGCGCGCCCGCACGCGCGAGCTGGCGGCCGAGCGTGACGGCACGGCGGACGGCCGGCCGGTCGCCGAAGGACCGCGCGCGGCCGACGTCCAGGACACTCTGGCCTTCCTGACCGCTGCGCTGGAAGAAACCGCGATCGAGCGCGACACCGTGGCCGCCAATGCCGCCGCCGCCTTCGATCTGGCCGAGGCGCTGGCCTACGAACAGGAGCTGACCGCCGAGCGTAACGACCAGATTTTCGCCTCGCTCGAAGAGGCGCTGACCGTTTCGGTCGCGCCTCTGGACAAGATGTTCCAGGCGGCCGGGCTGTCCACCGATCAGTTGATCGAGCGCGTGCGCCAGGGCTATTCCGGCATCGGCGGGCCGCTGACCCCACTGTCCATGTCATCCAAGGGCGACGACGCGATGCCCGATCCCGATGAGCTGCGCGCCAGCGCGCTGATGGGGCGTCTGGACGAATTAAACCTGTACCGCATCGCCGCCGAAAAGCTGCCTTTCGCGCAGCCGTTGAAATCGGCCTATCGCTTCACCAGCCCGTTCGGAATGCGCCGCCACCCCACCTCCGGGGGCATGCGCATGCATGAAGGCGCGGATTTCGCGTCTGCCTACGGCACGCCGATCTACGCCACCGCGGACGGCATCGTGACCAAGGCGGGCTGGGTGTCGGGTTATGGCCGAATGGTCAAGATCCGCCACGAGTTCGGCCTTGAGACCCGCTACGGCCACATGGCCAGGCTGCATGTGAAAGAGGGCCAAAGGGTCTCGCGCGGAGACCGGATAGGTGATATGGGGAACTCCGGACGGTCGACCGGCACCCACCTCCACTACGAGGTGCGCGTCGACGGGAAACCCGTGAACCCCATGACCTACATCAAGGCAGCCAGAGATGTTTTCTAAAAGCAGGATCAACGAGCCGGGCCCCAAGGCCGGCGAACCGGAGAAGGGCAAGGCGGCCGAGGCAGGGATTCCCCGGCCCGGCGGCGACAGCCCGATCCCGACTGCGCCCAAGGCCAAGCCCCCGGCCTCCATGTTGTCCTCCGACCTTGTCGTGACGGGCAATCTCAAGACCACCGGCGACATCCAGATCGAAGGCACGATCGACGGCGACATCCAGGCCCACCTGCTGACCGTTGGCGAAAACGCCACCGTCCGCGGCGAGGTGATGGCCGATGACGTCGTGATCAACGGTCGGGTGATCGGCAAGGTGCGCGGCCTCAAGGTGCGCCTGACCTCGACCGCGCGGGTCGAAGGCGACATCATCCACAAGACCATCGCGATCGAAAGCGGCGCCCATTTCGAAGGGTCGGTCCAACGTCAGGACGATCCGCTGAACACCGGCAAGCGCGGCGCGCCCATTCCGGGCGCCAAGCCGCCGCATGTCCTTGGCGACGGCAATCCTGGCCAGAAACCGGCCGAAAACACCGCCACCAAGGGCTGAGTTCTCCAGGGAGGGGGAGACGGGGGCCCCGCGCCGGAAGCGGCCGGGGCCTCCGCACGTCCAGTGCTTGCGTTTGCGGACGGCCGAAACGAACCGGAAAACCGCAACATGTCCTCGCCCCTGATACGGGGATGTCGGGTCGTGCAATAACCGGGAGTCCTGTCGCTGGTGGGACAGGAGTTCATATAAGACCGACCCGTGCCGCGATAGCCCATCGATCCCGTCATCCATGTCCCGATGGCCTCGGCTTGCCCGCTGGCCTTACGCCCCCGCGCTCAGTCGATTGGTGGCGAGAGCGGTTGGACCTCGCCCGCCTCCAACACACCGGCGATCTCGTCCGCGACGTGGCCGCTGCCGCCCCGTAGCAGTGGAATGATACCCAGGCACAGGCTGGACACCAGTGCCGTAAGCATCACCCATTCGACGCTCACGGCACCGGCTTCGTTCAGGCTAAGCCGCCTGAATGATTTGCTGAAATTCACTTGCTACCCCACCACTCGGAAAGACATCGAAGAATGCCTGATCGAAACCTGTCCCGAACACGACCGGAACAGGGCCAAACTAGGGTGGAAATGCGGCGAATTCAGGGAATGAACCGCAGTTATCCGGAAACGATCCCGACACGCGCGCCAGGACTGTCCGCGCCGAGGCGGCGGATCACGTCCTATTCGTCGGCCTGCGCCTCGGCCCGGCTCTTGCCGGCCACGTCAAGCGCCAGCGTCGCCGCCATGAACTGGTCCAGATCGCCATCCAGAACGCCCGATGTGTCCGAGGTTTCCACCCCGGTGCGCAGGTCCTTGACCATCTGATAGGGCTGCAGCACGTAAGACCGGATCTGGTTGCCCCAGCCGGCCTCGCCCTTGGCCTCGTGCTGGGCGGTGATCTCGGCGTTCCGGCGGTCCAGTTCCAGCTGGTACAGACGCGACTTCAGCGCCTTCATGGCGATGTCGCGGTTCTGGTGCTGGGATTTCTCGGAACTCGTCACGACGATCCCGGTGGGAATATGGGTGATCCGTACGGCGGAGTCGGTGGTGTTGACGTGCTGCCCCCCGGCCCCGGACGAACGGTAGGTGTCCACCCGGATGTCGGACGGGTTCACCTCTATCTCGATATTGTCGTCGACCACCGGGTAGACCCAGACCGAGCTGAACGAGGTATGCCGCCGCGCCGCGGAATCGTAGGGCGAGATGCGCACCAGCCGGTGCACACCCGATTCCGATTTCAACCAGCCATAGGCATTGTGCCCGGTAATCTTGTAGGTCGCCGACTTGATCCCGGCCTCTTCCCCCGCGCTTTCCGATTGCAGCTCGACCTTGTAGCCGTGCTTTTCGGCCCAGCGGACATACATCCGCGCCAGCATGCTGGCCCAGTCGCAGCTTTCGGTGCCGCCCGCGCCCGCGTTGATCTCGAGGAAGGTATCGTTGGCATCCGCCTCGCCGTCCAGCAGCGCCTCGAGCTCTTTCTGTGCGGCCTTCTCCTTCAGCGCCTTCAGCGCCGCCTCGGCCTCGGTCACGACCTCCTTGTCGCCCTCCATCTCGCCCAGTTCGATCAGTTCGATATTGTCGTCCAGATCGCGGCGGATGGCCTTGTAGGTGTCGATCGCATCGACCAGCGCCTGGCGCTCGCGCATCAGTTTCTGCGCGCGCTCGGGATCGTTCCACAGGTCGGGATCCTCGGTCATCGCGTTGAACTCTTCCAGCCGGTGCTCGGCCGTGTCCCAGTCCATCCGCTGTGCCAGAAGCTTCAGCGACTTGCGAATGTCCTCGACGGTGTTCTGCGCCTCTGCACGCATGGAGCCAGTGCCCTTTTCAAGCTGTCGTCCGACGGTATCAGGTGGGGGTGATAGCCCGCCCTGCAAGGACGGGCAAGCCGTGAGCCGAGCACCGCGCTAGTAGAGCCCGCCCGAGGACAGCGTTCCGAAATTGGCCTTGGGGCCTACAACCGCCTTGCGGCCGGTCGAGGTCGTCACCTCCTGCGCGGGCGCGGCAGGGTCCGGTTCCCCCTCGCCGCGGCCGAACAGCGGCAGGTCGGACCCCATCGCGAACCCGCCATCGACCAGCGCGCCCAGCCCGAAGATCGGTTCCTCTCCCAGGCGGAAATACTCGGCCACGACGTGTTCGCCCTGCGCGTCATCGGGAAGGCGCGCACCGGAATAGCGGTCGATCTTGATGAAACGCCCGCCCGGCGGCACCTTGAACGGCCCGCCGCCGTATTTCGCAGTGGCCTTCTGCATGAACTCGTTGAACACCGGCGCGCACAGCGTGCCGCCCGCCGCCCGCGCGCCCAGAGATCGCGGCCGGTCATAGCCCATGTAGCAGCCCGCAACGATGTTCGAGGTAAAACCGACGAACCAGACGTCGCGCGCGTCGTTCGTGGTGCCAGTCTTGCCCGCGGTCGGCACACCGAGATTGATACGTCCCGCCGCGGTGCCGCGTTCGACCACGCCGCGCATCATCGAGGTCAGCTGATAGGCGGTGATCGCGTTCATCACCCTTTCGCGGTCCGACACGATGGTGGGCGCGACGCCGGGCGGCAGGTTCGGGTCGCCGCAATCGACACAATCGCGCGTGTCGTGCCGATAAACCGTCGTGCCCCACCGGTCCTGCACCCGGTCGACCAGCGTCGGCTCGACCCGTTCGCCGCCATTGGCGAACATCGCGTAAGCCGCCACCATCCGGTAAAGCGTGGTCTCCTGGCTGCCAAGCGCATTAGCCAGGAACGGTTCCAGCCGGTCGTAAACACCGAAGCGTTCGGCATAGCCGGCCACGGTTTCCATCCCGATTTCCTTGGCCAGCCGCACGGTCATCAGGTTGCGCGACCGCTCGATCCCGGTGCGGAGCGGCGCGGGCCCATAGAACCGGTTCGAGGCGTTCTTGGGCCGCCAGACACCGCCGCCCGTATCCACCTCGATCGGCGCGTCGATGATGATCGTGGCCGGCGTGAACCCGCTGTCCAGCGCCGCGGCGTATACGAAGGGCTTGAAGGACGAGCCGGGCTGGCGCGTGGCCTGCGTGGCGCGGTTGAACACCGAGTGCTGGTAGGAAAACCCGCCCTGCATCGCCAGCACGCGGCCGGTATTGACGTCCATCGCAACGAACCCGCCCTGCACCTCGGGCACCTGGCGCAGGGTCCAGCGGATGAAACTGCCATCATCATCCGACACCATCCGGCGCACATGGACGACGTCGCCTGGCTCGAAATTCTGGAACAGGTCACCCTTGAACCACGAGGTATCCGTTCGCGGCACCTCCTGTGTGCCCTCCACGCCCTCGACCCCGATCACCAGGCGCTGATCCTCGACACCCAGCACCACGGCCGGCAGCCAGGGCGTTTCCAGATCGATGTCGCGGGCCACATCGACGGCGGACAGCGCCTCGCGCCAGGCGGCCTCGTCGCCCAGCGTGGCCGGATCGATCCTCTTGCCAGTGCCGCGCCACACGCCCTGCCCGCGGTCGAAATCCTCCAACGCGCGGCGCAGGGCCTTGGCGGCCTCGACCTGCATCTCGGGGTCGATGGTCGCACGGATCGTCAGGCCGCCGCCGAAGAACTCGCCCTCGCCGAAATCCTCGGACAGCTGGCGGCGGATCTCGTCGGTGAAATAATCGCGCGGCGGCAGGCTGACCGAGAACGGCGGGTAATCGCCATTCTGCACCGTTTTCAAAGGCGCGGCCTTGGCCGCCTCGTAGGCGGCCTGATCCAGGTAGCCATTGTCGAACATCTCGCGCAGCACATAGTCGCGCCGCTCGATCGCGCGATCCCTGGCGCGGACCGGATGGTACGTCGACGGCGCCTTGGGCAGCGCGGCCAGATAGGCCGCCTCCTGCGGTTCCAGCTGGGCCAGCGTCTTGTTGAAATAGGTCTGCGCGGCGGCCGCCACGCCATAGGAATTCTGCCCCAGGAAGATCTCGTTGAGATAGAGTTCAAGGATCTTGTCCTTGCTCAGCGTCTTCTCGATCCGGGTGGCGAGGATCAGTTCCTTGATCTTGCGCTCGCCCGTGCGTTCCCCGCCCAGGAGGAAGTTCTTCATCACCTGCTGGGTGATGGTCGAGGCGCCCCTCAGCGTCTCGCCCCGGCTTTGCACCGCCTCGACGATGGCCGCCACGATCCCGCGCGCGTCATACCCCTTGTGCGTGTAGAAATTCTTGTCCTCGGCCGAGATGAAGGCCTGTTTCACAAGGTCGGGGATTTCCTCGGCCGAGGCGAACAGACGGCGTTCATCGGCGAATTCGTCGATCAGGCGACCCTCGCCGGAATAGATCCGGCTGATCGTCTTGGGCTGGTAGCTGGCCAGGTCCTCGTGGTCGGGCAGATCGCGGGCATACATCCAGAAGATCGCGCCGATCATCATCGCGGTGCCGATAAGGCCCAGGGTGATGAAGGTATACACCACCCCGAACGCATTTAGGATGAACCGGATCACGCTGTCCCTACCCTTGCCGTTCGCATTGCCCTGTATACGCGCCGACCCGCGCCGGGTCAAAAACGAAGGCCGCGGGCCGCGCCGTTTGACGCCATGCCAACGGTCACATCGCCGGGAGGTCGCGCCATCCCCCCTAGCGGCGCAGCAAGTCCGCCTGCGCGGCGTCCTCGGCCGCCCAGGCATCCAACGCGCCCGCAATGCCTGCGATCGCCCGGGCCCGCCACGCGGGCGACACCAGGTTCGCGCGGTCGGTTTCCGATGACAGGAACCCCAGTTCAACCAGCACCGAGGGGATGTCGGGCGATTTCAGCACCGAGAACGCCGCCGACAGCCGCGGCCGCTTGTGCAGGCGGCCGACATTTGCGCGCAGACCCGCGACGATCGCCTCGGCCAGCCGGTCCGACCGCGGCGCGGTCTCGGTGCGGGCGAGGTCCATCAGCACGGTCGCGATCTCGTCGTCCTTGTCGGTCAGGTCGACCCCCGCCAGCAGCGCGTCCCGGTCGTGGCGTTCGGCCAACAGCGCCGAGGCCTCGTCGGACGCAGTTTCCGACAGGGTGTAAACGGTCGCCCCCGTGGCATGCCCATCGGCCAGCGCGTCGGCATGCAGCGACAGGAAGACGTCCGCCTGTGCGGCGCGCGCGATGTCGATCCGGGTTTCCAGCGGCACGAAATGGTCGCCGTCTCGGGTCAGGACAGGGTCGTGCCCGGCCCGCGTCAGCGCCTCGGCCAGTTCGCGGGCCAAGGTCAGCATCAGGTCGGCCTCGCGCAGCCCTTCGCGCTCGGCGCCCGGGTCGATGCCGCCATGGCCCGGGTCGATCACGACGCGCAGTGGCCGGGTGCCATCCTGCCGGGGCCGCGGCGGGACCAGAACCTCGGCCGGCGGCAGACCCCACAGCGCGGCCTCGGGCGGACGGCTCGCCGCGGCGAATTCGCCCGGGTCGGCTGGCCCAAGCACCACCGCCAGGCGTGCCACCCCCGTGACCGGATCGCGCGGCATCTCGGCGGTTTCGATGGTAAAGGGACCGGCCAGTTCCAGAACCAGCCGCGACCAGCCGGGCCGTACCGCCCCGGCCCTCGCGCCGCGAACCTTGCCCGTGGAGATCAACGCCGCAGGATCGGCACCGCGCCAATCGACCTCGCGGAAATCGGCGACCAGCCGCGGCGGCGTGTCCAGCGTGTAGACCCGATAGGGCACGGGCTGCGACAGCGCCAGCGTGATCCTCAGCCCCGGCCCGTCCTCGGCCACCGCCGAATGTGCCATGTCCGGCCGGGCGAGCGCCGTCAGCCCCTCGGCCACCGCCGGGCACAGTCCGACCGGCGACACCAGCGTAGCCAGCGCAAGGCGCAGGAGGATTACCGAAAGTCGCATGTCTGCCCGATCTCATTTTTTTTTCGCCAGCATAACGCAGGACGCGCCGAGGCGGAACCGCGCGCGACCGCCCCGGGAAAAACGAAACGGCCGCCCCAAGGGACGGCCGCCGATCCGTGATGACGCGCAGCTTAGGCGTTCGACAGACGCTCGGCCACGTTTTCCCAGTTCACCAGGTGGTCGAGGAAGTTCGTCAGATACGCCGGGCGCTTGTTGCGGAAGTCGATGTAGTACGAATGTTCCCACACGTCGCAGCCCAACAGCGCTTTCTGGTCAAAGCACAGCGGGTTGACGCCGTTCTCGGTCTTGGTGACCTTCAGCGTGCCGTCGGTATCGACCACCAGCCAGCACCAGCCCGACCCGAACTGTCCTGCACCGGCCGCCGAGAACTCTTCCTTGAACTTCTCGACCGACCCGAAGGCGTCCTTGATGCGTGCCTCCAGTTCAGAGGGCATGGCCGATTTGCCCGGCCCCATCATCTCCCAGAACTGGCAGTGATTCCAATGCTGCGAGGCATTGTTGAAGATGCCGTTCTGGGCAACGGCGCCCTTCTGGTAGGTGCCCTTGACGATGTCCTCGACGGGCTTTCCTTCCCACTCGGTCCCCGCGATCAGCTTGTTGCCGTTGTCGACATAGGCCTTGTGGTGCAGGTCGTGGTGATACTCCATCGTCTCCTTCGACATGCCCAGGTCGGCAAGCGCGTCATGGGCATAGGGAAGGTCGGGAAGTTCGAAAGCCATGGGGCCCCCCTTTTGGTTAATGATCTGCGTCACTTTGCCCTAGATGGAGGCGCTTCGGGGGGAAGGTCAAGCCCCGTC
This sequence comes from Rhodovulum marinum, assembly GCF_004343075.1. Lineage (GTDB taxonomy): Bacteria > Pseudomonadota > Alphaproteobacteria > Rhodobacterales > Rhodobacteraceae > Rhodovulum > Rhodovulum marinum. Next base: position 69,011 of record NZ_SLXP01000003.1, read on the forward strand.
GGGGAAATAGCCCACCGCCGAGCCGGGCGCCGCCGCCCCGGCCAGAAGGTCGAAGACATACCCCGCCACCGAGCGGAAACAGACCAGCGTAAAGCCGTCCTCCCCCGCCCCGATCGCCACCGGCACCTGGGCCAGCCGCGTGCGGCGGAACATGCCCGGCGGAAACGCATCCGGCGCCATGTCTGCGGGCGTCAGCTTGGCCAAAACCTCGCGCGCCTGCGGCCCCGAGACGCGAAAGACGGCGCGGGCGTCCGACACGTCTGCGGCGGTGGCGTGCAACCCTTTCAGCGCCGCCTCCAGCGCGGCAACAGCGACCGCGGCCTGCCCATGGGGCACGAACAACAACAGCTCGTCGGGCGACATCCAGGCCGCGCCGCGCCCCTCTGCATTGAACCAGCCAAGCGGCCCGGGCACAGGACCCCCCGCCACGGTCTTGACCGCGGTCCCGACCTTGCGGGCAGTGAGGTCCGCGCGCAGCGTGACCATGCCCTGAACCGGCGCTTCCTCGATGGTGGCGATCCCGTCGAACCGGGCACCGGCCAGTGCGGTGACTGCGTCAGACATTCTGCTTCTCCCCTTCCGGGTCGTAGAACACGGGGCTGACGATGCGCGCCTTGACCGTGGTGCCGTCGGTGCGCGCGAACTCGATCACCTCGCCCATCCGTTCGGGTCCGCTCTTTACCAGCCCCATCGCGATCCCGCGCCCCAGCGTCGGCGAATGATAGGTCGACGTCACCCGCCCCTGCACGTTGCGCTGGCCGTTGGCGTTCTTGCCCCCGGCCACCGCGTAGGCGCCATCGGGCAGGACCGAACCGTCCAGCGTCGACAGGCCGACCAGTTTCCAGCGGTCGGGATCGGTCATGTGAGAACGTTCCTGTGCGCGCTTGCCGATGAAATCGTCCTTCTTCTTCGACACCGCCCAATCAAGGCCAAGGTCCTGCGGAATCACGGTTCCATCGGTCTCGTCCCCGATCATGATGAACCCCTTTTCGGCGCGCATGACGTGAAGCGCCTCGGTGCCGTAGGGCATCACGCCCAGATCGGCGCCGGCGGCCAGGCACGCATCCCAGAGTTCGCGGCCTCGGCCCGCCGGCACGGCAACCTCGAAGCTGAGTTCGCCAGAGAAAGAAATGCGGTAGACCCGAACCGGGATGCCGCCCAGCGTGCCTTCGGCCCAGCCCATGAAGGGCAACGCGTCCTTGGACAGGTCGATATCGCCCCCCAGTTTCTCGAGCAATGTCCGTGCCTTGGGGCCAACCACGGCGACCTGGGCATATTGTTCGGTCAGGTTGACCACGTGCACCTTGAGGTCCCACCACTCGGTCTGAAGCCATTCCTCCAGGTGCTGGTGAATGTGATCCGCACCGCCCGAGGTGGTGTGACACAGGAAGCTGTCGTCGGTCAGGCGGGCGACGACGCCGTCGTCCATGAGGAAACCGTTTTCGGAACACATCAGGCCGTACCGGCAGCGGCCGGGTTTCAGCGTGGACATCATGTTGGTGTAGACGAGATCGAGGAATTTCCCCGCATCCGGCCCCTTGACCAGCAGCTTGCCCAATGTAGAAGCGTCCAGCAACCCCACGTTTTCACGTGTATTTTTCACCTTCCGCCCAACCGCGTCGGCCACCGTCTCGCCCTTGCGCGGATAGCAGTAGGGGCGGTGCCATTGAGCGACGGGTTCGAAACGGGCGCCGTTTTCGACGTGCCAGGCGTGGATGGGCGTTCGGCGCAGGGGTTGGAAGGTCTTTCCACGCGCCTCGCCGGCGATCGCGCCAAGGGTCAGGGGCGTGTAGGGCGGGCGGAAAGTGGTGGTACCGACCTGCGGGATCGCCTCGCCCAATGCATCAGCAAGGATCGCCAAGCCATTGATGTTGCTAAGCTTGCCCTGATCGGTCGCCATGCCCAGCGTGGTATAGCGCTTGGTGTGCTCGACGCTTTCATACCCCTCGCGCGCCGCCAGCTGGACGTCCGAAACCTTTACGTCGTTCTGGTAATCGAGGAACATTTTCATCCGCGCAGCAGGCTCGGCCCGGCGCGGCATGACCCATATGAATTCCATATGATTCTCATATGAATCCGATATGACTTTTTCGCGGATCTCGGCCTTGAACCCGACCGCCTGCGCCGCCGTAGCCCCGGCCCGTCCGGCATCGTTCAGACACTCCCCGGACCGCAGCGCGCCCGAAGCCGCGCCCGCGGGAACGACGAAGGGGCGACCGTCCGCCCCGGTCGGTGCCCGGTCGGGGTCGGGACGGAACATGCCGAACCGCTCGTCCCAGGTCAGCTTGCCGCCGCAATGGGACCAAAGGTGCACCACCGGCGACCAGCCCCCCGACATGGCGACCGCGTCGCAGGCGATGATCTCGGACGGCATGGCCAGCCCGTTCACCGGGCCGATGCCGACGCCGGTCACGCGCTTGCCGCCCTTGACCTTGACCACGGCCATGCCCGTCCGCACCGGCACACCGCGCGCCCGCACGGCCTGGGGCAAGGGACCGTCGGCGGTGTCGCGGGCGTCGACGATGGCGGGCACCGTCAGCCCCGCGTCCAGAAGCGTCAGCGCGGTGCGATAGGCGTCGTCGTTGTTCGTGACGATCACCGTGCGCCCACCGGGCGCGACGGCCCAGTTCACCACGTAATCGCGCACCGCCGAGGCCAGCATCACGCCGGGAACGTCATTGCCGGGGAAGGCCAGCGGACGTTCGATGGCCCCCGTGGCGGTGACGATCTGTTTCGCCCGGATCTTCCACAGCCGATGGCGGGGCCCGGGCGCATCGGGGGCGTGGTCGGTCAGCCGTTCATGGGCCAGCACATAGCCATGGTCATAGACACCGGCGGCCTGACAGCGCAGGCGCAGCGTCACGTTTTCCATCTTTTCAAGATGTTGCAGGGCGTCCTTGACCCATTCTTCGGGCGACTGCCCGTCGATCTGCCCGCCATCCACGGGGGCGCGCCCGCCCCAATGGGCGGCCTGCTCGACCAGCAGCACGCGCGCGCCCGCCCGGCCCGCGACCAAAGCGGCCTCGATGCCCGCGACGCCACCGCCGACCACCAGAACATCCACATGGGCGTGGAAATGTTCATAGGTGTCGGGGTCGGCCTCGGTCGGAGCGCGGCCCAGGCCCGCGGACTGGCGGATGACGGGTTCATAGACATGCTTCCAGAAGGCGCGCGGCCAGAGGAAGGTCTTGTAATAGAAGCCCGCGGGCAGGAACCGGGCCAGCCGCGCGTTCAGCGCGCCGATGTCGAACTCCAGCGAGGGGAAACGATTCTGGCTTTCGGCCACCAGCCCGTCGAAAAGTTCCGTCATCGTGGCGCGCTGGTTCGGTTCGAACCGGCCGCCCGTGCCAAGGCCCACCAGCGCGTTCGGCTCCTCGGCCCCCGAGGCGATCAGCCCGCGCGGGCGGTGATACTTGAACGACCGACCGACCAGCATGCGGTCATTGGCCAGAAGGGCCGCGGCCAGCGTGTCGCCAGCAAAGCCGGCATGCTCGGCCCCGTCGAAGGTGAAGCGGCAGGGGGCGGCGCGGTCGATCAGCCGGCCGCCGGTATCGAGGCGAAAGCTCATGCGCCGCCCTCCCATTCGAAGCCGGGATGTTTCGCGGCGATCCTGTCGAGAATGTCCCGGGGCGGTTCGGTAACCTGCGCGGAATAGGTTCCGAACACTTCCAGCGTGACGGTGTCGCGCGCGGCATGGAACCACTTGCCGCAGCCATGGGCGTGGCGCCAGCGTTCGAAATGCACGCCCTTGGGGTTCTTGCGGTGGAACAGGTAGGATTCGAACGTGGCATCGTCCGAGCCGGGGCCGAAGCGCGTCAGGTGCGCCTCGCCGCCCGGGGCCAGTTCGGTTTCGTCCGCGGCCACGCCGCAGACGGGACAGGTCAACAGAAGCATGGCGCCCCCTCGGTCTGGAAATCGGTCAGACGGGAGAGGGCGCGGGCCTGCGCCCCCTTATTCTTCGGGCAGCGGGTAGACCTGGACAGTCTTGTTGCCGTCGCCGCCGTAGATCTGCGCACCCACGACGCCGAAGAAGATCGGCACCAGAAGGCCGGCAACGATGCCGATCCACTTGGCGGCGGATTCAGGAACGATGACGTCGTACTTGTCGTCGGACATGGGCGGCTCTCCGAATTGCGTTTGGGCCACGTTATGCGAGGCGTCCGGGGCCGCGTCAAGGCGACCAAACGCGCACGGGGGCTGCCTGCGACAGTGCGGCCCAGGGCGGTCGGCGCCCGACCCGCCCGGTTTCGGCGCGGCGTGATGCGAAGGACGGGCCCGGTCAATGCGCCACCCCCGCGGCCACGCTTTCGTCGATGAAGCGGCCCTCGCGGAAGCGGTCGAGCCCGAAGGGCGCGGCCAGTGGCCCGGGTTCGCCCCTGGCCACCAGTTCGGCCATGGCCCAGCCCGAGCCGGGGATCGCCTTGAACCCGCCGGTGCCCCAGCCGCAATTGATGAAACAATTGCCCAGGGGCGTCTTCGACAGGATCGGCGAGCGGTCGCCGGTCATGTCGACGATGCCGCCCCACTGGCGCAGCATTTTCAGCCGGGTGATGATCGGGAAGGTCTCGCACAGCGCGCGGACGGTTTCCTCGATATGGTGGAAGCTGCCGCGCTGGGTGTAGTTGTTGAACCCGTCAGCGCCGCCGCCGATCACCAGTTCGCCCTTGTCCGACTGGCTGAGATAGCCGTGGACGGTATTGGCCATGACGACGACGTCGATCACGGGCTTAATCGGTTCGGAAACCATCGCCTGAAGCGCCACGGATTCGATGGGCAGGCGGAACCCGGCCATGTCCGCCAGAACGCCGGAATGGCCGGCCACGACGATCGCCAGCTTGCCGCAGGTGATGGCGCCCTTGGTGGTCTCGACGCCGGTGACCTGGCCTGCCTTTTGCCGGATCGCCGTCACCTCGCTTTGCTGGAGGATGTCCATGCCCATGGCCGAACAGGCCCGCGCATAGCCCCAGGCAACCGCGTCATGGCGCGCGGTGCCGCCGCGGGGCTGCCAGAGCGCGCCGAGGACCGGGTAGCGCGGCCCGTCGATGTTCATGATCGGGCAGAGTTCCTTGACCCGCTGCGGCCCGATATACTCGGTCGGGATGCCCTGGAGGGCGTTGGCATGCGCGGTGCGTTTCCAGCCGCGGACCTCGTGTTCGGTCTGGGCCAGCATCAGCACGCCGCGGGGGCTGAACATGACGTTGTAGTTCAGGTCCTGGGACAGGTCCTCGTAGAGGCTGCGCGATTTCTCGTAGATCGCGGCCGAGGGGTCCTGCAGGTAGTTCGAACGGATGATCGTGGTGTTGCGGCCCGTGTTGCCGCCACCCAGCCAGCCCTTCTCGATCACCGCCACGTTGCGGATGCCGAAGCGTTTCCCGAGATAATAGGCGGTCGCCAGCCCATGCCCGCCCGCGCCCACCACGATCACATCATAGTGAGATTTCGGCGCCGGAGAGGTCCAGGCCCGTTCCCACCCGGCGTGATAGCGCATCGCTTCGCGGGCGACGGCGAAGGCGGAATAGCGTTTCATGGCAACAGGCACCCCCTTGTTTGACGGGCTTTCGCCGGCCCCTTCATGCACCGGGACCGGCCCCGCCCCCTGCCCGCCAGCGGCATGCCATCGAAGGAACGCGACATGGGGCGGCGCGGGCGGCGGCCGGGCGCTTTGCCCTTCCGATTCCGGCCCGCCCGTAATAGATCGGCGGGTGAGGCAGAAAAAGGGGTGGAACCTCATGGTATTCACGTTCGTCGCCCTGGGGCTTGCCGCGGTGATCGCGGCGCTGTTGACCGTCACGCTGATCCGCGGCCGGTCCGGCGACGAGCCGCCCGCGGCCTATGACCTGCGCGTCTATCGCGAGCAGCTGCGCGAGGTGGACAGGGACCTGGCCCGCGGCGTCATCACCGAGGAAGAGGCCGGGCGCATCCGCACCGAGGTGTCGCGCCGGGTGCTGGAGGCCGACCGCAAGCTGAAGGACCAGTCGGGCGGCACCCAGGCCCCCCGCACGGTCAGCCTGGTCACCGGCACGCTGGTTCTGGCGCTGCTGCTGGGCGGGGCCTGGGCCATCTACAGCCGGATCGGTGCGCCGGGCTTTGCCGACCAGCCCCTCAAGACACGCCTGGCCGACGCGGCGGAGTTCCGCGCCGAGCGGATGCGCCAGGCCCAGGCCGAGGCCGAGGCGCCGCCGATCCCGATGCCGCCCCCCGACCCCGAGCACCTGAAACTGGTCGACCGGCTGCGCGCGGTGGTGGCCGAGCGCGGCGACGACCTGCGCGGTTTCCTGCTGCTGGCCCGCAACGAGGCCGCGCTGGGCAATTTCGACGCCGCCTATGCCGCCCAGTCGAAGGCCATCGAACTGAAGGACGGTCGCGCCACCGCCGAGGATTACGCCACCATGGCCGACATGATGGTACTTGCCGCGGGCGGCTATGTCTCGCCCGAGGCGGAGGGCGTGCTGGAAAACGCGCTGAACCGCGACCCGAGGAACGGCACGGCGCTGTATTACTGGGGGCTGATGCATATCCAGACCGGCCGTCCCGACATCGCCTTTCGCGTGTGGCGCGAATTGCTGAGCGTGTCCGAGGCTGGCGATCCGTGGCTGGAGCCCGTGCGCAACCAGATCGCGGACCTGGCGTGGTATGCGGGCGATGACGACTATACCCCGCCGCCCCTGCCCGAAGGCGCGGCCCCCGGCCTGCGCGGCCCCTCGGCCGAGGACATGGAGGCCGCCGCCGAGATGACGCCCGAACAGCGCCAGGAGATGATCCGCAACATGGTCGCGGGCCTGTCCGACCGGCTGGCGCGCCAGGGCGGCAGCCCCGAGGAATGGGCACAGCTGATCCGCGCGCTGGGCATCCTGGGCGATACCGGGCAGGCCGGTGCGATCTGGGCCGAGGCGCAACAGGTCTTCGGCCCGCATCCAGAGGCGCTGGACACCGTGCGCGCGGCCGCCCAGGCCGCCGGCGTCGCCGAGTGAGCGTCTTCGACACGCCCGAGACCTTTGCCGCCGCCCTGCCCCGCCACGGCGCGCTGGTGGGGCTGGATTTCGGGGAAAAGACCGTGGGCGTGGCGGTGTCGGACGCGTTCCGGTCGGTCGCGACACCGCTGGAGACGATCCGCCGCAAGAAATTCACGCAGGACGCGGCGCGCGTTCTGGAGATCGCCGGGGGGCGATCGGCGGCGGGCCTGCTGCTGGGCCTGCCGCGCAACATGGACGGGACCGAGGGGCCGCGCTGCCAGTCGACCCGCGCCTTTGCCCGAAACCTGTCGCGGCTGACCGACCTGCCCATCGGGTTCTGGGACGAACGCCTGTCGACGGTGGCCGCCGAACGCGCGCTGCTGGAGGCCGACGCCTCGCGCAAGCGCCGCGCGGAAGTGATTGACCACGTGGCGGCGGGCTATATCCTGCAAGGGTTCCTTGACCGATTGCGCCATCTGAAGGACGCGCCATGAGCGAAGACCGCCCCTCCCGCGTCGCGGGCGCCATCGAAAGCCCCTGCACGCGGGTCTGCGTGGTCGACCCGAAAAGCCGGCTGTGCACGGGATGTTTGCGGTCGATCGACGAGATCACCGCGTGGACCCGGATGAGCCCCGCCGAGCGGCGCCAGATCATGGGCGAGTTGCCGGGCCGCCGCGGGCTGCCGGGCGGCGCAGGCTGAGGTTTTTCAACGCCCGACCGCGTGGTTTCGGGTTTCGCCCCGGCTGTCGCCGGGCCGACCCGCGCGGGGGGCGCCGCCCCCCGCGACCCCCCGGGGTATTTGAGCCAAGAAGAAGATCGACGCGGAATCGGGCGGCGATGGCCCGCCGCCTGCCGGTCAGGGGCGGCGCGTTGCGAGCGCGTCGGCCAGCATGCTGCGCAAGAGGGCCGCGTCGATGTCGGAGGTAACGAAGGCCCGGCCGATGCCGCGGGCGAGGATGAAGCGCACCCGCCCGTCCTGCACCTTCTTGTCCTGCGCCATCAGGTCGATCAGCGCGTCGGCCTCGGGCAACGCGCCGGGGATGTCGGCGAGGTCTTTCTTCATGCCCATCGCGGCGAGGTGGGCGCGGACGCGGGAGGGGTCTTCCTGGGAACAGAGGCCCATGCGGGCCGACAGCTCGAACGCCAGCGCGCAGCCGATGGCCACGCCCTCGCCATGCAGGAGCCGGTCGGAATAGCCGGTCGCGGCCTCGAGCGCGTGGCAGAAGGTGTGGCCGAGGTTCAGAAGCGCGCGGTCGCCCTGTTCGGTTTCGTCACGCTCGACGATGGCGGCCTTCATCTCGCAGGAGCGGCGCACGGCGTGGATGCGCGCGGCCATGTCGCCCGCGGCCAGCGCGGGGCCGTTCGCCTCGAGCCAGTCGAAGAAGGCGGCATCGCCCAGGAGGCCGTATTTCACCACCTCGCCGTAGCCGGCCAGGAAATCGCGCGGGGCCAGCGTTTGCAGCACGCCGGTATCGGCCAGCACCAGGCTGGGCTGGTGGAAGGCGCCGATCAGGTTCTTGCCGAGGGGGGAGTTGATGCCGGTCTTGCCGCCGACCGAGCTGTCGACCTGTGCCAGAAGCGTGGTGGGCACCTGCACGAAGCGCACCCCGCGGCGCAGCACCGCCGCGGCGAACCCCGCGAGATCGCCGATCACGCCCCCGCCGAGTGCCACCACCATGTCGCGGCGTTCGACCTTTTGTTCGATCAGCCATTCCACGGCGCGCGAGAATTGCGGCCAGCCCTTGGTCGCCTCGCCGGGGGGAAGGGCGAGCGCGGGGGCCTCGTCGATGCCGGACGCGGCGAGGCCCGCGCGCAACGCGTCGAGGTGCAGCGCGGCGACGGTTTCGTCGGTCAGGATCGCGACGCGGGGGCGCGCGAGCAGCGGGCCGATCTCGGCGCCGGCGCGCGCCAGAAGGCCCGGGCCGATGCGGATGTCATAGGCGCGGCCCGGCAGGGCCACATGCACGGTTTCAACAGCCTGGGTCACGCCACCTCCAGCACGTCGGGCCGGGACAGCAGCGCGTCGCACACCCTGTCGGCCATGTCCTCGATCGAATAGCGCGGGTCGGCCCGGACAGCCAGATCGGCCAGCGCGTAGAACGGTTTGCGCGCGTGATACAGCTGCGCGAGCGTGCCGCGGGGATCGTCGGTGCGCAACAGCGGGCGGGTGGTCTTGTGCCGCACGCGGTTCCACAACAGGTCGAGATCGGCATCGAGCCAGACCGACACGCCCCGGGCCGAGATCGCGGCCCGGTTCGCCGCCGACAGGAACGCCCCGCCGCCGGTCGACAGCACCGCCGGTTCCTCGTCCAGAAGGCGGGCGATGACCTGCGATTCCTTCTCGCGGAAGAACGCCTCGCCGTCGCGTTCGAAAATCTCGGCGATGGTCATGTTCGCGGCCTTGACGATCTCGGCATCCGAATCGCGGAACGGCACGTCGAGCTTGCGCGCGAGTGCGGTGCCCACGGCGGTCTTGCCCGCGCCCATCAGCCCCACCAGGGCGATGGTTTTCTTCAGCCGTGCCGCCACCTCCGGCAACCTCCCGCCAAGTTGCGAATTTCGGCCCTTCAATGGCGTGAACTTGGCCCGAATGCCAGTTATAATCGGATCAAAGCGGGAAACGCGCGAACGGACAAGGAAGGCAGAGCAGTATGGTGCGGCTACTCAAGGCACTGATCTTTCTGGTAATCGTGGGGTTCATCGGGCTGGTGGGCTTTGCCTATCTGGGCGACATGACGCCCCAGCAGGCCGAGGTGAAGGAAAGCCGGACACTCGATGTGGACTAGACCGCGCCCGGCGCTGGTCGGGCTGGCCCTGGCGTGCGGCGCCATCGCGGGGCCGGCGGCGGCGGAAAAGCCGCTGTCGGCGATCGACTGGCTGTCAGATTCGGTGACCCAGCCGGCGGTGCGCGCGGCCCCGCCGGCGCTGAGCCCGGGGCCCCGCACCGAGCCGATCGAGGTCACCCCCCTGACGGGCACCAGCGCGGATGCGGTGGGGTTGCTGCCGGCGCAGGTTTCGGGGCTGCCGCGCGACCTGTGGGGGCCGGGCCGGCCGGCCGAGATCGCCCGGGCGATCCGCGCCGAGCGGGTGGACACCCTGCCCGCGATCCAGGCGCTGCTGTTCACGCTGTTGCTGTCGGAACTGGACCCGCCGGAGGGCGCGCGGGCGGACAAACGCGGCGTGCTGTTGCTGGCGCGGCTGGACAAGCTGCTGGACCTGGGCGCGCTGGACCAGGCGCAGGCGCTGGTGGAACGCGCGGGGCCGACCGACCCGGAACTGTTCCGCCGCTGGTTCGACATCTCGCTTTTGACCGGGCAGGAGGACCGCGCCTGCGCGGCGATGCGCGCCACGCCCGACGTGGCGCCGACCTTTCCGGCGCGGGTGTTCTGCCTGGCGCGCGGCGGCGACTGGAATGCCGCGGCGCTGACGCTGGAGACGGCGCGCGCTCTGGGCTTCATCAGCGACGAGGACGACGAGTTGCTGGCGCGGTTCCTGGACCCGGAACAAGCCGAGGGCGCCCCGCCCCTGCCCGCGCCGACGCGGCCCAGCCCGCTGATCTTTCGCATGCGCGAAGCGGTGGGCGAGCCGTTGGCCACCACGCGGCTGCCGCTGGCCTTTGCGCGGTCCGACCTGCGGTCGAACGCGGGCTGGAAGGCGCGGATCGAGGCGGCGGAGCGGCTGGCGCGCACCGGGGCGCTGCCGCCGAACCAATTGCTGGGCATCTGGACCGAGCGGAAACCGGCGGCCTCGGGCGGGCTGTGGGACCGGGTCGCCGCGCTGCAGGCGTTCGACGTGGCGATGCTGGCGGGCAAGCCGGGGCCGGTGGCGCGTGCGCTTGGCCCGGCCTGGGCGGCGATGGTGGCGGCCGAACTGGAGGTGCCGTTCGCCCAGCTTTACGGCACGCGCCTGGCCCGGTTGGAGCTGGAGGGAGAGGCGGCGCGGCTGGCCTTTCGGATCGGGCTTTTGGGCGACGACTACGAGGCGATCGCGCAGGCCCGACAGCCCGCCAGTGCCGAGGAAGGATTCCTGATCGCGCTGGCCACCGGCGAGCTGGACGGGGTGTCGCCGCCCGATCCGCTGGGCGCGGCGCTGATCGACGGGTTCGGGCCGGGGGCCGATCCGGGCGCGGCGCAACTTCGGCTGCTGGCCGACGGGCGGTTGGGCGAGGCGATCCTGGCCGCGATCGACCTGATCACCGATGGCGCGCGCGGCGATATCGGCGATGTCACCCGCGCCCTGGCCGTGCTGCGCAAGGTGGGGCTGGAATCGGTCGCGCGGCAAAGCGCGCTGCAACTGATGCTGCTGGAGCGGCGGGGATGAGCCGGGACGCGGCGCGCTGGATCGCGACCTTCCTGGAGGCGCAGGCCGCCGAGCAGGACGCCGCGACCAACACCCAGCTGGCCTATGCGCGCGACCTGAAGGCCTTTGCCGACTGGCTGGGCGCCCGCGGGCAGGGATTCGAGGCGGTGCGCGAACGCGACATCACCGCCTACCTGGTGGCCTGCGAGGCCGAGGGGTTGGCGGTGTCGACCCGGGCGCGGCGGCTGTCGGCGATCAAGCAGCTGTTCCGATTTGCCTATGACGAGGGCTGGCGCGGCGACAACCCGGCCTTGCAGATCAAGGGGCCGGGCAAGGCGCGCCGCCTGCCGAAGACCCTGAGCCACGAGGAGGTCGACCGCCTGCTGGCCGCCGCCGAGGCCAGCCCGCGCGAAGCGCTGCGCAACACCTGCCTGGTGCAGGTGCTGTATGCCACGGGGATGCGGGTGAGCGAGCTGGTCTCGCTGCCGGTGGCGGCGGCGCGGGGCGATCCGCGGATGCTGCTGATCCGGGGCAAGGGCGGCAAGGAACGGATGGTGCCGCTGTCGCCGCCGGCGCGCGCGGCACTGGCGGCCTGGCTGGTGCAGCGCGACGCCGCCGAGGAAGCCGCCCGCGCGAATGGCGTGGCGCCCAGCCGGTTCCTGTTCCCCTCGCGCGGCAAGCTGGGCCACCTGACGCGGCACCGGTTCTATTCCCTGATCAAGGAGATCGCGGTTGCCGGCGGCATCGATCCGGCCAAGGTCACGCCGCATACGTTGCGCCATGCCTTTGCCACGCACCTGCTGGCGGGCGGCGCGGACCTGCGCTCGATCCAGACGCTTTTGGGGCATGCGGATGTCTCGACGACCGAGATCTATACCCATGTTCTGGACGAACGGCTGAAAAGGCTGGTTCTGGAGCATCACCCGCTGGCCCGCGAGACCGACGCGACTTGAACGGGCGGCCCGCCGCCCCCATAACCTTGCCGGAACGCAGAACCAGAGAGAGTGATGGACAGCCCTGCCCCGCTGCTTGACGCGGCCTTTTTCGTGACCATCGGCGCGATCGTCGCGCTTTTGTTGCTGTCGGCCTTTTTCTCGGGCTCGGAAACCGCGCTGACCGCGGCCTCGCGCGGGAAGCTGCGCTCGCGCGCGGATCGCGGCGACAAGGGGGCCGAGACCGCGCTGAAGATCACCGAGGACAACGAGCGGCTGATCGGCTCGGTGCTGCTGGGCAACAACATGGTGAACATCCTGGCCGCCTCGCTGGCGACCGCGCTGTTCACCCGGCTGTTCGGCGAAAGCGGGGTGGCGCTGGCCACGCTGGTGATGACGCTGCTGGTGCTGATCTTTGCGGAAGTCCTGCCCAAGACCTATGCGATCACCAATGCCGAAACCGCCGCCGCGCGGGTGTCGCCTCTGATCCGCGTGGTGGTGATGGTGTTCTCGCCGGTCGTCTCGGCGGTGCGCGCGCTGGTGCGCCAGATCCTCGCGCTGTTCGGGGTCAAGACCGATCCCGACAGCCAGATCCTGGCGGTGCGCGAGGAGATCGCGGGCGCGCTGCAGCTGGGCCATTCCGAGGGGATCGTCGAGAAGGAAGACCGCGACCGCATCCTGGGCGCGCTGGACCTGGGCGAGCGGACGGTCGAGGAGATCATGCTGCACCGCTCCAAGATCGAGATGATCGACGCGGACGAGGCGCCCGAAACGATCCTGTCGCAATGCCTGGAAAGCGCGCATACGCGGCTGCCGCTGTTCCGCGGCGACCCCGAGAACATCGTCGGCGTGATCCACGCCAAGGACCTGCTGCGCGCGATGGACAAGCTGCTGCGCGGCCCCGATGCCAGCGCCGAGAAGCTGAAGGAATTCCGCGTGCTCGACGTGGCGATGAAGCCCTATTTCGTGCCCGAGACGACGACGCTGGACGACCAGATGCGAGAGTTCCTGCGCCGACACACCCATTTCGCGCTGGTGGTCGACGAGTACGGCGCCCTGAGGGGGCTGATCACGCTGGAGGACATCCTGGAGGAGATCGTGGGCGAGATCACCGACGAGTTCGACGTCGACGCGGAACACCCGCTGCGGCGCACCGAGGACGGCGCGGTGCTGGTCGACGGGGCGATGACGATCCGCGACCTGAACCGCGCGATGGACTGGGCGCTGCCCGACGAGGAGGCGAACACGATCGCGGGGCTGGTGATCCACGAAGCGCAGTCGATCCCGACCCAGGGGCAGGTGTTTTCCTTCCACGGATTCCGCTTCGAGGTGCTGCAGCGCCAGGCGAACCGGATCACCCGGCTGAAGATCCGGCCACTTTAGGGGGGCGGGGCGCTCCCGCCCCCGGCCTGCGCGCGGCTGCGCCGCGCTTGTCCGGCGTTGGGCGTGGCGCGGCCCTAGCGGGCCGCGCCGCCTCCGGCGGGAGTATTTGGACAAGGAAAAGCCGGGGGCAATGCGTTCGGCCGGCCACGGGCGCCAAACCGCACGAAGTGCCAGAAGGCTTGCGCCGAAGGCGCGCAATTTGATGGGCGGCGGATGGCGTGGGGTCAGCGCCCCTTGAACAGCCCGCCGAGGATACCGCGCACCAGGCGTTTGCCGGTGGTGCCGGACAGCTCCTTGATCAGCGCCTGGCCGAGCGCCGCGCCGAGGCTGTCGGGGCTATCGCGGCGGCGGCCGGTGCTGGACCGGCTGCCCGAGTAGCGCCGCGCGCTGCGATATTCGCGTTCGGCCGCTTCCGCCTCGGCCTCGCGCTGCTCGGCCTCTTCGGCGGCCCGGGCGGCGGCCTCGGCGCGGCGGGTGAGCATCTCGTGCGCCGAGTCGCGGTCGATCGCGCGGTCGTATTTTCCGGCCATGGGCGATGTGGCCATCAACAGCGCCCGCGCCCCCGCGTCGAGCGGCCCCAGTTGCGAGGCCGGCGGGCGGATCAACGTGCGCTGGGCCATGCCGGGCACGCCCTTGTCCCCGAGGAAGGATGTCACCGCCTCGCCCACGCCGACCTCGCGGATCGCGGTGGCGGTGTCGAAAGCGGGGTTGTCGCGATAGGTTTCGGCGGCGCGTTTCAGCGCCGTGCGGTCGCGCGCGGTGAACGCGCGCAGCGCGTGCTGCACGCGGTTGCCGAGTTGGCCGAGGATGTCCTCGGGGACGTCGTCGGGATTCTGGGTGATGAAATAGACCCCCACCCCCTTGGACCGGATCAGGCGGGCGACCTGTTCGACCTTGTCGACCAGCGCCTTGGGCGCGTCGTCGAACAGCAGGTGCGCCTCGTCGAAGAAGAACACGAGGCGGGGCTTGTCGGGATCGCCCACCTCGGGGAGTTCCTCGAACAGTTCGGACAGCAGCCACAACAGGAAGGTCGCATAAAGCCGCGGCGCCCCCATCAGCGCATCGGCGGCCAGGATGTTGATCCGCCCGCGGCCGTCCGGGTCGACCTGCATCAGGTCGGACAACTCCAGCGCGGGTTCCCCGAAGAGCCGTGCGCCGCCCTGGTTTTCCAGCACCAGCAGCCGGCGCTGGATCGCGCCCACGGAACTGGCCGCGACATTGCCGTAGCTGAGCGACAGCGTTCCCGCATTCTCGCCCACGAAGGCGAGAAGCGCGCGCAAGTCGTCGAGGTCGAGCAGCGGCAGGCCTTCGTCGTCCGAGACCCGGAAGGCGATGTTCAGCACGCCCTCCTGCACCTCGTTGAGTTCCAGGAGCCGCGAGAGCAGCAGCGGCCCCATCTCGGCCACGGTGGTGCGCACCGGGTGGCCCTGTTCGCCGAACAGATCCCAGAACGTCACCGGGAAGGCGGCATAGGCGTAATCGGCGAAACCGATTTTCCGGGCCCGCGACTGGAATGCGTCGTGCAGCTTGAAATCGGCGCGGCCCGCGGCGGCCAGCCCCGACAGGTCACCCTTGACGTCGGACAGGAAGACCGGGACGCCCGCCGCCGAGAAGCCCTCGGCCATGATCTGCAGCGTCACGGTCTTGCCGGTGCCGGTGGCGCCCGCGATCAGCCCGTGGCGGTTGGCATAATCGAGCCGCAGCTGCTGGGGCGTTGCGTAATCCGGCCCGCCGCCGCCGATAAACATATGTCGAGACACGCTTTTCCGTTCCTCCCGCGATCGGCCTGACCTGACAATACTTATTTAACCAATTGGTGCGAGTCTGAATTCATCCCGTTGACCGGGCCCTGGCCCGGGCGGGTCTTCCTCCCTGATGGACTGGCCGCATCCTCGTGATGCGGCCTTTTTTCCTGCGCCGATGGGCCGCTTTGGGGGCCGTTTCATTGGCTGTTGACGGCTGTAGACAAAGCCCGTAGCCTGCCGCCCATCAAAAGGTCGGCCCGTCCGACAGGGAGCAAGAAAACTTGGGAAAAGGGCTGCGTTGCGGCCCTTTTTTCTTGGGTGCCGCGGGGTGCGGCCACCGCCCCCGAGATTGCCCCCTGACAGCTTCGCGCCGGCATGGTAGATCGGCGCCGAGCAACAGCGAAAAAGGCAGGCACACCATGCGTGAACTTCTCAAACCCCTCGGGCTGGCGGCGCTGGTCGCGCTGAGCGGACCGGCCTTCGCCCAGGACACGGCGACGCCCGCGGCCCCGCAAACCGACAGCGCGACGCCGCCGGTGGCCGATACGGCCCAGATCGACGGGCTGCCGATGGGTGAGAGCGAGGCCGAAACCGCCGCCCCGGCGCAGCCGCAGGCCTATGTGAAGGACACCTTCAACGACTGGCGCGTGGTCTGCGTCAAGGGGCCCGAGGATCGGGAATCCTGCAACATGCAGCAATTGCTGCGCGACGACAACGACAACCCGGTCAGCCAGGTCTCGATCGCGCCGCTGCCCCCCGCGGCCGCCCCGCGCGCGGCCGCCGTCGAAATCGCCACGCCGCTGGAAACGCTGCTGAGCGAGGACCTGCGGCTGGCCGTGGACAGCAGCGCGGCCAAGCGCTATCGCTTCTCGTTCTGCACCCCGCAGGCCTGTTATGCCCGCTTCGCGCTGAGCGCCGAGGACGTCGCGGCATTCAAGGCCGGAAAGGCCGCGACGGTGACCATCGTGCCGCTGATGGCGCCGGACCAGACCGCCAAGATCACCATGTCGCTGTCGGGTTTCACCGCGGCCTATGACAGCGTGCTGGCGCTGTTCTCGGAATAGGTCTCTGGATTCCCTGCCCCCGCGCGTCGCACCCCGGCGCGCGGCGGCAGGCCGGCCATTCCGATGGAAACGATCGGCGCCCTCAGACCCGGCGCAGCGCCAGCACCGCGTTCAGCCCGCCGAAGGCAAAGGCGTTCGACAGCGCCACGTTGACCCGGGCCTCGCGCGCGACGTTGGGCACCACGTCCAGCGTGCATTCGGGGTCGGGTTCCTCGTAGCCGATGGTGGGCGCCACCACGCCGTCCTTCAGCGCCATGATACAGGCCAGGAGTTCCACCGCGCCGGTGCCGCCGATCAGGTGACCATGCATCGACTTGGTGGACGAGATCATCAGCCGGTCGGCATGCGGGCCGAACACGTCGGCGACCGCGGCGCATTCGGTCTTATCGTTGGCGGCCGTACCGGTGCCGTGGGCGTTGATATAATCGACATCGCCCGGGTTCAGCCCGGCATCGCGCAGCGCGCCGGAAATCGCCCGTGCCGCGCCCTGGCGCGAGGGCATCACGATATCCGAGGCGTCCGACGTCATCGCGAAGCCGATCACCTCGGCCAGGATCTCGGCCCCGCGCGCGCGGGCGTGCTCGTACTCCTCGAAGACGAAGACCGCCGCGCCCTCGCCCTGGACCATGCCGTTGCGGTTGGCCGAAAACGGGCGGCAGGCGTCCTTCGACATCACGCGCAGCCCTTCCCAGGCCTTGATGCCGCCGAAGCACAGCATCGATTCCGACCCGCCGGTGACGATCACGCGGCTGAGCCCCGTGCGGATCAGCTGGAACGCCTGGCCCATCGCGTGGTTCGACGACGCGCAGGCGGTGGCCACGGTGAAGGACGGCCCGCGCAGGTTGTAGGTCATCGAGACGTGGCTGGCGGCCGCATTGTTCATCAGCTTGGGCACCACGAAGGGATGAACGCGGTTCTTGCCCTCTTCGTAAACCGAGCGGTAATTCTCGTCGAGCGTGGTCATGCCCCCGCCCGAGGTGCCCAGCACGACGCCCGCCTCGTGGGACAGCTCGCCGCAGAAATCCAGGCCCGATTGCGCGATCGCCTCGCGCGCGGCCATCAGCGTGAACTGGGTGAAGCGGTCATAAAGCGCGATCTGCTGGCGGTTGAAATGGTCCTCGGGGTCATAGCCACGCACCTGGCCGCCGATGCGGATCGACAGGCGGTCCAGGTCGCGAATGTCCAGCTCGCCGATGCCGCAGCGCCCCTCGCGGAACGCCTGGAGCGTCTGCGGCACGTCATGGCCGAGGGCGTTGATCGTGCCCTGGCCGGTGATGACGACGCGCCTCATGCCTTCTGGTCGGCCACCAGCCCCTCGACGGCCCGGACGATGGCCGCGACCGACGAAATGTCGAACTCGCTTTCCGAAGGGTCGTTGGCGTTGAACGGCACCTGGATGTCGAAGGCCTCTTCGATGGCGAAGATCGATTCCACGAGGCCCAGGCTGTCGATCCCGAGATCCTCGAGCGTCGAGTCCATCTTGACGTCCGAGGGTTCGAGCACGGCCTGCTCGGCGATGATCCCGATCACCTTGTCCTTCACGCTGTCCGCCATGGGGCTGCCTCTCTGCCGCGTCTTGCCTGCGTGGATTTAGTCGCTCTGTCCAAGCTTTGAAACCGCTTTTTGCAACTCGGCGACCTGCGCGAAAAGCCGCGGCAGGCGGCGCAGGCCCTTGTAGGCCTCGACATGGGTTTCCATGCGCATCGCCGGATAGCCGAGCAGCACGCGGCCCTTGGGCGCGTTGGTGAAGATCTTGGTCGCACCGCCCGCGATCACGTCGTCGCCGACGAAGATGTTGTCGTTGACGCCGACCTGGCCGGCGAACACCACCCGGTCGCCTATGCGCACCGATCCGGCGACGCCGACCTGCCCGCACAACAGGCAATCGCGGCCGATCTCGACGTTGTGGCCGACATGGACGAGGTTATCCAGCTTGGTCCCCGCGCCGATCCTTGTGTCGCGGATCGTGCCGCGGTCGATGCAGGTGTTGGCGCCGATTTCGACGTCATCGCCGATGCTGACCGCGCCCAGCGAATGGATGCGCGTCCAGCTTTGGGCGCCCGCCGCGCCGGCATCGCCCAGGCTTTCGCGGACATTCTCGACCGCCGACTTCTCGGGCGTGACGAAGGAAAAGCCGTCTGCACCGATCACCGCGCCGGGTTGCACGATGACCCGGTCGCCCAGCGTCACCCGCGCGCCGATCTTGACGCCATGAAGGATCAGCGCGTCCGCCCCGATGCGCGCATCCTCGGCGACGATGGCCTGGGCGGCGATGCGGGCACGGGGGCCGATGGTGACGCGCGGACCGATCACCACCAAAGGGCCGATGGCCACGCCCGGGCCGATCTCGGCGGTGGGGTCGATGACGGCGGTGGGGTGGATGCCGGGGGCGATTTCGGGACCGGGGTCCATCAGCCGGGTCAGCCCCGACATCGCGTAACGCGGACGCGGCACGAAGATCGCGCCGCGCAGCCCCAGCGCGCGCCAATCCGCACCGTCCCACAGGATCGCCGCCTGCGCCGCCCCCTGCGCCAGGCCGTCGGCATATTTCGGCTGCATCGCAAGCGCCAGCGCGTCGGGCCCGGCCTCGGACGGTTCGGCGGCGCGGGTTATGCGCAGCGCGCCGTCGCCCTCGACCCGCGCCCCCAGCGCGGTCGCGATTTCGTCGAGTGTGAACGCCATGCCGGCCCCCTGCCCTTGGCCGCCGCGGTCTGTCCCGCGCGGCCGGTTCTGGGCCCGGGGTTTACCCCCGAACCGGGGCAAGCGCCACCCCGGCCGCCTGCAGCGCGTCGAATATCGCGGCGTCACGGCCATAGACGTCGCGGCGGTACTGCATGTGCCCCTTGGGGTCTGTCACCGCGGTGCGATAGATGATGTGCACGGGCAGCGGGCGCACCAGATCCACCCGCGTCTCGCGCCCGGTGGCAAGCTTGGCCGCGAAGAAGCCCTTGGGGTCGTCGGTCTGCGTGGCAAGCAGCGCATAGGCGAAATCGAACGGGTCGCCCAGCCGGATGCAGCCATGGCTGAAGGTGCGCACCTCGCGGTCAAACAGGGATTTCGACGGCGTGTCATGCAGGTAGATGTTGTAGGGGTTGGGGAACATGAACTTGACCAGCCCCAGCGCGTTGCGCGTCGACGGCGGCTGTTTCAGGTCGAAGGGAAAGTTGCGCGCGTTGTAGCGGGCAAAGTCGATGGCGCCGCGGCTGACCACCCGGCCACTGCCATCGACAAGCTGCAGGTAGCCATGGGCGTTGGGGTTGGCCTGCATCTTGGGCAGGTATTCGTTGACCGCGATGGACCGGGGCACGTTCCAGGTGGGGTTGATCACCATGTGTTCCATCACGTCCGAGAATTCCGGCGTGCGCTGGTCGGCACGGTTCTTGCCCACGACCGAGCGGGTCTGGAACACGGTTTCGCCCTGTTCGATGATGCGGGCGTGGAAATCGGTGATGTTGACCAGCACGTGCCGGTCGCCGCGATCGTTGCCCAGCCAGCGCTCGCGCTCCATCGCGACGAGAACGGATTTCAGGCGATCCTCGGCGGAGACGTTGATTTCGTCCACGGTGCCGGCCCCGGCGACGCCGTCGGCCTGAAGCCCGTGATCGAGCTGGAACGCCTGCACCGCCTTTTGCAACGCGGCATCATAGGTGGCGGTGGCGCTGCGGGCGAGATAGCCCATGGCGATCATGCGGTTGCGCAGCGCGACGACGGCGGCGCCGGACTGGCCCGGGCGCAGGCTGCCGCGCGGCACCGGTGCGCCCCAGCCCCCCTCGGCCACCAGGGTTTCCAGCCGCAGCTTGGCGCGCATCAGGCGGGCATATTCGGGGCTGCGGGGTGCAAGGCCGCGCAGATAGCCGCCGGGGTTGGGCGCGGCGGCGATACCGGCCAGCAGTTCGGCGGGATCGGGACGGGCGACGTCGCGCTTGATGTCGCCGACCACCCGGCGCGGGTCCAGCACGCCCGAGCTGACGTCATGGGCATAGGACAGGAACATCCGCGTCGCCTCGACCTCGGCGCGGCCGATATCGCGCAGGGTACGGGCCCCCCGGAACAGGTCGATCAGCGCGCGGGCGTCGTAGCGGGCCGCGGGCAACCCGTGGTCGGCCGCATGCGACAGCGCGGTCAAAAGGGCCGTGCGGCGTTCGGCCGCCTCGGCCGAGGTCCAGAACGGGGCGTAGTCTCGGTCCCGGTAGAACCCTGCGATGGCGTCATCCTGGGCCGCGGCCTCGGCGACGGCCTGGCGGAACGCGGTCAGTTCCATCGCCGCATCGGCGGGCGCCGGGCCGGTCAGACCCAGCACGACCGCCGCGGCAGCGGCCAGAAGACCGCAGCGCAGATCAAGAAATTGCATCAACCCTTTTCCCCGTCAGGCTTTCCGGTCGCGAGCACGAAGCCGAGCATCGGCCAATCCACGCCCCCTGTCCACAAACAAATCGGCAAGTCGCCGCCGATGCGACCGGCGCTGTTGCAGGAAATCAGCGTCGGCCAAAAATCACCGTAAGACGCAAAAATGAGCAAATTCTTGCCGGTTTCAGGGGCGGCGCCCCTCATGCGGCGAATCGAGCCTTGGCCGAAAACGGCGAATGTGCGATAGACGCTGCAGGCCGGCACCGTCGGTCTGAGGCAAAAAACGCCGTGAAATCGCGGCATTGGAACGAAACTGGGGCGGGCGGAGACATAATGAACATGACCACTACCGGCATCTCGCGCCGCGGTCTCCTGACTGCGTTCGCGGCGACCACTGTTGCGGCTGCACCGACCTTCGCAAACGCGTTCGGCCTTCTTCGAGGGGCGGGCGACATTCGCCGGATCCGGATGTATTCCGGCCGCACGGGCGAAAGCATCGACACGATCTACTGGATCGAGGGCGAGTACATCAAGGACGCCATCAAGGAGATCAACCATTTCATGCGCGACTGGCGCACGGATTCGGTAATCTCGATCGACGTGCGCAATGTGGACATCATGGCAGCGGCCCATGGCCTGCTGGATGTCGACGAGCCCTACATGCTGTTGTCGGGCTATCGCAGCCCGCAGACCAACGCGATGCTGCGTTCGCGGTCGCGGGGCGTGGCCAAGAATTCGCTGCACATGAAGGGCCAGGCGGCCGACCTGCGGCTGAAAAGCCGGTCGGTGGGCCAGATGGCCAAGGCCGCGGGCGCGTGCCACGCGGGCGGCGTCGGGCGCTATTCAAAGTCGAACTTCGTGCATATGGATTGCGGTCCGGTGCGCAGCTGGGGGGCCTGATCCCCAGATCGGCACCGCCGCGAGTCCATCGGAAAAGGCGCTCCATCGCGGGCGCCTTTTCCGTTTGGCACGCCCCTTGCCCCGGCGGGCGGCGGCCCTGCCCCAATGACACGCGGCGCGCCCGTTGTGGCGCGCCGCGGCTAGGGGCACATGGCGGGCGGGTGTGGCTAGTCGACCAGCCGCCAGGTTTCGTGGCGTTCCAGATAGGCCTCCTGCTCGGGGGTCAGGGCCACCGTCTCGGTGCCGACGACCATGGGGCGCACACCTTCGCGGAAGGAATGCCCGATGGTCAGCAGGTAGACATGCAGGATGACGAAGCCGGCCACGATATAGGCGACCGCAAGGTGGATATTGGCCACCACTTCCAGCCAGAACGGCGCGTTGGGCAGGGTTTCCCAGAAATTGTAGGTCAGGTAGACCAGCCCGGACCCCCAGACCAGCGGGAAGATCACCGTCTTGAGCGCGGCATAGGCCAGCGCCTGAAGCGGGTTGAGCCGTTGGCCAAGGCTTTTCTGGTAGGGGTGGTGTTCGCCCTTGAACACGCCGAACGCATAATAGCGCGCCACCGCGAACAGGCCCACCACCCGCGGCAGGAAGACCTTGTAATTTCCGGTGGTGAACAGCCAGAAGGTGGCGAAGACCCACAGCAAGAGCAGCGCCAGCGCCACCAGCGTGTGCAGGCGCACCGCCAGTTCGAAGCTGATCAGGTTGTGCACGCCGTTCATGCCCAGCCCGGTGAACATCAGGATCATGATCGAGGCGGCTTGGCTCCAGTGCCAGAGCCGCTCGAACCGGGGGTAGATCATCACCTCGCGTTCGGCGCAGTCGGGGCACGGGGTCAGGCCGCGCTCGAACGGGGCCGGGGGTTTCGTGGTCTGGTCAGTCATGGTTCATCCCTCCCTTTCCGCCGCGGGCCACGACCCGGATCACCGTGTGCAGCAGCACGCCCGAGGCCATCGCCAGGAAGAAGGCAATACCGATCAGCGCGCCACGGCTGGTGGGGTTGGAGCCGGGCATGTAGACGCCCGCAAGGCCCGCCATGCGCCCGTCCTGGGCGTGGCATTCGCGGCAGGCGACCGCGTCCTCGGCCGGGGCCACCATGTGGGTGATCGGCCAGTACATGTAGGTATCGACGAAGCCGTATTCGCCCGAATACTCGGCCCCCGCGGCCTTCATCCCGGCCTCGATCGCCTTGGCCCAGTCGAAATTGGTCCAGTAGGCTGTGTCGGTCGTCGGCCCCCAGACATTGGAATAGACGAGGTGGTTCAGCCCGCTGTCATAGGCCTGGCGTCCCTCCATCCGCTTGAACGGCCAGATCCGCGACCGCCCGTCATCGGGGCTGCCCTCGATGCGGTTGATCTCGACGACCTGGGTGGGGTCGATGACCTGGTCGGTGGCGGTGTATTCGACCTGGCCGTTGAACCAGGCGTAATAGGGCACGACATTCTCGCCGTATTCGAAATCGCCCTTGGTGGCGAGGTAGGTGTGCAACTCCTTGCCGTCGCCTTGGGTGTATTCGTTCAGGTGCAGCGGGTGGCCGTGTTCGTCCATCTTGCCGGCGGTGGACCAGTCCCAGCGCGTCTTGGTGGCGATGCCGCCGCGGGCAAAGCTGGGGATGTGGCAGGTCTGGCAGGCGACGCGGTCGACATGGTCGTTCAGCTTCATGCCGGTCACGGAGAACGCGTCATGCGGGCTGTTGCCGTGGCAGCTTTCGCAGGTGGCGACATCCTTGCGCATCATGCCGGGCTTGCCGGTGCCCTCGAGGTCCATCGCCTGGACGTCGTAGCGCGAGCCCGCGAAGACATGCTTGTCGGAATGGTGGCAGGTCTCGCAGGTGAAATTCTCGCCGTCCTCGGACATGTGGACGTCGACATCAAGCGGCGGGTGATACAGCGCCGACGACAAATCGCCGTGTTTCACGTTGTCGCCGCCCCCGCCGTAGAAATGGCAGGACCCGCAATTCTCGCGGGTGGGCTGGCCCACGCTTTGCGCGGCCTTCTTGAGGTCGACCGCCCAGGCATCGGCGCCGGTTATGGTCTTGCCCTTCGCCTCCATCGGCGGGTGGCCGGCGGCGGAGTCAAGCTTGGCGTATTGCCCCGAGGTGTCGTGGCAGACCAGGCAATCGACCGCGGCGTCCTGGGCCGGCGGAGGCTCGCTCATGTCGGTCCAGCCATATCCGACGTGACACGAGGTGCAGCGCGGTTCGTTCGAGGCGACGTTGCCGCAGAACGAGTTGACCACGTGGCTTTTGCCCAGAAGCTGGCCGGTCGAGGGGTTCTCGAATTCCCATTTCCAGTGGACCGAGTGCTTGACCTGCGTCGCGGCCTCGGTGTGGCAGGACAGGCAGGCCTCGGTCACTTCGGGACCGGAGGCGAAATCCTTCTGCAATTCCTTGAGCTTGGAATGATCCGTGGTGCTTTCGGAAATCTGCGGGGCGCTGTCCTGCGCGGCCGCGCCGAATGCGCCCACCAGCCCGATGATCGCGGCCAATCCTGCCGCCCGCAGTCCAAATCTGCGCATGTCGGTCCCTCCCGCCGCGCGGTTTCGCACGACTCATGTATTCTAAGGTATACATAAAACGAAACCTGCATCGACAAAACAAGTTATAACCGTTTTAAACCGGGTCACTGCGTCGCAGTCCCCGCGGGGCTGGAAACGCGCGGGCATCTGTGGCTGAATCCCGGTGTCGGGTGGCGGCGACATAAAAGCTTCAAGAGAAACCGCGAAAAGGCTGCCACGAATGCAACGGGCACGGGCATGTCAGAGGGCCTGCGCCTTTGATCCGAAAGGAGATGTCGATGAAGATTGCGGTTCTCGGCGGCGACGGTTTCTGTGGCTGGCCCACCTCGCTGCACCTGTCCAACCTCGGCCACGAGGTCCATATCATCGACAACCTCAGCCGGCGCTGGATCGACACCGAACTGGGCGTGCAGTCGCTGACGCCGATGGATTCGATCCAGGAACGCTGCCGGATCTGGAAGGAAGTGTCGGGCGAGACGATCCGGTTTCACCTGATCGACCTGGCCAAGGAGTATTACCGGTTGCGCGACTGGCTGGCCGAAGAGCGCCCCGACGCGGTGATCCATTTCGCCGAACAACGCGCCGCGCCCTATTCGATGATCTCGGAGCGGCACAAGATCTATACCGTCGACAACAACATCAACGCGACCCACAACCTGTTGGTGGCGATGGTGGAAACCGGCATCGACGCGCACCTGGTGCACCTCGGGACCATGGGCGTCTATGGCTATTCCACGATCGGCGCGCCGATCCCCGAGGGATACCTGGACGTCAATATCGACACGCCCGACGGCCCCAAGGGGATGGAGATCCTCTATCCCACCCGGCCCGGGTCGGTCTATCACATGACCAAGAGCCTCGATCAGATCCTGTTCCAGTTCTACGCCCAGAACGACGGGCTGCGGATCACCGACCTGCACCAGGGCATCGTCTGGGGCACCAATACCGACCAGACCAAGCGGCACGAACAGCTGGTCAACCGGTTCGACTATGACGGCGATTACGGCACTGTGCTGAACCGGTTCCTGGCGCAGGCGGCGATCGACTATCCGCTGACGGTGCATGGCACCGGCGGGCAGACGCGGGCCTTTATCCATATCCAGGACACGGTGCGCTGTATCGAACTGGCGCTGGGGGATGCCCCCGAGGCCGGCGAGCGGGTCAAGATCTTCAACCAGATGACCGAAACGCACCGGGTGCGCGACCTGGCGGAACTGGTGGCGAAACTGACGGGTGCGAAGATCGCCTATCTGCCGAACCCGCGGAAAGAGGCCGCCGAGAACGAGTTGCTGGTGAAGAACGACCATTTCCTCGACCTGGGGCTGGAGCCGATCACGCTGGAAGAGGGACTTTTGACCGAGGTGGTCGAGATCGCGCGCAAGTTCGCCCACCGCGTCGACCGCAGCCGCGTGCCCTGCGTATCGGCCTGGACCCGGGATATCGGCACGCGCGTGGTGCGCGACGTCGAGGGCAAGAAGCTCAAGTCCGTGTCGTGAGCAAGGGAGTGCGGCCCGCGCGCCCGGCGGGCGGGCCCTTCGCCTATGTCACGCTGGTCACGAACGCGGATTTCGCGTTGGGGGCCAAGGCCTTGTTGCGGTCTCTTCGCCTGACGGGAACGCCCGCGGATCTGTGCGTTCTGCACACCGGCGGCGTGCCCGAGGCAAGCCTGGCGCCGCTGGCCGATCTGGGCGCAAGGCTCGTCGAGGTGGACCTGTTGCGACTGTCGGACGCGTTCAACGCCGCCCATGCACGGGACCGGCTGCACGGGGTCGCGCCCTTCACCAAGGGCGAGAAACCGGCCTTTCACACGCCGCTCGACAATTTCTGCAAGCTGCGGCTGTGGCAGCTGGATTACGAGCGGGTGGTGTTCCTGGATGCCGATACGCTGGTGCTGAAGCCCATCGACCGGCTGTTCCATTACCCCGAGTTCTGCGCGGCCCCGAATGTCTATGAAAGCCTCGCCGATTTCCACCGGATGAATTCCGGCGTGTTCACCGCGCGGCCCCATCCCGAGACCTATCACCGGATGCTGGCCCGGCTGGACGCGCCGGGCGCGTTCTGGCGGCGGACCGACCAGACATTTCTGCAAGAGTGGTTCCCCGATTGGCACGGGCTGCCGGTGTTCGACAACATGCTGCAATATGTCTGGCTGAACCTGCCCGCGCTGTGGGATTGGTCGGCGATCCGGGTTCTGCATTTCCAGTACGAGAAACCGTGGCAGGACCACCCCAAGGCCGACCGGCTGCGCCCGCTGATCGAGCTGTGGCGGGCCTATGAGCGGGGCGCGGATGTTCCCGACCCCACCACCCTGCCCGGCCCCACGCCATGAGCCTGGCCGTCACCGGCGCGACGGGGCTGGTCGGGCGGTTCTTCGTCGAAGAGGCGCTGGCGCGCGGAGAGCCGGTGACCGTGCTGACGCGGCAGCCGCCCGCGCCGGGGTTCTTTTCCGGTCCCGTCCGGCACCTGCCCTATGCGCTGGGCGACCGGCCGGACCTGTCGGGGCATGACGCGGTGATCCACTGCGCTTTTGCCCATGTGCCGGGGCGCTATCGCGGCGGCGAGGGCGACGACCCCGAGGGGTTCGTGCGGGCAAATCTGGACGGCTCGGTCGCCCTGTTCGAGGCGGCGCGCGTGGCGGGCGTGCGTCATGTGCTGTTCCTGTCCACCCGCGCGGTCTATGGCGCCTACCCGCCCGGCACCGCGTTGAGCGAGGAGATGCCGCCCCGACCCGACACGCTGTATGGCGAGGTGAAGGCGCGGGCCGAGGACACCCTGTTCGGGTTGGCGGCCAGGGGCTTCGTGCCGGTGGCGCTTCGGGCGACGGGGGTTTACGGCCCGGCGGGCCCGGGGCAGCGCCACAAATGGGCCGGTCTGTTCGAGGATTTCCGCGCGGGCCGGCCCATCGCGCCCCGGCGGGGCACGGAACTGCACGGCGCCGACCTGGCCGCCGCGGCGCGATTGATCCGGCAGGCCCCGGCGGACGCGGTTTCGGGGCGGGCGGTGAACCTGTCGGACATCCTGCTGGACCGACGCGACCTGCTGGCGCTGGTGGTCGAGGCCGAGGGGATCGGTTCCCCCCTGCCCCCGGCCAGCGACAGCCCGGTGAGTGCCATGAAGACCGACCGGGCGCGGGTGTTGGGCTGGCGGCCGGGCGGGATGGCACGGCTGCGCGCCACCCTGCCCGATCTCTTGTCCCGCTAGTGTGAGATCATCCAGGGGCGTTTGCCCGGGAAACTCTTGGACCCGTCGGGGCGGTGCAGCGTGCCGGATTTCTTTTTCGATCCACCCGAGCAACAGGAACAGCCCGCACCGTGGCCCGAGCGTTTCGGTTCGTGTTGCGCGCGTTCGTTGGTCTCGTGCGCGCGGCGGACGGAACTGCCGACGATGGCGAGTTTCGGCGCCGTGAACAACGCGCGGGGTGCCTCGCCGCCGCAGCAGGGACAGGCGGCGGGCTTGTCGAAATCGGCCATGGCGGCAAAGCCGGTGAAGGGGCCGCAATCATCGCAGGCGTAATCGTAATAGGGCATCGGGGCCTCCGGGTAAGGTCAGGGGGCCGCGCGGTGACACGGCCCCCGGGAACGGTCAGAGATCGGGGGCCAGCGGCACGTCGATGGACCCGTCGAGATATTTCGTCGGCCCGTCGCTGCCGGGTTTGACGTCGAACTCGAAGATGTCGGTGGGCAGCCAGAGCGTGGCGCAGGCGTTGGGAATGTCCACCACCCCCGAGATATGCCCCTGCACCGGCGCGGTGCCGAGGATCGCGTAGGCCTGCGCGCCGGTATAGCCGAATTTCTTGAGGTATTCGATGGCGTTGAGGCAGGCCTGGCGATAGGCGACGTGGACGTCGAGGTAATGCTGCTTGCCCTGCTCGTCGACGGAAATGCCTTCGAAGATCAGGTAGTCGTCGTATTTCGGCGCGATGGGCGAGGGTTTGAAGATCGGGTTCTTGATCCCGTATTTCGAGCAACCGTCCTTGATCAGGTCCACCTTGAGGTGCAGCCAGCCGGCCATCTCGATGGCGCCGCAGAAGGTGATCTCGCCGTCGCCCTGGCTGAAATGCAGATCGCCCATCGAAAGGCCCGCGCCGTCCACGTAGACGGGGAAGTAGATCTTGCAGCCGCGGCTGAGGTCCTTGATGTCGCAATTGCCGCCATGTTCGCGCGGGGGCACGGTGCGCGCGCCCTCGGCGGCGGCCTTGTCACGCGCCTCGCCCGTCATTTTGCCCATGTGGGCCGACTGGGTGTTGGGCAGCGCGGCCAGCGGGGGCACGCGGTCGGGATCGGTGTCGACCAGGGCCTTTTCGCGGGTGTTCCACATGTCCAGCATCTTGCGGTCGGGCAGACAGCCGATCAGACCCGGATGGATGAGGCCCGCGTATTTCACCCCCGGCACGTGGCGCGACGAGGTGAACATGCCGTGGAAATCCCAGATCGATTTCTGCGCCTCGGGGAAGTGGTCGGTGAGGAACCCGCCGCCGTTCTGTTTCGAGAAGAAGCCGTTGAAGCCCCAGAGCATTTCTTCCTTGGCGCCAATATCGAGGATCTCGACCACCAGCAAATCGCCCGGCTCGGCACCCTTCACGCCGATGGGGCCGGACAGGTAGTGCACCTGTTCAAGTTCGACGTCGCGCACGTCGGCGGCATCGTCGTTGTTGTGGATCTGCCCGCCGGTCCAGTCATAGGTCTCGATCTTGAAATCGTCGCCCGGATCGACCCAGACGGCGATCGGGATGTCGGGGTGCCAGCGGTTATGCACGCAGTCGTTGGTGTGCGGGCTTTCGCTAAGGTCCACCGAGATGAGGGTATCAGCCATGGTCTTCCTCTCTTTCTGCCAGGGTTGAAGGGTCAAACGGACAAGAATTTCGAGACTTTCGCCTCGTCCACGCCCGCGCGCGGGCTGTCATGGACGAAGGTGCCGTTCTCGATCACCATCACGCGATCGGCGACATCCAGCGCGAAACTCAGCACCTGTTCCGACACGACGATGGACAGGCCCCGCTGGTCGCGGATGCGGCGCAGGGTCTTGGCCATGTCGCGGATGATGTTGGGCTGGATGCCCTCGGTCGGTTCGTCCAGCAACAGCACCTTGGGGTTCGAGGCCAGCGCGCGGGCGATGGCCAGCTGCTGTTGCTGGCCGCCCGACAGGTTGCCGCCGCGGCGCGATTTCATTTCCAGAAGCACCGGGAACAGTTCGTAGATATCGGAGGGCACCTGTTTCCGACCGGTGACGGTCAGGCCGGTTTCGACGTTTTCCTCGACGGTCATCGCCGAAAAGATCATCCGGCCCTGGGGCACGTAGGCCACGCCGTTGGCGACGCGCTGGTGGGGTTTCATGCCGGTGATCTCGGCCTGGTCCACGCGGACGGTGCCGCCGGTGGCGGGGACAATCCCCATCAGCGTCTTCATCAGCGTGGTCTTGCCCATGCCGTTGCGGCCCATGATGGCCACGATCTCGCCCGGGGCGACGTTCAGGTGCAGGCCGTGCAGGATTTCCGATTGCCCGTAGGCGGCGTGCAGGTCGGTGACGTTCAGCATGGCGCGCGCTCCTCAGTGGCCCAGGTAGACTTCGATGACCTTGGGATCGTTCTTCACCCGCTCCATCGAGCCCTCTGACAGGGTCTTGCCCTGGTGAAGGACCGTGACGCGGGTCGCGATATCCTCGACGAAGCCCATGTCGTGCTCGATCACGATGACCGAGCGGTGGTCGATGATCCGGTTCAGCAACTCGGCGGTCTTCTTGCGCTCGGCCACCGACATTCCGGCGACGGGTTCGTCCAGCATCAACAGTTCCGGGTCCTGGATCAGCAGCATCCCGATCTCGAGCCACTGCTTCTGGCCGTGGCTGAGGAAGGCCGCCTTCTCGTCCAGCAGGTCGGCGAGGAAGATCGTCTCGGCGATCTCGGCGATGCGCTCCTTGACCTCGGCGTCGCGGCGGAAGAACAGCGAGCCGAACACGCCGTGGCCGCGCGGGAAGCTGAGTTCGAGGTTCTCGAAGACGCTGAGATCCTCGTAGACGGACGGGGTCTGGAACTTGCGCCCGACGCCCGCCAGGACGATCTGGTCCTCGCGCATGGTCAGCAGTTCCTTGCCCTTGAAGCTGACCGAGCCCGATGTCGCCTTGGTCCGGCCGCAGATCAGGTCGAGGACGGTGGTCTTGCCCGCGCCGTTCGGCCCGATCATCACGCGGCACTCGTTCGGTTCGACATAGAAGCTGAGGCCGTTGACCGCCTTGAAGCCGTCGAAGGACACGGTCAGGTCCTCGACCATCAGCACGAAGTTGGGGTTGTTGTAGTCCATGGGGTCACCTCACTCGGCTGCGGCCTTGCGGGGCTGGGTCAGGCCCGCGGCGGTGTCGGGGGATGCGGGGGCGGGTCTGGCCGTGCCGCCTGCGAAAAGCTTTCTCGCCCGCGGCATGATCTGTTCCGACCACAGCCCGGCAAGGCCATTGGGGAAGGTCATGACGACCGCGATGAACAGCGCGCCGAGGCCCAGGAGCCAGAGTTCGGGAAAGCTTTCGGAGAACGTGGTCTTGGCCCAGTTCACCAGAAGCGTGCCGTAAACCGCGCCAAGGATCGACAACCGCCCGCCCACGGCCGCGAAGATCACCATCTCGATCGAGGGTACGATGCCGACCAGCGTGGGCGACATGAAGCCGACCTGGAGCGTGAACATCGCCCCGCCGATGCCTGCGAAGGCCGCACCCAGGCAGAACACGAAGATCTTGAAGCTGGCCACGTCGTAGCCCGAGAACCGCACCCGGTCCTCCTGGTCGCGCATGGCGATCAGAAGGCGGCCCAGTTTCGAGCGGCGGACATATTGCGCGGCGAAGAGACAGGCGAAAAGCAGCGCGCCGTTGACGAAGTAAAGCGCCGTCTTGGCCTCGTCTGTGCGGATGTCCCAGCCGTTCAGGGTGCGCAGGTCGGTGATGCCGTTGACGCCCCCGGTGAACCCCTGCTGGCCGATGATCAGGATCGTCAGGATCGCGGCGATGGCCTGGGTGATGATGGCGAAGTAGACGCCCCCCACCCGACGGCGGAACATCGCGACCCCGACGATGAAGGCAAAGACGACCGGCACCACCACCACCGCCAGCAGGCTGAAGAAGAGCGAGTGGAACGGTTCCCACCACCAGGGCAGCGCGGTGATCTGGTTCCAGTCCATGAAGTCGGGAATTCCCGGCGTGGACTGGATCGCCGTGTTTTCCGGCGTCGAAGCCTCGAGTTTCAGGAACATTGCCATGCAATAGCCCCCCAGCCCGAAGAACACCCCCTGCCCGAGGCTGAGGATGCCCCCCGCCCCCCAGCACAGCACCAGGCCGATGGCGACGAAGGCATAGGTCAGGTACTTGCCGAACAGGTTCAGCCGGAACGGGTCGAGCGCCAGCGGAAGGATCAGGAAGACCACGGCGGCGAGGATGGCGAAATAGACGGCCTCTTCGCGGGTCAGAAAGCGGTTCTTGCGGTCGGTCTGCATCGGGTGTCCCTCACTTGCGAAGTTTCAGGGCGAACAGGCCTTGCGGGCGCAGCATCAGGATGCCCACGACCACCAGGAGCGTCAGGACCTTGGCCATCGAGCCCGAGAGGAAGAATTCCATGATCGACTGGGCCTGGCTGATCGAGAAGGCCGAGGCGATGGTGCCCAGCAGGCTGCCCGCGCCGCCGAAGACGACCACCAGGAAGGTGTCGACGATGTATTGCTGGCCCGCCGTCGGGCCGGTCGATCCGATCATCGTGAAGGCCGACCCCGCCACGCCCGCGACCCCGCAGCCGATGCCGAAGGTCATGCGGTCGGTCCAGGCGGTGTTGATGCCGACGGCATCGGCCATCACCCGGTTCTGGTTGATCGCGCGCACCTGCCGGCCCCAGCCCGAGCGGAACATCAGCACGTAGATGGCGATCGAGATGCCCACCGCCAGCACCATCACGAAGATGCCGTTGATCGGCACCTCGATCATGTCGGTCAGCGGCAGCGACCCCATCATCCAGTCGGGAATGGTGACGCCCACCTCGCGCGCGCCGAAGATCGAGCGGTAGAGCTGTTGCAGGATCAGCGACAGGCCCCAGGTGGCCAGAAGCGTATCCAGCGGGCGCTTGTACAGATGACATATCATCGCCCATTCGACGAACATGCCCAGCGCACCCGCCGCCACGAAGGCCAGCGCCATCGCCACGAAGAAATACATCGAGAACAGCGCCGGCATGATGTCGGCGAAGACATGCGACACCAGGTAGGTCACGTAGGCGCCGAGGATCATGAACTCCCCGTGCGCCATGTTGATCACGCCCATCTGGCCGAAGATGATCGCAAGGCCCAGCGCCATCAGCACGAAGACCGAGAAGAGAATGAGACCGGCGAAGCCCTGCATCGCGAAGATCGCGGTCAGCTCGCCCATGGAATATCCGGCAAACACGGGGGCAATTCCTCCTTGAGGCGGGGAACGGATGGACGGGAAGAGAGGGATCCGAAGCGGCCCGGCCCTTGGGACCTGGCCGGGCCGCCCGGGTGCGCCGCTTACTGGTAGCCTTCCGGGAAGGGATCGGGTTCCACCAGGTCGGCGGTTTCGTAGACCACCTCGTACTGGCCGTCGGCCTTGGCGCGGCCGACGCGGGTCTTGGACCAGAGATGGTGGTTTTCGTGGACCTTCACATAGCCCTCGGGCGCGCTGGTCAGTTCGATCCCCGGGGACGCCTCGCGCACCTTGTCGACATCGAAGCTGCCGGCCTTTTCGACGGCGGCCTTCCACAGCCACGGGCCCAGATAGGCGGCCTGGGTGACGTCGCCGATCACCATGTCGTCGCCCCACATCTCCTTGAAGGCCTTGACGAATTCCAGGTTGTTGTCGTTTTCCAGCGACTGGAAGTACTTCATGCAGGCATAGGCGCCCTCGATGTTCTCGCCGCCGATGCCGCGGATCTCGTCCTCGGTCACGGAAATCGTCAGCAGGATCGGTTTCTCCTCGGTCATGTCGATGCCCGCGGCCTTGAGCTGCTTGTAGAAGGCCACGTTCGAGCCGCCGACGACGATGGCGTAGATCACGTCCGGTTTGCGCAGGCGGATCTTGTTGATGACCGAGTTGAACTGGGTGTGGCCGAGCGGATAGTACTCCTCGCCCACGACCTCGCAGCCCTCCATGAAGTTCTCGATATGCTTGCGGGCGATCTTGTTCGAGGTGCGCGGCCAGATGTAGTCGGAGCCAAGCAGGTAGAAGGTCTTGGCGCCCTTGGTCTGGTTGACCCAGTCAAGCCCGGCGATGATCTGCTGGGTGGCCTCTTGCCCGGTGTAGATGACGTTGGGCGACTGTTCGAGGCCCTCGTAGAAGGTCGGGTAGTAGAGAAAGCCGTTATACTGCTCGAATACGGGCAGCACCGCCTTGCGGCTGGCCGAGGTCCAGCAGCCCATGACGGACGCCACCTTGTCGTTGACCAGCAGTTTCTTGGCCTTCTCGGCGAAGGTCGGCCAGTCGGACGCGCCGTCTTCCTGGATGTACTCGATCTTGCGCCCGAGGATGCCGCCCTGGGCGTTGATCTGCTCGATGGCCAGCTTCTCGGCCTGCACGGACCCGGTTTCCGAGATCGCCATAGTGCCGGTCACCGAATGCAGGATGCCGATGGTCACGGTGTCGTCGGTGACAGCCAGCCCCGTGGTGTTGACGGCTGCGGTCGGGAAATCCTGGGCGCGCAGGCCCTTGGGCGCGAACAGCGATGCGGTCAGCGCGGCGCCCCCGGCCAGAACGGCGCGGCGGCTTACACCGGGCATGGTCGGTTTGG
This sequence comes from Rhodovulum marinum, assembly GCF_004343075.1. GTDB lineage: Bacteria > Pseudomonadota > Alphaproteobacteria > Rhodobacterales > Rhodobacteraceae > Rhodovulum > Rhodovulum marinum. Next base: position 102,920 of record NZ_SLXP01000003.1, read on the forward strand.
AAGAATCTGTCATCTCGCCTCCTTGTCAGGTCAGTCAGGTCCGTTGCGGGAGAACGGCGAGGTGTCTGCCCTCGCCCCTGACAGGAAGGCTCGCAGGAAATGCTGCGCCGCAGTATACGTCGAATGACGTATGGGAGTGCGCGTTTTTCCACCTATGATCCGATTTGTGGAACGTGACCGGTGCCCGGCCCGAGGGCCGTGCAAAGCGCCGGCACCACAGGGGCACAGGCAGCTGCGAGAACGGTCGGCGAGGATTGCCGCAGCGCGGCATCTTTCGTCGGCAGACGATGGGGTGAAGGACGCATGCACGTTCCGTTCAGCGCGACCGGCGGCCGGCGTAGCTATAATCGCTGGGTCGCCAACGAGACGATGGAGGATTTCACGCTGCGCTTCACCGCGCGGCGGGCCCGCCGCTGGAGCCATGCGCGCGTGGCCAACACGGCGCTCGGCTCGATCTCGTTCCTGGCGCTGGAGGCGATCGGCGGCGCGATCACGCTGACCTACGGGTTCGATGCGGCGATCATCGCGATCATGCTGGTGGGCGCGGTGCTGTTCCTGACGGGCCTGCCGATCAGCTATTACGCGGCCCGCTACGGGGTCGATATCGACCTGCTGACCCGGGGGGCGGGGTTCGGCTATATCGGGTCGACCGTGACCTCGCTGATCTATGCCAGCTTCACCTTCATCTTCTTCGCGCTCGAGGCGGCGATCCTGGCGCTGGCGCTGGAGCTGTGTTTCGGGATCCCGGTGACGCTGGGCTATATCCTGTCGGCGCTGGTGGTGATCCCGCTGGTGGTGAACGGGTTTTCCAAGATCTCGGCGTTCCAGACCTGGACCCAGCCGTTCTGGGTGGTGCTGCACCTGATGCCCTTCGTCCTGCTGGCCTGGGCGGGCACCGACCTGTCGGGCTGGACCGGTTATGAGGGCGTCGATGGCAAGGACGGCGCGACGATCCTGATGATCGGGGCGGCGTCGGGTGTCGCGCTGTCGCTGATCGCGCAGATCGGCGAGCAGGTGGATTTCCTGCGCTTCCTGCCCGAGCCGAAAACCGCGGCCGAGCGGCGGCGCTGGTGGGCGGCGCTGCTGGCCGCGGGGCCGGGCTGGTCGGTGCTGGGCGTGACAAAGATGCTGGCGGGGTCGTTCCTGGTGACGCTGGCGGTCGGGGCCGCGGTGCCGCCGAAGGACGCGACCGACCCCACCCGGATGTACCACACCGCCTTCGAACAGGTGCTGTCCTCGCCCGGGCTGGCACTGGCGCTGACGGGCGGTTTCGTTATCCTCAGCCAGCTGAAGATCAACGTGACGAACGCCTATGCGGGTTCGATCGCGTGGTCGAACTTCTTTTCGCGGCTGACCCACAGCCACCCGGGGCGGGTGGTCTGGCTGGTGTTCAACGTGGCCATCGCGCTGATGCTGATGGAACTGGGCGTATTCGGCGCGCTGGAACATATCCTCGGCCTTTACTCCCACGTGGCGCTGGCCTGGATCGGGGCGCTTACCGCAGACCTGGTCATCAACAAGCCGCTGGGCCTGAGCCCCCGGGGGATCGAGTTTCGCCGCGCGCATCTTTACGACGTGAACCCGGTGGGGATCGGCGCGATGGGGGGCGCGGTGATCCTGTCCTTCGTGGCCCATTCGGGGATCATGGGCGAGGTGGCGCAGGCGCTGTCGGCCTTCATCGCGCTGGCGACGGCCTTCGTCATGGCGCCGGTGATCGCGCGCGCCACGGGCGGGCAGTTCTACATCGCCCGCCCCGCCGCCGAGGCCGCGCCGGCGGCCGACACCGGACGCAGCGCCACCTGCGCCTGCAGCATCTGCGAATACCGTTTCGACCCCGAGGACATGACCCATTGCCCGTTCTATGCCGGGCCGATCTGTTCGCTGTGCTGCACGCTGGACAGTTCCTGCCGGGACAGCTGCAAGCCGCATGGGCGCTTTGACGCGATGGTGGTGCGGACGCTGCATGCCGCCCTGCCCGGCCCGCTGGCCCGCGCGTTGATGTCCCGGCTGTCGGTCTTCCTGATCGGCACGACGATCCCGGCGGCGATCTTCGGCGGGCTGCTCTTGCTGATCCGGGCGCATGCGGACAGCCCCGACCTTGACGCGGTGCTGACGGTGATCTTCTGCACCGCGCTGGTGGTCATCGGCGTGATCGCCTGGACCCTGATCCTGGCCATCGAAAGCCAGCACAAGGCCCGCGACGAGGCCGACCTGCAGACCCAGCGCCTGGTGCGGGAAATCCGCGCCCATGACCGCACCGATGCCGCGTTGCAGCGTGCCAAGGAAAAGGCCGAGGCCGCGAACCTGGCCAAGACGCGTTACATGGCGGGCATCAGCCACGAGCTGCGCACGCCGCTGAACGCGATCTACGGCTTTGCGCAGGTGCTGGAGAACGACCCCGCGCTGCCCGCCGGCCGCCGCGACGCGGTGCGCACGATCCGGCGCGGATCGGAACACCTGGCCGGGCTGATCGAGAACCTGCTGGACATTTCCAAGATCGAGGCCGGGCGGCTGGACATCTATCGCGACCGGATCAACCTGCCGATCCTCTTGCGCCACGTCACCGAGATCTTCGAGGCGCCGGCCCGCGAGAAGGGGCTGGATTTCGGCATCCGCACCAGCGGGAACCTGCCCGAATGGATCGATTTCGACGAGAAGCGCCTGCGCCAGATCATCATCAACCTGTTGTCGAACGCGATCCGTTATACCGAGAAGGGCTCGGTCTCGCTGAACCTGCATTACCGCAACGAGGTCGCGGTGATCGAGGTGTGCGACACGGGCATCGGCATCGCCGCGGACCAGTTGGACCGCATCTGGAAGCCGTTCGAACGGCTTTCGGCCAAGGGCGGATCGGGCACCGGGCTGGGGCTGACGATCACCCGTCTTCTGGTCGACATCCTGGGCGGCGAGATCACCGTGGAAAGCACCCCCGGCGAGGGCACGACCTTTCGGGTGCGGCTGATGCTGCCTTCGGTCATGCCCGAAGCCGACCAGCCCCGCGCGGCCTCTGCGGCGCCCGAACGGCTCAAGGCGCGGGGCTATCTGGGGCCGCGCAAGACGATCATGGCGGTCGATGACGACCTGGATCACCTGCGGCTGCTGGATACGGCGCTGAAACCCATCGGGTTCCTGGTGCAGACCGTGCCGGATGCGGAAACCGCGCTGGACATCCTGGACGACTGCGCGCCCGACCTGTTCGTCCTGGATATCGACATGCCGGGGATGGACGGCTGGCAGCTGGCCCGACGGCTGCGCGACCGGCCGGAATACCGCTCGACCCCGATCGTGATGGTGACGGGCCATGCGCTGGAGGCGCGGATGCCGGTCGACCGCGAGGGGCTGTACGATGCCTTCGTGGTCAAGCCCTATTCGCTGCGCGACGTGCTGGTGCGGCTGGCCGACCTGATGAAGATCGAACTGGTCTTCGAGGATCCGTTCGCCGCCGAGGCCGCGCCCGGTGCGCGGCCGCGCCCGCCCGCCCGGCCAGAGGTTCTGACCCGGTTGAAAAGCCTGGCCGGGATCGGCCACGCGGCAGGCGTGCGCCGCGAACTGGACGCGCTGGAAGAGGCCCGCGCGCTGGAACCGGACGCGCTGGCCCGGCTGCGCGACCGGCTGGCCGAGTTCGACATGGCCGGGCTTCAGCGCCTGGTGGAGGAGATGACCCGCGATGCTGCCTGAGACACTTTCCGCGCCGCTGTTGCCCGCCCGCTCGATCGCGCTGGTGATCGACGATGCGCCCGAGACGCTGGGCCTGATCTCGACCGCGCTGGAGGACAACGGGATGACCGTGCTGGTGGCGCGGTCCGGCGCCGAGGGGATCGAACTGGCCCGCCGGGTGCGGCCCGACGTGATCCTGATGGACGCGATGATGCCCGGGATGGACGGGTTCGAGACCTGCCGCGCGCTGAAATCAGGGCCGCGACCCGAGCCCGCGCCGGTGATCTTCATGACCGGACTGACCGAATCCGAGCATATCCTGAAGGGGCTGCGCGCGGGCGGGGTCGATTACATCACCAAGCCGGTGGTGGTGGACGAACTGATCGCGCGGATCATCACCCACGTGCTGAACGCGCGCGCCATAGCCTCGGCGCGCATGGCGCTGGAACAGGCGGGGCAAAGCGTGCTGGCCTTTGCCCCCGACGGGCGGCTGGCCTGGGGCTCGCCGGGGGCGCTGGCGTTGCTGGAAACCGCCGAGGCGCGCGCCCTGGTCGCCGAAGGCCGCGCCAGCGCGCCGTTGGCCCGCTGGCTGGCGGGGCTGGCCGAACAGCCGATATCGACCGCCCAGCCTTTTGCCGGGTCCGGGTTCGCATTGAAATACCTGGGCCAGAATCCCGGCGAGATCATGGTACGGATCAAGCGCCATGCCGAGGGCGAGAACGAGTCCCTGCTGGCCGAGGCCTTCGGGCTGACCGACCGCGAGGCCGAGGTGCTGTTCTGGCTGACCCGCGGCAAGACCAACCGCGACATCGCCGAAATCCTGGAACTCAGCGCGCGGACGGTGAACAAGCACCTGGAACAGGTGTTCCACAAGATGGGCGTGGACAACCGCACCTCGGCCGCGGTGATCGCCGACCGGCTGCTGAACGCCTGAGCGGGCACATCAGCCCGGGCCGCCCACGTCCTGCGGCGCGACCGAGACGGATTTCACGACGGCATGCACGGCAACGCCCGGCTCCAGCCCCAGCGCCTGGGCCGAACGGCGGGTGATCCGCGAAAGCACCCGGCCCGCGGGCGTATCCAGCGCCACCATCGCGCCCGGCCCCCCGCGGCTGCGCACCTCGTGCACGGTGCCGGGCAGGATGTTCAGCGCCGACAGCCCCTCGGGCCGGGTCCGCGCCAGAAGCACGTCATGGGCGGCGATGCGCACGCGCACCGGGCTGCCGGGCGCCAGATCGGTGCGCGGCAGGAACAGGGGAACACCGCCCGCGGAAAGTTCGGTCAGCCCGTCGGCATGGTGCGCCACCACCCGGGCCGCGATCACCGCGCCGGCCTCGCGCGCGCCGGCGGGCGTCACGGACGGATCGCCCAGCACCTGGGCCGCGGGGCCCTGGCGCAGGACGCGGCCGTCTTTCAGCGCGACGACGGTGGTGGCCAGCCGGGCCACCTCGTAGGCCGAGTGGCTGACATAGAGGATCGGCACCGACACCTCGTCGCGCAGCCGTTCGAAATAGGGCAGGATCTCGGCCTTGCGGTCCTCGTCGAGCGCGGCGAGCGGTTCGTCGGCCAGGATCAGGCGCGGCGCGGACAACAGCGCGCGCCCGATCGCGACGCGTTGTTTCTCTCCCCCCGAAAGCGCGCCGGGGCGGCGGTCGAGCAAATGACCGATGCCCAGCAGATCGACGACATGGCCCATGTCCTCGCGCGGGGCGTCCTTGGGCGCGAACCAGCGGCCGAACAGCAGGTTCTGGCGCACCGTCAGGTGCGGGAACAGCCGCCCCTCCTGGAAAATATAGCCCAGCCTGCGGCGATGCGTCGGCAGGCGGCGGCCGCGGGCGGTGTCCAGCAATATCCAGTCGCCCGCGGCGATGCGGCCCTCGTCGGGGCGCAACAGGCCCGCGACCGCGTTCACGATCGTCGTCTTGCCCGAGCCAGACCGGCCGAACAGCACCGTGACGCCCGGCGGCGCCTCGAAGCGCACGTCCAGTGCAAATCCCGGGAAGGCGTGGCGCAGCGTGACCTGCAGCATCAGCCGCCCCCCACGCGCCGGGCGACCCGGCGCCCGATCACCTCGGACAGCAGGAGCGCGGCCATCGCCACGGCGACCGACACCAGGACCAGCCGCATAGCGGCCCCCTCGCCGCCCGGCACCTGGAGGAAGGCATAGATCGCGGACGGGACGGTGCGGGTCTGGCCGGGGATGTTCGACACGAAGGTGATCGTCGCACCGAATTCACCCATCGCCTTGGCGAAGGCCAGGATCGCGCCCGCGACGATGCCGGGCAGGATCATCGGCAGGGTCACGGTCAGGAACACCCAGAGCGGCGAGGCCCCCAGCGTCGCCCCCGCCTGTTCGAGTTTCGGGTCCACTGCCTCGATCGACAGGCGGATCGCACGGACCATCAGCGGGAAGGCCATGACACCCGCGGCCAGCGCCGCCCCCGTCCAGCGAAAGGCGAAGACGATGCCAAGATCGGCCAGCGGGCCGCCCACCGGCCCCCGGGTGCCGAAGGTCAGCAGCAGCAGGTAGCCCGTGACCACCGGCGGCAGGATCAGCGGCAGGTGGACGAGGCCGTTCAAGAGTTGCCGCCCGGGGAATGTCCAGCGCGCAAGGGCATAGGCCGTGAACACGCCCAGGGGCAGGCTGACCAGCGTGGCCCAGAAGGCGACGCGCAGCGACAGCGCCACCGCCTGCCATTCCTCGGGGCCCAGCCAGTCGCCCAAGCGCCTACTCCGCCAGCATGGTGAAGCCCTGCCGTTCGAAGGCGGCGCGCGCCTCGGGGCCGGTGAGGTAGGCCATGAACGCCGCCTCGGCCGCGGTGTCTCGGTTGGCCAGGTCGGCGGCGGGATAGACGATGGGGGGGTGGCTGTCGGCGGGGAAGGTGCCGATCACGCGGACCCGGTCCTCGGCGGCGGCATCGGTCGCGTAGACGATGCCGAGCGGCGCCTCGCCGGCGGCCACCAGCGCCAGTGCGGCGCGGACGTTGTCGGTTTGCGCGACCTGCGGCGCGATCCCGTCCCAAAGCCCCAGGCTGTCGAGCGCGGCCTTGCCGTAGATGCCGGCGGGCACCGCGTCGACCAGCGCCATGGCCAGGCGCCCCTCGCCCAGAAGGCCCGCAAGGTCGAGGTCCGGGGCGATCTCGACCGGGGTGGTGTCGGCGTCATGGGCGATCAGGACGATCGCGTTGGAGAGAAGGTCGCGGCGCGTGCCGGGTTCGACCAGCCCGTCGGCCACGAGCGCGTCCATCCAGCCCGGGTTGGCCGAGATGAAGATATCGGCGGGTGCGCCCTGCTGGATTTGCCGCGCCAGCGCCGACGAGGCGGCCAGCGACACGGTCAAGGCGTGCCCGGTCGCGGCCTCGAACCCGGTTTCGATCTCGGCCATGGCGTTGGCGAGGCTGGCGGCGGCGAAGACGGTGACATCGTCCGCGGCGGCCTGCAGGGGGAAAAGCGCGGTGGTCATGGCAAGGGCCAGGGCGGCGGTACGGGACAGGAACGGGCGGACGGGCATCGGGGGCGGCCTTTGCTGGTTATGGTCTGAAAAACATATCGCAGCGCTCCAACGATCCGGCAAGCGTTATTTTCCTTCGGACATATCCCTGAGCATCGACTGGATCGTTCCGATCCGCGCGGCCCCGGCCTCGGCGGTGATTTCCTCGAGCTTGCGGTAATTGGCCAGCACGGTTTCACCGGCCTCGGTCAGGCGCGCGCCCCCGCCGCGCGCCCCGCCCCGCGTGCTGTCGACCAGGGGATCGCGGAAGGCGTTATTCATCTCTTCCACCAGTGACCAGGCGCGCTTGTAGCTCATCGCCATGGCGCGGCCCGCCGCGGCGATGGACCCGGTCTCGCGGATACCTTCCAGCAGGTCGGCCTTGCCGGGGCCCAGCATCGCGTCGGCGCCGAACACGATCCGGATCCGCAGGCTGGGGGTCTGGTCTGGAGGGGGTGCCGCGCGTGCCATGGCCCCGGTATGCCAGCAGCACCGCGCCGCGCGCAAGCGCTACGCGCGGCCGCCCAGCGGCCCGTCATGGCAGCCATAGAGCGCCGCACCGTCATGGGCACGGTCGACATGTTCGAATTCCAGCGTCGAGTGGCCGATCCCGAAGCGGTCCGCCAGCATGGCCTTGATTGCGGCCTTGACCGTCTCTTGCGCGGGCCAGCCCGCCCCGGTCAGCACCACGTGGCAGTCGAGCGCGGCCGCATGTTCCTGCATCTGCCAGAAATGCACGTGGTGCACGCCCGCCACGCCCTCGACCGCGCAAACCGCCGCGATCACCTCGGCATTGTCGATATGGTCGGGGCTGCCCAGCATCAGGGTGCGGATCGGGCCGCCGATCTCGGACAAGGCGAGGTAAAGGATGTAAAGCGCGATGCCGATGGTCACCAGCGGGTCGACCAGGCGCCAGTCATAGAGCAGGATCAGCGCGCCACCCACCATGACCGCGACCGAGGCCAGCGCATCGGAAACGTTGTGCAGGAACAGCGCGCGGATGTTCACGCGGTGCCTTTGCATCGACCAGGTCAGCGCATCCACCGCCAGCGCCACGCCGGCCACGATGACCACGGTCCATCCGCCGACCTGGGGCGGGTCCACGATCCGCATGGCGCCTTCGTAGATCAGGAACAGCCCCAGCAGGACCAACGTGGTGTAGTTGATCAGCGCGGCGACGATCTCGATCCGGCCATAGCCGAAGGTCATGGCGGCATCGGCCGGGCGGCGGGCCAGCTTGCGCGCGCCATAAGCGATGACCAGCGCGGCCATGTCCGAGAAATCGTGCACCGCGTCGGCGATCAGCGCAAGGCTGCCCGAGGCCAGTCCACCGGCGATCTGCGCCAGCGTCAGAAGGCCGCTCGCCCAGATCGCAAGCGACACCCGGCGGTCGCCGCTGGCGGGGTCGAGATGGGCATGGGCGTGATCGTGGGGCATGCACGGCGGGCCGTGGCTGTCTGCCCGGCGGCGGGTCAGCCGGGCAGGATGCCCAGCCGTTCGCGCATGAAGGCCAGCGCCACCGACAGGCCGTCGGGGGCGATGCCGTGGCCGGTGCCCTTCATGATATGGGCGTAGACGTCGAAACCCGCCGCACTCAGCGCGTTGCCTGCCTCGGGCAGGGCTTCGGGTGGCACAACGTCGTCGGCATCGCCATGGACCAGCAGAACGGGGGGGCGGGCGACCATTTCATCGGCCAGCAGTTCGGGCGCCAGAAGCCGCCCCGAAAAGCCGACGATGCCCGCATAGGCCGGCGCGCGCCGCGCGCCCACGTGCAGCGCCATCATGGTGCCCTGGGAAAACCCCAGGAGAATCGTCTGGCGCGGGCCGACCCCCTCGTCCTCGGCGACGCGGTCGAGCCAGGCGTTCAGGTCGTCGACGGCGCGCATCATGCCCGCCTCGCTCTGCTCCTCGGAGGAGCCGTCGATCCAGGGGATCGGGAACCACTGATAGCCGAAGGGCACCCCGGCACAGGCCTCGGGCGCATCGGGAGACAGGAACGCGGTGCCCGGCATGTGCGGGGCGAGCGGCTCGGCCAGCCCCAGCAGGTCCGCCCCGTTCGCGCCGTAGCCGTGCAGGAAAATCACCAGCCGCTCGGCCTCGCCCTTGGCCGCGCCCGCGCGGCCCGCCTCCAGAACGCGTGTCACCTGATACCCTCCCGGTCTTTCGCCACACGGTAGTAGGCCCAGAGCGCGCGCGCGGCAACCGCCCGCCAGGGCGCCCAGGGTTCGGCCATATCGCGCAGGGCGCGTTCTTTCGGCCGTTCGGGCAAGTCGAACAGGAGCCGCGCCGATTCCTGAAGCGCGAGGTCGGCGGGGGCGAAGACATCGGCGCGGCCGAGCGAGAACATCGCGTAGATCTCGGCGGTCCAGCGGCCGATTCCGGGCACCTCGACCAGGCGGGCCACGACCTGCTCGGTCGGGGCCGCGCGCAGCGCAGCATAGTCGATCCCCGCCCCGGCCAGCGCGCGGGCATAGCGGATTTTATGGCGCGACAGCCCGCAGGCGCGCAGATCCTCCTCGGTCGCTGCGGCGATCGCGTCGGGTTCGGTCAGCCCCGCCGCCTGCAAACGGCCCCAGATCGCATCGGCCGCGGCGACCGAGACCTGCTGGCTGACGATGGCCGAGAGGAGCGCATCGAACCCGTCCGTCCGCCGCCGCAGCGGCAGCGGGCCGGTCAGCGCCAGCGCCCGTTCGAAGCGCGGCTCGACACGGACCAGATGCGCCGCGCCCTCGGCCAGGCAGTCATGGGTTCGGATGATCCGTTCGGACATGGGGGCGAGCATAGGCCAGGACTGCGGGGCGGCAACAGGCTCGGCCGGATGCGGCGAGGTTGCGCCCCGGCAATGGCAGCCGCGACCGGCCGGGGGCGCTGCCCCCGGACCCCCGGGGTATTTGCACCAAGAAGAAGCAGGGGCGCGAGAGGGGAGGCGGTGGATGCGCGCCCCCTTTCCAGCCCGCGCGCCGCGCGCTAGGGAATGCGCATGACCGACGCCGCCCAGCCCCTGCCCGACGCCCGCGCCCGGAAGAACGTCACCATTCTCGTGGCCGCGCAGGCGCTCTTGGGCGCGCAGATGCCGATGATCTTCACCATTGGCGGGCTGGCGGGCCAAAGCCTGGCGCCGAACCCGTGCTGGGCGACGCTGCCGCTGTCGCTGATCGTGCTGGGTTCGATGCTGACCGCGGCGCCGCTGGCGGCGCTGATGCAGCGGTTCGGGCGGCGCGCGGGGTTCATCCTGGGCACGCTGGGGGGCGCGGCCGGTGGAGCGGTAGGGGCGCTGGGCCTGGTTCAGGGGTCGTTTCCGCTGTTCCTTGCGGGCAGCTTCCTGACCGGCATCTACCTGTCGGCGCAGGGGTTCTATCGTTTTGCCGCCGCCGACACGGCCGCGGGCGATTTCCAGCCCAAGGCGATTTCCTACGTCCTGGCGGGCGGGCTGGCGGCCGCGATCATCGGGCCGCAACTGGTCAAGGTGACCGCCGAGGCGATGGTGGTGCCCTTCCTGGGCACATACCTGGCAGTGATCGCGATCAACATCGCCGGGCCGATCCTGTTCCTGTTCCTCGACATTCCGCGCCCGCCCGTGCGCGACCCGGCGCATCATCACGGCCGCACCCGGGCCGAGATGTTGCGCGACCCGGCCATCGCGGTGGCGATCATCTGCGCTATGGTGTCCTACGCGCTGATGAACCTGGTGATGACCTCGACCCCCCTGGCGGTGGTGGGCTGCGGATTCGAGACCGGGATCGCCGCCGATATCGTAACCGCGCATGTTCTGGCGATGTATGTGCCCAGTTTCTTTACCGGGCACCTGATCGCGCGGCATGGGGCGCAGCGGATCGTGGCCCTGGGCCTGGCGATTCTGGCCGCGGCGGGGGGCGTCGCCCTGACCGGGGTCGCGCTGGAGCAGTTCTTCGTGGCGCTGATCCTGCTGGGTGTGGGCTGGAATTTCGGCTTCATCGGGGCGACCGCGATGCTGGCGCAGGCCCATGGCCCCGAGGAACGCGGCGCGGTGCAGGGGATGAACGATCTGCTGGTCTTCGGCGGCGTGACGATGGCGTCGCTGGCCTCGGGGGGGTTGATGAACTGTTCCGGCGGGTCCGCGGAACAGGGCTGGGTCGCGGTGAACCTGGCGATGGTGCCATTCCTGGCACTGGCGGGGGGCGCGCTGATCTGGCTGGTGATGCGGCCCCGCGAGGCCGGTTAGGCCGGGCCGGTGTGCAGCGCCCGGGATAGCGCGAAGACCGGCCTTTCCCCGCGGCAAATGTACCGCCGCGGCGCCCCAGAAAAACACTTGCGCCCGGTCAGAATCGCAGTATGTTCCCGGCCTCGCTTGCACGATGGGTTGGACGCCGCGCGGAGACGCGCCGAGAGACGCGCTTTCCCAAAAAAGAACACCACCGGGCCCTGGCCCCGAAGGATCGAGGTTGAGACATGGCTGTCCCTCAGAACAAAGTCACGCGGTCCCGCCGCAACAATCGCCGCTCGCATGACTCGCTGGTTCCGGGCAACCCGGCCGAGTGCTCGAACTGCGGCGAACTGAAACGCCCCCACCACGTCTGCGCGGCCTGCGGCCACTATGACGATCGCGAGATCGTGGCCCAGACCGACGAGTTCGACCTGGACGAAGACGACGCGGCCTGACGCCCGAAATCGGGCCCGCGCGTCGACCATGAATACAGATCACCGTCAGGAGCCGCGCCGCGAGGCCCCGCGCACCGTCATTTCGGTGGACGCGATGGGTGGCGATAACGGCCCCTCTGCCGTGGTGGCCGGCCTGGCCAAGGCCGCCACCAAGAATCCCGACATCCGGTTCATCCTGCATGGCCGGCGCGACGAGCTGGAACGGCTGGTCGCGCGCCGGCGTGTGCTGGAGGACCGGATCGAGATCCGCGACGCCGCCGAGGTTGTCACCATGGACGCCAAGCCCAGCCACGTGATGCGGCATGGCCAGGGTACCTCGATGTGGTCGGCGATCGACAGCGTGCGCAATGGCGAGGCGCCGGTCTGCGTGTCCTGCGGCAACACCGGCGCGCTGATGTTGCTGTCGATCATGCGGCTGAAGAAGCTGCCCGGCGTGAACCGCCCGGCGATCGCCTGCCTGTGGCCGTCCCGCAGCCCGCAGGGGTTCAACGTGATGCTGGACGTGGGCGCGGATGTGCGCGCCGATGAACACGACCTGCTGCAATACGCGCTGATGGGAGCGTCCTATGCCCGCAACGGCCTGGGCCTGGAGCGGCCGCGGGTCGGCATCCTGAATGTCGGCACCGAAGAGAACAAGGGCCGGGCCGAACTGAAGGCCGCCCATGACCTGATCGAGAACGCGGCCGGAACCGGTAATTTCGAGTTCGTGGGCTTCGTCGAGGGGGGCGATATCCCGTCCGACCATGTCGACGTGATCGTCACCGACGGGTTTACCGGCAATATCGCGCTGAAGACCGGCGAGGGCACCGCGCGCCTGATCGGGGATTTCATGCGCGAGGCGTTCAAGGCGACGCCGCTGTCGCGGATCGCGGCGCTTCTGGCGCTGACCTCGCTGAACCGGCTGAAGAAACGGATCGACCCGCGCCGGGTGAATGGCGGCGTTTTCCTGGGGCTGAACGGCACGGTGGTGAAATCGCACGGCGCGTCGGATGCGACCGGCGTGGCGGCGGCCGTGCGGCTGGCCTTCGAACTGGCGCAGTCGGGCTTTACCGAGCGGCTGGCCGCGCGGGTTGCATCCGCCGGCGGCCCGGTCCACGATGCGCCTCGGGACGTGGCCGGGGGCGAGCGGTAGGAATGGTAACAAGGGCCATTGTCAGGGGTGTAGGGCATTACCTGCCGGCGCGCGTCGTCGAGAATGCCGAATTCGAAAAGACCCTGGAGACGTCGGACGAGTGGATCCGTACCCGCTCGGGCATCGAACGGCGCCATTTCGCCGCCGAGGGCGAGACGACCTCTGCCATGGCGATCCGCGCGGCGCAGGCGGCGTTGGCCGATGCGGGCCTGACCCCTGACGATATCGACGCAATCGTTCTGGCCACTTCGACCGCCGATCTGACCTTTCCGTCCTGCGCGACCATGGTGCAGGCGGGGCTGGGCATGACGCGCGGCTTTGCCTTTGACGTTCAGGCGGTTTGCGCGGGGTTCGTTTTCGCTCTGTCGACGGCCAATGCGATGATCGCCACCGGCCAGGCGGCCCGCGTCATGGTGATCGGCGCCGAGACGTTCAGCCGGATCATGGACTGGCAGGATCGCGGCACCTGCGTGCTGTTCGGGGATGGCGCGGGCGCGCTGATCCTTGAGGCGGCCGAGGGCGCGGGCGGGTCGGATGATCGCGGGGTGCTGGCGGTCGACCTGCATTCCGACGGGCGCCACCGCGAGATCCTGTATGTCGATGGCGGCACCTCGACCGGGACGACCGGCTATCTGCGGATGCTGGGCAAGGAAGTGTTCCGCCACGCGGTCGAGAAGCTGGCCGACACCGCCCATGCCGCGTTGCACAAGGCCGGGCTGACGGGCGCCGATGTCGACTGGCTGGTGCCGCACCAGGCGAACCTGCGGATCATCAAGGCGACCGCCCAGCGGTTGCAACTGCCGATGGACCGCGTGATCGTCACCGTGCAGGACCATGGCAACACCTCGGCCGCGTCGATCCCGCTGGCGTTGTCGGTGGGCAAGGCCGAGGGCAAGATCCGGCCCGGCGACCTGGTCGTGACCGAGGCAATCGGTGGCGGACTGGCCTGGGGATCGGTCGTTCTGCGCTGGTGACCCGTCCCGCGCAAAACGCCCCAGCCCCGGCGTTGCTGTTGACTCGGAAATTCGTTTGTCTCTAAGGTCTTGTGCAGACGGGGATTTTCGGATCGCATTGGAGGGGGCGTCATGTCGGGCAACACGCTGACACGTATGGATTTGACCGAGGCCGTATTCCGCGAGGTGGGCCTGTCGCGCAACGAATCCGCCGACCTTGTGGAAAGCGTGCTGCAGCACATGTCGGATGCGCTGGTGGCCGGCGAGACGGTCAAGATCTCGTCCTTCGGCACGTTCTCGGTGCGTGAAAAGGCCGCGCGGGTCGGCCGCAACCCGAAGACCGGCGAAGAGGTTCCGATCCTGCCCCGTCGGGTTCTGACCTTTCGCCCGTCGCACCTGATGAAGGACCGCGTCGCCGCCGGAAATGCCGGGCGGACGGGCTAAGGGCCCGGGATCATGGACAAATCCCCCGAAGCCTTTCGCACGATCAGCGAGGTGGCGGCGTGGCTGGACACGCCGGCCCATGTGCTGCGCTTCTGGGAAAGCCGGTTCACCCAGGTCAAGCCGGTGAAACGGGCGGGCGGACGGCGCTATTACCGGCCCGCCGACATGAGGCTGCTGGGCGGCATCAAGAAACTGCTGCACGAGGACGGGCTGACGATCCGCGGCGTGCAGAAGATCCTGCGCGAAGAGGGGGTGAAGGCCGTCTCGGCGCTGTCGCCCCCGCTGGAGGAAGGCGCGGCGGGGTTGCTGATCGAGGGCGAGGCCGAACGGCTGGAGGATGGCCCCGCGTCCACGATTACCGGCGCCGAGTCGGGGATTGGCGCCGACGAGGACGTGGCACCCGAGGCGCCGATGCAGGAAGACGCCGAGGCCGAGATCGAGGAGGCCGAGGTGGTGGCGATCGTCCAGCGCCCGCGTCCGCGCCCCGAACCGGACGAGGCGATTCTGCCGGGGCTGGACCTGGACGCGCCGCGGGCGAAATCCGAGCCCGCCGCCGCCGGAGCCATCTCCGAAACCGCACCGGACCCGGAGTCCGCGCCCGAACCGGCGCCCATGCCGACCTTCCGCCGCCATCCGCAGCCCGCCGAGGCGGCATTGGAACCCGCCGCACCTTCCCCTGCCCCGGCGGCCGCGGCACCCGAATCCGATGCGCCCGAGTCGGCCCAGGACGCTGCGCCTGAGCCGCCTGCGGGGGCCACGCCCGAGCCCGAACCCGCCGTGCCTGCAATGGCGCCCCCCGCCGCCGCACCCGAACCGGCCGCACCCGCCCCGCTGGGCGTTGATATCGCGCGCACCGATCCGGCCGACGACGACCCGGCCTTCATACCGGCAAGCGCCCCGCTCAGGACCTGGATTCGCAGGCCCGCGCTGCGCAAGGCGCTGGCCGAGGACCACCAGGTGGCGGCCCAGGCGATCAGCCGGCTGCGCACGCTGAACGAGCGGATGCAGGCCGATGATCGGGGCGCAAATCGGCACGGCTGATCGTGGGTTTTGCGACTTGCCCCCGGCGTCAGACATGGTATGACACGCCCCGTGTCGGGCTATGGCGCAGTCTGGTAGCGCGTCCGTCTGGGGGACGGAAGGTCGCAGGTTCAAGTCCTGCTAGCCCGACCATCATCACACCCGCCCGCGCGCCCCTTTCGGGCCGCGGGCGGTGATGTTTCCGGGGTCCGCCCGCCCGGGCGCAGTCGGAGGGGATGCGATGACCGGCACCGGCGTTCTGCCCGCCCAGGATATCCGAAAGCTGATCGAGACCGGCGCGATCGGCCTGGACGCGCCGCTGGCCGAGGGTCAGGTGCAGCCCGCCTCGCTGGACCTCAGGCTGGGCAATGTGGCCTATCGGGTGCGCGCCTCGTTCCTGGCGGGGGCCGCGCGCACGGTGGCCGAACGGCTTGCCGATTTCGAGATGCACCGGATCGACCTTACGGGCGGAGCCGTGCTGGAAAAGGGCTGTGTCTATGTCGTGCCGCTGATGGAACGGCTGGCCCTGCCCGACGACATCCAGGCGGTGGCCAACGCCAAAAGCTCGACCGGGCGGCTGGACCTGCTGACCCGCGCGATCACCGATGGCGGGGTCGAATTCGACCGCATCCGCCCCGGCTATAACGGACCGCTTTACGCGGAGATCTGCCCCCGGTCGTTCTCGGTGCTGGTGCGGCCCGGGCAGCGGCTGAACCAGGTGCGGTTCCGCCGCGGCCAGGCGGTTCTGAGCGATGCCGAGCTGCAGGCGCTGCATGACCGGGTGCGGCTGGTCGCGGGCGGCCCGGCGGTAATCTCGGAAGGGCTGGGCTTTTCGGTCGATCTGAGACCGGGCGACGGCGACCTCGTGGGCTATCGCGCCAAGCCGCATTCGGGGGTGATCGACCTGGACCGGATCGGCGCCCATGACCCGGCAGAGTTCTGGGAGGAGCTGCGCACCGACAAGGGCCGGATCATCCTCGACCCCGGCGCCTTCTATATCCTCGTCAGTCGCGAATCGGTGCATATCCCGCCCGATTACGCCGCCGAAATGGCGCCCTACCTGGCGATGGTGGGCGAGTTCCGGGTGCATTACGCGGGCTTTTTCGATCCCGGATTCGGCCATGATGCGGCCGGCGGCACGGGGTCGCGCGGCGTGCTGGAGGTACGCTGTCACGAGGCCCCCTTCGTGCTGGAACACGGGCAGGTCGTTGGCCGGCTGGTCTATGAACGGATGGCCGCGCGTCCCGAAACGCTCTACGGCGCGGGGATCGCGTCGAACTACCAGGGCCAGGGATTGAAGCTGTCCAAGCATTTCCGCACACCCCGCGCCGGCTGATCCGTTCAAGGGCGCCGGTTTCCCGGTGAAACCGCGATCGCGTCCGTTCGCCGTACATTCCGGCCAACGGGCGCCGCGGCATATCGGCCCGGACCTGCGCGATCTAGCCGGGCGGCGCGGGGCAGTCCATGCACCCTTTTTCCCTTCGCCGAAGGCTTGACGCGACGGCGCAAGGCGCCCGCACGCAACGCGATTGCACGCGCCCCGCCCCGGCGATAGCGTCTGCACAGCGTTTCCGCAGGAGCCCACCACCATGCCCGACACCGCCGCCAATAGCTGGGAAGCCCGCGCCGAGGCTGCGACTTTCTACGGCTTCACCGACCTGCCCTCGATCCATGCCCGCGGCACGGTCGTGCTGACCCATGGCGAGGGGCCCTATATCGTCGACACCCATGGCCGGCGCTATCTGGACGCCAATTCCGGACTTTGGAACATGGTCGCGGGGTTCGACCATGCGGGGCTGGCCGCGGCGGCCAAGGCGCAATATGACCGCTTCCCCGGGTATCACGCGTTTTTCGGGCGGATGTCGGACCAGACGGTGATGCTGTCGGAGAAACTGGTCGAGGTCTCGCCCTTCGACCGGGGCCGGGTGTTCTATACCAATTCGGGGTCCGAGGCGAACGACACGCTGGCCAAGATGCTGTGGTTCCTGGCGGGCGCCGAAGGCGCGCCAGAGCGGCGCAAGATCCTGACGCGGGTGAATTCCTATCACGGCGTGACGGCCGTTTCGGCCTCGATGACCGGAAAGCCGTATAACGCGCTGTTCGGGCTGCCCCTGCCGGGATTCGTCCACCTGACCTGTCCGCATTACTGGCGCGAGGGGCGGCCGGGCGAAACCGAGGGCGAATTCACCGCGCGCCTGGCCGCCGAGCTGGAAGAGGTGATCGCGCGCGAAGGGGCCGAGACGATCGCGGGGTTCTTTGCCGAGCCGGTGATGGGGGCCGGCGGGGTGATCCCGCCCTCTGCGGGCTATTTCCAGGCGATCCAGCCGATCCTGAAGCGCCATGGCATCCCGCTGGTCGCCGACGAGGTGATCTGCGGCTTTGGCCGGACGGGCGAGGTCTGGGGCTGCGAGACCTACGGGTTCGTGCCCGACGCGATCATCAGTTCCAAGGCGCTGACGGCGGGGTATTTCCCGATGGGCGCGGTGATCCTGGGCTCCGACCTGGCCGACCGGCTGCACGCCGCGGCCGAGGCAGTCGAGGAATTCCCGCATGGCTTCACCGCCAGCGGACACCCGGTGGGCTGCGCCATCGCGCTGAAGGCCATCGACGTGATCCTGAACGAGGGGCTTCTGGACAATGTGCGCGCCATGACGCCGCGGTTCGAGGCGGGGATGCAGCGGCTGGCCGAGCATCCCCATATCGGCGAATGGCGCGGCAAGGGGTTGATGGGCGCACTGGAGGCGGTGGCCGACAAGGCGACCAAGACCCCCTTCCCGTCCGACCTGTCGGTCAGCGAGCGGATCGCCAATACCTGCACCGATCACGGCCTGATCTGCCGGCCCCTGGGCCAGTCCATCGTTCTGTGCCCGCCCTTCATCCTGACCGAGGCGCAGATGGACGAGATGTTCGACAAGTTGGAGGCGGCGCTGACCCGGGTCTTTGCCGAGATCGGGGCGGGCTAAAGGCGACCGGCGCGGCGGGCCAGCCGAACGGCCTGCCGCGCGCCCTTGGCGGCGGTACGCGCCCGCGCCTCGGCCTTTGGATCGGGGCTGGCGCCGCGTTGAAGCGCGCGGCGGGCGGCAGCCTCGACCCCGGCCTCGATCCCCTTGTGAAGCAGCGTCCGGACCACCGTCCGGGCGGCCATGTGCAAAAGATGCGGCGGCAGGATCATCATGTCCCTCGCTTGTCGGCCATGGGTCAGCTTTCGTCCTCGAACATCTCGGCCTGGCCGTCCTCGCCCGACTCGTCCTCGTCCGAGGTGCCTGGCATCGGGCGGCTGTCCAGAAGGCCGGCGGCGCGCAGTTCCTTTAGCCCCGGCAGGTCGCGCGCGCTTTCCAGCCCGAAATGGTCCAGGAATTCCTCGGTGACGACATAGGTCACCGGGCGGCCCGGGGTCATCCGGCGCCGCCCGAAACGGATCCATTCCAGTTCCAGCAACTGGTCGACGGTGCCCCGGCTGACCGAGACGCCGCGGATTTCCTCGATCTCGGCGCGGGTGACCGGCTGGTGATAGGCGATGATGGCCAGCGTCTCGATCGCGGCGCGGCTGAGCTTGCGCAGTTCGGTGGTTTCCTTCTGCATCAGGAAACCCAGATCGGGCGCGGTGCGAAACGCCCAGGACTCGCCCACCCGGACCAGACGCACGCCACGCCCCTCGTAGCGGCGCGCCAGATGGGTCAGCGCGAGGGCCGCGTCACAGCCATGGGGCATGCGCGCGTTCAGATCGGCCACGCGCAGCGGCTCGGCAGAGGCGAACAGGATCGCCTCGACCATGCGCTCCTGCTCGGCCATGGGGGGAGCCTCGAAAAGGCTGTCCTCCTGGTCCCGCTCGCGGTCGGTCATCGCGCCCCCTTCCGGCGGATATGGATCGGCGCGAAGGTGTCGGACTGGCGGATCTCGATCTGGCCCTGCTTGGCCAGTTCCAGGCTGGCGGCGAAATGGGCGGCGGTGGCGGTGCGCCGGCGCACCGGGTCGGTTTCCCAGCCCTCGGGCAGCCAGGTGACCAGATCGACCCATTCCCCGGCATAGCCCAACAGCCCGCGCATCCGTTCCAGCGCCTCTTCCATTGTGTAAAGCGCGTCGCGGTCGAAGACGTAGGGCCGGAATTCGTCCTTGGTGCGGATGCGGGCATAGGCCTGCATCAGGTCCAGAAGGGTCGCGGTATATTCCACCCGGCGGATGCGGGTCACGTCCTCGGGGATGCCGCGCACGAAGAAGTCGCGCCCCTTCTGGTCGCGCCCCATCAGCCGCGCGGCCGCCGCGCGCATCGCCTCCAGCCGCTCCAGCTGGAACGCGAGGTGGGCGGCCAGTTCCTCGCCCGAGGGGCCGTCTTCCTCGGGATCGGGCGGCAGCAGGAGACGCGATTTCAGGAAGGCGAGCCAGGCCGCCATCACCAGGTAATCGGCGGCAAGTTCGATCCGCAGCGCCTTGGCCTGTTCGATGAAGGCGAGATATTGCTCGGCCAGCTGCAGAACCGAGACGCGGCGCAGGTCGACCTTTTGCGTCCGCGCGAGCGTCAGAAGCATGTCCAGCGGACCCTCGAAGCCCTCGACATCGACGATCAGCGCCTCGGCGGCCAGCCGGGCGGCGACGGGGTCCCGGGCGGGTCCCTCTTCGAAGCGGTCGGGGCCTGTCTCAGGCATCGCGCCTCTTTCCCAGCAACGCGTCCAGTTCGGCCACCAGCGCCGCGATATCGGAGGGCACCGGCGGGCGGCGGCGCGCCAACGCACGCGCGGCCCGCGCCGCCCCCTTTTCCCGAAGCGTACCGCTGGCCGTCGCCACCGCTTCCATCTCGGCCAGATTGCCGTTGCAATGCAAGACCGCATCGCACCCGGCCCTGAGCCCGGCGGTGCAGCGGTCAGCGATGTCGCCCGACAGCGCCTGCATCGAGATGTCGTCGGTCATCAGGAAGCCGTCGAAGCCCAATTCCTTGCGGATGAAGGCGGTGGCCTCGGGCGAGGTGGTCGCGGGACGGTCGGGATCGAGCGCGTCGTAGACGACATGGGCGGTCATCCCAAGCGGCAGGTCGGCCAGTGCCTTGAAGGCGGCGAAATCGGTGCCCTCGAGCGCGGCCATCGGCGTCTTGACCCGCGGGAGTGCCAGGTGGCTGTCGACGGTGGCACGGCCATGGCCGGGGATGTGTTTCAGCACCGGCAGCACCCCGCCCTCCAGCAACCCGTCGGCCACGGCACGGGCGATCTTGGCCACAGGTCCCGGTTCAGTGCCATAACAGCGGTTTTTCAGGATGGCGTGGGTTTCGGGCCGGGCGATATCGGCCAGCGGCGCACAGTTCACGTCGATGCCCATCCAGTGAAGTTCGCGTGCGATCAACCGCGAGCGCAGGAACATCGAGCGCGCGGCATGCTGGGGCCCGACGGCGGCGATCTGGTCGGCCGCGGGCGCCCAGGGGCGCCAATGCGGCGGGTTCAGGCGCTGCACGCGGCCGCCTTCCTGGTCGATCAGGATCGGCGCGTTGCGCCCGACAGTGTCGCGCAGCGCGTCGGTCAGGCCGCGCAACTGGGCGGGGTCCTTGATGTTGCGCGCGAACAGGATGAAACCCAGCGGGTTCGCCTCGGCGAAAAAGCGCCGCTCGGCCGCAGTCAGCGCGGGACCGGAACAGCCGAGGATGAAAGCCCCGGCGCGGTCCTTCACCGGGCCACTACCGGGATGCAATCGGCACCCTCGGCCATCAGCGCGGCACAGAAGCGGCGCGCATCCGCGATATCGGCAAAGCCCGCCGCGCGCAGCCGGTAGAAGGTGCGCCCGCCGCCCTCGGTTTCCTGGATCACACGGGATTTTTCGTCGAAGAATTCGGCGAAACGGCCCTGGCCTGCCAGCATCTCCCAGACGCCGCGCGCCTCGTCGGCGTTGTCGAAGGCGCCCAGTTGCACCAGCGCGGTGCCCGGGATCACGTCGGCCGCGGCCAGTTCCGTTACCCCGCGCGGGGCAAGCGAAGCGGTTGCGGCAGCGATGGCCGCGCGCGCGGCAAGGTCCACGTCATCGGGCCGGGCCAAGGGCCGCGGCGAATGGCTGAGCGCGCCCTGGGGCAGTTCGACCAGCGGCAGGACCACCTCTTCGCCGGTTTCGCCGACGACCTCGAAGGGCGCGGCCTCGGCCGCGAGTTCGGGGGCCAGCGCGATCTCATCGGAGGGGGCCAGCGCCGAGGCCAACGGCTCGGGCGCGGCGATTGACGCCGTCACTTCGGGCAGAGCGGTCAGCTCCTCGGGCGCCAGTTCGGGGCGCGGGCGGTCTTCGTCGGCGAGGGTCACGGGCCGGGGCGCCAAGCGCAGCGTGTCGGCGGGCGGCGCGGCCTCGCCCTCGGCGGCGACGCGGTTCACCGCAAGGCCCTGGTGTTCGGCCTGCGCCCCGCCCGGATCCTCGGGGGCGACCCGGATCGGGCCTTCGAGGGCACGCACCACCGGCACGCCGGTGACGTCGCGCACCATGATCTGGTAACCCCAGACCGCAAGCCCCGCCACCAGCGAAAGCGAAAGCGCGCCGCCGGCCCAGTTCAGCATCGTCTTGAGCGTCGGCTGCGGATCGCCCGCAACCGACGCACCGATCGCGTCGAAATCAATATCTGCCATTGCCGCCTCGTTTCCGGGGCGTCTTTGTCCCCGGTTGGTTGTCTTGCCTGTCTCGACCCCGGGCGGGTTACGCCTTGTTTTTCAGCGCATTTCCTCGACCGGGGTGACGCCAAGAATACCAAGACCGGCGGAAATCACAACGGAAACGGCACGGGCCAGCGCGATTTTGGCCTGGCTTGTGGCCGGATCGCCCTCTTGCAGGAAGCGCAAACCGGGGTCTTCGTTGCCCTTGTTCCAGAGCGCGTGGAACTCGGACGCAAGGTCGTAGAGGTAGAACGCGACCCGGTGCGGTTCATGGCTGCGCGCGGCGATTTCCACCAGCCGAGGCCATTCGGCCAGCTTTCTGGCGACCGCGATTTCGGCCTCGTGGGCAAGCTGTGCCAGGTCGGCGGCGCCAAGCGTCGCATCGTCGGCGGCGATCCCCGCCTCGGCGGCCTTGCGCAGCACCGAATGCACGCGGGCATTGGCGTATTGCACGTAGAAGACGGGGTTGTCCTTGGACTGTTCCAGAACCTTGTCGAAATCGAAATCCAGGGGCGCGTCGTTCTTGCGCGTCAGCATGTGGAACCGAGTGACGTCCGAACCCACCTGGTCGACCACGTCGCGCAGCGTCACGAAGGTGCCCGCGCGTTTCGACATCTTGAAGGGCTCGCCGTTCTTGAACAGCTTGACCAGCTGCGTTAGCTTGATGTCGAGTGGGACCTTGCCATCGGACAGCGCCGAAACGGCGGCTTTCATCCGTTTGACATAACCGCCGTGATCGGCGCCGAATACATCAATAAGCTGGTCGAACCCCCTGGAAATCTTGTCGAAATGATAGGCGATGTCCGGGGCGAAATAGGTCCAGCTGCCATCCGACTTCATGATCGGGCGGTCCACGTCGTCGCCATGTTCGGTGGACTTGAACAGGGTCTGTTCGCGCGGTTCCCAATCCTCTGGGGTCTTGCCCTTGGGCGGTTCCAGCACGCCGAGATAGATCAGCCCCTTGTCGCGCAACGCGTCGATCGCGGCCTCGATCCGGCCGGTGCCGTAAAGCGATTTCTCGCTGAAGAACACGTCCATCGTGACGCCCAGCGCAGCCAGATCGGCGCGGATCAGGTCCATCATCTTGTCTGTCGCGAAATCGCGGACCTCGGCCAGCCACACCTCCTCGGGTTGGCCGATATAGGCCTCGCCCACCTGCGCCTTCAGCGCCTCGCCGACCTCGATCAGGTAGTCGCCGGGATAGGTGCCGTCCTCGAACGCCACCTGCTGGCCGTGCGCCTCAAGATAGCGCAGGTAGACCGAGCGGGCCAGCACGTCGACCTGCGCACCGCCGTCGTTGATGTAGTATTCGCGCGTCACCGCATGCCCGGAATAGTCCAGCAGGTTCGCCAGCGCGTCACCGAAGACCGCGCCCCGGGTGTGGCCGACATGCAGCGGGCCGGTGGGGTTGGCCGAGACGTATTCGACATTGACCTTTTGCCCCTGCCCCATGGCCGACCGGCCGAAATCGGTGCCCTCGGCCAGTACGCGGCCGATCACGCCCTGCCAGACGGCGGGTGCCAGACGCAGGTTGAGAAAGCCCGGCCCCGCGACCTCGGCCAGGTCCACGCGGGGGTCGGCCATCAGGCGGGGGGCCAGCGCTTCGGCGATGTCGCGGGGCTTTCGACCGGCGGGTTTCGCTAGCACCATCGCGGCGTTGGTGGCCATGTCGCCATGGGCGGCATCGCGGGGCGGTTCGACCGCCACGTTCGACAGGTCGAGGCCCGCGGGCAGCGCACCCTCGGCGGCCATTGCGTTCAGGCTGTCGATCACGAGCGCGCGGAGATCGGTAAAGAGGTTCATGTCCATCCCTTTCGGCTTGACGCGCGGTTTACCACCGGGCGGGGCCGCGTCAACCGGCGGCGGCCTGCGCGGCCTCGCCCGGAGGCGCCAGCGCGATCAGGCGGCTTCCGGCGCCTGCGCGCGGGCTATCCTCGGAGGAGACCAGCCGTGGCGTGCCGTTCGGGCCGACGACCGCGAAAATCACCGCCTCGGGGTTCTTCTCGCGCCATTGGTCGCGGGTGAACTCGTCGGACAGGCGGGTGCTGCGAAAGCGCCAGCCCTCGGTCATCAGGCGGTTCAGCTCGAAATAGCTTTGCCCGGCACCCAGCGGCTGGCCACCCAGGCTGGCCGGCAGCGCATGGCGGCGGCTTTCCTGTTTCGCGCGTTTCAACTGGTAGACATGTTCGCGGCCGAATTCCGGGCCAAGGTCGGTGGCCACCAGCGTATTGTATGCATCGTTGTCGGTGGCGGCGACGACCGTGCCATAGCTGACCAGTTCCACCGAGTGTTCCGCCGCCTCGGACAGGATATCGCCGTAAAAGGTGGGCAGCCCCGCCTCGCGCGCCGATCTGAGCCGCGCGCGGTTCGGGTCGGCGATCAGCACCGGCACCTCGGCCTTTTTCAGCGCCTCGGCAAAACCCGTGGCCCAGCTGGAGCCGCCGACGACGATCACGCCCGGCGTTTCCGCCCCGGTCAGCCCCAGCCAGCGCGCCAACGGCGCCATGGTAAAGCCGTGCAGCACCACCGTCGCGGCCACCAGCGCGAAGGCCAGCGGGCCGATCCGCGCGCCGTCCTCAAGCCCCAGAGCGGTCAGCCGTTCGCCGAACAGGCCCGCGACGGCGACCAGGACAACGCCGCGCGGGCCGGTCAGCGCGACGAGCCAGCGTTCGCGCCAGGGCACCGAGGAAAACGCCAGCGACAAAAGCACCGTAGCGGGCCGGGCCAAGAAGATCGCGACCAGGACAAAGCCCAGCGCCCGCCAGTCCAGCATCTTTAGCGCGTCGACATCCATGCTGGCGGCCAGAAGGATGAACACCCCCGACACCAGCAGGATCGTCGCATGTTCCTTGAAGCGGCGGATCTCGGCATAGGACGGAAGGTCCGCGTTGGCGATGAAGATGCCCATGACGGTCACCGCCAGAAGCCCGCTTTCGTGCAGCACCGCATCGGACAGCGCGAAGGTCAGCAGGAGTACCGCGAAAAGCACCGGCACCTTCATGTACTCGGCCACCAGCGCCCGGCGGAACGCGGCCGACAGGCCCCAGCCGGACAAAAGCCCCAGCACCAGCGCCACCGCGATGCCGGTTGCCATGTCGAGGGCGGCCGCGCCCAGGGTCAGGTTCGATTCCAGGACGATCACCACCTCGAAGGCCAGCACCGCGGCCAGCGCGCCCACGGGGTCGTTGACGATCGCCTCCCACTGCAGGAGCTGCGCGGGGCGGCGCGACAGCCGTGCCTGGCGCAGCAGCGGCGCGATCACCGTGGGCCCCGTGACGATCAGGATGCCCCCGAACACCGCCGAGGCCGGCCATCCGAGCCCGGCCACGTAATGCAGCGCCAGCGCCGAGAACAACCAGCCCAGCGGCGCGCCCAGCACCACCAGCCGCCGCACGCCGGGCGCGGCATCGGCCAGCGAGTGGAAGTTCAGCGTCAGCCCGCCCTCGAACAGGATGATCGCCACCGCGATGGCGATGATCGGCGCCATCAGCGCACCGATGTCGCGCGCGGGATCGAACAGGCCCAGCCCCGGCCCCACGACAAGACCCGCCACCAGCATCAGCACGATGGCGGGCATCCGCAGACGCCAGGCCAGCCATTGCGCCCCGACGCCCAGTCCGCCCACCAGCGCGAAGGCCATCACCGGGCCCAGTGCCCCTTCGGTTCCCGTTGCCATGCCTGTTTCCTATCCCGACGCCGGACCGACCAGCCGTTCATGCTCCTGCATGGCGAAGCGGTCGGTCATTCCGGCAATGTAATCGGCCACGATCCGCGCCAGTTCCGTTTCATCCGCCGCGGCGGCCACGTCCTCGCGCCATTTCTCGGGCATCAGGCCCGGGTCGTGCAGGTAGAGCGGGAACAGGTCCGCGACCACCCGGGTCACCTCGGCGCGCACCTTCATCACCGAGGGGGCGCGATACATCCGTTGAAACAGGAAAGCGCGGATCTGTTTCAGGTCGGCCCAGAGCGCGTCGGTGAAGCGCACCACCGGTCGGCCTAGGGCGCGCACCTCGGCGGCACTGGCGGGGGCGGCATCTTCCAGCGCGGCGCGCGCACTGCCGATGACGTTCTCGACCATCACGCCGAAGAACCGCCGCAGCGCCTCGTGGCGGCGGCGTTTGGCATCCAGATGGGGATAGGCGCGGTCGACCTCGGCGAAACAGGCGTCGAGGATCGGAAGAGCGGCCAGTTCGTCCTCGGTGAACAGCCCAGCGCGCAGACCGTCATGCAGGTCGTGGTTGTTATAGGCGATGTCGTCGGCAAGGGCCGCGACCTGCGCCTCGGCGCTGGCATGGGTGTCCAGTTCCAGGTCGTGGCGGGCGTTATAATCGGCCAGCGCGTAGGGCAGCGAGCCAGTCACGGGACCGTTATGCTTGGCGATGCCTTCCAGCGCCTCCCATGTCAGGTTCAGCCCGTCGAATTCGGCATAGTGGCGTTCCAGCCCGGTCACGATGCGGATCGCCTGGGCGTTGTGGTCGAACCCGCCGAAAGGCGCCATAGCGGCGGCCAGCGCATCCTCTCCGGTATGGCCGAAGGGCGTGTGGCCCAGGTCATGGGCCAGGGCCACGGCCTCGGTCAGCTCGCCGTTCAGCCCCAGAACTCCGGCGATGGTGCGCGCCACCTGCGCGACCTCGATGGAATGGGTCAGCCGGGTGCGGAAACTGTCGCCCTCGTGCACCACGAAGACCTGCGTCTTGTGCATAAGGCGGCGGAAGGCCGAAGAATGGATGATCCGGTCGCGGTCGCGCTGGAACGCCGAGCGAAAGGCGCTTTCCTCTTCGGGGTGGAAACGGCCGCGGCTGGCGGCGGGATCGCAGGCATAGGGGGCGAGCATGGGGCCTCGTCGCTTGTTCCCGGTGGTGAACCCCATATATTGAACGGGGAACCATTTGGACACAGGGGAAACGCGCGCCATGGACCTGAACCTGCCGCCGAAAGTCACCGACCGCGCCTTTGCCCGGCTGGCCGAGATCGGGGCAGCCGCGCAGGGCAAGGCGCTGCGCATCGCGGTCGAGGGGGGCGGCTGTTCCGGGTTTCAGTACGAGATCACGTTGGACGAGCCCGCCGCGGATGACCTGGTCCTTGAGGGCGAAGGTGAGCGGGTGGTGGTGGACTCTGTGTCGCTGCCGTTCCTTTCGAACGCCACGATCGACTTTACCGAGGAACTTATCGGCGCGCGCTTCGTTATCGAAAATCCGAACGCGACAAGCTCCTGCGGCTGCGGCACGTCGTTCTCGATGTGACGCGCCGGGCGGGGCATGACAGACGGGGGGCACCCCCGCGGAAAGGCCGACCGCATGGACAACATCACAGCCCTGGTGCCGCGCGACCGGTTCCTGCCGCTCTGCCCCGAGGCCACAGCGGCAGGTGATCCGCGCAAGACCGGCATCGAGATCGAGTTCGGCGGGCTGACCGAAGCCGAGGCTGCGCGGCTGGTGGCCGATACGATCGGCGGGCAAGTGCAGGAAAAAACCGCGCACGAATTAATCGTCGAGGACACCGAGTGGGGCGCGGTCGAAATCTGCCTGGACACCCAGTGGCGCGACAAGGCGGGCAGCACGCTGGCCGATCTGGGGCTGGATCTCAGCCGGGCCGTGGTGCCGGTGGAAATCGTCACGCCGCCGCTTGCCCCCGACCAGTTGCCCAGCATCGACCGGCTGCGCGGGGCGCTTCGGACCGCGGGCGCACAGGGAAGCCGGGATGGCATGTTCCTTGGCTTCGGTCTGCACCTGAACCCCGAGGTCGCGGATGAGACGCTGGAGGCGATCCTTCCCGTGGCGCGCGCCTTCGCACTGGTCGAGGACTGGCTGCGGAAGGCCGACCCGATCGACCCCGCGCGCCGGGTCCTGCCCTTCGTCGATCCCTGGCCGCGCAGCCTGGTCGACCGGCTGGCGGGAGAGGCCCGGGACTGGGACCTGGCCGCGTTCATCGACGCCTACCTGGCCGAAACGCCGACCCGGAACCGCGGGCTGGACCTGCTGCCGTTGTTCCGCCATCTCGACGCGGCGCGCGTGACCGCGGCGCTTGGCGAGGGCGGGCTGGTCTCGGCGCGGCCCACCTTTCACTACCGCCTGCCCGATTGCCGGATCGACGAGGCCGGCTGGCGCATCGCCTATGAATGGAATCGCTGGGCCATGGTCGAGCGGCTGGCAGCCGACGCCGATGCGCTGGACAGCCTGGCCGCGGATTGGCTGGCCTATCGCGGCGCGCTGACCACGACGCGGGGCGACTGGTTCGCGCATCTGGAAACCCGGCTGGAAGAGCTGGCACCCTGGGAGCCGGCATGAGCCGACGCCCCCGGATCGCGGTCACCACCTCGCGGCAGTCGGGCTGGCGGATTTTTCCGCTGGTCGCGCTGAACCTGTGGCTGGCCGGTGGGCGAGCGGTGCGTTGGGGGGCGGGACGGCCCGCCGATCTGGGCGCGGTGGACGGGCTGATCATCGGCGGCGGCGACGATATCTCGCCCGATCTCTATGGCGGGCAGATCGTGACCTCGGCCCGGCTGGACCCGGCGCGCGACGCCCTGGAACGCGGGCTAGTCGAGGCCGCCCTCGCCTGCGGCATCCCCGTGCTGGGTATCTGCCGCGGCGCGCAGATGATCAACGTGGCGCTGGGCGGCACGCTACACCAGGATGCCTATGGGACCTATACCGCGTCCGACCGAATCTGGACGATCCTGCCGAAAAAGCGCGTTCGGGTCTGCAAGGGCACCCGGCTGGCCGAGGTCACCGGCACCGAACCGATGCGGGTCAACGCGCTGCATTCCCAGGCGGTCGACCGCCTGGGCACGGACGTGATCGTCGCCGCGCGCGACCGTGGCGGCATGGTGCAGGCGATCGAACGCGCCCACGATCCCTTTGCGCTGGGCGTGCAATGGCACCCTGAACACCTGTTCTATGCGCGCCGCCAGCGGGCGATTTTCGCGGCGCTGGTCACGGCGGCGCGGGCCCGCCGCTACAATCGCGGGCAGCTGGCCGCGGTCGACGCAGAAATGGCCGAGCCGGCACGGCCCTGACCCCGGCGCAAGAGCGCCTGCGCCCCCCCACATTACCGCACATATCCTGTGCATGCTACGAATCCAGCGTTCCGATGCTGAAAATGTGGCAGATCGTCCCATGGTAAACCACAGTGATCCGCGCGAAACACAACTGTGACGTGACCGCTCGACGGTGACGTGATAGCTCGAGAAACATAAACCCCTGTTCACGAGACGGAGATTTCCATGCGCAAGGCACTTCTGCTTACTGCGGCCCTGGCCACCCTGCCGGCCACCGCCACTTTTGCCGCCGACCTCGAAGAAGTGGTCAAGGCCCGCCGCGGCTTCTACAGCCTGCTGGGCGCCAACATGGGCGCGCTGGTGTCGATGGTGAAAGGCGAGACCGACTATGACGGCGCTGCCGCCCAAGGCTATGCCGACAACCTGAAACTGCTGACGTCGTACAACATGGGCCATCTCTATGCCCCCGGCACGTCGAATGCCGACATGCCCGGCAAGACCCGCGCCCTGCCCGCGATCTGGGAAGACGGCGCCGGCGTGCAGGAAAAAGGCATGGCCTATGTGCAGGCGGTCGAAAAGCTGAACGAGGTCGCGGGCCTCGACAAGGCGGAACTTGCCAAGGCGGTTCAGGAACTGGGCGGCACCTGCAAGGGCTGCCACGACGACTACCGCGCCAAGGACTTCTGATCCATGAAGGACACGGGCACCCATGGTGCCGGCCCGGGCGGGGACACCGCCCGGGCCGATGACGAGACGCGTCACCCGGTGGAGACCGTGCGCGTCTGGGATCCGCTGCTGCGGCTGTTCCACTGGGCGTTGTTCGTGGCGGTCGTGGGCGCCTGGGGCCTGGGAAAGTTCGGCCCCGACGTGATGACCCTGCATTTCTGGTTTGGCTACACGGTGCTGGGCCTGCTGGCATTCCGGCTGGTCTGGGGATTCGTCGGCCCCGAACATGCGCGATTCAAGAATTTCATCTACGGCCCCGTCACGTTCGTGAAATATCTCGGCTCGATGTTCAATCGCAAGCCCAGCTACTGGCCAGGACACAACCCGCTGGGCGGGCTGTTCGTGTTCATCATCCTGGGTCTGCTGGCGGTGCATGCGGTCACCGGCCTGTTTGCCGATCCCGAGGACTACATCAACGTGGGACCGCTGGCCCAGTATGTCAGCTCGGACACCGCGATCTCGGCCCTTGGCTGGCACGCGACGCTGAGCTGGGCCGTGCTGGCCATCGTGGTGCTGCACGTCGCGGCCATCGCCTTTTACAAGAAATGGAAGGGCGAGAACCTGATCACGCCGATGATCACCGGCAAGAAAACCGTCCGCAAGGACCTGTGACGGCGTCCGGGGGCTGGACAAGCCCCCGGCCCCGCGCCATCCCCGGCCCATGATCCGTTACGATTGCCTGATCCTCGGCGCGGGCGCCGCAGGGATGATGTGCGCGGCCCATGCCGCGGCCCGCGGCGCACGCGTGCTGGTTCTGGACCATGCCAAGGCACCGGGCGAGAAGATCCGGATTTCGGGTGGCGGGCGATGCAACTTCACCAACCTGCACGCCGGACCGGGCAACTTCCTGTCGGAGAACCCGCATTTCGCCAAGTCGGCGCTGGCCCGCTATACACAGTGGGATTTCATCGACCTCGTCACCCGCCACGGTATCGGTTGGCATGAAAAGACGCTGGGCCAGCTGTTCTGCGACGACAAGGCCACGCGGATCGTGGCGATGCTG
Source organism: Rhodovulum marinum (assembly GCF_004343075.1). Lineage (GTDB taxonomy): Bacteria > Pseudomonadota > Alphaproteobacteria > Rhodobacterales > Rhodobacteraceae > Rhodovulum > Rhodovulum marinum. The sequence continues at coordinate 133,591 of NZ_SLXP01000003.1, forward strand.
GTCGAGGAAATGCGCCGCGCGGGGGCCGCGTTGCGGCTGCAGGCGCCGGTCGCGGATGTGGCCCATGGGCCAGAGGGGTTTCGGGTTACGCTGGCCTCGGGCGAGGTGCTGGGTGCGAATGCGATGGTTCTGGCCACCGGCGGAAAATCGATCCCGAAGATGGGGGCAACGGATTTCGCCCACCGCGTGGCGCGCGGATTTGGCCACCGAGTGACCGAAACGCGGCCCGGGCTGGTGCCCTTGACGCTGAGCGGAGCGGTGCTGGAGGGGCTGAAACCGCTGGCGGGGCTGTCGGTGCCCGTCATCGCGACCGCCGGCGGCGCGCAGTTCGAAGAGGGGCTTCTTGTTACCCACCGGGGCCTGTCGGGGCCTTCGATCCTGCAGATCTCGAATTACTGGCGCGAGGGCGACGAGATCGCGCTGAACCTGCTGCCGGGACAGGACGCGGTGGCTGCACTTAAGGCGCTTAGGACCGAACGGGGCCGGAAATCGGTGGGCAATGCACTGGCCACGCGGCTGCCTGCGCGGATGGCGGCCCATGCGGCGGCGCGCGCGGGGCTTGCCGATAACATGGCGGACCTGTCGGACAGGGGGCTGACGAGGCTGGCCGAGGCGCTGACCGATTGGCGGCTGACGCCCGCCGGCACCGAAGGCTATCGCACCGCCGAGGTCACGCTGGGCGGGATCGCGACCGACGGGATCGACGCGCGCAGCCTGGAGAGCCGACATGTGCCGGGACTTTACATGATCGGCGAGGCGGTGGACGTGACCGGCTGGCTGGGCGGCTTCAACTTCCAGTGGGCGTGGTCGTCGGGCTGGGCCGCGGGTAGCGCAATCGCCGAACGAGCCGCCGGATGATGGACTTTGTTGCCTCCGGCGGGGATATTTGAAGCCAGAAGAAGGTGGGAGCGGCCATGCGGATCGCGACGTTCAACATCAACGGGGTCAAGGCGCGGATGGAGACGGTGCTGGGCTGGCTGGACGAGGCCGCGCCCGACGTGGCGCTTCTGCAAGAAATCAAGTCGGTCGACGAGGCCTTCCCGCGCGGGCCCTTCGAGGACCGCGGATACAACGTGGAAACCCACGGACAAAAGGGGTTCAACGGCGTTGCGATCCTGTCGAAACTGCCGCTGGAGGACGTGGTGCGCGGGTTGCCCGGCGATGATGGCGACGACCAGGCGCGCTGGATCGAGGCCACCGTGGTGGGGGACCGCGCGGTGCGGCTGTGTTGCCTGTACCTGCCCAATGGCAACCCCGCACCGGGGCCGAAATACGACTACAAGCTGGCCTGGATGGAACGGCTCGCGGCGCGCGCGCGCGATCTGCTCGCCGCCGAGGAACCGGCGATCATGGCCGGCGATTACAACGTGATCCCCCAGGACGAGGACGCCGCCCGCCCCGAGGCCTGGAAGGACGACGCGCTGGCCCGCCCGGAAACTCGCGCCGCCTTCCGGCGGATCGTCAACCTGGGCTTCACCGAGGCATTCCGCACCCGAATCCGGGGCTCGGGCCATTACTCGTTCTGGGATTACCAGGCCGGCGCCTGGAACCGCAACGATGGCATCCGGATCGACCACATGCTTCTGACGCCGCAAGCCGCCGACCTGCTGGCCGACGCCCGGATCGAGAGCGAGATCCGTGGCGGCGAGAAACCCTCGGACCATGTCCCGGTCTGGATCACCCTCGACGCCTGACCGTCGTTCTTCTTCTTGGCACAAATACCCCGCCGGAGGCGCGCACGCGGCACGCGTGCGCCACGCCCAACGCCGGACAAGCGGGGCGCAGCCCCGTGCGGGCCGGGGGCGGGAGCGCCTCGGATCAAGGTTGTCGCCTCGGCAACGCATGACCCTGCCGAATGCCAGAAGACCGAGCGGTGGAGGATTACCTCGGCCGACGCCCCAGAGCCGATGCCGGTTCCGCGGCGCCCCCGGGACCCGAAGACTTGGGGTTGTGATCGACGAGGCCGTGAGTTTGACCTGAACACGGGGCTCGCCCGCGGCGGCCTAAGCCGTTCGGACAAGTCCCTTCGGGGGCGCAGCCGGTCAGGGCATCGGTGCGGCGGTCAGCGGATATCGGGCGGCGACGTCATGGGCATAGACCCAATCGAATCGCTTCAGCGGCCCGCCGGGCGCGAGCGCCCCGCCGATCCTGAGCGCGGCATGGGCCGCGGCGCGCAGGGGGGGGAAGCTGATGTGGTAGTTGCGCGCATTCTTGGTGGCCATGTCGACGATGCGCGTCGTGCGCGGACGGCGTTCCACCTGGTAGGCAGAAAGCGCGGTGTCGGTGTCGGGGTGCCGCTCAAGGCAGGCGGCCAGAACCCACGCATCCTCGAGTGCCATGTTCGCTCCCTGCGCAAGGAAGGGCAGCGTCGGATGCGCCGCATCCCCCAGGATCGCCGCAGGCCCGCCGTGCCAGCGCGCCGCCACCGGGTGACGGAACAGCCCCCACAGGTTGACCCGTTCGACCCGTGCAAGCAGATCGGGCACACCCGCCCCGAACCCGGCAAAGGCACGGCGCAGGTTCGCGGGATCGTCGTCGTGATTCCAGCCCTCGTCGACCCAGTCGGCGCGCTCTTCGACGGCGACGATGTTGATCAGCTCGCCCCCGCGCAGCGGATAATGCACCAGGTGGCGACCGGGCCCCATGAAGACGTTCGCTACCGGGGCGACCGGCCCCGTCGCGGGCACCAGCGCACGCCATGCGACCTGGCCGGTAAAGGCCGGTGCGGCGCGCCCATTCAGAAGACCGCGCACGACCGAGTGCAACCCATCCGCCCCGATCAACAGATCGGCGGTCAGGTGCGCGCCCTGTGCGGTGGTCAGATGCGCCCGCCCGTCCTCGAACGCGACACCGGTGATCTCGTGCAGAAGCCGAATCTGGACACCGGCCGCGCGTGCGGCGCGGGCCAACTTCTCGACCAGGTCGGCACGGTGGATGAAATAGTAATCCCCGGCCGCACCGGACAGGTCGAGGCGCAGAACCTCGCGCCCCGCGCGATAGTCGCGCAGCACGACCTCGCGGCCCTGCACACCATGGGCCGCCAGTTCATTCCCGAGACCCAGGGCCCTGAGTACCGCGACGCCATTGGGGCTTATCTGCAGGCCTGCGCCGACCTCGCGTATCGCGTCGGCGCGTTCCAGAACCGCCACTTCGGCGCCCCGGCGGGCCAGCGCGGCCGCTGCCGCGAGGCCGGCGATGCCGGCCCCGAGGATGGTTATCTTGCGCCCTGTCAGGGGCATGCGCCCTCTCCCGGTCGGTCCGTCAATCGTCGCGGTGGACGCGTTCGCGGCGTTCGTGGCGTTCCTGCGCCTCGAGGCTGAGCGTCGCGATGGGCCGCGCGTCCAGCCGTTTCAGCGAGATCGGTTCGCCGGTCTCTTCGCAATAGCCGTATTCGCCGTTCTCGATGCGACGCAGCGCCGCGTCGATCTTGGCCACCAGCTTGCGCTGCCGGTCGCGGGTCCGCAGTTCCAGCGCGCGGTCGGTTTCCTCGCTGGCGCGGTCCGCGACATCGGGAATGTTGCGGCTGGAATCCTGAAGCCCTTCAAGGGTTTCACGGCTTTCGTTGAGAATGTCGTTCTTCCAGGCGATCAGCTTGCGGCGGAAGTATTCGAGCTGACGCTCGTTCATGAAGGGTTCGTCTTCCGCAGGACGGTAATCGTCGGGCAAGAAAACTTCGGCTTTCATCCCTGCTCCCTTGTCTGGGCCGGGCGAAAACTCCTTCATCGCTATCTCTCCCCCGGCACGTATCGGGGCTGGCTATAGCCCGATCGCCGCACCGTGTCACTAGTGTTCTGGCCAAATACATGGCGCTTGCCAGTTTGTGAAGGGGCGCTATGGTCGCCTACGATTTCAATCGGAAACTTCGAGAGTTGCCATGGCGTTCAGCTCGACCGAAAGCTATGTGGCCGCCGACGACCTGGCGATCGCGGTGAACGCGGCGGTGGCATTGGAACGACCGCTTCTGGTCAAGGGCGAGCCCGGCACCGGCAAGACGGAGCTGGCCCGCCAGGTGGCGCAGTCGCTGGGCCTGCCGCTGATCGAGTGGCATATCAAGTCCACCACACGCGCCCAACAGGGGCTTTACGAATACGACGCCGTCAGCCGTTTGCGCGACAGCCAGCTGGGCGACGAGCGCGTGCATGACATCGCCAACTACATCAAGCGCGGAAAGCTGTGGCAGGCCTTTGCCGCGCCGGGCAAGGTGGTGCTGCTGATCGACGAGATCGACAAGGCCGATATCGAGTTCCCCAACGACCTGTTGCAGGAACTCGACCGGATGGAATTCCACGTCTACGAAACCGGCGAGACGGTGCGCGCCACCCATCGCCCCGTGGTCATCATCACGTCGAACAACGAAAAGGACCTGCCTGACGCGTTCCTGCGGCGCTGTTTCTTTCATTACATCCGCTTCCCCGACATCGAGACGATGAAGCGGATCGTCGAGGTGCATCACCCGGGCATCAAGAGCGACCTGTTGCATGGCGCCCTGACCCAGTTCTACGAGATCCGAGAGATGGACGGGCTGAAGAAACGGCCGTCGACCTCGGAGGTGCTGGACTGGCTGAAACTGTTGCTGGCCGAAGACCTGAGTGCCGAGGACCTGCGCCGCGACGGGCGCAGCGCGCTGCCGCGGCTGCACGGGGCGCTTTTGAAGAACGAACAGGACGTGCAGCTGTTCGAGCGACTGGCCTTCATGGCGCGGCGCGGCTGAGGGCGCGACGCGCGCGGCCCGGACACAGCGCCGCGCGGATCCCTTGTGACATGCGGCGCGGCCTTGTGCTGGCCCGCGCGGTTCCGCAAGATGCGCGTGCGGGCACCCCTTTCCGGGTGCCGCTTTCGAAAGGTCGATCCTTGCCTGACGTGACTATCCGCCCGCTGCGCCCCGAGGACATGGCCGAGTGGCGCCGGCTGTGGACCGCCTACCTGGAATTCTACGAAACATCTGTGGCGCCCGAGGTCTATGAGACGACCTTTGCGCGGCTGCTGCACGGGGGAGACCCGAACATGGGGTGCCGGCTGGCCCTGATCGACGGGAAGGTGGTCGGGCTGGCGCATTTCATCTTTCACAACCATTGCTGGAAACCCGAAGGCGTGTGTTACCTGCAGGACCTTTTCGCCGAGCCGCAAGCCCGCGGAAAGGGCGTGGGACGGGCGCTGATCCGGGCGGTTTACGCGGTGGCCGACGCCCGCGACGTGCCCACGGTCTATTGGATGACCAATGCCGCGAACGCGCCCGCGCGCGCTTTGTATGACCAAATCGGCGCGCTGACGCCGTTCATCAAGTACCAGCGGAGCCCGGCATGAGAGGGGCGCGCGCCCTCGTTCTGGCCAGCGTCCTGGCGCTGGCCGGATGTGCCGGACCGGTCTCGGAAATGCCGGGCCGGCTGCCGCCCTCGCCCGCCGCACTGCCGCCGATGAAGACCTTTCCGGCCCGTGCGGTTGCGGCGCCGATGCGGTCGAACGTTCAGATCGCGCAGGATTTCCTGGACCTGTCGTTCCGGATGGAAAGCGGCCGGCCGCTGGCGGTGATGTCGCGGTTCGAGGGGCCGGTCCGGGTGCGGGTCACCGGTGCCGCACCGCCCAGCCTGGGCCCCGACCTTGCCGCGCTTCTGGTCCGGCTGCGGCGGGAGGCGGGGATCGACATCGCCCGCGTCGGTGCCGATCAGTCCGCCGAGGTCACGATCGAGGTGCTGCCACGGGCCCGGCTGCAACGGCTGGTGCCGCAGGCGGCCTGTTTCGTGGCGCCAAGGGTGTCGAGCTGGGACGAATACCGCCGCGCCCGCCGGTCCAGCACCGTCGACTGGACGACGCTGATCCGGCGCGAGCGGGTGGCGATCTTCCTGCCCGGCGATGTCAGCCCGCAAGAGGTGCGCGATTGCCTGCACGAGGAACTGGCCCAGGCGCTGGGGCCGCTGAACGACCTGTACCGGCTGCCAGATTCCGTCTTCAACGACGACAATTTCCACACGGTTCTGACCGGGTTCGACATGCTGATCCTGCGTGCCTATTACGCGCCGGATCTGCGGGCAGGCATGACGCGCGGTCAGGTGGCCGAGGTTCTGCCGGGCCTTTTGGCGCGGCTGAACCCGCGTGGTGCGCAGCGCAGCGGCGGCCTTGTGGCGCCGACCACGCGCGATTGGATCGACCAGATCGAGACCGCCCTTGGCCCGGGCACGCCGACGCCGCGCCGGCGCATCGCCGCAGAGCGCGCCGTGTCGATCGCCCAGGCGCGCGGCTGGCGCGACACGCGGCTGGCCTTCAGCCTGTTCGCGCTGGGCCGGCTTTCGCTGGGCCAGGATACCGACGCGGCGCTTGCGGCCTTTCTGGGTGCGGGGCAGATCTATGCCGCCCGCCCCGAAACGCAGGTACAGGCCGCGCATGTGGCGATGCACCTGGCGGCCTTCGCTCTGTCCTCGGGCCAGCCGCGCACGGCGCTTGGCCTGGTGAACGAAAGCCTGGGCGCGGCGATACGGGGGCAGAATGCCTCGCTGCTTGCGACGATGTTGATGATCAAGGCCGAGGCGCTGGACGCGCTGGGCCGGGCGGGCGAGGCGCGCGCTGTGCGCGCCGATGCGCTGGGCTGGGCGCGTTACGGGTTCGGGGCGGATGCCGAGGTGCGCGCCCGGCTGGACGAAATCGCGGCCCTGTCGCCCGGACGCGCCGGTTAGGCGCACCACGACAGGAGACCGGCCCAAGCCCCCTTCCCGCACCGGGCCTTCCGCCCTATCCTTCGGCCATGTTCCTGCCGTTCTTCCAGACGTTACGCGATTCCGGGATTCCCGTATCCCTGCGGGAATACCTGGGTTTTCTAGAAGGCGTGAAGGCCGGGCTGGTGACCTATGACATCGAGGGGTTCTATCACCTCGCCCGCACCGCGATGGTCAAGGACGAGCGCCTGCTCGACCGGTTCGACCGTGCCTTTGCCCAGGCCTTCGGCGGCCTCGAGGAGATTGGCCCCGGCGAGGTGCTGGAGGCGCTGAACCTGCCCGAGGAGTGGCTGCGCAAGCTGGCCGAGAAACACCTGAGCGAGGAGGAACGCGCCGAGATCGAGGCGCTGGGCGGGTTCGACAAGCTGATGGAGGCGCTGAAACAGCGCCTGAAGGAACAGGAAGGCCGCCACCAGGGAGGTAACAAGTGGATCGGAACGGCAGGCACCTCGCCCTTCGGCGCCTGGGGCTATAACCCCGAGGGCGTGCGCATCGGCCAGGATCGGTCACGCCATCGCCGGGCGGTCAAGGTCTGGGACCGGCGCGAGTTCCGCAATCTCGACGACAGCGTCGAACTGGGCACGCGCAACATCAAGGTGGCGCTGAAACGGCTGCGCCGCTGGGCACGAGCCGGGGCGCACGAGGAACTGGACCTGGACGAGACAATCCGCGCGACCGCCGATCACGGCTATCTGGACGTCAAGACCCGCCCCGAGCGGCACAACGCGGTCAAGGTGATCCTGTTTCTCGACGTGGGCGGGTCGATGGACGACCATATCCGGGTGGTCGAGGAACTGTTCTCGGCCGCGCGTGCAGAGTTCAAGCACCTGGAGCACTACTATTTCCACAACTGCATCTACGAGGGGGTCTGGCGCGACAACCGTCGGCGCTGGTCCGAGGTGATCCCGACGCGCGAGCTGTTGCGCACCTACGGGCCGGATTACAAATGCATCTTCGTGGGGGACGCCAGCATGTCACCCTACGAGATCGCCTTTGCCGGCGGCGCGAACGAGCACTGGAACGAAGAGCCCGGACGGGTCTGGCTGGAGCGTGTGCGCGCGCAGTGGCCCGACAACCTGTGGATCAACCCCGTGCCAGAGGCGCGCTGGCCCTATAGCCAGTCGATCGCGATGATCCGCGAGATCTTCGAGGGCCAGATGGTGCCGATGACACTGGAAGGGATCGAACGGGGGATGAAGGCGTTGGGGCGCTGACCTGGCGCGCGCCCACCGCGCGGTTGCGGATTGCCAGCCCGCCATCCCCGCCCCATATGCTGGCCATGTTCAAGTTCACCCCGATCCTTCTTGCCGTGCTTTATGCCGTCGCGATGTACCGCTTTTCGGCGTGGCGGACGGCACGCGAACTGGATGCGCGTTCGTCCGAGCTGGCCGACAAGCGGTTGAAGGGCCTGACCGACCGGATGGCCGAGGCGCTGGAACTGCCCCGCATCCGGGTGCATATCTACGAGATCGCACCGGTGAACGGATTGGCCGCACCCGATGGGCGTATCTTCCTGACTCGCGGTTTCTATGACCGCTACCGCGCGGGCGAAGTCAGCGCCGAGGAACTGGCCAGCGTGATCGCCCACGAGCTGGGCCACGTGGCGCTGGGCCATACCCGGCGGCGGATGATCGACTTTTCCGGGCAGAACGCGCTGCGCACGGCGCTGGCGATGGTGCTGGGCCGCTTTCTGCCGGGGATCGGGGTCTATATCGCGAATGCGCTGGCCTCGTTGCTGGCTGCGCGGCTGAGCCGCCAGGACGAGTACGAGGCAGACGCCTATGCCGCGGCGCTGTTGACCAAGTCGGGGATCGGAACGGCGCCGCAGAAGTCGCTATTCGCGAAACTCGACAGGCTGACCGAAGGCCGGGGCGGCGTTGTCCCCGCCTGGCTGATGAGCCATCCGAAAACGGCCGAACGGGTCAAGGCCATCGAGGCGCTGGAAACGCGCTGGGGCACGGTGACGGCCGAGTGACAGTTGCGCCGCGACGCGCCCGGACACGGATTTGGCGGCGTTACAAGTGGGCGGCCAGTGCCTTGCCCAGCCGGGGCAGCCGCGCACGTTTCAGCAATGCCCGGAGCGGGATCTTCTCGCCCGACAGGCGCTGCGCCTCGGCATGGACCCGGGCCACGACGCGCTCGACCTGGTCGGGGTGGGCAAGCCACAGTTCCATCAGGACCGCGTCCGGCGCCTCGCGGCGCAGACCCTCCTCGTCCAGCAGATGGCGGGGAAAATCCTTGGCGTTGAATGTCACGACAAGATCAGCATGCCCTGCAATCGCGGCGGCCAGCACATGCACATCGGCCGCGTCGGGCAACCAGAGCCGCGCTTCGAGCCCGTCTTTCGGCGCAACCTCGGCCCCGGGCCAGGCCGCGCGCACAAGCGCGATCTCGGCGCGGGCCTGTTCCTCGCCGGTGGGGCCGATCTTGCGCGCCGCGCGCGCCCATTCTTCCAATATACGGGCCGACCAGAGCGGCGTGAACAGCCCCTCGGCGGCGACGCCCAGCAGGATTTCCCGCAGGACCGTGGGGTACAGAACGCAGGCGTCCAGCAGAACCTTCACGGGGCCAGCCGGAAGACCAGCGCCTTGAGGTAGGACGATTCGGCCAGGTGCGGCAGAACCGGGTGGTCGGGCCCGGCGAACCCGGTATGGATGATCTGCCCACGCCGCCCCGCCTTGCCGATGCCACGCGCGCAGGCCGCGCGGAACCGCGCAAGATCGGCGGCGTGCGAGCACGAGCACAGGCAGAGATAACCGCCCGGCGCCACCAGCCCCGCCGCCAGCCGCGCCACCCGTTCATAGGCGCGAAGTCCCGTGTCGAGCGCCTGTTTCGAAGGCGCGAAGGCGGGCGGGTCGCAGATCACCAGATCGAAGTTTTCAGCCTCGTCGGCCAATGCGGCCAGCGTGTCGAAGGCATCCCCCTGGCGCGAGGCGAACCGGTCGGCCGCGCCCATCGCAGCGGCCCCCGCCTCGGCGAGCGCCAGTGCGGGTGCAGAGGAGTCGACGGCCAACGCATGCCGGGCCCCACCCGCCAGCGCAGCCAGCGCGAAGCCGCCCACATGCGAAAACACGTCGAGCACCCGCGCGCCCTGCGCCAGCCGTTGCACGAATGCGTGGTTCGGCCGCTGATCGTAGAACAGGCCCGTCTTCTGCCCGCCCATCAGGTCGGCCATATAGGTCGCCCCGTTCATCGGCACCGGCACCGGCCCGTCCAGCCCGCCCCGTAACAGCACCGTTTCCTCGGCCAGCCCCTCAAGCCCCCGCGCGCGCCCGGTGCCGTTCTTGACCACGGTGCCCACGCCCGTCACATCCGCCAGCGCCGCGACGAGCGCGTCCAGATGCGCCTCGGCCCAGGCGGCATTGGGCTGGATCACCGCCGCATCGCCAAATCGGTCGATCACAACGCCCGGCAGCCCGTCGGCCTCGGCATGGACAAGCCGGTAGAACGGCGCATCGTAAAGCCGGTCGCGCAAAGCCAGCGCCGTTGCAAGCCGGGCGGCCAGCCATTCCGCGTCGATGCAGGCCTCGGCGTCGCGGTCCAGTACCCGGGCAATGATCCTGGAGTTCGGATTGACCGTCACCAGGCCCAATGGGCGCCGCTCTGCATCCTCGAGCACGGCCAAAGTGCCCGGCGCCAGCGCCCGTGTGCGCCGGTCCGTCACCAGTTCATCGGCATAGACCCAGGGAAACCCATGGCGGATGGCGCGGGCCTCGGCCTTGGGGCGCAGGCGGACGGTGGGGCGTGTGTCGGTCATGCCTTTCCCATACGCCCCGCCGCGGCCTGCGAAAAGCGGGAAATCATCGCTGGCGCGCACGCGGCAGACTTTCCTTGTTAGCGCTAACCGCCTATATCCTGACCATGCCCCCGATCAGTCCGAAGGAGAATGCCCATGGCGCTCGACCCTGTCCTCGCAGAGGTGACGGAGGCGATCGTCGCGCGCTCGCGCACCACGCGCCGCGCCTATCTCGACCGGATCGCCCGGGCCGCCGAAGCCGGCCCGGTGCGCGCGCATCTGTCATGTGGCAACCAGGCCCATGCCTATGCCGCGATGGGCGATGCCAAGGATCGGCTGGCCGAGGGGCGCGCACCGAACCTTGGCATCGTGACCGCCTATAACGACATGCTCTCGGCACATCAGCCGTTCGAACGCTTCCCCGCCCTGATCCGCACCGCGGCGACCGAGGCCGGGGGCACCGCGCAGGTCGCAGGCGGCGTGCCCGCGATGTGCGACGGGGTCACGCAAGGCCAGACGGGCATGGAATTGTCGCTGTTCTCGCGCGACGTGATCGCGCTGGCCGCGGGCGTGGCACTGTCGCACAACTGCTTTGACGCGGCGGTGTTCCTGGGCGTCTGCGACAAGATCGTGCCGGGCCTTGTCATGGCGGCGGCGAGCTTTGGGCATATCCCGGCGGTGTTCCTGCCCGCGGGGCCGATGACCAGCGGGCTGCCCAATGACGAGAAGGCCAAGGTGCGCCAGCGCTTTGCCGCCGGAGAGATCGGCCGCGAGGAACTGATGGCGGCAGAGATGGCCAGTTATCACGGGCCTGGCACCTGCACCTTCTACGGCACGGCGAATTCCAACCAGATGCTGATGGAGGTGATGGGCCTGCACCTGCCGGGAGCGAGTTTCGTGAACCCCGGCACGCCGCTGCGCGAGGCGCTGACGGTGGCGGGGGCGAAACGGGCGCTGGCGATCACCGCGCAGGGCAACGAGTACACGCCCGCAGGCCAGGTGCTGGACGAGCGCGCCTTTGCCAACGGAATCGTCGGGCTGATGGCGACGGGCGGCTCGACCAACCTGGTGCTGCACCTGCCCGCGATGGCGCGGGCGGCGGGGATCATCCTGGATATCGAGGATTTCGCCCGGCTCTCCGAGGTCACGCCGCTGATGGCACGGGTCTATCCGAACGGGCTGGCGGATGTGAACCATTTCCACGCGGCCGGCGGGCTGGCCTACATGATCGGCGAGTTGCTGGAGGCCGGTCTGCTGCACCCGGACACGCAGACTGTGGCAGGCGGCGGACTGGCCGCCTATACCCGCGAGCCGAAGCTGATCGAAGGGGCATTGACCTGGGTCGATGGGCCCGGCGCGAGCCTGAACGACAAGGTGCTGCGCCCCGCCTCCGACCCGTTCCAGGCCACGGGCGGGCTGCGCGCACTGGATGGCAACCTGGGCCGCGGCATCATCAAGACTTCGGCCGTCGCCCCCGAGCGTCACCTGATCGAGGCGCCGGCGCGCGTCTTCCATGACCAAGAGGACGTCAAGGCCGCCTTCAAGCGGGGCGAATTCACCGCCGATACCGTGGTCGTCGTCCGGTTCCAGGGGCCCAAGGCGAACGGCATGCCGGAGCTGCACGCGCTGACCCCCACGCTGTCGGTGCTGCAGGACCGCGGGCTGAAGGTGGCCCTGGTGACCGACGGGCGCATGTCGGGGGCGTCGGGCAAGGTGCCCGCGGCGATCCATATCGCCCCCGAGGCGGCCGAGGGCGGGCCGCTGGCCCGCCTCAGGGATGGCGACGTGATCCGGCTGGACGCGGCCACGGGCAGGCTGGACGTGATGACCGAGGGCGCGCTGGACCGGGCGCCGGTCACCCCCGACCTGTCGGCCAACGAGACCGGGCTGGGGCGCGAGCTGTTCGCCGCCTTCCGCGCCCATGCGGGGCCCGCGACGGCGGGGGCGAGCCTCGTTGTCTAGCGCCGGTTTCCCAGCCAGACTGACCGCACCCCACCCCGCCGCCATTGCGAAAGGCCCCAGATGACCCCCCATGCTGCCAGCGAGATCACCGAAGGGCTGTGCCGCCGCGCCCCCGTCATCCCCGTCCTGGTGATCGAGGACTCGCGCCACGCCCGCCCGCTGGCCGAAGCGCTGGTCGCGGGAGGGCTGCCGGTGCTGGAGGTGACTTTGCGTACCCCAGCGGCACTTGAGGCGATCCGCGAGATGGCGAGCGTCGAAGGGGGCATCGTCGGCGCGGGCACGCTGATCACCCCCGACGATGTCGAGGCGGCGCAGGCCGCGGGCGCGCGGTTCGGCGTGTCGCCCGGGGCGACGCCCATGCTTCTGGATGCCGCGCGGGCGGGGGGGTTGCCGCTTTTGCCGGGGGCGGCGACGGCGACCGAGGCGATGGCGCTGTTGGAAAAGGGTTATCGCGTGCAGAAATTCTTCCCGGCCGAAGCCGCGGGCGGGGTCGCGGCGCTAAAGGCGCTGGCAAGCCCCCTGCCGCAAATCAACTTTTGCCCGACGGGCGGCATCGGGCCGGGCAATGCCGGCGATTACCTGGCGCTGCCCAACACGCTGTGCGTGGGCGGATCCTGGGTGGCGCCGCGGGCGATGGTTGCGGCAGGCGACTGGGCGGGGATCACCGCGCTGGCCCGAGAGGCCGCGACGCTTTCCGGCCAGGGGTTGCGCCGCTAGGGGCGCGCCAAGAGTTTTCCCGGTCCAAGTACCGGGAAGCCTGCGGCATGTCCTAGCTGCGACGGCTCCGTGCGCCCCCGCGCCGGCGCGGTTCGGGCTGGCCATCAAGGCCCGCGCGCAGGACACCGGTCATCGGATGTTCGGGCGCGCGCCCGGCATATTCCGCAAGCAGGCGTTTGAGCGCGGGCTTCGTCTCGACACCCAGCGGCAGCGACAACGCCCAATCGAGAAAGATCGACCGGCATTCGCCCTCGCCGATACCTGCGATCCTGTAGGCCTCCCGGATCAGCCCCTTGGGGTCCGCCATTTCAATCCGCATCGCTCGCCTCCACCGGTCCCCGCGCGATCACCGCCTCGATCACTCCGGCTGCCGCGCCGCGCGCACGCGCCAGCAGGTCCTCCAGCGCGGAGGCATCCGCCGCCCCGGTTCCCCGGAGCAGGAAAGTCAGCCCACCCTCGCCCAGCTTGACGGGATCAAGAGGTGCATCGGAAATCAGCCGCGCCGCGCCCTGCACCTTGCGCAAAAGCGTGTAGCTGTCGCACAGGATGGCTGCCTCGTTCTCGCGCAGCCAACCCGTCGCCACGCCCGCGGCCAATTGGTCGACCACGGCCGTCGCGGGGCTGGCCGCGATCAGTGCCGCGGCCGATGCGATCAACTCGATATCTTGGCCGCGTCCCGGTCCCTGCTTGCCGTCCCAGGCCGATTTCGCGGGCTTGGCCTCGGCCAGCCGCCGGCGCATGTCCACCACGCCCGCCAGCGTGCGGCCGGTATCCGCCTTTTCGGCCAGCAGCGCGCGGCGGAACGCCTCGACCTCGTCGGCGAGCGCCGGATCGCCCGCCACGGCACGCGCGCGGGTCAGCGCGAGATGCTCCCAGGTCCAGGCCTCACCGGTCTGGTAGTTGCGAAAGCTTTGCAGCGAGGTCGCCACCGGCCCCTGGTTGCCCGAGGGGCGCAGGCGCATGTCGACCTCGTAAAGCTTGCCCTCGGCCATCGGCGCGGTCAGCGCTGTGACCAGCGCCTGGGTCAGCCGAGCGTAATAGGCGCGTGCCGCCAGCGGGCGCCGGCCATCCGAGCTTTCGACCCCGTCGGCATCGTAGATCACGATCAGGTCGAGATCGGATTTCGCGGTCAGCGATCCAGCGCCCAGAGATCCCATGCCCAGAACGACCGCGCCCTTGCCCGGCGGCGCCCCGTGCTTGGCAGCGAACCCGGCGACGACATGGGGCCAAAGCGCGGCAAGGACCGCCTCGGCGAGATCGGCATATTCGCGCCCCGCTTCGTCCGCGTCGATCAGGCCGCGCAGGAAATGCACACCGATGCGGAAATGCCATTCCTTGGCCCAGGCCCGCGCCGAATCCAGCTGGCGTTCATAATCGTCGAGCGCGGCCAATTGCGTGGCCAGTGCCTCTTGCAGCGCCGCGCGACCCGGCCAGTCGCGGAAGAAATCACCGCCGATCACCGCGTCCAGCACACCGGCATTGCGCGACAGGTATTGCGCCAGTTCCGGTGACACGCTGGTGATATCGATGATCAGGTCGATCAGTTGCGGGTTCGCCTCGAACAACGAGAACAGTTGAACCCCGGCGGGCAGACCGCGCAGGAATCCGTCGAAGGCCGAGAACGCCTCGGTCGGGCGCGGCGCCCGGGTCAGGCGGGCCAGAAGGTCGGGTTTCAGCCGCTTGAAGATCTCGCGGGCGCGCGCCGAACGCAGGCAGGGATAGTCGGGCCAGCGTTCCACGATCTCGGCCGCGCTGTCGGGCAGGTCGGTCGCGGCCTCGGCCCCCTCGCCCTTGCCGGGGGCGAAAAATCCCTCGGTCAGCCCGTCGACCCGTTTAAGCCGTTCGACCAGCGCTGCGCGCCACGCCGCAAGGTCCTCTGCTCCGCAGAAATGCGCGATCCGGTCCAACCCCTCGGAATTGCCCGGCAGCTTGTGCGTCTGGGCATCGTTGACCATCTGCAGCCGGTGTTCGACCTCGCGGTGCGCGCGGTAATCGGCGGTCAGGGTACGCGCCACGTCCTCGGGCACCCAGCCCTTTTCCGCCAGCCGCGCCAACCCCTCGACCGTGCCGCGCACCCGAAGGTCGGGGTCGCGCCCACCTGCGATGATCTGGCGGGTCTGGGTGAAGAACTCGATCTCGCGGATGCCGCCCTGCCCCAGTTTCATGTCGTGGCCTTCCAGCGCCAGCGCACCGTGCAGCCCCTTGTGGCTGCGGATGCGCAGGCGCATGTCGTGCGCATCCTGGATCGCCGCGAAATCCAGGTGCTTGCGCCAGACGAAGGGGCGCAGCCGGTCGAGATAGGCCCAGCCCGCCGCGATGTCGCCGGCGCAGGGCCGCGCCTTGATATGGGCGGCGCGTTCCCAGGTTCGCCCGAGGCTTTCGTAATAGCGTTCGGCCGCCTCCATCGACAGGCAGACCGGTGTCACGCTAGCATCGGGGCGCAGGCGCAGATCGGTGCGAAAGACATAGCCCTCGCCCGTCATCTCGGACAGCAGTTGCGTCATCCGCCGGGTGATCTTGACGAAACCGCTGCGGACCTCGTGGAAATCGCCCGGGTCGAAGCGGTCCTGGTCGAACAGCATGATCAGGTCGATATCCGACGAATAATTCAGCTCGTGCGCGCCCTGCTTGCCCATGGCCAGCGCGACCATACCGCCCGCGGTTTCGGCGTCATCCTCGGAAAGGCCCGGCAGCTTGCCGCGCGCGATCTCGGCGGCCACCAGCCGTTTCAGCGCGGTGTCGACGCAAAGATCGGCGAAATCGGTCAGCGCGCCGGTCACCCGCTCAAGCGGCCAGATGCCCCCCAGGTCGGCGAGCGCGATGAACAGGGCGGCGCGGCGCTTGGCCTGGCGCAGGCCCGATTTCAACGCATCAAGCGGCATCGCGCGGACATCGTCCAGCACGGCGGCGAAGACGGCGTCCGGATCGTCGTCGAACGCCGGCTCCAGCCAGTCGGCCTCGCGCGTCATCAGGCTCCAAAGATAGGGGCTGCACCCTGCGGTGCCTTCCAGCAGGGTGCGAATCTCGGGCGGCTGGGCGGCGAACCGCTCGGCCGCCTCGCGGGCGCGGTCGGGTTCGTGCGGGATGGGCGAACGGGTCAGGCGGGCGGCAAAGCTCATGGCGCCTTGATGACGCCGGCCCGCGCGGCGGTCAACGGGGTTGCACGCCCCCAGCCCCGCCAATAGGCCGGCGCGGTGGCAGGATGAGCCCATGAGCAAGAGCCTTAAGCGGGTGCAGCGCGCGTTGGAGGAGGCCGGACTCGCCATCGATATCCGCGAGTTGGGCCAGACGCGCACCGCCGAAGATGCCGCGGCCGCGGTCGGCTGCGCGCTGGACCAGATCGCCAAGTCGATCATTTTCCGGGGCGAGATTTCGGGCGCGGCGATCCTGTTCCTGACCGCGGGCGGCAACCGGGTCTGCGATCTCAAGTCGTCGGCGCTGGCGGGCGAGCGGCTGGGCAAGGCCGATGCAGCCCTGATCCGTGCGCAGACAGGGTTCGCCATCGGTGGTGTCGTCCCTGTAGGCCACCTGGCCCCGATCCGCGCCTTCCTGGACCCGCGTCTGCTGGAATTCGACACGGTCTGGGCAGCCGCCGGCACGCCGCGCCATGTCTTTGCGCTGGCCCCCCACATCCTGCCGGGTCTTACCGGAGCGCAGCCTGCGGCGTTCACGTTGTAACGGAGCAAATGTAAAAAACATTTACATCCCCCTTGAACGGGTCCCGGACAATACCGATCTGTCGGGATGTGAACAGCATTTACATTGACCCCGAAACAAGGAGAACACCCATGTCATCCGTCGCAACCTGGCCCGGCCGGGCCGAAAGCTGGCTCGACGAGCGCGGCAAGGGGGCCTGGATCGCCGCCATGGTCCTGGCCTTCATCTTCTTCTGGCCGGTCGGGCTGGCCATTCTCGCCTACATGATCTGGAGCAAACGCATGTTCACCGGACGCTGCAAATCCCGCCACCACCAGTTCCACCAGGCCCGCCACGCCTTCCGGTCGTCCGGGAACTCGGCCTTCGACGCCTACAAGGCCGACACCCTGCGCCGGCTGGAGGATGAGCAGCAGGCCTTCGAGGAGTTCCTGCAAAGGCTGCGTGAGGCCAAGGACAAGGTCGAGTTCGACCAGTTCATGGAGGACCGCGCGCGCCGCGCCCGCGAGGCCCCCGAGGCCCCGGCCGGTGCCTGAGCCAGCCCCGTCCGCGCCCGGCCAAACCCGGGCGCGGCCCCTTTTCCCGCGCCCTGACAGACCCTAGATGTTTGCCATGACCCAACAGCCCGACCCCTATTGGGGACTGCCCGATCCCGCGCTGCACGCCGAATTCTATGCGGATATTCCTGTGAAACGCCTGGTCGCGTGGGTGGTCGACACGGTGCTTGTGATCCTGATCGCGTTGCTGGCACTGCCCTTTACCGCCTTCACGGCGGTGTTCTTCCTGCCCTTCTTCGTGGCGCTTGTGGGCTTTGCCTATCGAACCGTGACACTGGCACGGGGTTCGGCCACCTGGGGGATGCGGCTGGTCGCGATCGAGCTGCGCAACGCGCGCGGCGAACGGCTGGATACCATGACCGCGGCGTTGCACACGCTGATCTTTTCGGCCTCGATGGCCTTCGTGATCCCGCAGGTCGTGTCGATCATCCTGATGCTGACAGGCGCGCGTGCGCAGGGGCTGGGCGACCTGATGCTGGGCACCGCGGCGATCAACCGGCCGACCAAGGGTTGAGCAGACCCCCCTTGGCATCGCGGCAAAAGCGGTGTTAGCGTGACAAAAGCACTCTGGACAACCGCCGCCGACCGATGCGCCACACACTTCCGCTTGCGCCGCAGTTCTATGTAACGGCTCCGCAGCCCTGCCCTTATCTGCCGCGGCGGATGGAGCGGAAGCTGTTTACCGCGTTGCAGGGCGAGAATGCCGAGACGCTGAACGACGCGCTGTCGAAACAGGGGTTCCGGCGCTCGCAGAACGTGCTGTACCGGCCGGCCTGCGCCGATTGCAACGCCTGCCTGTCGGCCCGTATCCGGGTGGCCGATTTCAAACCCAGCCGCAGCCAGCGCAAGGCCTGGAACCGCAATTCCGACCTCAAGCGGCAGGCAAGTTCGCCTTGGGCGACCGAGGAACAATACGCGCTGTTTCGCCGCTATCTGGACAGTCGGCACGCCAATGGCGGGATGGCCGACATGGACATCTTCGAATTCGCCGCGATGGTCGAGGAAACCCCGGTGCGCTCGCGCGTCGTGGAATACAGCGCGCCCCCCGAACCCGGCAGCCGCCACCGACCGCTGGCCGCCGTCAGCCTGACCGATATCCTCGATGACGGGCTGTCGATGGTCTATTCGTTCTACGAACCCGACCGCGCGCGCGCCTCGGTCGGCAGCTACGTGATCCTAGACCACGTGGAAATCGCGCGCGAGGCGGGCCTGCCTTACGTCTATCTCGGGTATTGGGTGCCGGGCAGCCCCAAGATGGGCTACAAGTCCAACTTCGCCGCGCTGGAAATCTACAAGAACGGCACGTGGCAGGATATCGGCGACCCCGAGGATCATTCGGGCGAGACACATCCCTTGTCAGTGGCGCCGATCGCAGAACAGGTCGCCCGCATCACCCTGCCCGACACGCGCCCCACCAAAGGCTGATCCCCGGGCGATTTCGCCGTGGCCGAGATCAGGATCGCCCCCCACAGCTCGTGAACAGTGGCGAGGGGCGGCACCTGCGCGTGCATACGCGCGGGCGCCACCCCGATCGCCGCGTCAACCCGCCGGCAGCAAGCTTGGAACGATGGTAACGATCCCCGGGAAGGCCCAGAGCAGCGCAAGGCCCACGACCTGAATCAGCACGAAGGGGATGATGCCGCGATAGATATGCATCGTCGTCACCTCCTTCGGGGCCACGCCGCGCAGATAGAACAGCGCGAACCCGAAAGGTGGTGTCAGGAACGAGGTCTGCAGGTTCACCGCGATCATGATCGTCACCCATTTCGGGTCGAAGGTGCCGCCATAGATCACCGGCCCCACGATCGGCACCACGATGTAGATGATCTCGAGGAAATCCAGCACGAAGCCGAGGACGAACAACACCAGCATGACGACGAGGAATACTTTGAACTCGTTGTCGAAGCTGCGAAGGAACTGCTGGATGTAATGCTCGCCCCCGAAAGAGATCACCACCAGATTCAGAAGCTGCGAGCCGATCAGGATGGTGAACACCATGGACGTGACCTTGGCCGTCTCGCGTACCACCGGCGGCAGCACGCCGGACCGGAACAGCACCCAACAGGAATAGAGGATGCCGAACATGGCGAAATGATATACGCCCTGGGCCACCAGGAAGGCCACCCAGTCCTCGAAGGGCACGCTTTCACGGCTGACGCGCAGGTCGAAATTGACGCCAACCAGGATCATGATGACGATGGCGAAGGACGCCCAGATGATCGTCTTGCCGCTGCGGTTTTCCTCGCGCAGCTTGCGGTAGGCGGCCAGCATCAGCGCCCCGCCCGCCCCCAGCGCTGCCGCCGGCGTGGGGTTGGTGATCCCGCCCAGGATCGAGCCCAGCACGGCCACGATCAGCACCAGTGGCGGGAACACCACGCGCAGCAGGTCGGACTGGCCCAGCAACCCCACCGCATGACGCGCACCGTAGAATGCAAGCCCCAGCGGAATCGCCAGCAGCAGGAACGTCGCGCCGGGCGATGTCACCGGCGAGATCAGCGCGGCATCGACGATCATCGCCAGCACAAGCCCGCCCGCCCCGATCAGCAGCGGGCGAGGGTCGGCCGAGGGCACAACGCCGCGTGCCGTGGTCAGGACAAGCCCCAAGAGCACGAGGCCGGTCATGATCGCACCGGAAAGCGGCGCGGCGGCGGCGATCTTTTCGGCACGGGCGGCGGCCAGTTCCGTCTCGCTGCGCTGATGCGCCTCGACCGCGCCGCCCGAGGCGTCGATGGCCTGTTGCTGTGCCACCGCGCGGTCCCATTTCTCCTGCCCGTGCAGGTCGATCATCGCGGCCTTGCACTGGTCCGAGACATTGGTGCGCAGTTCGGCGCCCTCGGTTCTGTCGGAATAGGAACTGACGGTGATGTCCTGGCTGCCGACGATGCCCACCGCACCCAGCAGGAAGGCGCCGCCGATCAGCGCGACGGGCGCGCCCAGGAACCAGGTCAAAGCCTCGCCCCGCGACTTGGCCGGGCCAGAGGCCGCGCCAAAGGTCACCGGCGGCGCCTTGGACGGGTAGAGGACCGCGAAACCGAAGGCATAGGCGGCATAGAGCACGGCCAGCAGGATGCCCGGAAGGATTGCCGCCTGGAACAGCGTACCGACCGAGACCACCGCCGCCTCGCCCAGGTAGGTCAGCGCATCCGAGCAGCCGACCATCTGCGCGCGCTCTTCCTGGGCTGTGGCGTAAAGATCGCCCGCCAGCGTGCCCAGAAGGACGATCACGATCGACGGCGGGATGATCTGGCCCAGCGTGCCCGACGCCGCGATCACCCCTGTCGCCAGTTCAGGCGAGTAGCGGTTGCGCAGCATCGTCGGCAGCGACAACAGACCCATCGTCACGACCGTGGCGCCGACGATTCCGGTCGAGGCGGCGAGGAAGGCGCCGACCACGACCACGGACACGGCAAGCCCGCCCGGCAAAGGCCCGAAGACCCGCGCCATTGTCGTGAGCAGATCGTTGGCGATCTTGGACCGTTCCAGCGTGATGCCCATCAGCACGAACATCAGAACCGCCAGCAACGTCTCGATCGACTGGCCGGCCAGCACGCGTTCGTTCATCCGGTTGACGATAAAGGACAGGTTGCGGTCCATCGCCGTTTCCCAGCCCTGCGGGAACAGCGCCGTTTCATAGCGCGGCAGGTCGGGATATCGAAACACCGATATCTCGTTGGGGTGAATACCCTGCGCTGTCAGGGCGTTATAGGCCGCGCTTCCAGTATCGATGGCCTGGTGGATCAACAGCCCCGCCGAATCCAGCGCCGCGATGATCCCGAACGAGATGACCGCCGAACCCCCGATGGCGAAGGCGACCGGAAAGCCGGAAAGAATGCCCCCGAAGAGGCAGAGGAACACGATGATCAGGCCGATCTCGATTCCGTCAAGTCCGAATAGCATGTGCCCGCCCTGCCCCTTTAATGCGTGCCTTCATAGGCTTCTTCACCGGCGCCCAGGCTGTCCCGGTCGAGGTACTTACCGGCGCTCTCCTCGCCTTCGACATATTCGAGGTAGGAGCGGTAGAAAAACGCGATTGCCTGCAGGAACACCATTGCGGTGAACGCCACCAGAAGCACCTTGAACAGGAAATAGCCGTTGAACCCGTTGGGCGAGAACCCGATGGTTTCCACGTTCCAGCGCACCGCGCGCGCCTTCATCAAGAGACGGTCCAGAGTGTCGCTGGCCGACGGCTTGGGCGTGATGAGGTGGCGCCACATGAAAAACCAGGCATACAACCAGGTCAGCACGGCGGCCGGCATCATGAAGAACAGCGCGCCGAACATGTCGATGGCGCGCTTGGTGCGATGGCTAACCGCCGAATAGACCAGATCGACGCGCACATGACCCGACTGGACGAAAGTGTAGGTCGCGCAAAGACACACGATCATCGCGTTGTACAGTTTGAGTTCCTCGCCCCACCAGGACAGGTCCTTGGCAAAGGCATAGCCAAGCGGGCCAAGCTGGATTTCGGCCACGCGAAAGACGCGCTGCAGGAACACGATCATAATCTGTTGCAGCACCATGAGCAGGCCGGCCCAGGCGAAGAAGCGCCCCACCGTGTTGGCAAAGCCTTCCAGCACGCGCACCGTGCCCCACATGATCGCGCGCCGCCAAAGCCCCAGCCCGGTCAGGACCAGGAAGGCGGTGAACACGACGAAGAAGAACTCAACCGACCCGCCGTAATAGACGAAACGCATGATCGCCTGCTTGTCGGACCAGTCCAGCCACAACGACGGATGCGTCACCGCGTAACCGAAATTGTAGAAGGCCATGACGAGGTTCTGGAAAAACCAGACCCCGCCATCGAAAAGCGCGCCGAGCACGCCGTGCGATGCGCTCTCTTCCATGGTCTACCCCTTTTGCTCAGGCGTCGCGGATCTGGCCCATCCCCTGCGGGCCGGATGCGCGACGCCTAAGAACGCGCCCCCGCCTGGGCGGGGGCGCGTGCCTGTCACATTCCGGTCAGAGGCCCATGATCCGGTCGCGCTGCGCGGTGAAGATCCCCTGCGAGCGGCCGTTCCAGCTGGCCGAGCTTTTCAGCGACGCCATGTAGCTGTCATAGCACTTCTTGTAGATCTCGTCGCCCATCGGCTCGGCGATGACCTCTTGCGCGGCGGCGCCGAAGGCATCCCAGACGCTGTCGGGGAAGTCCATGATCTGCACGCCCGAGGCCTGCAGGCGCTGCAGGGCGGCCGAGTTGTTGGCCATGAATTGCGACATCGACCAGACGTTGCAGGCGCCCGCGGCCTGTTCGATCGCGGCCTGTTGCGCGGGAGTCAGCCCCTCGAACATCTCGAGGTTCACGGTCAGGTTCAGGTTCGGCCCCGGCTCATGGAACCCGGCGGTATAGTAGATCTTGGTGATCTCCTGGAAGCCGGCCTTCTCGTCGGCCCAGGGGCCGATCCATTCGGTGCCGTCGATCGCACCCGAGGCCAAGGCCTGGTACACTTCGGAACCGGGCAGGTTCTGCACGCTGGCGCCCAGCTTGCCCAGCACCTGGCCACCTTGGCCCGGCATGCGGAACTTGAGCCCCTGGAAGTCCTCGGGGCTGTTAATTTCACGGGAGAACCAGCCACCCGATTGCGGGCCGGTGTTGCCCGCCGAGAAGCACTTGAGGCCGAAGATCGAGTACAGCTCGTCACCCAGTTCGCGACCGCCGGCATGCAGGAACCAGTTGTTGTATTCCTGGAACGTCATGCCGAACGGCACCTGGCTGAAGAAGGACAGCGCCGGGTGCTGGCCGAGGAAGTAATAGTCCACGCCGTGATACATGTCGGCCTGGCCCGCCGACACCGCGTCGAACACCTCGAACGCGCCCACGAGCTCGCCCGCGGCCTTGAGATCGACGGTCAACTGGCCGTCGGTGATGGCGGTGATCGCGTCGGCGCAGTATTGCGCCGCGTCATGCACGCCGGCCAGACCGCGGCCCCAGGTGGTGACAAGTGTCAGCGTCCGTTTGCCCTGCGCATAGGCGGGCGCGGCCAGCGTCGAAGCGGCCGCAGCGGAACCGCCAAGCGCGGAAGTTCTCAGAAAAGAGCGACGATCCATACAGCTATCCTCCCAGATTAAGGCCCGCCGAAAGGCGGACGGATCGTTTGAGTGCCGGCAACTTAACGACCCCGGAGGCGCAGTCAAACAGGAACACCAAGCCCCAAAGCAAAAAATGGCGTCCCTCGCAGGCGCCTGACGCAAGAACCTTGCGTGAACTGGCCGAGCCCGAGGCCGGTTGGCCTCGGCTCGGCCGAGATATCAGCCCAATGCGCGGTCGCGCTGGGCGCGATAGGTGCCCTCGGAGGACTGCAGCCAGCTCGAAGAGCGCTTCATCGAGGCGATGTAGCTGTCCAGCACCCGGTCGTAGAGGTCGCCGTCGCGGGCCTCTTCCAGGGTGGCGCGGGCCGCTTCGCCGAAGGCATCCCAAACGCTTTCGGGAAAGCTGCTGAGGGTTACGCCCGACTGGCGCAGACGCTCCAGCGCGCCGGCGTTTTCGCCCAGAAACAGCGCCGTGGTCTTTTCGTTGCCAAGGATCGCCGCGGTCTCGACGGCATTTTGCTGCTGCGGCGTCAGGCTGTCATAGAGATCGCGGTTCAGCGTGAGCGTCAGCGCCGAGCCCGGTTCGTGGAAGCCCGCAGTATAGTAGAACCTGGCCACCTCGTAGAAGCCGGCCTTTTCGTCGGCCCAGGGTCCGACCCATTCGGTCGCATCCAGCGCGCCGGTAGACAGCGCCTGGTAGACCTCGCCGCCTGGAATGTTCTGAACGCTGGCGCCCAGCTTGCCCAGCGCCTTGCCGCCCAGACCGGGCATGCGGAACTTGAGCCCCTGGAAATCCTCGGGGCCGGTGATCTCGCGGCGGAACCACCCGCCCGACTGCGCGCCGGTATTGCCCGCAAGGAAGGATTTAACCCCGAAGATCTGACCAAGCTCGTCATGCAGCGCAGCGCCCTCGCCGTGGTGATACCAGATCGACAGCTCCTGCGCGGTCATGCCGAACGGCACCGTCGCGAAGAAGGCGAAGGCCGGGTGCTGGTTGA
This sequence comes from Rhodovulum marinum, assembly GCF_004343075.1. Lineage (GTDB taxonomy): Bacteria > Pseudomonadota > Alphaproteobacteria > Rhodobacterales > Rhodobacteraceae > Rhodovulum > Rhodovulum marinum. Next base: position 157,949 of record NZ_SLXP01000003.1, read on the forward strand.
CGAAGTAATAATCGGCCGAGTGATACATGTCGGCCTGGCCCGAGGACACCGCGTCGAACACCTCGAACGCGCCGACCAGCTCGCCGGCCGAGCGGATCTCGACCTCGAGGGTGCCATCGGTCAGCGCGCCGATGGCCTCGGCGGAGAACACGGCGGAATCGTGAACGCCGGCCATCCCGCGCGGCCAGCTGGTCACCATCGTCAGCTTGCGCCTGCCCTGGGCAAGCGCAGGCGCCGCCAGGGGCGCAGCGGCGGCGCCCAGCGCCGAGGTGGCGAGGAAGGATCTGCGGTTCATTAGGGGTATCCTTGTCTTTCGCGCCGATCGGCCGGATCGGCCGCGGCCTTTGCAAAGGGCGTTTCCGGACGGGACCCTAGCCCCTGCCCCGACCAAACGGGAGGCCTGCAGCCTTGACCTTTCCGAAGGCCCAACATGCGCCACGCACAACCCGGGGCGCCCCGGCGCTTTTCAAGATGTGCGCGAAATGCCGCATCACGGCAACATCTGCAAAGAAATTTGACCCTTGGCGCATGAAAACGGCAGGCTTTTGCGGTTGACCCCGCCAATCCCAGCCCCTAACGTCCGCTCGCAAACGAAGGAGCCGCAGGGTTATGAGGATCGGTCTCGTAGTGGAAAGACCAAGGCGCATGGGCCGGTAACGGTAGCCAGATCAGTTCCCATGCGCCCCCGAGACCCGGGGGCTTTTTTATGCGCGGCCGACGGAGAGCACGGAGAGACAGATGACACAGATGACCGGCGCGAAAATGGTGGTTCAGGCCCTCAGGGACCAGGGCGTCGAGGTGATCTTCGGCTATCCCGGCGGGGCGGTTCTGCCGATCTATGACGAGATCTTTCAACAAAACGACATCCAGCACATCCTGGTGCGCCACGAACAGGGTGCGGTCCACATGGCCGAAGGCTATGCGCGGTCGACCGGCAAACCCGGCGTCGTGCTGGTCACCTCGGGGCCCGGGGCCACGAACGCGGTCACCGGCATCACCGACGCGCTGATGGATTCGATCCCGCTGGTCGTGCTGACCGGCCAGGTCCCCACCTTCATGGTCGGCAACGATGCCTTCCAGGAGGCCGACACGGTGGGCATCACCCGCCCCTGCACCAAGCATAACTGGTTGGTGAAGGAGACCGACAAGCTGTCGGAAACGATCCACCAGGCGTTCCACGTCGCCACTTCCGGCCGACCCGGCCCGGTGCTGATCGACATTCCCAAGGACGTGCAGTTTGCCACGGGCACCTACCAAAGCGCGCGCCAGGCGGGCAAGGGTCACTACAGCCCGCGGGTCAAGGGCGATCTCGAGATGATCACACACCTGGTCGAGGCGCTGGAAACCGCCGAACGGCCGATCTTCTATACCGGGGGCGGCGTCATCAATTCGGGCGATGCGGCGACGCAACTGCTGCGCGAACTGGTGGATGCCACGGGCTTTCCGGTCACCTCGACGCTGATGGGTCTGGGCGCCTACCCGGCATCGGGCAAGAACTGGTTGGGCATGCTGGGGATGCACGGGCTTTACGAGGCCAACCTCGCGATGCACGACTGCGACCTGATGATCAACATCGGGGCGCGGTTCGACGACCGGATCACGGGCCGCGTCGCCGATTTCAGCCCGAACAGCCGCAAGGCCCATGTCGATATCGACCCCTCGTCGATCAACAAGACGATCCGCGTCGATTTCCCCATCGTGGGCGACGTGGCCCATGTTCTAGAGGACATGCTGCGCATCTGGAAATCGCGCGGGCGCAAGGTGAACAAGGAGGGGCTGACGCGCTGGTGGGCCCAGATTGCCGAGTGGCGCAAGGTGGACTGCCTGCGCTACCGGAACTCGGACAAGATCATCAAGCCGCAATACGCGCTCGAACGGCTGGAGGCGCTGACCAAGCACCGCACCGATCGCTATATCTGCACCGAGGTCGGCCAGCACCAGATGTGGGCCGCGCAGTTCCTGGGCTTCGAGGCGCCGAACCGCTGGATGACGTCGGGGGGCCTTGGCACCATGGGCTATGGCCTGCCCGCGTCGATCGGCGTGCAGATCGCGCATCCCGAGGCGCTGGTCATCAACGTGGCGGGCGAAGGCAGTTGGCTGATGAACATGCAGGAGATGGGCACCGCCGTTCAGTATCGCGCCCCCGTCAAGCAGTTCATCCTGAACAACGAACGTCTGGGCATGGTGCGGCAATGGCAGTCGCTGTTGCATGGCAACCGCTATTCGCACAGCTGGTCCGAGGCGCTGCCCGATTTCGTCAAGCTGGCCGAGGCGTTCGGGTGCAAGGGTATCAAGTGCGAGGACCCGGCCGACCTGGACGACGCGATCCAGGAGATGCTGGCCTATGACGGGCCGGTGATCTTCGACTGCCTCGTGGAAAAGCACGAGAACTGCTATCCGATGATCCCCTCGGGCGAGCCGCACAACAAGATGCTGCTGGGCGACGACACCGGCGAGGACGCGATCAAGGCCGGCGGGGCGGTGCTGGTGTGATCCGGACGCTGGCGCTGGTCCCGGCGCTGCTTGCGGCCGCGCCCCAGACGGCGGCGGCGCAGGATTTCTCGGGGCTCGACATCGGCCAGGGCGCGGCGGCCTTCGCCGCGCTTGGGCCCCCCGCCGCGGTGGGACCGGCGAACCCCGGCTATACCTCGACGCGCTGGCAGCAGGCGGGCGGCAACCAGCTTTCGGTCACGACCGACGCGGCCGGCCGGATCGTCTACATGGAAAGCTTTCGCGGGCCCGGCGTGCCACCCTCGGTCGGAACGGGCCTGCGCTTTGGCGCGACGACGCGGGGCGAGTTCCTGGCGCTGGCGGGTTCGGCCGGGATGTATTTCCCGGGCCGCGGTCCGCAGGTGGCGATGGGCACCGAGACGGTCCATTTCCACAGCTACGGCCTGCGCGGGCGTCCGGGGATCGTGGCGACCTTCGCCTTCGTCGGCCCGACCGGCGGGGCGCCCGAACTGGCCCTGCTGGATTCGGTCATCCTGTCCGAGACAGGCTATCAATCGCTGATCTGGGGCGGGCCGCCGGTGCCCACCCCGGGCTATACCGAGATCGACATGCGGTTCTGAGCGGACCGCGCCGGGTGGTAACTTCGCCCGCAACCGCAACGCCCCAAGCGGGGACAAGCACGACGGAACAGACATGGCAGCAGCACTCAACATCCAGAAGGGCACGTCGAAGCTTTCGGCCTATGACCTGCGCGACCCGAATGCCGATATCGAGGAGCGGCATACGCTGGCGGTGATCGTGGACAACGAACCCGGCGTCCTGGCCCGGGTGATCGGGCTTTTCTCCGGGCGCGGCTACAACATCGACAGCCTGACCGTGGCCGAGGTGGATCACACGGGCCACACCAGCCGCATCACCATCGTCACGACCGGCACGCCCGCCGTGATCGAGCAGATCAAGGCGCAGCTTGGCCGGATCGTACCGGTGCACGAGGTGCACGACCTGACCGTCGAGGGCCCCTCGGTCGAGCGGGAACTGGCGCTGTTCAAGGTAAAAAGCTCGGGCGAGAAGCGGGTCGAGGCGCTGCGTCTGGCCGATATCTTCCGGGCGAACGTGGTGGATTCCACGCTGGAAAGCTTTGTCTTCGAGATCACCGGCACGCCGCAAAAGGTGGACGCCTTCGGCGAGCTGATGCGGCCCTTGGGCCTGATCGAGATGGCCCGCACCGGGGTTGCCGCGCTGTCGCGCGGCACCTGAAACGGCTCCCGGATGGAGAAGGCCCCGGGCAACCCCGGGAAACCCTTCTCCGCCGGGCGGACCTCGGCAGGGCATTTCATTGCGTGCCCTCGGCTTTCGACCCGGATCAGGCCGGCGCCGTACGCCGAGAAAACGTCACGCTGTGCAAAACAGCCACGACCTGTCAGTGTGGTGCATGCCCGGAACTCGCGTCGCGCTTACGGCGACCAGGGCCCGCGGGGCCTAACGTAACTCCACGACGGCATCGATCTCGACCAGCGCGTTGGCGGGCAAGGACGCGACATTGACCGCCGTGCGGACATGGCGCCCCGCGTTCCCGTAAAGATCGATGAACAGCTGCGAAGCGCCGTTTACGATCAATGGGCCGTCACCATAGCCCGGCGGCGCCGCGACAAAGCCCCCCAGCCGCACCACCTCGGCCACGCTGTCGAGCGCCCCGGTCAATTGCTTGATGCAGAACAACAGGTTCAGCGCGCACATGCGCGCGGCCGCCTGCCCCTTGGCCAGATCGAACCCGTCGCCCACGGGGCCGAAATACTGCGGCACGCCCTCCCACTCGCAGATCTGGCCGGACAGGAACAGCAGGTTTCCGGTGATCTTGCCGGGTAGGAACAGCGCGCGCGAAGGGGCCGAGGGCGGCAGCGCCAGCCCAAGCGCGTGCAGGCGGGCCTCGACCGGGCAGGTCATGCCGTTACCGGCGGGCGGGCGGCCATATCGGCGGCAATTCCGATGGCGAGCCGGATCAGCGACAGGTCGGACCCGCGCGGTGCGATCAGCGAGACGCCATAGGGCGCGCCATCCACGCGGCCCGCGGGCAGCACCACCTGCGGCAGCCCCGCCAGCCCCGCGACGCAGAGCAGCCGCATCGCCCGGTGGCGGTAGCCGTCGAACACCTCGACAGGCGCGTCCAGCCGGAAGGGCGGCGCGTGCGTCACCGGGGCCAGCAGCACGCCATCACGTCCCAACAAGGCATCGACATGGGCGCGGAAGGCGGCGCGGGCGGCCTCACCTTCGGCGATTTCTGCGCCGGTCAGCGCCTCGGCCGCGTCGGCGCGCCCGTCGATGCCGCGCACCAGCGGCATGCCCGAGGACCGGATGAAGGGCACCACATCGCGTTTCGCATCCGCCCCCATAGTGGTCAGGAAGGTCTGGTAGACCGCGTCGATCCCGCCGGGGTAAAGGCCCTGCAAGGGTGCGGCGTCGATCCCGGCAAAGGCGTCCTCGATCACGCGGCGGGGGGCTGCGTCCAGTTCGCCCAGCATCTCGACCGGACTCAGGTAGCGCGGCGCGTCGACGGGGGCGTCGTCGGTGAGCAGCACGGCCATCGCGCGCAGGAGTGTCTCGCCGTCGCGGGCGAATATCCCGCAGGAATCGTAGCTGTGGGCCAGCGGCTGCACGCCATCGAGCGAAATGCGCCCGTGGGTGGGCCGCATCCCCCAGATGCCGCAGAAGCTGGCGGGCGCGCGGACCGAGCCGCCGGTATCAGTGCCGAGTGCGATGTCGCAAAGCCCACCCGCCACCGCGACGGCAGACCCCGACGACGACCCGCCGGGGATGCGGTCGGGCGCGGCGGGGTTCACCGGCGTGCCGAAATGCGCGTTCATGCCATACATCGACCAGGCGAGTTCATCGGTGTTGGTCTTGCCGACGAAGGCCGCGCCCGCGTCCAGCAGCGCCTGCACGGCGGGTGCGTTCTGTTCCTTTACCCCGCTCATGGCCAGCGCCAAGGGGCAGCCCGACCCGGTGCGGTAGCCGGCGACGTCGAATATGTCCTTCACCCCGAGCGTCAGGCCGGCCAGCGGGCCGTCCACGGCGTTTGCGACAGGCACGGGCGGATAGGGCATGAAACAGCGGTAGGGGTCGGTCTCGATCAGCATCGGGGCTGCTCCTATTCGGCGGGCACGGTCTCGTCGGCCCGCAGGCAGGCCACGCGGCGGCGGTCGGCGAGAGACAGGAAGGGCGGCAGGCCCTCGCGGCAAGCGTCCATCGCCTTCGGGCAGCGCGGGGCGAAGGGACAGGCCATTGGCGCAACCTCGAGTGCGGGCGGCGCGCCGGGGATGGCGTTCAGCCGCGCGCCGCGGTCCACGTCGTGCAGGTTGGCGGCCAGGAGCCCCTGGGTGTAGGGGTGGCGCGCGTCGCGGATGATCTGGTGCGTGGTGCCTTCCTCGACGATCTGGCCGGCATACATCACCGCGATGCGTTCCGAGATTTCCACCGCCACGCCGATATCGTGGGTGACGAAGATAACGCCCATGCCGAATTCCCGCTGCAACTCGCGCAACAGCAGCAGGATCTGGATCTGCACCGTGGCGTCCAGCGCCGTGGTCGGCTCGTCGGCCAGTAAAAGGCGCGGCCGGCAAGCGAGCGCCAGCGCGATCATCACCCGCTGGCGCATGCCGCCCGACAGCTCGTGCGGGTAGTTGTGCAGCCGGCGGTTGGCCGAGGGGATGCGCACCCGGTCCAGCATGTCGAGCGCGACAGCCATGGCGTCGTCCTTGGACAGACCCTTGTGGCGCATCACCGTCTCGGCGATTTGGTGGCCGACGGTATAGACCGGGTCCAGCGCCAGCGCCGGTTCCTGGAACACCATCGACACCTCGCCGCCGCGGTAGCGTTGCAGGGCCCTGCCCCTGAGGGCGCGGATGTCGGTGCCGTTGACGTGGATGCGGCCCTCGATCTGCGTGCGTTTCGGCGGCAAGAGGCCCAGGAGCGCCTTGAGCGTCACCGACTTGCCCGAGCCGCTTTCGCCCAGCAGTGCGAGTGTTTCGCCCTGTTCCATCGACAGGCTGACGTTGTTGATCGCGTGGACCGTGCGCTTGCCGGTAAAGCGGATCGTGAGGTCGCTTATGTCCAGCAGCCGGGTCATTCCGGCACCCCCTGCCCTGCCTTTGGGTGACCCGAGGCCGGGTCGTGCAGGTGGCAGGCGACCATGTGTGCGGCGTTCCCGGGCAACCCGGCAAGGGTCGGCGCCTTGGCCTTGCAGATCTCGGCGGCAAATCGGCAGCGGGTGTGAAAGCGGCAGCCGGGCGGCGGATTGATCGGGTTGGGCGGATCGCCGGAAAGGGGCGGCTCGCTGGTGCGGTTGTCGGGGTCCATCGACGGCATCGCGGAAAAGAGGGACCGCGTGTAGGGGTGCGCCTGTTCGGCCCAGATGCTGTCGACGGGGGCGACCTCGACCACTTCGCCCAGATACATCACCAGGATGCGGTCCGAGATGTAGCGCACCACGTTCAGGTCGTGGCTTATGAAGATGTAGGTCAGCCCGAATTCCGCCCGCAGGTCCGACAACAGGTTCAGCACCTGCGCCTCGACCGACTTGTCCAGCGCCGACACCGCCTCGTCCAGCACCACGAGGCGCGGCGACATGGCGAGCGCGCGGGCGATGTTCACGCGCTGACGCTGGCCGCCCGAGAGTTCGTGCGGGTAGCGATGCGCGAAGCGGTCGGGGTCGAGGCCGACGCGGTCCATCATCTTGCGCGCCAGCCCGTCGGGGTCGGGCAGGCCCTGCACCCTTGCGCCGAAGGCCACCGAGGCGAGGATCGTCAGGCGCGGGTTCAGCGTGGCGTAGCTGTCCTGGAACACCATCTGCACGCCCTTGCGGAGGTCCTTGAGCGGCAGGTCGGGGCCGAGGGGCACCCCATCGAAGATGATCTCGCCGCGGTCCTTCGGCGTCAGGCCGATCAGGAGCTTGGCAGTGGTGGACTTGCCGCAGCCGGATTCGCCGACGATTCCCAGCGTCTCGCCTTTCCTGACCTCGAAGGACACGCCGTCCACCGCCTGCACCCGGGCCTGGGTCCGGCCCAGCAGGCCGCCGCGCACCGGAAAGTGCTTTTGCAACGCGCGCACGATCAGCAGGGGCTGCGCCGGGCCGCCGGTGTCGGGCTGCGGGATGTAGGCGTCAGTCGCGGACATTCATCGCACTCCTCAGACCGTCGCTCAGCAGGTTCAGGCAGAGCGAGGTGACGAAGATCATCACGCCGGGCAGCGCCGAAAGCCACGGGTCGACGTAGATCGCCGAGCGCAGCGTGTTCAGCATCAGCCCCCATTCCGGTTCCGGCGGGCGCACGCCGATGCCGAGGAACGACAGCCCCGCGGCGAGGATCATGCAGACACTGGTCAGCGAGGTCGCATAGACGAAGATCGGCGAGAGGACATTGCCGATGACGTGCACGCGGATCACCGTCCAGGCACTGGCCCCGGTGGCGCGGGCCGCGTCGATGTAATCCAGCGCGCGCACGCCCGAGGTCACCGCCTCGGCCACGCGGGTGATGGGCGGGATGAACACGATGGTCAGCGAAACCAGGGAATTCACGATGCCCGCGCCCAGCGCGCCGGAAATCGCGATGGCCAGCAGCACGGAAGGAAAGGCGAAGAACACGTCGACGGTGCGCATGATGATGGTGTTGGTCAGCCCGCCGACATAGCCCGCGACGATCCCCAGCGCCGAGCCGATGAAGAAAGCCAGAACCACCGGCATCAGCCCGATGAACAGCGTCAGCCGCCCGCCATGGACCAGCCGCGCGAGCATGTCGCGGCCCTGTTCGTCGGTGCCGAGGATATGCCCCTCGGTCCCCAGTGGTTTCAGCCGCGCGATCATCGAGCCCTTGTAGGGATCGGCGAGACCAAGGAAGGGCGCGAATATCGCGGCGAGGATGAGCATCAGCAGCACCGCAGCGCAGAGCATGGTGATCGGGTCGCGCACCAGCCGCGCGCCGACACCCGCCCAATAGCCCTGCGGTTTGGCAACCGGGGCGCGGCCCGCAGGTGCATCCGCCGCGAAATCCGTCTGGGCCATGGCTCAGGTCCTCTGGATGCGGGGGTCGATGGCGGCCTGCGCCACGTCGACGATCAGGTTCATGGTCACGAAGAACAGCGCCAGCACCAGGATCGTGCCCTGCAAAAGCGGCAGGTCGCGCTGGAAGATCGCGTTCGACAAGAGGAAACCCGAGCCGGGCCAGTTGAACACCGCCTCGATCAGGATCGACCCGCCCAGCAGGTAACCCAGTTGCAGCCCCATCACCGAAAGCGCGGTGGCGGCGGCGTTGCGGGCGACGTGGCGAAGAACGTCGAAACGGCTCATCCCCTTGGCGTAAAGCGCCTGCACGAAATCCATCGTCAGGATGTCGCCCGCCAGCGCCCGCACGGTGTGCGCGACAATGCCGATGGGCACCACGGCCAGCGTGACGGCGGGCAGGATCAGGTGGCGCATATGCGCCCAGTCCCAGGCCCAGCTTTGCGACCCCCCAGGACCCGCCCCCATCGAGGGCAGCCAGCCGAGGTTCACCGAGAAGATGATGACCAGAACGATGCCCAGCCAGTAGTTCGGCACCGACACCCCCGTGATCGACAGCGCTGTCACCGCGCGGTCGGCCCAGGTGTCGCGGAAATATCCCGCGAGAAAGCCCAGCGCGGTGCCGATGGGAAAGGCGATGATCGCGGCGCTGACGGCCAGCAACAGGGAATTCTGCACAGCGCCGAACACCTCGGACGCGACGGGGCGTCCGGTGGCAATGGACTTGCCCATGTCGCCCTGCAGCAGGTTTCCGATCCAGATCGCGTATTGCACGGGCAACGGCTTGTCGAGGCCATAGGCCGCGCGCATGACGGCCTGTTCCTCGGCGGTGGCGTCGACCGGCATGATGGCCGTCAGCGGATCGCCGGGCGCGATCTGCACCAGCAGGAAACAGATCACCGAAACGCCGAAGGCCACCGGCAGGACGAGGATGAGACGACGGACGAGATAGGTCAGCACGGGCGTCGGGCTTTCAGGGGGAAATCAGGGGGCGCCCGCCCGCCCTTTGGGGCCGGGCGGGGGCGGCTGGTGTCACTCGTCCATCGTGATGGAGGAGAAGTTCTGGTACCAGTTCTGCGCCTGGACGAAGCCCTTGACCTTGGGCGACATCGCGCGCGGCGCCACGTCATGGGTGACGAACAGGAACAGCGCGTCGTTGACGTATTTCTCGTGCGTCTTCTGCAGCACGGCGTTCTGTTCCTCGGGGTCGAAGGTCGTCTTGATCTGGTCGAACAGCCCCTGCATCTCGTCATCGCAGTAATGGCCCCAGTTGGTGCCGTTCGGCGCGATCAGGTTGCAGTCGAGATGCCGGATAAGGCCGGTGAACGGGTCCTGGATGAAGTAGGTGAAGTTGATCGACTGCGCGCCCTCGACGGCCGGATCGGCCGCGCCCGCGCGCCACAGGTTGATCATCTGGTTCCACTCGACGACCATGAAGTCCACATCGATCCAGATTTCGGCCAGGCTTTGCTGAATGAACTCGTTCATCGGCAGCGGCAGCATCTGGCCCGAGCCCGAGGGCGAGATCAGCGCCTTCACGGCCAGGCGGTTGTCGGGACCGTAACCGGCCTTCTGCATAAGCGCCCTGGCGGCGTCGAGATCGTAGGAGGGGTCGAACTCGGGGTTGCCGAACCATTGCGAGGACGGCGGCAGGAAGCCCTTGGCCGGGACCATCAGCCCGCCCAGCAGCGGCATCATCGACTCGCGGTCGATCGCCATGTTCGCGGCCTTGCGCACCCGGATGTCGTTCCAGGGCGAGCCCTCCAGTCGCGACAGGTGCCAGGTCCAGTTGTGCGGATAGGCGTTCGACGAGATGACGAAGCCGTTGCCTTCCATGGCCGGAATGGTGTCGGGCGCGGGCGCCTCGATCCAGTCGACCTGGCCCGACATAAGCGCAGCCGAGCGCGCGTTCGGTTCGGGCAGCGGGATCAGTACCAGTTCATCCAGTTGCGGGATGCGAGTTTCGTCCCAGTACTCGGTGTTCGGCACCAGTACGGCCCGTTCGCGGGGGACGAATTCGGTCAGCTTCCACGGGCCGGTGCCCGAGGGTTGCAGCGCGACCTTTTCCCAGTCCTTGTCCAGAGCTTCCCAGTTGGCCTTGGAGGACATCAGGATCCACGCCAACTGGTAGGGCAACGTGGCGTCGGGGGCCTTGGTGGTGATGGTGAGCGTCAGATCGTCCACCGCCTCGTAACTGGCCACCGCCGGGATACGCGATTTGCCCTGCGCGGCCTGGCGCGAATCGTATTGCTCGGACGTGTCGTCGAGCAGCTTGTCGAGGTTCCAGACCACGACCTCGGCGGTCAGCGGCGAGCCGTCGTGAAAGGTCACGCCCTCGCGCAGCTTGAACGTCCAGGTCAGCTCGTCCTCGCCCACCGACCATTCGGTCGCCAGCCCCGGGATCAGCACGGAGGGCTTGTCGGCGCTGGTCAGGTCCCATTCGATCAGCGAATCGTAGACCGTGTAGCCCATGAAGCGCATGCCCTCGCCGCCCTGGTCGGTCTGGCCGGTGGTCAGGGGGATGTCGGCGGCGGTCATGCCGACGCGCAGGGTCCCCTGGGCCTGGGCCAGCGTCCCGCAGAAAACGGCAGCGGCGGTGGCAAGGGCGCTGAAGCCCTTTCCGAGTTTTGACATGTGTACCTCTCTGCAATGCGCCGCGCATCGAGGCGCGGTCCTGTTGTCGGTACGGCCTCGATTGGCGCGCCCATGTCGCAAAGGTTGGCCAGCCAAGGTCGAGCCACGAAAGCCCGGAATCGTGTCAGCCCCGGGCGCAAGGCCCGGGAATCGTCGCTTCCGTGCAAAAAAATTGCGGCACTATGCCACAGCGCCGAAAAATGAGGCGCGCAAGAGGTGCGCCGTTACGGCTTCAGGGCGATGCCTGCGCCAGGATGTCTCGCATCTGGCGGGCTGCTGCGCGGATCGGTGCAACGAGGGGCACGGGCGCGCAGGATTCCAGGCGGTCAGCCGCTTCCCCCAACGGTCCACCGCCGATGATCACCGTCCGGGCGCCTGCCGCTGCCGCTTGCTCCGACGCCGCAAGAAGCGCCGTGTCCAGCGCGTCAGGGTCCGCCATCAGGTCGATCGGATCGCCCTCGGTCAGATAACAGCCGAGGTAGGTGGCGTTTTCGGCACAGCCTTGCATCAGCGCGTCGATCCGCCCCTGCAGCCCGGCTGTGATCGTAACCACGGCGAAACGTCCCGCCTGTCGGGCCTCGCACGCGGCGGCCTCACCGATGCCGATCACCGGGCAGGCCAGCCGGCGCGCAAGAGCGTCCCGCCCCGGATCGCCGAAGGCCGACACGATGACACCCCGGACGGCGGGAAGGTCGGCGCCGGCAACGACAAGGGCCGCTGCGTCAAGCGCCGCCTCGGTCACGATGATTTCCGGCCCTCGGGGCGCGGTCCAACCCGTTATCCCCGGAAGGATATCCGCCGCGATACGGACCATGGCCGCCGTCGTGGCCATGTTGGTGTTCGGGTTCATCAGAAGGACCGGCGTCATGGAGATCCCTTCGGAGGCGGAACCTTCGCGTTAAGGGATCGTCCATAACCTGGAAGGCTTTGTCCATCACCGCGGGCATGGAAACTTCCCACTGGATGCGTTCGCCCCCTGACTGCGGCGCCCCCCAATAACGCGGCAGGAATGCCGGTTTTTCATAACGGCTCCCAATGGAAATTGGGCGATGGCATCACCACCGGGACAGGGCGACCCGGCGCAGGAGCCGCACACGGCCAAAGACCGAAATGCGGCGGTCATCTTTCGCAGCCGCGGTTGACGCCCCTGTGCAAAAGAAAGGCCCCCTCCGATGCAGAGGGGGCCAGGGTCGTCGATCAGGCTCTGTGCTTACCGCTCGATGCACTTTGGCTTTGCCTGGGCCATCTCGACGTCAAAGGCGAGCGCACCCGCCTTGGATCTGGTTTGAGGCATCCGGCGGCCGATCTGGAACTTCGCCTTCACCGCAGATGATAGTCGTGCGCGCAGGTTTCCACGCGCCCTTACGGTGCGGACTGGCCTGCGGAAGTCGGCGGACGAAGCGATACATACGCCTCGCCTCGGCTGGGGGTATCCCCCAGGCCGGAAAGCTTTCGGCAGGCCTGGGAGTGTATTTTCCAAAGGGCAAGGCCCCTGCCCTTGTTCAGCTACACCCGCTCGTCGCGCCGCAGGTATTGCATTTCATGCAGGTGCCGTTGCGGACCAGCGTGTAGTTGCCGCATTCACCGCAGGGGTCGCCCTCGTAGCCCTGCATCTTGGCCTTGGTGCGGGCATCCATCGCCGTTGCGGTCGCGATGCCGGCCTCGGGCACCATGGTCTGCAGCGCGGCCATCGGGTCGGCGGCGGTGTCCAGCGCGGTCGCACCGATCCCGCCCTGCAGCACCACCAGTTCCTGCGGCAGGCGCTTGCGAAGGTAGCCGGTCGAACTGATCTGTTTCAGCACCTCGAGCGACTTGGAGGCCGCACTTTCCGATACGGGCGAGACGTTGGTGATCTTGCCCTCCTGATCGCCATTTCCAAGATCGTCGAAAGCCGCACCGGTGGGTTTCACATGGGCCAGGTCCGTCCGGTCCAGATAGCTGACCGCCAATTCCCGGAAGATGTAGTCGAGGATCGAAGTGGCGTTCTTGATGCTGTCATTGCCCTGTACCATCCCCGCCGGTTCGAACCGGGTGAAGGTGAAGGCCTCGACGAACTCTTCCAGCGGCACGCCGTATTGCAGGCCGACAGAGACGGCGATGGCGAAGTTGTTCATCATCGCCCGGAAGCCCGCGCCCTCCTTGTGCATGTCGATGAAGATCTCGCCCAGCGAGCCATCCTGGTACTCGCCGGTGCGCAGATAGACCTTGTGACCGCCGACGATGGCCTTTTGCGTGTACCCCTTGCGCCGTTCGGGCAGCTTTTCGCGATGGCTGCGGACGATTTCCTTGACCACGACCTTTTCGACGATCTTCTCGGCCAGCACCTGCGCCTTTTCGGCCGGGCTGCCGGAGGCGAGGATTTCCTCGGCCTCCTCGTCGTCCTCGACGAGGGACGCGGCCAGCGGCTGCGAAAGTTTCGAACCGTCGCGATAGAGCGCGTTGGCCTTCACCCCCAGCGACCACGAGAGTTCATAGGCCGACAGGCAGTCCTCGATGGTGGCGTCATTGGGCATGTTGATCGTTTTCGAGATCGCGCCCGAGATGAAGCTTTGCGCCGCGGCCATCATGTGGATGTGGCTTTGGACCGAGAGGAAGCGTTTGCCTTTCTTGCCGCAGGGGTTGGCGCAGTCGAAGACGTGGTAATGGGCCGGGTCCAGATGCGGCGCCCCTTCCAGCGTCATCGTCCCGCAGACATGGTCGTTCGCGGCCTCAATTTCTGCGCGGGAAAAGCCCAGGTGCCGCAACATGTCAAAGCTGGGATCGTTCAGCTTGGCCGCCGGAATGCCCAGCACGTCCTTGCAGAACGCCTCGCCCAGGGTCCACTGGTTGAACACGAAGCGGATGTCGAAGGCCGACGGCAGCGCCGCCTCGATCTTGTCCAGTTCCGCCTGCCCGAAGCCATGGCCGATCAGCGCGGTGTGGTTGATGCCGGGGCAGTTGCCCAACGAGCCATGGCCGACCGCATAGGCGACGATTTCCTCGATCTGCGCGGGGCCATAGCCCAGCGTTTCCAGCGCCGCCGGCACCGAGCGGTTGATGATCTTGAAGTAACCGCCGCCTGCCAGCTTCTTGAACTTGACCAGGGCGAAGTCGGGTTCGATGCCGGTGGTATCGCAATCCATCACCAGCCCGATCGTGCCTGTGGGCGCGATCACGGACACCTGCGCGTTGCGGTAGCCATGCTTTTCGCCCAGCGCCAGCGCCTCGTCCCATGCGCCCATGGCCAGTTCCACCAACCGCGGGTCGGGACAATGGGCGTGGTCAAGCGCGACCGGCTTGACCGCCAGTCCCTCGTAACCGTCCTGTTCGGCCCGCGCTGCGCGGCGATGGTTGCGGATCACCCGCAACATGTTGTCGGCGTTGCGCGCGTGTCCCGGGAAGGCGCCGAGTTCGCCCGCGATTTCCGCCGAGGTGGCATAGGCGATGCCGGTCAGAATGGCGGTCAGCGCACCGCACAGCGCCCGGCCCTCGGCACTGTCATAGCCGAGGCCCATGTTCATCAAGAGTCCGCCGATATTTGCGTAGCCAAGGCCCAGCGTCCGGAAATCGTAGGAAAGTTGAGCGATTTCCTTGGACGGAAATTGCGCCATCATCACGCTGATTTCCAGCGTCAGGGTCCAGAGCCGCGTGGCATGGACGTAATCCTCGGCCTGGAAGACACCGTCACGATGGAACGTCAACAGGTTCATCGACGCCAGGTTGCAGGCCGTATCGTCGAGGAACATGTATTCCGAACACGGGTTCGAGGCGCGGATCTGGCCGTCGGCCGGGCACGTGTGCCAGGCATTGATCGTGTCGTGGAACTGGATGCCGGGATCGGCGCAGGACCACGCGGCGTGGCCGACCTGGTCCCACAGTTCGCGCGCCTTGACGGTCCGGGCCACCTTGCCATCGGTGCGGCGGATCAGTTCCCAATCGGCATCTTCCTTGACCGCCCGCAGGAAGGCATCTGTTACGCGCACCGAGTTGTTCGAGTTCTGCCCGGACACCGTGGCATAGGCTTCGCTGTCCCAGTCGGTGTCGTAGGTCGGGAACTCGATCGAGCCATAGCCCTGCCGCGCGTAGTCCAGCACGCGCTTGACATAGGCCTCGGGGATCAGGGCCTTTTTCGCCGCGCGGATCGCGGATTTGAGCCCATCGTTCACCTTGGGATCATAGGCGTCCGTTTCCTTGCCATCCCAGGCGCGGATCGCGGCGAAAATCGCGTTCAGATGCAGTTCGTGCTGCTTCGACCCGGCGACGAGGCTGGCGACTTTCTGTTCCTCGATCACCTTCCAGTTGATGAATTCCTCGATGTCGGGGTGATCCATGTCGCAGATCACCATCTTGGCCGCGCGCCGGGTCGTGCCGCCCGACTTGATCGCGCCGGCCGCCCGGTCGCCGATACGCAGAAAGCCCATCAGGCCCGACGACTTGCCGCCACCCGACAGCTTTTCGCCCTCGGCGCGCAGCCCCGAGAAATTGGTGCCGGTGCCCGAGCCATATTTGAACAGCCGTGCCTCACGCACCCACAGGTCCATGATGCCGCCCTCGTTCACCAGGTCATCGGCGACGGACTGGATGAAACAGGCATGCGGCTGGGGGTGTTCGTAAGAGGATTTCGACTTGGTCAGCTTACCGGTCTTGTAATCGACGTAGAAATGCCCCTGCCCCGGACCGTCGATGCCATAGGCCCAGTGCAGACCCGTGTTGAACCATTGCGGGCTGTTCGGCGCGGCCATCTGCGTGGCCAGCATGTAGCGCATTTCGTCGAAATAGGCGCGCGCATCGGACTCCGAGGTAAAGTAGCCGCCCTTCCAGCCCCAGTAGGCCCACGCACCGGCCAGCCGGTCGAACACCTGCGTAGCCTTCGTTTCGCCGCCATAACGCTTATCCTCGGGAAGATCGGCCAACGCGGCTTCGTCGGCGACCGAGCGCCACAGGAATTCCGGCACGTCCTTTTCGCGCACCTTCTTCAAACGCGCGGGCACGCCGGCCTTGCGAAAGTATTTCTGCGCGATGACATCGCTTGCGACCTGGCTCCAGCCCGCGGGCACCTCGACCTCGTCCAGCCGGAACACGATGGTGCCGTCGGGATTGCGAATCTCCGACGTGGTCGTGGTGAACTCGATCGCGCCATAGGCGCCGGTTTCTTCGGTGGTGAATCTGCGTTCGATCTTCATGTTTCTGCCCCATCCAGTCCTGTCGGGATCGCCTCCGCCACCCTGGCGGTCTGCCCCGAAACCCTTGCCGCCGAACCAAACACACCCTACCCGGCCGCCACCTGCGGCCAGCTTGCGCCCGCGTCCTGCGCCTGCGCTGCATTTTCCGGTCTGTTCCGCTCCGCGCTGCCACTAGATGTAGTGTTATCGCGCCCGGCCAACACAAGCTGACGTATATGACCACAATCGGTCAACGGTATTTTTAAGTTTATCCTCAAGTTTTTGGGGTTGACCGTGCTGCCGGGTAACGGACGGGTGATTCATGGGTAAACACTTGCGTGGGCCACCGCGCGGGCGCATTGGCAGAAAATCGCCGGGTTCAAGGGGCTTACAGCCCTGAGTTGTGGGCCACAGCTGCCAAACGGGCCTTTTGGACTGCGCGGCACGGTAACGAAAATTAATGGATGTTCCGGGGGTTAAGGGCGGCTGCGAAAGAGAATCGATCGCGCTGATCGGACAGCTTTGGCCGCTTGCTGGTCGGGGCGGCGGGATTCGAACCCACGACCTTCGGTACCCAAAACCGACGCGCTACCAGGCTGCGCTACGCCCCGTGGCCGCCTCAATAACGCCGTGCGGCGCCCAAGGGAAGGGACTTACCGACAGGGCCAGGCCGCATCGGGGCCAAAAGCGGGGTGACGCAGTTCGCTGCCCGGAACAATACCGAGCCGCGCCGCGAGGCCGCCATTGATCTCGAGTACCGCGAGCACGCCCTCGCCCCCGTCGATCGGGGTGCGGTCCAGCGGCCGGGCGTTCGAATGCACCCTCAGCACCCGGCCTCGGGGACCGACAAAGATCATGTCCAGCGGGATCAGGGTATTTTCCATCCAGAAGGCCACGCGCTGCGGATGCGGGTAAACGAAAAGCATGCCTGAAGAGACCGGCATCGACTCCCGGTACATCAGGCCCCGCGCCCGCTCGGCTTCGTCATCGGCGATCTCGACGGCAAAGCGTGCGCTACCCCACGCCCCCCGCAGGTCGACCCTGCCCTCGGCACATTGCCCAAACGCGGGTCCGGCCAGCGCAAGCCCCGCCCACAGGATCAGTCCTGCGAAGACCCCGATACCGCGCTTTCCCATGGTCCCACCATAACCGCCAGCCGCCCGCGCTGGCCTTCTGTCACCCGTATGGCGATAGCCTCGCCCGGTTGCAGATCCGCCAGCCCCGACCGGCGCAGCACCTCGATATGAACGAAGACATCCTCGTGTCGGCCGAACACATTGGCAAAGCCGAAGCCCTTGGACTTGTCGAACCACTTGACGCGCGCGGGCTCCAGTTCCAGCTGCGCAAGCTGATCCGCGTCCAGCCGCATCGCATCCTCGAAGGCGGGGGTTTCGCCGCCCAGGGCGGGGGGATCGATGCGCAAGACCTCGGTGGCCTGCAGTCCGCGGGCGGTCTTCTGCACCATGAGTTCCACGCCGGCGCCGTCGGTCACCGAACTTTGGCCGAAATTCCTGAGAACGTTGGCATGAAGAAGAATGTCCGGCCCGCCCGAGTCGGCCACGACAAAGCCGAACCCCTTGCCTGGGTCGAACCACTTCACGTGCCCCTCCACGCGGTGGGGCGGCGTTTCACTGTCCCTGGTCATGATCCCCGAACCGGAATGAACCGATTACCTCCCCGGTAGTCCCTATTCACAGTCCCGGACCGCGATGCAAGCGATTTCCCGGGCGTTCCTCGTCACTGTGCCATTCACGAAGCGTGAATGTCAGGGGAACAGTCGCGTTATTTGCCAGTCCGCGTCAACCGTGTCCCGGCGCCAGCGAAAGCGGTCGTGCAAACGGAACGGTCCGTCGGCCCAGAACTCGATTTCCAGCGGCCTGATCCGCACCCCACCCCAATGCGGCGGCCGTTTCGTCGCCATGCCCTTCTGCGCGGTCAGCCGGGCCACCTCGGCCATCAACTCTCCGCGTGATCCAAGCGGACGCGACTGGCGCGATGCCCATGCCCCGAGACGGCTTTTCAAGGCGCGCGAGGCAAAATAGGCGTCGGCCTTTTCTCCTTCTTCCCGTTCGGTCATCCCCCGCACCCGCACCTGGCGCCGCAGCGATTTCCAATGTAGCACGAAAGCGGCCTTGCCGGTTGCGGAAATCTCGTCCCCCTTGGCGCTCTCGTAATTGGTGTAGAAAATGAAGGCGTCGGGCTCGATCTCTTTCAGCAGCACCATGCGCACATTCGGCAGCCCGGCCGCGTCCACGGTGGCCAGCGCGATCGCGTTGGGATCGTTCGGCTCGGTCCGCTCGGCCTCGGCCAGCCAGGTCCGGGCGATCTCGAACGGATCCTTTCCTGCGAAAATGCCCTCTCGGTCCGTCATGTGCTTGCTCTCCTGCCCGCGCTCTGGGCGGTCTTGATGGGTCGGTGCATTTCGCCTACACCGGCGACAATTTCCTGAACAGGTGGTCGAGGGGCACCGGATGTCAACGAAACTGTTGGAAGGCAAGCGCGGCCTTATCATGGGGCTTGCCAATGACAAGTCCATCGCCTGGGGCATCGCGCAGCAATGCGCGGCGCACGGGGCTGAACTGGCCTTTTCCTACCAGGGCGATGCGCTGAAAAAGCGGGTAGGCCCGCTGGCCGAAAGTCTGGGCAGCGATATCGTGCTGGAATGTGATGTCGCCGAGGAGGCGTCGCTGGACAACCTTTTCACCGAACTCGCGCAGCGTTGGGACCGGCTGGATTTCATCGTCCACGCCATCGGGTTCTCGGACAAGGAACAGCTGCGTGGCCGCTATGTCGACACCACGCGCGACAACTTCCTGATGACCATGGACATCTCGGTCTATTCCTTCACCGCCGTCGTGCAGCGCGCGGCCGCGATGATGACCGAGGGTGGCTCGGCGTTGACGCTGACGTATTACGGCGCCGAAAAGGTCATGCCACATTACAACGTGATGGGCATCGCCAAGGCCGCGCTGGAAACCTCGGTGAAGTACATGGCCGAGGACCTGGGGAAGGACGGCATCCGGGTGAATGCGATCTCGGCCGGGCCCATCAAGACGCTGGCCGCAAGCGGCATCGGCGACTTCCGCTACATCATGAAGTGGAACGAGCTGAATTCACCCCTGCGCCGGAACGTGACGCAGGTGGAGGTCGGCAAATCGGCGCTTTACCTGCTGTCAGACCTGGGCAGCGGCGTGACCGGCGAGGTGCACCACGTGGATGCCGGCTATCACGCCATCGGCATGAAGGCCGTGGATGCGCCCGATATCGACGCGGTCACCGGACGCAAGTGACGCCTGGACGTTCAGCCAGAAAGGAAGCCCCATGTCGCCCGCCGACCGCCTGCCCCACGAGAAAGGATTTCACGTCAGCTGGGACCAGTTGCACCGCGACGCGCGCGCGCTGGCGTGGCGGCTGGACGGACACGGGCCCGACGACGGCGCCTGGCGGGCGGTCGTGGCGATCACGCGGGGCGGCATGGCGCCCGCGATGATCGTGGCGCGCGAACTGGATATTCGCACCGTCGACACGATTTCCGTAAAATCCTACAATCACCAGAACCAGTCCGCACCGCGCGTCATCAAGACCCCGGACATGGACATCGTGGGCGACGGGACCGGCGTGCTGATCGTCGACGACCTGGTGGATACCGGCCGCACGCTCGAGGTGGTCCGCAAGCTGATGCCCAAGGCCCATGTCGCCACCGTCTATGCCAAACCCAAGGGCAGGCCGATGGTCGACACCTATATCACCGAGGTCAGCCAGGATACCTGGATATTCTTCCCCTGGGACATGGCTTTGCAATATGTTGAACCCTACCGGGGAACCTGACCGATGGTCAGCCCGCTGAACCCCCGCATGGCGGCGACCTTTCCGCCACCGGTGATGGAGGCGCGGCGCTGGCTTGAAGGGGTGGAGTTCCCCAAGGATCGGCCGCTGATCAATGTCAGCCAGGCCGCACCGATGGAGCCCCCGCCCGAGGCGCTGCGCCAGGCCATAGCGGATGCCGCGCTGAGGGAGACCGCCGCGCATCTTTACGGCCCCGTCCTCGGCCTGCCCGATCTGCGCGAGGAACTGGCCGCCCAATGGTCGGTGGCCTATGGCGGCCAGATCGCGGCGCGAAACGTTGCGATTACCCAGGGCTGCAATCAGGCGTTCTGCGCTGTGATGGCAACCATTGCCGGGGATGGGGATGAGGTAATCCTTCCAACGCCATGGTATTTCAACCATAAAATGTGGCTGGACATGCAGGGCATCCGTACCGTGCCGCTGGCCACCGGCGACAGCCTGGTCCCCGAGGTACAGCGCACCTCCCTGCTGATCACGGAACGGACCCGCGCCATCGTGCTGGTCACACCGAACAACCCCGCCGGCGTCGAATACCCGCCCGAGACCATATCAGGGTTCATGGCGCTTTGCCGCGAACGGGGGATCGCGCTGATTCTGGACGAGACCTATCGCGATTTCCACTCGGGGACCGGCGCCCCCCACGACCTGTTCGCCGATCCCGACTGGGACGATACGCTGATCCACCTTTATTCCTTTTCCAAGGCCTACCGGCTGACGGGGCACCGGGTCGGCGCGATGGTCGCACACGAAGACCGGCTGGCCGAGGTCGAGAAGTTCCTCGACACGGTCGCGATCTGTGCGAACCAGTTGGGCCAGCGCGCGGCGCTTTGGGGAATGCGCAACCTCGGGCAATGGCTGGCGGGGGAACGCGCGGAAATCCTGGACCGGCGCGCGGCGATCGAAGCGGGATTCCCCGCGCTGGAGGGCTGGCGGCTTTTGGGCGCGGGCGCCTATTTCGCCTATGCCGCCCACCCCTGGCCGATTCCCTCGGACGAGCTTGCCCGCCGACTGGTGGCCGAGGCGGGGGTGCTGCTGTTGCCCGGCACGATGTTCCTGCCCGAGGCCGATACCAGCGCGCGCCAGCAGCTTAGGATCGCGTTCGCCAATATCGACCGGCAGGGGATCGGGCGGCTGTTCGACCGGCTTGCCGGGTTCCGCCCCTGACGCTTGCGGGCGGGGCCGCGAGCCCCTAAACACCAACGGACACCGCGTAATCCCGGGGAGGCGCAGCCCATGTCCAAATCCGTCGGCAAGCAGGCGTCGAAAGCCGCCGTTTGGGTTCTGATGGCGCTGTTGATCCTGGGCCTCGGGGGCTTTGGCATCTCGAATTTCGGCGGCTCGGTCGAGGCTATCGGCAAGGTCGGGGAACAGGATATTTCCGTCGACGCCTATGCTCGCGCCCTGCGGCAGGAACTGAACGCCCAGCAGGCTGCAACCGGCCAGGTCGTGACCTTTGCCGAGGCACAGGCGGGCGGTCTGGTGGAACAGGTGCGCGCCCGCGTGATCGCCGACGCCGCCCTCGACAACGAGATGCGCCGGCTGGGCGTCTCGGTCGGCGACGAGCGTGTGGCGCAGGAGGTTCTGGGCGTGACCGCCTTTCGCGGGCCCGACGGCCAGTTCGACCGTGAAACCTATCGCTTCGTACTGGAACAGAACGGGCTGACCGAGGCCGAATTCGAAGCGCAGATCCGCCGCGATGCGACCCGGTCGCTGCTGCAGGCGGGCGTGGTCGCAGGACTGGGCGAGCCCGAGACCTATGCCGACACGCTTTATGCCTTCATCGCGGAACGGCGCAGTGCCAGCTTGATCCGGCTGACGGCCGCGGACCTGGAAACGCCGATCCCCGCGCCCACCGAGGCGCAGATCGCCGAGCAGTACGAGGCCACCCCCGAGGCCTATACTGCGCCGCGCACGCGCAAGATCACCTATGCCTGGCTGACCCCCGACATGATCCTGGACCAGATCGAACCCGACGAGCAGATGCTGCGGGAGCTTTACGACGAACGCATCGATGAATTCGTCCAGCCCGAGCGGCGGTTGGTCGAGCGCCTCGTCTATCCCTCCCAGGAAGAAGCACAGGCCGTGGCGGACGCCATCGCCGCGGGCGAGACGAGCTTTGATGATGCCGTGGCCGCACGCGGTCTGGCGCTGGCCGATATCGACATGGGCGACGTGGCCGAAATCGACATCGGCGGCGCGGCCGGCGCGGCGGTCTTCGCGTTGGACGGCCCCGGCGTGACCGGGCCGCACCTGTCGGATCTGGGCCCCGCGCTGTTCCGGGTGAACGGCATCCTCGCCGCCCAAGAGGTCAGCTTTAACGAGGCCCGCGATAGCCTGGTCGAAGAAGCTGCCCGAGACCGCGCCGTGCGGATGATCCTGGACCGGATCACCGAGTTCGAGGACCTGCTTGCGGCCGGAGCAACGCTTGAAGACATGGCCGCCGAAACCGAGATGGTGCTGGGGCAAGTCGACTATAGCGGCGAAAGCGAGGGGGGCGTCGCGGATTATCAATCGTTCCGCGAAGCCGCCGAGGCGGTCTTGGAAGGGGATTTCCCCGAGATCTTGGAACTTGAGGATGGTGGCATCTTCGCGCTGCGCCTTGATGCCGAAGTGCCTCCCACCCTGCGCCCGCTTGGCGCGGTGCGCGACCAAGTGGCCGAGGACTGGCGCGAGACGCAGGTGCGGGCGCGCCTGAGCGCGCAGGCCGAGGCCCTGGCCGCCCGCGTTGAGGCCGGCGAGACGATGGACCAGCTTGGCCCGCAGGTCGAGTTGCAGGAGGGCCTGTCACGCGGCGGCCTGACGCCGCCTGCACTTTCCGAGGCGCTGTTCGCGATTGCCACGCCCGGCGAGACCCGGGTGGTAGCCACGGGAGAAACCGCCTGGCTGCTGCGGCTCGACGCGATCCTGCCGCCGGACCCCAACGACCCGGCCGCGGGCTTCTTGCGGGACACGATCGGCGCACAGGCCGGCCAGAGCATGGCCCAAGATCTCTACACCTATTTCGCGCAAGAACTGGTGAATTCCGCCGGACTCTCGCTTGACCAGACGGCAATCAACGCCGTTCACGCGCAATTCCGGTAGGACCATGGCGACAATCGTTCCCGACTTCGCGACCTTCGAGGCCGCCTATGACGCCGGCAAGGCCCAGGTCGTTCACGCCCGCCTGGCAGCCGACCTGGACACGCCGGTCTCGCTGATGCTGAAGCTCGCCGGAGCCCGGACGGACAGTTTCATGCTCGAATCGGTCACTGGCGGCGAAATTCGCGGGCGCTATTCGGTCGTGGGGTTCAAGCCCGACCTTGTCTGGGAATGCCGGGGGGACCGCTCGCGCGTGAATCGCCAGGCCCGGTTCGATGCTGACGCGTGGGAGGATATGCCGGGCAGTCCGCTCGGCGCGCTGCGCGCGGTGCTGGCCGAAAGCGCGATCGACATGCCCGACACGCTGCCGCCCATCGCCGCGGGCCTGTTCGGCTATCTTGGCTATGACATGATCCGGCTGGTGGAACGGCTGCCGAACGTCAACCCCGACCCGCTGGGTTTGCCCGACGCGGTGATGTTGCGCCCGTCGGTCGTCGCCGTGCTGGACGGGGTCAAGGGCGAGGTGACGGTGGTCTCGCCCGCGCGGCCCGAACCGGGGCTTTCGGCGCGGGCAGCCTATGCACAGGCCGCCGAGCGGGTGATGGATGCGCTGCGCGACCTCGACCGGGCAGTGCCTGCCGAGACCCGCGATTTCGGCGAGGCGCGCGAGGTGGGCGAGCCGGTCTCGAACTTTACCAAGGACGGCTACATGGCCGCCGTGGAGAAGGCCAAGGAGTACATCCGCGCGGGCGACATCTTTCAGGTGGTGCCCGCACAGCGCTGGACGCAAGATTTCCCGCTTCCGCCCTTCGCGCTCTATCGCAGCCTGCGGCGCACCAATCCCTCGCCCTTCATGTTCTTTTTCAATTTCGGCGGTTTCCAGGTGATCGGCGCGAGTCCCGAGATCCTCGTGCGTCTTCGGGACGGCGAGGTGACGATCCGGCCCATCGCCGGCACGCGGCCCCGCGGCGCCACGCCGGAAGAGGATCGCGCGCTTGAGGCCGACCTTCTGGCCGATCAGAAGGAACGGGCCGAACACCTGATGCTGCTCGACCTGGGCCGGAACGATGTCGGGCGCGTGGCCAAAGTCGGTACGGTTCGGCCCACCGAAGAATTCATCATCGAACGCTATTCCCACGTGATGCATATCGTGTCCAACGTGGTCGGCGAAATCTCCGAGGACCACGATGCGCTGTCGGCACTGCTTGCGGGCCTGCCCGCGGGTACCGTGTCCGGTGCGCCCAAGGTTCGTGCGATGGAGATCATCGACGAACTGGAACCCGAAAAGCGCGGCGTCTATGGCGGTGGTGTCGGGTATTTCTCGGCTGGCGGCGACATGGACATGTGCATCGCACTGCGGACCGCCGTGGTGAAGGACGCCAAGCTTTACATCCAGGCGGGCGGTGGCGTGGTCTATGACAGCGATCCCGAAGCCGAGTGGCAGGAAACCGTCAACAAGGCACGCGCGCTGCGAACTGCGGCAGCCGAGGCCGCCCGCTTCGTGCGCAAGGGCAATAGCTGAGCCCTGGCCCCCAGCGGCACAGCACGAGCCGGGCTGCAGGCCCGGCCCGAAACGTCCAGGGGCCTGAGCGTTTCACCCCGGCTTAAGCCGGGGCGACCCATGCGGGGGCTCTGCCCCCGCGCCCCCGGAGTATTTATACCAAGAAAAAGAGGGCCTTCCCTGCTTTTCCGGCATCAAGAACCCGCGGGACAATCCGAAGCAAGTTGGCCGGGCCGATTTACCCAGGGTCTGCAATATCTGAGTGCACAGCACTATGCGACGCCTAGTAGTCCCGCTCGTAGAAGATGCCGATGCCTGTATCGCCTTCGGAATCGACACCGCCCTTGACCGTGACACTGGGTGTCAGATCCAGATTGAGGTCGACCCTGGTATTCCCCGCGCCGTCCACCGTCACCTCGGAATAGAGGTTGTCAGACAGATACTTTCCCACGCTCAGCGCGGTGGCCCCTTCGTCGGTCTGGCGCACGTCGATTTCGTCGAGGCCGGTGCCTGCGCGCACCCGGGCCAAGAGCCCCCCCCCGTTGCCACCGGCAAGTTCCGCCACGCCGCTGGCCAGTTGCACCGCCTGGAAGGGTGAGAGATCCTGAATGCCACGGCCGAAAAGCAGCCGGGCGACCACCTCGTCCTGCGGCAGGTCAGGATCGGATTCGAATGTGATGTCCGGGGCGGTGGCACGCCCGTCGATGACGATCCGCGCGGTTATGTCACCGGACTGGGTTTCGGCCACGAACCGCAGGTAAGGATCGAGCGATCCTTGCAACGATACCCGCCCCTCGGTCAGGTCGAAGCGCTGCGACAGGATGTCGAGCCGCCCTCGGATCAGTTCGAACCGGCCGTCGGGCACGACATCCCGCGTGGTCCCGCGCACGCGCAACAGTCCGCCGACCTCGGCGTCGAGACCGCGACCGCGGATGAACACCTGGCCCGGGGCCGAGATCGTCAGGTTCAGCGGGTAGGGCCGCCCGCCGCCGCCATCCCCATCGCCCGACGCACCCAGCAGCCCCGCACGCGCCCGCGTGGCCCGCTGGGCCTGCGTTTCGCCCAGATGGGTAATCTCGGGAATGGGGCCGCCCGCGGTTGCGCCGGTGGAGGGCACCGCGATCTCGGTCCGGCCAAGGTCGATCCGGCCCGCGATGGTTGCGCCGCCCGTCAGTGGCCCCTGCACCGTCAGCCGCCCGTCGACGCGTGTCTCGTACAGCGCCGCATCGCGGATACGCGCGCGGTCGAGTCCGATCTCGAGGTCAGCCTCATAGGGAGCGTAAAGGGATACCGGGCCGGCAACGGTGATGCGCCCGCCATCCAACCGCCCGGCCAGATCGATCCCGGCCCGCCCCGACAGGATGTCCACCTGCCCTCCGAGGTCGGTCACGGCAAGACCGAGTGTCGGCAGCGCCAGACGGGCGCCGGCCGTGATCGCCCGGCCCGACAACGAGGACAACGCCAGCGGCCCGCGCAGCGCAAGATCGTAGCGCGCCTGCCCGTCAAGGCTGCGCGGCGAAATAAAGCCATTGGCCAGCGCCAGAGGGGCCGCCCCGGCGATCGAAAGATCCGCGCCGCTTCCGTCGCGCGCGATCGCACCTCCAAGGCGTGCGGTCGTGCCCCCAGGCCCCGTTACGTCAAGATCCAGACGGATATCGCCATTCGTCGGCTGTGCCCGGCCCGATACCGTCAGCGGCCCCGGAAACCCCGGCGCCAGCAGGGCGAGGTCGGCCAACCGGCCCGAAAGATCGAGCGCCCCGTTCCCGGCCTCGTTTGCGGTCAACCTCAGCACCGGGGTTGCCACGTCCAGCGCCCCGAGTTCGATCAGACCTCCTCGGCGCGCGCCGCGCATATTCAGCGACGTCGCGCCCCCGATCAGCCGGTCAGCAGTGCCCAGGCCAAACGCCAGCCCCTGCCCCTTTGCCTGGAGCGCAGCGGTCACGTCGCCGAACACGGCCCCCTCGCCCGTCAGCGTCGCCTCGAGCGCGCCGCGCAGCGGCCTTCCCGCCAGACCTGAGAAAGCCACGAGGTCCCGCGCCGTCAGCGTGACGCTGCCCTCGGCAGGAAGCGCGGGATCATCCGGCGTCAACGCACCCGAAGCGGTCAACCGGGCACCAGCGCCGGCGGCCTCGAGACGATCGACCCGGACCTGCCCGCCGTCTTCCCAGCCAAGCCGAGCTTCGACCGTGCCAGGCCCCGAAAGGCCCGCCTCGACCCGCGACAGGTCGCGCACCTGCCCGGTCAGCTGGAACCCGGCCGCGGCGCTGGACAGATCGCCCGCGGCGTCGACGGTCAGTTCCGGGGTTTCGATCGAAAGGCGGCGCAGCGTCGTGCCCTCGGGGCCGCGTGCGGCTGCCAGCGCCAACGTGCCCGGCCCGACCAGAAGCGGATCGAGGCGCGGCGTGCCCGTCGCGAGGTCGCGCGTCTCGGCCGAAAGGGTCGCGTCGAATATGCCGTCGAGCACGCCATACCGGCCCGCGACCCGCGCCTCGGCCGCACCGCTCAGGGGGCGCCCCGCCAGCGACGCTAAGCGGCCCAGATCGTCGAGTGCAAGCTGGGCAGTTCCGTCAATCGGCAGGCCATCGGCCAAGTCGCCCAACGTGCCTCGCAGCGCGATGCGTACATCGCCGGCGGCGATCTGGACATCTTCAAGCGCAAGCGGTTCGCCCTCGCGGTAGGACACCCGGGCGCTTCCGTCGATCGCATCGCCCAGGGCCCGCGCCAGATCGGGATCGCCATGCGAAAGCCCGGTGGCCGCGAAGGTCAGATCGCCCGACAGCGCGCCCGGGCTGGTCGGGCGGATCGTGCCGGTGCCCGCAATGCGCGCGCGCCCCAAAGAAAGGCCCGCCCGGTCGAACCCGTCCAACGTCGCGTTCGCCTCCCAGCGCTCGCCCTCGGCTGCGTCGAACCGTGCCGTCAGGCGCGCGCCCTGTACCCGCGTTTCTGGGCCCGAAAGCGGCAGCACGACGGGACCGGTCAGCGTGCCGTCCAGGTCCAGCCGCTCGGGCAGGCCCGTGGGCGCAAGCGCCATAATGCCCGCCAGCGTCACTGCGCCGGTGGACAGATCGAGTTGCGACAACTCGGTGCCGCCATCCGCCCGGCGCATCCCCTGTGCCCGGATGCGTGCCGCATCGCCAAAGAAGGGGCGGATGCGTTCGGCCACGAGGGGCGCCACATCACCCGACACATCCAGCGCAAACCGCGCCGCACCGGGACTGTCCTGCGGTTCTTCGAGGCTGAACAGTCCGGTCAGACGCTGCACCCCGTCGGTGGCCAGCGCAAGTTCGGCGGAAAAGTCCGACAACGGCCCCTCGCCCGTCAGAGAAAGGCCAACGGGCGGCGCACCCGGCAGGCCCAAACGGGTCGACACCAGCCCCCCCGGCCCCTCGGACAGGGCGACGTCCAGCGTCAATTCGCGCGTTTCGTTGGCATAGGCCGCGTTGATCGTGAAAAGGCCCTCGGCATCGCGGCGCGTGGCCGCGATCTCGGCCGCCCCTGCGCCGTCAGCCAGTCGAAGCGCGGCCTCGATCTGCAATTCGGCCGCCTGGCCCAGAACCGCCGCGCCAAGTACCAACCGGTCGGTCGCAACCTCGCCGATCTCGATCGCAACGGGCAATTCGGGAAGTCGGAAGGGCTGCGCCTCGGAATCGCTTACTTCGGGCGCACCGCCGCCGGCAGGCAGGCGCACCAGCACGATCTCGCTCGCGCGCAGCGTCTTGACCTCGACCCGACCACGCAACAGGGCAGCGCGCGACCAGTCAAGCTCGGCCCCGCGGACGGTCAACCAGATCCCGTCCGCGTCGGCGATGGTCAGCTCGTCCAGCGAGGCCCGCGAGGATAACGCCCCCTGGAAACCGGTGATCGACACCTCGCGCCCCGCTTGCGAAAGGTTGTCCTCGAGAAAACCTTCGAGAAACCCGCGGTCGTCGTCTTGCGCGGCGAGCGGCAGGGCGGAGCAAAGAACCAACACAAGGGCGATTAGAATACGCATCAGAAGGCCTGCCCGATGCCGATATAAATCTGCAACCCGTCGCCCGTCTCGCCGCTGACCGGTGCGGCGACATCCACGCGGATCGGGCCGATCCCAGTGTCATAGCGCAGCCCCAACCCGGCACCGGAATGCCACTCTCCGTCGCCAACCCAGGAGTCGGGGCCGATGAAACCTGCATCCGCAAACGCCACCAGGCCGATCGCGCCCGTCACATCGAACCGCGCCTCGGCCGACAGCCCCAGGAACGATCGTCCGCCAATCCGGTCGCCGCCCGACAGGTCGACCGCGAGCGATTCATAGGGCTGGCCGCGCACCGTGCCGCCACCGCCCGAGTAAAACAGCATCGCCGGCGGCACGCCATCGGCACTGGCCCCCAGCACCGACCCCATCTGAAACCGACCTGCCAGCACCAACCGTTCGCCCAGGGCATGGTAGATGCGGGCGTCCGCCTTGGCCTGTGCACCGGTTTCGGCATCCCCCCCCAGCGCCAGCAACGGCGTCAGCCCAAGATCGAGATAAGTGCCACCGCGCGGGTTCAGGGGGTCATCGCGGTTATCCCAGGTCAGCGTCACAGGCAGCTTGGCATGGCTCATCGCGCGATCGCCAAGATCGTCGGACACGTCGGAATAGCTGAACAGCAACGCCACCTCGCCGGACAACCGGTCGGAAAAGAAATGCGACAGGCCAATTCCGAACCGGCCGGTTTCCTCGCGGGAATCGGGTTCGTCCAACCGTTCGACCGCGGCCAGCGCGAAAGCGCCCGTATCGGGGCCGATGACCGCCGGCCGGTCGATCCGCGTTGAGATCGTGTAATCGACGCCGCCACTTTCAGTGCCGCCGATCCCGGCGATCTCGGCGTCGAAGCGCAGCCTTTCGGCACCGCCAAACAGGTTGCGGTGCAGCCAGTACCCCGAGAGCGTCACGCCTGCCAGTGAATAGAGTTCGGCCCCAAGCCCGAATCGGCGCTTCTTTTCATCGGCGACCGCCAGCCCGACATCCAGCGTGTTCCCCAGCCCAAGCGCCTCGGCCTCGGACAGGCTGACGGAACGGAAAGCGCCGGTGCGACGCAGCCGCTCTGCGCTGCGCTCCAGTGCCTCGGGATCGAAGGGCTCCCCCGTCGGCAACCCCGCTATCGCCCGAAGCCGGTCGGGGCGCACCGCGGAAGGCCCCTGGATGACCAGATCGCCGAAGGTCACCGGCGGCCCCGGCGCCAAGTCGAGCCGGGCCGCCAGCGTTGCGGTGCGGTGATCGGCGGTGATGTGCTGACCGGCGACGCGCGCCTTGGCGTGCCCTGCCGCCCGCCACCCCGAAACGCCGGCCTGAGCGGCGTCTCGGATCAAGGTACTGTACGCCGGTGAGCCGGGCGCGAAACCGGCCGGCAACGTGGTGTCGGCCGCAAGCGGCGCAACCCGCGCCTGCGAAAAGGCAAACACCGGCCCGGAACGAACCTCGATCCGCACCCGGCCGATCCGGTCCGGCGTTGACAGTGTCGAGATATCTGCCACCTCGCGCCCGTCGACACGAATCGCGATCTCGGGCGCGTAATACCCCTGCGCATAAAGCGCACCGATCAGCCGCGCATAATCTGCACGCGCCGCCGCGAGAATATCCTGTGCGGTACTTTCGGGATCGCGGGCGGTCCCAAGGCTGAGGGCAGAGGCCGTCAGCGCCGCCCGCAGACCATCGGGCGCGCCGGGCGCGATCAGTTCCGCCTCGGCACCCAGCCCCGGCCCCGCGGAAAGCGCAAAGACGGTGAGCGCCGCAAAACAGGCGGAACGGTGCGATTCGGTCAAGGCTTACCCCCAGCTATGCGATCATAGTGGGACATAGGGCGCCACGATAGAAGAGCGACCGGGCGGAAACTTGGGGCTTTCGCCTTTCAGGTCGGACGACTTTCGACCCCGAACACCTTATGCGCAACCAGCGGATAGACCACGAAAAGGGTGATCGCGAGCAGAAGGAACTCGGCCCCGTAAACAAAGAAATAGGGGGTCGCGACACCGAACAGAGACGAGAGCGGCGAGGCGAGGATCACGTCTCGCGCGACGCCGCCCAATGCGATCGCCACGCCCGCCGCAGTGGCCTGCACCGCGCCCCAGGCCCCCAGCGCAAGGCCAACCTGCTCTTTCGGGGCGGCGCGCATCGTGGCGGTCAGCGTCCCGTGGCCGAACAATCCCGCACCGAAACCCGCCAGCGCCGTGCCCGCGATGAAGATACCGGGCGATTGCAAAGTGGCCGAAAAAGTGATCAGCGCAAAGGCCGGCAGCCCAACAAGCGCGCCCCCGCCGGCCATCACCATCGGATCGGCACCGCGGCTGAGCACACGCGAGGCGAGCGCGAAACCGATCAGGCTGCCCGCGGCCAGCGTGGCAGTCAGCCGCGTGGTCGAGGCCACGCTCATGCCCAAGACCTGCCCGCCATAGGGTTCCAGCAGCACCTCGGCCAGACCGAAGCCCATGGTGCCCAATCCGATGATCCAGAGCAGCCGCCGCGGGTTCGCCCCACGCATGAACAGCGCCCACGCCTCGGAAAAGCTGGGATCGGGTTCGGGGTTCACACGCTGCCGATAGGCGCGATCTCTGTCGCGCGCCTCCATCTTCCAGATTGCCAGCACGTTGAACACAAGTGTCATCACGGCAGCGCCCTGGATCACCTGGATCAACTTGGCGTGGAAGAAATTCTCGAGAAGTTTTCCAAACAGCAATGCACTTATGATCATGCCGACCAGCATCATCACGTACATCAGCCCGACGACATTGGGCTGGTCCTCGCGCGGAGCGAGGTCGGTAGCCAGCGCAAGGCCCACGGTCTGGACGGTATGCACGCCCGCCCCGACCAGCAGGAAGGCCAGCGCCGCGCTGACGAGCCCGACCCATTCGGGCGCGCCAGCTGCGTATTCCTGGCCCGACAGCACGATCAGCGCCAGCGGCATGATCGCGAAGCCGCCCCACTGCAGCAACGTCCCCTTCCAGATATAGGGCACACGGCGCCAGCCGAGGGCGGATTTGTGCGTATCGGACTTGTAGCCGATCAGCGCACGGAAAGGCGCGAAAAGAAGCGGCAGGGAAATCATTACGCCGACCAGAGAGGCGGACACCTCAAGTTCGACAATCATCACCCGGTTCAGAGTCCCGACCAGGAGCACCATTGCCATACCTACCGACACCTGGAACAGCGCCAAGCGTAACAGGCGGCTCAGGGGCAGGTCGTCGCTTGCGGCCTCGGCGAAAGGCATGAAGCGCATTCCCGCGCTTGCGATGCCGTTGACCGCCATCCGGCTCAGTCGATTC
Source organism: Rhodovulum marinum (assembly GCF_004343075.1). GTDB lineage: Bacteria > Pseudomonadota > Alphaproteobacteria > Rhodobacterales > Rhodobacteraceae > Rhodovulum > Rhodovulum marinum. Next base: position 189,930 of record NZ_SLXP01000003.1, read on the forward strand.
ATGCGGTCGCACTCCACACGGCGCGCGCAGGCGCATCCGTAGAATGTTTGCCCGCGGGGGCGCGTTTCCACCTCAGGACCCGACAACCCGGGCCGGAGATGCGAAGGCCGAGGACAGATCCCCGGCCTTCGCCATGTTCTTCACATCGGCCGATCGGCCTCAGGCGATGTCGGTTTCCGACGCGGTGATCACGGCAGCTTCTTCGAAAGCGCCTTTGTAGTAGTCAGCCATCCAGCCGGTGTTCAGCACGAGCATCAGGTGCACGAGGAACGAGCTGATCGCCACGGCGCTGAGGAACAGCGGGATACCGACGGTCGGCTTAACGACGAGCCACATTTTCGCGTTATTCATACCTTGGTACCTCCGATTAGCCGAGCCACGGCGTGCCGACGGCCGCCAGGAAGTGCGCCACGAGCGCGATGGCGCCGAAAACGCGAGTGCCGTCGATGACTTGCTTGTGCACTTCTTCGGCTTCGGCGAGGGTCAGGCCGGTCGGCCAGACTTTGTCAGGATCGTCAGTCATATTGTCGTCTCCCCAATATGGTTTCGACTGCGTTGCGTGCAGAACCTGCACTCTCGTCGACAACGCCTGACCGGTCAGCTGCTTTCTTTTCAGTCCGCGACGCCACCGGTCCGGCCTCGTCACTTAGAAACGATGTCACAAGGAATTGACGTTGGCAATGTCAACGTAGGCTTACACCCCCCCAATATCGTGCGGCATATTGGACAGCGCTGACAGCCTGTCGCAGCCCTTCGGACAGCCTGTCGCAGGTCCGGCCCGCGAGTCGCCCTGCGACCGCGCGGACTATTGATCTTGCTGCCCGCCAGTGGGGTAATGGCGCGCGCCCTAACGCAATTCGTCCTTCGTGCCGGGCCCCAGGCGCCACGCCGCGAAACGATCCAAAGGAACCAGGAGGAATCACGATGAAATATTTCTGGGACGACTTCATGCCCAAGCTGGCCAGCAAGCAGCACATGACAGACGTGAACATCGACCGCGAAAAAAGCACGACGCCCTTCTCCGACATGCTCGGCTTCGCGACGCTCTCGGACCGCAAGTCCGCCACCGAGCTGAAGACCGACAACCCGACGCCGCTGTCCAACCAGATGGGCTGGCCGCTGCTGGGCGGCACGGGCGAGGGCAATGTCGACCTCACGGACGTTGACCCCTATCCGCTGTCCTCGCGGATGGGCTGGAAGCTGCTGTCCGACCGCAAATACTACGGCGTCGCGGCGCATCAGCAATAACGCACGACACCCCAGGGCGCCCGCGCCGGCCAACAGGCCCGCGCGGGCGCTTTGCGTTTCGGCCCGGGATATCGTGCCAGGCGCCGTGAGCAGGCGGACAGGCAGAACAATATCCACGCACGCACAATCATTGTTGCGCGAATTCCCTTAAATCCGAACGAAACGCTCTGTTTCGGGAACGCTTTGGCCCGAGTCGCGCCACAATTGCCGCGCCCACTCGTCGGGTGAGCGTCCTCAGCCGGGGGCGCGTCAGGAGGGATCAAGCCGAAAGGAATGCGAAATGCCCGGCCCGAGTAGTAGCGATCAAAACGTGGCAGCGGCCAAGCCACCATCAGGCACAGTGGCCCAATCCACGCCGAAACCCGGTCACAGCCCGGTTTTCAGCAACTGGGCCAGCATTTAGGCCATGCCCCGCAACGGGCCGGTTCGGAAAATCCGATCCGAACCCGCGCGGAGCACGGTTCCAGGCAAGAAACTTGCCAAGTTCTTTCGGAAAACTCCGGGGCGCTCAGCCCACCAGTTCGAGCCCGGAGAAGAAGTAGGCGATTTCCTCTTTCGCGGTGTCCTCACCGTCCGACCCGTGGACCGAGTTTTCGCCGATCGACAGGGCGAATTCCTTGCGGATGGTGCCCTCGGCCGCCTCGGCGGGGTTGGTCGCGCCCATCACCTCGCGATTCTTTGCGATCGCGTCCTCGCCTTCCAGAACCTGCACAACGATCGGTTCCGAGGCCATGAACTCGCACAGTTCGTCGTAGAACGGGCGTTCCTTGTGCACGGCGTAGAACACGCCGGCCTGCGCCTTGGTCAGGTGAATCCGCTTCTGCGCGACGATGCGCAGACCCGCGGCTTCGAGCTTGGCATTGATCGCGCCGGTCAGGTTGCGCTTGGTCGCGTCGGGTTTGATGATCGAAAAGGTGCGCTGGATGGCCATGTCGGACTGTCCTCGTTTGCTGCGGCGCCACCCCCTTCGGGCCGGCGCGGGAAAAATCGCGGCCCTGCTAGCATGGGGTCCCCGCCTTGAAAAGCCGCGATTGACGGGACGCCCGGGCTCGGGCACATGCCCCCTATGCTGCGGATCGACGACATTTCCTTCGCCATCGAAGGCCGCCCGCTGTTCGAGCGTGCCTCGGCGGTGATTCCCGATGGCCACAAGGTCGGCCTTGTGGGCCGCAACGGCGCGGGCAAGACCACGCTGTTTCGTCTGATCCGGGGCGAGCTGGCGCTGGAATCGGGCGAGATCGCCCTGCCCGCGCGTGCCCGCATCGGATCGGTCGCGCAAGAGGTACCGGGCTCGGAGGTGTCTCTGCTGGACACAGTACTGGCGGCCGATACCGAGCGCGCCGCCCTGCTGGCCGAGGCCGAGACCGCGACCGACCCGAACCGCATCGCCGAGATTCAGACCCGGCTTGCCGATATCGACGCCTGGTCGGCCGAGGGCCGTGCGGCTGCGATTCTCAAGGGGCTCGGCTTTACCGAAGCGGAACAGGCGATGCCCTGCTCGGCGTTTTCGGGCGGCTGGCGGATGCGGGTGGCGCTGGCCGGCGTGCTGTTCGCGCGGCCCGATCTGTTGCTGCTGGACGAACCCACCAACTATCTTGACCTCGAAGGGGCACTTTGGCTCGAGTCCTACCTTGCGCGCTATCCACACACGGTAATCCTGATCTCGCATGACCGTGGACTTCTGAACCGCGCCGTTGGCCACATCCTGCACCTGGAGAATCGTCGGCTTACGCTTTACGCGGGCGGTTACGACGCCTTTGCGCGCGCCCGAGCGGAAACCCGTGCGGTGCAGGCTGCCGAAGCCCGCAAACAGGCGGCGCGGCGCGATCACCTGCAAAGCTTCGTCGACCGGTTCCGCTACAAGGCCTCGAAGGCCAAGCAGGCCCAGGCGCGGATCAAGATGCTGGAGAAGATGGAGCCGATCACCGCCCCCGAGGATGCGGCGCGCACCGTCTTCACCTTTCCCCAGCCCGAAGACCTGTCGCCCCCCATCGTCGCGATGGAAAGCGCGAGCGTGGGATACGACGGCAAACCGGTCCTGTCGCGGCTGACGCTGCGGATCGACCAGGACGACCGGATCGCGTTGCTGGGACGGAACGGCGAAGGGAAGTCGACCTTTTCCAAGCTTTTGGCGGGCAAGCTGACCCCGCTGTCGGGCCGGATCACACGGGCTGCAAAGCTGAAAGTAGGCTATTTCGCCCAGCACCAAGTGGACGAGTTGCATCTGGACGAGACGCCGCTGGACCATATCCGGCGCGAACGCCCCGAAGAAGCGCCTGCAAGGTTGCGCACACGATTGGCGGGATTTGGCCTTGGGGCCGACCAGGCCGAAACCGTGGTCGCGCGGCTTTCGGGCGGGCAGAAGGCGCGGCTGTCGCTGCTGTTGGCCACGCTGGACGCACCGCACCTGCTGATTCTAGACGAGCCGACAAACCATCTGGATATCGAAAGCCGCGAGGCGCTGGTCGAGGCGCTGAACACCTATTCCGGCGCGGTGATTCTGGTCAGCCACGACATGCACCTGCTGTCGTTGGTCGCCGACCGCCTTTGGCTGGTGAAGGATGGCCGCGTCCGGCCCTATGAGGATGATCTCGACGCCTATCGGCAGATGCTTCTGGCATCGGACGCGCCTGCCGGGGCCAAACCGCCGAAGGTCGCACCAAAGAAGCCGTCGCGCGAGTCGATGATGGCCGCCCGCGCCGAGGTGCGCAAATGCGAACAAAGGGTCGAGAAACTGACCGAGATGCGCGAGAAACTGTCGGTCAAGCTGGCCGACCCTGACCTTTACGAAGCGAGCCGCCAGGACGAGCGCCTGCTTTGGCAACGCAAGTTCGCCGAGGTCGAGGAGGCGCTGGAACGGGCCGAGGCGCTGTGGATGGCTGCGCTGGAAACCCTTGAGGAAACAGGTGGCTGAGGGATGGAGCTGACTTTCTACATCAGCGCCTTCGTGACGCTTTTCGTGGTGATCGATCCGATCGGGCTGGCGCCGATGTTCGTTGCGCTTACCCAAGGGGAGGGAACACGCGAGCGGCGCGCCATCGCGCTCCGCGCCGCCGCCATCTCGGTGGGTTTGCTCACGCTTTTCGGAATCTTCGGCGAACAGGTGCTGGGTTTCGTTGGGATTTCCATGCCAGCCTTTCGGATCGCGGGCGGGATCCTTCTGTTCCTGACGGCACTCGACATGCTGTTCGAACGCCGTGCGAAGCGTCGCGAGGATCAGGCCAATGACGACCGGCCCGATCCATCCGTTTTTCCCTTGGCCACGCCCCTGATCGCGGGGCCGGGCGCGATGGCGACGATGATCCTGCTGAACGGTGCGGTCGAGCGCGAACCGCTGGCGATGCTGTTCATCCACCTCGTGATGATCGCGGTGATCGCGCTGGTGCTGCTGATGTTCCTGGCCGCCGGACTGATCGAGCGCGCCCTGGGACGGACGGGAATAAACGTGGTCACGCGGCTTCTGGGTATGCTTCTGGCCGCGCTGTCGGTGCAGTTCGTCCTCGACGGTTTGCGGGATTTCGGGCTTGCGCCGGTCTGACGCATCTCGCGTGCCACCCCCGCCTCCTTATATCCAAGTGCAATAACGGTGAAAGGACATCCATGCCCGGCGACGACATTGCACGGCTTATCTATCTGGCACTGCTCGGCGCGGCGATCGCCGGGTATTTCCTTTTGGCGAACAGGCACCGCCTGGGCCAGGTCGCACAGCAGGCGGCGATCTGGGGATTGATCTTCATCGGCGCGATCGCCGGTGTCGGCCTATGGTCGGACATTCGACAGGACGTGATTCCGCGGCAAACCGTCTTTGCCGAGGAGTCGCGCATCGAAGTACCGCGCGCGCCCGATGGGCATTACTACCTGACCATCGACGTGAACGGCGCACCGGTCCGCTTTGTCGTGGATACCGGCGCAACCGACGTGGTTCTGACCCGCGCCGATGCGGAACGGGCCGGGCTCGACCCCCAGACACTTGACTATTTCGGCGAGGCACGCACCGCGAACGGGGTGGTGCGCACCGCCCCCGTGCGGCTGGAGCGGATGGCGCTGGGCCCCATCGAGGACCGCGGCGTGCGCGCCTTTGTCAATGCGGGCGAGATGCGGGAATCGTTGCTGGGCATGGGGTATCTGAACCGGTTCGAGCGGATCGAGGTCGTCCGCGACCGGATGATCCTGTCCCGCTGAGGCGCATACATCAGGGGCAGATTCGCCGGTAATAGGTAAAGATCAGCGGGCGCGGGCGTGATGGGCCGCGACGGGCGAATGCATCGGAATAGGGAATTTCCTCGCGAGTGATCACATAGCACCGGGCGAACGCGGGCATGGCGGCAAGCTCGGCATCGCCCAGGAACCAGGGCCGGTCTAGGGTCGTGCCTTCGGCTGGGCCCAGGATCACGAAATCGGGTGCGCGCGATAGCACATAGGCGCCGTCCCCCTTGGAATGGCCGGGGAGGCGCTGCATCGGCGCGACCAGCGGAAAGCTTTCGCGCCGCGCGATAACGGGGTCGTTCAGGCCAAGGCCGTCTATGAAGGTCATGGTGTCGGCGTGAAAAGGCGTCGAACCTGCGGTGTGCAGCGCGACTAGGCTGTCGCCGGGCCAGGTCGCAGCGATGTGCCGGCCGACGATCTGCCCCACGAAGGCGGCCGGGTCCATCCGCAGCGGCGGGACCAGCACAATGGCCGCAGCCGAAACGGCGGCGACCGCCCCCGCCCCGCCGATGGCCAATGACTTGCCCAGCCCCGAAAATGCAACCGCACCCAGCAAAAGAAGCGGCGCGACCAGAGGCACCAGCACCCGCCCCGCGATCATGTGGTCGCCCCCGGAATAGCCGATATAGCCCAGTTGAAACCCGACGGGCAGCGCGATCAACCCGACCAGCCGCGGCGCACGCCCCGTGGCGGCAACCAGCACCGCCAGGGTAGCGGAAAGCACGGGCCCCGCAAGCCAGGGGAGCGACTGCGCCAAGAACTCTGGCAGGTAGGCCAGGCGCAAACCGAGCGCGGTGCCGATCTTGGCGTGAAAGGTCAGCGGCAGCGCCTCGCCGTAATAGGAGAACCGCCACCCCATATGCGCCAAGGCCACCGCGGCAGGCAGCGCCGCCACCAGCGTCGCACGGCCGAACCGCACCAGTGGCCGCCCCGAACCGAACAGTGCAACGCCGAACGCCAGACCCACTATGAACACCGCGGCATCCATCCGCGTCAGCACCGCCGCCGAAAGCCACAGCGCCGCAGCCAGTGCCGGGCCCCATCGCCCGTCACCCCGTTCGGCGGCCAACACGGAACTGACACCGCCCAACAGAAGCGCTGCCAGGAACGGCGCCTCCAGGCCACCCAGCGCCCAGACCGCCAGCCCGGGCACGGCTGCCGTGACAAGCACCGTCAGCGACCGCAACATGGCATGCTCGGGCCCGGGCAACGCCATCCGCAGCGCCCTTGCCTGCAAAACGATCAATCCCGCCAGGGCCGCAATGTTCAACCCCTGCGCCGCCCAGATCGGCGGGATGTCCAACCGGATCAGACCGGCCGTCAGCAGAACATGCAGGAAGTTCGTATACCCCTCGACCCTTTCGCCCAGGTTCCATTCCAGGACACCGTACTCGGCCAGATGGCGTGCATAGCGCAGCGAGATAAAGGCGTCGTCATGCAGGAAATCGCGGTTACGCAAGAGCAGCGCCGCCAGGATCGCCCAGCCAGGGGCCACGACCAGCGCCTCGATGCCCACCTGCCCTGCGTGACGCCTGTTCATAGGCTGCCCGTCCGTTGTTGTGCCTGCCCCTGCCTACACCGGGGCCGCGTGGAACGGAATCCCCGTGCGCTTAGGGGAGTGGCGGCCGCGGGCGGCATGGCGGCGCGCGCTCAGTCGCCGGTTTGCCGTTTCATTTCCCAACGCCCGGAGTTTTCGGACCAGTATTGCGCCGCGATGCCGGCCGCCGTCAGTTGCCGCCACTGCTCGCGTGCAGTGTCGAGCGCGGCCGGATCGTTACCGTCGAACAGGATGCAGACCCGTTGCATCGCGCCGGCCTCGTCCGGGGTGACCGGCGCACCATCCACGGCCATCAGGCAGGCGGCGCCGTTTGGCGCCGCTCGCTCCGTGGTCAGCAGGACCGGTTGATCGGCATCGAACGTCCCGCCCACGCGGCCATGTGGCAGGAAACCCTCGCCCATCCACAGCTTTTCGTCGAGCCAGTCGAGCTTTCTTGGGTCGGTGCCACGTATCGCAACCCGCCAGCCCTTGGCCAACGCCTTTTCAAGAAGCGACGGCAACGTCACCTCGAGCGGGCGGCGGGTCAGGTGATAGAAAAGCGCTGTGCCCATGGCGTGGCTCGCTTGCGGGTCGTCAGCGACAGTTGAGCGCGGGGAGCGCGGCAACGCAAGTGCCGGCTCCTCGCCCATGCCGCGCGCCGTCAGCCCTCGAAGCGGTCCGCAACCAGCCGGTCGAGTGCCAGAACGCCCCAGCCGGTCGGCCCCTTCGGTGCGAGCATGGTTTCCTCGGGGGTACGGGCGACGCCCGCGATGTCGAGGTGGATCCAGGGGCAGTCGTCCTTGACGAAGCGCTGAAGGAACTGTGCCGCGGTCACCGCCCCCGCCTGCCGGCCGCCGGTATTCTTGATGTCGGCGATCTGCGACTTGATCTGGCGGTCATAGGCCTCGCCCAGCGGCATCCGCCAGGCGCCTTCTCCCTCGGCCGCGGCGGCCTTCAGGAAATCGGCGCAAAAGGCGTCGTCATTGGCGAAGACGCCTGCGTTGTGGTGGCCAAGGCCGATGATGATCGCCCCGGTCAGGGTGGCGAGGTCGACCATGCCCGCGGGCTTGAACCGGTCCTGCGCATACCAAAGCACGTCGGCCAGCACGAGCCGCCCCTCGGCGTCGGTGTTGATCACCTCGACCGTGTCGCCCTTCATGGTCTTGACGATATCGCCCGGACGCTGCGCCTTTCCGTCGGGCATGTTCTCGACCAGCCCCACCAGGCCCACGACATTGGCCTTGGCCTTGCGCAGCGCAAGCGTGCGCATGACGCCCGCCACGACGCCCGCGCCGCCCATATCCATCGTCATCTCTTCCATGCCCTGGGCCGGTTTGATGGAAATGCCGCCGGTGTCGAACACGACACCCTTGCCGACCAGGGCCAAAGGCGCCTCGCCCTTCTTGCCGCCACTCCATTGCATCACAACCACCTTTGACGGGCTTTCCGATCCCTGCCCGACGGCCAGCAGCGCGCGCATCCCCAGCTTGGCCAGGTCCTCTTCTTCGAGGATCTCGACATCGAGGCCCAGCTCGTGCATCGCCGCAAGCCGCGCGGCGAAATCGTCGGTGGTCAGCACGTTGGCGGGCTCGTTCACCAAGTCACGGGTGAAAAAGACGCCCTCGGCGCGGGCGGCCATGGGGCCCGCCTCGGCGGCAACAGCCTCGGGTTTCGAAACCATCACGCGCACCTCGCCGGGCCGCGTCGCCTCGGACGTCTTGTGATCGGTGAACTCGTAGGCGCGCAGCGCAAAGCCGAACGCGATGTCGGCCGCCCGCGCATTCGACCCGGCCAGCACCAGAACATCGGCGGCCCCCTGCCGCCTGGCCAATGCGGCCCCTGCCCGGCGCGCGTCCTCTTGGCTGGCGCGCTTGTCCAGGCGGACCACGTCGACCGCCTCGGCGTTCAGGTGGGCGGGCCAGGCCAGCGTTGCCGCCTCGCCAGTTTTCAGCTTGCCGAAGGCGTCGCTTTCGACGAAGCGCGCGAGGGCTCCCTTCATAAGCCGGTTCACCCTGCGGGCCGCAGGATCCAGCTTGCCATCACCGCCGACGAAGACCGCAATCCGCCCCGATGCTTGCGAAATGACTTCGAGATCGGTTTCGGCGAAGGTGATCGCGACGGGCATGGTCATGGTCCGGCTCCCAGTTCCTGAACGGTTTCGACCCTACCTAGTCTCCCATCCGGCCCTTGACCAGATAGCAGTTTCCGCCCCCCGTCGATTGGTCTAACGTCCTCCGCGACCCGTGATGTCCTTGGGGGGACATGTGCCGAGATTCGACCGATACCTGCTTGCGCAGCTGACAATCCTGTTCGGCTTCTTCGCGCTCGTGCTGGTGTCGATCTACTGGGTGAATCGGGGCGTTTCCCTGTTCGAGCAACTGATCGGCGACGGGCAATCGGCGTTGGTCTTCCTGGAATTCGCCGCACTGACACTTCCCAACGTGATCCGCCTGGTGCTGCCAATCGCGGCCTTCGCGGCGACTGTTTATGTCGTCAACCGGATGATCTCGGAGAGCGAGTTGGTGGTAATGCAGGCGCTGGGCTGCAGCCCATGGCGGCTGGCACGGCCGGTGCTGGTCTTCGGCCTACTGGTGGCTGCGCCCATCGCGGTTCTGACCCATGTTCTGGTCCCGGCCAGCCGCGCCCAGCTGGACGAACGGCGGGACGAGATTTCGCGCGATATCGCCGCGCAGTTCCTCAGCGAGGGCCAGTTCCTTCACCCTGCCCGTGGCGTGACGCTCTATATCCGCGAAATCACCGAACGGGGCGAGTTACGCGACATCTATCTATCGGATGCGCGCAGTCCCGAAACGCGGGTGACCTATACCGCCAAGCGGGCGCTTCTGGTCGATGGCGAAACCGGGCCGAAGCTGGTGATGTTCGACGGCATGGCGCAATCGCTGAAAAGGGCCGACCGGCGTCTTGCGACCACCAGTTTCGCTGATTTCGCCTATGACATCGGCGCGCTGATCGACACCGCGCGGATTCGACCGCCGCGGCTGGAGGTGATGCCGACCGCGGCGCTCTTGAACCCCACCGACGAGATGATCGAGGCCACCGGCGAGCCGCGCGCGGTGTTCCTCTACGAGGGGCACGCGCGCAATGCGCAGCCGCTTCTGGCGGTCGCCGGGGCACTGATCGGCTATGGCGCCCTTCTGGTCGGCGGGTTCAGCCGCTTCGGCGTGGGGCGCCAGGTGCTGATGGCGATCATCCTGCTGATCGGAGTGAACCTCCTTAACAACGCCGCGGCCGACATCGCGCAAAGCAACGCGGCTCTGTGGCCAGTGACCTATCTGGCCCCTCTCATCGGCACGGGCATCGGTGCCGCGATGATCTGGGCCTCGGCGCGCCGGCGAAGTGTGCCCTCGGGCGCCGCCACAACAGGCCGGGGCGAGGTGCGGCCATGACGCTCCACCTCTATTTTGCGCGCAAGTTCACGCTGCTGGTGCTGGGAATTTTCGGGTTCTTCGCCGCGATCATGGTGGTGATCGACATGGTCGATCAGCTGCGTCGCTTCGAGATCGGCCGGATCGGCCTGACCGAGGCGCTTCACCTCTCGGCGCTGAAGGTGCCCGGAGAGCTATACACGATCCTGCCGCTGGTCGTGGTGCTGGCCACGGTCGCCCTGTTCCTGGGGCTTGCGCGCACATCCGAACTGGTGGTGACGCGGGCTTCGGGCCGCTCGGCGCTGCGCGCGCTGATCGCGCCCGTCGTAACGGCACTGGTCCTGGGGGGCATCGCGGTCGGCCTTATGAACCCGATCGTGGCGGCCACGTCCAAACAATACCGGATCGTCACCGACCGCTACAAGACCGGCGAGGTCAGCGTGCTGTCGGTCAGTTCCGAAGGATTGTGGCTGCGCGAGGGCAGCGCCGAGGGGCAGATCGTGATCCGCGCCGCCCGCGCCAATGCCGAGGCGACGCGGTATTTCGACGTCACTTTTCTCGCATTCGACCGCGATGGCAGCCCGGACTGGCGGATCGAGGCGGCGGAAGCGACACTGACCGATACGGGCTGGGAGGTGGAAAACGCCAAGCGCTGGCATTTCGGCGGGGAGAGCCCGAACCCCGAGCTTGACGCCGTCGAGCAAGACCGCCTGATGCTGGCCTCGGAAATGACGCGCGAGCGAATCCGCGACAGCTTTGCGCAACCCTCGGCCATCGCGATCTGGGATCTGCCCGATTTCATCTCGGCGCTGGAACGCGCCGGTTTCTCGGCGCGCGCGCATCGCGTGTGGTTCCAGATGGAGCTGGCCCTGCCGTTGATCCTGGCGGCGATGGTGCTTATGGGGGCTGGCTTCACCATGCGCCACACCCGGTTCGGGCGAACCGGGCTGATGGTAATGCTGGCGCTGGGCCTCGGGCTCGGGCTTTTCTTCCTTCGCAATTTCGCGCAAGTCTTGGGAGAGAACGGGCAGATCCCGGTGGCACTCGCCGCCTGGAGTCCGCCGGCTGCGGGAATCCTGTTGTCGCTGGGGCTTCTGTTGCACCTGGAGGATGGTTGATGCGGCGTCTGTCCGCCCCCTTTGCCATTATGGCCGCGGCACTCGCGGCAGCGGGGCCAGACCTGCCGGGGGCCGCGTATGGCCAAGGCCTGCGCGCCGAGGCGCCCGCCGAACAGCCACCGGCAGCCACACTTATCGCGGACCGGGTCAGCGTGGGCGAGTTGAACCAGCTCATCGCCGAGGGCAATGTCGAGGTTTTGTATGGCGAGGCCCGGTTGTCGGCATCGAGGGTGGTCTATGATCGGCAGGGCGAGCGGCTGAGCATTGAGGGGCCGATCACCCTTACAACCGGCCCCGAGACCGTCCTTGTGGCCGACAGCGCCGAGCTGTCGCCCGACTTGACCGAGGGCATCCTTCGTTCGGCGCGCATGGTGCTGAACCGCCAGCTGCAGATCGCCGCGGCAGACATCCAACGCATCGCGGGGCGCTATAACCGGCTGGACAGGACGGTGGCATCGGCGTGTCGGGTTTGTTCCGAGAGTGAAGTGCCCCTGTGGCAGATCCGGGCGCGCCGGATCATTCAGGACCAGCAGGAACTTCAGCTGTATTTCGACCATGCCCGACTGGAAGTCATGGGCGTCCCGGTCTTCTACCTGCCGCGGCTGCGGGTGCCCGACCCGGCCCTGAAACGCGCCACCGGCTTTCTGACGCCGAGCATCAGGGTAACCGACCAGTTGGGCACGGGCGTCAAGATCCCTTATTTTTTCACGCTTGGCGACCACCAGGACCTTCTGCTAACCCCCTATGTTTCGACCGGGCAGACCCGAACGTTGGAGCTGCGCTATCGGCGGGCGTTCCGGAACGGCGATATGGAGGTGAACGCGGCCGTCTCGCGCGATGATCTGGAACCGGGAGAAACCCGTTATTACCTGTTCGCCGAGGGTGGTTTCGACCTGCCGAAAGATTTTCGCCTGGATTTCGGGATCCAGGGTGTCTCGGACACGTCCTACCTGTTGGATTACGGCTATGACGACACCGACCGGCTGGAAAGCGAGCTTTCGCTGACCCGCGTGCGACGGGATCAACTGTTCGCCGGCGACCTGATCTATTACCACACGCTGCGCGACTCCGAGAGCAACCAGACGATCCCGTTCCTGATCGGCGAGGTCAGCTACACACGGCGGGTCGAACCCGCCGCGATCGGCGGGATCGCCAATCTGACTTTTTCCGCGGATGGATTTCAGCGCCGCCTGAACGATTCATCGGGTGACGGACTCGACATGGCCCGCGTTTCGGCCGAATTCGATTGGCGTCGCGACTGGGTGCTGAACAACGGGATGGTGCTGGCCACCGAGGCCGCGCTGGATATCGACCATTTCCGCGTCACCGACGACGCGGTTTACGAGGGCAGCTCTACCCGCACGATGCCAGCGGCCCTGGTCGAACTGCGCTGGCCGCTGGTCAAGTCCGGCGCCGATGGCGTCACACATGTGCTGGAGCCGGTCGTGCAACTGGCCTGGAGCCGCGAGGAAGACAGCGACACCCCCAACGAGGACAGCGTGCTTGTCGAGTTCGACGAAGCGAACCTGTTTTCGCTGACCCGTTTCGCCGGCGAGGACGCGCGCGAGGCAGGGCTGCGCGCCAACCTGGGCGTGGGCTGGACCCGATACGATCCGGCGGGCTGGTCGCTTGCGCTGACGGTCGGGCGCATCTGGCGGGAAGAAGACCTTGGCCAGTTCAGCGAAGGATCGGGGCTTGACGGATCGAGTTCCGATTGGCTTGCCGCGGTGCAACTGGACCTGCCGGGCAATTTCAGCCTGTCGAACCGGGCATTGTTCGATGACGGGTTCGATGTCACTCGGAACGATCTGAGGATCGACTGGGACACCGACCGGGTCGAGCTGAGTTCCAGCCTGCTGTGGGCCGATGCAAATGTCGACGAGGACCGCAACGAGGATCAGGCGGACTGGGTGATGGACGCCGCATATGAATTCCGCCCCAACTGGATCGGCAAGGCCGACTGGCGTTATGACTTCGTCGCCGACGAGGCCACGCGCGCCGGTATCGGGCTGGAATATCGTAATGAATGCGTGACGGTCGATCTTTCCCTCTCGCGTCGGTTCACCTCGTCGACTAGTGTAGAGCCGAGCACGGATTTCGGCCTCACGGTGTCGCTTGCAGGCTTTGGCGCAAAGGGCGACGGGGCGCGGCGGGCGCGGCGCTGCGCCCGGTTCTGAGAGCAGGAAGAAACGGAGGAAGGGAATGATCCGACGGATGGGCCTGGCGGTCGCGGCCGCGCTGGCGCTTATGGGCGCCGGAATGGCCGCCGCGCAACAGGGCGGCCCCTTCGCACCGCGGGTGATTGTCAACGACAAGGCGATCACGAATTACGAACTCGACCAGCGCGTCCGTTTTCTGCGTCTTCTGGGCAATCCGCCCGAAATCGAGAAGGTCGCGCTCGAGGGGCTGATCGACGACCGCCTGCGGATGGCCGAGGCCGACAGGCTTGGCCTCACGCTCACGCCCGAGCAGGTCCGCGAAGGCATGGAGGAGTTCGCGGCGCGCGGCAACATGACCGCCGAACAGTTCCTTTCCGCGATCGGACAAGCCGGGGTCGCCGCAGAGACCTTTCGCGACTTCGTCGAGGCCGGGCTGATCTGGCGCGACGTGGTGCGCGGCCGTTTCGGGCCACGTGCGCAGATCACCGAGGCCGAGATCGACCGCGCCCTTGCGATCACCTCGCCGCAGACCGCCGGGGCGGTGGCGCAGGTGCTTTTGTCCGAGATCGTGCTGCGTGCCGACACGCCCGAGCGGCGCGCAGAAGCGCTGCGGATCGCGCGCGACCTGCGCCGGTCAATCCGCAGCGAAAGCGATTTCGCGGCCGCGGCGCGGCAGTATTCCGCATCGCGCAGCCGCGGCGAAGGCGGCCGGATGGGCTGGATGCCACTGTCGAACCTTCCGCCTGACGTCGCAGGCCAGGTATTAGCCTTGCGTCCCGGCCAGGTTTCGGAACCGGTCGAACTCGAGAACGCCATCTCGCTGTTCCAGTTGCGTGCACTGCGCGAAAGCGGGCCAGTCTCGCCCGAGGCAGTATCGGTCGAATACGCGCGTTTCCTGATCCCCGGCGGGTCGCTGGCAGACGCGATGCGTGTGCGCGCGCAGGTGGACAACTGCGACGATCTTTACGGCGTGGCCCAAGGCCTTCCCGAAGATCGCCTGAGCCGCGAGGTCAAGCCGGTGGCCGAGGTGCCGCGCGACGTGGCGCTGGAACTTGCCAAGCTTGACGAAGGCGAGATTTCCTATGGCCTTTCGACCCCGCAGGTGGCGGTGGTGCTGATGCTGTGCGGGCGCACGCCCGACCTTGGCGGTGGCATGGTCGACCGCGAGGCGGTGCGCCGCCAACTGCTGAATCAGCGGCTGGCTGGTTATGCCGCCAGCTATCTGGCCGAACTGAAGGCCGACGCCATCATCCGCGAACCATGAGCGACCGGCCGATCGCACTGAGCTGCGGCGAGCCGGCAGGGATCGGCCCCGAGATTGCGGCCAAGGCATGGAAGGTACTGGGCGCACGGTTGCCGTTCTTCTGGATCGGCGACCCGGCGCACCTGCCCGAGGGCACGCCGCATGCCGAGATCCACATACCCGAGGACGCGCTGCACGTGTCGGCCACTGCGCTACCCGTACTGCGCCTTCCCTTTCCTTCGCCCGCCGTGCCCGGGCGCCCCGCGCCCGAGAACGCCGCCGCCGTGATCGAAGCGATCGCCCGCGGCGTGGAACTGGTTCAGGAGGGCCGTGCCGCCGCGCTGTGCACCGCGCCGATCAGCAAGAAGGCCCTGAAGGACGGGGCGGGCTTCGCCTATCCCGGCCATACCGAGTACCTTGCGCACCTGGCTGGCGTCGACCGCGTGGTGATGATGCTGGCCTGCCCGGCGTTGCGGGTGGTACCGGTGACGATTCATATTCCCCTGTCCGAGGTGACCGCAGCACTGGATGCGCGCCTGCTGGAGGACACGATCCGGATCACACATGCAGCGCTGATCCGTGATTTCGGGATCGAGACGCCACGTCTTGCCGTGGCGGGGCTGAACCCCCATGCCGGCGAAGGCGGCACGATGGGGCGCGAAGAAATGGAAATGATCGAACCGGCGCTGGATCGGCTGCGTGCCGAGGGCATTGTCCTGACCGGCCCCCTGCCCGCGGACACGATGTTTCATGACCGCGCCCGCCAGGGTTACGATGCGGCCATTTGCATGTATCATGACCAAGCGCTCATCCCGATCAAGACGCTGGATTTTGCGGGTGGGGTGAACGTAACTTTGGGAATGCCGTTCATCAGGACCTCTCCCGACCATGGTACGGCGTTCGACATCGCGGGCCAGGGCCGGGCGGATCCCTCCAGCCTGGTCGCCGCTCTGGAATTGGCCTGGCGGATGGCCCGGACGCGAGGGGCTAGCGGAGGGTGAGGGACGTAACGATTATGGGGAGGTACTGCCCCGATGAAACCAATTTGGCGCAAAGCATTTTCGCTGAAACGCGTAGGGCTGTCGGCCCGGGCGACACTGTTGTTCGTGGCCTTCGCACTCCAGAACGCCGAAGAGACGCTTTTCCTGCCCGGTTGGCTGGAGGCGCAGCGACCGGAGTTCGACTGGCCGGGACCGGCGCAGTACGGTGTGGCGGCCATGCTGTTGACACTGACCGCGGCGGGCATCGTGATCCTGTCGGGGCAACGCCGGTTCGCCGGGCTTTGGGCCTGGGCGCTGGCCTGCCTGTCGGGGGCACTCTTGATAAACGCCGTGACCCATGTGCTGATGTCGATCGCAAATCTCAGTCTGATGCCCGGTGTGATCTCGGGCGTGGTGCTGATGGGGCCGGTGGCGATCTGGATGCTGGCGGGCCTTGTCGAAGAACAACGCCTGTCCCTGCGCGGGGCGGCTGTGGCAACGTTGATCGGCACGGCGCTGACGCCGCTGGCTTCGGGCGCGGCGCTGCGCGCGTCGGCATGGCTGCTGACCTGAGGCTGCCTGCGGGACGCGTGGCATGAGCGCCATAGATGGGCTGCCGCCACTCCGCCAGGTCATCGCGACGCATGGGCTGAGCGCCAAGAAGGCGCTGGGACAGAATTTTCTTTTGGACCTTAACCTGACGGCCAAGATCGCGCGTATGGCGGGCGATCTGGCGGGGGCGGATGTGCTGGAGATCGGGCCAGGCCCCGGCGGGTTGACGCGCGGCCTTTTGGCCGAGGGGGCGCGGCATGTGCTGGCGGTCGAGAAGGACGCGCGCTGTATGGCGCCGTTGGCCGAGATCGCCGCCGTCTATCCTGGACGGCTGGAGGTGGTGAATGCCGATGCGCTGGACGTCGATGCCGCCGCGCGGCTGACCCCGCCGATCAAGGTTGTCGCGAACTTGCCCTATAATGTGGGTACCGAACTTCTGGTGCGCTGGTTGACGCCAGAGGTCTGGCCCCCCTTCTGGGACAGCCTGACATTGATGTTCCAGCGCGAAGTGGCAGAGCGGATCATCGCCACGCCCGGATCCAAGGCCTATGGCCGGCTCGCGATCCTTGCGCAGTGGCGATGCGATGCGCGGATCGCAATGCGGCTGCCCCCCGAGGCGTTCACGCCGGCGCCCAAGGTGGACTCGGCCGTGGTTCACCTGAAGGCCCTGCCCGGACCCCGTTTCGAAGCCGATCCGAAGTTGCTGGAGCGCGTGGTCGCGGCGGCCTTCAACCAGCGACGCAAAATGCTGCGGGCAAGTCTGAAGGGGCTTGCCCCCGATATCGAGGATCGGCTGCGGATGGCTGGGCTTTCTCCGACCGACCGCGCCGAACAAATTTCGATAGAAGGTTTCTGCGCCCTGGCCCGCACCCTTGCAGACTAAGCCGCGAGAGAAGACGGCGGGCGGGCCTCGGTGCCATCGGCCGCCGTCAATATGCACCCTTCACTCGGCAGCAGGTGCCTGCGCCTGGTCCGGATCCTCACCCGGCTCGGCAGATGCCGATTTCGCGGCACGCGGCTTGCGCGCGCGGCGCGGCTTTTCCGGCTTTTCGGCAGGCTTTTCCTCCGGTGTCTCGACCAAAGTGCTACCGCTGTCGTCCTCGGCAAGGTCGATCACATCGGCACCACCGTTGCTGCCACTACCGCCGACTTGCGCCTCGGACTCGTCGGGCTGTGCCTCGCGCCGGGGTTGCTGATCGCCGCTATCCTGGCGTTCATCCTGCCGGTCACGGCCGCCACGATCACGTTCGCGGTTCTGCTGGGCCTCCTGCTGTTCGCGGCGGGCCTCCTGCTCGCGTTGGGCCTCGCCCAGAAGGCGGGCGTAATGCTCGGCATGCTGCTGGAAATTCTCGGCCGCGACGCGGTCGTTTCCAAGCTGGGCATCGCGGGCGAGCTGGTTATATTTCTCGATGATCTGCTGCGGCGTGCCGCGGACCTTGCCCTCCGGCCCGGAACTGTCGAAGACCCGGTTGACAATGTTGCCCACCGAGCGTGAACGGTTCGACTTGGACCGCGAGCGTGACTTGGATGGTCTCATGCTTTTACTGGTATCCAGCTTTATATTGGCGTGTTCGGCAGGGCCTTGCACCGCTCAAGCGATCCGGCCTTCACCGAGTCCTCTCTGCCGACCTTTGTCTGGCTTGTCCTGCGCGGGAACGCCGTTCCGGTGTGCCCGCGGCCCGTCCCCGGGCCTGCGCGGTTCCGAGTAAACACGGCCACCACGCGCTGACAAGAGGAAAATACACCAATTGCGGCGTTTTGGCGAGGGGTGCGCGCGGCGCGCAACGCATTTTGCGCTACGCCCCCGGTGCCGCGGCGCGAGCCTCGACCGCTCGGTGACGTTGATCGAGATCGGTATGCAGGGCGACGATTTCAAGACCCGCGGCGCACAGGATTTCCCTGACCGCCGGACCCTGCGTCGGGCCGATCTCGACGAGCAGCCGTCCGCCGGGCTCCAGATATCCGGGGGCGGCCCGCGCGATCGCGCGATAGGCGGACAGCCCATCCCCCTCATCGGTCAGCGCCCCCCGCGGTTCATGGGACAGTTCCGGGGCGAGGCCGGGCATTTCCTCTGCCGCGATGTAAGGCGGGTTCGACACGATCAGGTCAAAGCGTCCTGTCACATCGCCGAACCAGTCCGCTCTGTGGAACTTGGCGGTGGCGATCCCCAGACGGCGGGCATTCTCGCGTGCGACGGCCAGCGCAGCCTCGGAGATATCCGTACCGACGCCGGTCGCTTCGGGCCGTTCGGCCAGCAGCGTCAAAAGTATACAGCCCGAACCCGTCCCGAGATCGAGAACGCGGCGGAACGGCGTGGCAAGTGCGACCTCGACCAGTGTTTCGGTCTCGGGGCGCGGATCGAGCACGGCCGGCGTGACACTGAATTCGCGGCCATAGAACGCGCGTATTCCGATAATGTGCGAGACCGGTTCGCGGGCCAGACGGCGCGCCAACACCGCCTCGAAACGCAGGGCGGCGTCGGCGGGCAGCGGATCGGGCAGAACCAGTGTCAGCCGACCGGGTTCGATCCCCAGCACATGGGCCAGAAGCCGGCGTGCATCGCGCGGGGC
The DNA here is from genome assembly GCF_004343075.1 of Rhodovulum marinum. GTDB lineage: Bacteria > Pseudomonadota > Alphaproteobacteria > Rhodobacterales > Rhodobacteraceae > Rhodovulum > Rhodovulum marinum. The sequence goes on from NZ_SLXP01000003.1 coordinate 208,929, forward strand.
GTCGGGAATGGCGGCAGCGGTCAGACGGCGAGTGGCCTCGGCCAGCGCCCGGTTGACCGTCATGCCTCCATCTCGGCCAGCTGGCTGGCCTGGTCATCTGCGATCAGCGCGTCGATCACCTCGTCCAGGTCGCCCGCCATCACCTGGTCGAGCTTGTAGAGCGTTAGGTTGATCCGGTGGTCTGTCATCCGGCCCTGGGGAAAATTGTAGGTGCGGATGCGCTCGGACCGGTCGCCCGAACCGACCTGCGATTTCCGTGTGGCGGCGCGTTCGTCAGCGGCCTTCTGGCGTTCCATGTCGTAAAGCCGCGCACGCAGCACGGCCATGGCGATGGCACGGTTCTGATGCTGGGATTTTTCCGAGCTTGTCACCACGATGCCAGTGGGAATGTGGGTGATCCTGACCGCTGAATCTGTGGTGTTCACATGCTGGCCACCTGCCCCGCTGGCGCGCATCGTGTCGATACGGATATCGCCGGCGGGAATGTCGATATCCACCTCTTCGGCCTCGGGCAGCACGGCGACCGTGGCGGCCGAAGTGTGGATTCGCCCACCCGATTCCGTCGCGGGCACCCGCTGAACGCGATGCACACCCGATTCGTATTTCAGCCGGGCGAACACGCCCTCGCCCTGCACGCTGGCGACGACCTCCTTGATACCGCCAAGCTCGGTCTGGCTCTCCTCGAGGATCGAGAATCTCCATCCCTTTTCCTCGGCGTAGCGCTGGTACATGCGCAAGAGATCGCCCGCGAAAAGCGCGGCCTCCTCGCCGCCGGTACCGGGCCGGATTTCCAGGATCGCGGGACGCGCATCGGCCGCGTCCTTGGGCAAAAGGGCCACACGAAGCGCCTGTTCCATTTCCGGCAGCCGATGGCGCAGGTCGGGCAGTTCCTCTTCGGCCAGCGCGCGCATCTCTGGATCGTCCAGCATCGCCTCGGCTTCGTCGATATCGGCCAGAAGCTGGCGATAGGCGGCAATCTCATCGACCACGGGCTTGAGTTCCGCGTATTCGCGACCGAGCTGCGCGAAATCTGCGCCTGCGCCTGCGCCTTCGGCAAGCTTCGCTTCGAGGAATTCGAAGCGGCGGGTGATCTGGTCGAGTTTCTGCAGGGGAACCATGGCTTTCTGTGGCTCAAGGGCAGGCGGCGGTCAAGGCCCCCGCCCGAACCGCCCGGCTCAGCCCCCCAGCCGGTCGCGCAACGCGCCCTGCCAACGTTCCAGCCGCGCAGCGTTCACGCCCAGGTCGGAATGACCAAAGCGCGCGCGTGAAAACGCCGCCCAGGTCGACCCGCCTTCCTTGGGCAAGACCTTGACCGAGATGTAATCGGGAAATCCCCACAACGCCGAGCGTTGAACGTAGGTCATCCACAGCGCCTCGGGGCGGCCGCCAATCCGCTCGGTGCGTGGTTCGGCCAGCGCCACCGCGTCGATCGCCTTGGCCAGTTCTTCGGGGGACACGTCATAGCCGGGCATGGTGCGGTCGCCGCCGTCGGGGCGGACGAGGATCGCATTCGGCGTGTCGGGCTTTACGGCGGTCAGCGGGTCGACATGCCAGATCTCGGGATCGTCCGCGACCTTGCGGAAATAGACCGCGCCCGCCGCGGAGGCCATCAGCAGGATTACGACGAGATAGGAAAATAATTTCATTGGCCTGCTCCTTGAGCTTCGCGTTTGGCCCACCCCCAGAGGCAAATCAGTTCGGTCGCGACATGTGCCCCTGCTACAGCCGTGATCCCCGACGCGTCGAAGGGCGGCGAGACTTCGACCACGTCGCCGCCGACCACGCGCAGCCCCTTGAGCCCGCGCAACATGGCGACCGCCTGTGCACTGGTCAGCCCGCCCCAGACCGGCGTACCGGTGCCCGGCGCAAAGGCCGGGTCCAGGGCGTCGATGTCGAAGCTGAGATAGGCGGGCACGTCGCCCACGATCTCGTGGATGCGAGCAACGGCAGCTGCCGGACCATTTTCGTGGACGAAAGGCGCGTCCAGCACCGTGATGCCCATCGTATCCGGATTGTCGGTGCGAATCCCCACCTGGACCGAACGCGCCGGGTCGATCAGCCCCTCGTCCACCGCCTTGCGGAACATCGTACCGTGGTCGATGCGGGTCGGGTCGTCATCCATCCAGGTGTCGGTATGGGCATCGAACTGCACCAGCGCCAGCGGCCCGTGCACGGCGGCATGCGCCCGCAGGATCGGCAGAGAGATCGAATGATCGCCCCCCAGAGCGATGCATCCCGCGCCCGCCGACAGTATCCCCGCGACATGGGCCTCAAGCGCGGCCGGGAATTCGGCCACTCGCGCGTAATCGAAGGCAAGATCGCCGTAATCGACTATGGCGAACTCCTCCAGCGGGTTGTAGCCCCAGCCATAGGGCGTGTCGCAGGCCTGCAGCGTGCTGGCCTCACGGATCGCCCGGGGGCCAAGCCGCGTTCCGGGCCGGTTCGTCACCGCCTGATCGAACGGAATACCGGTGACCGCAAGATCAACCCCGGCGAGATCCTTGGTCAGTGTCCGTCGCAGGAACGAGGTAACGCCGCCAAAGGCATTTTCATAGGACAAGCCCCTGTGGCTTCGGCGGGTGATCGCCGTGTCGACCTGTTTCTTCGCATCTTCAAGCGCCATGCGCCCCTCCATCAATCGCGGCCACGATAGCGCCGCGCGCGCCATGCGCCAGCCCCGGCTTTACATCCGGGTACGCATTTGCCCAACTCGCCCCGCCCCCAAGACGGAGACCCTCCAATGACCCCAGAAGAATCCGATGCCCTTGTCCACGATCCGCAAGGCGGAATGCCCCGCCTGATCGAGATCATGCGCCGGCTGCGCGACCCGGATACCGGTTGCCCCTGGGATATCGAACAGGATTTCGCATCCATCGCGCCGTATACGATCGAAGAGGCCTACGAGGTCGCCGACGCGATCGAACGCGAAGCCTGGGGGGAACTGGAGGGCGAACTCGGCGACCTGCTATTGCAAACCGTCTATCACTCGCAAATGGGTTCCGAGGCGGGACTGTTCGATTTTCATTCGGTTGCCAATGCCATCGCCGACAAGATGGTCGCGCGCCACCCGCATGTCTTCGGCGATGAAAGCCGTGACAAGTCGGCCGAACAGCAGACCCGCGACTGGGAAGCGATCAAGGCCACCGAGCGGGCACGGAAGGCCGCACATGGCGTGCTGGACGACGTTGCGCTGGCCCTGCCCGCGTTGACCCGCGCCGTTAAGCTTCAGAAACGCGCGGCCCGCGTGGGGTTCGACTGGCCCGAGATCGGGCAGGTCGTCGAGAAGATCGTCGAAGAAGCGCACGAGCTGGCCGAGGCGCGCGAAAAGATGACCGAGACCGAGGTGTTCGAGGAGTTCGGTGACATGTTGTTCGTGATGGCCAACCTCGCACGGCACCTCGGCATAGAGCCCGAAGATGCCCTGCGGTCCGCCAACGCCAAATTTACACGTCGTTTCATAGCAGTGGAGGCTGAACTTCGCGCGAAAGGCAAGCGACCCGAAGACTCGGACCTGGCCGAGATGGACGCGCTATGGGACAAGGTAAAGGCGGCCGAGAAGGCCGTATGAGCCGGAGGGTGTATGTTTCCAAAAAAACACCCCTCGTGTGCGCGCCGCGTGGTGGGTTGGCACCCACCCCACGCCGGGTACGGGGCGCACGCAGGAACCGCAACCTCGTGATCCAGGCACGGGGCATCACATGGAGATGAGCGGGACCGACATTCCCTTCTTGACCTGACTATTTTTGTCGGATTTATCTGGTAACCATAGACGAACAGGAACGGACAGGAGATTCCATGACCATCCGCACCGCCCTTGTGGCGACCGCCGCCACCCTGACGCTGGCCCCTGCCGCCCAGGCCGACGTGAATATCTATTCCTACCGCCAGCCCGAGCTGATCCAGCCGGTCCTCGACGCCTTCACCGAGGCAACCGACATCCAGACCAACGTCGCCTTCCTGGACAAGGGCATGGTCGAGCGGCTGAAGGCCGAGGGCGCGCGCAGCCCGGCCGACATCATCCTGACCACCGACATCTCGCGCCTGGCCGAAGCCGTGGCCGCGGGCGTCACCCAGCCCGTGGAAAGTGACGTGCTGGCCACCGCGATCCCGGATTACCTGCGCGATTCCGGGAATCACTGGTTCGGCGTCACCACCCGGGCGCGGATCGTCTATGCCTCGAAGGACCGCGTCGACCCGGGCGAGGTCACCACTTACGAGGATCTCGCCGATCCCAAATGGCAGGGCCGCATCTGCACCCGCTCTGGGACCCACAGCTATACGCTGGCGCTGGTGGCCGCGATGATCCACCATCACGGCGAGGAAGCAACGCGCGACTGGCTCAAGGGCCTGAAGGCCAACCTCGCCCGCAAACCGCAGGGCAACGACCGGGCGCAGGTCAAGGCGATCTGGTCGGGCGAATGCGACATCAGCCTCGGCAACACCTATTACATGGGCCAGATGCTGGAGGACGAGGAGCAGAAAGCCTGGGCCGAAAGCGTCAACGTCCTGTTCCCGGTCTTCGAGGGCGCCGGCACCCATGTGAACATCTCGGGCGTGGCGATGACCAAATCCGCGCCGAACCAGGACGACGCGTTGAAGTTCATGGAATTCCTCGCCTCGGAACAGGCCCAGGAAGTCTACGCCTCGGTGGTCTACGAATACCCCGTCGCGCCGGGGACAGAGCCGTCCGAACTGGTGGCAAGCTGGGGCAGCTTTACCGCAGATGACGTCAACCTGATGGAACTGGCCTCGCTGCGCGGCGCCGCCCTCAGGTTGGTGGAAGAGGTCGATTTCGACGGCTGACACTCCGCGGCCGTCCGCCGTGGCCCCTTTCCGGGTCGGGGCCACGGCACAGGCGCGGGCGCTTTACATCCCTCGGCGCCCGCGCCAGTCTCCGCGCCGACACTGAGCCGGAGACCCCCATGCCCCGCAAGATCATAATTGATACCGATCCCGGCCAGGACGATGCGGTCGCGATCCTTCTGGCGCTGGCGAGTCCCGACGATCTGGACGTGCTTGGGATCACCGCGGTGGCGGGCAACGTGCCGCTGACGTTGACCCAGAAAAACGCGCGTATCGTCTGTGAACTGGCGGGCAAGGCCGATATCCGGGTCTTCGCGGGCTGCGACAGACCGCTGAAGCGCCCCCTGATCACGGCCGAACATGTCCACGGCAAGACCGGGCTCGACGGCCCCGCCCTGCCCGCCCCCACGATGCCCCTGCAGGACACCCACGCGGTGGAGTTCATCGTCGAGACGCTGCGGCGCGAGCCGGCCGGCAGCGTCACCTTGTGTCCTCTGGGGCCGTTGACGAACATTGCAACGGCAATGACAGCGGCGCCCGAGATCGTGCCGCGGATCGGGGAAATCGTGCTGATGGGGGGGTGCCTATTTCGAGGTGGGTAACATTACGCCCGCGGCTGAGTTCAACATCCATGTCGACCCGGAAGCCGCTGAAATCGTGTTTGGATCGGACGTCCCGCTGGTGGTCATGCCGCTGGATGTGACGCACAAGGCGCTTGTGACACGCGCACGCAACGAGGCGTTCCGGGGGCTGGGCACGCCCGTGGGCGTGGCGGTGGCCGAGATGACCGACTTCTTCGAACGCTTTGACAAGGCCAAGTATGGCAGCGAGGGCGCGCCGCTTCACGATCCTTGCGTGACGGCCTATCTGCTGCGCCCGGAGTTGTTCTCCGGGCGGCACATCAACGTAGAGATCGAGACCAAGGGGCGATACACCGCCGGAATGACGGTAGCGGACTGGTGGGGGGTGACCGGCAAACCGGCAAATGCCACGTTCATCGGCGACGTGGATGCGGACGGGTTCTTTGCATTGCTGACGGAACGGCTTGCGCGGCTGTGAGCGGCTGCATGACCCTAACAAAGAATTTCATGAAAACCTTCGGCGCCAGCCCTATCTGTTGAGCATGACGCTGGATATCCCTTTCGACAATTCTTACGCCCGCCTGCCCGACCGGTTCTACAGCCGCCAGTCCCCGGTTCCCGTCCGTCAGCCGCGGCTGGTAATTCTGAACGAAAAGCTTGCACACGATCTTGGCCTCGACCCCATTGCTCTGACATCAGAGGCGGGCGTCGCGATGCTGGCGGGCAACCGGGTGCCCGAGGGTGCCGAACCGCTGGCGCAGGCCTATGCCGGGCACCAGTTCGGCGGTTTCGTGCCACAACTGGGCGACGGGCGGGCGATTCTGTTGGGCGAGATCGTTCGCCCCGACGGCCAACGCCGCGACATCCAGTTGAAAGGTGCGGGGCGCACGCCCTTCTCGCGGATGGGCGATGGGCGGGCCTGGCTGGGTCCGGTGCTGCGCGAGTACATCGTCTCAGAGGCGATGCATGCGCTGGGTATCCCAACGACCCGTGCGCTGGCCGTCGTGACAACCGGCGAAGAGGTGTTCCGCGAAGCGATCCTGCCGGGAGCAGTGCTGACGCGGGTGGCCGCCAGCCATGTCCGCGTCGGCACCTTCCAGTTCTTCGCCGCCCGCCGCGACACCGAGGCGCTGCGCACCCTCGCCGATCACGCCATCGCACGGCATTATCCCGATGCTGACGGCCCCCTCGCCCTGTTACACCGGGTGATCGCAGCCCAGGCGCAGTTGGTTGCGCAATGGATGGGCGTGGGCTTCATCCATGGCGTGATGAACACCGACAATACGACGATCTCGGGCGAGACCATCGACTATGGCCCCTGTGCCTTCATGGACGGCTATCACCCGGACGCCGTGTTCAGTTCCATAGATGTCTACGGCCGCTATGCCTATGCCCGCCAGGCCGATATGGCAGCGTGGAACCTGGCGCAGTTCGCCTCGGCCCTGGTGCCGCTGATCAACACCGACGAAGAGACCGCAATCACGCGGGCGACAGAGGCGATCGGCACCTTTCCGGTATTGTTCCGCGACGCCTGGCTGGCGGTATTCCGACCGAAGCTGGGATTGGCCAGCGCCGAGGACGGCGATGCCGAGTTGATCCACCGATTGCTGGACCTGATGGCCGCAGAGCGCGCGGATTTCACCAACACCTTTCGAGGGCTTGCCGATGGGACAGCGCGCGAGGCGTTTCGCAACCGCGCGGCATTCGATTCCTGGACGGCGGATTGGCGTGTCCGGCTGGGGCGCGAACCGGACCCCGAGGCGCTCCGGATCGACCGGATGCGTGCCGCAAACCCCGCCCATATTCCCCGCAACCATCGGGTGGAGCAGGTCATCAGCGCAGCTGTGACAGGGGATTACGCGCCGCTCGAAAGGTTTTTGCAGATCACATCGCGGCCCTTCGACGATCAACCGGAAAACGCGGATTACCGTCGCCCGCCCGAGCCCGGAGAAGAGGTCCGCCAGACCTTTTGCGGCACCTGAGGCCCGGGGGCGCGGTTGATCAGCACCAATCCGCCCGCCACCAATCCCAGCGCCCCCAGGATCGAGACACCCACCGGTTCGCCCAGTAGCGCCCAGCCGAGGCCCACGCCGAAAACCGGCGTGAGAAAGCTGAAACTGGCCACGCTTGCCGCGGGATAGCGCGTCAGCAGCCAAAGCCAGAACACGAAGCCAAAGCTGACGATCACCAATATCTGAAAGCCAAGCCCCCACAGGTGGATCGGCGCCAAATCGCGGACCAATGGGCCGAACAGCGGCGAGACCGCGATAAGCACGGGTGCCGAGACCGTAACCTGCCAGAATAACTGCATTTCCGGCGCGACCTGCCGGAGCGGCGTGGCGCGGGCACATAGCGCGATCCCGGCCCAGCCAAATGCGCCGCCCAGCGCGCAAAGATCGCCTGCAAGGCTTGCCTGCCCGCCCGGACCACTCCGATCCAGGATCGCCCAAGCCACACCGGCAAAGGCCAGAGCAAGTCCCAAGGCCGTTCGCGGCGTGATCCGCTCGCCCGGCAAAAGGAAATGGCCCGCCAGCGCCAGCCAGACCGGCATCGAGTAGAAGATCACTGAGGTCCGAGTCACCGTTGTCAGGTCAAGCGCAAGGAACAGGCACACGAACTGGAGCGAAAACACCACGCCGATCAGCAGCCCTGCCCAAAGCGTGCCGGGCACGATTCGCGGCGGGCGCCCCCGGAAGGTCATCCATGCCACCAGGACGACGACCGCACCGGCCGAGCGCAACCCGGCCCAGAACACCGGCTGCAAGCCCTCGTTCACGATCTTGATCACCACCTGGTTGAACGCGAGCAGCATCGAAAAGGCGACCAATGCCACCGCCCCGAAGGTGTCGATCCGATCCTTTCGCTCCATCCCTCCTCCCGGGCTGCACGCGGCACCCTTTGCCGCCTCGTGCCGGCAGTCAAGCCGTGCTATTCCATGGATCACAACCCGAGGGCCGCCAGATGATCTGCCCGAAGATCGCCCGGCGGCCGCCCCGGACAGGCCGCGAACGGGACCCGGTGTGATACGACGATGACGCAGATGGCACTCTCTCCGATCGCGGGCTTCGACATCGGCGCCGAGGGCCGGGCACGCCCGCTGGCCGAGCCCTGGCCCGCCCCACGTCCCGCACCCGGGGCGGCTTGGCGCTGGTTGCATCTGGACCTGTCCGATCCGGCACTCGCCGAGTGGGCCGAGACGCATCTGCCGCCGGTGGCCGCCAGCGCACTTCTGCAATCGGAAACGCGACCGCGCTGTACGCCACTGGACACCGGGTTGATCGTCAACCTGCGCGGCATCAACCTCAACCCGGGCGCCGAGGCCGAAGACATGGTCTCGCTGCGGCTCTGGGCCGAGGAACAGCTGGTGGTCAGCGTGCGGATGCGCCCGATCATCGCCATCGACGAATTGCGCAGGGCGGCCGAAGCGGGCCACGCAGCATACACGACGGGCGATTTCCTGGCTGCGCTGGCCGAGGCGCTGACCGACCGGATCGAGTCGGTCTCGCTGGCACTCGACGATGCGACCGACGAAATCGAAGAAGCGATCCTGGAGCGAGAGGACCCGGGCGCGGCCGATGACCTTGCACCTTTGCGCCGCCGGGCGATCCGGCTGCGACGTTTCACCGGACCGCAGCGCGATGCGCTGGTGAAGCTTTCGGAAGGCCACCACGCCCTGATCGGCCCCGGGGCGCGGGTTCTTCTGGGCGAAAGCGCGAACCGGACAACGCGCGCGGTCGAGGAACTGGACGCGATTTCCGCACGGCTGACGGCACTGCACGACCATCTCGAGGCACAGCGGGGAATGCGGATGGCCCAGAACGGCTACGTGCTGTCCATCGTCGCAGCGATCTTTCTGCCGCTTGGATTCCTGACCGGGCTGTTCGGAGTGAACGTCGCGGGCGTGCCCGGGCTGGAGTGGCCCTGGGCCTTCGCTGTGCTGGTGGCGGTGAATGTCCTTCTCGGGCTGGGGCTTCTGGCATTGTTCCGGGCGCTGAGGTGGCTATGAGCACCGCTAAAAGTCCTCGCTGAAGTTTCGTTGACAAGAACTTTTACTTTATCATTCAAGGTATTAAATTCACACCTCATCGGCGGGGCGCACCGGGGCTGGAAACCGCGTCGACCAAGGGCTACACCGTCGTTTCGAACCGAGAGGGCGCCATGGCGGACACCATCATCTCCCGCTGCGAGGCCAAGGGCCTGCGCATGACCGACCAGCGCCGGGTGATCGCGCAGGTTCTCGAGGACAGCCGCGATCACCCCGATGTCGAGGCGTTGTATGGCCGGGCCAGCGCCGTGGACCCGCGCATTTCGATCGCCACCGTCTATCGCACAGTCAAGCTGTTCGAAGAAGCCGGCATCCTTGAAAAGCACGAGTTCGGCGACGGGCGCGCCCGCTACGAAGATGCCGAGCGCGACCATCACGACCACCTCATCGATATGAATTCCGGCGAGGTGATCGAGTTCTGCGACCCCGAAATCGAAGCGCTTCAGGAAAAGATCGCGGAAAAGCTGGGCTATCGCCTCAAGGGCCACCGGCTGGAGCTTTACGGCGTGCCGCGCCTCAAGGGATGACGCCCCTTTAACCCCGCACGCCGTCGGGGTAAGGCAGGGCAGCTACCCCCAACCGGACAAACACGATGGACAACCTTCGCGGCATTGCGCTGATGGTGGCCGCGATGGCCGCCTTCGCGTTGGAAGACATGTTCGTCAAGACCGTGGCGCAAAGCCTGCCCGTGGGTCAAATCCTCCTGACGCTCGGTGCGGGCGGCGCATCCGCCTTTGCGCTGATGGCGCTGGCCCGTGGCCAAAGGCTGTGGTCACGGGCGCTGCTGACCCGGCCCGTGCTGCTGCGTAACCTGGGTGAAGTCGTGGGCACCCTCGGCTTCGTCTATGCCATCGCGCTGACGCCGCTTTCGTCGGCCTCCGCCATCCTTCAGGCCACGCCCCTCGTGGTGACACTGGGCGCCGCGCTCTTCATGGGGGCCGAGGTCGGCTGGCGCCGGTGGACGGCCATCGGCGTCGGCCTTTGCGGGGTGCTTCTGATCATCCGGCCGGGCCTTTCGGGGTTCCAGCCCGCCTCGCTGTTCGCGGTCATGGGCGTTTTCGGGTTGGCGCTGCGGGACCTGGCAACGCGGGCGACACCGCGCACGGTCGGTTCTCTGCAATTGTCTGCCTACGGTTTCGGGATGCTGGTGCCCCTGGGTGTGCTTCTGCTGATTTTCGGCACCGGCCCGGCCCCCGTGGACGGCGCCGTGGCGCTTCGGCTGGGGGCCGCGCTGGTGATGGGGGTCGCGGGCTACTATGCCATCGTCGAGGCGATGCGCATGGGCGAGGTCGCCGTCGTCACCCCGTTCCGCTACACCCGGCTGCTCTTCGCCCTGGTGATCGGCGTGCTCGCCTTCGGCGAACGCCCCGATGCGGCAACGCTGACGGGCGCGGCGATCATCATCGCCTCGGGGCTTTACACGCTCTGGCGGGAACGCGCCCTTTCCAAGGCCCGCGCCGGGCGCTAGAAGACCCGCGAATTTGCAAGTGCAGCAACGCAGGGACCGGACCCCATGAGCACCATCATCGACATCGTCGGCCGCGAGATCCTCGACAGCCGGGGCAACCCCACCGTCGAGGTGGACGTCATCCTCGAGGACGGCACGATGGGCCGGGCCGCGGTGCCCTCGGGCGCCTCCACGGGCGCCCACGAAGCGGTGGAAAAACGCGACGGCGACAAGGCCCGCTACAAGGGCAAGGGTGTGCTGGACGCGGTCGCCGCCGTCAACGGCGAGATCGCCGAGGAACTCGCCGGCATGGACGCGACCGAGCAGGTCGCCCTCGACCGCACGATGATCGAACTGGACGGCACCGAGAACAAGGGCCGGCTGGGCGCCAACGCGATCCTCGGCGTGTCGCTCGCCGCCGCGAAGGCCGCCGCCGATTTCACCATGCAGCCGCTCTACCGCTATGTCGGCGGCACCTCGGCGCGCGTGCTGCCGGTGCCGATGATGAACATCATCAACGGCGGCGAACATGCCGACAACCCGATCGACATCCAGGAATTCATGATCATGCCGGTCAGCGCGGGCAATATCCGCGACGCGGTGCGCATGGGCGCCGAGGTGTTCCACACCCTGAAATCCGAACTGTCCGCCGCCGGCCACAACACCGCCATCGGCGACGAGGGCGGCTTCGCCCCCAACCTGTCCTCCACCCGCGATGCGCTCGATTTCATCCTGAAAAGCATCGAAAAGGCCGGCTACAAACCCGGCGAGGACATCTACCTCGCCCTCGACTGCGCCTCGACCGAGTATTTCGAGGGCGGCAAATACGAGATGAAGGGCGAAGGGCTCAGCCTGAGTGCCGCCGAAAACGTCGACTACCTTGCCAAGCTCTGCGCCGATTACCCGATCATCTCGATCGAGGATGGCTGCGCCGAGGATGACTGGGACGGCTGGAAACTGCTGACCGAAACCCTGGGCAGCAAGGTGCAGCTGGTCGGCGACGACCTCTTCGTGACCAACCCCAAGCGGTTGGCGGATGGCATCTCGCAAGGCGTGGCCAACTCGATGCTGGTGAAGGTCAACCAGATCGGCAGCCTGACCGAAACGCTGGCTGCGGTCGATATGGCCCATCGCGCGCGCTATACCAACGTCATGTCGCACCGCTCGGGCGAAACAGAGGACGCCACCATCGCCGACCTCGCCGTTGCCACCAATTGCGGGCAGATCAAGACCGGCTCGCTCTCACGCTCGGACCGGCTGGCGAAATACAACCAGCTGATCCGGATCGAGGAAATGCTGGGCGAAACCGCCGAATACGCGGGCCGGTCGATCCTGAAGTAAAGTCTAGCCCACCAGGCGGTAGACGCCGTAGGCGACGTTGCGGCCAAGCGCGTCGACAAGTACTCGGCCGTCCCGCGTGGGGCGGCCCTTTTCGTCGAGCCAACCGCGGCTGCGGGCGGCCGCGATGGGGTTCTGGGCGGCGCCGCACTGGCTGGCGAAAGCCACGATGCGGCTGGATGTTTCGCAATGAGACATGGGGGCACCTCTGTTGTTGGATGCCCGCATTACGCGCCGAATGCCCGCGCGGATTTGTCGCAACCCTTCACAGCTGCGCGAGGTGCGGTCAGACCGGCATCCGGTAAACACCGTAGGCCGAGTCGCGGCTAGTCAGCGCCAGGATCAGGGCGTGGCCATCCGCCGTCGGGCGCCCCTCCGCGTCCAGCCAGCCGCGGCTCAGCGCCGCCTGTTCCAGCCGTTCGCCCGCAAGCGCCACGCAGACCCGGGTGAACCCAAGGATGCGAGAGGCGATATCCTCATTGCTGAGCATGGGCGCCTCGTCCACAGGTTCGATCGTTCCGACCGACCGCTCAATCGGCGCAAACCGTTCCATTTTCATTTCCTAGTCCTCTGCGCCCCCAACAGCCCGCAATGCCGATGCCGGGTACCTGTTATGGGGGATTTTTGCCCCATATGCTGCGACGCAGCAATGTTAGCGCGCGAAATCTCTGCGTCGCAGCATTAGTAGTATCAAAAATGTCTCTTTTGATGACAGAACCGTGTCGGCTTGGATGTTTTTTCTGGCAAGATCTGCGCCTTGTCCGACGCGCAGCCGGATCGGTAGACTGCGCTCATGACCCCCGATGACATCATCAGAATGCTCGCCCTGACCCCGCATCCCGAAGGCGGCTGGTATCGCGAAACGTGGCGTGCAGATGCCGCGGACGGGACGCGCCCCACAGGCACCGCGATCTATTACCTGCTGACCGCGGGGCAGCGCAGCCATTGGCACAGGGTCGATGCCGACGAGATCTGGCATTTCCACGCCGGTGTTCCGCTCGAGTTGCGTATCGCCGAGACCTCGGTCGGGCCCTCCGCCGTGCACCGTCTGGGACCTCACCTTGCCAATGGAGAGCGACCGCAGATCGTGGTTCCGGCCCACCATTGGCAAGCCGCTCAGCCATTGGGCGACTGGACATTGGTCAGTTGCACCGTCAGCCCCGGATTCCTGTTCGAGCGATTCGAAATGGCACCCGCGGGCTTCGACATTCCTGGAACCGGGGCCTGAGGCCGAGGCCCAGCATTCGGCCAGGTGTTCCCGGCCTGCCCGAACCCGCTCAGGATACATCACGAAAAAGGATACCGCATCCCTCCGGTCACCGGGCGACCGCCCGGAGATCAGGTTTGCGGGTAACTGACCTCGCCCCCGCCCACCGCGGCGGCAACCCCCGTGGTCGAAGGGCACGAAGTCGGGAGTCCCCGCGCCACGCGCACCGCGAGATAGCCGAAAGCCTGCGCCTCGAGCATGTCGCCGTTCAGGCCCACCGCCTCAACTGGCGCGACGGGCAGGCCCGTCCGTTCGACCAGCATATGCATCATAACAGGGTTCAGCCGACCGCCCCCGGTTACCAACAACCGTTCGGGCGGCATCGGGCAATGATCGAGCCCGCGCGCGACCGACGCCGCCACCGCCGCCGTCAGGGTCGCCGCGGCATCAGCATCGGACAAGTGCGCAACACTCTCCCCCAGCATGGCAAAATCGTTTCGGTCCAGCGACTTGGGCGGCATCCGCATGAAATAGCCGTGGTCCATCAGCGCCGTTATCACGCCCACATCCACCCGTCCCGAAGCGGCCAGCGCCCCGTCGCGATCGTACGCAAGGCCCCTGCGCGCACGCATCAGGTCGTCAAGTGGGGCATTGGCCGGGCCGGTATCGAACGCGACCAGCGCGCCTTGGGACTCGGGGCGGTCGCGAGTGGGATCAACCCATGTCAGGTTGCCGACCCCGCCGAGATTCACAAAGGCCAGCGGTGCCCGTGCGCCGATCCATTTCGCACAGGCGAAGTGGAAGAACGGCGCAAGCGGCGCCCCCTGCCCGCCCAACCTGATATCATTGCTCCGGAAATCCCAAACGACGGGCATGCCCAGAACCTCGGCCAGCACCCAGCCGGCCCCGGCTTGGTGGGTGCCACGCCCACGCGGGTCATGGGCCAGCGTCTGGCCGTGAAAACCTGCGATGTCGATCCCCTGGAACCGCGCCATGACAGCCGCATGGGCCACCTCGACAACCTCGGCGGCCTCTTCGACATCCCGTTCACCCGGCCAGCGGCCCAGCGCCCCGGCGAGTACCGCGCGTTCCTCTTGGGAATAGGCACGATAGGCGGTTTCGCCGAACCCGGCGATCGTCACGCCGTCCGTCAGAATGACGGCGGCATCGACCCCGTCGAGCGAGGTGCCCGACATCGTCCCCAGCGCCCGGACCGGCCCCGGTTTCAACATTGGCTTCCCCTCCTGCGCCCTGCCCGATATATCACTGGCCAAATCCAACCCCAGGGACAAGAGGCGATGACCTACCACCCCCGATCGGACTTCCTGCGCGTGATGATCGAACGCGGCTTTCTGGCCGACTGCACCGATTATCAGGCCCTGGACGAGGCTTTGGCCGGGGGCGTGGTGCCTGCCTATATCGGCTTTGACGCGACGGCGAAATCATTGCATGTCGGCAGCCTGATCCAGATCATGATGCTGCGCTGGCTGCAAAAGACCGGGCACAAGCCGCTGGTGCTGATGGGCGGGGGCACCACCAAGGTGGGCGATCCCAGCTTTCGCGCCGAGGAACGGCCGCTGCTGACGCCCACGCAGATCGACGACAACATCGCCGGAATCAAGGCGGTGTTCGCGAAGTATCTCGACTTTGGCGACGGCCCCTCGGACGCGCTGATGTTGAACAACGCCGAATGGCTGGACAGGCTGAACTACCTGGACTTCCTGCGCGACGTGGGCCGACATTTCAGCGTCAACCGGATGCTGTCCTTCGAAAGCGTCAAGTCGCGGCTCGACCGCGAACAGTCGCTGTCCTTCCTCGAATTCAACTACATGATCCTGCAGGCCTACGACTTCCTGGAACTGAACCGCCGCTATGGCTGCCGTTTGCAGATGGGCGGGTCGGACCAGTGGGGCAACATCGTCAACGGGATCGACCTGACGCGGCGCATCCTGGACCACGAGGTGTTCGGGTTGACCTCGCCGCTGCTGACGACGGCGGATGGTACCAAGATGGGCAAGACGGCAAGTGGCGCGGTCTGGCTGAATGCCGACATGCGCAGCCCTTACGAGTTCTGGCAATTCTGGCGCAACACCGCGGATGCCGACGTGGGCCGGTTCCTCAAGCTCTACACCGAGATCGAGATCGAGGAGTGCGAGCGGTTCGGCGCGCTGGAAGGGGCCGAGATCAACGAGGCCAAGATCGTTCTGGCGAACGCGGTCACAACGCTGTGCCATGGCGCCGAGGCGGCCACGGCGGCCGAAGCGACCGCGCGCGAGGTGTTCGAGAAAGGCGGGATGGGCGACGACCTGCCAACGCTTGCGGTTACGGCCGCGGAATTGGGCGACGGCATCTCGGTGGTGCAACTCATTACACGGTCCGGCCTGGCGAAATCGGGCAAGGATGCCAAGCGGCTGATCGCCGAGGGCGGCGCACGGCTGAACGATGCGCCGTTGTCGGACGCGGGGCTGATGATCGATGCCGGCATGCTGGCCGAGCCGATCAAACTGTCGGCCGGCAAGAAGCGACACGCATTGGTGCGGCTGGACAGCTGAGCCGCACCGTTCATCCCAGCAACCAAAGTGCAAGAGCGACCGCGCCATAGATCCCGGCCAGCGGCAGGGTGACCAGCAGGGCCAACCACAACCCACCGGCAATGGTCGGCTTGGGCGACGGGGCATGCACCCCACGCACCTTGGAAACGTTTCGGTTGTCGCGTCTGATCATGGGCGCATTTACCGGGAATTAGCTTTTCACATGGTTAACAAGCGGCATGCCCGACCGCTGGACCCTGGCCGACGATCCCCGCACGCCCGACGGCGCGCCCGTGCCGATGCAACAGCATTCCTGCTATGGCGCGGCGGCGGGCGAGCTCGGCTCGGAGGCGATGTGGCTTGAGTGGCGCATGGGCCGGCGACTTTTCGCCAGCGCGCAGGTATTGCGCCGCCGGTGGCCTCTGGTGGGACAGTTCGCGCTGCTGTCGCGGGGCCCGGTTTTCACCCCCGATATTTCGCAGGACGAAGCCGCAACCGCGACCCGTGCCCTGATCCGGGCGTTGGGCCCGAACCACCGCGGCGTAATAATCACCTCCGATACCCTTGCGGGCACCGACCCGGCAGACGGGGCCGGGTTGTTGAAAATGGTTGCCGGCGGGCATGTTGCGCGACTGTCGCTGGCGCCCGATCTGGCGACGCTGCGCACGCGGCTCTCGCAGAAATGGCGCAACGCCCTGCGCCAGGCCGAGGCGCAGACCCCGACGATCAGGATCGAACCGATGCTACCGGGCACCGGCGAGGCGCTGTTCCGCCATGAGGCGGCGCAGGCCCGCGCCCGTCGCTATGCGCGCCTGCCCCCGGAATTCTCGCGCGCCTGGTCACGACACGGCCGCACCCTGCTGATCGAGGCCGGCGACCGGGATGCACCGCTTGCCGGAATGCTGTTCCTGCTCCACCCGCCCTGGGCCAGCTATCACCTGGCCTGGACATCCGAGGCCGGGCGGCGCGCCAACCTGCACCGGCTGATGCTGTGGCGGGCCATCGCTGCTATGCAGGCTGATGGGATCGAGACCCTGGAACTCGGGACACTGGACACGGAAAGAACGCCCGACCTGGCGCGTTTCAAGCTGGGTACCGGCGCCCACGCCGTTCCGCTGGGCGCGACATGGATGCAGGCCCCGGGAAGCCGGGCGATGGCCGCACTGGTCCGCGCGGTAGAGCCTGGCCCTGGTGCAAAAGGCGACAGCACCGCGGCGCAGCCAGAAACCGAGAAGTCGATCCCTAGTCGGTCACGGTGACGCTGACCATGCGGTCGGGCTGGCCGACGACGGCACCGTTCGGCCCGGTGCCGCGCTTGATCGCGTCGACGATTTCCATGCCCTCGGTTACCCGCCCAACCACGGTATATTGTCCGTTCAGGTGCGGCGCTGGCGCGAACATGATGAAGAATTGCGAATTGGCGGAATCCGGATTAGCGGACCGCGCCATGCCGACCACACCACGCTCGAACGGTTCGTCCGAGAACTCGGCGGCAAGATCGGGCCGGTTCGACCCGCCGCGCCCGGCCATCCGCATGTCGGCACCGAGCTTGCCGAACTGCACGTCGCCGGTTTGCGCCATAAAGCCGTCGATCACCCGGTGAAACACCACGTCGTCATAGGCCCCCTCGGCGGCCAGTTCGGCGATCTGCGTGACATGGTCCGGCGCCACGTCCTCGAACAGGTCGACATGGATGGTGCCGTTCGCCCCCTCGCCCGCGATCTGGATATCGAGACCGGTGGCCGCAGCCGGCCCCGCGGCCAGCATGAGCGCCAGAACAAGTTCACGCATCGGCAGCCACCTTGACGCTAAGCATCCGGTCGGGCGTGCTCGGCGGTTCGCCACGGGCAATGGCATCGACATGATCCATCCCCTCTATGACCCGGCCATAGACGGTATACTGGCCGTTCAGGAAATGGTTATCGGCAAAATTGATGAAGAACTGCGAGTTGGCCGAATTCGGGTTCTGCGTGCGCGCCGCGCCGATCGTTCCGCGGTCATGGGGCAGCTTGGAGAATTCGGCCGGCAGGTCGGGCAGGTCCGAACCGCCCGTACCCGCCCGGCGCAGGTCGAAATCCTTTTCGGCATTGCCGTTCGCAACATCGCCGGTCTGGGCCATGAAGCCGTCGATCACCCGGTGAAACACTACATTGTCATAGGCGCCGGCCCGCGCCAGCTCCTTCATACGCGCGCAATGCTTGGGCGCCACGTCGGGCAAGAGTTCGATGACGACGCGCCCGCCCTTCAACTCCATCAGGATCGTGTTTTCGGGGTCCTTGATCTCGGCCATTTCGGCTCCTCCTGCCTGCGGTGTCCGCGCGACCCTAGTGCGACCGATTGCCGAAGAAAAGGGGCATGGCGGATGCAAGGATTGACCTTGCCACCCGCTTCGGGCGATCTAGCGCCAGCCTGAAACCCTCGGGAGGAAAATGCATGGCCTGGAAGACCCTCGACGATATGGACCTTGCCGGCAAGGTGGCGCTGGTGCGCGTGGACATCAACGTGCCGGTCGAGGACGGGCGCGTGACCGACGCGACCCGGATCGAGCGCATCGTGCCCACGGTAAAGGACATCCTGGCCAAGGGCGGCAAGCCCGTGCTGCTGGCCCATTTCGGCCGCCCCAAGGGCGAGGTCGTCCCCGAAATGAGCCTGAAGGTGACCCTGCCCGCGCTTGAAGCGGCGTTCGGGCGCGGCGTCATCTTCGCCGAGGACTGCATCGGTTTGCCGGCGAAACAGGCCGTGGCGGCGCTGTCCGAGGGCGATATCCTGCTGCTGGAGAACACCCGATTCCACGCCGGAGAGGAAAAGAACGACCCGGCGATGGCCGCTGCCTTGGCGGCGCTGGGCGATGTCTACGTGAACGACGCGTTTTCGGCCGCGCACCGGGCGCATGCATCGACCGAGGGCATCGCAAGGCTCCTGCCCTCTTGCGCCGGCCGCAACATGGCAGCCGAACTGAAGGCCCTGGAGGGCGCATTGTCCAATCCCACGCGGCCCGTGGCCGCGGTTGTGGGCGGCGCCAAAGTGTCGACCAAGCTCGACCTGCTAGGCAACCTGGTCAGCAAGGTCGATTTCCTTGTGATCGGCGGCGGGATGGCCAACACGTTCCTCGCCGCACAGGGAATCAATGTCGGCAAATCGCTGTGCGAACATGACATGACCGGCACGGCGCGCGACATCATGGACAAGGCCAAGGCCGCGGGCTGCGAGATCATCCTGCCGACCGATGTGGTCTGCGCGCGCGAATTCAAGGCCGGCGCCCAGAACGAGACGGTGCCCGCCGATTCCTGCCCGGCCGATGCGATGATCCTCGACGCTGGTCCCGCAACCGTGAAGCGGATTGAAGAGGTGTTCGGCCAGTGCAAGACATTGATCTGGAACGGTCCGCTGGGTGCATTCGAGATCGACCCGTTCGACATGGCGACGAATGCCGCCGCCAAGAAGGCCGCTGATCTGACTAAGGCGGGCAGCCTGGTGTCGGTTGCGGGGGGCGGCGACACTGTCGCGGCGCTGAACGGGGCCGGAGCGGCCGAGGATTTCAGTTATATCTCGACGGCAGGCGGCGCCTTCCTGGAATGGATGGAAGGCAAGACCCTGCCCGGGGTCGCGGCACTGGAGGGCTAAGAGCCCCGGCCCGGTCGCCGGCACGGCTGACAGTCACACGACCGCGGGGCCCAGGCCCCGCGGAATCGCCCCTGCAACATGTTTTGCGAATGCCACGGTCGTTTGGGATACGGTGACCTTGGCACAAGGTCGCGGTGTCGATCCCCATCTGGATTTGATCACTGCGCCACGAACCCGGACCCGAATCCTGCTGATCCCCCGATCCAGCGCCATGGCCTCGTTCTGCCTGTTATCGCCGCCAGAGTAATCTGCCGGATGGGACATTTTGAGGATTCACAGGGCGAATCACTTCGTTTAAGATGAACACACCCGCCCGCTAAAGAGGCGGCGCAAGAGGCAGGCAGTATGAGCGGACCGCGCAAACGCCCAGCTCTGGGAGCGCTGATTTTTCTGGGCATCGGCTGTTCCCTCGCCATGTATTTCACCTTCGCCGCGGTGCAGGGGGATTTCGGGCTTTTCCGCCGCATCCAGATCGAGGCGGACGCCACGCGCCTCAGGCTTGAAAAGGCCACCCTCGAAAACGAACTTGCCGATTTCGAGAACCGCACGAAACGCCTGTCCGACGGATATCTCGACCTCGACCTGCTGGACGAACGTGCCCGCACGGTGCTGGGCCTGATCCGCGCCGACGAAATCGTGATCCGCTGACTACCCGCAAGACTATTCGTAAGTCTCTTTCCGAGCGCCGCCAACCGTCTGCTGCCGGAAAACCGCTCGCCTTGCCGTCAACGGTCTGCTACCATTTTGTTTAACGTTAAACCATTTGCCGCGCAGGGGAGGCGCCGCCTTATGGCCACGCGAAAATCGCCCGCAAAACCGCCCGAGAAATCAAATACATCCAAGGAAGAGCTACTGCGGTTCTACCGCGAAATGCTGCTGATCCGGCGATTCGAGGAGAAGGCCGGCCAACTCTATGGCATGGGGCTGATCGGCGGGTTCTGTCACCTTTACATCGGACAGGAAGCCGTCGTCGTCGGGCTGGAGGCCGCCGCCGGTGAAGGCGACAAGCGCGTGACCTCCTATCGCGACCACGGCCACATGCTGGCCTGCGGCATGGATCCCAAGGGCGTGATGGCCGAACTCACGGGACGCGAGGGCGGCTATTCCAGGGGCAAGGGCGGCTCGATGCACATGTTCTCGAAAGATCGCCATTTCTATGGCGGCCACGGGATTGTTGGCGCGCAGGTACCAATCGGTGCTGGGCTGGCCTTCGCCGACAAGTATCTTGGCAACGACCGCGTCACCTTCGCCTATTTCGGCGACGGGGCGGCCAACCAGGGGCAAGTCTACGAAACCTACAACATGGCCGAACTCTGGGACCTTCCGGTGATCTTCGTGATAGAGAACAACCAGTACGCCATGGGCACGGCGGTCAAACGCTCGACCAAGTCACCGAACCTGTGGGAACGGGGCGCGGCCTACGGCATTCCAGGTGAAGAAGTCGACGGCATGGACGTGCTGGCGGTCAAGGCCGCGGGCGAAAAGGCGGTGGCCCACTGCCGCGCCGGCAAGGGTCCCTACATTCTCGAGGTCATGACCTACCGCTACCGTGGCCACTCTATGTCGGACCCCGCGAAATACCGCTCGCGCGAAGAAGTGCAGAAAATCCGCGAGGAGCGCGACGCGATCGAACATGTCCGCGAGTTGATCCTGCAAGGCAAGCACGCGAGCGAGGACGAACTCAAGGAGATCGACAAGGAAATCAAGGGGATCGTCAACGAGGCCGCCGAATTCGCCAAGGAAAGCCCCGAACCCGCGCTCGACGAGCTTTACACCGACATCTACGCCGAAACGGCGCCGCAGAACGCCTGAGGGAGGGAGACGCATGGCAACCGAGATCCTGATGCCCGCCCTGTCGCCGACCATGGAGGAAGGCACGCTGGCGAAATGGCTGGTGAACGAAGGCGATACCGTCACGGCCGGCGATATCCTGGCCGAGATTGAAACGGACAAGGCCACAATGGAATTCGAGGCGGTCGATGAAGGGATTGTCGGCAAGATCCTGGTCCCGGCCGGCACCGACGGGGTCAAGGTGAACACCCCGATCGCGCTGCTGGTCGAAGAGGGCGAAAAGGTCGACGCCGCGTCGGAGGCCCCACGGGCCGACGCGGCCGGCAAGGCGGCCCCCAACGGGGGCTCCGCGCCGGCCGCCCCCCCGGCCCAGCCCAAGGCCGCGGCTCCTGCCCCGGAACCCGACGTGCCCGCAGGGACGGAAATGAAATCCACCACCGTCCGCGAAGCGCTGCGTGACGCCATGGCCGAGGAAATGCGCCGCGACCCGACCGTGTTCCTGATGGGCGAGGAGGTCGCCGAATACCAGGGTGCCTACAAGATCAGCCAGGGGCTGCTGGACGAGTTCGGCTCGAAACGGGTGATCGACACGCCGATCACCGAACATGGCTTCGCGGGGCTCGGCGTGGGCGCGGCCTTCGGGGGCCTGCGCCCCATCGTCGAGTTCATGACCTTCAACTTCGCGATGCAGGCGATGGACCATATCGTGAACTCGGCGGCCAAGACGCTTTACATGTCGGGTGGTCAGATGGGCGCGCCCATGGTGTTCCGCGGCCCGAACGGCGCGGCCGCCCGCGTCGCCGCCCAGCACAGCCAGGATTACGCGGCGTGGTATGCCCATATCCCGGGCCTCAAGGTCGTGCAGCCCTACTCGGCGGCGGATGCCAAGG
Source organism: Rhodovulum marinum (assembly GCF_004343075.1). Classification (GTDB taxonomy): domain Bacteria; phylum Pseudomonadota; class Alphaproteobacteria; order Rhodobacterales; family Rhodobacteraceae; genus Rhodovulum; species Rhodovulum marinum. Next base: position 231,186 of record NZ_SLXP01000003.1, read on the forward strand.
GCCTTCTGAAAACCGCGATCCGCGATCCGAACCCGGTGATCTTCCTGGAAAACGAGATCCTCTACGGCCGCTCCTTCGAGGTACCGTTGCTGGACGATTTCACCATCCCCTTCGGCAAGGCGCGGATCTGGCGCGAAGGCTCGGACGTCACTATCGTCAGTTTCGGCATCGGCATGACCTACGCCCTCGAAGCGGCCGACAAACTGGCCGAGGACGGCATCGAAGCCGAGGTGATCGACCTGCGCACGCTTCGGCCCATGGACACCGCGACCGTGATCGATAGCGTGAAAAAGACCAACCGCTGCGTCACGGTCGAAGAGGGCTTCCCGGTCTGCTCCATCGGCAACCACATCTCGGCCGTCCTGATGCAACAGGCCTTCGACTGGCTCGATGCACCGGTCATCAATTGCACCGGCAAGGACGTGCCCATGCCCTATGCGGCCAACCTGGAAAAACTGGCGCTGGTGACCACCAAAGAGGTCATCGACGCCGTCAAGTCCGTTACCTACCGCTGAGGAGACAGGCATGCCGACGGAAATCCTGATGCCCGCCCTGTCGCCCACTATGGAGGACGGGACGCTTGCGAAATGGCTTGTGAAAGAGGGCGACACCGTCGCGGCGGGTGACCTTCTGGCCGAGATCGAGACTGACAAGGCGACGATGGAATTCGAGGCCGTGGACGAAGGCACGCTGGGCAAGATTCTCGTTCCCGCCGGAACCGACGGGGTAAAGGTCAATACCCCCATCGCCGTCCTGCTGGCCGAAGGTGAAAGCCTGGCCGACATAGACGCAGGCCAGCAACCGCCGAAAACGGCGCTGGAGGCCCCAAAGGCCGACGTGGCCGGCGAGGCGGCCCCCATCGGGGACTCCGAACCGGCCGCCACCCCGACCGCGCCGCGCACGGATAGCGGCGACCGCGTTTTCGCTTCGCCGCTTGCGCGGCGCATCGCGGCAGATAAAAGGCTGGACCTTACGAAGATCACCGGCTCCGGTCCACGCGGCCGGATCGTGAAGGCCGATGTCGAGGCCATCCAACCCGGCGCGGCACCCAGCCCCGCCGCAGCGCCTGCCTCGTCCGCCGCACCTGCGGTCGCGCCGACGCACGCCGGACCCGACGCGTCAGCGGTCGTGAAGGTCTATGCCGACCGCGACTACGTTGAAATCCCGCTTGACGGGATGCGCAAGACGATCGCCGCGCGCCTGACCGAGGCGAAGCAGACCATTCCCCATTTCTACCTGCGGCGCGATATTCGGCTGGACGCTCTGCTTGCGTTCCGCACCCAGTTGAACCGGCAACTGGAGTACCGTGGCGTCAAGCTCAGCGTCAACGATTTCATCATCAAGGCCTGCGCGCTGGCGCTGCAACAGGTCCCCAAGGCCAATGCCGTCTGGGCAGGCGACCGGATCCTCCAACTGAAACCCTCGGACGTGGCCGTGGCGGTGGCGGTCGAGGGCGGGCTGTTCACGCCGGTGCTGCGCGATGCCGAAACCAAGACTCTCTCGGCGTTATCCGCGGAAATGAAAGACCTCGCCGCCCGCGCCCGCGACCGCAAGCTCGCACCCCATGAATACCAGGGCGGCAGCTTTGCCATTTCGAACCTCGGCATGTTCGGGATCGACAACTTCGACGCCGTCATCAACCCGCCCCATGGCGCCATCCTTGCGGTGGGCGCCGGCGTCAGGAAACCCGTGGTGACCGACGACGGACAGATCGAGGCGGCAACGGTGATGTCGATAACCCTCAGCGTAGATCACAGGGTGATCGACGGGGCGTTGGGGGCGGAGGTGTTGCAGGCGATCAAGGACAACCTCGAAAACCCGATGGCCATGCTGGCTTGATCCCCCGCAAGGCGCGCGGCCGAACCGCGCGCTATCCTCTCTGCATCACGGCAAGAGGGGAGAAATGCCATGAACTGGAAAGATGTGGTCGCCGAGGGCCAAGCCCATATCGAGGACTACCTCGGTAGGCAGCAGGCCGCCGGGGAAGGGTTTTTCGCGCTGCACCACGCAACGCTGGAACCAGGCGCGTTGGAAACGAAGCACAAGGAGTTGATGGCGCTGGCCATTGGCATCTCCAAGCAGTGCGTGGATTGCATCGGCTTTCACACCAAGGCGGCGATCGAAGCCGGCGCGACACGCGCCGAGATCGAGGAAACCGTGTCTGTCTGCGTGATGATGGGGGGTGGCCCCGCGTTGATGTACGGAACCAAGGCGCTCGAGGCCCATGACCAGCTGAAGTCCTGATCATCCGCCTGCGTTCCTTCGGGGACACGCCTCTTGTACCGGGGCCGGTCAGGTCCCGGTGCGTTCTGAAAGCCGCCCGAATGGAACCGCCGGAAGACGAAACTCGCCATTCGAAAGTGGGGAATTCCTGACTTCCTCTGCGTTAGGTCGGATTGCTAGAACGGTTCCAAGGTCGGTACACGCACCCGCCCCCGTCTTTTAAAATACAGATTGGTCAGAATTATGGAATACGAGGTCGCTTTCAGCGTGACCGCGGATGCGCTTTGTCGCGCGGTGGGATTGATGGGCTTCGCCCTTTACGTTGCGGGTTTTTACTGTCTCAGCGTCGGACGCATCGACACTCAACGGCCGCTTTATTTCGGCCTGGTTCTGGCGGCCTCGACCTGCGTCATGGTCAGCATGATAGCCGATTTCAACCTCAGCGCCGCCCTGATCCAGGGATTTTACATGATGATGTCACTGGGGGCGATCTGCCTGCGCTGGCGGGCCTGGGCGTCGAATGCCCTGCCCGCCAAAACGGCCCGTCCGGGGGCAAGTGCCTCCCATGGCTCCCGGACGGGGATCGCCTGTCAACCCGCGATGGAGGTTCAGTTCGCCTCGCCGTTGCCCAGCCGGTGATCCATCGTGACGGATGGCTGTTCGCAACCCGCCTCGCCCACGATCCGCGCGGGCACGCCGGCCACCGTCGATTTCGGCGGCACGTCCTGCAGCACCACAGACCCCGCGGCGATACGCGAACAGCAGCCCACTGTAATGTTTCCCAGCACCTTGGCCCCCGCCCCGATCAGCACGCCATCGCCGATCTTGGGGTGGCGGTCGCCCTCTTCCTTGCCGGTGCCACCCAGCGTGACCGAATGCAGCATGGACACGTTGTCTCCGACCACCGCCGTCTCACCGATCACGATGGAATGGGCATGGTCGATCATGATCCCCTGCCCCAGCCGGGCGGCGGGATGAATGTCGACCCCGAACATTTCCGAGGTGCGCATCTGCACGAAATACGCCATGTCCAGCCGCCCCTCGGTCCACAGGTGATGAGCGACGCGATAGGCCTGCAGTGCCTGGAATCCCTTGAAGAACAGGATCGGCTGAATGAAGCGGTGGCAGGCCGGGTCGCGGTCATAAACGGCCATCAGGTCCGCACGCGCCGCCTTGCCCAGCCCTGGATCGTCAGCATAGGCCGCGTCGGCGATCTCGCGCAACAACTGCTCCGACATCTCGCCCGAAGAAAGCTTGAGCGCGAACCGATAGGCCAGCGCATCATCCAGCCCGCCATGGTGCAGCAGGCTCATATGCATCAAGCCGCCCAGAAGCGGCTCGTCGGCGACGGCGGCCTCGGCCTCTGAACATATGCGTTTCCAGACCGGATCGACTTCGGTCAGGCGCGGTTTGATCTCGGCCATGCGCGGTCCTTTCGTTGCGGAACAACGTTACACCAGCCAAGCCGGGAAAACCAAGGCAAGAGGCACGCGCCGAGCGAAGATGTGACCATGGATGAGCGACGGATACGCGAATGTCAGGCACAGCTATTGACGATACTCAAAGACGCCGAGACCGGCGCGGACGATACCAGAACCGGTGAACTCGACCAGCAGTCGGTGGGGCGGCTCAGCCGGATGGATGCAATTCAGCGCCAAGCCATGGCCAAGGCGCAGCAGGCCCGCCACGCAGGCGCCGAACGGCGCATCCGCGCAGCGCTGCCCCTTATCCAGGCGGGCGAAGTCGGCCATTGCACCGAATGTGGCGATGAAATCGCCGAGAAGCGGCTGGCGCTGGACCCGACGGCTCCCACCTGCATCAATTGCGCTCGCTGAAACGGGCCTGTTCCACCCGCCAGGCGGCCAGTGTTGCAAAGACCAGGGCGAGGCATCTGCAATAGTCGGGATCGTCGAGCGGCGGTTCTGGAGGCAAATTTTCGCGTTGCGCCAAGGCCATGAGCGAGCCGTTGCCCCAGTCGGGATGCGCCCGGTGAAACCTTTTGCAATAGGCATCGGCCGCTTCGACCCTCGCAAGCATGTGCACCATTGTGGATGCACGCTCGCCCACCGGGCGGGTGTACAGGGCCCGAGCGGCCGCCACTGCATCGCCTGGCAAAATCGGACGCATGACGCTAAACCTCTGCCGGCAGGCCGAGCACGGCGAAATGTATGGCAAATCGCACGGCACCCCCGGCAAATTCACCATCCTCGGCCGTAAGCACCAGGGGGGTGGGTGAATAATCGGTCATCGGTTGACCGAGGACCCCCTGCACATAGGAGTTCAAGCCAAGGCCGAGACCGCTGCCAAAGCGATCCTCCGCCCCTTCGGTTCCCAGGCGCCACGATGAAAGCGTGCCGGTGATCTCTGAAATCACCCGGGCGGTCACGCCGAAGATCACAGCATGAGAGGGAATGGCGATCGCGGTGGGTTGAGCGATCCCGGGCAGAACCTGGTGGTCGAACTCGAGAAGGTCCAACTTGAAAGTCGCCCCGCCAGTGGACACCGCACCTCCCGCAGAGACCGGCAACCAGCGCGCTCCATCATGGCGCATTTCGGTCGCAGCATCGGCGACCCAGGCCCGCCAGCCGGCCTGCGGGGTTGCAAAAACCCAGCCGCCATTGTCGGAAATCGCGATCCGTCCGTCCTGCCCTGCCCATTCGGCGCTGGCGACCGGGGCCACGCCCCAGGCCTGGCCATCCGCGGCAACAGATGGAGGTTCGGCGAGGCTGACGCTTTGCAGGCAAAGCTGCACCAGAGCATCGAGCTTCACCAATGCCTCGTTCACCGTGACATGCTTTTGTGCCTGCGCAGCCTGCAAAAACGGCAGGGACAGGTTTGCGGTCTCACTCATTGATCTCGATCCTCCGATAGGGTCCGGGCCCGAACTGGTCGGACAATTGCGCCACCTCGACGGCAACGGGCCCCTGGCCCGCATCCGCCGTCCGCATCAGGGCTGAATAGGTCCAGGTCGGGACGGTGGTCGTCGCCTGGCGCAAAACCGCGCCCCCTGCTCCGATCACACGCACCTGATAGGCTTCGCGATCCTCGCCCAAAGGCACCTCGACCGAGGCCCAGTTGTCGCCGTCGATTCGCGTCCGGCGGATCCAACTGATGACAAGTGTGCCCTCGACATCGGCCTGCGCGGACAGGTGGCACGGCGCATAGGGCCGAAGCCCAACCCCGTCGAACGCCTCGACCATGTGGGAATACGATGCGTCGTCATAGGTCCGCACGCCGGGTCCGATACGGTAATGACGGTCCAGTCCGCGCGCCGTCAGCGGCAGTGCGATCTGTCCAGGCCGCCCGTCGAGCAGCACGAACCGACTACCTGCCGGCCACAGGAGGGGCATCACACCGTCCGTTCCAGCCTGACCACGCAGACGCAGGCGCAAATCATAGGTCAGCGGCGCCACCAGGTCGCCCTTGGCGAACTGGAACACCTCCCAGTTTCCCGGGGTTCCATCTCCAATGGCCGCCGCGTTCGCACCCGCCAGCAATTCGGCCAGCCCGACCGATGACAAGGTGCCGGCCGACAAACGCACCCTCAACGCCGGGCCGCGATCCCAGCGCGAGGGCTGCGCGGCGGCCAGTGCGTTTTCGGTTACCCCGATGACTGACGCCTGCCCGATCACCGTGTTCAGTTCATAGCCCGCGTCACTGACGGCAGCATAGACCGCGACTGTTCCCGGCCAGGGTTGCGCCGTCACTGCCAAGTGGGGCGCATGGGCCACCTCGTCCCCGGTGAGGAGGGGCAAATCCATGAACAGCGGATAGACCGGCGCCGGAGGTACGAAAGCGGCCTGCCGAACCGGAGCTTCTTCCCGATTGGGCGGCGGGTAGACCCCACGCTCGACACGAACCACCTCGATCTCTCGCGCCCCCGACATGTCGACGCGATCGACCCGATAATCACCGCCCGGCAGGCGCAGCACATCCCCTGCCCCGATTCCGATCGTCGAAGGGGCAAGGGCCAGCCGCGCGCGGTCGCGCGCAACGCGCGCCTCGGCCAACCAGCGTTCGACCACTGCCCGCCCCTCACTACCAGTCAGCACGAGAGGCAACTCGCTTGCCGACACCGTGCGACTGTTCTCGTCGGGCAGGATCGCCTCCGCGGCGCGAGTCTCGTAGGCGCCATCGCTTTCGACAAAGGTCAGGCGCACTCGTCCCGCGGTTTCGGCCTCGGGGCTGCGTATCAGCTCGATCTCGCCCGATTGGCTCTCGGTGAGCGCGAATTCGCCAGGGTCGATTTCGACCTTGGGGCGGCCGTCACGATTGAAGAAGACAAGCTTGCCCTCGCGCTCTGCGGCCTCGGCGCCATAGGCAAGCATCAGCGGCTGCAGCGCGGCTCGCGCGCCGTCGATCTCGCTGACTGCGTAGCCGCGCACCAGCCCGTAAAGCCGCGTCACATCCAGTTCGGTCACACCCGAGGCCGCACAGATCTCGGTGACCACGGCATCCAGCGCCTGTGCCGAGGCACGCCCATTCAACCAATGGCCCCGGGCATAGTTCTCGCCGTCCGACCACAGCAGGCGATTGGCCGGAAAATAAGGGAATGGCCGGGCATCCCAGGCCCAGACATGGGCGCGGTCAAGGTCGATCATCCTGCCGCCGTAGACATCGGATACAGGGTTCCTGTCCGTGTCCGCCCAGTAGGTCAGCATCGCACGCAGGTACTGGTGCTGGATCAGGTCGTCGCGCCCGCCCGTCGAATAAGGGGGCAACGCATTCTCAGACGATTTCGGATCGGAAAAGAGGTTGGGTGCATTGGTCCCCTTGTCGACGGCAGCGCAGCCAAGCTCGGTGAACCAGACCGGTTTCAACCGCGGCTGCCAGAGCGTGGGCGCCTCCTGTCGCACACCGCCGATGCGGTCATGATGATTATTCTCCCACCAGTTGCGGATATCCTTGTAACGCCAGACCCAAGGCTCGCCATGGGCGCCATCCGTGATCGCCACCCGGGTTTGGGCATCACGGGCCTCGGCACTGGGATAATACCAGTCATAGCCCTCGCCGCCCTCGATGTTGGCTTTCAGGTAATCCAGTGCATGGATCGCCCCCCAGTGCGCATCGGCATGATCCTCGCCCTCGCGCCAGTCCGACAAGGGCATGTAGTTGTCGATACCGATGAAATCGATGTTCGGATCGGCCCAGAGCGGGTCGAGATGAAAGAAGACGTCGCCCGGCGCATCGGAGGGGTGATAGCCAAAATACTCGCTCCAGTCGGCGGCATAGCCGATCTTCGCTCCGGGCAAGACCGCCCGCACGTCAGCGGCCAGCGCGCAAAGCGCGTCGACCGCTGGAAAGCTGTTGCCCGGTCCGCGAATGGTGGTCAGCCCGCGCAGTTCCGACCCGATGCAGAAACCGCCGACACCGCCCGCCGCCGCGCAAAGATGCGCATAATGCAGGATAAAGCGGCGATAGCTCCAGCCGTCGCTACCGGTGTAGCGTACCGTCGTGCCGTCGACCGTGTACTCCTCGGGGCTGGCGGTCCCGAAAAAGCCGGCCACCTCGGCCGTCGCCTCGTGCGTTTCATCAGGCGACAGCGGGTGACCGGGCGCGTAAGACAGTGTGATCCGCCCGCGCCAAGGCAACCGCGGCTGGCCCTCTTCACCGGTATAGGGGTCGATCAGCGTATTGCCCTCGAGCTGATCCATCAGGACGAACGGGTAAAAGACGGCTTCCTGTCCGCCATCGGCAAGCGCCTGTATCGCCTCGACAACGCTCTGGTCAGCGGGCGTGCCGCCATAGATCGCGCGGTCGTCGACGCGCGGAATCAACTGCGCCTGGGACCGGGTCAGCCCGGCAACCTCCCAGCGCATCGGCTTACCGTCCAGGCTTGCCTGTTCTACGCCGGGCCGGATTTCGGCATTCGCCGCGCGAAGATCACCCGAGAACCAGCTGACCACCAACGAAACCGAACCAACCCGTGGCAGCTCGCCGCGCAGCATCTCGAGCGACGCCACGAGATCGGTCGTGCCGCTTGGTGAGTTGACATTGGCCGAACGCGAAACGCCCGGTGCATCCTCGAAATGAACCGGTGTGGTCGCCAAGGCGTATTCACCCGTTCCCGGAATCAGGGCCACTCCCTTGACGATATGGGCAAGGTCCTCGACCTCACCTGCGGCCGCGCGCACCACCTCGAACGAGAATTGCGGCACCCGGTTGCCGAATTGGCCCAGGTCGAGATCCTCGATCACCGCATAGGCGATGCCTCGGTAGGCGGGGGCCTCGCCCGCCCCCTCGATCGCTTCGATCAGCGGATCGGGCAGTTGGTCCTCGCTGCCGGAATAGACGCGCAGGTTGATGTCGCGTAGCGCGATCTCGGCCCCATCCGCCCAGACCCGACCGACCCGCGCGATCTCGCCCTCGCACAGCGCGATGGCAAGGCTTACGGTATAGCTGTATTCGCGCACCTTGGGTTGAGACGGAGCGCCCTTGCCCCCGCCCGAGCTACTGACGCTTTCCTTGAAGCGCGATGCCCAGATGACCTGCCCCGACAGGCGCGAACGCCCCCAAAGCCGTCCCACCGACGCTCCCTCGCTTGCGCCGGTCAGCCGAAAGCGCTCAACCCGGCCGGTTTCGACCGCCTGTGACCCCGTCCCCAAAAGCTGCTGGTCGATGACCCGGCCGATCGTGGCACCGACCGCACGGCCGATCACCGCGCTTGACAGTCCCAGGACAGACCCGCCAAAGGCCGAGCCCACCGCCGCACCGGCAGCGGAAAGAACGAGTGTCGCCATAAGTTACGTCCTTTCAGGAAATTCGAACCGCGCCACGATGCGCCGCGCCCAAGGGGCGGAGAGCGGGCTTTCGACCACGCCGTGGCCGTGATAGGCGTGGATGAACGTCGCGCCCGGCCCCGTGTCGCCCTGGATGCCCAGGTGTTTCGCCACGCCGCTATCGCGCAGCCGGAAAAGAATGACGTCACCGACAGCCTCATCCGCAATCGACTTCTCGACCAGATGCCGTCGCGCCGCTTGCCAAAGCGTCTCTTCACCCTGAGGTTCCGACCAGTCGGGTGTATAGGGGGGCACCGGCTCGGGTTCGGTGCCGTAAAGCGCGCGCCAAACGCCGCGCAACAGCCCGAGACAATCGGCCCCGGCCCCCAGCATCGACCCTTGGTGGCGGTAGGGCGTGCCGCGCCAGCGCCGAGCCTCTTCGGCGGCACGGTCTCCCATCTTGCTCATCGATTCAGACTCCCGCCATCATTGACCCCGGACTGGGACGGATAGCTCATCAGCCAATCCTCGCCGGGGATGTGGGGAAAACCACGAAACCGCATGAAATTATTGAATTTCCAGCGGCATGAAGCGGCCGTCCGGTCACATCCGGCGACCAGCCGGATCGTGTCGCCCGGCGCGACTGCGCCACGGAGCTCGGACCAAAGCTCGATGACACGGGCCCCACTCTCTTCGCGGTCGGCCTTGATGACACCGATCTGCCCGGTCGCCGGTCCCGAGGTCACCTCGAGACGGCCATTTTCGAACCAGCGCGGCAGGAAACCCGAAAAATCCTCGAACCGGAATATGCGGCGCGAGTCGATCCTGTCAGCCGTCAGATGTACGGAAAAACCAGGCCGTGTCGTGTCGAAACCGCAGGCCTTATCCCCCAGAACGGCCGAGCACGGCATCTGGTAGACACGCCCCTGCGGCTGGTTCAGCGCCTCGGCCTGGCCGCGGATCTCGACCTCGAAACCGCCGCCCACGCGCGATATCTCGCCCAGCCAACCGACGAAAAGCGGCACCCTCTGCTCGACATCGTTCCAGTTCACGAGCCAGATACGCAGCCCGGCGCCATCATAGCGCCCGGCCACGACGTCATCCTCTGTGATCGCCTCCGAACTCAGCGCGCCTACGGCGGCAGAATTGTCCACCGACAGACCCGTGGTCTGGCTGAGTGCACGCGCGCTCATCCCCGTCTCGGCGCGGAACGTGATCCCTTCGAATGCAAGGTTCCTGTCATGGTCGGTAAACCCCAGCACCACCCCATCACGCCGGTCGATCGCCCAGGCCCGCGCCAACGTCGTTGCCCCGCCCAGCAGATGGGCCTGCATCTCGTCGGAAATCGCCATCAGACCCGAACCTCCACAACCGGCACCGAGGGCACGTCGCCGGCCCGGAAGCTTGCCACCGAGGTCTGGATCCGGTCGGTATCAAAGCGTACCGGGACATCGAATTGAAACCCTGCAGTCACCGCAGCCCCGTATTCTGGCGCGGTGTCCAGCGTGATCATCCCGGTCGTGGTATCGACCTCGAAGCCGACGCCCTCGGTCAGCGCGATACCGTCAACGCCGACCTTCACACTGCCCGCGACGGGCTTGGTGATCGGCCGCACATAAGAATTTGCGCCCGAGACATAGGTCTTGGTCAGTTGGAACGCCGTCGCGGCCCCGTCGCCATACCCGATCACGTGGTCGTCGAAGGCCGGCTCACGCGAGGGCGGGCAGGACTTGTAGTCAGACCAGTCCTTCCACCGGAACCCGTACAGTTGACCGCGCCGCGCCTCGAAGAATGCAATAAGCGCCTCGATATCATCGAGCGAGCGCATGGCCACGCCGGCATCATAGCGCCGGCGTGCATGTTCCCAGGGCGTGTTGCGTTCCTCGAAACCGTTGGCAAGCGCCACGATCTCGGTGCGCCGCTCCGGCCCGCCGACAGAGCCGAAGCTCAGGTTGGCCGGGAAACGGACCTCGTGAAACCCCATGCATCATCCTCCGGATTATCGGTTGCGCTGCCCACGCGAGATCAGTCGGCTCATCTCGGCAGCAATCTGGCTCTGGCTGCGGGCAAAACCCTGCGCGTCGGGCGTCGAGATGTTCATGACGACCTGAACCGGTCGGCTGGCACCGTCGCTCCGGACACCCAGCCGGCCGTCGGAACCGCGCGACAGTGGCATGATCGCCTCGGGACCGGCCTCACCCATCAGGCCGGTGGCCCCGCGCATCGGGAACATCGTGGCCTGGTCGATAACGCCGCCGGTTGCGAAAGGGATCACCCTGCCCTGGGTGAAAGCTCCGCCTCCAGCAAAGGGAACGGCGGCGTTCACCAAACCTTCGATCCCGCTTGCAAGCAGCCCGCCCAACTGGTTCTGAACCGGCTTGACCGCTGCGGAATAGGTTGCGTTGACGATCGAATTGGCCACGGATTTCAGCGCGTCCGAAAGCTTCATCCCGTCGAAGACGAGCCCGTCAAAGGCGCTCCTCAACCCGCTGCCGATCGACCGCGAAAGGCTGCCAACCTCGCGATTGGTCAGCGTCAGGCTTTCGCGCATCCGCACCAGTTCCAGTTCGAAGGCCGCGGCGGTGCCCCGCGCGCCACCTAGGGTCGTCTCCAGCGCTTCCATCTGCGCCTCGAACGACTCGAGATCTTCTGCCTGGGCCATGGCCTATCCTTGATCCTTCTTGTTGTCGGGAAAGGCGCGCGCGAGCTCTTCCAGCCGCGCGCGGCTCATGGGTGCCGGGCCACCGACGGCACCCAGCATCAGCATCAGCTCGGCCGGTGTCAGCGCCCAGAACTCCGCAGGCCTCAGCCCAAGCCCCCTGATTCCGGCCTTCATCAGCGCGCCCCAGTCAAACCCCACCATGGGTCGCCTCGGGCAGCGTGAAGGCGCGGGCCAGAAGCAGGGCGGCCGCCTGCGCCGCGGCGATCGGTCCTCCGCCTATATCGGCACGCGCCAGGTCGGCGGGCGTTCCCTCCCATCCGCCGCCTCTCAACCCCGCAAGCAGCAAGGCCAGCACATCGCGGGTCGCGAAAGTGCCGTCCTCATAGCGTTCGATCAGCGCCACCAGCGTGTCCGCGCCCATTGCCGCCTCGAGTTCTGCCAGCGCCCCGAGAGTCAACTTCAGCACCCGGCGCTCACCATCGACGATCAGCGCAACTTCTCCTGCATGTGGATTGGCCATCATCAGAACGCCGTGAATGTCAGCAAGCCGGCCGAGGCCAACGTCAGCTCGTAGGTGGCCTCGCCGTTATGGCTGCCGGAATATTCCAGGCTGCCCACCTGGAACGGCCCCGAAACCACGCCGAAAGCAGGGATCACGATCTGGAACTGCGGCGTCTCGGCATCGAAGAAAACCTGCCGGGCGCGTGCGTCGGTCTCTGCGTCCTTGAAAACGCCGCTGCCACTGATCGAGGCCGATTTCACCCCGGCACCCGCCAGCAGTTCGCGCCAACCGCCCTCGCTCTCCAGGCTGGTGACGTCCACCTGTTCGGCATTGAAGCTGATGCGGGTGGCCCTCAGTCCCGCGATGGTTTCGAACTGCCCGGCCCCGTCGAGGTCAAGCTTGATCAGAAGGTCCTTGCCATACTGCGCCGTCATTTCGCTCACTCCAGATTAGATTTTCAGTCGTCCTCGACCCGGGCGGCAAAGCGCAGGTCGATCCGGCGCTCGTCCTTGGCACCGACGCGGCGAGCGCGGGCCCTGTCGAACCAAAGCCCGACCAGCGTGCCGCGGGTGAGTGTCAACGGCGCACCGACAAGCGCGTCGGAAATCGCCCCCGCCGCTGCCTTGGCCTGGGCAAAGCCGGCCTCGACGGTGACCACCGAAATGGTCAGGTAATGCAGCGCACCCTCGCCCGTCTTGTCGGACGCATCGCGCGCGTCCTCGGGGCCGAGGCTGACATAGGTGGCGGGTAGTTCCCCCGCAGGCACCACGTCGTAAATCGCGCCCCCGACCAGCGCGGCCAACGCGGCATCGCCCGCAAGCCGCTGGTAGATCGCCGCCTGCAAGGCGGCCGCCGCACCATAGCTCATGCCGGGATCTCCTCTTCGGCAAAGCAGGTCAGGTAATGGCCCCGCGCATCCGCTTCGGTCACGGCACGGATCTGAAACAGCCGCGCGCCCTCGCGAAACCGCTGTCCGGGCGCGGGGCGTGCTTCGGCGCCGGCGGGCGCACCCCGCACGATGATGCGATAGGGCACCCGCGCCAGCGTAAGCTCTTCGCCCGCGCGCTCTCCGCCGGTGCGAGGGCTGATTTCGGCCCAAAGGACTCCGCGTTCAATCCAGGTCTCGACATAGCCACCGGCGCCATCCGGTGCCCGCTCGGGCGCCTCCAGGACAAGGCGGCGGTTCAGAATCGGCGGCCGCTTCATGTGGCGCCCCCCGCGGTCAGACGCATCCGCCGCCAGCGCTCGATCAGCGCCAGAACCCCGAATGGCATATGGCCCTCGCCCAACGCCGCCTCGTGCCGGTTCTCGTGATAGTGGGCGGCCAACAGGAACACCGCCTGGCCCAAATCCGGCGGCACACTGTCCCAACTCGGACCGAACCCCGCATCGAAATCGACTTCGGCCGTACCGCCCGGAGGGATCGACGGCAGCAGCGTCCCGGCCGCGGCCAGGCGGGGGAAATGGGTGTCGCGTTCCAGCCGGTAACTCGACGGATCGCAAGGGCAGACCGTTCCGTGCCGGTCCACGACTCTCAGTTCTGCGATCCGTGTCACCGGCGCGACCGGCAGCGTCTCGCGCGAGCCGTCGCGCCAGTTGTAGACCCCCCAGGTAAAGCTCCGCGTCAGGATGACCTTGGCCGTGCGTCCCTCGATCGCCGCCATCGCGGCCCGCAGGAACGCCTCCAACAGCGCATCCTCGGCCCCGTCCTCGGTAAAACCCGTTCCCAGGCGAAGGTGGGCCTTGAACCGGTCCAGAGGCAGCGCCGTGGCCGGCACCGTCGTCTGCTCGATCAGCATCATGTCATGGTCTCTCCGCTTATCCCCCGCGCAGTGCTGGCGCGCGCCGTCCCGACCCACCCCGACGGAGGGAACAGCTGGACGGACCGGACAAGCCCCGGCGCGCGCCAAACCGCCCCCGGCACATCCGGGGACGGCGTCTCGGTCAGACCATCAGGAGGCCGAGAACTTCAGCAGCTTGATCGCGGCGAAATCGCTCACGTCGCCGCCCACGCGCTTGGTCGCGTAGAACAGGACATGCGGCTTGGCCGAGAACGGATCGCGCAGCACCCGCAGATCCGGTCGTTCGGCGACGGTATAGCCCGCCTGGAAATTGCCGAAGGCGATGGCAGTGGCATCGGGGGCGATGTCGGGCATGTCCTCCGCGATCAGCACCGGATACCCCAAAAGGCGTGCGGGTTCGCCCGCGGCCAACCCGTCCGACCACAAGAAGCGGCCATCGGCATCCTTCATCTTGCGCACAGCACCCGCGGTGCGCGAATTCATCACGAAGCTCGCCCCCGCCCGGTATTCGGCACCCAGCGAATAAACGAGGTCGAGGATCGCATCCGAGGGCGATACCGCGTCGAAATCGCCCTCCATGCCGGTCGCAACGTATCCGAGGCGGCCCCAGGCCCAGGCGCTTTCGGCAACATGGGGATGCGACAGGAACCCCTTCGGTTTGTCCACACCGTCTCCGGCGATGAAGGCGGCGGCTTCGGCGCGGGCGAACTTGTCGGCGATGCGTTCCGCAAGCCAGCCCTCGATATCGAACGCCGAGTCGTCCAGCAGTCGCTGGCTGGCCTTGGGCATGGCAGACAGCTCGTGAAGCGGGATCGAAACGCGCTCGATCTGGGGGGTGTCGGTCTCGACCTGGTTAGCGGTTTCCGTGGACCAGCCCGAGCCGATATCCGTGTGGTCCACCAGCACATCGTAGGAAGTCGACTCGACAGTCACGACCTGTGCGATCGAGCGGATCGAGGCGGTCGATTTCAGCACCGTCTTGATCGCTTCCGAGGTCTCGGGATCGACCAGGTAGCCGCCCTCTGCCGCGACCGAGGTGCCGAGCGCCTTGCCCTCAAGTTCAAGGCCACGCAGGCCGTCGTCATCGCCGTTGCGCAGGTAGGCCGCAAAGGCCTTCTTGTGCGGCGCATCGAAATCGGCGGAATGGGACAGCGCGGGACGACGCGCGGCACCATTCAGTTGGGATTTCCGGTCCAGCATGGTCAGTCGCTCTTCCTGTTGTTGCAGTCTGGATTTCACGTCGGCCTGGAACTCCCTGAAATCACTCAGGAACGAGTTCAGAGCCTGTTTCACTTCCACCGCCGGGGCTTGGCTCCCGCCGGACTTGGTCTCGGTCTCGGTCATGTCGCTTGTCCGTCCTTGTTGAGATCGGTCCTTGCGGCCTTCGGCACTCAGCCCTCGGCCAAAACGTGGCGGGCGCCCGAAAAGGCCTCCGCCAACTCACGAAAAAGCGCCTCGGCGGTTTCCTCCGCCTTGGCGCCCACCCGCGCATCGGCAAGCATCGGGAAAGTCACCAGCGACACTTCCCAAAGCTCCAGCTCGGCGAGGAGCCGGCGCCCGCTTGCATCCCGTTCGGCTCGCTTGGTGCGATAGCCAATGGAAAGCCCGTCGAGCGCGCCGGCCGCGATCAATGCCGCCGCCTCGCGTGCCCGAGCCACCTCGGTCAGAAGGCGCCCCTTCACGTACAGGCCGCGCCCGTCCTCCCGGACCTCGTCCCAGATGCCGATCGGCTGCGTCGGATCATGCTGCCACAGCATCTTGACCCGACGCCCCTCGGCCGCCATCCGCTTGAGGCAGCCCGAATAGGCCCCCGCCTGCACCACGTCCCCCCCCTGGTCGGTCGCGCCGAACAGCGAGGCATAACCCTCGATTGCCGCGCCTTCGCCCAGCGCCAGTGGCGCGTCCGGCTGGCAGAACTTGCGCTCCAGCCCGACTTCCGTGTCGTATCCGATCATGCGAACTCCCCTTTCAGGGCGCGGCCGTCACCAGCGAGGCCACGCCTTCCGTCAAGATCACGGCCACCACGCCATAGACGGTCAGCCACATCCTTCGTTCCAACCGTTCAAGCGCGGTCTCGATCCGCACCAGACGGAACTCGAGCGCTGTCCAGCGCTCCTCCCAGACCCGCTCATTGGCGTCGATCCGCGCGTTCGCCACTTCGAATGGCGCATAGAGAAACCTGGAGCCCGACCGTTCGGCCGGGGGTTTCATGCGTCCTCCGGCCGTGCCGGTAGGCCGAGGAGCGCGCGTTTCTCGTCCTCGGTCAGAAAATCGGCCGCCGCGATACGCGCCCATTGCGCATCACGCTCGGCGGCCAGCGCCGGAACCTGGTCAAGATCCGGGCGCAACTGCACCGCGTCGTCGGTGAAACGGGACAGGAAATCCGCTACCGCGCCCGCGACCTTCGCCACCAGCGGCAAAACCGTCAGCCTGTAAAAGGCGCGGTTGGCCTCCTGGTAGTTGGCATAGGTCGCATCGCCAGGGATCCCCAGCATCATCGGCGGCACCCCGAACGCGGTCGCGATCTCGCGCGCGGCGGCCTCCTTGGTGCGGTGGAATTCCATATCCGATGGCGAAAAGCCCATCGGCTTCCAATCCAGACCGCCCTCCAATAGCATCGGCCTTCCGGCGTTGGCCGCGCCCTGGTGATAGGCCAGCATCTCGTCCTGCAGGCGCGCATACTGGTCTTCGCTAAGCGACTGGTTGCCGTCCGATCCCCGATAGACGATCGCCCCAGAGGGCCGCGCAGCATTGTCAAGCAACGCCTTGGACCAGCGCGAGGCAGAGTTATGCACGTCGATCGCGGTTGCTGCGGCCTGCATCGGCGACAGCCCGTAATGGTCGTCCTGCGGATGGAAAGCCTTGATATGGCAGATCGGCGGCGCCGCCACCGTCATGTCGAAACGGTGCTTGCGCCCTCCGACCACGTAATCGTAGGCCACCGGCCAGCCGTCACGGCCTGGCACGATATGCATCCGGTCCGACCGCAGGACGTGCAGTTCGAACGGCAGACCACCTTCGCCGCCGACCGCCTCGAGATAGGCGTTACCCGAAAGCAAAAGCTGGCCGTAAAGCGCCTCGAAAAGCTCGGCCCGCCCCTGCGCGGGGTTCGGCCGACCGACCAATTCGATCACGGGATGCGTCTCGTAGCGCCGGTCCGCATCGCGGCAGACGAGCGGCAGCGCAGCCGCTGCTTCCGCGATCAACTTCACCGCCCGAAACCCCACCGGGTTGCCGATGAACCCGTTGCGGGTCAACGAAACGGCATCCCGCGGGCTCCACGCCACGCGGCCGGCGCCCGACCATGCGATCACCGGCCCCGTGGCCGATGCCTTCGCCTCGGGCACCACCCGCTCCGCACTGCGGAAAATGTTGAACTTCATGGGCTAAGCTCCTCCGGTTTCGCTGTCGCTGCCCGTCCAGGGCCCAAGAAAAAGGCCCGTGCCGCGGGATTGCCGCGGCCGGACCTCATCGGTGAAACGGCCACTTCGTCGCGGCCGGTCTGACTGTCTTCGGCGGCGCCCTACAGGCTCCGCACCCGTGGCCTGCGCCAATGGGCGGCCGGTGCGATCATCAGTTCGTGGATCGCCCAGACCAACGCGTCAACGCGGTCGGGACTGCCCCGCCCGTCGAAACCGCGCGCCGTCATCCGGCACATTTGATCTTCCAGCGCCTCAAGTCCGCGCAGGTGGTTCACCCGGCCCTGCTCGTAAAGCGCGGCGACGGGCTCGGCCCGGGCCGCCTTCCCGCGCGAGGCATGAACCCCTCGGAACGGCACCAGCGGATCAAGCTGACGGATCACCGTCTCGACCAGGTCTCCACCCTGGTTGACCTCTGCCACCAGACGGTCGGCACCAAAGCGTTCCATCGCCTCGATCGCGGCCTGCGCCCACACCGTGGGTGCCACTCCGGCCAAGCTGGCATCCTCCAGAACGACGGCCCGCCACTCCTGCGGCGGCCCCTCGGTCTGGGCCCCCACGACCACGATCCCGCATTCATCCGAATTGCCGTGCCCGCTGACCGGCGGGTCGACCGCCACCACGATCCGGTCCAGCGGCGGGGCGGCGTCGATCCTTGCCGTCTCGATCTGCGCAAGCGTCCAAAGCGCGCCATCGGATTCCTCCAATAACACGCCGTCCAGTTCCTGGCGGCCCAGCCGTGTGCCGGCATACCGGGTGCGTACCGCCTCCAGAAACGACGCGGCGAGGTTCGCGCGGTTCGCCTCGGTCGGCGCGTGGCTGACGACCGTCATCGGGTTCGACAGGATCGATCGCAATATCGCCACGTTACGCGGCGTCGTCGTGATGCATTGCCGCGGCGACGGTCCCAGCCGCAGACCGAACTGCAGCATGTCCCATGTCTCCTCGGCTTTCTTCCACTTCGCCAGCTCATCGGCCCAGGCCGCGTCGAATTGCGGCCCGCGCAGGCTTTCCGGATCATGTGCCGAGAAGACCTGCGCGACCGCCCCATTCGGCCAGACCAGCCGATGACGCGTCGCTTCCCAGCGCGGGCGACGATCGGGTGGCGAACAGGCCATCAGACCGCTTTCGCCGAAGATCATCACCTCGCGGGCCTGGTCGACGGTTTCACCCACCAGTGCCACCCGCCGGGACCGCCCAGGATCAAGTGGCCTGGCCCCCTCCACCTCGGATCGAACCCACTCTGCACCCGCGCGTGTCTTTCCCGCGCCGCGCCCGCCGAGGACGACCCAGCAACGCCAATCGCCCTCTGGCGGCAACTGGTGCGGCAACGCCCAAAACTCGAAAAGAAAGGGCAACGCGAGCAACGCCCCGTCATCCAGGCTTTCAAGGAAGGCCGTCTGTTCCTCGCGTGGTGCGCAGGCGATCCAGTCGGCGCCCGACCTCAAGGCGTGCCGTGACGAGGTCGAGGGTATGCTCGCGGGTGCCACCCGATTCCTGCCGGAGAAGCTTGTCAACTCGTAACCTTTCGTCGAACGCGGTCTGGACCGCCTTTCCAAGATCCGAAAGCGCGCCCCGAAGCGCGCGCGCGCGCTCGGTGTTGCCTGCCTCAACTTCTTCTATGATGTCATTCAAGGCCCGGATGGTGCGCCTGTAGTGCTCCTCGGCTTCTTCGAGCACCGCCCGGACCCCTGCGTCTTCCGCTTGCGGGGCTTCTAGTGTTGCCATGCCGTCCTTGCCTGATTGCCTCGCTGACCCCCGTCGCAGGCGAAGGCACGAAAAAGGCGGCCTCGGGGAGTATCCCCGGGCCGCCAATCCCATGTCTTCCAGCTTGCCTGAAGGTATACGCCAGACCGCTCGCAGAGTCAAGAAGTTTATTGTAAACAAATAGTTAACAGAAGCCTACTGAACCCCCTCCTGCCGCTCTGCCTCGATCCGGCGCCAGCGGGCCACGTTCTCGTTATGCTCGGCCAGGGTTTCGGCAAAAGCGTGCCCCCCCGTCCCATCGGCCACAAAGAACAGGTAATCCGTGCTATCGGGGTTGAGCGCCGCCTCGATCGAGGCCCGGCCCGGATTGGCGATCGGCGTTGGCGGCAGACCATCGATCACATAGGTGTTCCACGGCGTTTCGCGGCGCAATTCGCTTTGACGGATGCCACGTCCCAGCGGTGCCCTGCCTTCCGTAAGGCCGTAGATCACCGTCGGGTCCGTCTGCAGCCGAATCCCTTGCCGCAAACGATTCACGAAAACGCTGGCCACCTGGCGGCGTTCTTCCGGTACCCCGGTTTCCTTTTCGACGATCGAGGCCAGGACCAGCGCCTGCTCCGGCGTTTCGATCGGCAGGCCATCCGCCCGGCGCGCCCAGAGGTCTTCCAGAATCTTCGACTGACGCTCCTGCATCTCGGCCACCAATTCGTCCCGCCGCATGCCTTCGGACACTTCGTAACTGTCCGGCGCCAGGCTGCCCTCAGGGGGCAGCTCGACAAGGTCTCCGTTCAAGAAATCGGCCGCCTTCAGTTCCTCGACCACCTGCCAGCTTGTCACGCCCTCGGCCAGCGTCACCCGAAAGCGCAGATCCGGTGCCGCGCGCTTCTCGGCGTAGTCCTGCGGAATTTCCCCGGCCGCCGGGTCAAAGGCCATCACCTCGACATAACGGCTCGTCGCCGGGTCCAACTCGCGCAACTGCACCTCGGCACTGACGATGCCGATACGGAAATTCAGTTCGGTTCCACAGGTCGACCGGCCGCCGCGGGTCACGATGTCGACGATCTCCTCCATCGACGCGCCAGGCTGCACGAGAAAGCTGCCGGCTTTCAGCAAGCTGGATTTCTCGGTGTATTTCGCCCCCAGCCGGAAGATCGTCGAATTCGAAATCGCCCCCTCGTCGCCAAGCTGGCGGGAAACACGCCCCATCGTCGAGCCGGGCTCGACACGAAGGCAAATCGGCTCTTCCAGTGGGCCGGGGCCGGTATACTGGCGTTGCCCCCAGATAAGCCCGCCACCCGCCAACAGGAACAGCACGATAAAAAGCGTCAGCGCGTTCGAGGCGATGGATCGCCACATCAGAGGTCACCACGCCCCATGATCAGCGTCGCATTCGTGCCCCCGAACCCGAACGAGTTGGACAGAACCACCCCGATCTCGCGTTTCTTCGCCACCTTGGGCGCCAGGTCCAGCCGCACGCCCTCGGGCGGCGTGTCGAGGTTCAGCGTGGGCGGCGCCACCTGGTCACGCATGGCCAGGATGCAGAAGATCGCCTCGACCGCACCCGCCGCGCCCAGAAGATGCCCGACCGAGGACTTGGTGGACGACATCGTCGCCGTATCGACCGCATCGCCCAACAACCGCTCGACCGCGCCCAGTTCGATCGTGTCGGCCATCGTCGAGGTGCCATGCGCATTGATATAGTCGATGTCGGCGGGCGTCATGCCGGCCCGTTTCAACGCCGCTTGCATCGACCGATAGCCGCCGTCGCCATCCTCGGACGGCGCGGTAATATGATAGGCATCGCCCGACAGCCCATAGCCCAGGATCTCTGCGTAGATTTTCGCACCACGCGCCTTCGCGTGCTCGTATTCCTCAAGAACGACGACGCCCGCGCCCTCGCCCATCACGAAACCGTCCCGGTCCGCATCCCAGGGCCGCGAGGCCAATTGCGGATCGTTGCCCCGTTTCGTCGATAGCGCCTTGCAGGCGTTGAACCCGGCGATCCCGATTTCCGAGATCGGGCTTTCCGCTCCACCCGCCACCATGACGTCGGCATCGCCCCACTGGATCAGCCGCGCGGCATCGCCGATGGCGTGCGCTCCGGTCGAACAGGCGGTTACCACCGCATGGTTCGGCCCCTTGAAACCGAACCGGATCGACACCTGCCCCGAGGCCAGGTTGATCAGCGCGGACGGGATGAAGAAAGGCGACACCCGCCGCGGTCCCTTTTCCTGCAGCAGCACCGCAGTATCGGCGATCGCCGACAGCCCGCCGATGCCCGACCCGATCATGACGCCGGTGCGCTCGCGTTCTTCCTCGGTGACGGGTTCCCAGCCGGAGTCCTTGACCGCCTGCGTCGCCGCTGCCATGCCGTACAGGATGAAATCATCCACCTTGCGCCGTTCCTTGGGCTCCATCCAGTCGTCGGGATTGAACGTGCCGCCGGTCCCGTCGCCGAACGGGATTTCGGCGGCATAGGTGGTCGCCACGCGCGATGCGTCGAACCGGCTGATCGGACCGATGCCCGATTGCCCCTCGATGAGACGCGTCCAGGTTTCCTCGACACCGCAGGCCAGCGGGGACACCATCCCCAGCCCGGTCACCACCACTCGACGCATGCGCCCCTCCTCGTTCTAGCCCTAAGCCCTTGTTCGGCGCCCTGATACAGCGGTTCGACCGGCCTCGGCAAGTCGCGCGCGCCCCAGGTAGCGGTGCCTTGTTCCGGAAAGATACGCGCAACCGCACCGGCATCGGCGCTGCGTCACACCCCACAGGGACCAGCTTGCCGGCCGAAAACATGGTCCTCGAACTTGACCTTATGGGCAGCAAGCCTCGGCGCGACGTGCCCATCAAATCGCAGATGCGGTGCGTATTGCGGGCCGGCCGGCGCCGGTTACCCCCGCATCGCATCGTCACATTCCCGTTCCAGCGGCCTCGCCCTTTCGGAGTTTGTCGAGCAGGCAGAATTCAACCGCGTGTTCAGTGACTACCAAACGTATACCGCCGCCCTCGAGCGCTCCTAGCCGCATGATTCCATGTTCGATCCACATCCGGCCATGCTGACGACAGCAGATGACAGCCCTCAGAAACCGCGCCGTATTCTCGCCGCATGGTGCACATTTGGGTTCGGATGCCGACAATCCAAAGCTGGTCCAGCGCTGTCTTTCCCAGCCTCGCAGCCTTCCTGCCAAGACGCCCGCCTCCGAAAAGACGAACGGCGCCCCAGGGGCGCCGTTCCAATCACAGTGTGAGGGGTGCCGTCAATCTCACGAGGCTTCCTGGATGAACTTCACCGCGTCGCCAAAGGTCTGGATGGTCTCGGCCGCATCGTCCGGGATCTCGATGCCGAACTCTTCTTCGAAAGCCATCACCAACTCGACCGTGTCCAGGCTGTCCGCGCCCAGATCGTCGATGAACGAGGCGTTCTCGGTCACCTTGTCCTCTTCGACGCCCAGGTGCTCGACGACGATCTTCTTAACGCGATCCGCGATGTCGCTCATATCTGTTCCTCACTTTGTTCAGGCAGCGCGCCCGTCTTATTGCTGTTGGCCACGAGGGGCCGCGTCTGTCCCCGCGCGGGCGGAGAACCGGCAAGCGCGGGGAACCCCCCCGACGAACTCGCGCCGCCTATAACACATCACTTACCCAAGGCAAACGCTTTCCCGTCGCAGGCTCACGGCCGCCCCAAGGCTCCTCGCCGCGCCACTATCGCGCGGCTCAGACCATCGCCATTCCACCGTTCACGTGCAGCGTCGCGCCGGTCACATAGCCCGCTTCGGCGCTGGCCAGATAGACCACCGCGGCGGCGATATCGGCAGGTGTGCCCATCGCGGCCATCGGCACCGCGCCCAGGATGCCGGCCTTCTGCTCCTCGGTCAGCTTGTCGGTCATCGCCGTTTCGATGAACCCGGGCGCGACGCAGTTCACCGTGATGCCGCGCGCCGCGACTTCCTGGGCCAGCGACTTCGACATGCCCACCAGCCCCGCCTTGGCCGCGCAGTAATTCGCCTGCCCCGGGTTGCCCGTCGTTCCCACCACCGAGGTGATGTTGACGATCCGCCCCCAGCGCGCCTTCATCATGCCGCGAAGCGCCCCGCGGCACAGGCGCATCGCCGCCGTCAGGTTGACGTCGATCACCGCCTGCCAGTCGTCATCCTTGAGCCGCATGAACAGGGTATCGCGGGTGATGCCCGCGTTGTTCACCAGGATGTCCAGCCCGCCCATTGCCTCGACCGCCCGGCCGGGCAGCGCGTCGACGGCCGCGGGGTCCGAAAGGTCGCAGGGCAGAACATGCGCGCGCTCGCCCAGATCCGCGGCCAGCACCTTCAGCGGATCCTCCCGCGTGCCGGACAAAGCAACCGTCGCGCCCTGCGCATGCAGCGCGCGCGCGATCTCGCCACCAATCCCCCCCGAGGCGCCGGTCACCAGCGCGCATTTTCCGCTCAGATCGAACATCTCGTCTCCTCAGCTCATGCTTTCCACGGCCGCCGTCACCTCTTCGGGCGTGCCGACCTGGCGCGAGACGACCTCTCGGGCGATCCGACGGACCATCCCGGAAAGGGCCTTGCCCGCACCGATTTCCCAGATTTCGCCAACACCCTCGGACGCCATCCAAGCGACGGACTCGCGCCAGCGGACCACGCCCGTGACCTGTTCGACCAACAGCGCGCGGATCTCGACGGGGTCGCTGACCGCTTGGGCCCGCACGTTCGCCACGACCGGAACCAGCGGCGCGTCGATTGTCACATCGGCCAGACGTTCGGCCATCACTTGGGCCGCCGGTTCCATCAGCGCACAGTGGAATGGCGCGGAAACCGGCAGCATCACGGCGCGTTTCGCGCCTCTCTCCTGCGCCAGCGCAACGGCGCGTTCGACTCCCGCCTTGTGGCCCGAGATCACCACCTGGCCGGGGTCGTTGTCATTGGCCGCCTGTACCACCTGGCCCTCGGCCGCGTCCGCGGCGACCTGTTGCACGGCGCCAAGATCAAGGCCAAGGATCGCCGCCATCGCGCCCTCGCCAACCCCGACCGCCGCCTGCATCGCCTCGCCGCGCACCCGCAAAAGCTGCGCGGTATCGGCAAGGCTGATCGCCCCCGCCGCACAAAGCGCCGAGTATTCGCCCAGCGAGTGCCCGGCCACGAAACTCGCTGCCGTCACCGTCACGCCCTCGGCCCCCAGCGCCGCCATCGCCGCCATGGATGTCGCCATCAGCGCGGGCTGGGCGTTCCGGGTCAGTGTCAGGGCCTCCTGCTCGCCCTCCCAGATCAGCGCCGACAGCTTTTCGCCCAGCGCGTCGTCAACTTCTTCGAACACCGCGCGGGCCTGCGGGTAGGCGTCGGCCAGCGCCCGGCCCATCCCGATGGTCTGCGCCCCCTGGCCCGGAAACACGAATGCACGCATAGGCATACTACTCCCTCGACGATTTCCGGAGGGTCTATCGGCTACGGTCAGGGTTCACAAGTCGCAGGAAACGACAGGCGACGGCCTGCCGCGCAGCCGGTCCAGGAAGTCGGGCGCCACGCGGTCCTCGACTTCGTTGGCCTCGATATTCGCCACGTTGCGCCGCACCCGCGCGGCGTGGCGCGCCGCCTCGACACGTTGGTTCGATCCCCGCGCGATCTTGGCGGCAAGTTCGGCCTCGGACCGGGCATAATAGTGGTTCAGCTGCAAATGATCGGCCGAGTAGAAACCGCGTTCGAACCGCCCCTTCAGGGTCGTCCTTTCGCCCCGATCATTCCAGGTCACGCCCTGCCCGTCGATCTCGACGCTGTGCACTTTCAGCGCGGTAACCCGCGTCGCGTCGACCAGCGTCTTGAAATTCGTCACCCCCCGCGCGCCGCTCATCGGATCAGCTGCACGGCGGGTGAAGTTCGCGACGATGCCGCCTTCGGGCGGATCCACATGGCCGCATCGGCCGAAATTGTGCCACGGCAACGTCACCGAGGGGATATCGCCCAGATGTGCCAGCGCCGCGTCCAGGCTCGTCGCGCGCTTCGGCACCAGAAACTCGTCGGCGTCGATGCAGGCCATCCACCGGAACCGCCCGCCAAAATTCCGCATCGCGTGGGCATAGGCCAGGACCTGGTTATGGATCTCGCGCCCGGTGCCCGCATCGGTCAGCCGCTGGTGCCAGGGGATCACCGTCAACTTCTCGCCCAGCGCCCGCGTCAGCCGCGGAATCGTCGCGTCCCGGCATCCGTTGTCGTAGACGACGAAATGGGCCGCGCCCGCATCACGATGAAATCCCGCCCATTCGCCGATATGACGTTCTTCGTCGCGCACGATCAGCACAACCGCCACACCCGCGCGATCAGGCGTCGGTGCGGGCGGCGTCAGGCCGATCCTGGTGATCGGACGCCTTGAAAACAGTCTCAACATGGCCAGCCCCGGGACGGTATCGCGCGCGAGCCTAGCGGTGCACTTGGCGATATACCAGAGCGGGCCACCGTCTCGGGCCATGTGCGGCAGGGGCCGGGCAACACCGGCGCACGGACCGGCGGGCATGGCGCCGGGCTTGCATCATGCGCGCGGCTCTGTATAAGGCGCAGGTCTTCCGCGACGAACGTGATCGGTGCGGCCTCTCGTGGGCGGGACGCGGAAGACCATAGGCCCCGCCCTTTGAAGCGCACCCGAAACAGAACTGGAGAGACCATGCCGCTTTACGAGCATGTGTTCATCGCGCGCCAGGACTTGTCCAACGCGCAGGCCGAGGGCCTTATCGAACATTTCGGCACCATTCTTGCGGATAACGGCGGCAAGCTCGTCGACCACGAGTACTGGGGCGTCAAGACGATGGCCTACAAGATCAACAAGAACCGCAAGGGCCACTACGCCTTCCTGCGCACCGACGCCCCGGCGCCGGCCGTCCAGGAGATGGAGCGCCTGATGCGGCTGCATGACGACGTGATGCGCGTGCTGACCATCAAGGTCGACGAACACGCCGAGGGCCCGTCGGTCCAGATGCAGAAACGCGAAGAACGCGGCGACCGCCGCGAGCGTCGCTGATCCAGCCTGAGCAAAGGAGCCCAAACCATGGCCGCAAAACCGTTTTTCCGCCGCCGCAAGGTCTGTCCCTTCTCGGGCGATAACGCGCCCAAGATCGACTACAAGGACACCCGCCTGCTGCAGCGTTACATCTCCGAGCGGGGCAAGATCGTCCCCTCGCGCATCACCGCCGTCTCGGCCAAGAAACAGCGTGAACTCTCCCGTGCGATCAAGCGCGCGCGTTTCCTCGCTCTTCTTCCCTACGCCGTGAAGTAAGGAGCAAGCGACATGCAAGTTATCCTTCTGGAACGCGTGGCCAAGCTTGGCCAGATGGGCGAAGTCGTCAACGTCAAGGACGGTTACGCCCGCAACTTCCTGCTGCCGCAGGGCAAGGCGCTGCGCGCGAACGAGGCCAATATCGCCCGGTTCGAGGCCGACAAGGCCCAACTCGAGGCGCGCAACCTCGAAACCAAGAAAGAGGCCGAGGCTCTGGCCGGCAAGCTCGACGGTCAGCAATTCGTCGTGATTCGCTCGGCCTCGGATTCGGGTGCCCTCTACGGGTCGGTCACCACCCGCGACGTGGCCGATGCCGCAACCGAAGAGGGGTTCTCGGTCGACCGCAAGCAGGTCGTCCTGATCAGTCCGATCAAGGAACTCGGCCTGCATGATGTCACCGTGACGCTGCACCCCGAGGTCGAGGTCACCGTCAAGGTGAACGTCGCCCGCTCGACCGAAGAGGCCGAACTGCAGGCCTCGGGCAAGTCGATCCAGGAACTGGCCGCCGAGGAAGAGGCCGCCGCCGAGTTCGAAATCGCCGAACTGTTCGACGATATCGGCTCCGCCGCGTCCGAAGACGACAACCTTGCCGACGTGGCCGAGACCGAAGGCACGAACGAGGAACAGCCCCGCGCGGACTGATCCGTCACCACGCCAAGCCGTTTTCAAGGGGTCGCATCCTGTCCGGGTGCGGCCCCTTTGTCATGCCGCTCGGCCCATGCAAATCGGATGATCCAGTATCGACCGGGCCCTGCTCTTCGACCGCGCGACACATGTCCCCCCTCGGTCATGTGCCCGAGCTATTCCTGGATGCCTTCGATCGCCGTGCCGGCGCGCAGCGCCCCACCGACGCTCATCCGGGATCAGGCACCTTGGCGCGATTTCCTGAAAGAACATGGCGCGCGTTGATCATGCCTACCGCACCAGGCTGCGGCATGCGCCGTCATCGACGCTCCATTGACCACCCCCTGTTTGGCCAACTGCGCACCGCCATAAAGAAAAGGGCCGCCCAACCGGACGGCCCTCGAAATCCCTAACGCGACTTGGGTGCGCTCATTCCTCTTCCAGCTTCTCGACCGCCTTTTCCAGATCGGCCTTCGAAACTTCCTTCTCCGTCACGTCGGCCAGTTCGAAGATGTAATCGACGACCTTGTCCTCGAAAATGGGCGCGCGGATCTGCTGCTGCAGCGCCTGGTTCTGGCGCACGAACTCGAAGAACTGCTGTTCCTGGCCCGGATATTGCCGCGCCTGGGCCATCACGGCCTGGGTCATCTCGTTGTCGGAAACGCTGACCTCGGCCTTGCGCCCGATCTCGGCCAGCAGAAGCCCCAGCTTCACCCGACGCTCGGCCAGCTTCTGGTGCTCTTCGGTCGGCTCGATCTCGCCATGGTTATGGTCGTGCACCTCCGGGTGCTCCTCGTGCCACAGCTGGTGCGCGATCTGCTTGGCCTCAGCCTCCACCAGGCTCGGCGGCAGGTCGAAACTGACCTTCTCATCCAGCACGTCCAGCAGCGCACGTTTCATCACGGCACGGGCCGCACCGCCGAACTCGCCTTCCAGCCGCTCGGCCACCGTCTTCTTCAGCGCGTCCAGATCCTCGGCGCCGAACTGCTTGGCCAGTTCGTCATCGATCTCAGCGGGCTTCGGCGCCTTCACCGCCTTGACGGTCACGTCAAAGGTCGCTTCCTGGCCCTTCAGCTTCTCCGCACCGTAATTCTCGGGGAAAGTCACGGTAACGGTGACCTCTTCACCGGCCTTGGCCCCGACCAATTGATCCTCGAAACCGGGGATGAAGCTCTGCGACCCCAGCACCAGCGGGTAATCCTCGGCCGCGCCGCCCTCGAAAGGCTCCTCGCCCAGCTTGCCGACGAAATCGATCACGACCTGGTCGCCATCCTTCGCCTTGGAGCCCTTGCGCCGATCTTCGAAGTTCTGCGCGCTCTCGGCCAGCTTGCCCAGCGCCTCGTCGATCTCGGCATCGCCCGCCTTGACCACCAGCTTTTCCAGCTTCAGCGACTTGAGGTCCGGCTGGGGGATATCGGGCAGCGCTTCGTAGGTCATCTCGACCACGACGTCATCGCCCTCTTTCCAGTCCTCGCCCACCATCTTGACCTCGGGCTGCAGCGCGGGACGGTTACCGGTCTCCTCGAAGTGGGCGTTCATCGCGCCATCGATGGTCTCCTGCATGACCTCGCCCATGACGCGCTGGCCGAACTGCTTTTTCAAAAGCGGCATCGGCACCTTGCCCTTGCGGAACCCCTTCATCTCGATCTGGGGCCGGGCCTCGGCGAGTTTCTCGTTGACCTTCTCGTCCAGCTCGGCAGCGCTCACGGTGATCGTGTAGCCGCGCTTGAGGCCGTCATTGAGGGTCTCGGTGACCTGCATGTTTTCGTCCTTTTCATTCGTTCCTGGTGCGGGTGGAGGGACTTGAACCCCCACGCCTTGCGGCGCCAGAACCTAAATCTGGTGCGTCTACCAGTTCCGCCACACCCGCTAAAGCCGCGAGGGCCGCCCGTGACGCACCGGACCGCCCCCGTAAAATCCGCGTCCTTCTAGCAAAGCACCGCAGCGGATGCGAGCGGAAAAAGCGCGCCGGAAAGCGTCCGTTTCCGGAGCTTTTCCCTGGGTTCGCCAGCAGACGCTCCACGCTTTGACCGACCCCGCGATCCGGCACGACCGCTCTGCCCTTCGCCGCCGCGCTGCACCCTCGTGTGTCGCATCCTACGACAGGGAACTAATGGCGTAACGATCACCCCGCGCACCAGCGCCCGACTTTTTCTTGGCCCAAATAGTCGAACGCCGCCCGGCACGGGCGGCGCACGAAAAGGCGTGCGCTGCAGGCGCGCAATTCGGTCGCCGTCACAGCCCGAGTTCACGGAATACCTTCGGCAACATTTCAGGCAAATCCTCCGCGACAAGACCTGGTCCAAAGGCGCGGGCCGCTTCCACATGCAGCCATGCGGCGGTTTCTGCGGCGGCCATCGGCGCCAGACCGCGGGCCAAAAGTCCCGCGATCATTCCAGCCAGCACATCCCCGGCCCCCGCCGTCGCCAACCAGGGTACCGCGCGCTCGTAAACGGCCGCGCTGATCGTACAGCCGCCGTCGGGGGACGCGATCACCGTGTCGGGCCCCTTGATGAGGACCACGGCACCTGTCTTCGCCGCGGCGCGCCGCGCGACGTCCATCTTCGAAAGCGCCGGACCGCGCACTGGCGGCATGGCCAATTGCGCGGAAAGCTCCGGGAAAAGCCGCGCGAACTCGCCCATGTGGGGCGTCAGGACACAGCGCCCGTGCACCATGTCGCGCAAATTCCTGTCCCCGGCCAGCAGGCTCAGCGCATCCGCATCCAGCACCGCGGGCCGACCGCTATCCAGTACAGCACGGAGCAGCCCGGCCCCGCGTGCATCGGCCCCCAGAGCCGGGCCCAAGCAAACTGCGTTGAACCGCGTGTCCCGCAACAGCTCGGTCAGTGCGTCGGCATCGTCGCACCGGCGCAGCATGATCGCGGTCAGGTGTGCGGCCGCCTCCGGTATCGCCGCGTCCGGCGCGGCCACCGTCACCAGCCCCGCACCGATACGCAACGCCCCTCGCGCCGCCAGGCGGCCCGCCCCCGTCCGCCCCGCCCCACCCGCAAGTGTCAGCACATGACCCGAGGTGTACTTGTGACCATCGGCCGGCTTTCGCAGGCGGCGCGCGTGCGGCGCCGGATCGTCCAGAAGACGTGCGCAGTCCCGGTCGTCTCCGCCCGGCAAGCCGATATCCACAACCTCGACACGTCCGCACAACGCAGGCCCCGCGGACAAGATGTGCCCGGGCTTCAGTCGGTGGAAGCTGACCGTCAAATCCGCCCGCAAGGCGCCACGGCCACCTTCCGGCCCCAGCACCCTGCCAGAGTCGGCGCACAAACCCGATGGCACGTCGATCGCGACCCGGCGCCAGCCCGCACACGCCCCCGTCTCGAGCAGGGCCAGCACGCCACATACAAGATCGTCCTCCAGCGGCCGCGTCAGCCCGGTGCCGAACAGCGCGTCGACGATCACCGGGTCTGCGTCACCTACGGCGGGCACCGGGTCGAGGGGCAGCGGGCGGACCCTGCCGCCCATCGCACACCACCGGTCGTGGTTGGCCCTCGCATCGGGTGGCAGCCGGTCGGGCCGGCCGAACAGGAACACCTCGACCAGCCAGCCCCGGTCACGCAATAGCCGCGCGACCACGAACCCGTCACCCCCGTTGTTGCCGGGGCCGCACAGGACCAGCGCACGCTGCTGCCCGGCCCCAACCGCCGGCCACTCCCTGAGAACAGCCTCGACAACACCCCGCCCGGCCCGCTCCATCAACTCAAGGCCGCAAGTCGCCCCGGACTCGATCGCGGCGCGTTCGGTGGCGCGCATTTGGGCAGATGTAAGGATTTCGGACATGACAGGCGCTCAATATGTTCTCAAACCGCCGCACAATAAATCATATTGCCTATTTTTTAGGCGGCTCATCAAGATTCAGGAAGTCCCCCCTCGGAGCACCAGACTACCCAATTGTGCGCCCCCGACGAAAGTGATCTGTCGGGCGACGAACCGTCACCCAGAAGGAGTCTCGCGCCGTGAAGAAGATCGAGGCGATCATCAAGCCCTTCAAGCTCGACGAGGTCAAGGAGGCGCTCCAGGAGGCCGGCGTCCAGGGCCTCAGCGTCATCGAGGTCAAGGGCTTCGGCCGCCAGAAAGGCCACACCGAACTCTATCGCGGCGCCGAATACGTCGTGGATTTCCTGCCCAAGGTTAAGATCGAGGTGGTGCTGCCCGACGACCAGGTCGACGCCGCCGTCGAGGCCATCGTGAACGCCGCCAAGACCGAAAAGATCGGCGACGGCAAGATTTTCGTGTCGCCCGTCGAACAGGCGATCCGCATCCGGACCGGCGAGACCGGCGAAGACGCGCTCTGAATCACACCCACAGACCGCCGGGCCCGCCCCCGGTGCATAGCGACCAACCTAAGAAGAGGGGAAGTAAGGTCACATGAGCAAGGACAAGGTTCTCAAGACCATCAAGGACGAGGATGTCGAATATGTCGATATCCGCTTCACCGACCCGCGCGGCAAGCTGCAGCACGTCACCGTGATGTCCGATCTCGTCGACGAGGATTTCCTCGACGAGGGCTTCATGTTCGACGGGTCGTCCATTGCCGGCTGGAAGTCGATCGAAGCCTCGGACATGAAACTCATGCCCGATACCGATAGCGCCTATATCGACCCGTTCTATGCGGAAAAGACGCTTTGCGTGCACTGCTCCGTGGTCGAACCCGACACTGGCGAACCCTATGACCGCGACCCGCGCGGCACCGCCGAGAAGGCCGAGGCCTACCTGAAATCGTCGGGCATCGGCGACGTGGCCTATTTCGGCCCCGAGGCCGAGTTCTTCCTCTTCGACGACGTCCGCTATGCGGTCAGCCCGAACAAGGTGTCCTATGCGCTCGACGTCGAGCATGCCGCCTGGAACACCGACACCGAGTATGAGACGGGCAACCTTGCCCACCGTCCGACCTACAAGGGCGGCTATTTCCCGGTGAACCCGTCGGACGAAGGCCAGGACATCCGCTCGGAAATGCTGTCCACGATGAAGCGGATCGGCATGAAGGTCGACAAGCACCACCACGAGGTCGCGACCTGCCAGCACGAGCTGGGCATGATCTTCGACAGCCTGAAAAAACAGGCCGACAACCTGCAGAAATACAAGTACGTCATCCACAACGTGGCCCAGGCCTATGGCAAGACGGCGACCTTCATGCCGAAGCCGATCGCGGGCGACAACGGCTCGGGCATGCACTGCAACATGTCGATCTGGAAGGACGGCAAGCCCCTGTTCGCGGGCGACAAGTATGCCGACCTCAGCCAGGAGGCGTTGTGGTACATCGGCGGCCTGCTCAAGCACGCCAAGACGCTGAACGCCTTCACCAACCCGTCCACCAACTCCTACAAACGGCTGATCCCGGGCTTCGAGGCCCCCGTTCTGCGCGCCTACTCGGCCCGCAACCGTTCGGGCTGCATCCGGATCCCGTGGACTGAATCGCCCAAGGCCAAGCGCGTCGAGGCCCGCTTCCCCGACCCGTCGGCGAACCCCTACCTGTGCTTCTCGGCGCTGCTTATGGCCGGTCTCGACGGGATCAAGAACAAGATCGATCCGGGCGAGGCGATGGACAAGAACCTGTACGATCTGCCGCCCGAGGAACTGGAAGGCATCCCCACCGTGTGCGCGTCCTTGCGCGAAGCGCTGGACAGCCTCGCGAAGGATCACGACTTCCTGCTGGCAGGCGACGTGTTCACCAAGGACCAGATCGCGGGCTACTTGGAACTCAAGTGGGAAGAGGTCTACGCCTTCGAACACACGCCGCACCCGGTCGAGTTCAAGATGTATTACAGCTGCTGATCCGGTTCTCCCGGGTCACGGTGCGAAATGGGATGGGGCGCCTTCGGGCGCCCCATTTTCATGCCGGCCTACTCCCAGAATCTTTGGCGCTGGCAGCAGAATACGGCGGTTTTACGGCATTTTTTGTACCAACCCCCAAGACGTTGGCTTGCTGCATCCCGCTGACGCCCCCGGAAAATGCACAAAAAATCCATGGCTTGAGAGAACCGCAGCCACGAGATCCCTGCCAAGCGCCGGCGGATCACAATTTCCAGAAATCGCCCTTTTGTTTCCACTTTCAGAGATCATTAACCATAACGAAACAATCCGGCTGACGGAGCGAACCGATGTCAGATTGCCAAAGCCGCGTGGCTGCCACGCTTGTTAACCCCACTCGGCAAGCGCCTTGCCTGTCCGCATCAAGGCCCGAGTTTCCGCGCATGACGCGTAATAGCTGCCTCTCCTTCCCCGGGAGCGCCAGTGACGATGGCCAGGGGCTGCGGCTGTCCAGTGACAGTCTGTTCCTCAGCCTGCGCCCCGAGGACTCCGCGCCCTCTGCCTTTGGTCCATCGGAAAGACCGGGCGTAAATATTGCACCCGCTGCCTGCGCAGGCGGCCAATGTACGGCCCCAACGGCGAACACCGAACACCCGGCGCCTACAGGTGTACTGCGCGGCCTTGAACCCGAAGGAACGCTCGCCACAGCCGGCGCGACGGCATCGGCAAGCAAGACCGCTCCGCCAGAATCCCACGACAGCCCGGACAGCCTGCCATCCATATCAACCGATCGCTCACAGCCGGATTGTGACACTCCCCCCACGCGCGTGGTGCTCCGCCGGCCGGTGGCGGACATCGGCGCCCTGCGTAGAAAACCGCGGCCCACGCTCGACCTGCTGCAACCGGTTCAACGCGATCCCTTCTCCGCCCGTCGAATCCTTCCACCCTGCAACACCGATCGCCCAGCGCTTGCCTTGCGGGAAGACGCACTCCGCCGGATACCCCCGACCGCCAGCCAACCGCCCATGAATCCTGCCACTGTCATGCCGACCGCATGCGGGCGTCTGTCCGATCCCGCGCGCCTGCCGGTGCAACTTTCGGTCTACACGATGTCGCTGACCATGATGATCTTTTCGTTCCCCGTGGGATTTGCGCTGATGATCTACAACATCCTCGGCGGGGAGCGTTTGCGCGTCACTGCCCTCGCACTGGCGCTGACTGCTGCGGGCTATGGGCTCTACCGGTCCGGGGTCGCCGAACTGGTGCTTTCGCTGCTCTAACCCACCCGGATCACCCTCGGAACGGACGGGCATAGAGCATCAGCCCCCAATCGCCCAGCGCCCGATGTACCGGCGCCCAGCGCGCCCCGAAGCCGATCGGGTCCAGCCCCGCACGCCGCGCGATCTCTGCCAGCGTTCTACGCCCATCGATCGCGCCGATCAGGGGAGCGGCGGATTTTTCCAAAGGCTCGAAGACTTTCACCACACCCTGGCCCATACGGACCTGCCCCTTGGCCGCCACGGCACGCGCCAGCGCCGGCCCCTCGACACCCTTCAGATGCGGCACCAGGGACAGATCGGTTGGACGGGCCAAGGCCTGCACGCCGCGCCCCGCCTTGACCGCATAGGCGACATGCGTGCGGATCGTGCCCCGCAGCCGCTCGCCCAGGGCCATCCGCGCGATCGGGCTCAGTCCCTCGGGCAGCCGAACCCCCTCGGGCAGCAAGCGCGCCGGATCGTATAGCGCGGGCTGCGTCACCCCCACCATATCGAGCCCCGCCATGCCAAGCGCCGCGTCCAGTTCACCTATGGAAAAGGGCCGGTCCTGCGAATGCAACAACAGGTCGTAGAATCCCGCATCGCTGCGCTCGTGATCGCCCAGGTGCGGGTTCAACCGGAACGGATGCCCTGACGGCAGACCGGCCACGATCCGCTTGGCCTCCACCAGCCGCGCCTCGGGCGCCAGCCCGTCGAACAGAGTGCCGAACGCCTCTTGCAGGGGATAGACCCCCGACCGGCCGTAGGGTGCATAAACCATAAGCCCGATGCCCCCCTCGGCGGCCAGCGCCGCCGACAACGCGTCGAAACCCGCCTGCGGATCGTCCAGATGGTGCAGAACTCCGCAACAATCTACGTAATCGAACGGGCCCCTTGCAGCCGCTTCCAGAAGGCTGCCGGTCACGAATTCGATGCCAGTCAATCCGCGGATCCGCGCACGCTCTTCGGCGATCTTTCGCGAGGCGCGCGACAGGTCGATATAGGTGATTTCGGCGGGTCGGCCGGCCCAGGCCATCAACTGCGCCAACTGGATCAAACCGTCCCCGGTGCCGCCGCCTGCGAAAAGCGCCCGCAAGGGCCGCGACCAGTCACGTTTTCCGGCAAACAGGAAATGGTCGATCTCCAGAGGGTGCGAGGGCGATCCCGTGATCAGGCGCGTCCGCTCCTCGGCCGGATCGCGCTCCGGATAGGGGAACGCCTCGTATTGGGCTGCGACCTCGCTCATGCCGGCGCCTTCGGGCGGGCGGGATCATAGCCGATGGGATGATCCCGCAACGCAGCCCTCTGATCGGGCGTCAGACTCGCCCGTGCGACAACATAAGTGTGGATCGAAAACACGGTCGCCCCGGTTTCCGGCAACCGCAACAGCACCTGCCGTTCGCTGCGCAGATAGGGTGCGGGCCCCTTGACCTTGGCGCGCGGCGCGGCTTCGGGACGGGGTTGGAACAGGCGCGGGTCTTCGTAGAAATGTGCATTCGCGCGCCAAAGCGGTCTGCCCGGCCTCAGCCCCTCGAACAAACGCGTGACCCGGGCGGCGATGTCGGCATCGTATTGCGGCACAGGCCGATGAATCGGCCCCAGCGGACGGCCCATCTTTTCGGCAAGCATCCAGCTGGCCGGAAAGCACAGGATCGCTGCGGTCAGAACCTGCACTCCGCCCACCTCCTGCATCAGGCAGAAATCCTCCTGCACCAGATGTCCCAGCGTCAGCAGCGGCGTCGCGCGGTCAAGCGTCACGCAAACCCCGTCAGGCCGTTTCACCACGCCCGCCGAGACCGAGAATTCCTCCCGCTCGGAAAGCAGGCCCAAGACCAAATCAAGCAGTTCCTCGGCCGCAACCCGTGCACCCTCCTCCATCGCATGGACCTTGTCGCATCGCGCGGAGATCAACCGGTCGCGTTCGCCCATCTGCCCGGCATAGGCATCATCCACGACCAACCAATCCGCCATCGCCAGCGGCTGGATGCCCGGCAGTCGCCGCATCTGCGGCACCGCCCAGGGTGTATACGGCAGACGCGCCTGAAGGATCGGAGCGGGATCGGTCATATCCCGATCAATCCCGATACCCTCCCCGCACGCAAGCCCCTGCACACACCATCCGTTCACAAGGCTGCGCCCATCCCTTGCGGCGGGGATGGCCGCCACCCAAAGTGAAGAACGTGCGAACGCGAGGGAGGCCCCATGGAAAAGATCACCTTCGAAGGTCATGGCGGCCACCGTCTCGCCGCACGGCTCGACCGCCCCGACGGGCCTGTGCGTGCCGCGGCGCTCTTCGCCCATTGCTTCACCTGCGGCAAGGACATCCATGCCGCACGCCGGATCGCCGCCCGGCTCACCGCGCTCGGCTTCGCAGTGCTGCGGTTCGATTTCACCGGGCTTGGCCATTCCGAGGGCGAATTCGAGAATACCACCTTCACCACGAACGTGGCCGACCTGGTGGCGGCGGCCGAACACATGGCTGGGATCGACCTCGCACCCAGCCTGTTGATCGGCCACTCGCTGGGCGGCGCCGCCGCCATCAAAGCCGCCCCTCGCATCGCCTCGGCCAAGGCGTTGGCGACATTGGGCGCGCCCTTCGATCCCGAACATGTCGTTGGCCGCCTCGCGCTGGCCCCGGCCGGCGCTGACGGGGTGCACGAGGTTTCTCTTGGAGGGCGACCCGTACGGATAGGACAGGATTTCCTTCAGGATGTCGCCCGCGAAAGCCTGGGCGATGCCCTGGCGCATCTGGGCCGTGCATTACTGGTGATGCACGCCCCCCGCGACGAGATCGTGGGAATCGACAACGCGACTCAAATCTTCACCCATGCCAAGCATCCCAAGAGTTTCGTCACGCTGGACAGCGCCGATCACCTGATCTCGCGCCGCGCGGATGCCGATTACGCGGCCGGGGTGATCGCCGCCTGGGCCGCGCGCTACATCGACCTTTCGCCCCCCGCGCCCCCGCCCGGCGCCCCCGAGGGCGTCGTGCGGGTGCGCGAAGCAGACCCGGACGGCTTTCAGCAGGACGTGACCACGGGACGCCATCACCTGACCGCGGACGAACCCCAGGCCTATGGCGGCAGCGACCGCGGGCTATCGCCATACGGCCTGCTCGCCGCCGCCCTCGGCGCCTGTACCTCGATGACGATCCGGATGTATGCCCGGCGCAAGGGCTGGCCGCTGGATGGCGTAAGGGTCGACGTGACCCACGACAAGGTGCATGCGCAAGACGCCGAGGCGCGCAGCGGCCAAAAGGTCGACCGGTTTCACCGCGCGATCTGTCTGACCGGCGATCTCGACGACGACCAGCGGGCGCGCCTGCGCGACATCGCGGACAAGTGCCCGGTGCACCAAACACTCGAACGGGCCTCACGGATCGAAACCGAACTCACCTGACCCTGCGTTTCGCATCGGGCCGAACGCTCCGGGCAGACCCGGCGGCGCGCACCGGATCACGCCGAGCGGAGCACGGCAGCCCGCTCGCCTCGCGACCATGCCGCCACCGCCCGGCCGAACGCCTCGAAAAGCGGACGCGAGACCGGATCGCATGCGGCCTTGTACTCGGGATGCCACTGCACCGCGAGGGCGAAGCCCGGCGCATCTGCCACGTGCAATGCCTCCGGTGTGCCGTCCGGTGCCCAGCCCTCGACCACGACGCGCTGGCCGGGGGTCTTGATCCCCTGCCCATGCAGCGTGTTGGTCATCACCTCGGTCGCCCCCAGCAGCCGGTGGAACAGCCCCCCCTCGACCAGCGTCACCTTGTGGCGCAAGGCGAATTTCTCTTCCAGCGTGCCGTCGGGCGGCATCCGGTGGTTCATCCGGCCCGGCAGGTCGCGGATTTCCGGGTACAACGTCCCGCCCAGCGCCACGTTCACCTCCTGGAACCCCCGGCAGATACCGAAAAACGGCTGGCCGCGCTCGACCAGTGCCCGGATCAGTGGCAGCGCGATCGCGTCGCGCGCCCGGTCGAAGGCACCATGCGCCTCTGTCGCGGGTTCGCCGTATTCCTCGGGATGGACGTTAGGCCGCCCGCCCGTGAACAGGAATCCGTCGAAACTTTCCAGCAGTTCGGGAACGGTGACGAAACGCGGGTCGGCCGGGATCAACAAAGGCAGGGCACCGGCCACCTCGGCGACCGCTTCGGAATTCATCGTGCCCCCGGCATGGGCGGGGTACTGATCGTTGATCAGGTAACTGTTGCCGATGATGCCGACACGGGGCCGCGCCATGTGTTCCTCGTTTGCTGGGGCTGTGTCACGATACAGGGCTTTTCCGGCGGGGTGAAGGCCCGCCCCCCTTTCCACGCGCGCGCCGGCACCGTTCGGAACAATAGCGGACGGCCTCCCAGTCCTTCGCCCATTTCCTGCGCCAGGTGAAAGGGCGCCCGCAGGCGGCGCAGGTCTTGCTGGGAAGATCACCCTTGCGGCGCATCCGGGGCATAGCGGTCACAACCTGCACGCGCGGCCCGCCCGCGAAGCGAACGGGGCGCTGCCCAAGGTCCTTCCAACTCCCCGAGAATTGTTGCCAGGCAGAAGATGGGCTCCGGGCTTATTCTCGAGGAAGATGTGCCGGGGGCGCGCGGGGGGCAGAGCCTCTGGCGTGGGTCGACGCACACCAGTGCGACGAAACCGGCAGGCCGGGCCTGACGGCGCGCGTCCTGCGCCCCCCCTCACAGGTCGAGACTCATCTGCCGCGCATCCCCCCCGCGGCGGCGCGGCGCGCGGTCGTTCACGAAACGGCCCGCGCGGTCCTTGCGCGAGGCATGGCGGCGGACGATCCGGGCGGCCTCGTCGTGGAAGGTCTCGCCTTTACGCACTGCCCAAACCGCCTCGCGCGCGGCGCGGGCGGCGGCGGCGACCTCGACCACCGGTTCAGGGTAGCCACGGCCCAGGATCCGACCCGCGCCCTCCCAGCGCCAGGGCGCCTGCAGCAAGGTATCAGGCACTTGGGCCAGTTCCGGCACCCAGCGCCGGGTAAAGGCGCCGGTCGGGTCCTGCTCGGACCCCTGTTTGACGGGGTTGTAGATGCGGATCGTGTTCATCCCCGTGGTGCCCGACTGCATCTGCACCTGCGGCCAATGGATGCCCGGTTCGTAATCGGTGAACAGGCGCGCGAGGATCGGCGCCGTGGCGCGCCAGTCCAGCCAGAGGTGATACGACGCGACCGAGACCAGCATCGCGCGCATGCGGAAATTCAGCCAGCCTGTGGCGATCAACGACCGCATGCAGGCGTCGACGAAGGGTAGCCCCGTCTCGCCCCGTTGCCAGGCCGCAAGGCGCGCGCCGTCGGTCACGGCGGGGCGCAGTCCCTCGTAGGCCCGGTGCAGGCAGCGCTGTTCAAGCGCCGGCTCATCCTCCAGCTTCTGCATGAAATGGTCGCGCCAGGCGAGGCGCGAGGAAAAGCTCTTGAGGCTGCCCGCCCAGCCGGTGCGGGTGCCCTTAACAGCGGTGCGACGGTGCGCGGTGGCGTGCTCCACCTCGCGCGCCGACAGGGTGCCAAGGGCCAGGTGCGGCGAGAGCCGCGAACAGGCGGTGGCGCCCGAAAGGGGCGAGGACATGGCCCGGCGATACTCCTGCCCGCGCTCGTTCAGAAAGCTGTTCATAAGGCCCAGCCCGGCGGATCGACCCCCTGGCTGACGCCCAGCACAGGGATCAGCGGCCATCCCGAGGTCGCGCGCGGTGGGGATCCGGTCGGGGGCAAGCCCCGGCAGGCCGCGCAGGCCCTTGGGCGCGGGCAGCACCGGCTGGCGCATGAACCTGTCGCGCGCCGCCGCCCAGCCATCGCGCCCCTTCAGACGGCGCACCACGCCCGATTGCGGCAGCTCCACCCACTCGATCCCGCGCGCCCGCGCCCATGCTGCCACCGCCCGGTCCCGCGCATAGGTCCAGCCATTGCCGGTTTCCTCGTGGCTGACGAGGCGCGTCACCCCATAGGCGTCGGTCAGGCGGTCGAGCACCGCCACCGCCTCGCCCATCTCAACCTGCAACGGCGCGCCGAGGCGGGCCAACTGCCGTGCCAGATCGTCCAGGCATTCGGCGGTGAACGCCCATTGCCGCCCTGACGTATCCGGCAGCGCCCAATATCCCGGCTCGGCGATGTAAAGCGGCAGCATGGCGCACTCACCCGCCGCCGCATGCACCAGCGCGGGGTGATCGGCAAGACGCAGGTCGCGCTTGAACCAGAGAAGCGTGACATCCATGGCGCGAACCTATCGCGACGCGCGGCGCGGGCAAGACGCCGCGTCTTGCACCCGCCGCGCGACAGGATAGGTGTTGGTTACCCAGAACGGAGAGAGTGATGAAGGACGCAAGCCCCCAGGCGCTTTACCTTGCCGATTACACGCCGCCCGCCTGGCTGGTGGACCGGGTGGAGTTGACCTTTCGCCTGCACCCGAGCGCGACGCGGGTGGTCTCGCGCATCGCGTTCCGGCCGAACCCCGAGACTGCCAACCGGCGCTTCTTCCTGCATGGCGAAGACCTGACGCTGATCTCGGCCGCGATCGACGGCACGCCCGTCACGCCCGACATCACGCCCGAAGGACTGGTTTGCGACGTGCCAGACAGTCCCTTCACCTGGGAGGCCGAGGTCGAGATCGCGCCCGAGGGGAACACCGCGCTGGAAGGGCTTTACATGTCGAACGGCATGTATTGCACGCAATGCGAGGCAGAGGGGTTCCGCAAGATCACCTATTACCCCGACCGCCCCGACGTGATGGCACCGTTCCGGGTGCGGATCGAAAGCGATCTGCCGGTTCTCTTGTCGAATGGCAACCCGGTGGGCCAAGGCGAGGGTTGGGCGGAATGGGACGACCCCTGGCCCAAGCCGGCCTATCTTTTCGCATTGGTCGCGGGCGAGCTGGTGGCGACCAGCGATACCTTCACCACCTGCGAGGGGCGCAAGGTCGAGCTGAACATCTGGGTGCGGCCCGCAGACCAGGGCAAGGCAGATTATGCGCTGGACAGCCTGATCCGGTCGATGCGCTGGGACGAAGAGTTTTACGGCCGGGCCTATGATCTTGACGTGTTCAACATCGTCGCGGTGGATGATTTCAACATGGGCGCGATGGAGAACAAGGGGCTGAACATCTTCAACTCGCGCTATGTGCTGGCCAGCCCCGAAACCGCCACCGACCGCGATTACGAGAATATCGAGCGCATCATCGCGCACGAGTATTTCCACAACTGGACGGGCAACCGGATCACCTGCCGCGACTGGTTCCAGCTGTGCCTGAAAGAGGGGCTGACCGTGTTCCGCGACCAGCAATTCGCGGGCGATGCGCGGTCCCATGCGGTCAAGCGGATCGAGGACGTCATCACGCTTCGCGCCCGCCAGTTCCGCGAGGATAACGGTCCGCTGGCGCATCCGGTGCGGCCCGAAAGCTACACCGAAATCAACAACTTCTACACCGCAACGGTCTATGAAAAGGGGGCCGAACTGATCGGGATGCTGCGTCGCCTTGTAGGACCCGAGGGCTATGACAAGGCGCTGACGCTGTATTTCGACCGGCACGACGGGCAGGCCGCGACCATCGAGGACTGGTTGAAGGTGTTCGAGGACGCCACCGGGCGCGACCTGAGCCAGTTCAGCCGCTGGTATTCGCAGGCAGGAACACCGCGCC
Source organism: Rhodovulum marinum (assembly GCF_004343075.1). Classification (GTDB taxonomy): domain Bacteria; phylum Pseudomonadota; class Alphaproteobacteria; order Rhodobacterales; family Rhodobacteraceae; genus Rhodovulum; species Rhodovulum marinum. Next base: position 272,747 of record NZ_SLXP01000003.1, read on the forward strand.
TAAAGGTGACGGATGACTTCAAGGACGGCACCTACACTCTGAATGTGGAACAGCAAACGCCACCGACACCCGGCCAGCCCGAAAAGGCACCGCAGGTGATCCCGCTGGCCGTCGGGCTCCTCTCGCCCAATGGCGACGAGGTGGTGCCCACGACCGTGCTCGAGGTGACAGAAGCCGCGCAAAGCTTCCGCTTCGACGGGCTGGGCGCGCGGCCGATCCCCTCTCTGCTGCGCGGCTTCTCGGCGCCCGTGATCCTTGAACGCGACACCAACGCCGAGGAACGCGCCTTCCTGCTGGCCCATGACACCGATCCGTTCAACAAGTGGGAGGCGGGCCGCGCCCTGGCGCGCGATGTGCTGGTGGCCATGGTGACGCAAGGCGCGGCCCCCGCGCCGGCCTACCTTGACGCGCTGGCCGCGATGGTCCGCGACGAGGCGCTGGACCCGGCCTTCCGTGCGCTGGCCCTCGGGCTGCCGGGTGAGGACCAGTTGGCCGAGGACCTCCATGCGCGAGGGATCACCCCAGACCCGTTGGCGATCCACACGGCACGCGAGCGGCTTAAATCGGCGGTGGCCACCCATCTGTGCCCGCTCTGGGTGCCGCTCTACGACCAGATGACCTGCCCCGGCCCCTATTCGCCGGGCGCGGCCGATGCCGGGCGGCGGGCGCTGCGCCTGGCCGCGCTGGCCCACATGGCGCGGCTGGACCAAGGCACGAAGGCGCGCGCCCATTTCGCGCAGGCCAACAACATGACCGACGAGCTGGGCGCGCTGTCGATCCTTATAGAAATCGGCGCCGGCGAGGAAGAGCTTGACCGCTTCGCCAAGCGCTGGGGCAAGGATCGTCTTGTGATGGACAAGTGGTTCGCGCTCCAAACCTCGCTCGCAGCCCCGGACCGCGCGGTTTCCCGCACCAGTAGTTTGACGGAACACCCCGATTTTCATTGGAAAAACCCGAACCGGTTCCGCGCGGTGATCGGCGGGTTCACGATGAACGCGGCGGGGTTCCACGATCCAAGCGGCGCCGGCTACGACCTTGTGGCGGACTGGCTGATCCGGCTGGACGCGGTGAACCCGCAGACAGCCGCGCGCATGTCCACCGCGTTCGAGACCTGGACCCGCTACGACGCGGACCGGCAGGCGCGGATGCGCGCCGCGCTGGAACGGATCGCCGGGCGCGACGGGCTCAGCCGCGACATGGGCGAGATGGTGGGGCGGCTGCTCGCCGCCGGGCGATAAGCCGCCGCAGGCGCGCGAATCGCTTTGACCAGGCAGGGGAGAATCGGCTCTGCTGTCACCGCTGCGTCACTCGGATATGGTGGGAACGCGTATGCAGGATCGAATCGACCCCCTGATCGAGGAACGCGCGCCCTGGCTGTTCGCCGACCGCCCATGGAGCGCGCCGGCCCGTCACGCGTTGACGCGGCTTCTGGGCTATCCGCGCACGGTCGCGCTGGGCGAGGTGCTGAAGGATCACCCTGCCCCGGTCATCATGGACGAGGTGGCGCGCCTTCTGGCCCGCGACCTGCGCGCCACGGGCCTGGAGAATATCCCTGCCGCGGGGCCCGCACTGATCGTGGCCAATCACCCCACCGGGATCGCCGACGGGGTGATGATGTGGAGCCTCCTGCGCGCGCGCCGGCCCGACATGTTCTTCTACGCGAACCGTGACATTCTGCGGGTGTTACCGCAAATGGCCGAGATCATCTGTCCCGTGGAGTGGCGCGAGGAAAAGCGCAGCCATGCGAAGATGCGCGAAACCATGGCCTATACCCGCGAGGCAATCGAGGCCGGCCGGATCGGCGTGATCTTCCCGTCCGGGCGGCTGGCCAAACGGCGCGGTCTGTCACTGCATGAACGGCCCTGGATGGCGTCCGCGGCGATGATCGCGCGCAAGTTCGACCTGCCGGTGATCCCGATCAACATCCGCTCGCGCAACTCGGCGCTGTTTTACCTGTTCGACCTGATCCACCCGACGCTCCGGGACATCACGCTGTTCCACGAGACGCTGAACAAGGACCGCCAGCCCTACCGGATGACGGTGGGCGAGCCGATCGCGGCCAGCGCCCTGCCCACCCGCTCCGAAGACGGCATCGCGATGCTGCGGGCGGCCACGCTCGCGCTGGGCGGGCGCCACGCGCCGCGGGTCAGCCTTGTGCATGCCAGCCGCCGGCCGCGATGGGTGAAATCGACAGCGCTGGGCTGAGGCGAGACCGCGACCGCCAGCGGAGGGTCGATCCGCCCAACGCATTCGCCCCGTCTCCGTCGGCAAGGGTCGCCGCGCACAAGCACGGCGAAACCCAGGGCGGCCTCAAAGGGTCGCGTTCACGGCGCCGCCGTCCAGCAGGATGTTCTGGCCGATGATAAAGCCCGCATGCTGCGAACAAAGGAAGGCACAGGCCGCGCCGAACTCCTCGGCCGTGCCATAGCGGCGGGCGGGGATGGTGGCGGCGCGCTTCGCCCGCGCCTCGTCCAGCGTGATACCCTCGGCCTCGGCCACGCCTCGGTCAAGTGCCACGGCCCGGTCGGTGGCATGGATGCCGGGCAACAGGTTGTTGATCGTCACGCCATGGGGCGCGACCTGCCGGGCGGTGCCCGCGACATAGCCGGTCAGCCCCGCACGCGCTGCGTTCGACAGGCCCAGCACCGGGATCGGCGCCTTGACCGACTGGCTGGTGATGTTGACGACACGGCCCCAGCCGCGTTCCATCATCCCCGGCAGCAACGCCGTCATAAGCGCGATGGGCGTCAGCATGTTGGCATCCAGCGCCGCGATAAAATCGTCACGATCCCAGTCGGACCACATCCCAGGTGGCGGACCGCCCGCGTTGGTCACCAGGATATCGACCGGCCCAGCGGCGGTCAGCACCTTGGCGCGCCCCTCTTCGGTGGTGATATCGGCGGCCACCGTAATCACCTCGCTCCCATGGGCCGCACGGATCTCGGTCGCCGCGGCCTCCAGCGCCTCGGCCCCCCGGGCATTCATCACCACGCTCACCCCCGCCTCGGCCAATGCCTCGGCACAGCCCCGCCCCAACCCTTTAGACGAGGCGCAGACCAGCGCCCGCTTGCCAGCAATTCCAAGTTCCATCTCGCGTCCCTCCTGCTGCCCCATCACCTTGCCGTAGCAGCATGCCCGGCGCTGCGGAAGGCCACCCGCGGCGCCGGCCTCAGGCGGTAAGCGCCGCCAGCAGCGGGGTCCATTGCGCGCGCATCGGCGCGTAGTTCTTCTGCGGCCGGTCGAACACCGTCAGCCCCGCCTCGGCCAGATCGGCATAGGCGACGCGCTCGGAAATCGCGGCCACGGGGGCCTGGCCGATCTTCTCGGCGAATGCCGCAAGCCGCGCCGCGTCCTGCCCGCGCGCCCGCACACGGTTGGCCACCAGCGCAACCTCCGCCTTGCCCTTGCGGATGCGCTTGAACCCGGCGATCTCCTTGAGGAAGCGGCGCGTCGCATCCGCGTCGAAGAACGAGGGCAGCACAGGCACCACGACCGCCGTCGCCCCGGCCACAAGCCCGGCCGCGTCATCCTCGTAGATCGAGCCAGGGGCGTCGACGATCACCCAGTCCGCCCCCTTGGCGCCCTTTCCGATCGCGCCGGGGCCGGTCCAATCAAGTGCTCGGATCGCGGGCACGCCCGCAGGCCGCCGCTTGAGCCAGCGCAGGGCGGATTTCTGCGGATCGGCATCGGCCAGCGCCACGGCCCACCCGCCATCTGCCAGTGCCGCGGCCAGCGTCACCGCGATGGTGGTCTTGCCGCACCCGCCCTTTCGATTCGCAATCAGAACGGATTTCATGCCACCCACTCCTCGTCGCCCGGACCGCAGAATAAAGCATGCTGCGCGCTATGCAATGTATATACACTTTCCGCCCCGGCGCGCTTGACACGCGCCATGGACGCCCCGATCCTTCAACTGCAAAGAGAGAGGCAAGCTGCGATGCCAAGGACGTTTCTTGTCGCGACCGACCTCAGCCCAAGGGCCGACCGTGCGGTTCAGCGCGCTTTCAGGCTGGCGGGCTGGGGCGGGGCGGATCTCTTTCTCGTCTCGGTCATCGACGAAGACCTGCCCGCCGAAATCGCCGGGCAGATGCTGGCCGCGGCGGAACTCAGGCTTGCGCAATTCGCCGCCTCTATCCCGCGGTCGGCCGAGGTGAACCATGACACCCGCGTCGTTCTTGGAGACCCGGCCGCGGCGATCCCGGCGCTGGCTGCCGAACTTGACGCGGCGCTCTTGATTCTGGGGCTGCACCGGCCGCGCGCCTTCCTCGACATGCTGCGCGAAACGACCATGGAACGCATCGTGCGCCATTCGCCCCGCCCCGTGCTGCTGGTCCGCGATCCGGTGGACCATGCCTATGCGACCGTGCTGGCCGCGCTCGACTTCGCGCCTGCCTCGACCGCGGCGCTGACCCTCGCCGCCGAACTCGCCCCCGAGGCGGACATCCAGGGGGTGCATGCGCTGCACATCCCCTATCGCGGCTTCGTCGCCCCGGACGTCCGCGCCGGCGCGGCCGAACCCTTTCGCATCGACGCCGAGGCCGCGCGGGCGGCCTGGGCCGACACCCACGCCCTGCCCGAAAGACTGAAAGAAGTCGAGATCGCCCAAGGCCCGGTACACCGGGTGCTGGCAGAACGGGTCGAGACGCTGAAACCCGACTTGCTGGCGATGGGCGCCCACGGTCGCGCGGGGGCGGCACCCTCGTTGTTGGGCAGCCTGGCCAACGACATGATGCGCAACCCGCCCTGCGACCTGCTGATCGCGCGGTAGACGGGGCCGCGCCGCCGCGCGCCATCGCTCCGTGCGGCAATGTCGACGGGGCGCCAACAGCTTCCCGCGAAACATGCATTCCTTGAAAAAGGGCGGGCTGCCCGGTGTTGGGACGAATGCCCCCGGCCAGCCCGCGGGACAGGGGCGAAGCCCGCTTCGGCACCAAGGCTTCGCGATTGCGTGTGCCTGTCCCCTCGCCTATATCCGCGGCCATGCTCGACGCACCAACCAACCGCCCCGACCTGCCGCCGGAAATCGCCCGGCGGCGCACCTTTGCCATCATCTCGCACCCTGACGCGGGCAAGACGACGCTCACCGAGAAGTTCCTGCTTTACGGAGGCGCGATCCAGATGGCCGGGCAGGTGCGCGCCAAGGGCGAGGCGCGGCGCACGCGGTCGGATTTCATGCAGATGGAAAAGGACCGCGGGATTTCGGTCTCGGCCTCGGCAATGTCGTTCGACTACGGGAAATACCGCTTCAACCTGGTCGACACGCCCGGCCATAGCGACTTTTCCGAGGACACCTATCGCACACTGACCGCGGTCGATGCCGCGATCATGGTGATCGACGGGGCGAAGGGCGTGGAAAGCCAGACCCAGAAGCTGTTCGAGGTGTGCCGGCTGCGCGATTTGCCGATCCTGACCTTCTGCAACAAGATGGACCGCGAAAGCCGCGACACGTTCGAGATCATCGACGAGATCCAGGAAATGCTGGCGATCGACGTGACGCCGGCCAGCTGGCCCATCGGGCAGGGCCGCGATTTCCTGGGCTGTTACGACATGCTCAACAACCGGCTGGAGCTGATGGACCGCGCCGACCGGAATCGCGTGGCTGAATCGATCCGGATCGAAGGGCTGGACGATCCCAAGCTTGCCCAGCACGTGCCTGAACACCTGCTGGAAAAACTCCTCGAAGAGGTCGAGATGGCGCGGGAACTTTTGCCCGCGCTGGACCCGCAATCGGTGCTGGAGGGGCACATGACGCCGATCTGGTTCGGATCGGCGATCAATTCGTTCGGGGTAAAGGAACTGATGGACGGCATCGGCACCTATGGCCCCGAACCGCAGGTCCAGGCCGCCGAGCCCCGCAAGATCGCCCCCGAAGAACCCAAGGTGGCAGGGTTCGTGTTCAAGGTGCAGGCCAACATGGACCCCAAGCACCGCGACCGGGTGGCCTTCGTCCGCCTCGCCTCGGGACATTTCCAGCGCGGGATGAAATTGCTGCACGTGCGGTCGAAAAAGCCGATGGCGGTGTCCAACCCGGTTCTCTTTCTCGCCGCCGACCGGGAACTGGCCGAAGAGGCATGGGCGGGCGACATCATCGGCATCCCGAACCATGGGCAATTGCGCATCGGTGACACCCTGACCGAGGGCGAGCCACTGCGCGTCACCGGCATCCCCAGCTTCGCGCCGGAACTTCTCAAGGTGTGCCGCGCGGGCGACCCGATGAAGGCCAAGCACCTCGACAAGGCGCTGATGCAATTCGCCGAGGAAGGTGCCGCCAAGGTGTTCAAGCCGCTGATGGGGGCGGGCTTCATCGTCGGTGTTGTCGGGGCCCTGCAATTCGAGGTGCTGGCCAGCCGGATCGAGCTGGAATACGGCCTGCCCGTACGGTTCGAACCCAGCCAGTTCACCTCGGCACGCTGGGTCCATGGCGACAAGCCCGCGGTCGAGGCCTTCACCCAGAAGAACAAACAGCACATGGCCACCGACAACGATGGCGATGTGGTCTACATGACCAGGCTGCAATGGGACATCGATCGCGTGGCCCGCGACCACCCCGAACTGACCCTGAGTGCCACCAAGGAAATGCAGGTCTAGGCCCACCGCCGGCGCGCTTGCGGCAATCCTATACCTGACCCCCAATGGAAAAGGGGCGTGGTCCCATCCGGCCACGCCCCTCGCGTTTCTTTCGATTTTGTGCGGCGGATCAGCCGCGCGCGCGGCCCACCAGCTTCCACAGGGCGGGGATCAGCGTCGCGGCCAGACCCAGCTTGATCGCATCGCCGATCAGGAAGGGCGTCAGGCCCCAGGCCAGGATCGGCTGGTCCCAGCCGTAAAGCTGCCCCAGCCACAGCAGGCCCGGCACGTAGATGATCACGTTGCCCGCAAGCAGCGCCAAAGCCATGCGTCCCATCGACCGATCCCAGCCCGCGCGGGCCGCATAGCCCAGCGCGACCACGGCCAGCACGTAGCCCAGCAGGTAGCCGCCGGTCGAGCCCATCATGTAGGTCAGCCCCGACACCTCGGCGCCGGAGCCGACGAAAACGTCGAAGCCCAGCGCGCCGATCCCGAGATAACCAAGGATCGTGGCCAGACCCAGACGCGGCCCGTAGGACGCGCCGACCGCCAGCACCGCGAAGGTGCCCATCGTGATCGGCACCGGCCACATCGGCACCTTGATCTTGGCCGCCACGGCCAGCATGGCGATCCCGGCGATCACCAGAAGCGCCTGTTTCACACGCAGCGCGATGCCGCCTTCGGGCAGCAGGGTTTCGGCAAGAACCTTGTCGGTCAGGGCCTGGGCCATCTCGGACTCTCCCGTTCGGAACATTTCGGATCTTTCAGATCGTTGAGGTGTCTTCTGCCCCAGCGCCGCCCTCCGCGCAAGCCCCGACCGGCGCATAGACCGACCGCATGACATAGTCCTTGCGCGGCCCCGTGACCCGCCAAAGGCTGGTCCACCGGGGCCAGGCGGCGAAATCATAGGCGACCTCGTAGCGGTCCGGGGGGCAATCGTGAACCGCCTCGGCGCGGGTGCCCGGGGCTAGCGTATGGAAGAACCGGCCATCCTCGAACAGCACGTCGATCCCGGCCCTGCCCGCGCGCCAGAGATAACGCCGTTCCGCCGTCATCGGCGACTGGCCCGGCAAATTCAGCGTACCGCTTTCGGCCTGCACCAGCCCCCCCTGACCGCGCGTGAAGACTGCCCGCCCCTCCAGCGTCGCATCATGGCCCGCTCGCGCATCCGCGATCACGCGCGACAGCCGCCATTCTCCCAGAAAGGCATCCAGCTCCGGCATGCCCGGCCCCCGCTCCTTGCCGCCCCTTGCCCCAACGGGTATCAGACCGCGAAACGCCAGTCCAAGCCGAAGGCCCTTGCCCATGATCCCCCGTTATGCCCGCCCCGAAATGACCGCCATCTGGGAGCCCGCCACCAAGTTCCGCATCTGGTACGAGATCGAGGCCCATGCCTGCGACGCCATGGCCGAACTGGGTGTGATCCCGAAGGAAAACGCCGAGGCCGTCTGGAAAGCGAAAGACGTGGAATTCGACGTCGCCCGCATCGACGAGATAGAGGCCGTGACCAAGCATGACGTGATCGCCTTCCTCACGCATCTCGCCGAACATGTGGGCAGCGACGAGGCGCGCTTCGTCCACCAGGGCATGACCTCGTCGGACGTGCTGGATACCTGCCTGAACGTACAGCTCACCCGCGCCGCCGACATCCTGCTGGCCGACATGGACAAGCTCTTGGCCGCGCTCAAGCGCCGTGCCTACGAGCACAAGGACACCGTTCGGATCGGGCGCAGCCACGGCATCCATGCCGAACCGACCACGATGGGCCTGACCTTCGCCCGCTTCTACGCCGAGATGGACCGCAACAAGGCCCGCCTTCAGGCCGCACGGGCGGAAATCGCCACTGGCGCCATCTCGGGCGCGGTCGGCACCTTCGCCAATATCGACCCGGCGGTCGAGGATCACGTCTGCAAGATGATGGGGCTGGTCCCGGAACCCATTTCCACCCAGGTCATTCCCCGCGACCGCCACGCAATGTTCTTTGCCACGCTGGGCGTGATCGCCAGTTCGATCGAGAACGTCGCCATCGAGATCCGCCACATGCAGCGGACCGAGGTGCTGGAGGGCGAGGAGTTCTTCTCGGCCGGGCAAAAGGGCAGCTCCGCCATGCCGCACAAGCGCAACCCCGTGCTGACCGAGAACCTGACCGGCCTCGCGCGGCTGGTGCGCGCCACCGTGATCCCCGCACTCGAGAACGTGGCCCTCTGGCATGAACGCGACATATCGCACAGCTCGGTGGAACGCGGCATCGCGCCCGATGCGACCGTGACGCTGGATTTCGCACTGAACCGGCTGGCCGGCGTCATCGACAAGATGGTCGTCTACCCCGAGAACATGCTCAAGAACATGAACAAGTTCAAAGGGCTGGTGATGTCCCAACGGGTTCTGCTGGCACTGACACAGGCCGGCGTCAGCCGAGAAGACGCCTATCGCCTGGTTCAGCGCAACGCGATGAAAGTCTGGGAACAGGGCAAGGACTTCAGGGAGGAGCTGTTGGCCGACCCCGAGGTGACCGCCGCCCTCTCGCCCGCCGAAATCGAAGAGAAATTCGACCTTGGCTATCACACAAAACACGTGGACACGATCTTTGCCCGGGTGTTCGGCTAGACCGCATGAAAAAATCTGGGCCGGGTCCCAACCCCGGCCCGTGTTCAACCCGTCGAACGACGGCCATTCGAACAGGCGTAGCGATCATAACGGATCAGTCCGAAGCCTCGCCGGCTAAAAATTCAACCGGATAATCACGAGTTTGCGCACACATAGGATCCCCATCCGAGCGAACGCCAGCAACTCACAAGCCCGCTAGATCACACCCTTCCCGGGAATAAACTGCAAATGTCCCGACGTGACCGGCAAGGGAATAGTCGCGCCATGCCTTTGAAAAGCGTTTATCCTCGCTGAAAAAGGCAAGATAATCGAACGGCACGCCATTGAAATATTTTTTCTGGGGGCTTTCGTCGACGATCACCACCTGCGGCACGACGCGGAAAAAATCTTTGAGCACCCGCGCACGCGCGTCCTGCAGGATCGCGAGATATATCGCCTTCTCTGCCGGGTCCTCGGCAAGGCTCAGCCGGTAACTCGCCCCGGGAAAAAGCCAGAGCGTGGGCGCGCGGTTGGCCGGCGTGGCCTTGGCATAATTCGCCAACGGAAAGCCCGTGGATACTGTCGAGCTGAAAATCTGAAAACTCCGCTCGCCCGGCGCGCAGGCGAAAAACGGTTCCACCGCTTCGGCGAAAGGGCTTTTATAAGGCCCGTGGCGCAATTCCGGGGCCAAAACAACCATGACGAACGCGGCAGCAACGACGCCTGGCCACCAATGCTTCCGGGCCTGGGAAAGCGTCATCGCGGTCCAAGTCACAGCCATCACGGCGAAAACATTCGCAGGAATGAGGTGATAGCTCCAACCCTTCGATTGAATCAGGTATACAGCGATGGCCGCCGCAGCGGTCAGCACCGCCACTGCGTTCGACCCTGGCCGCGTCCGGTTCATCCCAAGAAATCCCCATGCAATAAGCAACAGGATGACCGGAATCGCTGCACGAAACAGTGTCGGAAGCAGTGGTGCATCAAAGGCTCCGTAGACCTGCAACGTAAGCGGCACGACACTTTCGAAATAGGCCGGATGCAGGATTGCCGAGGTCACGACATACAGCGCCAGCATGGCGGCCATCAGCAGGTATTCGACCCTCAACACAGGCCGAAAACTACGCGCCGCAATCACTTGGCAAGCAAGGATAGAGAGCGGCAGAAGCAGGAAATAATGCTTGAGCGCGATGCCGAAAGTCGCCCACACAGCAACGCCTGCGCGTAGAGGACCAGGCGCCGGTCTGGAGAGCAGGTTCATCACCAGGAACGGCAGGAACAGGATGGCAAACAGATGTTCGCGCTGCCCGAAATCGCGGACAGGCAAAAGCAAGAGCCCTACCGCCGCCACCGCTAGCACCGCACGTCGAGCCGCAGGCGAAAGCTGCGTTTCAAGGACCAAAAGCCGCTGTGAAAGCATCAATGAACCTGCCACGAGCACCAGGACAAAGCCCTTGAAGGCCGCCATTGGAGCAAGCGCACCGACCCGCGCGACCCATACCGGAATCGCGGTGAGATAGAAGGCTAGCGGCGGGTTCAGCTCAAGGATGTCAGCATAAATACGTAGACCGTCGAGCCACCAGCCCGTCGAGATCAGGTACCAGCTGATATCGTGGCTCAGAAGCGTCCCCCATAAAAGGTAAACGGCGGTGACCATGATGATGGCGGGGGCGGCAAAATCTCGGATCATGTGTGGAACACGAAGAATTTCATCATGAGGAAGGAAAAAATCGGAACCAGTACGAGCACGGTCACGAAAGACACCATCGGTGCAAACCCGGCCAAAACGATCGGAAGAAGTGCGGCGAGCGATACGCCGGTCCCCGTTGCGACAACAAAACGGCTCATCTCGTCTACCGCATGGGCAGGTTGTCCGAAGGTCAGAAACTTGTGTCCGAAATAGGCGACGGCAGCGGCGATGACGTAGGCCAGCACCGAGGCCGCGAGCGCAGCGAAGCCGAAAACCGCGCTGAATAGCGTTGCGAGCAAAAAGTAGAGCGCCGAATTTACCACGCCCATCTCCGCAATCCGCACCACCTGGCCGATGACACCCCTTTCGTTCATTCGACCCGGCCGATGGCCGCGTATTGCGCGCCGAGCGGCAACCAATGCAGCCTCCGTTCCAACGCTCGGAACATCGGGCGGTTGGTCGGAAAGAAAACGAAGTTCCGTATTGCCACCTCTACCATCCCTGCGCTGCGCATGTACCCGCGCATCTTGCGCCCGCGCAGCAGCACGGCATCCGCGTCGAACGGACAGCGCGCGACCGAAATTCGGGTGCCCGGGTTCACCGGGTTGTGCTCAATCAGACAAACCATGCCACCGGGCGATACCACGCGTGTGAGCTCGGCCATGAAACCGGTCCGATGTTCGACCGGAACGTGATGCATCACGCAGGTCGACAGGGCCATGTCGAAACTGTCGGTCGCAAAGGGCAACCGTTTCCCGTCATAGACATCGTAAAGGTTGCCGGGATTCTCCAGTTTCGCGCGTGCTATGCTTTCGCCCGAAACGTCAACGCCATGGATCGACGGGAAAAACTCCGACAGAAGCGGGTGAAGTGTCCCGATCCCACAGCCTACATCCAGCAGTCTTGGCTCCGGGCGGTCCGCGAGCCGCAACGCCAAAAGATCACGGATCATGAGTGCCTTGGATTCCTGGAAGAACCCGTGCGACAGGCCCGAGAACCTGAACGATTGCTCGACCGTGGCCACGTATGTGTCCCGGTAGGCATCGAATTCCGGCTGCACCGTTTCAGCCATGGGACACCAGTTTCGGTTGGGGCATCCGCATCGCTTCGGTAAAGCCGATGCTTTCAGAGATGAAATAGAGCGGGCGTTCTTTGCTCTCGTTATGGATACGCCCGACATAAAGACCGATCACGCCACTGATCAGCAGGTTGATCCCCGACAGGAAGGACAAAACCACGATTGTGGAAGCCCAGCCAGCCACCAAGCCACCGGTGAAAAGCGCGATTATGACAATGTAGATGCCATAGAACATTGCCCCCAATGACACGAAGGCACCCAGCCAAAGTGCGAGCCGAAGCGGTGCATCTGAAAATCCGACCACGCCATCCATGGCAAGCCGAATCATTTTCTTGATCGGGTACTTGGTTTCGCCGGCAAACCGTTGCGGACGGTCAAACTGCACAATGGTCTGACGAAAGCCGACCCATGCGAACATGCCGCGCAAGTAACGGTCGCGTTCGGGCATCGAGCGGATGGCCTCGACCACCTTGGCGTCGACCAGCCGAAAATCTCCCACGTTCCGCGGAATATCCACAGATGAAAGGGCCGACAGCAGACGATAGTAAAGCTGCGCGGACATCTTTTTGAACCGCGTCTCGCCTTCGCGGGCACGTCGCTGGGCATGGACGATCTCGTAGCCATCCTTCCATTGCGCGACAAGATCGTGGACCACTTCGGGCGGGTCCTGAAGGTCTGCATCCATGATGATGACCGCCCGACCACACACCCGGTTCAGCCCCGCAGTCACAGCAATCTGATGGCCAAAGTTGCGCGAGAGGCGAATAAGCTTCATCCGTGGATCGCGTCGTGCCGCGGACGCGATGATCGCGGCTCCGGAGTCGGAGCTGCCATCATCCACGAAAACCACTTCGCACGCCCCGTCCAGCGCACTCATGAGGTGCGTCATACGTACGAGCAGCGCCTCAAGCACATCCTCTTCATTCATGAAAGGAATTATGAAACTGTATGTGATCTGCGCTTTCATATTTTTTGCTGCCCACTTGGACCATGCGATGAGGAAAGAGTTTTCTTCCAGGGCTTTCTCTACTCACACCAGAATCGGGCGAAAGAATGACTATTTCGAGGGCAAGAATAATCGCGGGAAACAAACTTGATTGTTATCGGTTCTCACGCGCCCTCCGGCTGATGACCCCAGTCCCCGGCACCGCGTGAAACTGGCCACCTCGCATCCGCCAAACGGTGGGACATCAAAGGTCCGGTTGCAGACCGGCATGGCGTCCGGCGCGAATACGGCCACCCATGCGTGGTGGAGAGGCGGAAAATTCGGGCAGAACGCAGACCGAGCATGGCCATCGCGCCGATCTCTGTTTTGGCCCGGCTGCACCGGCAAGCGACATTCCGCTACTTGTCAGCACGACCGGCCAGGTAGGCGCGCTTTTGACCCGTTGGCTCCTGCGGCTGTGCGGTACGCAATCCCGGGACTGCATCGTATTTCACAGCACGTATCCCGGTGTAAGCGTTCTGGCGGGATCGCTCGAAATCCCGCCCGGCCGATACGGCGCCGTCCTGGACCTCCAAAGCGGCGTCCCGGCGAAGGTCAGCCTGACGGGCGCGCGCCTGCCCCCGAAACGGCAAGTGCCTCGCCTGGCAGGCAAGCTGACATTCGCGTGAATTTGGAATACGGGCCGAGTGTGCTACCTTGTGTCTCACTTCACTAGGGAGATGCACCAATGACCCTCAAGACCATCCTCTCGGCGGCGGTTCTGACACTTGCGCCGACGCTGGCCCTGGCGGACGGCTGCGGCTGGGAAAAGAAGATGAACGCCAACCAGTGCGCCGACGGCCAAACCTTCGACACGACCTCGGGCACCTGCGTGGACCAGGCCACCAGCTGACCCACCGGCCGAACATCCGGTTCAGGCGGCGCGGGATATCCCCGCGCCGTTTTTTGTCGCAAGGGGTCCGTCCCGCGCAGTGATGCTAACCCCGACTTAACGCTCATCGTCCAGTCTGCCGCCATCGCAGACGGAGCGCCCCTTGGACACCCTCACCCCGAACCTTCCCGGCCATATCCGCTCGACCGCGACGCTGACACGGCGGCGCAAGGCGGCGATCATCGTGCGGCTGCTGCTGAGCGAGGGAATCACCCTGCCGCTGGGCGATCTGCCCGCCTCGCTGCAAACCAGCCTCGCCGACGAAATCGCCGGGCTTCGCTATATCGACGCGCCCACGCTCGAGGCGGTGGTTTCCGAATTCCTCGCAGAACTCGAACAGGCCGGCCTCGCCTTCCCGGGCGGGATCGACGGCGCGATCGAACTGCTGGGCGAACATCTCAGCCCCGAGGCCGCCGCGGCACTTCAGGCCCAGCATGCCGGCGAGCGTCCGCCCGACCCTTGGGTGCTGCTGGCCGAACAGGAACCCGGGAAACTGGCCGACCTTCTGCTGGGCGAAAGCCCCGAGGTGGCCGCCGTGGTGCTGGCCAAGCTGCCCAGCCAGGTCTCGGCGGCCGCACTGGGCCAGATGCCCGGCCCCCAGGCCCGCCGCATCGCCTTTGCAATCTCGCGCACCTCGGCGGTGCCGCCCGCCGCGATCGGCCGCATCGGCAACGCGCTGGCCCGGCGCGTGCTGGATGCGCCGGTTCGCGCCTTCGAATCGCCGCCCGAGAAACGCATGGGCGCGATCCTCGACGCCGCCCCGGCCGCCACCCGCGATGATGTGCTTCAGGGGCTGGCCGAAACCGACGCAGAGCTTGCCGAACGGGTGCGCCGCGCCGTCTTCACCTTCGCCGATATCCCGGCCCGCCTGGCCCCGCTCGACGTCCAGGCGCTGACCCGGACGGTGGACCAGCCCGTGCTGGTCACCGCGATGGCCGGCGCCGACGAAAAGAACGAGGCGACGGTCGACTTCATCCTGTCCAACATGTCCCAGCGCATGGCCGGGCAGCTGCGCGAAGAGATTTCCGAACGCGGCACGCCCACCACCGAAGAGACCGAGGCCGCGATGTCCGAGATCACCGCCGCGCTGCGCGGGCTTGAGGCCGCCGGAGAAATCACGCTCAAGGCCGGCGGCGGCTGACCGCCCCCCGCCGCCCGGGCCGCGCTTGTGATCCGCTGGGCGCGGATTTATGTCTGCCTGCGCGGCAGGCGGGACAGAAACGGGGCGACGGAACCGGACCGATGGGCAAACGCGACCGGAGCAGGGGCGGACCGGCCGCCTGGGTGATCGACCGGGCGATCCGCGCGGTCATCGGGGTAGCGCGCGCCCTGCCCTATGACAGCCGCGTCCGTTTCGCGGGCTGGGTCACGCGCAGCATCGTCGCGGGGCCCGCGGGTTACCTTGCCCGCGCCGAGGAGAACCTGTCCCTGATCTGGCCCGGGATGCCCGCCGCCGAGCGGCGGCGCATCGCGCGCGCGGTCGCCGACAATGCCGGTCGCACCTTGATCGAGAACTATTCCACCGCCGAATTCCTGGACCGGATGGCCCGCATGCCCCCCCGCGGACCGGGCCTCGCCGCGCTGGAAGAGGCCCACGCCGCCGGGCGCCCGGTGATCCTGGTGACCGGGCATTTCGGCAATTACGAAGCCGCGCGCGCCGCCCTGGTCGCCCGCGGGCTGCCCATCGGCGGGCTGTATCGGCCGATGCGCAACCGCTACTTCAACGCCCATTACGTGCGCACGATGGAGGCCTTCGGCGGGCCGGTCTTTCCGCAGGGCCGGCGCGGCACCGGCGGCTTCGTGCGCCACCTGAAAGCGGGCGGCATCCTGGTCTTGCTGATCGACCAGCACAATGCCCGCGGCGCGACGCTGCGCTTTCTCGGTCAGCCTGCGCGCACCGCGCTGTCGGCCGCCGAACTTGCACTCCGCTACGACGCGGTGCTTGTTCCGTTCTACGCGACACGGCAGGCCGATGGCCTCGGCTTCGACATTGACCTCGAAGCGCCGATCCCCCCGGGCACGCCCGAGGCGATGACCCAGGCGCTGAACGACAGCCTCGAGGCACGGGTCCGCGCCCATCCCGAACAATGGTTCTGGATTCACCGGCGCTGGAAAGCGGACCGGCCCCGCCGCGGAAAGCCCGCCGCCTAGCGCAACCGGGCCGCGGCCAGGATGCGGCCCGGCCCCGCCTTTTGCACCAGCGCAACGATGGGCTCTTCGCCCTCGGTCTGTACCGAAACGACCAACGGTTTCGCCCCGTCCCACCGCGCGACCGCCTTCCAGACATCGACGATGTTCGTGTAATGGAAGGTGTGCCCGGCATTCTCGCCCCGGGTGATGCTCACCTCTTCGGAGGGCCGGTAGCGGACCACCTGCAACACAACGTCTTCCTCGAACACGGTCTGCGACAGCGCACGGATCGTCACGGTGTCGCCGTCGCGCTCCATCGTCAGCGTTACCGGGCTGCTCACGCCTTGGTGGGATTCGATCAGCCGGGCCAGGTCCATCGGGCGATAGCCCACGACGTGATCCTGCCCCCCCACGACCATTTGCGGGGTATAGACCGACCGCTGTCCGGCGGCCCGGGCATAGGCCTTCTGGCGGCGGGTGAACGCCGGATCGGCAAAGACATCCTTCCACCCGATATAGTCCCAGTAATCGACATGCAGGGCCAGCGGGATCACGTCATCGCGCTTGGCCAGTTCCGCCATCAGCGCATCCGCCGGCGGACAGGACGAACAGCCCTGCGAGGTGAACAATTCAACCACCACCGGCCCGCTATCCGCCCGCGCCACACCCGCAAGCACCATCCATGCCGAAATCAGAACGGTGATGAGTGTTCGCATGGCCCCTGCCCTGTAGTCCCTTCGCCCGACCTTCCTACAGAACCCGCCGCCCCCCTGCCAATCAAGGATTCGGGAGTTCGCCGTGCGCATTGGCCGCCATGGCTCGACCCCTCTGTGCACTACGGTATACAAAAAAATACCGCGCCCTCTTGATCGCCTGCCGCCGTTAGGGCAAGAGCGTTCCCGAGAGAGATGCGCTTCAGCCATGGAGGCCGACCCCAGATGCCGATCACCGTTGGACAGGACACCGCCAAGACCCGCCGCACGCTGACCGCCGGCGGCGCGACCTATGCCTATTATTCCATCCCGGCGGCCGAGGCCGCGGGGCTGGGCGATTTCACCCGCCTGCCTGCCGCCCTAAAGGTGGTGCTGGAAAACCTGCTGCGGTTCGAGGACGGCAAGACCGTCACCGTCGAGGACATCAAGGCGTTCTCCGACTGGGCCGCGAATGGCGGCCAGTCCCCGCGCGAGATCGCCTATCGCCCGGCCCGCGTCCTGATGCAGGACTTCACCGGGGTGCCGGCGGTCGTCGACCTTGCCGCGATGCGCGACGGGATCGTGGCGCTGGGCGGCGACGCGCAGAAGATCAACCCGCTGAACCCGGTCGACCTGGTGATCGACCACTCCGTGATGATCGACGAATTCGGCAACCCCCGCGCCTTCCAGATGAACGTGGACCGCGAGTACGAGCGCAATATCGAACGCTACACCTTCCTGAAATGGGGCCAGAACGCGTTCGACAATTTCCGCGTCGTCCCGCCGGGAACCGGCATCTGCCACCAGGTGAACCTGGAATACCTGGCCCAGACGGTCTGGACCGACACCGACCAGGCCGGCGAAACGGTCGCCTACCCCGACACGCTGGTCGGCACCGACAGCCACACCACCATGGTCAACGGGCTTGGCGTGCTGGGCTGGGGCGTGGGCGGCATCGAGGCCGAGGCCGCGATGCTGGGCCAGCCCGTGTCGATGCTGATCCCCGAGGTGGTGGGCTTCAAGCTGACCGGCGCCATGGTCGAAGGCACCACCGCCACCGACCTGGTGCTGCGCGTGGTCAAGATGCTGCGCGACAAGGGCGTGGTGGGCAAGTTCGTCGAATTCTACGGTCCGGGGCTCGATCACCTGCCGTTGGCCGACCGGGCGACCATCGCCAACATGGCCCCCGAATATGGCGCGACCTGCGGCTTCTTCCCGATCGACGACGAAACCCTGCGCTACCTGCGCCAGACCGGCCGCGACGAGGGCCGCGTGGCATTGGTCGAAGCCTATGCCAAGGAAAACGGCCTGTGGCGGACGGCCGATTACGACCCGGTCTACACCGATACGCTGGAACTCGACATGGGC
Source organism: Rhodovulum marinum (assembly GCF_004343075.1). Classification (GTDB taxonomy): domain Bacteria; phylum Pseudomonadota; class Alphaproteobacteria; order Rhodobacterales; family Rhodobacteraceae; genus Rhodovulum; species Rhodovulum marinum. The sequence continues at coordinate 290,735 of NZ_SLXP01000003.1, forward strand.
ACCGTGGTCCCCGCGATCTCGGGGCCGAAACGGCCGCAGGATCACACCCCGCTGGACCAGGCCGCCGACAGCTTCTTCCGTGTCGTGTCCGAATACCGCGGCGAGGATGAAAGCGCCGCCGCCCACGCCATGGAATCCGAAGGGCCCACCCCCGATGCGCTGGTCGACCCGCGCAAATCCGCCAAGGTCGAGGGCCAGGATTATGACCTGCGCGACGGGTCCGTGGTGATCGCCTCGATCACCTCCTGCACCAACACCTCGAACCCCTACGTGATGATCGGCGCGGGGCTTGTCGCGCGCAAGGCGCGCGCCCTTGGCCTGACGCGCAAGCCCTGGGTCAAGACCTCGCTCGCTCCCGGCTCCCAGGTGGTCAGCGAATACCTGGAGGCGGCGAACCTGCAAGAGGATCTCGACGCGCTGGGCTTCAACCTCGTGGGCTATGGCTGTGCCACCTGCATCGGGAATTCGGGACCATTGGCCGAGGAAATCTCGAAAACGATCCACGACAACGATCTGATCGCGACCAGCGTGCTGTCGGGCAACCGCAACTTCGAGGGCCGCATCAGCCCGGACGTGCGGGCGAACTACCTCGCCTCGCCGCCGCTGGTGGTTGTCTACGCCATCGCGGGCGACATGAATATCGACCTCACCCGCGACCCGATCGGCACCGACAAGGACGGCAACGATGTCTTCATGAAGGACATCTGGCCGACCCAGAAGGAAATCGCCGAACTGGTGGAACAGACCGTCACCCGCAACGCCTTCCAGTCGAAATACGCCGACGTGTTCAAGGGCGACGAGAAATGGCAGGCGGTCGAGACCACCGACAGCCAGACCTATGACTGGCCCGCCACCTCGACCTATGTGCGCAATCCCCCCTATTTCCAGGGGATGGGTATGGAACCGGGCGAAATCACCGATATCGAGGGCGCCCGGTCGCTGGCGATCCTGGGCGACATGGTGACGACCGACCACATCAGCCCGGCCGGCAGCTTCAAGGATACCACGCCCGCAGGCCGTTACCTGACCGAACGCCAGGTGCCCCAGCGCGAGTTCAACTCCTACGGCTCGCGGCGCGGCAACCACGAAGTGATGATGCGCGGCACCTTCGCCAATATCCGGATCCGCAACGAGATGCTTTCCGGCGTCGAAGGCGGCTATACCAACGGACCCGATGGCAACCAGACCTCGATTTTCGAGGCGGCGATGGCCTGGCAGGACAAGGGCGTGCCGCTGGTGGTGATCGGCGGCGAACAATACGGCGCGGGCTCCTCGCGCGACTGGGCCGCCAAGGGCACCGCGCTTCTGGGGGTCAAGGCCGTGATCGCCGAAAGCTTCGAGCGTATCCACCGGTCCAACCTGGTCGGCATGGGGGTGATTCCCTTCGAATTCACCGGCGGCGACACCCGCAAGACGCTGGAACTTACCGGCGAGGAAACCTTCTCGATCTCGGGGCTTGCGGGCGACCTGAAACCCGGCGCCGAAGTGCCCTGCACGATCACGCGCGCCGATGGCAGCGAGACGACGATCACGCTGAAATGCCGAATCGATACCGCCATCGAGAAGGAATATGTCGAGCATGGCGGCGTGCTGCACTACGTGCTGCGCAACCTCGCCCGCGCCGCCTGATCACGGCCTCCGCCGAGAAACGAACGCCCCTGTCTTTACCGACAGGGGCGTTTGCGTGATTGGAACGGAATGTTCCCAGCACCGGCGCCGACGGGTTCTTCTGAATGGCGCGTCGGGCGGCTATCGTCCGGGCATGTCAGGATAAGTCTAAATCCGACGGTTCTTTTCAATGCCGTGCTTCGAGGCGGTCGCGTTCATCGCGTTGCTTCACGGCGTGGCCTGAGCGACCCGACCGCGATCCGCGATCACTGTGCCGAAGCGGCCTCGATGGCCGGGCGCAGGGTCTTGGCAACCACTTCGGGTGTCAGCGGCCCGGGATGGCGCAGAACGACCTGGCCTTTCCCGTCCACCACGAAGGTTTCCGGCACCCCATAAACCCCCCATTCGATCGCGGCCCGCCCCGCGGGATCGGCCGCGATCGCGGCATAGGGGTTTCCAAGCTGGTCCAGGAACCGCATCGCGTTCGCCGGCTTGTCCTTGTAGTTGACGCCGTAGATCGTGACGCCGTCCTCGGCCAGCGTCTCGAGCACCGGGTGCTCGTCCCTGCACGGCCCGCACCAGCTGGCCCAGAAATTCACCAGCGTCACCCCCCCCTCGCGCAGGTCCGCATCGCCGAACGTGACCCCCTCCAGCGGTTCAACCGCCAGCACCGGCGCGGGTTTGCCGATCAGCGTCGAGGGCAGCGCGTTCGGATCGTCACGGCTGACACCGATGAAGAACAGCGCCGCCAGGCCGAGAAAGATCAGCGGTGGCAGGAACATCAGGAACGAGACGCGTTTCTTCTCAGCCATCGGATTTCCTGCGGGATTCAACCTCTTCCAGCTGGCGCCGGATCTTCGCACCGCGCCACAGCGACAAGGCGATCAGGCCCGCCAGCAACACCAGCGAGATCGCATAGGACGACAGCACCGCAGAGGCGTATTTTCCAAGATCGGGGATCATGCCATCCGCTCCCGCGCGACCAGCGCCTTGATCCGGCGGGCGCGAATTTCGGTCCGCGTGCGCACCAGAACCAGCGCGATGAACAACAGAACGAAGCCGGCCAGACAGATCAGCAAGGGCAGCCAATAGACATTGGCAATGTTCTCTTCCTTGTCCAGCGACAGCGTCGCCCCCTGGTGCAACCCCTGGTTCCAGAAATTCACGGCATAGCGGCTGAGCAGTGCGAAGACCGACCCCACGATGCACAGCACACTGGTCAGGTCGGCGGCGGCGTCGGGGTTCTCGATCGCTTCCCAAAGGGCGATATAGCCGAGGTAGAACAGGAAAAGGATCAGGAACGCGGTCAGCCGCGGGTCCCAGGCCCAGTAGGTGCCCCACATCGGTTCGCCCCAGATGGCGCCCGTGACCAGCGCGATCAACGTCATGGTCAAACCCACGGGCGCGGCGGCGCGCGCGGCCAGCGCGCTGACATGGTGGCGCCGGACCAGCCAGATCAGCGAGGTGACCAGCATCATCACCCAGGCGTTGATCGCCATCATCGCCGAGGGCACGTGCAGGTAGATGATCTTGACCGTCGAGCCGAAATTCACGGCCTCGGGCGTCAGGAAGAAGCCCCAGACCAAACCGACCGCAAGCGACAGCACCGTAAGCCCCCAGACCAGCGGCAGCACCGCGGCCGAGGTCTGCATGAACTTCTGCGGATTGGCATATTCCCAAAGCGACATGAGCGTTTCCTAGTCGGCTTTTCCAGTGGTCTCAACTGAATAGCGCGTGAACACTAGCGCAGGTTGATGCGGATCGCCGCGGCCGCGGCAAACGGCAACAGCGCGAGCGTGGCAAGCGTGATGCCCGCAAGCATCAGCACCGGCGTCGTGGTGGCCAGGCCGTCGGCACCGCGGCCCACCGTTTCGGCACCGAAGATCAGCGTGGGCACGTAAAGCGGCAGCACCAGAAGCGACAACAGCAACCCCCCGCGTTTCAGCCCCACCGTCAGCGCCGCCCCGAAGGTGCCGATCATCGACAGCGCGGGCGTGCCAAGGGCCAGGCTGAGAACAAGCCAGCCATAGGCCGCCGGCTCCAGGTTCATCAGAAGGCCGAGGCCCGGCGCGGCCAGCGTCAGCGGCAGACCGGTGGTGACCCAATGCGCCGCAGCCTTCATGGCGACGACGCCCTCCAGGGGGATCGGCGCGGTTGCCAAAAGGTCGAGCGAGCCATCTTCGTAATCGAGCGCGAAGATCCGGTCGAGCGAAAGCAGGCAAGCCAGCAAGGCCCCTACCCAGAGGATACCCGGCGCGATGACCGACAGGATGGTGCTTTCGGGGCCGACGCCAAAGGGAACAAGCACCACCACGATCAGGAAAAAGGCCAGCCCCAGCCCGAAGCCGCCACCGGCCCGGATCGCCAGCGCGAGGTCGCGCGACAGCAGCGCGATCATGCGAAGGCCTCGTCGAAATGGCCCAATGCGCGCGGTTTGGCCTTGAACGGCGTGACATCCAGTTCCTCGGCCTCGAAGCCCAGGTGGATATGGGTGGCGATCAGCGCGGCGCCGCCCCCGCGCAGATGCCGCGCAACGGCCTGCCCGAACAGCGCGACCGAGGCGGTGTCGAGCGAAACGGTGGGTTCGTCCAGCACCCAGATCGGCCGGCCGGTGACCAGCAATCGCGCCAGCCCCAGGCGGCGCTTTTGCCCCGCCGACAGGTTCTGCGCCTGGCGCTGGGCAAGATCGCGCAGGGCGAATTCGTCCAGCGCGCGGTCGATGCCGCGGGTGCCGAACACCCGGGCCCAGAAGCGCAGGTTCTCCTCGACGGTGAGCGTCGCCTTGAGTCCGTCGGCATGGGCGGCATAGGCCATGGTCTCGGGCGGGGCCGAAATGCGGCCCGCAAGCGGCGGCTGAAGGCCGGCAAGGGTGCGCAAAAGCGTCGTCTTGCCGATCCCGTTCGGGCCGCGCAGCAACAGCGCCCGGCCGCCGCGAAGCGTGAACCCGACACCTTCGAGCACCGGCACGCCACCGCGGGCGCAGGCGAGGTCTTGCACCGTCAGTTCCATGGGCCATCGCATAGCCGATCGCCGGGCGGCCGGAAAGCCGGAAAGCCGCGGCAAGGGGCGCTCCCGCCCCCGGACCGCACGGGGCTTCGCCCCGCTTGCCCGGCGTTGGGCGTGGCCGCGCGCGTGCCGCGCGCGGCGCCTCCGGCGGGCGTATTTGGACAAGGAGAAGCGTCAGGCAGGCAGCGCCGTGACCGGCACGAGGGCTACGGCGACGCGGCGCCTTTCGGCGAGCAGGACGTTGTAGCCGCGCGCCGCCGAGGGGCTGGACATGAGTTCGACGCCCAGGCCGGCCTCTTCGAGACGGGCCTGAAGCCCGCCCGGCAGCGGCGTCAGCGTGTCACCGGTGCCGACCAGCAGAACATCGACGCGCCCGGCAAGCGCCATCAGGGGCGCGGCGTCGGTGACACCGGCCCAGGGCCGCACCATGCCTTCGGCGACGATCACCGCGCCTTCGTGCACCACACCGGCAACGCGGAAGAAGCCCGGGCCGTAGCCGTCGACGGGCAGGCCCTCGGGCAGGTGCATTTCGGTCAGGCGCATCGCTGTCTCCTGTCAGTCGACGGGCGGCGGATCGCCCCGGATCGCAGCCGCAATACTGGCATGGGCCGCGCCCGGGTAAAACCTTTCCCGGGACGATATGAACCGCCGCTGGCCGATCGACAGCATGGCGACGCGAGGCCCGGCGGGAGTCACCGAAAGCACCAGGGCCGGCGGCACGGAAACGGATCTCCACCGGCGGATCGTCGCGTTGCCGATTCCGGTAACGCCCTCAAAAAGCAACCGGCCGCGCAGGCGCGCACCGGCCAGCCAATCCCGGCGCCGCCCGCACCGCGCCGACCGCCTCAGGTATCGGCAGTCGCGAATTGCGTACCCGCCCCGCCATCCTGGTCCTTCGACCAGTCGCGCTTGACCCCCAGCATCAGCAGGATGTTCGAGGCCACGAACACCGAGGAATACGTGCCCACCAAGACCCCCCAGATCATCGCGAAGACGAAGCCGCGGATCACGTCGCCCCCCAGCACGATCAACGCGATCAGCGCCAGCAGCGTGGTGAACGAGGTCATCATCGTGCGTGACAGCGTTTCGTTGATCGACAGGTTCAGCAGATCCTGCAATTCCATGCGTTTGTACTTGCGCAGGTTTTCGCGCACCCGGTCGAACACCACCACGGTATCGTTCAGCGAATAGCCGACGATGGTCAGCAGCGCGGCGATGATCGCCAGGTCGAACCGGATTTGCAGCAGCGCGAAGACACCGATCGTCAGCGTGACGTCATGGATCAGCGCGATCACCGCGCCCAGGCTGAACTGCCATTCGAAGCGCAGCCAGATATAGACCAGCACCGCAAAGATCGACAGCGCCACGGCCAGGATCGCGGTCTGCACCAGTTCGCCCGACACCTTGGGCCCGACGCTTTCCACCGACGGGAAGGTGATCGAGGGGTCCACCCCTTGCAAGGCGGCCTCGACCGCGTTGATCGTTTCCGGCGTGACGCTCTCCTCGCCGTCCTGGGCCTGGATACGCACCTGGGCCACGTTCTTCTCGGGGCCGAAACCGGGGTCGAACACCTCGGAAATCGCCACATCGCCCAGATTCAGTGCCGCAAGCGCATCGCGATAGGCGCCGACATCGACGGGCTGGGTGCTTTCGGTACGGATCGTTGTGCCGCCACGGAAGTCGATCCCGTAATTCAACCCCATCACGAAGAACAGGATCACCGAGGCCACCATCGCCACCATAGAGGCGCCGAAGGTCACCCTGGAGAACCGGAAGAAGTTCCAGTTCGTGTCGGAGGGGACGAGTTTCAGTCGCATGTGTCTTCCCTCACACGGTGATGGTCTTGGGCCGGCGGCGTTCCATCCAGATCACGATCATCAGCCGCGTGACGTAGATCGCGGTAAAGACCGATGTCAGGATCCCCAGCCCCAGCGTCACCGCGAATCCCTTGACCGGACCCGACCCCATGGCGAACAGGATCGTCGCGGTGATGAAGGTGGTGATGTTGGCATCGAAGATCGCCGATAGCGCGCGCTCGTATCCCAGTTCGATCGCGCGGGCCGGGCCGCGGGCCGACTTCAGTTCTTCGCGAATGCGTTCGAAAATCAGAACGTTGGCGTCGACCGCCATGCCGATCGTCAGCACGATCCCGGCGATGCCGGGCAAGGTCAGCGTCGCACCGATCAGCGACAGCAGGCCGAAGATCAGCCCGACATTCACGATCAGCGCGATATTGGCGAACAGCCCGAACAGGCCATAGCTGGCCCACATGAAGCCCAGCACCGCCACAAAGGCCACGATGCACGCGATCTTGCCGGCTTCGATACTGTCGGCGCCCAGTTCCGGCCCGATGGTCCGCTCCTCGAGGAACACGAGTTCGGCCGGAAGCGCGCCCGCGCGCAGCAGGATGGCCAGCTGTGTGGACTCCTCGACCGTGAAATTGCCGGTGATCTGGCCCGACCCGCCCAGGATCGCCTCGCGGATCACCGGGGCCGAGATCACTTCGTCATCCAGAACGATGGCAAACGGGCTGCCCACGTTTTCCTGGGTATACTGCCCGAACTTGCGCGCGCCCGCCGGGTTGAACCGGAAGGTGACCGAGGGCTGGCCATTCTGGTCAAAGGCCGGCTGCGCGTCGGTCAGTTCCTCGCCCGAGACGACGGGCGCCTTTTCCAGCACGTAATACACCCCGTCATCCTCGATGTCGGGATACAGCACGTTGCCCGGGCCCGGGGATTCGTTGGGGTTGTCGGTACGCGAAACCACCGGCTGGAAGGTCAGCCGCGCGGTGGTCCCGATCAGCGCCTTGAGTTCCTCGGCCGACCCGATGCCGGGCACCTGGATCAGGATGCGGTCCGCGCCCTGCCGCTGGATCGTCGGTTCACGGGTGCCGACCTCGTCGACACGGCGACGCACGATCTCCAGCGATTGCTGGATCGTGCGGTTGTCGGTGGCCAGACGCTCGGCCTCGGACAGCTGCACGATCACAAGATCGCCCTCGCCCCGCACCTCGATATCGGAACTGCCCACCCCGGTCAGGGTCACGGTGGGGCGCGCCAGATCGCGCACCGCGGCCAGCGCCGCCTCCATCCCCTCGGGGCGCGCGATGCGCACATGCAATTCGCCCGGCGGGGCATCGACCCGGCGGATCGGGCCGACCGCGTCGCGCTGTTCGCGCAACGTATCGCGCACCTCGGGCCACATCCCGTCCATGCGATCGGCATAGACATCGGCGACCTGCACCTCGGCCAGCAGATGCGCACCGCCGCGCAGGTCCAGGCCCAGGTTCACCAACCCGTTGGGCAGCCAGCCGGGCCATCCCGCCCGCTCGGCCGTCAGTTCAGGCGTCGCGCCCTGGAGCTCGATCGCCTTGGCGGCGTCATTGTGGCGCTCGACCCGCTCGTAGAACAGGTTGGGCATGGCCAAAGCCAGCCCGGCCAGCACCACCATCAGGATCGAAAGCCGTTTCCAAAGCGCGATCTGCAGCATCCGCGGTTACGCCTTCTCCGCCGGCTCGGTCTTGTTGAGAACCTGCGCGATGGTGTGGCGCACGACGCGCACGCGGACATTCTCGGCGATCTCGATCTCGACCTCTTCGTCGTCCTTCACCTTCGAGATCTTGCCGATCAGCCCGCCCTGGGTGATCACCTGGTCGCCCCGCCGCAGCGCGTCGACCATGGCCTTGTGCTGCTTCATCTTTTTCTGCTGGGGCCGGATCAGCAGGAAATACATGATCAGGAAGATCAGGATCAGCGGAATGAAAGAGCCGAAGGCGCCAGCGGCCCCGCCTCCACCGGCCGCTTGCGCAAAGGCAGGCGTTGCAAACATCTTGTGATTCCCGTTTTGCGGGCGGTCGAACCGCCCGGTTCCTTGGTCGCGGCGCACCCTATTCGGTGGCCCCTGCCTTGGCAAGGCGAAGGCTTGCGGCTTCAAATGTCCCTCGATCCGGGGCATATCAAGAGGATGAAACGCGCAATTCGCCGCCTCGTGCTGCTGGCCGCCCTCCTGGGGGCCGAACCGCTGCCCGCCGAGCAGGCCCCGGTGCGCCTCAGCGATGCCGAGCATGTCCCCTGGCGCGCCATCGGCCGGATCAACGTTATCGGCTTCGACACGGGCGGCATGTGCACCGGCACGCTGATCGCCCCCGACCTGGTGCTGACCGCGGCGCATTGCCTGTTCGCGCTCAAGGCGCACCGGCTGGTCGAACCCGGACAGGTGCATTTCCTCGCCGGTTGGCTCAAGGGCGAATACACCGCGCATCGGACCGTCTCGGAAATCCGGCTACACCCCGAGTTCGACCAGAAGAAAGGCATAAATTTCCAAAGCCTGGCCAGCGATCTTGCAGTGCTTCGCCTGGCCGAACCGATCCCGCCCGAACAGGTGGCCCCGCTGCCCGCCGACCTGGCCGCACCCGACCGCGGGGCGCTGTCGCTGATCGGCTATCGCCGCGACCGGGCGAACGCGCTCAGCCGCCATAACGACTGCCGGGTGCTGAACCGCTGGCCCGGAATCCTGGGGCTGGACTGCGAGGTGGTTTTCGGTACCTCGGGCGCCCCCATCCTGGCCGAGACCCAGCGCGGCTGGCGGGTGATCGCGGTGGTCTCGGCCGGCAGCACCGGCCCGGGGCGGATTCGCACCGTCGCCGCGCGCCCCGACGCGGCCTTCCTCGCGCCCGAGTAGACCGTTCACCGATTCCCGGTTCACACCCCCGTGTGGCTGGGGCATACCGATGCCGAAATCGCCCAAGCCGACCCTGTCGAGGAATTCCCCATGCACGACATCCGCGCCGTCCGAGAAAACCCCGAAGCGTTCGACGCAGCCCTCGCACGCCGCGGGCTGGCGCCGGTCTCGGCGTCGATTCTCGCCATCGACGAGGCACGGCGCGCCCGGATCCAGGCCGCCGAAGAGGCGCAGGCCGCCCGCAACGCCGCGTCCAAGGAAGTCGGCGCCGCCAAGGCCAAGGGGAACGACGCGGAATTCGAACGCCTGCGCACACTGGTCGCCCAGAAGAAGGACGAGATCGCCCGGCTCGAGGAAGAGGCCAAGGCCGAAGACGCCAAGTTGCGCGACATTCTCATGGGGCTGCCCAACCTGCCGCTGGACGACATCCCCGACGGCGCGGACGAGGCCGGCAATGTCGAAATCCACCGCTGGGGCACCCCGCGCGATTTCGCCTTTGCGCCCAAGGAACATTTCGACCTCGCGGGCGTCCAGCCCGGCATGGATTTCGAAACCGCCGCCAAGCTGTCGGGGGCACGTTTCGTGGTGCTCAAGGGCGCCGTCGCCCGCATCCACCGCGCCCTGGCGCAGTTCATGCTGGACACCCATGTCACCGAAAACGGCCTGACCGAGGTCAACGCCCCCGTGTTGGTCCGCGAGGAAATGATGTTCGGCACCGGCCAGCTGCCCAAGTTCGGCGAGGACAGCTACCAGACACGCGAGGGCTGGTGGCTGATCCCCACATCCGAGGTGACACTGACCAACACGGTGGCCGGCGAAATCCTCGACGCGGCCGACCTGCCCCGCCGGATGACCGCCCATTCGCTGTGCTTCCGGTCCGAGGCCGGCAGCGCCGGCAAGGACACCCGCGGCATGCTGCGCCAGCACCAGTTCGAGAAGGTCGAGATGGTGTCCATCGTCCAGCCCGACCAGGGCCGCGCGGAGCTGGACCGGATGACCGCCTGCGCGCAGGGCATCCTGGAACGCCTGGGCCTGCCCTACCGCACCGTGGTGCTTTGCACCGGCGACATGGGCTTCGGCGCGCGCCGCACCCATGACATCGAGGTCTGGCTGCCCGGTCAGAACACCTATCGCGAAATCTCGTCGGTCTCGCTGTGCGGCGATTTCCAGGCCCGCCGGATGAACGCCCGGTTCCGCCCCGCGAGCGGCGGCAAGCCCGAATATGTTCATACCCTGAACGGCTCGGGCGTGGCGGTAGGCCGCTGCCTGATCGCGGTGCTGGAAAACGGCCAGCAGGAAGACGGTTCGGTCACGCTGCCCGACGCCCTGGCGCCTTGGCTCGGAGGCAAGACCACGCTGACACCCGAGGGGGTGTTGGCCTGATGGACCCGGTCAAGGCGATCTTCGTCTTCGTCGCGACGGTGTTCTTCGTGATGTCGCCCCTGATGTCGGGCGGTTTCTCGGGGTTCGATCCGGGCCAGTTCCCCATCCCGCAGGACGACCCGCCGGTGCAGCCCGCGGGCTATGCCTTCTCGATCTGGGGGCTGATCTATATCTGGCTGCTGGTTTCGGCCGGCGTGGGCCTTTTCCAACGCGCCCGCGACGAGACATGGGAACCCGCGCGCCTGCCGCTGTTCCTGTCGCTTGCGCCGGGCGCCGCCTGGATCGGGGTCGCGCAGATCTCGCCCGTCTGGGCCTCGGTCTTGCTGTGGTGGATGCTGGCCATGGCGCTCTGGGCACTCGCGCGCACCCCCTTCACCGATCGCTGGACGTTCCAGGCGCCGGTGGCGGTCTACGCGGGCTGGCTGACGGCGGCCAGCTGGGTGTCGGTGGGCCTGTTGGGCGCGGGCTATGGCCTGGTGTTCGGGCCGGTGGTCTGGGCGTTGATTGCGCTTGCGGGGGCGCTGGTCACCGGGGCGGCGGTGCTGTTGGCGCTCGACCGTGCGCCGGAATATGGCGGCGCGCTGGTCTGGGCGCTGGTGGGTGTGATCGTGGCCAATGCGACGACGACACCGCTGGTCGCCTTCGCCGCCATCGCGGGGGTGGTGCTGATCGGTCTGTTGACCGTGCGCACAGCCACCTGACACGCACTCTCGCCGGTTCCCGAAACGGGGCTTGCCCGCCGCGGCTTATCCGTCATGCGGTCCCTTGCCCAGGTGCTTTCGCAACCGCGAGGGCGTCTTTTTCTTCTTTCCCTTGAACGGGTTCTTGTCGCCCTGTCCACGGAAGGTCAGCCGGATCGGCGTGCCCGGCATGTCGAAATCCTCGCGCAACCCGTTCACCAGGTAGCGCCGATAGCTTTCCGGCAGCTTTTCGGGTAGCGACGCCATCACAACGAATCCCGGCGGCCGGGTCTTGACCTGGGTCATGTAGCGCAGCTTGATCCGGCGTCCGCCGGGCGCGGGCGGCGGATGCAACTCGGTCATGCCCGCCAACCAGCGGTTCAGTTTCGCCGTCGCCACACGGCGGTTCCAGACGGCATAGGCCGACATCACCGCGTCGTGCAGCCGGTCCAGACCGCGCCCCGTCAGCGCCGAAACGGTCACCAGCGGCGCGCCGCGCAACTGCGGCAAGGCGCGGGCGAATTCCTCTTTCAGTTCCTTCAGCTTGCCCTGCCGATCCTCCTCCAGGTCCCACTTGTTGACCGCGACGATCACCGCACGCCCCTCGCGCTCGGCCAGATCGGCGATCTTCAGGTCCTGGGTCTCGAACGGGGCCTGACCGTCCAGAAGGACGATCACCACCTCGGCGAACTTGATCGCGCGCAGCGCGTCGCCCACCGACAGTTTCTCGACCTTGTCTTGCACCTTGGCCTTCTTGCGCATCCCCGCCGTGTCGAAGACCCGCACCGGCGTGCCCTGCCAGTCCAGCGCCACCGAGATCGCGTCGCGGGTGATCCCGGCCTCGGGGCCGGTCAGCATCCGGTCCTCGCCGAGAATCGCGTTGACCAGTGTCGATTTCCCCGCGTTGGGCCGGCCCACGATGGCAACCTGCAGGGGTTTTGCCCGGGTCGGCACGCGGGGGCCGGTTTCCTCGTCGCCTTCCGCGACATCGACATCGGTCTCGGGCGCGGCTTCCTCGATCTCAAGGCTTTCGGCTTCTTCGACCAGCGGCGCCAGCGCGGCGTAGAGATCGCCCATCCCCTCGCCGTGCTCCGCCGAGATGCGCACCGGCTCGCCCAGGCCCAGGGCATAGGATTCCAGAACCCCCGCATCGGCCGCCGCCCCCTCGGCCTTGTTGGTGGCCAGAATCACCCGGGCGGATTTCCGGCGCAGGATGTCGGCAAACACCTCGTCGGCGGGCAGCACCCCCGCCCGCGCGTCGATCAGGAACAGGCAGGCATCGGCCATGCCGACCGCGCGTTCGGTCAGCTTGCGCATCCGGCCCTGCAGGCTTTCGTCGGTCGCCTCTTCCAGGCCCGCGGTATCGATGACCGTGAACCGCAGATCGCCCAGCCGCGCCTCGCCCTCGCGCAGGTCGCGGGTGACACCGGGCTGGTCATCGACCAGCGCCAGCCGCTTGCCGACGAGGCGGTTGAACAGCGTGGATTTGCCCACGTTGGGCCTGCCCACGATGGCGAGGGTGAAACTCATCTTGCACGTCTCCGGACGGATCAGGCCGCCCGCCTACACCAATCGCGGCTCAGCGGAAAGCGTGGAGTTGCCCGCGGGTCGAGACGACGTAAAGCGTGCCGCCCGCCACCACCGGCCGCGAGGCCGCCCCGCCCGGCAGTTCGACCGACCCAAGCTGGGCGCCGGATTCGGGGCTGAACGCGCGCATCAGGCCGTCATCGGACGCCACCCAAAGCCGCCCACCCGCCAGAACCGGGCCGTAATGGGCATAGACCGCCTTGCGCCGCTTGACCTTCTGCTTGGTGAAATAGGGCAGATCGACGGCCCAGACGGTTTCCCCGCTATCCGCATCCAGCCGGACAAGCTGGGCCTGGTCGGACACCAGGAACACCGCGCCGCCCACTGGCACCACGGCCCCGTAGGCGCCTTCCTCGGCAGTCCAGATCCGTTCGCCGGACGCTGCGTCAAGCGCCACCGCGCGGCCCGACTGGTTGCCGGTGTACAGCACATCGCCCGCGATCACCGGGTCGGCAACGATATCGGTCACCGTGGCATAGACGAACCCGCGCCGCTGCCCCGCAACCGAGGCCTGCCAGACCCGCACGCCCGACTGGCGCAGCGTCGCCACCAGTTCGGCCGATCCGAACGGGAACACCGCCAGCCGGTCGGACACCGCCGGTGCCGCCGCGCCCACCATCCCCGACGGCGCCGGCGTGCCCGGCAGCTGCCATTGCACGCGGCCATCCTCGGCGCGCACCGCCCAGGCGCGGCTGTCGCGGCTGACCACATAGACCATGCCGTCGCGATAGGTCGGCGCCCCGGTCACCGGCGCGTCGGTGCGCTGGGTCCACAACGTGGCCCCCGTGGCCGGGTCGAGCGCGACCAGTTCACCGAACCCCGTCGTCGCGAAAAGCCGCCCGTCGCCAAGGGCAAGCCCGCCGCCCGACGCATCCCGCGTGCGTTCCGAAGGCGGGGTCAGGTCCGCCGTCCACAGCACCGCGCCGCCGGTCGAAACCGCGCTGACGCGGCTTTGGGAATCAAGCGTGTAGACCGTGCCGCCGGCTACCACGGGGCTTGCGGTGATCCGGTGGCGCCGGGTGTTGCCCTGGCCGATGCTGGCCGACCAGACCCGCTGCGGCGTGGCCGACAGCGCCGCGTGTTCGGGCAGGTGCGCGGCGTTGCCACCGGGCTGGGGATGATCGGCGCGCGTCACCGGCGCCGGCAGCGTGATCGCGACCGACGCGGCCGCTTCGGCACCGTCCTCTGCCACACCGGCGCCTTCCAGGCCCAACGCCTCGCGCACGCCGAGCCGTTCGCCCGGGAGGATCAGCTCCTTCTGGCCACAGCCTGCCAAAAGCGCAAGCGCGGCCAGGGTTCCGACTGCATGAGCGAATTTCAACGCACGACCCTTTCGTCCAGGAATACCGCGCGGCGGCTCAGCCCTCGTCGGGCACGCCGCCGAGGGCCACAATCAACTGACTGGCCCGCTGACGCAAGCCCGCGCTGCTGCCTGCATCCTCGACCAGCGCGACAAGGTGGCCCAGCGCGGCCTCGGTGTTACCGGCGTCGATCTGCGCCAGCGCCATCTGCTCCAGCGCCAGCGGCCGATAGGGGCGCCCGGGCTCTGCCAACGGCGCCAAGGTTTCCAGCCGCGCCGCGGGGTCCGCGTCCCGCCCCTCGATCATCACCAGCTTCAGCGCCGCAAGCTGCGTATAGTGCAGCGGCAGCGACGCGTCGTCTGCCATCGCGCGCAGCGCCGCGGCGGCTTCGGCGGCGCCGGCGCCCTCGCCGGTTTCGCCCGCGGCCAGCAATGTCACCAGCGCCCGCGCCTCGCCCTCCACCGGCAGCGCCTCCAGCGCCCCGACCCGGGCCGCCGCGTCCGGCGCCTCCAGCGCGGCAAGGATGCCATCGCCCAGCGCCTGCGCCGCCGCCTCCTCGCGTGCGATGCGCCATTCCCGCCAGCTTGCCCCGCCCACCAGCACCAGCACCGCCAGCACCGCGATCCACCCGTACCGGCGCATCCAGGCGAAAAGCCGGTCGCGCCGCACCTCTTCGGTGACTTCCTCGATGAAACTGTCGGGGTTGCTCATGCTGCCTCGCTGGGGCGTTCCGCCGGTCGGCCGCGGCCGTTCCGGCCTCTCTTAGCGCAGTGAACGCGCCGTTGCCAAGCCCTGCGGCCGAACCCTGGTCAGACTTGAACGGAGAGAGGTTCCACTGTAATCTGAACCAATTGGTTCACCCGATTGCTACGGCCCCCACCTTGGCTGGGGCATCGGTGCGGAACGCCGCCGCCGCCGAAACCGACGAAAGAGGCAGAACCCGAATGCGTTGGATCTCGATGCTCACCGCGGTGCTGGTGACGCTGAGCCTCTATCTTTTACTGATGCAGCGCGACCGCGTGATGGCCTTCGCGGGGGCCGAGCCGGTGGCCGCGGACGTCCAGACACCCGCGACCGAGGCCGAACGGCGCGTCTCCGTCGTTGTGCAGAAAAGCGCGGCGCAACAGGTGCAGGGCGCGGTGCGCGTGCGCGGCGAAACCCGGGCCGCCCGCCAGGTCGAGGTGCGCGCCGAAACCAGCGGCCGGGTGATCTCGGAACCGCTGCGCAAGGGCGCCACCGTGGCCGAGGGCGACACGCTCTGCCGGCTCGATCCCGGGACGCGGGAATCGACACTGGCCCAGGCCGAAGCGGCCCTGGCCGAGGCCCGCGCGCGCCTGCCGGTCGCCCGCGCCACCGTCACCCAGGCCGAGGCCCAGCTTGACGAGGCCCGGATCAACGACCGTGCCGCGCGCCGTCTGGCCGAAGGCGGCTTTGCCTCGGACACCCGCGTCGCGGGCACACAGTCGGCGGTCAGCGCGGCAGAGGCGGCACTGGTCTCGGCGCAGGCCGGGCTCGAGACCGCGCAAACCGCGATCCGCACCGCCGAGGCGAATGTCGCGACCGCGCGCAAGGAAATCGAGCGGCTGACCATCACCGCCCCGTTCGCCGGGCTGCTGGACGACGACGCCGCCGAATTGGGCGCGCTGCTTCAGCCCGGCGCGCTTTGCGCGACCGTGATCCAGCTCGATCCGATCCACCTGGTCGGCTACGTGCCCGAAACCGAACTCGACCTGATCGAGACCGGCGCCCTGGCGGGCGGCCGCTTTGCCTCGGGCCGCGAGGTTATGGGTCGCGTGTCCTATGTCGCGCGCACCGCCGACGAGGCCACGCGCACCTTCCGCGTCGAAATCGAGGTCGAGAACGCCAAGGGCACGATCCGCGCCGGCCAGACCGTCGAGATCGGCATCGTCGCCCCGGCCGAAACCGCGCATCTGGTGCCGCAATCGGCCCTGACACTGGACGACCAGGGCCGCCTTGGCGTCCGGCTTGCCGATGACGGCGTCGCCCGCTTCGCCCCGATTTCCGTTCTGCGCGACACGATCGACGGGTTCTGGGTGACCGGCCTGCCGGACCTGGCCGAGGTGATCGTCGTCGGCCAGGAATTCGTGACCGACGGCGTGCCCATCGCCGTCACCTATCGCGAGACGCCCGAATGACCGGGATCATCGACTGGGCTGCCGCGCGGGCCCGCATGGTCGTGGCCTTCGTGATCCTGTCGATCGTGGCCGGCGCGCTTGCCTACGTGGAACTGCCGAAAGAGGGCGAGCCGGATATCGAGATCCCCGCGCTCTTCATCTCGGTGCCCTTCCCCGGCATCTCGGCCGAGGACGCCGAGAAGCTGTTGGTCAAACCCATGGAAACCGAGCTGTCGGACCTCGACGGGCTCGATTCCATGACCGCGACCGCGCGCGAGGGGTTTGCCGCCGTCGCCCTCGAATTCGAATTCGGCTGGGACAAGACCAAGATCATCGCCGACGTGCGCGACCGGATGAACACCGCCGAGGCCAAGTTCCCCGACGGCGCCGAGAAATACACGATCACCGAGATCAACTTCTCGGAATTCCCGATCATCATCGTGAACCTGTCCGGCCCGCTGCCCGAACGCACGCTGCTGCGCGTGGCGCAGGACCTGCAGGACCGTCTGGAAGGGCTGGAACCGGTCCTGGACGTGGCGCTGGCCGGCCATCGCGACGAGATGGTCGAGGTGACGATCGACCCGTTGCGGCTTGAATCCTACAACGTCACCGCGGGCGAATTGATCGAGGTCGTTCGCAACAACAACCAGCTGATCGCCGCGGGCGAGGTCGACGCGCCCGGCGGCACCTTCGCGGTCAAGATCCCCTCCTCTTTCGACGACGTGCAGGACGTCTACGCCCTGCCGGTCAAGGTGAACGGCGACCGCGTGGTGACGCTGGGCGACCTTGCGGAAATCCGGCTCACCTTCGAGGACCGGACGTCCACCGCACGGTTCAACGGCGAACCCACCGTCGCGCTTCAGATCGTCAAGCGGCGCGGTTTCAACATCATCGACACGGCCGACTTGATCCGCACCGAGGTCGACGCAGCCCGCGCCGCCTGGCCCGCCGACCTGCGCGAGGCGGTGATCGTCGGCACCTCGAACGACCAGTCCCACACCGTTGAATCGATGGTGCGCCAACTCGAAGGGTCGGTGCTGACCGCCATCGCGCTCGTGATGATCGTGGTGCTGGCGTTTCTCGGCACGCGCTCGGCCCTGCTGGTCGGCTTCGCGATCCCGACATCTTTCCTGTTGTGCTTCGTCCTGCTGGGCGCGATGGACGTGGCGGTCAACAACATCGTCATGTTCGGCCTGATCCTGGCCGTGGGCATGCTGGTCGACGGCGCCATCGTGGTGGTCGAATATGCCGACCGGCGCATCTCCGAAGGCACCGGGCCGATGCACGCCTTCGCCGAGGCCGCCAAGCGGATGTTCTGGCCCATCGTCAGCTCCACCGCGACGACGCTCTGCGCCTTTCTGCCGATGCTGTTCTGGCCGGGCGTCCCGGGCGAGTTCATGGGGATGCTGCCGGTCACGCTGATCTTCGTGCTCTCGGCCAGCCTCATGGTGGCGCTCGTGTACCTGCCGGTGGTGGGCGGCGTGGCGGGACGGTTCTCTCGGATCCTGTGGCGCGTCACCGCGCAGGTGCGCCCCTGGCCGATGGCCGCGCGCATCGCGCTGATGGCGGCGGGGCTGGGCCTGGCGTTCTTCGCCGCGATGCGGATGCTGAATCCCGCCTGGCCGGCGCCCTCGGCCGGGCCGCAGGGGCTGACCGATATCCTGCCCGGCGTGATCTTGTTCATGGGCGCACTGGTCCTGTGCTCGATCGGGGTCAACGCGCTGCGCCACCCGCGCAAGCAGCCCGTCAAGGCGGGCTACCGGCGCACGCCCGTTGGCCGGTTCATCATGTTCATCGTCGGCAACCCGGTGATGCCGCTGGTAGCCGTGGCGGGGGTTCTGGCCTTCGTCGTCTCGGTCTTCCTGTATTTCGGCAAGCACAACAACGGCGTCGAATTCTTCGTCGAAAGCGAGCCGGAGCAGGCCATCGTTTACGTGCGTGCCCGCGGCAACCTCTCGCTGGACGAGAAGGACGCGCTGGTGCGCAAGGCCGAACGCATCGTGCTGGCCGAACCGGGCGTGCGCAACGTCTTCGCCTTCGCCGGCGAGGGCGGGCTGAACCAGAACACCGGCGGCGCGAACCCGCCACTGGACACGATCGGACAGATCCAGATCGAACTGATCCCCTGGGACGACCGCGCCGACCGCCCCGATCTCGACGGGAACCTCGTGCTCGACCGCATCCAGGCCCGGTTGGCGGAACTGCCCGGCATCCGCACCGAGATCCTTGATCTCTCGATGGGCCCCGCCTCGGCCAAGCCCGTGCACCTGCGCCTCATGGGCGAGGACTGGGAGGCGCTGACCGCCGCCACCGAGAAAGTCATCGAAAAGTTCGAGACCACCGAGGGCTTGCGAGACCTCGAGGACACCCTGCCCCTGCCCGGCATCGACTGGCAGATCGACGTCGATGTCGAAGCGGCAGGCCGCTTCGGCGCCTCGGCCGCGACCGTCGGCGCGATGGTGCAACTGGTGACGCGCGGCATCCTGCTCGACACGATGCGCGTGCCCTCCTCGGACGAGGAGATCGACATCCGCGCCCGCCTGCCCGAAGGCGACCGGCTGCTGTCAACGCTCGACACGCTGAAGGTGCGCACCTCCGAAGGGCTGGTGCCGCTTTCGAACTTCATCACGCGGCAGCCGGTCGAAAAGTTGGGTCGGATCAACCGCGTCGACGGCACCCGCTATTTCGAGGTCAAGGCCGGCGTGGCCGACGGGCTGACCAATGCCGATGGCGCGCCGATCACCCCCACCGAACGCATCGCGCTGCTGACCGAGTGGCTCGACACCACCGACCTGCCCGCGGGCGTGACCTGGGAATGGACCGGCGACCAGGAAGACCAGGCGGAATCCTCGGCCTTCCTGTCCAAGGCGTTCGGCGCGGCGCTGGGGCTTATGTTCATCATCCTGCTGGCGCAGTTCAACAGCTTCTACAACGCGGTCCTCGTGCTTCTGGCTGTCGTGCTGTCCGCGACCGGCGTGCTGATCGGGATGATCGTGATGAACCAGCCGTTCTCGATCATTATGACCGGCACGGGGATCGTGGCGCTGGCCGGCATCGTGGTGAACAACAACATCGTGCTGATCGACACCTACCAGGAATACGCCCGCTACATGCCCCGGATCGAGGCCATCGTGCGCACCGTCGAGATGCGCCTGCGCCCCGTTCTGCTGACCACCGTCACCACCATGGCGGGTCTGTCCTCGATGATGCTGGGGGTCAGCTTCGACTTCCTCAACGGCGGCTACACCGTCGACAGCCCGACGGCGCTGTGGTGGAAACAGCTCGCCACCGCGGTGGTCTTCGGGCTGGGGATCGCGACGCTTCTGACGCTGGTCTTCACGCCGTCGCTGCTGGCGATCCGGGAATGGTTCTGGGCGGGCGTCTACGGCTCGTTCCGGCGGCTGCGGGCGGCATTGGGCGGCCCCGACAGTGCCGCCGCGCGGGAACTGGCGCTGAACCATGCCGCCCGCGGCATAGGCTCGCCGCAATTGCTGTGGTCGGACCTGCCCCCCGACTGCCCCGAACCGGGCGCCGACACCCTGCACCCCGACCCGACCGACGAGGGTGGGCGCCAGCCGCTGCGCGCGGCAGAATAGACACCGGATCGACCGGGCCGCGTCAGGCGAACAGGTAATACAGGCCGATCGCCGCGACGATCACCGCCATGACCGCCTGCAGGATGCCGTTGCGCAAGGCCCGGTTGACCTGCGGCCCAGACATGGCGCCGATGACCGTGCCGATCGCCAGCGGGATCAGCAAACCGACATCGATCTGCGCCCCCAAGGCCACGAAATTCCCGATCGACATCACCAGCGCGATACCGATGGCGATCGCCGCGGTGGCCGGGATGATGTGCATCGGCATCCCCAGCACGGCCACCATGTAGGGCACCAGCAGAAAGCCGCCCCCCACGCCGAAGATCGAGGCGGCCATCGCGATCCCCGCCCCGGCCAGAAGCGGCGACCAGACCGGGATGCGGAACCGGCTGTCACCATAGTCGAACGACAGCGCCCCGCCCGAGAACCGGGTGCCCGTGACCGCCAGTCCCGGCACGGGGCCGGCCGGGGCACCCGCCACGGGCGCCGGGTTGCCGCCTCGGTACAGGGTCCAGGTGATCTGCGCGGCGATGGCCAGCGTCAGCCCCCCGAAAAGCGGCCGGAACGCCGTCATGTCCGACAGGTAAAGCGTGGACAGCGTACTGCCCAGATAGGCACCGACCAGCCCGCCGCCGCCCAGCATCAAGCCCAATGGCCAGACCAGCGCCGAGCGGCGCAGATAGCGCGGCACGAAGATCAGTACCGCCGTCAGAACGATGATCTGCGTCATCGGCTTGACGCTGTTCGGCTCGGTCACACCGAACAGCGTGATAAGCCCGAACGAGGTCAGGATGCCGCCCGCCGCCCCGATCGAGGAAAAGACACCCCCCGCGAAGACGCCCCAGCCCAGGCACGCCATGAACATCAGCATGTCCACGCCATTCCCCTTCCCCGCCTCGCCCGGCGCCCCCGCGCGGCCCGGGTGCGTTCCCTGCCCTTGCAGCGCGGGTCCGCAGCCCCTGGCCACGGCCACACGACGCCCCGCGCATCATTGGTATCACGGAACGCCAAGACAACCTTTTTCGTCCCGAACCGGCGCCGCCCCGCGCGGCCGCGTCTCAGGCCGCGGCGATATCCTCGTCCTCGCCGGCCTGCTGGCGCTGCCACATCGCGGCATAGCGCCCGGCGCGCGCGACCAGCGCCTCGTGGGTGCCGCGCTCGACCACGCGACCCTCTTCCAGCACCACGATCTCGTCGGCATCGACGATGGTCGACAACCGGTGCGCGATGGCGATCACCGTGCGCCCCTCGCCCATCGCCTTGAGTTGCGCCTGGATGCCCGCCTCGGTCTCGGAATCCAGCGCCGAGGTCGCCTCGTCCAACAGCAGGATCGGCGGGTTCTTCAACAGCGTCCGCGCGATCCCCACGCGCTGTTTCTCGCCGCCCGAAAGCTTCAGCCCCCGCTCGCCCACCAGCGTCTCGTAACCCAGCGGCAGCCCCGCGATGAAATCATGGATCTTGGCCGCCCGCGCGGCGGCCTCGATTTCGTCCCGCGTGGCCTCAGGTCGGCCATAGGCGATGTTGTAATAGATGGTGTCGTTGAACAGCACCGTGTCCTGCGGCACCACGCCGATCTGCGCGTGCAGCGATTCCTGCGTGACATCGCGCAGGTCCTGCCCGTCGATCAGGACGGCGCCGTCGCCGACATCGTAAAACCGGAACAACAGCCGCCCGATGGTCGACTTGCCCGCCCCCGAAGGCCCGACAATGGCGACCTTGCGGCCTGCGGGGATCTGGATGCTCACGCCCTTCAGAATCGGCCGCTCGGGATCATAACCGAAACGCACATCGCGGAATTCCACCGTGCCGCCGGTGACCTTCAGGTCGGGCGCGCCGGGCCTGTCCTCCACCTCGGCGGGCTGTTCCAGCAGGTCGAACATGTCCGCCATGTCGATCAGGCTCTGGCGGATTTCCCGGTAGACCGTCCCGAGAAAGTTCAGCGGCATGGTGATCTGGATCATGTAGGCGTTGACCATGACGAAATCGCCCACGGTCAGCGTGCCCGCCTGCACCCCCATCGCCGCCATCACCATCACCGCGATCAGCCCCCCGGTAATCAGGAAGGCCTGTCCGAAATTCAGGAAGGCCAGCGAATAGGACGTCTTGATCGCGGCCTCTTCATAACCCGCCATCGCCTGGTCATAGCGCTCGGCCTCGCGCCGCTCGGCGCCGAAATACTTGACCGTTTCAAAGTTCAGCAGGCTGTCGATGGCCTTCTGGTTGGCATCGGTGTCCTGCTCGTTCATCTTGCGGCGGATCTGAACCCGCCAGTCGGTCACGACGAAGGTGAACTTCATGTAGGCCGCGATCACCACGGCCACCACGGCCAGGTACCAGATATCGAAGGCCAGCGCGAAGATCACCCCCACCATCAGCAGTTCCAGCACCAGCGGTCCGATGCTGAACAACAGGAACCGCAGCAGGAACTCCACCCCCTTCACGCCGCGCTCGATGATCCGGCTCAGGCCGCCGGTCTTGCGGGTGATGTGATAGCGCAGCGACAGGTTGTGGATATGTGTAAAGGTCTCCAGCGCCAGCCGCCGCAGGGCCCGCTGCGCCACGCGGGTGAAGATCGCATCGCGCAACTGCTGAAAGCCGGTGCTCATCAGCCGCGCCATGCCATAGGCAACCGTCAGGCCGACGGCACTGACCGCCATCAGCATGGCGTCCGAGGCGCCTTCGCCGGTCAGGCTGTCGACCGCCGCCTTGTACAGAAACGGCGTCAGGACCGACACGATCTTGGCCAGAACAAGGGCCAGCAAAGCCAGAACGACGCGGCGTTTCACCCAGGCCTGCCCCTCGGGCCAGAGATACGGCGCCACCTTGCGAATGGTGCGCATGCCCCTCTCGCGGTCGAGCTGCGACAGATCGGCTGTGGTGGGGCGGCGTCCGCGGCGCATGGATCGGGTCCGTTTCAGGGAGTCCCTCAACCCTAATGCGCGAGAAAGGGAAATACCAGTGACCTAGTCACCCGCCGGCAGGTCGAAAACCTGGCCCGGGTAGATCAGGTCGGGGTCGCGGATCTGGTCACGGTTGGCGCGAAAGATCTTCACGTACTGGAACCCGCTGCCATAGGTCCGGTCGGCGATCCCCCAAAGCGTGAAACCGGGCTGCACGGTGATCACCCGGGCCGCGGCGCCGTCCGGGTCCGGGCCGGGGGCGGGCGCCGCGGCCAGTATGGTTTCGGCCGGTTCGCGCTGGAACGGCGTCTCGAACCGGGCGGCGACGGTGCCATCGGGGTTCAGCAGGTCCGCCCGCAGGGTATAGACACCGGGATCGACCCCATCGAGACGCCGCCGCCAGCGGCCCGCCTCGTCGATGCGGCCCTCCGCGATGGCGGCATTGTCG
Organism: Rhodovulum marinum; assembly: GCF_004343075.1. GTDB lineage: Bacteria > Pseudomonadota > Alphaproteobacteria > Rhodobacterales > Rhodobacteraceae > Rhodovulum > Rhodovulum marinum. The sequence goes on from NZ_SLXP01000003.1 coordinate 314,059, forward strand.
AGATAGAGCCGCAGCGCCCCCCCGGCCGCGCCTCGCCCGGCCAGGATCACCGCGCCGCCCGCATCGTACGAGATCGCCTCGATCAACACCCCTGCCGCGCCGGGCGGCAGATCGCCCTCGGGCGGCTGCAGAACCCGCACGCCGCCCGCGTCCGACAAAAGCACCGCGGGCGCGCGCGGCGCGGGAATGGCCGGCGCGGCCTCGCCCCCGGGCGTGGCCGTTGCGACCGCCCTTTCGGCCACCACGGCAGGATCGGGCCCCGGCGCCGCGGGGTCCGTCGCGTCCGGTGCGGAGGCCACGGTTCCGGCGCGCCCCTCGCGGTCCGGCCCGGGCGCGGCCAGTGACACCGTTTCGGCCGGCGGCGCGGCCACCTCGGCCCGGGCCGGCTCTGGCGCGGCCGCCGGTGCAAGGATCACCGTGCCCGCCGCGGCGATCTTGCGCCCATCGGCCAGGTCCATGCGCAGCGACAGGCGCCGCGGCTGCATGTCGGGCGGCAGGTCGGCGAACAGCGCAAAGGCCCCGTCCGGGCCCGCCTCGGCGCGCGCCACCTCGCGGCCCTCGACCATCAGGACAACCGAACTCCCCGCCACGGCCCGCCCCGCGACAACGGCGCCGCCCTCGGGGTCGACCCGGACGAGATCGAAATCGGGCGGGGCCGGGTCATCCTGCGCGGCGCGCTGGGTGCGTTTGGCATCCGCGGCCAGCGGCGCCTCGCGCGGCGGAACCGTTTTCGGTGCACCGGCGGCCCGGTCGGCTTGTTCCGGCGCGGCGGGTGCCGGCGCCGGGGCCGGCTTGCCGCCGTCCCGGTCCTGGGTCAGGAACCAGTTCAGCACCAGCAGCACCAAGAGCACCTCGCCCCCGATCAGGACCCAGGTCCAAAGGCCCCATTTACGCTTGCCGTCCGCCATCGCCCCCCCTCACCGCGGCGCCCCGCGCGCATGCTTGCGGGACCATAGCAACCCCGCTATCACGGGTCCAGAAATCCCCAAAGCCAAGGCCCGCCCATGACCGCCCGCCCCCCTTCGATCTGCGTCTTCTGCGGCTCGCGCGACGGGCGCGACCCGGCCCATGCCGCCGAGGCCGAAGCGTTCGGGCGCATCCTGGCCGAACAGGGCTGGCGGCTGGTCTATGGCGCGGGCGATGTCGGGCTGATGGGCCGGGTGGCCCGCGCCGCCCAGACCGCGGGCGGCGAAACCTTCGGGGTGATCCCGGTGCACCTCTTCGACCGCGAGGTCGGCAAACGCGACCTGACCACCTTCGTCGTCACCGAGAACATGCACGAGCGCAAGAAGGTCATGTTCATGAACTCCGACGCGATCGTGGTGCTGCCGGGCGGGGCGGGGTCGCTGGACGAATTCTTCGAGGTTCTGACCTGGCGCCAGCTGGGCCTGCACCAGAAACCGATCTTCCTGTTGTCCTCGGGCGGGTTCTGGGCGCCGCTGACCGCGCTGATCGACCATTTCATCGCCGAAGGCTTCGCCGAGCCCAGCCTGCGAGACTATGTGCGCGTCGTGCCCGACGTCGCCACCCTGACCGACGCCCTGCGCGCGGCCCTTTCCTGACGCAGGCTTTCCGCCGAATACAGCGCCAGCGCCGCCCAGATCAGGCCGAAGGCGATGCCGTGCCACTGCGTGAATGCCTCGCGGAAAACCAGCGTTGCAACAAGGAATTGCAGCGTGGGATTGATGTATCCCACCAACCCGACCGTGGCATAGCTGACCCTCTTGGAGGCGTATGAGAACAGGATCAGCGGCGTCGCCGTCAGCGGCCCCGACAGCATCAGCAGCACACTGTCCGACAGGTCGTGCCCAAAGGTGCCCAGCGTCCGCCCGGTCAGCCCCGCCCAGCCCTGCACATGCACGCCCCACAGCCAGACCAGCGCAAGCGGCGCCAGCAACAGAACCTCGGCCGTCACCGACACCACGGGCCCCGCGGGCACACCGCGCTTGAGCAGCCCGTAAACCCCGAAGGTCGCGGCCAGCGCCAGCGCCACCCAGGGCGCAACGCCCAGCCCCCAGGTCAGCACCGCCACCGCGACACAGGCCAGCCCCACCGCCACCCATTTCGTCACCGAATGACGTTCGCCCAGCACCGCGAACCCCAGCGCCACCGCGACCAGCGGGAAGATGTAATAGCCCAGCGACGCCTCGACCGCGTGGCCGATCTGGATCGACAGGATGAACAGGAACCAGTTGACCGAGATCATCAATGCCGCCAGCACCACCACCGCCAGCGCGCGCGGCACCGTGAACAGCCGCCCCAGCTCGCCCAGCCGCCCCTGCGCGGCCAGCACCACCCCGAAGAACACCAGCGACCACAAGGTGCGGTGGCCCAAGACCTCTTCGGGGGGCACATGGGCCAACAGCTTGTAATACATCGAGGACAGGCCCCAGACGACACAGGCCGCGACCATCGCCAGGATGCCCTTGCGCCCCTCCTCCACCTCAGCGCGCCGCCATGAAGCGCGCAAGGCGGGCAAGCCCCTCCTCGATATCCTCGGTTGAACGGGCATAGGAAAACCGCAGCGTGCCCGCCCCGCGCACGGGATCGAAATCCAGCCCCGGCGTGACGGCGACCCCCGCCTGTTCAAGGATCTCGGCGGCAAAGGCCCGGCTGTCATCGGTCAGGTGGGACACGTCGGCATAGACATAGAACGCCCCATCGGGCGGCGCGATGCGGTCGAACCCGGCCCTGGGCAGCCCCTCCATCATCAACGCGCGGTTGCGGCGGTAAACCTCCATGTTGGCCTGCAACTCGTCCTCGCAATCCAGCGCCGCCAGCGCGACCACCTGGGACGCGTGCGGCGCGCAGATGAACAGGTTCTGCACCAGCCGCTCGATCCGGCGGATATGCGCCTCGGGCACGACCATCCAGCCCACGCGCCAGCCCGTCATCGAGAAATACTTGGAGAACGAATTGATCACATAGGTCTTGTCGGTGATCTCCAGCGCGGTCACGGCTTTCCGCTCGTACTCGATGCCGTGATAGATCTCGTCCGAGATGAAGGCCGCCCCGCGCTCCTCACAGGCCCCGATCAGCGCACCCAGCGCGTGGCGGTCCAGCATCGTGCCCGACGGGTTCGCGGGCGAGGCCACCAGCAACCCATCCAGATCGTCCGGCAAATCGCCCGGAACCGGCTGCAGCCGGTGCTGGGCCTCGGTCTGGATCATCACCGTTTCCAGCCCCAGCGCCTGCAGGATCGCCTTGTAGGACGGATAGCCCGGCGCCCCGATGCCCACCCGCGCCCCCACGTCGAAAAGCGAGGTGAAGGCCAGCGTGAATCCCCCCGACGACCCGGGCGTGATCACCACCCGCTCGGGGTCCAGGTCGACCCCGTACCACTCGCCATAAAGCCGCGCGATGCGCGCACGCAGCGCCGGCAGGCCCAGGCCCACCGTATAGCCCAGCGGCCCGTCTTCCATCGCGCGCGCCAGGGCGGCGCGCGCGGCGGCGGGGGCGGGTGTGCCCGGCTGGCCGACCTCCATGTGGATGATCCGCTTGCCCTCGGCCTCGGCCCGCGCGGCGGCGGCCATCACGTCCATCACAATGAAGGGATCGACATCGCCGCGGCTTGAAACCCTCATGCCCGCCTCCTTAGGGTGCTTGTCATGCAGGCTTTCTTCCAGCGCGGGGGGACAAGGTCAATGGCAGCCATCCGGCGGCCCCTTCGGCAAGCGCTGCTGCTGGCGTTGATCCTTCTGCTTGCGCCGCTGGCCGCGCGCGCGCAAAGCCTGATCCGCGATGCCGAGATCGAATACGCGCTGCGGCAACTGGCCCGGCCGCTGGCCACCGCCGCCGGGATCAGCCCCTCTTCGCTGCGCGTCATGGTCATCAACGACAGCGCGATGAACGCCTTCGTGCTGGATGGCCAGACGATCATGATCCATTCCGGCCTGCTGCTGCGGCTGGAAAGCGCGGCCGAGGCGCAGGCGGTGATCGCCCACGAGATCGCGCATATCGCAAACGGCCACATCACCCGGCGGCTGGCGAACCTGCGCGGCGCCAATTCGGCCGCGGCGATGGGCCTGCTGATGTCGCTGGCCGTCGCCGCCACCGGGAACGCCGAGGCCGGCGCCGGCATCGCCATGGGAAGCGCTTCGTCCGCGCAGCGGCTGTTCTTCGCCCATACCCGCGCCGAGGAATCCTCGGCCGACCAGGCCGGCGTGCGCTACATGGCCCGCGCCGGGGTCGACCCGCAGGCGATGGTCGACGTGCTCGACCTGTTTCGCGGGCAAGAGGCGCTCAGTTCCACCCGCCAGGACCCGTACGTGCGCACCCACCCGCTGACCGCCGATCGGTTGCGCGCGCTCCGGGGCTTTGCCGCGGCCTATGGCGGCCAGGCGGCCGGGGACGAAACCGCGGAATACTGGTATGCCCGCGCCCGGGGCAAGCTGGGCGCGTTCCTGCAAAGCCCGCGCTTCACCCTGCGCAAGGCGGCCGGCGATACCGGCACTGTGGGCATGATGCGCCGGGCCATCGCCCATCACCGCACCCCCGCCCCCGACAAGGCCCTGGCCGAGATGGCACGCCTGGAACAGGCCCGGCCGAACGACCCCTTCGTGCAGGAACTCAAGGGCCAGATCCTGCTGGAATCCCGCCGCGTCGGCGCCGCGGTCGATGCCTATGCCCGCGCCGTCGCGCTTGCCCCGGACGAACCCTTGATCCTGGCGGGTCACGGCCGCGCCCTGCTGGCGCTGGACAGCGCGCAGGCCAACCGGCAGGCGCTGGCGGTTCTGGAAAAGGCCCGCGCCCGCGACCCGCGCGACCCCCGGATGCTGCGCGACCTGGCACTGGCCCACGCCCGGGCCGGACATGACGGCATGGCCGCGCTGGCGACGGCCGAACGCTATGCGGTCGGCGGACGGATGGATACCGCCCTGGTCCATGCGAAACGTGCGTCGGGGCTGCTGCCGCGCGGATCGCCGGGCTGGCTGAGGGCACAGGACGTCCTGTCGCTGGCCGAAAGCGCGAAGCGGCGGAAATGATCCACCCCGCCCGGCATCATGGCGGCGCAGCGCCGCGATAAGTGACCGATTGCGGGGAAATTGCCATTGGCCCCGCGCGCGGGATGTGCTGCAACAGGGACAACCCACGAATGGAGACATACGCATGACCCGCTTGCCCGCTGCCACCCTGTTGGCCCTTGGCCTTGCCCTGCCGGCCCAGGCCCTCGACCTGACCGCCATGACCGAGGACGAGCGCACGGCCTTCCGCGCCGAGGTGCGCAGCTACCTGATGGACAATCCCGAGGTGCTGATGGAGGCGATCGGCGTGCTGGAACAGCGCCAGGCCGAGGCCCAGGCCCAGAACGACGAAACCCTCGTTCAGGTCAATGCAGACGAGCTGTTCCGGGACGGCCAGTCCTGGGTCGGCGGAAATCCCGACGGCGACATCACGCTGGTCGAATTCATCGACTATCGCTGCGGTTACTGTCGCAAGGCACATGACGATGTGGCCGCACTGGTGGCCAGCGACGGGAATATCCGCTTCGTCGTCAAGGAATTCCCGATCTTGGGCGACCAATCGGTGCTGTCCTCGCGCTTCGCCGTCGCAACGCTTCAACTTGCCGGCGCGGACGCCTACAAGAAGGTGCATGACGCGCTGATCACCTTCCGCGGCAATATCACCGAGGACAGCCTCAAGACGCTGGGCGACTCTCTGGGTCTGGATACCGGCGCCATCATGGGCCGGATGCAGGCCCCCGAGGTCGAGGCGGTGCTGGCCGCGAACCACAACCTTGCGCAGCGGATGCAGATTTCCGGCACGCCGACCTTCGTCATCGAAACCCAGATGCTGCGGGGCTACATGCCGCTGGACGGGATGCGCGAGGTCGTCGCGCAGGTCCGCGCCGACTGACGACGGCGCCGGCCGCTCAGGCCGGCACCGCCTCGGCCGCCAAGGCCGCGACTAGGGCATCGGCATCCGCCGGCCCCACGTCCAGATGCGTCACGATGCGCAAGCGGCGCCGGCCGACCACGGTCACCGTCACGTCCCGCGCGCGCAATCGCCGCGCCAGGTCGCGCGCCTCGGGCACCCGGTCCGCCAGATCGGCAATGACGATATTGGTCTCGACCGGCAAGACCCGGGCAATGCCGGGCAGATCGGCCAGCCGTGCCCCGATTGCGCGGGCCAGCGCGTGGTCCTCGGCCAGCCGCTCGACATGGTGATCCAGCGCATAAAGGCACATCGCCGTCAGAACCCCGGTCTGGCGCATCGCGCCGCCCCAGCGCCGTTTCAGCAACCACGCCTTGTCGACAAAATCGCGCGACCCCGCCAGCACCGCCCCCACCGGGCATCCCAGCCCCTTGGTGAATGCGATCCACGCGCTGTCGAACCCCTTGGCATAATCGGCCGCGGGCACACCGGTGGCCACCTGCGCGTTCAATATCCGCGCCCCGTCCAGATGCGTGGCCAGCCCCGCCCCCCGCGCGGCCTCGGCCACCGCGTTCAACTGTTCCACCGGCCAGACCGCGCCGCCCGCCAGGTTCGCCGTCTGCTCGGCCACCAAAAGCCGGCTTCGCGGCGCATGGGCCGACCGCGGGCGCACCGCGTCCAGCACCTGTTCGGGCGTCATCATCCCCCGCTCGCAATCCAGCGGGTGCATCATCACCCCCGACAGGGCCGCGGGCCCGCCGCTTTCGGCGAAAATGATATGGCTGTCGCGCGTGCAGATCACCTCGTCGCCGGGACGCGTATGCACCGCGATGGCGATCTCGTTGCACATCGTCCCCGAGGGCAGGAACAGCGCCGCCTCCATCCCCAGCATGTCCGCCACCCGCGCGCACAACTCCATCGTGGGCGGGTCCGCGTCGTGGCGCTCGTCGCCCAAGGGCACGTCAAGGGCCGCCTCGCGCATCGCGCGGGTCGGTCGGGTCTGCGTGTCGGAATAGAAATCGTGCATCCTGCGGGGGCTCCCTTTCTGGTCCCCCGCAGATAGTCCGATACGCGGCGCAGGCTACTCGGCGGCTTCGGCGTCGGACGCCGCCTGGGCGGCCTCGATCTCGGCGGCCTTCTTTTCCACCTGCGCAACGATATGATCGATCATCTCTTCGTTCGAAATGCGATGGTCCTGCTTGCCGGCCAGATAGACCATGCCGTTGCCGTTGCCGCCGCCAGTGAACCCGACATCGGTCATCAGCGCCTCGCCCGGCCCGTTCACCACGCAGCCGATGATCGACAGGCTCATCGGCGTCTTGATATGCTCAAGCCGTTTTTCCAGCGCCTCGACGGTCTTGATCACGTCAAAGCCCTGCCGCGCACAGGACGGGCAAGAGATGATGTTGACCCCCCGGTGCCGCAGGCCCAGCGCCTTGAGGATCTCGTAGCCGACCTTGACCTCTTCGACCGGGTCGGCCGACAGCGACACGCGGATCGTGTCGCCGATGCCCGACCACAGCAGGTTGCCAAGGCCCACCGCCGACTTGATCGTGCCCGACACGAAGCCGCCGGCTTCGGTGATGCCCAGGTGCAGCGGGGCATCGGTGGCCTCGGCAATGCCCTGGTAGGCGGCGGCGGCCAGGAACACGTCGGACGCCTTGACCGAGATCTTGAACTCGAAGAAATCATTGTCTTCAAGGATGCGGATATGCTCCAGCGCGCTTTCGACCATCGCCTCGGGGCACGGCTCGCCGTACTTGTCCAGCAGGTGCTTTTCCAGGCTTCCGGCATTCACCCCGATCCGCATGGAACAACCGTGGTCGCGGGCGGCCTTGATGACCTCGCGCACGCGCTTTTCATCGCCGATATTGCCCGGGTTGATCCGCAGGCAGGCCGCGCCCGCCTCGGCCGCCTCGATCCCGCGTTTGTAGTGGAAGTGGATGTCGGCGACGATCGGCACCGGGCTTTCGGCGACGATCTCCTTGAGCGCACGGGAGGAGTCCTCGTCCGGCACCGACACGCGCACGATATCGGCCCCGGCTTCAGCAGCCCGCAAGACCTGGTCGATCGTGCCCTTCACATCGGTCGTGACGGTGTTCGTCATGGTCTGCACCGAAATCGGCGCATCGCCCCCCACGGCGACGGGGCCGACATGGATCTGGCGGGATTTACGGCGGTCGATACTGCGCCAGGGGCGCACGGCGTTCAGCGACATCGGGTATTCCTGTCCGGCGAAGACTCTTTTCGCTTACTCGATAAAGGATTGCCCGAGTCGCCGCAACGCGCGCCCTGTCGCGCTCGCGTCATTGCGACGGAACGGCGACGTCGTTCTGGGCAAGCGCCACGGCAAGATCGGGATCGGCCGCCACATCGGCCAGCTGGAAGCGTTCAGTCAACCGGTCGGCCGACAGCTCGATGTTCTTGGCGACCTGTGCGCCGGGGGCGGCCGGGCCATAGGTCTGGCCATTCACCGCGAAATAGACCGCGCCCGAATTGCCCGCGCGCAGCCGCGCCGGCTCGTCGGTCTCGGGCAGGACATAGCTTTCGCCGGCATCCAGGATCTTTTCGAACAACACGGTCCCGTCCGCGGCCGACACACGCACCCAGGCCGGGCGGGCGGCGATGATCGCCACCTCGGGCAGACTGGCCTCGGCCACGACCTGTACCTGTGCAGGCGCCTCGGGTGCCCCGGGCTGACGCATTTCCGGTTCGACCTGGGCGACCAGGTGATTGTTCGGCCGGTCCGATACCAGAACGCCGATCTCGCCCGGGTCCAGCGTCGCGATCGGGCCGTCGCGGGCCACCATCACCGGCCGGTCCAGCGCCTGCGGGCGATACAACCGGTCCAGCGCCTCGGTCGAGGGCGGCGTGACCGGCGCCTCGGCCAGGACCGCCTCTTCGGTGGCCGCAAGCGGATCGACATCGGCGATCAGGCCGGGTTGCTGGTCCAGCGGCGCCAGGCGCACCTGCTGGATCTGTTGCAGCACCGTCCAGCCGCCATAGCCCAGCACCGCGATCAGGCCCAACAACACGGTCATCGACCCGATCGCGCCGGGTTCGATCCGCGACAGGAACGCCTCGCCCCGTGGCACGAAGATCGCGTTCGGGTCGGCCAGCGGATCGCGCCCGTCGGCGGCCTTGCGCCGCGACGGCGCGTTCGGCGCGGCGGCAGCCGCGTTCATCCCGTGGACGGTCGAGAACTTGCCTTCCTCGCAGAACCGGCGGTAGGCCCATTCGGGGTCAAGCCCCAGGTACCGCGCATAGGACCGCACATAGCCCGCGATGAACCCGGGCGTCTCGAAGGCGGTGGGATCGGCGTTTTCGATGGCGGCGATATAGGTGGCGCGGATCTTCAGCTCGCGCTGAACGTCCAGCAGCGACTTGCCCAAGGTGGCGCGTTCCCCGCGCATGACGTCGCCAAGGCGCAGTTCGTAGGCATCGAACCCTTTGGGTATGTCTTGAGTGCCCTCAGCCGCGACGCGCGGCTGCCTGCGCCTGATCATCAAAACCGCCCCGTGCCTGTCTTTGTTTCCCCAGATTGGACGGCGACCCAAGGGAATCGCCGCCCATCTGTGGACACATTATCACAAGCGCGGGAGTGCTGCACCCGCAGAACGTGATCAGGCGGTCATCTCGGCGCGATTCAGCGCACAGTGCGACCAGTACTCGTCCATCGCGCGGACCAGCAGATCCATCTGCTCCTGCGTGTGCACCGGCGAGGGCGTGAAGCGCAGCCGCTCGGTGCCGCGCGGCACCGTGGGGAAGTTGATCGGCTGAACGTAGATGCCGTACAGTTCCAAGAGCTTGTCCGAGATCAGCTTGGTGTGCACCGGGTCGCCCACGATCACCGGCACGATGTGGCTGCCATGGTCGATGACCGGCATGCCCAGCCCCTTGAACCGGGCCTTCAGCACGCGGGCGCGATCCTGGTGCTTCTCGCGCAGCTTGGTGTCGGTCTTGAGGAAGTTGACCGAGGCCGCGGCGCCCGCGGCCACCGCCGGCGGCAGCGAGGTCGAGAAGATGAAGCCCGGGGCATAGGACCGCACCGCGTCGCACATCTTGGCGGTGCCCGCGATATAGCCGCCGAACACGCCATAGGCCTTGGCCAGCGTGCCGTTGATGATGTCGATCCGGTGCATCAGCCCGTCACGCTCGCACACGCCTGCGCCGCGGGGGCCGTACATGCCGACCGCGTGCACCTCGTCGATATAGGTCAGCGCGCCGAACTCGTCGGCGAGGTCGCAGATTTCCTCGATCGGGCCGAAATCGCCATCCATCGAGTAGACCGATTCAAAGGCGATCACGACCGGCCGCCCCTTCTCGATTTTCTCAAGGATTTCGCGCAGATGCGCGACGTCGTTGTGGCGGAAGATGTGCTTTTCACAGCGCCCGCGGCGGATCCCCTGGATCATCGAGGCGTGGTTCAGCTCGTCCGAGACGATCGCCAGGTTCGGGAATAGCTGCGGCAGCGTCGACAGCGTCGCGTCGTTCGCGTTGTAGGCCGAGGTAAAGACCAGCGCGGCCTCTTTCTGGTGCAGATCGGCCAGTTCGGCTTCCAGCCGCTTGTGATAGACCGTGGTCCCCGAGATGTTGCGCGTGCCGCCCGACCCGGCGCCGGCGGCGCTCAGCGCGTCCTGCATGGCGTCCAGAACGACCGGGTGCTGGCCCATCCCAAGGTAATCGTTGCCGCACCAGACGACGATGTCCTGCTGCGCGCCGTCGGGCCGGCTCCACACGGCGTTGGGGAACTGCCCCTTGCGCCGTTCGATGTCGATGAAGGTGCGGTAACGACCTTCATCGTGCAGCCGGTTGATGGCGGCGTCCAGTGCTGCGGTATAATCCACCGGGTCTCTCCTTCGTTTTCGGGCCGATGGGCCCCTGGTTGCCCGGCCTCACACCCTGTCACGGGACATGTCCGGGTCTCCATCCTTGCGGGTGCCGCTTGGCGCCCCCCTTTTTGGCGTCCCGTGCCCCGGCCCTCAGACCCCACGAAGACGCCGCTCCTCTCATCCCTGCCCTTCACTCATATTCCAAAAACGCCAGATGTCTAAGCGCGATGCCGCGGATATGCACATTTTCCTGCGATTCATCGCCGCGGTTCGGACTTTCGGCGTTCCGATCGGAAACATCCTCCTTGCGAAGCAGCCACTGTCGCAGACACACCACGAATCGCCTTGGGAGGTGGTTCGCGCGCCCCCGCTTGTGGAAAAGCTAACGCCCTCCAGCATGGCCAGACTTTGACCTCTGTCAAGTTGGATTGACATAAAGCCTGTCAGGAAAACTGGACAGCACCCTTCAGCGGTCCGCGACGACCACCCGGCAATCGCCGCTGCCCGATTGACGGGCACAGTCGGCCACCGCGTCGCTTTCGGCCGCAACGCCATCGGCCACGGCCCAGATCCCGGTCGCGGGCGACACGGCCAACGCCTTCGGCGCCTTGGCCCGCCGGTATGTCTTGCCCAGCGCCTCGGTCGCATCCGCGCTCAGGGCGATCTGCCGGGGCTCCCACCCGGTCGGTCGGATCTCTGCCACGATCACGCAGGCCACGCCGCCCTTGCGGGCCGAATCGCAGGCCGCCAGGGCCGCCACGCCGGCCGCGTCGACATCGTGGTAATTCGCCGCCGCCACCGTCGCCTCGGACAACAGCCCCTCGGACGGTGCGACCGCGATGGCGCCGTAATATTTCTGCTGCCGGGCAACCAGTTCCAGCGCCTTCAGGTCCTTCGCGGAGAGGAAATCGTGACGGACCAGGGTGATCGCCACCTCTGCGGGATCGAACACAAGGCGCTGTGCCGTGCGCCCGTCCACGACATCGGCCCAAACGGTACCGGCCCCCACGCCCAGCCCCAGCGCCGCGCCCACGGCCATCGCCCAACTCGTCCGCATCCCGTTCTCCATCGGCTGACGTTGCACACCGACCCTAGCGCGGCCACCGCACCCCGGCCACCCCTCTGGACAGGCCTCGCGCGCCTGTTAGGCTCCGCCCCCGATCACCACCAGCGGAGCCCTGCCCCATGACCCTCGACGCCGTGCTCGCCCGAATCGATGCCGACCTGCCCCACGCGCTCGACCGGCTAATGGCCCTGATGCGTATTCCCTCGATTTCGACCGATCCCGCGCATGCCGCCGATTGCGCCGCCGCCGCCGACTGGCTGGCAGAGGACCTGCGCGCCATCGGTTTCGACGCCCACCCCCGCCCGACACCCGGCCACCCGATGGTGATGGGCCATGGCGGCACCGCGGGCCCGCGCCTGCTGTTCTATGGCCATTACGACGTGCAACCCGTCGACCCGCTGGAGCTGTGGCACCGCGACCCGTTCGACCCCGCAATCGAGGACACGCCCCGCGGCCGGGTGATCCGCGGCCGCGGGTCCAGCGACGACAAGGGCCAGTTGATGACCTTCGTCGAGGCCTGCCGCGCGTGGAAGGCCGTTCACGGCACCCTGCCCGCCCGGATCACCATGTTCTTCGAGGGCGAAGAGGAATCGGGCTCGCCCTCGCTGGTGCCCTTCCTGAAAGAGAACGCCGCCGACCTGGACGCCGATATCGCCCTGATCTGCGACACCGGCCTTTTCGCCGAGGGTACGCCGGGCATCGTGACCATGCTGCGCGGATTGCTGGGCGAAGAGATCACCATCACCGGCCCCGCCAAGGACCTGCATTCCGGCATGTATGGCGGTGCCGCGATGAACCCGATCCGGGTGCTGGCCCGGATCATCGCCGCCCTGCATGACGAAAACGGGCGCGTCACGGTGCCCGGTTTCTACGATGGCGTGCCGGACTTGCCCGAAGAGGTGGCGCGGCAATGGCAGGGGCTGGGTTTCGACGCGGCCGGGTTCCTGGGCGAGGTGGGCCTGTCCGCGCCCGCGGGCGAAAAGGACCGCACGCCGCTGGAAATGATCTGGTCGCGCCCCACCTGCGAGGTCAACGGGATCTCGGGCGGCTACACCGGTGCGGGGTTCAAGACCGTGCTGCCGTCCAAGGCCTCGGCCAAGATCAGCTTCCGCCTCGTGGGCCAGCAGGACCCGCTGAAAATCCGCGAGTCTTTCCGCGCGATGGTCCGTGGCATGCTGCCCCCCGATTGCAGCGTCGACTTCCATGGCCACGGCGCCTCGCCCGCAGCCCAGATGGCGATCGGCGATCCCGCCTTCGAAAAGGCCCGCACTGCGTTGTCCGAGGAATGGCCCAACCCGGCCGCCTTCATCGGCTGCGGCGGCTCGATCCCGGTGGCGGGCTATTTCAAGGATATCCTCGGGCTCGACTCGATGCTGATCGGTTTCGGCAAGGATGACGACGCGATCCATTCCCCGAACGAGAAATACGACGTCGACAGCTTTCACAAGGGCATCCGCAGCTGGGCGCGCATCCTCGCCGCCCTCGCCGCGTAAGACCCGCGGCGGGCGGGACCAACGCCCCGCCCGCCGCGCGCCCCGCCTCAGGCCATGACCGGCGCGATCTCGGTCGACCACAGCACCTGATCGGCCACGTCCATCAGGCTGACCGTCATCACACCCGTCCGCGCCGAGATATCCACCTTGCCAAAGAACTGCAGCCCGTCCGATGGCGGCAGGTTCACGCCCTGCTCCGGGCTCGGCGCCTTGGCGAACCGGACCTCGGGGCCGAAGGTGTTGTCATAGTCGTTCGGCCCGAAGGTGCCCGCATGCAGCGGCCCCGAGACGAATTCCCAGAACGGCTCGAAATCCTGGAACGTGGCGCGCTCGGGGCTGTAGTGATGCGCGGCCGTTTAATGCACATCCGCCGTCAGCCAGACGGTGTTCTTCACCCCCGCATGCTTGATGAACGCCAGGATCTCGGCGATGTCGTGCTCGCGCCCGCGCACTGGCCCGTCGCCATTGGCGCCGTTCTCGAAATTCTCGCCGTCGCGCACGATCGTCCCGATCGGCATGTCCGACGCGATCACCTTCCAGGTCGCGGTCGAGGCCGCCAGTTCCCGCTTCAGCCACGCCTTCTGCTCGGCGCCCAGGAAATCGGTGGCGCTCGTCTCGTCATTCGCCGTGTTGTCACCGCGATAGGTCCGCATGTCGATGAAGAAAACGTCCAGAAGCGGCCCATAGGCCACCTTGCGGTAGACCCGGTAGGGCTCGGTCAGGTTCGACCGGATCGGCAGCATCTCGTGGAACGCCCGCATCGCCCGCGACGCCAGAAGCGCGGCCGATTTCTCGGTATAGCGGTCATCGGCGGCCAGCATCTCGTTCGGATACCAGTTGTTGGTCACCTCGTGGTCGTCCCACTGGTACAGCACAGGCACCATCGCGTTGAAGGCACGCACATTGCCGTCCATCATGTTGTAGAGATACTGCTTGCGGAACTCGTCCAGGGTTTCGGCCACCTTTTCCTTTTGCGGAATCATCACGTTGCGCCAGGTGGTGCCGTCCTTCAGCGCGACCTCGGGCAGCAGCGGGCCATCGGCATAGACGGTGTCGCCGGAATGGATCATGAAATCGGGATTATGGCCCAGCATCGTGGCATAGGTCCGCATGCCGCCGCGCGATTCGTCGATGCCCCAGCCCTGGCCCGCGGTGTCGCCCGACCAGACAAAGCTGATGTCGCGCAGCCCCGCCGGTGCGGTGCGGAAATGCCCGGTCACGGGTTCGGACGTCGCCGCCAGGTCGGTCAGGTCCGCCATCGTCACCCGGTAAAAGATGTCCTGGTCCGACGGCAGCCCCGCCAGCGCCAGCTTGCCGGCGAAATCGGTGGGCTCGCCCACCGGCAGGGCCTGCACCCGGCGCGCATCGGCAAAGCTGTCGGTCGTGGCCCATTCCACCTGTATCAGGGCCGGGCGGTCGGCGCGGGCCCAGACCACCGCACCGTCATGCGTCACGTCGCCCGACTGCACGCCATGGGCGATCTCGGGCCGGCTGGCGGCGCGGCTAAGCGCGGGAATCGCCAGCGCCGAGGTCAAGGCGGCCGTACCGGCCAGCGCGGCGCGGCGGGTGATATGAATGCCGGTCATGGAAAGCTCCTTGCATGGGGTTGAACCGGCAGGAGCCTAGCCGCGCAACGTCTCAGCCACGCGGCAGCTGCGTGACAGCGTGGTAAACTGCAGGTTGCAGACTCGTGACAGCGACACGCGCGCGATCCGGCGCACGCCATCGCGGCCGGGGGCTGCCGCGCCGCGCGGCACGCGCGGCGCCCGGCCCAACGGGACGCGGCGGCCCCGCCGCCAAGGACGGGCGGGAGCCGCCCCCTTACCCGCCCGGGCGCCGCGCCATCCGCGCGATCTTGATCATCAAAAGCGCCCAGGGCGCCCCATGCAGGCACAGGTCGAAGATGTCGACCCCGCGCCGCAAGTCGCCTGCCGCCAGCATCTTCAGCTTTTCCCAGACATGCGGTTCCGGCGTGAACGGGGCCAGGCCCAGCGTCAGCGCCATGATGACCGCCAGCGACAGCGGCAGCTCGTCCAACAGGCGGGCCATGCGATCTCCGTCTCGGGCTGTGGGGAAGGAGTGGCGCGGTTGACGGGGCTCGAACCCGCGACCCCCGGCGTGACAGGCCGGTACTCTAACCAACTGAGCTACAACCGCGCATTTCGCGGGGCGGATCGGACGGGCGGTGGCGCGGTTGACGGGGCTCGAACCCGCGACCCCCGGCGTGACAGGCCGGTACTCTAACCAACTGAGCTACAACCGCAGCGCCGTCCGGGCGCGCCCGGCGTGACGTGGCTTTTAGGCAAGCCCAGAGGCCGCGTCAAGCGCCTCCCGGCGCGAAGTCGAGGATTTCCGATCGCACCGGCCAAAGCCGCCCCCGCCACCCGGTCCAACCCGCCCCGACCACGCGCCCTGCGGGACCGCCCGCCACCCGCCGGACCGCCCTTCGCCACTTCGGCGCGGCTCAGCCGAGAATCTCGAACCGCTCCACGTCGACCATGCCCCGGTCGGTGATCTTCAACGCCGGGATCACCGGCAGCGCAAGAAAGGCAAGCTGCAGGAACGGTTCCTCCAGCACCACGCCCAGCGACCGCGCCGCCGCGCGCAGGTGGTCCAGCCGCGCCTCGACCATCTCGAACGGCTCCAGGCTCATCAGCCCCGCCACCGGCAGCGGCAATTCGGCCAGCACCGTGCCCTGCCCCGCCACCACGAACCCGCCCTCGATCTCGCTCAGGCGCGTCGCGGCACGCACCATGTCCTCGTCCGAACTGCCCACCACCACGATATTGTGGTGATCGTGACACACGGTCGAGGCGATGGCGCCGTCGGTCATCCCGAATCCACGGACGAATCCCACCGCGATATTGCCGTTGATCCCGTGGCGCTCCACCACCGCGATCTTGGCCAGATCACGGGCCGGGTCGGCGCGTTTCTCGCCCTCCTCGGGGGCGATCTCCTCGACCAGGTGTTCGGTCAGGATCTTGCCTTCGAGAATCCCGATCACGTGGGTCTCGGCGGTATTCGACGCCGCCCGGAAACTCTCGGCCGTCAGCGCCGGCGCCCTGACCGACCCACGCCCCACCGGCGCGATCTCGTCGCGGGCGTCGAAGGCCGCGTCGTCCACGACGCGCCCGCCCGCGATCACCAGTTCCGCCCGGCACTCGGCCAGGTCGCCCAGCGCCACGATATCGGCCCGCCGCCCGGGCGCCACCAACCCCCGGTCCTTCAGCCCGAACGCCTCGGCCGCCGACAGCGACGCCGCGCGGTAGACTGCCAGCGGGTCGCTGCCCTGCCCGATCATCCAGCGGATCATGTGATCCAGATGGCCGTATTCGGCGATGTCCAGCGGGTTCCGGTCATCGGTGCACAGGCACATATAGGGCGCGGTGCGTTCGCTCAGCAACGGGCGCAGCGCGGCCATGTCCTTGGACACGGACCCCTCGCGGATAAGCACCCGCAACCCCCGCTGCAGCTTTTCCTTGGCCTCTTCGGCCGAGGTCGCCTCGTGCTCGGTACGGATGCCCGCGGCCACATAGGCGTTCAGATCGCGCCCCGACAGAAGCGGCGCGTGCCCGTCGACATGGCGACCCCGGAACGCCTCCAGCTTGGCCAGAACGCCCGGATCCCCCGCCAGAACGCCCGGATAGTTCATCATCTCGGCCAAACCGATCACGCGGGGATGATCCATCAGCCCCGCCAGCTCCTCGGCCCCGATCCGCGCGCCCGCCGTCTCCATCTCGGTCGAGGGCACGCAGGACGACAGGTTCACGCGGATGTCCATCACCGTGCGGGCCGAGGCTTCCAGGAAATACTCGATCCCCGGCACGCCGATCACGTTGGCGATCTCGTGGGGGTCGCAGATCGCGGTGGTGATCCCGCGCGGGGCGACGCAGCGGTCAAATTCGAACGGCGTGACCAGCGAGCTTTCGATATGCAGATGCGTGTCGATGAAACCCGGCACCAGCGTCAGCCCGGTCACGTCGATCACACGGTCGCCGTCATACGCCGCGCCGATGCCCACGATCGTGTCGCCGCAGATCGCCACGTCGCCCGGGATCGTCTCGCCGGTGACAAGGTCCAGCACCGCGCCCCCTTTCAGCACCAGGTCGGCGGGCGTCGCGCCGCGCCCCTGCAGGATCAGATCGGAAAGCGGACGGGCCATCGGCGACTCCCTCTTGGCGGTTTCGGCCAGCCTCGCAAGCGTGGATCACGGGATCAAGACGAAGCCGCCCCGCACGGGGGCCATGGTGGGCGATGAGAGACTCGAACTCCCGACATCCTCGGTGTAAACGAGGCGCTCTACCAACTGAGCTAATCGCCCTCGGGCCAGCCTTTAGACCGGGGCGGGGCCGCGCCGCAAGTCCTGCGGCGAAAATTCCGCCGCCCGTGAACGGGTCATTAACCACTCTCCCTGTTTCCTCATGGATGCCCGATTTCCGCCAGATTGCGCGGAAATCCTGACGGCAGGAGGACGTGCCCATGGCAATTGCATTCGTTCTGTTTTCGATCCTGACCGGTGGTGTCTCCGCGGGCATGGCCGCGATCGCGTGGGATGCCGGGCTGGTCGGCACGCTTCTGGCCTATTGGGTGGGTGGCATGGCGGGCGCGATGGCCCTGATCACCCTGGCCGCGCTGCGCCCCGAACCCAGCGCACAGCCCGCCCGCAATCGATCCAACGCCTCGCACGCGCCCATTTGACCCGACAACGCCGCCGCGGCGCGGCCGCAATGGCCACGTGCGTCACCTTCTGGCGATCTCCGGCATTCCCGACACCCGAAATGCAAAAAGGCGCCCCATGGTGGAGCGCCTTTTCGGAATTCTGGTGGGTGATGAGAGATTCGAACTCCCGACATCTTCGATGTGAACGAAGCGCTCTACCACTGAGCTAATCACCCGTGGCGCGCTTCTTAGCGGTCCTCCGCCGGCTCTGCAAGGGGGCTGATGACGGTTCCGGCATTCGCATCCGACACGGCCGCATCCTCGCCGAGTCCCGGCCCCGACAGAGCGCCTGCCATCGGCCTTGACGCCACGCGCCGCGGGCCTTGCCCGGCGGTGCCAGGCACAGGGTCTCCCGCTGGACAGGGCCTGTACCGCCGCCCCACGGCGCCTTGGTCCTGGAACAGGTCCGCCCCCGCGGGAATCGGTATCCCTGTTCATCTGCCGGCGCCCCCCCGGGTCATGCGCGACAGGCCTTCGGCGCCCGGGCCCCGCCCCTGGACGCGGCGCAGACCACGACCGCCAAACGCAAAAGGCGCGCCGCAACCGGCGCGCCTTTCCGAACGCGGCCCCCAGGGGCTCAGTGCGCGATCTGTCCCGCCGCGTCGCCGGCCGAAGAGGCGGCGGCCTGGGCTGCGGCTTCCTCGGCGGCCTCGTCCCAATCGATCGGTTCAGGCACCCGGACCAGCGCATGTTTCAGCACGTCACGGACATTGCCGACGGGGATGATCTTCAGCCCTTCCTTCACGTTGTCGGGGATCTCGGGCAGGTCCTTCTCGTTCTCTTCGGGGATCAGCACCGTCTTGATGCCCCCACGAAGGGCGGCCAGCAGTTTTTCCTTCAACCCGCCGATCGCCAGGACATTGCCGCGCAGGGTCACCTCGCCGGTCATCGCGATATCCTTGCGCACCGGGATGCCGGTCAGCACCGACACGATGGACGTCACCATCGCGATGCCCGCGGACGGGCCATCCTTGGGCGTGGCGCCTTCGGGCACGTGGACGTGGATGTCCCACTTCTCGAACTTGGGCGGCTTGACCCCGATCTCGGGCGCGATCGAGCGCACGAAGCTCGACGCCGCGTCGATCGATTCCTTCATCACGTCGCCCAGCTTGCCGGTGGTCTTCATCCGGCCCTTGCCGGGCAGCTTCAGCGCCTCGATCGACAGCAGGTCCCCGCCCACCGACGTCCAGGCCAGCCCCGTGACGACGCCCACCTGGTCCTCCTTCTCGGCCAGGCCATAGCGGTACTTCTTGACGCCCAGGTACTCTTCCAGAACGTCCGGCGTGATCGTGACCTTGTCGGTCTCCTTCTTGATCAGCCGGGTCACCGCCTTGCGGGCCAGCTTGGCGATTTCGCGCTCCAGGTTCCGCACGCCCGCCTCGCGGGTATAGCGGCGGATCATCTCGGTCAGCGCCTCGGGCGTCAGCTCGAATTCCTTCGCCTTCAACCCGTGGTTCTTCATCTGCTTGGGCACCAGGTGGCGCACCGCGATCTCGCGCTTCTCGTCCTCGGTGTAACCGGCCAGCGAGATGATCTCCATCCGGTCCAGCAGCGGGCCGGGCATGTTGTAGGAGTTCGCCGTCGTGATGAACATCACGTTCGACAGGTCGTATTCCACCTCCAGGTAATGGTCGACGAAGGTCCCGTTCTGTTCCGGGTCCAGCACCTCCAGCATCGCGCTGGCCGGATCGCCCCGGAAATCCTGACCCATCTTGTCGATTTCATCCAGCAGGATCAGCGGGTTGGTCGACTTGGCCTTCTTCATCGCCTGGATGATCTTGCCCGGCATCGAGCCGATATAGGTGCGCCGGTGGCCCCGGATCTCGGATTCGTCACGCACACCGCCCAGCGAAATGCGGATGAATTCGCGCCCCGTCGCCCGCGCGACCGACTTGCCCAGCGACGTCTTGCCCACGCCCGGCGGGCCGACAAGGCACAGGATCGGCCCTTTCAGCTTTCGCGACCGTTGCTGCACGGCCAGGTATTCGACGATCCGTTCCTTGACCTTTTCCAGCCCGAAATGATCCTCGTCCAGAACCGCTTCGGCGCGGGACAGGTCCTTTTTCACGCGGGTCTTCACGCCCCACGGGATCGACAGCATCCAGTCCAGGTAATTGCGCACGACCGTCGCCTCGGCCGACATCGGCGACATCGACTTCAGCTTCTTGATCTCGGCCTCGGCCTTTTCCCTGGCCTCTTTCGACAGCTTGGCGGCGGCCACGCGCTCTTCCAGTTCGGCGATCTCGTTCTGGCCCTCGTCGCCATCGCCCAGTTCGCGCTGGATCGCCTTCATCTGTTCGTTCAGGTAATACTCGCGCTGGGTCCGCTCCATCTGGGATTTGACGCGGGTCTTGATCTTCTTCTCGACCTGCAGAACGCTCATCTCGCCCTGCATCAGGCCAAAGACCTTTTCCAGCCGCTCGGCGATCACCAGCGTTTCCAGCAGTTCCTGCTTCTGCGCGACCTCGATGCCCAGGTGCCCCGCGACAAGGTCGGCCAGCTTGTCCGGCGTCCGGGTTTCGGACACCGTGGCCAGCGCCTCTTCGGGGATGTTCTTCTTGATCTTGGCATAGCGCTCGAATTCCCCCCCGACCGAGCGCAACAGCGCCTCGACCGTGGCCTCGTCGCCCAGTTCCTCGGCCAGCAGGTCGGCGCGCGCCTCGAAGAAGGAGTCGTTTTCCAGGAACTCGGTGATCCGCACGCGCGTTTTGCCCTCGACCAGGACCTTGACGGTCCCGTCGGGCAGCTTCAGCAGCTGCAGCACATTGGCCAGCACGCCGGTGCGGTAAATCCCGTCGGTCGTCGGTTCGTCGACCGCGGGGTCGATCTGGGCCGACAACAGTATCTGCTTGTCGTCCTGCATCACCTCTTCGAGGGCGCGGACGGATTTTTCCCGGCCCACGAACAGCGGCACGATCATGTGGGGAAACACCACGATGTCGCGCAGCGGCAGGACGGGGAAGGAATGGCTCAGTTGCTCGTTCATAAGATTTCCCTGGTCTGGCAAGAGGGCGCCGGCCCCGCTTGGCGGCAGCTCCCGGCCCTCTCCGGTCTGGCCCAATATCTGGGGTGCGATGCCCCTTATTCAACCAGACCCGTTGCAACTTGGCGACAGCATGCCTGTCCCCCGGGTCCGGTGCAAGCGCACATTAGACGCAATTGGGCGGTTTCGCGGCGCCGCTGTCGGGTTCCGCGCCGGCCGCCGTCGCCAACGCCAGCGACGCCATCGGCACCGGCCCGTCCCACAGCGGGCGGTTGTTCTTGCGGTGGCGCTGCACCAACCGGCGGGCGCGGGCGCGCTCGGCGAAGGGGCGCGCGCGTTGCTGCGGCCCGTCCAGCATCGCGGACAGCACATGCGCCAGGTCCGGGCCCAGGAACCGGCACGCCTCGGGGCCCAGCCACAGCGATTCCGCCCCCACGCCCTCGGCCAGCAGGATCGCGTGATCGGGCAACAGCAGATGGACGAAAACCGTCTCGCCCACGACCGGCGCCTCGCGGATGCCGGGCAACCCCTCTAGCTGCGCCGCGGCGATCAGCACCTCGGCGCTGCCGAACATCCGCGCCGCGACCGGGCCGCGGATCAGCACCCGGTGCTGGCGCGAAACACGCAGCGGGCATTCGGGCAGCGATCCGGCCAGTGCCCCCGGCCCGATCTCGATGGCGCGCAGGCGCCGGTCGGCGATTGCGGCGGCGGCGCCGACGCGCGTCTCGCCCGCCCACAAAACCGGTTCCACGCCGCCATCCAGCGTCAGCACCGTGTCGCCCGGGCGCAACGTCTCGACCCTGCGGGGGCCCGCCGGGGTCGCAACGCGCGTGCCCGCCACAAAGCAGACCACAAAGCTGATCTCGTCGTCGCTGTCCCCCGCCGACTCGTCGATGAAGGTGACCGCGCTCATGCTCAGGATCTCGACATCGCCGAATTCCGACGGGTCGACCGCATCCTGCGGCATGAAGAAATAGCGCGCGTCGCCACCGCCCTCGGGCGTCGCCTCGATCACGTGCCCGGAATAGGTCACGCCTTCGAAATCGTAGGTGACCTCCCACAGGCCCGTGGTCGCATAGGTGGTGCCGTCGATGGTGGCCGGATTGGTGATATCCGTCGTGGCCGTGCCGATGTAGAAGCCCGCCGGATGGGTGATCGTGCCTTCGCTGCCGATACCGTCATCGGCGACCTCGGCGGTATGTTCGGTTCCCAGGAAGTCGATCGACATGTTCGGACTGGAGGACGGCCCCAGCACGTCGCCCACCCCGGGCAGGTCCGCGATTTCCAACAGGTCGTAAAAGGTCGCCATGCCCGACCCCTCAGCCCGCCGCCCGCGGGTCGGCGAAATAACGGTCCATGAAACGGTCCATCATCTGTGGCGCCCGCCGCGCGCCGAGCAGCGACATCGACAGCCCCGCGCCATAGGGCCGGGCGTCCAGCGTCCAGCGCGGCGACAATGGCAGGTCCAGCAGCGCCGCCCCCCGCCGGAACAGGATGCGCGCCACGCGCCCGTTGCCATCCATATAGGGGTGGATCAGCAGGAATTCGGTGAAGATCGCGACAAGCTCGGCCCGCGCCCGGTCGGGTGCCGGCAGATCGCCCAGCAACGCCCCGATCCGGTCGGACAGCCGCGCCATCCGGGCCGCCACCGCCTCGGGCGGGCAACCGGCGGTGACGATCGGCGCCCCCGGCAGCGGCATGCGCATGGCCACATGTTCGCCCACGCCACGGTACCGGCCCGCGGAACCGGCCTGCGCGCGACCCGCACGCCCCGCGTTCAAGCCTCGTCCGCCCCGGTATCGCCCCAGCAACCGGTGAAGCGGGCGCGTATCGCACAACAGCGCCACCTGCCCGGCCCGTGGGCGACAGGCCAGCAACGCCTCGACCCGCGCGGCGGGCAAGCCCTGGTCTGGAACGGCGACAGGCACGAACGGGTTCGACATGCCCTTCGGTCTAGGTCAGATCCCGGAACAAACGGTTAACCCTGAAAGGCCCGGCACGGGCGTGGTGGCCGGCCGGGCCCGCATCCCCGCACGCGGTGCTTTGCAATCCCGTTCGGTTTGCCGCATGGCGCGGAATTGGCTATTCTCGAATGATATATGGAATTTTTCCATGGCCACCGCGTTGGCCGGTTTTTTGCAATGGACGAGTTTTATGGCGCAGTTTTTTTTCGCGGTCGCACTTTTCATGGCGCTTCCCGCATTTGCCGACGAGCCTGCCTTCGCCACCTACGCGATCTCCAGCAGGCATCCCGACGTCCGGGGGGGATATTCACTCGGCGGTTATTCGGAAAGCCGGGTGCTGGATTTCCTCAGGCGGGATTGTCGCGGGCCTCTGGGGCTGCTGATCCTTGCGGGCAAGCCCCAACAAAAGGGCGATTACCTGGTGCAGAATTTCAAGATCGCCTGCCCCGACGGACTGG
Source organism: Rhodovulum marinum (assembly GCF_004343075.1). Lineage (GTDB taxonomy): Bacteria > Pseudomonadota > Alphaproteobacteria > Rhodobacterales > Rhodobacteraceae > Rhodovulum > Rhodovulum marinum. The sequence goes on from NZ_SLXP01000003.1 coordinate 337,448, forward strand.
CGGAACGCTATCCCAGTTCGATGGCCGCGATCACCGTGCGCCGGCAACCCGACGGGCGCGACCTGGCCGAGGTATTTACCCTCGACGCGACCGGGCGCATGGTCATGCTCAGGGAATACCGCTAGCCGCGCCCGCCGCCGCAGCCCGTCAGGCGAACAGGAAATCGTCGGTCAGCTGCGGAATTGCCGCGCCGGGATCGCCGGCATCGAAGATCGTCTCGTATCCCATGTCTTCCAGCGACGCGACCGTGACCGCGGACAGGTGGTTGTCGTAATCGATATACCCCGTCATCAGCTCGGTCTCGAACAGCGCCTCGTCCCAATGGCCGCCCGCGGTGCCCGCACCGCCGTCCAGTTCGATCGGCACGCCGAAATCGGAGAACACGTCCAGCGCCGCGAGATCGGCGTAGTCGGTGTTGTAGGCCAGGGTCGCGTTTTCGCCGGTGAAACGGTAATCGCCCCCCGAAACCGATCCCGAGGTCAGCCCCAGGTAATCCCACAGCACGCCGAAGCCCGTGACATGCAGCATTTCATGCAACGCGATGTCGTCGAACAGGCCGAGGCTGTCGAAATACTCGGCATCCGCGCTGTCGAACTGCATGATCCCCTCGGTCGGCAGGAAATAATCCTCTGCCGTGCCGCGCACATAGGTCGGCCCCGCCATGCCCAGGATACCGCCGCTGCCGTCGATCACGCCAAGCTCGGCCTCGATGCGGAGATCGTCGATCCCGCCGATGTCCAGCACGTCACCGGTAATCAGCGTCGAGATGTATTCGCTGGCCTCGATGAAGGCTTCCTGCAGCGCCGTCGTCCAGCTGCCGACGAAGACCAGTTCGATATTGTAGTCGCTGAAAACGCCATAGGTGCCCAGGCCGCTGGTATAGCTGGTCAGCACCTCGGTGGGCGGGGTGTAGGTCACGACCGGGTCATCGGCCGGGGCGGGCTCTTCCGGGGCGACGCTGTCCGTGACCGTGTCGCCATTCTCGGGCGCGGCAGGCGGATCGGCCGGCGCGTCGCCGCCGGTATCGGGCGCGGTGCCTGTCTCGCCGCCGGTCTCCTCGGGCATCTCCGCGCTGTCGTCCGGCGGGGTATCGGTGCCGCCTTCGGTTTCGGGGGCGGGCTCCTCCGCGGTGCCGGTCTCGGTGTCGGGGGCCGCGTCGGAGCCTTCGGCAGGGTCGCCATCGCTCCCCGGCTCTGCCCCGGTGTCAGTCGCGGTGTCCGTGCCCGTGTCAGTCCCGGTGTCCGTGCCCGTGTCGGGCGCAATGTCCGTTCCCGCATCGGTTCCCGTGTCGGCCCCGTCGTCGGGGACGGTCGGGGTCGCGGCGCCATCGTCGTCGCTCGCCGCCTTGTCGCGCTTGCCCCCGCCGCGGCCGCCCTCTGCCTTGTCGGCCTTGCTGCGCCCGCCATCCGTATCGCGCGCCTTGGCGCCACCGCGCGCCGACGCGGCGGCCCCGTCGAACAGGCGCATGTCGTCCCGGCCCGCGCCATGCACCGGTCCCGCGGCCACCTCTGCCGCGGCCCGGCCCGGATGGCCGCCCCCCGGCGCCCCCATGTCGAAGTCGAAAATGTCGGCCCGGCCCGGACCGAACCCGTCGAAGATGTGATCGGGGATCGATTTGCGCATGGGACTCTCCATGTCCTGTGGGCCCCGAACGGGGCACCTGTCCACGGGTGGGTTAGCCGGGAACTGGGGCGACAACATGGTTCCGGCTGGGCGATACGCCGCGCCGGGGAAACAGGCTGTTTCGCCGCCCAAAGTCCCCCGGCTAAAGCGGTGGCAGGTCGCCCTCGGCGCGCCCGGCGTGGAAATCCGCCTGCCAGGCCTCGAACCGGCCCTCGGCGATGGCCGCGCGCATGCCCGCCATGATCTCCTGGTAGTAATGCAGGTTGTGCCAGGTCAGCAGCATCGAGGCGATGATTTCCTGCGCCCGGAACACGTGGTGCAGGTAGGCGCGGGAATAGTTCCGGCAGGCCGGGCAGGTGCAGGCCTCGTCGATGGGGCGCGGGTCGTCCTGGTGGCGGGCATTCTTGATGTTCAGCGCGCCGCGCCGGGTAAACACCTGCCCCGTCCGCCCCGACCGCGTGGGCAGCACGCAATCCATCATGTCGATGCCGCGCGCGACCGCGCCCACGATATCCTCGGGCTTGCCCACCCCCATCAGGTAACGCGGCTTGTCCTCGGGCAGGAATCCCGGCGCGTAATCCAGCACGCCGAACATCGCCGCCTGCCCCTCGCCCACGGCCAGCCCGCCGACGGCGTAGCCGTCGAACCCGATCGCCTTCAGCGCCGCGGCCGATTCCTCGCGCAACTCGGGCGTCACACCGCCCTGCATGATCCCGAACAGCGCGTGCCCGGGCCGGTCGCCGAACGCCGCCCTGGACCGTTCGGCCCAGCGCATCGACAACCGCATCGCGCGCGCAACCTCGTCGTCGGTGGCGGGCAGTGCCGGGCATTCGTCGAAACACATCACGATGTCCGAGCCCAGCAGGCGCTGGATCTCCATGCTGCGCTCCGGCGTCAGCTCGTGTTTCGAGCCGTCGATATGGCTCTTGAAGGTGACGCCCTCCTCGGTCAGCTTCCTCAGCCCCGCCAGGCTCATCACCTGGAAGCCCCCGGAATCGGTCAGGATCGGCCGCTCCCAGTTCATGAACCGGTGCAACCCGCCCAGCCGCGCCACCCGCTCGGCCCCGGGGCGCAGCATCAGGTGATAGGTGTTGCCCAGCAGGATATCGGCCCCCGTCGCCGCCACGCTGTCGGGCAGCATCGCCTTGACGGTGCCCGCCGTGCCCACCGGCATGAAGGCCGGCGTGCGGATCGCGCCCCGCGGCGTCGTGATGACACCGGTTCGCGCTTTGCCATCCGTTGCCTTAAGGTCGAAGTTGAACGCCGCCGTCATATCTGGTCTCGCCTCTTGGGGCCAAAGACGCGTTCTTAGGCGATTCTGTCAGAATTCCAAGGAGGCACCCGCATGGCCGACATCCCCGACCCCGCAGACCAGCCCTTCCGCCTCGGCTGGGAGGAATGGGTGGCGCTGCCCGGTCTCGGCCTGCCGGCGATGAAGGCCAAGGTGGACACCGGCGCCAAGACCTCGGCGCTGCACGCCTTCGACATCGAACCGTTCGGCCCGGCCAGCCGGCCCAAGGTGCGCTTTGCCGTCCACCCGATCCCCGGGCGCGAGGACCTGTCGATCCCCTGCTCGGCCGAGGTGATCGACCGGCGCGAGGTCACATCCTCGAACGGCGATTCCGAATGGCGCTACGTGATCGCCGCCGAGATCGCGGTGGGGAACCGGCGCTGGCCGATCGAACTGACCCTGACCCATCGCGGCGGCATGGCCTACCGGATGCTGCTGGGCCGCCAGGCGCTGGGCGAGGATGTCGTCGTCAGCCCCGGCGACAGTTTCTGCCAGCCGAAACTCTCCTACGACGTCTATCACACCGCCAAGGTGCGCAACGTCGCCCCCTCCCGCGTGCTGCGGATCGCGGTTCTCAGCCGCGAGGCGACGAATTATTCCACCGCCCGGCTGGTCGCCGAAGGCGAGGCCCGCGGCCATGTCGTCGAGGTGATCGACACCACGCGCTGCTACATCGCACTCGACGCGCTGTCGCCCGATGTCCATTACGACGGCAAACGCCTGCCGCGCTATGACGCCGTGATTCCGCGTATCGGCACTTCGGTCACCGCCTATGGCACCGCGGTGATCCGCCAGTTCGAAACCATCGGCACCTATTGCGTGAACGGGTCCGAAGGGATCACCGCCAGCCGCGACAAGCTGCACGCCCACCAGATCCTCGCGCGCCACCGCATCGGCATGCCGATGACCGCCTTCGCGGCCTCGCCCAAGGACACGAACAACCTCATCTCGCTGGTGGGCGGCGCGCCGCTGATCGTCAAGCTGCTGGAATCGACGCAAGGCAAGGGCGTCGTTCTGGCCGAAACCAAGAAGGCCGCCGAATCCGTGATCTCGGCCTTTCGCGGGCTCAAGGCGTCGTTCCTCGTCCAGCGTTTCGTCAAGGAAGCGGCGGGCGAGGATATCCGCTGCCTCGTCGTCGGCTCCAAGGTCGTCGCCGCGATGAAACGCACCGGGGCCGAGGGCGATTTCCGCTCGAACCTTCACCAGGGCGGCCAGGCCGAGGCCGTCAAGATCACCCCGGCCGAACGCGAGGTGGCGGTCAAGGCCGCCCGCGCCTTCCGTCTGAACCTCGCGGGGGTCGACCTGTTGCGCTCTGCCGAAGGGCCGAAGGTGCTCGAGGTGAATTCCTCGCCCGGGCTGGAAGGCATCGAAAAGGCCTCGGGCAAGAACATCGCCGGGCTGCTTTACGACCAGATCGAAAAGCGCGTGCGCCCGGTGCCGATGCCCAAGGGGCGGCGGCGCAAATAGCCCGCCGCCCGGTCAGCACCGCCCGGCGCCGCGGGCGGCCACCGGTGCGGAACGTCGGACGCGGCGGTCGCTGCGGAACGTCGGACGCTGCGGGCGGCGGGCGCTGCGGGCCGCGCTCTGCTCGCCGCGACGGCGGGGCTTTAGGGACGCGCCGCGTGCCGCTGACGACCGGCCTGCGCCACCGGCCCGGCCGCTCAGCGTTCGCCTGCCATCCGCCGCCGGGTCACCTCGCAGGTCTCGGCGGTCATCCGGGCCAGCCTGCCCGCCTCGTCGGTGCAGGCCGCGATCTTGGCCCCAAGGTAACTGGCGGGCAGGTCGGCCAGTTGCTCGGGGTTGCGGGCGCGCGCCAGCCGGCCCAGCGCCTCGACGTCGCGGCGCGCCTCGTCGCGGGCAAAGGCGGCCATCTCGCTGGCCGTGCGCGCCGCGTGATCCAGCATCGCCGCCCCCACCCAGGCCATCAGGCCGAACCCTTCCGCCTGCGCCCTCAGAACGGCGTCAAGCGGCGAGGCGGCGGGCGCGTCTTGCGGTTCGGTCGGCATCTCGGGCGGCTCCGGCAGGCTGTCACATCGCGGCGCAGAATAGGCCAGCACGCCCCCGCCGTCAAAGCCCAAGCCCCCGTTATCGCACCGGAATACCCGGCTCAGGCCACGCGCACGCCCTGCACCCAGCTGCCCCGCACCACCGGCGCCCCATCGATCCGCGCCACCCGGATCAGATCGCCCCGCGCCCCCGGTTCGATCCGCCCCCGGTCGGGCAGATGCGCGGCGTCCGCCGGGGCCCGCGTCACCGTCGCGATCCCGCGCGCCATGTCGCCCCACAGATCGCCCAGCATCAGCCCGGCCATCAGCAACGCGCCGGGCACATAATCCGAAGACACGATGTCCAGCAGGTCCAGCTCGGCCAGCTCGCGCGCCGAGACATTGCCCGAATGCGACCCGCCCCGGATCAGGTTCGGCGCCCCCATCATCACCGCGATGCCATGCCCGCGGCAGGCCAGCGCCGCCTCGACCGTCGTCGGGAACTCGGCCAGCTTGATGCCCAGCCCCGCCGAGACCTCGACATGGCCCGCGGTCGTGTCGTCATGGCTGGCCAGGATCGCACCATAGCGCCGCGCTTCATCGACGGCGGCGCGTTCATGCGCCGCGCCATTGCGTTCGCGCAACTCGCGCAGGTTGGCGACGTGCTCGATGAACTCGGCCTCCGAGAAATTGTTCTTCCCCATCACATAGGCCTTCAGTTTCGAGATGTCGCGGAACTGGCGCTGGCCCGGCGTGTGATCCATCAGGCTGACGATGCCGACGCGGTCCTCCGGGCCGAACTCGGCCATCTCCTCGGCCAGGGTCTCGGAACAGACCTCGGCGCGCAGGTGCAGGAAATGGCTGATCCTCAGCGCCCCGTGCGCCCGCAGTTCCAGCAATTCGCTGGCCAGCCGGCGCGCATAGGCCCGATAGCGCGCCTTGCCAGACGGGATCGACCCCACCCGCATCGCGTCGAACACCGTGGTGATCCCCACGCCGGCCAGTTCCGCGTCATGGCCGACGATGGCCGCGGCATGGGGCCAGTCGACCGCCGGGCGCGGCTGGATATGGCGTTCCAGGTTGTCCGTGTGCAACTCGATCAGCCCCGGCATCACCATGTCGCCGGCGCAATCCACGGCACCCGCGGGCACGCCGGTGCCGGGGTCGATCGCGGCGATGCGGCCCTCCGACACGCGCACCGCCCCCCGCACCGTTTCGCCCGGCAGCACCAGGGTCGCATTCGCCAGCACGATCTCAGACATGGCTCTTTCCTTGATGGCTGCCGCGGATTGGGGCAGGACTATCGGCGCAGGATTTCGTTAACGGGACCCGGAGCGAGGCATGGAAGGCTATACGCGCTACGCGATCTACTACGCGCCCGAACCGGGGCCGCTGGCCGATTTCGGCGCGGGCTGGCTGGGCTGGGACGCCGAGGCGGGCCTGCCGCGGGCGCATCTGCGGCTCCAGGGCCTGCCGCTCAAGATCGCGGAGCTGACCGAAACGCCCCGCAAATACGGGTTCCACGCCACGATCAAGCCACCCTTCCGGCTGGTCGAGGGCAGCGATATCGGGGTGCTGCACCGCTCGGCGGCCGCGCTTGCCGGCCAGCTCAAGCCGGTGTTGCTGGACGGGCTGCAGATCTCGCGCCTGTCGGGCTTTCTCGCGCTCACGCCCCGCGGCGACACCCGCGCGCTGGACGCCATGGCCGGCAGCGTGGTCGAGGCGCTGGACGGGTTCCGCGCGCCCCCCACCCGCGCCGAACTGGACCGCCGCGACCCCGACCGGCTGAGCGCCCGCCAGCGCAAGCTGCTGGACCGCTGGGGCTATCCCTACGTGATGGAAGATTTCCGCTTTCACCTGACGCTGACCGGCCCGCTCAAGGACGCCGAGGCCGAACGCACCCGCGCGGTGCTCTCGCCCGTGCTCCAGCCGCTGATCGACCGCCCCCTGCGCATCGCCAGCCTGTGCCTGTTCGGCGAGGCCGAGGATGGCCGCTTTCACAACCTGCATCGTTACACCCTTTCCGGCTGAAGCGCGTCCAGGAACGCCGCGACCGCGTGTTCCAAGGCCCCGTCATTGGAAACCCGCGTGACCCGCAACCCCTCGGGCAACGCGTAATCCGCCCGGCCCAGCCGCGCCGCGATATCCTCGGCGCTCTCGCGCCCGCGCCCGGCCAGGCGCTCGGCCAGCGTCTCGGGCCGGGCGGTGACATGCAGCACGCGCAGCCCCGGATACCGCGCCGCCGCCGCCCCCAGCACCGCGCGCGACCCGTTGAACAGCACGTCCCGCCCCAGCACCAGTTCCCCGTCGATCGCCGCGGGTATGCCATAGCTCAGCCCATGCGCCCGCCAGTGCAGCGCAAAGGCCCCGACTGCGCGCATCCGCTCGAACGCCGCCGCGTCGACCGCGTCGAAAGCCTCGCCCCCGGCATCGGCGGGCCTGGTGATGACCCGGCGCGCCAGCACAAGGTCGGGCCGCCGCGCCCAGGCCGCCGCCATCAGCGTGTCCTTGCCCGCCCCCGAGGGCCCCACCACCGCGAACAGCCGCCCCACCACCATCACGCCGCCCTCGGCGCAAAGACCGACACGTCCACCGCCCGGTCGCAGACCCGCGCCCGCGCCTCGGCATCGTGAAAGATACCCAGGATCGCCGCTCCCCGCGCCTTGGCCGCCTCGATCAGGCCCAGCACCACCTCGCGGTTCACCGGGTCCAGGCTGGCCGTGGGTTCGTCCAGCAACAGCGCGGGGTAATCGTGGGCAAAACCGCGCGCGATGTTCACCCGCTGCTGCTCGCCCCCCGAAAAGGTCGTCGGGCTCAACCCCCACAACGCCTCGGGAATGTTCAGCCGCGCCAGCAACGCCTCGGCGCGCGCCCGCGCCGGCTCCGGCGCCCAGCCCACCGCCAGCAGCGGCTCGGCCACAACGTCGCGCGTGGCCACCCGCGGCACCACCCGCAGGAACTGGCTGACATAACCCAGCGTGTGACGGCGCAACGCCACGATCTCGCGCGGGCTGGCCCGCACCACGTCCAGGCCGCCCACCACGATCCGGCCCGCCTGCGCCAGGTAATTGCCATAGACCATGCGCATCAGCGTCGACTTCCCCGCCCCCGACGCCCCGGTCAACGCCACGCATTCCCCCGGCGCGACGGCCAGCGAGGCCCCCGCCAGGACCTCGATGACCGCACCGCCCTGGTTGTGCAGCGTGAAACTCTTGCCCGCCCCCTCGATCTCGATCATCCGCCCTGCCCTTTTTCTTGGCCCAAATACTCAAATCCCGCCCGTGCCACAGGCCCCGCGATCAAACCTGCAGCACCGAACTGACCAGCAGCTGGGTATAGCCATGCTGGGGATCGTCCAGCACCTGGTCGGTCAACCCGCTTTCCACGACCCGCCCGCCCTTCATCACCATCAGCCGATCCGCCAGCAGCCGCACCACCGCCAGGTCATGCGTGACCACGATCGCCGACAGGCCCATGCCGCGCACCAGCCCCCGCATCAGGTCCAGCAGCCGCGCCTGCACGCTGACATCCAGCCCGCCGGTGGGCTCGTCCATGAACACCAGCCGCGGCCCCGTGACCAGGTTGCGCGCGATCTGCAGCCGCTGCTGCATCCCCCCCGAGAACGCCGAGGGCCGGTCGTCGATCCGGTCGGCCGCGATCTCGACCCGGTCCAGCCAGTCCAGCGCCTGCGCCCGGATGTCCCCGTAATGCCGGGCGCCCACCGCCATCAGGCGTTCGCCCACATTGCCGCCCGCGCTGACCCCCATGCGCAATCCGTCGCGCGGGTTCTGGTGCACGAAGGCCCAGTCGGTGCGCGCCAGCATCCGCCGCTCGGGCTCGCTCATCCTCAGCGTGTCGACCGGACCGGCCCCGCGCGTGTCGAAGATCACCTCGCCCGCATCCGGCGCCATCTGACCGGCAAGGCAATTCAGCAGCGTGGACTTCCCCGACCCGCTTTCGCCCACGATCCCCATCACCTCGCCGGGATACAGGTCGAACGAGACATCGGCACAGCCAACCCGCCCGCCATAGGTTTTCGACACGCCCCGCACGGCCAGCAACGGGGCAGCCTTGCAACACCCCTGCGACGGGTCCTGCACACTCATGCCCCGCCCTCCTTGCCCACATGGCCCGCCGCGCGCCGCCCCGCGCAGAAATCCGTGTCGGAACAAACGAACATCCGCCCGCCCGCATCATCGACGATCACCTCGTCCAGATAGCTGCCCTCGGCCCCGCACAATGCGCAGGGATGATCGGCCTTCGTCGCCTCGAACGGGTGGTCCTCGAAATCCAGGCTGACGACCCGGGAATAGGGCGGCAGCGCATAGATGCGCTGTTCCCGCCCCGCGCCGAACAGCTGGATCGCCGCCATTTCCATCTTGGGGTTGTCGAACTTGGGGATCGGCGAGGGGTCCATCACGTAGCGCCCTTCGACCCGCACCGGATAGGCATAGGCCGTCGCGATCTCGCCATGCCGCGCGATATCCTCGTACAGCTTCACATGCATCAGCCCGTATTCCTCCAGCGCATGCATCTTGCGCGTCTCGGTCTCGCGCGGTTCCAGGAACCGCAGGGGTTCGGGGATCGGCACCTGGTAGACCAGGATCTGCCCCTCGCCCAGCGGCGCCTCGGGGATGCGGTGACGTGTCTGGATCACGCTCGCCTCGCCCGTGCGCGTCGTCGTGGCCACCCCGGCGGTCTTCTCGAAGAACTTGCGGATCGAGACCGCGTTGGTGGTGTCATCCGCGCCCTGGTCGATCACCTTCAGCGAATCGGCGGGCGTCAGCACGGCCGCGGTGACCTGTACGCCGCCCGTGCCCCAGCCATAGGGCATCGGCATCTCGCGGCTGGCAAAGGGCACCTGGTAGCCGGGAATGGCCAGCGCCTTCAACAATGTCCGGCGGATCATCCGCTTTGTCTGCTCGTCCAGGTAGGCGAAATTGTATTGCTCGGTTTCTGTCATCTTCCCGCCCCAATTCGCTGAGACACCGGATGGGCACAGACGATGGAGCCCCCCATGTTCGACTGGATCGCCACGATCACCTTCGACCAGATCGCTCTTTCCCTCGTGACGGTCGCCCTGCTGCGCGACGGCATGGTGCTTGCCCTGCCCGATCGTATCGCCGGCCCCGGCGGCTGGCTGATCGACACCGGCGAGGAATAGGCGCGCCTCATTCCGCGGCCTCCCGGGTGCCCGCTTCGGCGGCCTCGGCCCTGATCCGGCGCACCAGTTCCAGTTCCGACTGGAAATCGACGTAATGGGGCAGCTTGATATGCTCCAGGAACCCCGACGCCTGGATGTTGTCGGCATGGGACAGCACGAATTCCGCGTCCTGCGCGGGCGCGCCCATGTCGTCCTCGCCCAGTTCCTCCCAGCGCAGCGCCCGGTCCACCAGCGCCATCGAGATCGCCTTGCGCTCCGAATGCCCGAAGGCCAGGCCATAGCCGCGGGTGAATTGCGGCGGCTCGGTCTTGGACCCCGCGAACTGGTTCACCGTCTCGCATTCGGTCAGCACCACCTCGCCGATCTCGACCGCGAACCCCAGCTCGGGGATCTCCATCTCGACCGCGACGCAGCCCACGCGCAACTCCCCCACAAAGGGATGGTTGCGCCCGTATCCGCGCTGGGTCGAATAGGCCATCCCAAGAACGAACCCCTCGTCGCCGCGGGCCAGCGATTGCAGCCGCAACGCCCGGTTGGCGGGAAAATCCAGCGGCGCGCGGGTCAGGTCGGGCGGCACCTCGTCCGACGGCGCCTCGGGCTGGATCAGCCCGTCCCGGTCCAGGAAGTCGGTGATCCGCGGCATCGGCGCCGTGCGCGGTTCGGCCTGCGGCGCCTCGGCAATCTCGGCGCCTGCGGCCAGCATGAAATCCAGCAACCGGTGGGTATAGTCGAAGGTCGGCCCCAGCACCTGCCCGCCCGGCGCATCCTTGAACGTGGCCGAGATGCGCCTATCGCAGGCCATCGCGCCGGTGTCCACCGGCTCCGACGCGCCCAGACGCGGCAGCGTCGTGCGATAGGCCCGGATCAGGAAGATCGCCTCGATCAGGTCGCCGCGCGCCTGCTTGATCGCCAGCGCCGCAAGGTCCGGGTCATACAGCGATCCCTCGGCCATCACCCGGTTCACCGCCAGCGCCAGCTGCTCGCGGATCTGCGCAACGCTCAGTTCCGCGACCGAGGGATCGCCCCGCCGCTCTTCGGCCAGCCACGCATGCGCGTTGTCGATGGCCCGTTCCCCGCCCTTGACCGCGACATACATCAGCCCGCCTCCACCTTGGTCGTGCGGGGCAGCGCGGCGATGCGCGCGCCCGCGGTGAACAGGAAATCCAGCCCCAGCGGGAACAGCGCGGCATTGGCGCGGAACCCCGCGACCTCGGGCAGGCCAAGCCGGTGCTCGGTCTCGATCCCCGGCCCGGTCAGCCGCGCCCCCGCCGGCACCAGCGCCGCCATCTCGACGATCAGCGTGGCCGACCGGTCGGGATAATCCGGCTGGCCGATGCGCCAGTCGTCCAGCGGCAGCAACGCCTGCCAGCCCCCCACCGCGAAACTGGCCTCCGCGCGCCCGCACAACGGCGCGCCGGTGTGAAACGTGATCCAGTCGCGCAGATCGGCGGTGTCATGCCCGCCCGCCAGGTGCACCGGCGTCGTGCCATCCGCCAGCACCAACAGCGCCGTGCCCGCCGCCACCGACAGCGGCGCGGGCGGGGCGGCCCCCGCGATGTCGAAGATGCGGCCGGGCCGCGCCATCGCCTCCAGCATCGCGCGGAACGCGATCGCCGCCGCGCGCGGGGCGTCGTCGAACCCGCCGGTCAGCGCCTGAACCTGCATCGCTCAATCCTCCCCGCGCACCATGGTAAAGAACTCGACCCGCGTCGCCGCCGCCCGCGCGGCCCGCGCCCGGCGCGCCGCCTCCATCTGCGCGGCCAGCGGTGTCAGGACCCGCTCGCGGCAGTCCTCGGCCCGCTCCGTCTGCATCACCGCATCGACCAGCGCGGCCTGCCGCGCCTTGGCCTTGTCGCGGCCCTGCACATAGGCGTGGCCGACCGCGCCGCCGTCGGCCAGCCGCAGCGCACAGCGCGTCACCGTCATCTCGCCCAGGTTGAAGGCCGCGCCCGTGCCGCCCATCCGCCCGCGCACCATCACGCCGCCGGTTTCCGGCGGCCGCAGCCAGGTAAAGGCCGGCTCCTCCCCGAAGGCGGTCCACACCTCGTCCAGCGCCTTGGCCGGCGCCCGGGCCAAAAGCCCCATCCATTCCTGCCGCGTGTCATGTCCGGTCATTAGACAGCTTGCCGATTTGTCTAGATTTATATACAACTAGACAAATCGTTACGCGGGTCATGCGAGTCGCGCAAGACGGCAGTCGGTGAAGTTTTGATGACATGGGACGACAGGCGCTCTGGACCGCGATCGCGGCGACGCTGAGGGGCGAGATCGGCACCGGCCGCTACCGCCCCGGCGACAAGCTGCCCACCGAGGCAGACCTCGCGCAGCGCTTCGGCGTCAACCGGCACACGGTGCGCCGGGCGCTGGCCGCGCTGGCCGAGGACGGGTTGACCCATGCGCGGCGCGGCGCGGGCGTCTTCGTCGCGGCACGGCCCACCGATTACCCCATCGGCCGCCGCGTGCGGTTCCACCAGAACCTGCGCGCCGCCGGGCAGACCCCCGAGAAGAACCTGCTCCTGGCCGAAACCCGCGCCGCCGACCCGCGCGAGGCCGCCGCGCTGGACCTGCCGCCCGGCGCGCCCGTCCATGTCTACGAAGGCGTCTCGCTGGCCGACGGCGCGCCCATCGCGCTGTTTCGCAGCGTGTTTCCCGCCGACCGCCTGCCGGGCCTGCTGAAGGCGCTGACCGAAACCCGCTCGGTCACCGCGGCACTGGCGCGGGCGGGGGTGGCCGACTACACCCGCGCCTCGACCCGGCTGACCGCGAAACTCGCCTCGCCCACCCAGGCGCTGCACCTTGCCCTGCGCGAGGGCGCGCCCATCCTGCGCACGGTGGCCATCAACGTCGATGCCCAGGGGCGGCCCGTCGAATACGGCCACACCTGGTTCGCGGGCGACCGGGTCAGCCTGGTGGTAACGCCCGACTGACCCGCACCGCACGCGACCCCGGCCTGTCATACCGGCGATACAGACCGCGGTTATCCACATATCCCGACAGCAACCGAACGGACCGATGCACCCCTATCTGCCCCCCCTGCGATTCACCGGCGCGACCGTCCTGCGCGAGGGCGAGTTGCAGGCGCGTTCGCTCGCCATCGCCGATGGGCGGATCACCAAGGGACCGCTGCCCGAGCTGGACCTCTCGGGCTACCTGATCCTGCCCGGCATCATCGACCTGCACGGCGATGCCTTCGAACGCCACGTCACGCCCCGGCCCGGCGCGCCCTTCGCCCTGGGGATCGGGCTTGCCGCGACCGACCGCGAGGCGGCGGCGAACGGCGTGACGACCGGCTGGCTGGCACAGGGCTGGTCCTGGGAGGGCGGCCCCCGCAGCCCCGACCAGGCCGAGGCGCTGCTGGCGGCGCTGGATGCCTACCGGCCGCAGATGCTGACCGACCTGCGCGTGCAGATCCGCTGTGAAACGCATCTCGTCGACAGCGGCCCGCGCCTGCTGGACACGGTGCGGCGCCACCGCGTCGGCTATGTGGTGTTCAACAACCATCTCGACGAAATCACCGAGATGGCCCGCGACCGGCCCGACCGCGTGGCCCACTGGGCCGCCCAGGCCGGGTACGACACCGAGGATTACCTGACGCGGGTCAAGGCCGCGCTGGCCCGCGCCGGCGAGGTGCCGCGCCACCTGTGCCGGCTGGCCGATGCCTTCGACACCATGGGCGTGCTTTATGGCAGCCATGACGACCCCGACGGCGAGACCCGCGAACGCTTTTCGATGATCGGCGCGCGGATCGCCGAATTCCCGTTGACCCGCCGCGCCGCGGCCGCCGCCAAGGCGATGACCGACCCGGTCCTGCTGGGGGCACCCAACGTGGTGCGCGGCGGCTCGCAATCGGGCAACGTCTCGGCCCGCGACCTGATCGCCCAGGGCCTGTGCGATGCGCTGGTGTCCGACTATTACTACCCCGCGCTCGCCCATGCCGCCTGGCGGCTGGTCGATGACGGGCTGATGGACCTGCCGCGGGCATGGGCGCTGATCTCCGAGAAACCGGCCGAGATCCTGCGCCTGCCCGACCGCGGGCGGCTGGATTACGGGCGCCGGGCCGATTTCTGCGTGGTCGACGCGCGCACCCGCGCCATCGAGATGACGGTGGCCGGTGGCCGGCTCAGCTTCGTCGCGGGCGAAATCGCCCGCCGCCTCGCGTCACGGATCAGCGCACTCGACATGGCCGCGGAATAGCAGGCCGGAAACACGCCGTTCACAGAATGGACACAGGCTTGTTTCCCCAATGTCATACTTGATCGGTATCGTCGGGTCATTGGTGAGAGCCGGTGGAAACATCGGTTTCAGGATTGCGCCTTCGGGCAACCGATCATTCGAGACGGTCCTGTGACCAGTATCGGGGGCGGCCCGCCCGGGCTGCCCCTTTTTCCCGGCCTCACCCGCCGTATTTCGACAGGAAGTCCATCACGCTCAGCGCCCGGAAATCGTCCAGCGCGGCGCGCAGCGCGTCATGGTCCCAATCCCACCAGGCCAGCCCGATCAGGCGGTCCGCGATATCGTCGGCGAACCGCGCGCGCATGGGCCGCGCGGGCACCCCCGCGACGATCGCATAGGCGGGCACGTCGCGCGTGACCACCGCGCCCGCCGCGATCACCGCGCCATGGCCCACCGTCACCTCTGGCCGGATGATGGCGCCATGCCCGATCCAGGTGTCGTGGCCGATGGTGGCGCGGCGCGCGTGGCGATGGGCAAAGAACGCCGCGTCGCGCGCCGCATCGTCCCAGTAATCGTCCGAGCGGTACTGGAAATGGTGCAGGCTGGCGCGTTCCATCGGGTGATCGGTCGGCCCGATCCGGGCGAAACTGGCGATATTGGCGAACTTGCCGATATCGGCATTCGCGATATCGGCATAGCGGTCGCAATAGGAATAATCCCCAAGCACCGAATGCGCGATCCGCGCCCCCTGCCCGATCTCGACATAGGCGCCCAGCGTGCTGTCGGTGATCGTGGCATCGGGATGCAGGAACGGGGTCTCGGCGCTCAGGCGTGACATGATCTCTCCTTGTGCAAAGGGGGTGTCGGGCGCCGTCAGCGCCCCTTGATAAGCCGGCGGCGCAGGATACCCGAGAGCCAGTCCATCAGCATCACCATCGCCAGGATCAGCAGGATGTAATAGCTGACCTCCTCCCAGTCCTTCTGGGTGATGATCGCCTGCGTCAGCAACAGACCGATACCGCCCCCGGTGATCGCCCCGATGATCGTGGCGCTGCGGGTGTTCGATTCCAGGAAATACAGCACCTGCGACAGCAGGATCGGCGTGATCTGCGGGATGACCCCGAACCGGTACCGGCTGGCCATGGGCGCGCCCGTCGACTGCACCCCCTCGATCTGGCGCTCGTCGACGTTTTCCAGCGCCTCCGAGAACATCTTGCCGAAACTGCCCGTGTCGGTCAGCAGGATCGCCAGCGCCCCGGTCAGCGGACCGGGGCCGAAGGCCCGCGCCAGAACGATAGTCCAGATCAGCGCGTCCACCCCCCGGACGAAATCGAACACCCGCCGCACCGCGAAACGGATCGCCATAACCGGCGTGAAATTCCGCGCCGCAAGGAACGCCAGCGGCAACGCCACCAGCGCCGCGCCCATCGTGCCCAGGAACGCCATCAGGACCGTCTCGAAGATCGCCCAGGCCACCTCGCCATGGCGCCACATCGGGTTGCCCCAGAAATCCGCCCAGGCCCCGGCCAGGTTTTCGCGCGCGGGGTCGATCCGGGGACCGGCCACGATATCGACCAGCCCATGACCGTGATAGGGGCTGTCGAGCGAGAAAAAGAACAGCTCCCACCCCGCGAAATAACGGAACACCTCGGTCCGGTTGCGGGTCACCGAAACCCGCCCCGCCTCGGTGGTGATCGCCAGCCGGTTCTTCGAAACGCTGATCCAGTCGGGCAGCTCGTTGCCCAGGTTGGTCACGACGCCCCGCGACGCGGTCGGCATCGCCTCGATCACGCCATAACCGGGGATGTCATAGCGCATTCCCCGGTCGGTATAGATCACGACATGCCCGCGCCCCAGGTCGATCACCGTCTCCTCGCCCAGCGTCACCCAATCGGGCGCCTCGCCCGGCGGATAGGTGCCCTTGCGCTCGCCCTCGATGGCGATGGTCACCTCGCCCGAGCGGTTGTCGCGCGTCACATGGGTCTTGTAGCTATAGCTGTCGGCCACCAGCGCGCGGGCATTGTCCATCCGCGCCCGCTCGGCCAGCCCCGGAATGTCGAAGGCAAAGGTGACGTAGACCAGGTACAGCAGCACCAGCGCCGGCAGCCGGACGGCAAACAGGCGTTTCGACAGGATCAGTTCCGTCGCCTCGGCCTTGAGCGTCGCGGTGTCGGTCATGGCGCGCCCCTCCCCCGGGTCAGGCGGTCGCGGTACTGGCTGGACAGCTGGTCGAAAAAGACGATCGCCCCGAACAGCAGCAGGAAGATCGCCGCCGCCTCGTCGAACTTGCCCTGCCCCCAGGATATCGCGTTCTTCAGCTCGTAGCCGATGCCGCCCGCCCCCACGAAGCCGAGGATCGCCGAGGCGCGGATGTTGATCTCGAACCGCAACAGCGCATAGCTCAGATAGTTCGGCGCGACCTGCGGCATCACCCCCAGCCCCATCCGCTGGATCCAGCTGGCGCCGACCGATTCCAGCCCCTCGACCGGCTTCAGGTCGGCGTTCTCGTTCACCTCGGAAAACAGCTTGCCCAGCGCGCCGCCGGTGTGAAACGCGATGGCGATCATCGCGGGCACCGGCCCGCCCCCCAGCACGAAGATCAGCACCAGCGCGATCACGATCTCGGGGATCGCGCGCATGACATCCATGATCCGCCGGAACAGCGGGATCAGCCGCGGGAACCGCGCCAGACCGCGCGTCGACAACAGCGACAGAACCAACCCCGCCAGCGCGCCGACCAGCGTGGACACCGCGGCGATGTTGATCGTTTCCACCAGCGCCGGGAAGAACTTCACCAGGTGCCCGGGCAAAAGTGCGGCCTTCTCGACCGCCTCGCCGATCACCTGCGCGGGAAAGGCAAAGATGTTGTGCAGCCCGTCCCGGAACCCGCCCGCGTTGCGGTCGTCGGCCACCTGGAACCCCGCCGCCATCAGCGCGACGAAGACGATCAGCAAGACACCCGAATAGGCCCGCCGGCGCCGGGTCAGCGCCATGTAGTCCGCACGGATATCCGGCACGGCCGGCCCGCCGGCGTTGGAAAGCTCTGTCATGACGACGCCCCGGAAACGGATCGGCGGGCCCGGCACCGTGACCGGACCCGCCCGACGGCCCTGCTGGCCTCAGTTCGACTTGGCGCGGCGCGCCTCGATGATCGAGAGATAGGCGTCGTGGCCGATCGGCATGAAGCCCTTCGAGTCGCCCGCCGCCACCTGATAGTAGCACTCGTAATCCATCGCCGGCATCGAGGCCATCAGCGCGGTCATCTGCACCTTGACGTTCTCGGGCAGCGCCTTGCGCAGCACGATCGGCCCTTCCGGGATCGGCTTCGACCGCCAGATTTCGACGAGGTCGTTCATGTCGATCAGCCCCGCATCGACCGCCTTCCTGAGCGCGCCCGAGTTATAGCCGTCCTCCCAGTTGCCCAGCCCATCGGCCCAGGTCACGCCGCCATCCACGTCACCATTGGCCACCGCCACGATGGTCTGCTCGTGCCCGCCGGTGAACACCACGTCGCCGAAGAAATCGCCGGGCTGCATCGAGGCGCCGGTCTCGGCCGGGATCTCGATCGACGGGATCAGGTAGCCCGAGGTCGAGTTCGGATCGCCAAAGCCGAACACCTTGCCCTTCATGTCGGCCAGCGAGGCGATGCCGCTGTCCTTGCGGGCGAAACCGATGGAATGATAGCCATAGCCGCCGTCGACATTGACCTTCACCAGCACCGGCTCGACCGCCTCGGGGTCTTCCAGATAGGTCTTGGCGTACCCGCTCGCGCCCAGCCAGGCCATGTCGATGGTCCCGCCCAGCAGCCCCTGGATCACCCCGTTGTAATCCGCGGGCGCGAACAGCTTGGTCTCGACGCCCAGCAATTCCTCGGTCTTGGCGCGCAGGCACTCGTTCGAATTCAGCCGGTCCTGCGCGTTCTCGCCGCCCAGGATGCCGATGCGGAACTCGGTGATCTCCTGGGCCATGGCCGGGCCGACAAGGACGGTGGTGGCCGCAAGGGCCGCGATCAGGGTCTTCATCGTCTCACTCTCCTGTATGATGCCACGCCCCGCGCGGGGACGCGGCGGAAAACCGTGGAACTCAAAGCAGCTCGGTCTCTTTCGCACGGGCGGGCCGATCCAGCCGCGCAAGCGAGGTCGAGGTCGCCGCCTCGCTGAACGAGGCATCGGCGCCATAGATGTCGCGGGCGACACCGGTGGTCAGCTGTTCGGGCGTCCCGTCGAACACGATCCGCCCGTCGCGCATCCCGATCACCCGGTCGCAATAGCGCCGCGCGGTATCCAGCGTGTGCAGGTTCGCGATCACCATGCGCCCGTCCTCCTCGTGGATGCGGCGCAGCGCATCCATCACCACCTGGGCGTTCATCGGGTCGAGGCTGGCGATGGGCTCGTCCGCCAGGATGATCTGCGGGTCCTGCATCAGGGCGCGCGCGATGGCCACGCGCTGCTGCTGCCCCCCCGACAGCGCCTCGGCGCGCTTGGCCGCCTGTTCGGCGATGCCCAGCCGATCCAGGATGTCGATGGCGCGGTGGATGTCCTCGGCCGGGTACAGGTTGAAAAAGGTCGCCAGGGCCGACCGCCGGTTCAGCGTGCCATGCAGCACGTTCGACACCACGTCCATCCGCGGCACCAGGTTGAACTGCTGAAAGATCATCGCGCAGTCCGATTGCCAGGCGCGTTTTTCCGCGCCCTTCAGCGCCAGCACATCCCGCCCCCGGAACCGGATCGCGCCGGTCGTTGCGTCGGTCAGCCGGTTGACCATGCGCAGAAAGGTCGACTTGCCCGCGCCCGACCGCCCGATGATCCCGATGAACCCGGGCCGCTCCACGGCAAAGCTGACCCGGTCGACGGCACGGGTCGCGCCGAATTCCTTGGTCACGTTCTCCACGTCCAGCATCGTCAAGCCCCTCGCGCCCCGCATGCGGCTGCCTAGCGTCGGGCTGCGACGCCCATGTTTCGGTTTTCTGAAGCTTTCGTGACGGCCCGGGGCGGTTGCCGCCGCCCGCCATCTGGCGCATGCTCGCGCCCCGAAACAATCGAGAGGACCCCCGCGCGATGGAGCGATTCACCCCCGGCCCCGCGACCCAGCGGCAGTACCGCGATGCGCTCGGCTGTTTCGCAACCGGCGTGACGGTGGTCACCGTCGCGGGCCCGGACGGGCCGGTGGGCCTGACCGCGAACAGCTTTTCCTCGGTGTCGCTGGACCCGCCGCTGATCCTCTGGTCGCCCGCCCGCGGCTCGCGCCGCTTCGATGCGATGACCGCGGCCGACCGCTTTGCCGTCCACGTCCTCGGCGCGGGCGAACAGGCGCTCGCCGACCGCTTCGCGCGCTCGGGCGGGGCGTTCGACGGGCTGGCGATGGACCCGGCCGAGGACGCCCCACCGCTGATCGACGAGGGCTGGATCGCGCGGTTTCTCTGCACCCGCGTGGCCCTGCATGACGCGGGCGATCACGCCATCGTCGTGGGCCGGGTGGACCAGGTGGCCCGCCGCGAAGGGCCGCCGCTGGTGTTTGCCGGCGGCGCCTATGGCGATTTCAGCCCGGCCGGGTGATCCCGCGCGGCCGCGCAAAGCTTCAGTCGGCCAGGGCCCCGGTGATGTTCAGACTGCGCTTGATCCGGCGCAGCGAGGATGGCGTGACGCCGAAATAGCGCGCCATTTCATGGTCGCTCAGACCGTAACCCGCCATCGCGCGCAACGCCGCGTCGGGCACGGGCCCCAGCTTGCCGCGGATCAGGCGATGCCCCTCCAGGCAGGCCCGGCACACCGTCCGGGCGCGTAGGTCGCGTGTCATGCTCATGTGGCTGGCTCCTCCCGAACCAGTTGCTCGCCGTAAAGTTGTATCATGATTCTTGGCCGGCGGCACCGGCTTTCCCGGTGTGGGCCGATCCTACCACACTCCACGCCGCCCGGCGGCCCGCGCGCCACGGCGCACCGGTTTCCGGCAACAAGCCGCCGAACACCGCCCCGCCCGGACCGCAGGCAAAGGCCCGGGCGGGATTTCCCCGCCCGGGCCGCATCGCTCGGGTCGCCTTGCGCCGATCAGCCGAACATGTCGGTGGTGATCCCCGCGTACCAGCCCAGGCTTTCCTCGTAGGTCGCCTTGCGCAGCGCCGCGTCCTCGCCGGTCTGGCTGACGAACCCGTCCACCTTGGCGATCTTCTCGTCCGTCGGCGCGTACGAGGCGCCCACCTTGACCCCGTCATCGGTGTCGATCAGCGACCAGCAGGTGTTCGAGTATTTCGCCGGGAAGGCCCGCGACCCGGTCAGCGCGGCGCGCACCTGCATCGCCGCCACCTTGGCGTGGCTGTTGGCCGAAAAGCCCGATTTCGGCATGTCGCCCGCGATGGTGGCGTCGCCCAGCACATAGACGTTCTCGTCCACCCGGCTTTGCATCGTGGCCGGCACGATCGGGCAGAACCCGCTGTCGTCGGTCAGCCCCATCGCCTCGGCGATATGGCCCGCCTTCTGCGCCGGGATCACGTTGCAGACATCCACCTTCTCGACGCTGCCGTCGATATCGACCTCCATCGTGTCGGGGTTCACCGACACGTTCGCCCCGCCGAAATCGGGTCCGATACGCTCGACCATGCCGGGGTAATGCTTCTGCCAGCCCTCCTCGAACAGCGCCTGTTTCGAAAAGCTTTCCTTGGGGTCGACGATCAGGATCTTGGCGGTCGGATTCGACGCCTTCAGCACATGCGCCACCATCGAGATGCGCTCGTAGGGTCCGGGCGGGCAGCGATAGGGGTTGGGGGGCGCCACCATGCAGAACCGGCCGCCCTCGGGCATCGCCTCGATCTGCGCCTTCAGCAACTGCGTCTGGCTGCCCGCCTTCCAGGAATGGGGCATCTTGTTCTGCGCCGAGATATCCCAGCCCGGCACCGCCCCGTCGACGAAATCGATCCCCGGCGACACGATCAGCTTGTCATAGGACATGCTGTGCCCGCCCGCCGTCGTCACCGTCCTCGCGTCGCGATCCACGCCCACAACCCAGTCATGGACGACATTCACCCCGTAACCCGAGGCCAGCGTGCCATAGCTGTGCCCGATCGAGGCAAAGTCGCGGAAGCCGCCGATATAGAGGTTCGAGAAGAAGCAGGTGTAATAGGTGCGCGTCGGTTCGATCAGCGTGACGTCGATCGCGCCCGCGCTGTCCTTGGCGATGTATCGCGCCGCCGTAGCCCCCCCCGCGCCACCGCCCACGATCACCACGCGCGGCCGCGCCTGTCCGATCACCCTCGGCGCCGACAGCGCGGCCCCGACCGCAAGGCCGGTGCCGAGAAAACTTCGTCTGTTCAGTGTCATCCAGCTTTCCTCCCATGAAAGATCGCGCGTTTCCAATGTCGCGATGGCGGCGGCGCGCTATTGCGTTAGCGTGCCGAAATAGGCGGCAAGCGCGGCGATTTCCTCGTCGGTCAGACGGCTTGCCATCATCTGCATCACCGGATGCGGGCGCAGCTTCTGCTTGTAGGCATGCATCGCCAGCACGAAGTTCTTTTCCGGCCACAGCGTGATCGACGGAATCCCCCGGTCCGACCCGTCCTGCTGGTGGCAGGTCTGGCATTCGCTGGCCAGGTACTCGCCATAGGCCGGGTCGCCGACGATTGCCAAGGTGTCCTCGGACAACTGCGGCAGGTCCGCCCGCGCGGTCGGCGGGGCCTCGGGGATGTTCGACGGCTTGGCCGAGAAATCCCGCAGGAAGGCCAGCAGGTCGGCACGCTCCTGCGCGTCCTCCAGCCCGTCGAAACTCATCCGCGTGCGCGACACCAGCGCGGCGGGATGCTCGATATAGGCGTCCAGCGTCTTCAGCGTCCAGACCAGCCCGTCACGCCCCATGCGCTGCATGGATTGCGAATAGGGGAACCCCTCGACCGACGCGGCACGGCGCCCGAAAATGCCGGTCAGGGGCGGACCGATCCCGATCTCGGCATCGGGGCCGATCTGGTGACAGCCGCTGCAGAACACCCAGACCTCGGCGCCGCGCTCGGCATCGCCGATCGGTTCGGCCCCCCCCTGGGCAAGTCCCGTCCCCGCCCCTCCCAAGGCGAGGACGAGAGCACATGCAAATGCCTCCCTCATGGGCGAAGTGTGCGATGGAATACCGGGCCGATCAAGAGAATCCTTCGCCGGACGCGCGATTTCCCGCCGCGCAGGCGGCCGGAATTGTTGAATTATTCCAGTTTGTTACAGCAGGCATCCCCGAACCCCCGCGCCGCGCCCCGGCCAACGAAAAAGGCGGCCCCGGAGGAAGGGGCCGCCAGCCAGTTCGGGAGGAGAAACCGGCTTTAGTTGAAGGTGCGCAGATAGGCGATGACCGCCTCGCGATCCTCTTCGGACCGCAGGCCCTGGAACGACATCCGCCCCTTGGCGATCACCGAGCGCGGGCTTTCCAGATAGGCGTCCAGCGTGTCGTGATCCCAGATCATGCCCTCTTCGGCGGCCTTGGCGATCGCGGGCGAATACTTGAACCCCTCCGCCTGCCCCACGGTGCGCCCCACCACCCCGTTCAGCACGGGGCCGACGCGGTGCCGGGCGTTCTCGCCGATCTGGTGACAGGACGAACACTGGCGGAACACCTTCTCGCCGGCGGCGACCAGCTTGGGATCGGGCATCGCGACGGGGGCGGCCTCCTGCTTGTCGGCGGCCTGCTTGATCGCCTCCTTCTCGGCGACGGCGTCCGCGGATTCCTCCTCGGGCGTCACGTCCAGGACGGCGGCGCGCATGGTGATCTCGACCGTGTCCTTGCAGTCGGTCATGCAGGGGGCCTGGCTGAACTGCGGATACTCGGTCTCGGCGCGGTCATCCACGATGAACCCGCCCGCGTTCGGCAGTTCGACCTCCAGGAAATTCTCCCGCGACAGCTCGAAATCGTCATCCACCAGGAAATTCGAGTACAGGATATAGGCCGTGATCGCGTAAACCTCGTCCGCGCTCAGGGTCTGCGCACCGCCGAAGGGCATCGAGCGGTGGACATAGTCGAACACCGTCGACAGATAGGGCCAGTAGGACCCCACCGTCTTGACCGGGTCGTCATTGGCCAGCGTCCCCTCGCCACCGGCCAGCTTCGGCCAGTTGTCGACGCCTTCGGCGAATTCGCCGTGGCACACCGCGCAATTCTCGGAAAACAGCATCTCGCCATCCGCGACCGTCCCCGACCCTTCGGGCAGGCCGGTGCCGTCGGGCGCCACGTCCAGGTTCCAGGCCGCGATCTCCTCGGGCAGCGCGGGGCGGCCCAGGCCGAACTTTTCCGCCAGCGCGGGGCTGACCGACAGCGTCGAGGCCAGCGCCGTCCCGATCACCAGATTACGAAACTTCGACATTTTCCGCCTCCCCGCTCTCCTTGACCCACCAGGTCTGGATGCAGTTGTTGTGATAGATCGAGTTCAGCCCGCGCACCTCGCGCAGCTGCGCCTTGGTCGGCTGCACGTACCCGGTGCTGTCCATCGCCCGGCTTTGCAGCAGCATTTCCGACCCGTCCCAGTCGATATCCAGGTAGAACCGCGACAACGCCATCGGTTGCCCCGGCTGGGCCAGCCGGGCCGTTTGCCACGTCTTGCCGCCATCGGTCGACACGTCCACCCGCTCGATCGCGCCGCGCCCCGACCAGGCCAGCCCCGTGATGACCAGCGGCCCGGGGCCGTGCTTGATCGGCGATTGCGGGCTGGGGCTGGTGATGACCGATTTCGCGTCCATCACCCAGGTCCACTTGCGCGACGTGCCATCGGCCAGCGTATCGGTGTATTTCGACGTCTCCTCGCGGCTTTCGATGGCCTGCGTCGTCACCTCGACCCGGCGCAGCCACTTGATCCACATGTTGCCTTCCCAGCCCGGCACCACCAGCCGCACGGGATAGCCATGTTCCTTGCGCAGCGCCTCGCCATTGGCCTTGAACGCGACCAGCACGTCGTCCATCGCCTTTTCCAGCGGCATCGACCGCCCGTTCGACGAGGCATCCGCCCCCTCGACGAAGATCCACTTGCCCTCGGGCTGCACCCCGGCCTCTTCCAGCAGGGTGCGCAGCGGCACGCCGGTATATTCCATGTTGTGGATCATGCCGTGGGTGAACTGCGCGCCGTTCAACTGCGCGCCCGCCCATTCCATGCCGGTATTGGCCGCGCATTCGCAGAAATAGACGTGGCTTTCCCGCGGGAACCGCTCCAGGTCCTCGTAGGTGAAGACCAGCGGCGTATCGACCAGCCCGTTGATCATCAGCCGGTAATCTTCCTTGCGCAGCTCGATCGCGCCCGAATGGTGCCGCTCGAAGGCACAGCCCTGCGGCGTGATCGTGCCGTCCAGCGCGTGGATCGGCGTGAAGTTGATCGACGAGATCACGTCCGCCGTCAGCCAGGGCACGTTGCGCCGGACCACGTCGGATTCGTATTCGATCGGCAGGCCATAGGGCACCGCGTCCACGCCGTCGCCCAGGCCCTGCGCCCAGGGTTGAATCTCGGTGATCAGCGGATCGGGCTCGGCGGCCCCCGCTGCCCCGCCCGCGGCGATGGCCCCGCCCGTGGCAAGCCCGGCCTTGATGAAGCCGCGCCGCGTCGTCGAGGGTTGTGACTGGTCGGTCATCTCTGCAACCTCCTCCTCGTCTCGTCTGGAAATCTCGCTCATCTCGCTCATGCCCCGCTGACCTGCACCGACTTGTTCGGATCGACCGAAACGGTGCCCTTGCGGGTGATGTAATCCTCGACCACCTGCCAGATCGGCGGGCCCTCGGTGCCCTCGTTGACGCTGGCCCAGCCCGACACGACATAGGTTTTCGCCGGGTCGATCGGCTCGCCCGTCTTCAACAGCGTCATGTTGGTGATGCGGCTGCCCTGCGGCTTGGACACGTCGATGTGGTATCCCATGCCGCCGACGCGCACCATGTCGCCGCCCTGCTGGTAATAGGGATCGGGGTTGAACAGGTTGTCGGCCACGTCCTCCAGGATGATGTGCAGCGTCTCGCCGGTCATCTCGGAGCGGTAGGCGTTCGGATAGCTCATCGAGGTCGCGTTGAAGAGATCCTCGCGCGTGATCGGTGCCCCCGGCAGCAGGCTGGGCCCCCAGCGGAACCCCGGCGAAAGGGCGATATCGGCCTCGCGCTCCTCGATCAGCGCGTTGCAGATCAGGTCGTCCCAGGTGCCGTTGAAATTGCCGCGCCGGTAGAGCAGGCTGTCCGTGGTGCCCAGCACCTCGTCCAGCTCGGCGGTATAGGGCGCGCGCTGCGCGTCGATCAGCGCGGTCATGTCCGCATCGGGCTCGATCACGTCCGAGAAGATCGGGATCAGCTTGTGGCGGAAGCCCATCATCCGGCCGTCGCGCACGTCCAGGTCCAGCCGGGTGACGAACTTGCCGTTCGACCCGCTGGCGATCAGCATCGTCTCGCCCACCAGCACCGGTTCGGGCAGCGCGTCATGGGTATGCCCGGTCAGGATCACGTCGATGCCGGGCACCTGGGCCGCCATCTTGCGGTCCACGTCGAACCCGTTGTGGGACAGCACCACCACCAGGTCGGCGCCGGCGTCGCGCACCTCCTGCACCACCTCGGCCATGCGTTCCTCGCGCACGCCGAAGGACAGGCCCGGGAACATCCATTTCGGGTTGGCGATGGGCAGGTAGGGGAAGGCCTGGCCGATCACCGCGATCTTGGCCCCGCCGCGTTCGAACATCTTGTAGGGCTCATAGGCCGGTTCGTCCCACTCGGCGTCGAAGATGTTGGCGCCCAGGAACGGGAAGGGCAGCGTGTCCACGATCTCGTTCACCCGGTCCACGCCGAAGGTGAATTCCCAGTGGCTGGTCATCGCGTCCGGCTTCAGCGCGTTCATCACGTTGACCATGTCCTGCCCGTCGGTCTTCAGCGACGTGTAGGACCCGTGCCAGGTGTCGCCGCCATCCAGCAACAGCGCATCGGGCCGGTCGGCGCGGATCGCGTTGACCACGGTCGCCACGCGGTCCAGCCCGCCCATCTTGCCATAGCCGCGGGCGAGCGAGACGAAATCGACATAGGTCAGCGCATAGGCCTCGGGGGTGCCGGGCGTCAGGTCGAACATCTTCAGGAAATCCGCGCCGGTCACATGCGGCGGTTTCCCGTTCACGGCGCCCACGCCAAGGTTGATCTCGGGTTCGCGGAACCAGATCGGCTTCAGCTGCGCGTGGATGTCGGTGACATGGATCAGCGTCACGTTGCCAAAGCTGTCGAACTGCAACAGCTGGTCCTGGGTCAGCGCCTGCTGGGCGGCAAGCCGCGCCCAGTTGCCGACGCCCGAGGCCCCGTAGACGGCCGAGGCCGCCACCGCTGCCTGCAGGAAATCCCTCCGCGAAATCATCGTCTCAGCGTCCTTTCCACGCGTTTCGCGGCAATCACATGCGCGAAACTGAATATTTCAGGGCGGAAAAAACCCGCGCCAGTCGGCCCGGCGCGGGTTTCCCGGATCAGTTGCGGACCGACGGCCCCTCGACCGACAGGCCGTTGCCGCGCGAGGCGACATACAGTTCCAACGCCACGAATTCCGGCGACCCGATGCCGAAGGGCACGCCGCGGGTGTCGCGGATGCAGCCCTTGAACCGGTCATGCACGGCGTTCAGGCGCGTGTTCTTCAGCCGGTAGGTCGGGAACCCGTTGGTCTGGCCCTGGCTCAGGTGGTCGGCCCGGATGTAGTTGTCATAGTTCTCTTCGTGGCAATTCGCGCAGGACAGCTCCAGCTGACCGTAGCGGGTATAGTAGATCTCCTTGCCCTTGGCCCAGGTCTCGGCCGCCGGCCCGTCGATCGCCACGTTCATCGGAATGCCCCGCGAAACGGACGCGATCAGCGCGGTCATGTTGACCATGTCGCCACCGATGTATTTCCATTCCTCGGCGCCCATCCGGTTCACCCGGCAGTCGTTGATCATCTGCTCAATGGTGCGCACCTCGCCCGCGCTTTCCACCCATTTCGGATAGACCGCGCGCACGCCCTTCATGCCCTCCTCGACCGCACCGTGGCAGTCGGCACAGGATTTCCCCTCGGACCCGTCGGCGGTTTCCCACACCGCCGCGGCCTCCTCAGCAAAGCCCATGCCGGGATTCTCGAAATCGTCCATCTCCAGCGCCTGGGTTTCCTTGGTGCGGAACGTCCAGCCCGAGCGGATCTCGTCGATGTTTTCCATGTGTTCGGGGGCGGCCGTCTTGGTGACGATCGGGATCTCCCCGTTGATGATCAGTTCCGCATCCGGATCGGCGCCCGCGGTCCCGGCGCTGATCGCCAGGGCCGCGGCGACGGCCGTCATCGTCTTGAACGACGCGTTCTTCATGCGTTTCCCTCCCTTGAAACGTGTCCCCGGATCAGGCGACCGCGATCGACTGCGTGTCTTCGTAGACAGAGCCGTCGTCGTCGTACCAGGTGAACTTCATGTCGCCCGCCTCGGGGATCATCGCCTCGAACTCGAAATACGGGTTGGTCGAGATCGCCGGGGCCAGTTCGACGTCGATCACGTTCTGGCCGTTGAACTCGACCGTGAAGCGGTTGATGATCGACCGCGGGATCAGGTTTCCGTCGCTGTCCTTGCGCTGGCCGCTTTCCATCTTGTGGCTGATCAGGGTCTTGATGACCACGGATTCGCCCGCCGCCGCCGATTTCGGGGCCTTCACGCGGGGCTTGACACCTTCTGCCATGTCTCTGTCCTCCTAAACGCTCAGCCGCCGCAGCCGCCGATGGTGACTTTCACGGTGTTCGACGCCTGCACGAAGCTGCCGTCGCCCATCTTGGCCACGGCGACCACGTCCTGGGTGCCGGCCAGCCGGATCCGGGTCGAGGCGCGCTGCGCACCGGCCAGCGGGCCGAACTTGAATGTGGCCACGCCCGGCGTCGGGTTGCCCGAGGCCAGAACCATGATCTCGACCGCGCCCGGGGCGTCGACCTCGATCGGCACGGTGTTGCCGTTCTCGGCGATCTCGGGGGTGGTCAGCGTGATCCCGCCCGACCCCACCGACGCGCCGCCGGTGAATTCGGCGATCTTGTCGTCGACCGCAGCCTTCGCCATCTTCGACGGCAGCATCAGCACGGCGGCGAAGCCGGCGCTGAGTGCGATCGCTCCTCGTCTCGTGAATTCCATGTCTCTACTCCTTTCGAGATGGGCCCCGCGCGGGGGCGCTCAGTCCTTGAGCGTCATCAGGTAGGCGACGACGTCCTCGATCTGCTGGGCCGACAAAAGCGGCTTGATCTCGCCCTCGATGGGCTTCGAGGTGAAACCCTCGCCCGGGCGGTTGAACCCGTCCACCTTGTAGTAGGCGGGCATCACGGTTCCCTCGAACACGTTCTTCGAATTGGTCAGGATCCCGCGGATCATCGCCTCGGGATAGCGGCTGGCCACGCCGTCCAGTTCCGGGCCGACCTCGCCGTGAAAGGGCACGTCCGACATCTCGGCGATCACGTGGCAGGACACGCAGTTGCCCTCGCTCTTGGTGCCGACGATCTTGCGGCCCGCGACCGGGTCGCCGGGTGTATCCGTCAGCGGCTTCGGCACGAAGCCGTACTCGTCGCGTTCAACATCGCCGGGGGCCACCTCGGCCGCCTGGGCCATGGTCAGGCCCGCGGCCAGGCAGAGGGCGCTTAGTGCAACCTTCTTCATCGTCAAGAATCCTCCCGTGTCTTCTCCCTGGGTCAAAACGTAGCGGATGTGTGCCGTCGCATGCAACAACGAATATAATTTTTTGCATACATTGGAACACCTGAATTTTCAGAGGTTTGCACCGCCGAAACCCGCATCTCAGATGTCAGTTACTTTCGCCCGCCAGCACCCGCGCGACGTATTTCTGGAAATGCTCGTCGCCCTCATAGCCCTTCTCCAGAACCCACTGGAGAAGCGCCCGCGTGGTGCCCTTGCCAAAGGCGCCGGGCATGGTCGCCACCGCCGCCTGCGCCGCGGTGCCGGTCTCGGGCGCGGTTTCGGGCATGAACATCATCGTGGGCGTGAAGAACACGCCCCAGCGCTGGGCCATTTCCTTTTCGGACAGGGCGGTGCCGTCGAAATCGGTCACCTCCACGTCGCCGAACAGGTTCATCTGCACGACGAAATAGTTCTCCTCGATCAGCGCCTCGATCTGCGGGTCGACGAACACCTCCTCGTGCATCTTCTTGCAGTAGATGCAGCCGCGCTGTTCCCAGATCACCAGCATGCGCTTGCCCTCGGCATTGGCCTCGGCCAGGTCCTCGGACATGTCCTTGAACGTGTCGCGCAGCCATTCGGGCTTGTGCAGGCCATCGTCGCCCATCGGCGAGGCGGCCAGCACCGGGGCGGCAAGCGCCATGAACCCGGCGGCAATAAGCGTGGTCAGTCTCATGTCTGTCCTCCCTTTTTCAAAGACTAGCCGATTCTCGTGAACCACGGGACGTGGTCGATCATGAATTGCGCGATATAGGCGACGGAATTCGTGGCGATCAGCACCGCGAACAGGATCAGCATGACCCCCATCACCTTTTCCACGTGGCCCAGGTATTTCCGGTTGCGCTGCATCCAGCGCAGGAACGGTTTCGCGAACGCCGCCGCCACCACGAAGGGCAGCGTCATCGCCAGCCCGTAGACCAGCAGCAGCAGCCCGCCGCGCAGCACGTCGCCCATGCCACTGGCCACCATCAGGATCGCCGCCAGCGCCGGGCCCACGCAGGGCGTCCAGCCGAACCCGAAGGCCAGCCCCATCATATAGGCGCCCAGGATCGTCGTGGGCTCGGCCTTCGATTCGATTCGCGCCTCGCGATACAGAAAGGGGATTCGCAACACCCCCAGGAAGTGCAGCCCGAACAGGAACAGGATCGCGGCCGCGACATAGGACAGCTCGTCCTTCCAGGCGCGGAACCCCTGCCCCAGCGCCGTCGCCCCCATGCCCAGCAGCACGAAGATCGACGTCACCCCCAGCGCGAAGAAAACCGCCGAAATCACCAGCCTGCGCACCGCGCCCGCGGGAATGTCGTCCTCGCCCCGCAGCTCGTTCATCGAGATGCCGGCCATGTAGCACAGGTAGAACGGAACGATCGGCAGGATGCAGGGTGACAGGAACGAAAGGATGCCCGCGATGGCAGCCCCGCCATACGAGATTTCCAGCATCGAGGCCCTCCCTTGCCGTGGATGCAAAAACAAATTACGATTTTTCTATGTAACGGGACAGCCTCGAATGAAACGAGTATTTGCCGCATTGCTTTGGGCGGGTGCCGCGACGCTCGCACTCACCGGTGCGGCGCGCGCCGAGCTTGTGCTCGCGATGTTCGAACGGGCGGGCTGCACCTATTGCATGGCCTGGGACAGGGAGATCGGGCCGATCTATCCGAAAACCACCGAGGGCGCGGTGGCGCCCCTGCGCCGGATCGACCTCGGGCAAAGGCTGCCCGAGGATATCGACCTGGTCAGCAAGCCGCAGTTCACGCCGACCTTCGTGCTGTTGCGCGACGGGGTCGAGGTGCAGCGGCTGGAGGGATACCCGGGAGAGGATTTCTTCTGGTGGCTGATCGGAGAGATGCTCAAGAAACAGCCCGAATGGGCGGAACACGGCAACGAAAAGGGAGGAGCCGAGGGATGATGAAGAAACTGGTTTTCGCCGTGGCGCTGGCGCTGCCCGCGGGCGGCGCGGCGGCACAGGACGCCTTCGTCGAGTTCAAGGCGCTCAAGCCCGAACTGGCGATCCGGGCCGCGGTGGCGGCGATGGACTATTGCCGGGCCGAGGGCTACCAGGTGGGCGTCGCGGTCACCGACCGCTTCGGCACGCTGCAGGCCTTCGTGCGCGACCGTTTCGCCGGCGCCCATGTCGAGGAAACCGCGCGGCGCAAGGCCTGGACCGCGGCCAGCTTCCGCACCGATACGCTGGCGCTCGGCGAATTGACCGCGCCGGGCACGATGTTCTCGGGTATCCGCGACCTGTCCCAGCCGCTGGCACTCGGCGGCGGGGTGATGATCGAACACGCGGGCTCCATCGTCGGCGCGATCGGCGTCTCGGGCGCGCCCGGGCCAGACCTCGACGACGACTGCGCCCGCCAGGGCATCGCCGCGATCCAGGAGGAGATGGGCTTCTGACGAAGCCCCCGAAGGGATGCATGGCAGCAGACATCGCCCATAGCGACGGCACCGCCCCGGACGGGGAAAACGGCATCCAGGCCGAGGACATGGTCCAGCATGCCGAAACCGCGTCCAGCTTTCTCAAGGCGCTCTCGCACGAGGGCCGCCTGATGATCCTGTGCCACCTGTCGACCGGCGAGAAATCGGTGACCGAACTGGAAACCCTGCTCGCCTCGCGCCAGGCCGCGGTCAGCCAGCAACTGGCCCGGCTCCGGCTCGAGGGGCTGGTGGCCTACCGCCGCGAGGGCAAGGCGATCTACTATTCGCTGGCCGACGAGCGCGCCCGGCGCATGCTGGAACTGATGCACGACATGTTCTGCAACGCACAGAACCCGCCGCCGGGACTGGCAGGCGGGCACGGACCGAAATAACATCCCGGGGCCGCCCCCATCGCGGCCCCGCGGCAGGGAGGACGGATGGACAGCATTCCCGTGGGCGCCTGGGCGGCGCTGATCGGACTGGTGACCGGCTGCGTGCTGGGTCTCGCGGCCCGGCTGGGCGAATTCTGCACGCTGGGCGCCATCGAAAGCGCGGTCTACGGCGACGATCAGCGCCGGCTGCGCACCTGGGGCGTGGTGCTGGGTACCGGCATCGCGGCGACCTACCTGCTGGCCGCGACGGGCCAGATCGACCTCGCCAAAACCCCCTACCACGCGATCGCATGGAACCCGCTGGCCAGCATCCTGGGCGGTGGGCTGTTCGGCTATGGCATGGCGCTGGCGGGCAATTGCGGCTTCGGCGCGCTCGCGCGCTTCGGCGGCGGCGATTTGCGCTCGCTGGTGGTGGTGGTGGTGATCTCGATCTTCGGCTTCGTGACCCTGTCGGGGCCGCTTTCGCCGCTGCGCGACTGGGCCTTCCCGCAAATCCCCGCGACCGAAATGCAGGGCTTCGCCCATCTGGCCGAACGCGCGCTGGGCCTGCCCGCGCTGCTCGTGGCGCTGGCCGTCGCGGCGGGCTTTCTCGCCTGGGGCCTGTCCCACGCCCCCCTGCGCGACGACCCGCGCCGCATCGGCTGGGGCGTGGCCGTGGGGCTTGCCATCGCGGGCGCGCTTTGGGGCATGACCTACCTGAACGACGTCAGCTTCGGCGCCGTCGATGTCGAGGGCCACACCTTCACCGCGCCACTCGGGCGCACGCTGATGTGGCTGATGACCTCGTCCGCGGGCGGGCTGTCCTTCTCGGTCGGCTCGGTGCTGGGCGTACTCCTGGGCGCCTGGATCGGATCGTGGCGCAAGGGCAGCTTCCGCTGGGAGGCCTGCGAGGACCCGCGCGAACTGGGCCGCCAGGTCGCGGGTGCGGCCCTGATGGGGATCGGCGGCGTGGTGGCGCTGGGCTGTTCCATCGGCCAGGGCGCGACCGCCTTCTCGACGCTGGCCTATTCCGCGCCGGTCACGCTGGCGGCGATCGCGGCGGGCGCGCTTTTGGGCCTCAAGCGGCTGATCGCCGGGTTCCAGCCGGATTGAGCGGGCGGGTCCATGCCGTCGACCTGGCCCGCAGCGCGGCCCTGCTGGGCATGGCGCTGTTCCACTTCACCTATGACCTGGAAATGTTCGGCCACCTGCCGCCCGGCACCGCCGTCTCGGGCGGCTGGCGCGTGCTGTCGATCGCGGTGGCGGGGTCGTTCCTGGTCCTCGCCGGCGTCAGCCTGCACCTCGCCCATGGGCACCGCCTGCGCCCCCGCGCCTTCCTGCGCCGCCTCGCGGTGATCGGCGCGGCGGCGGGGCTGGTCACGCTGGGCACGCGCGCGATGTTTCCCGACAGCTTCGTCTATTTCGGCATCCTGCATTCCATCGCCGTGGCCAGCGTGATCGGGCTGGCCTTCCTCCGCCTGCCCTGGGCGGTCACCCTCGCCGCCGCACTCGCCGTCCTCGCACTGCCCCGCCCCCTCGGCCCCGACTGGCCCTGGCTCGACTGGACCGGCCTGACCGCCACGCCCCGCTCCAGCGTCGATTTCGAACCGCTCTTCCCTTGGCTCGCGCCGTTCCTCGCCGGGCTGGCCCTCGCCACGCTCGCCTCCCGCACCGGCCTCTGGAACCGCTTGCGCCACCCCGCCCCGCCCGGCCCCGCGCTGCGCGCCCTCACCTGGCCCGGCCGGCACAGCCTCGCGATCTACCTCCTCCACCAGCCGATCCTGATCGCGCTGGTCTGGGCGGGCACCGCGCTGTCCCGATAGCCCCGCGCCCCCGCCGATGCCCCCCTTCCCGGGTTCTTCTTGGTCCAAGTACCCGGGGGGTCTGGGGGGCAAAGCCCCCCAGCCGATCGCCCCGGCGACAGCCGGGGCGAAACCCGGTACCGCGCCCTACCCCTGCAGCGCCGCCCACATCTCGCGGTCGCGCGCGGCCGTCCAGATGCGCGGCGTGTCGATCCCCCGCGCCTCGTCATAGGCGCGCGCCACGTTGAACGGCAGGCAATGCTCGTAGATCGCGTACTCGGCGAATTTCGGGTCGCATTCCGCCCGCACCGCCTGCCAGGCGTCTTTCAAGGACCCGCCGCGCGCCGCCACCCGCGCCGCCGGGCGATAGGTGCTGTCGATGAAATCGCGGGTATTGTCGATGGCGCGCGCCACCATCGCCTCGCCCACCAGCGCGTCGCCCCGCCCCGGCGCGATCGCCGCGGGCCGGAACCCGGCAATGGCGTCCAGCACCCGGCCCCAGTCCCCGAAATGCCCGTCCCCGCAATAGCAGGCCGAGCGGTCCTCGACGATGTCGCCGGTGAACATCACCTCGGCATCGGGCACCCAGACCACCGCGTCGCCCGCCGTGTGCGCCCGGCCCAGGTGCAGGATGTCCACCCGGCGCCGACCCAGCCAGACGCTCATCCGGTCGGTGAAGGTCGTGGTCGGCCAGGTCAGCCCGGGAATGCCCTCATGCCCCTGGAACAGCCGCGGAAAGCGGGCGAACTCGCTGTCCCAATCCTCCTGCCCCCGCTCGGCCACCATCGCGCGGGCCCGCTCCGACATGATGACCTGCACCTCGCCAAAGGCCGAGGCCCCCAGCACCCGCACCGCGTGGTAATGGGTCAGCACAAGGTGCGTGATCGGCTTGCCGGTCACGCGGCGGATCTCGGCGATCACCTTCCCGGCCAGCCGCGGCGTGGCCTGCGCCTCGATCACCATCACCGCGTCGTCGCCGATGATGACCCCCGAATTCGGGTCGCCCTCGGCGGTGAACGCCCACAGCCCCGGCCCGATCTCGGTGAAACTCGTCTGCTTCTCGGCCAGGTCCCCCCGGCTTGCGAACGCCTTGGACATGCGTGCCTCCCTATCCCTGTCGCGCGCCCGGCCGCGCACCACCACCCGGTCGCACCCTCCAGAAAACACCGCGTCCCGCCGCTGTCCAGCCTCCGTGGCCGCGCCCGGCCGGACCCCCACGCACGCCGCCCGGACCCAGGGCCCGGGGTGCTGCAAGATCACGCATTGCGTCCCGCCAACCGGGCCATTTCGCGACGGCGATTTCGCTAAAACTCTCGCGAAAGACCCCGCGCGGCCGCAGGCCCCGACGCCCGGTCCCCGCCGCGGCACGCGCCCCCGCCAAACCCGCGCCCGCCCCGGAAAGGTGCCGTTTTTCCACTTGGAATCAGAACACTGTGAAATCCACGCCGAACGACACGGGGGGGCACGACCCCCGCGAATCGGGCACCCCCGCCCCCGCCCTTCGTGTCCGCGCCCCCCGCGCCAGGCCCGCCGGCGTTAAGCGATCGGTAGGGGATTCGCCGTAGCCCTCGAATATCTGCGCCAGTTTCCGACGGCGCTGCCACGTTCATGGAAAGGAAACACATGGCCCGTCCGATTGCCAAACTCACCGCCCTCTTCGTGCTTGCGGCCTCGACCGCCCAGGCCGGCGAATTCGACACCCAGATGGCCGCCTATCTCGACTCCTCGGTGCGCGGCTGGGCCAGCGACCCCATCATCATCCAGGCCATCACCGCCCAGAACGCGACCACGGCCAGCTTCGACCAGGCCCAGATCGACGGGCTGGACACGTCCTGGCGCGCCCAGGTCGGCAGCTCGGACGCCTCGCTGATCGAACCGGTCATCACCGGCCCGGTCGCGGATTTCCTGCGCGCGAACATGGCCGCGGCCGGCGGCAAGATCACCGAGATCATCCTGATGGATGCCAAGGGTCTGAACGTCGCCGCCTCGGGCGTGACGTCCGACTACTGGCAGGGCGACGAGGCCAAGCATGCCGATACCTTCGGCGTGGGTCCAGATGCGGTGCATTTCGGCGACATCGAATTCGACGAATCCAGCCAGCGCTACCAGGCGCAGATCTCGTTCACGATCACCGATCCCGCCTCCGGCGCGCCGATCGGTGCAATGACCGTGGCCGTCGAAGGCGAAGCGTTCATGTAAGCCGTCCTCAACAGGAGACGACCAATGCAAGGTTCCAATCGAACGACCGGGTCGAGCCGCCTCAGCGGCTCGGTCTTCATCAAGGGCGCGGGCCTCGTGGCCGCAACGGCCATCCTGGTGGCCGCGATGGTCCTCACCGCCTCCACGCGCAGCGCCTACGGTATCGTCAAGGAACATCTCGCGAACCTCCTGACCGAGGTCTCGGTTTCCTATGCCGGGAACCTTGCCGGCCATCTCAAGTTCGGCAAACTCGATGCGGTCGAACCGGTGATTGCCGAATATGCCGAACGCTCGGGCGACCATTTCGTCCAGGTCGCCGTCTGGAACGCCGAGGGCGAACGCCTGCTGCGGTCCGGCACGGCAACGGCGGATCAATCCACGGCCATCGCGGACCTCGCGCGCAGGGCGCTGGAAACCGGCGAAATCGCGATCGACCGGAAAACGCTGACCGTCGGCGTGCCGGTGCTCTATGGCAACGGCACGACCGTGGGCGCCTTCGGCGCGGTCTGGACGTCCAAGGGCTTGATGTCGGAAATCGTCGCCAATTCCGCCCCCCTGATGTCGGTGGCCGGGGTGATTTTCCTGATGATGCTGGGCATCGCGACGGTGCTGCTGCGCCGGATGATCGGCGTGCCGCTCGACCGGGTGAGTGTTGCGATGAAAAAGGTCGCGGACGGCGCCTATGATGCCGAGATCCCGATGACCGACAATCACGACGAGGTCGGCATCATCGCCCGCAGCCTGGATGCCCTGCGCGACCGGCTGCAGCGCGCGGCCGCGGCCGACGCCGAACTGGACGGCGCGCGCGCCGCCCAGGCGCATGCGGTCGAACAGCTCGGCCGCGGTCTCAACGCGCTTGCCACGGGCGATCTGACCCACACGCTCGACCAGACCTTCGCCGCCGATTACGAGCAGTTGCGGCATGATTTCAACGCGACGGTTGCGACGTTGAACGAGATGCTGGCCTCGATCGTCGAGAACGCGACGGAGATCCACGCGCGTGCGGAAGAGATCGGGGGGGCGTCGGACGACCTGTCGCACCGGACCGAGAACCAGGCCGCGACGCTGGAGGAGACGGCGGCGGCGCTGGACGAGCTGACCGGTTCGGTGCG
>NZ_SLXP01000004.1:0-98314 GCF_004343075.1 Rhodovulum marinum
ACCGTCGCGTTGAAATCATGCCGCAACTGCTCGTAATCCTCCGGGAATGGCTTCTCCAGGGACTCCGACAAATCCCCCGCAGACAGGCGCTGCAGCGCATCGGCCAGGCGGGTGACCACGTCATGCTGCGCCGCGGCATGGGCGCGACGCTCCTCTTCGGTGGCGCGTTCGTGCTCTTGCATGCGTTCGCGTTCGATCAGGCCCTCGCGAAAGACCCCAAGCGCGGTTGCCATGCGGCCGATTTCGCCGCCCGAGATGTGGAACCCGGTGATCGGTGCGAGATCGCCTTTCGACAGCCGTTCGGTCACGCGGACCAGGCGCCCCATGGGCCGCAGGATGAAAAGCCAGGTGAAAAGCGGTGCGGCCACCACCAGGGCAAGGCTGCCCAGCGCGACCATGCGCAGCTGGTCTTCGGCGCGGTCGGCATCGGCAAGAACCGCGTCGCCCGCTTCGGCTGCCGCCAAGAGCGCGGCATCGCCATGGGCGACGGCGGCGTCGCCGATCCGGCGCAACTGCTCATAGGCCGCGACCGAGGTTCGTTCCGCCCGTGCCTGCGCCGCCAGCATGTCGGCGCGGGTCGCCACGATCCCGGTTTCGGGCGCGGCGAAGGCCAGGATGCCCTCGACGATAACGCCCAGCTCGTCGGTCATGTAAATCTCGGCCGCCAGGTTGCGCAGGGCCTCGGCGGCGGCGTCCAGTTCGGCCTGGGCGGCGGCCGCGGTATCGAGGTTGCGCACGGTTGCCCCCAGAAAGGCGGTCGCGACGACCGTTTCCACCGCAAGTTCCATGCGGGCGGCGTCGCGAATGAACTTCATCTCGTTGTCGATCAGCCGCACGACGGCTTCGCTGTTGAAGGTCGCGGTATCCTCGGCGCCGATCATCAGGTTGTAGGTCAGCTCGTCGATCGCGTAGGTCAGCGCGGTTTCGCTCTTGTCGCGCAAAACCATCAGCCGGTCCATGAACCCCGCGCGCGCGCGAAAGCCCTGTCGGCTGGCCTCGGCGAAGACGGCGCGGGTTTCGACCAGGGTCGGCAGTTGATCGGGGATCGCGTCGCGTTCCTCAAGCTCGGCGAGGATCGCGTCGAACTCTCCGAGGCTTGCTTCGGCGATGCCGCGCAGCCGTTCGGCCAGCCCGTCATCCACCGTCTCGGCCAGCGCGATCGCGATACCGCTGAGCAGGTTGATCTCGCTGCGGGCCCGCAGGACAAGCGCCGTCGCGGCGAAATCGTAGTCCATCAAGGCGGTCAGCGTGTCGGTCACCGCCTGCACGGTCTGTTCGCCGGCCAGCTCCATGTCATAGGCCGCATCATCGGACATCTGCACCAGCAGGTCGCGCGCCTGTTGCGACAGGTCACGGAAACCGGCGATGGTCTGGTCCAGCTGGGCATCGCGGGCAAAGCGGTCGGACAGGGCCGCGCGCATGTCGCCTGCCTCGGTCTCCAGCTTGGCCAGCAGCGGCCGCATCGCCGCCGCCGATGCCTCGGGCAGGCCGTTCATCCCCTCTTCGAGATAGGCTTTTTCGTCATGGAACCGCGCAAGCCCCGCCTCGACGCCCGCGGGCGTGCCGGCGAGCAGCATCTCGGACAGGGCATCGCGGATGCCGCCGGTATGCTCGATCACGGTGACGCTGTGGCGCAGGCCCGGAAGCTGTTCGCCGAGCAGCGTGTTGAGCGAGGCCGAGAGCGTGTTGAACACCATCAACCCGATCAGAACGGCAGCGCCTGCCATGGCCCCCATGGCGGCCATGGAAATGGAGATCTTGATAGCGATGCTTCCAAAGAGGAAGGACACGAGTCGGCGCATGGAAGCCTCCCGCAGGTTTCAGGTTGTTGGCGGCGGGCGGTGCATACGCCCCGCCCGCCGGGTTCAGTCGGCGCCCCCCTCCGGGGTGGGCGGCAGGGCGGCGAACGTGCCGTCCCCGCCCAGGCGGACCAGGAACGCATCGTCCAGCCCCTGGTTGTCACCGGCGCCATAGGCGAGCGCGAGCCCGCCGAGGTTCAGTTCGCCCAGCCGGCCAAGAGCGGCCAGGAAATCCGCGCGGTCGAGCCAGGGTCCGGCATCGTCCAGTGCGGCCACGGCGAGCCGGCCTGCGAGATAGCCTTCGAGCGAGGCGAAGCCGGGTTCGGCCGCCGTGTCATAGGCGCCCAGCGCGGCGCGGTAGTCTGCGACCACGGCGCGGGTGTCGTCCCAAGGGGGCGGCACGGCGCCCGCGACGACAATGCGGTCGGCGGCCTTGCCGAGTTCGGCGCTCAGCGCGATCGCGTCGGTATCGGACAGCCCGGCAAAGACCGGTGCGAAATCGAGCGAACCGGCAACCCGGATGAATTCGGCCGCGGGGGCGTGCCCGCCCAGCATCAGCACGGCATCCGGGTTGGCCCGGCGGATCGTCAGCAGCGCGACCTTGACCGCGGTGGTACCGTGCGCATAGCGGCCCTGGGCCACAGGTTCGAGGTCGTGGCGGCCCAGCGCGGACTTGACCGTCTTGAGCAATGCGCGCCCTTCCTCGCCGTTTTCGTAAAGCACGGCGATGCGCTTGACCCCTTGGGCGCCGGCCAGGTGCCCGGCTAGGGCACGGATTTCGGCCGCGTCGGTGGGGCGGATGTTGATGACATTGCTGGCCCAGGGCGCGCGCAAGGTCTCGTCGCCGGTGGCCGGGCCGACAAAGGCCATGCCTGCCGCGCTGGCCAAAGGCTGCAGCGTGCGCGACGCGGCTGCGCCGACCGTGCCAATCACCGCGAGATGGTCGACCCGGCGATGACCGCGTCCATCCGTTCCACGGCACGGCCCGGATCGTTGCTGTCGCAATGGCTGTCCAGCCGGATCTTGCGGCCATGGACCCCGCCCTTGCCGTTCGCCTCTTCGAACGCGGCGAGAAGGCCAAGGCGTATCCCGGTGCCGAGTGCGGCGCCTTCGCCCTCAAGCGGGGCGATCTGGACAAACCGGATACTGTCGCGATCGACACCCTGGGCGGCATGCAGGGTCGCGGGAACAAGGCAATAGGCGGCTGCGAGAGCCAGAGTGGAAGATATGTGCATCTGCGACTCTGCTTTTCAGGACGTGCTGGCAGACCTTGCGCCCGAACCCTTAACGGGGCCTTTCCCGCCGCGCGGGTCAAAGCTTAGGGTTAAGCGCAAAGTTTAGCGACCCGGGCCGGACGGGGGCGCTGTCAGCCGCGGTGGTAACCCAGCGAGGCCTCGAGCAGGCTTTGGGTATAGGGATGGCCGGGCCGCATCGCGCGCATTTCGTCCACGCCCATCACCTCGACGATCTCGCCCGCCCGCATCACTGCGATGCGTTCGCACATATGCGCCACCACGGCCAGGTCGTGGGACACCATCAGGAAGGTCAGGTCGTGTTCGGTGCGCAGGTCGGTCAGCAGGTTCAGGATCTCGGCCTGCACCGACACGTCCAGCGCCGAGGTCGGTTCGTCCAGCAGCAGGATCGCGGGTTCAGGGGCCAGCGCGCGCGCGATGGCAACGCGCTGGCGCTGCCCGCCCGAAAGCTGGTGCGGGTAGCGAAAGCGGAAGGTCGGGCCAAGCCCGACATCGTCCAGCAGCCGTTCGATCCGCGGTTCGACATCACGAAAGCCATGCAGGTAAAGGGTTTCGGACAGGACCTGGTCGACCGACTGGCGCGGGTGAAGCGAGGCGTAAGGGTCCTGGAACACCATCTGCACGGTCTTGTAGAACGCCCTGTCGCGGCGCTTGCCGGGCGGCACGTCGCGCCCGTTCACCGCCATCCGGCCCGACCAGTGCGGCGCAAGGCCCGTCAGCGCGCGCATGATCGTCGACTTGCCCGAACCGCTTTCGCCCACCAGCCCGAAGCTCTCTCCCGGGGCGACCTCGAAACTGGCCCCCCGGACGGCATCCACCCGGTCGCGCCCCTCGCCGAACCAGACATCGAGATCTTTGAAACTCAGCGCGCTCATTCCGGCCCCACGCTCGGCGCCTCGGCCCAGGCCGGGTCGCGTTTCAACACCTCCAGCCGGCCTTGCGGCGCGTCGAACCGGGGCAGCGAATTCAGCAGGCCCCGGGTATAGGGATGCGTCGCCTCGTGCAGCCGCGCGGCATCGCAGGTTTCGACCACGCGCCCGGCATACATGATCAGCACCCGGTCGCAGAATTGCGCCACGAGGTTCAAATCGTGGCTGATGAAGATCAGCCCCATGCCGCGATCCTGCACCAGCCGGTCGAGAATCTGCAGGACCTGCGCCTGCACCGACACGTCCAGCGCCGAGGTGGGTTCGTCTGCGATAAGCAACTCCGGGTCGGGGATCAGCATCATCGCGATCATGATCCGCTGGCCCATCCCCCCCGACATCTCGTGTGGATAGGCGCGCATCACGCGCTCGGCGTCGCGGATCGAGACCGCCTCCAGCATCTCGATGGCCTTGGCGCGCGCCTCGGCGCGGGTGCCCTTGGCGTGCAGGCGATAGGCCTCGATCAACTGGTCGCCCACGGTCATCACCGGGTTCAGCGAGAACTTGGGATCCTGCATCACCATGGAAATCCGCTGGCCGCGCACCGCGCGCATCTCGACCTCGGATTTCTGCAACAGGTCCTCGCCATCCAGCTTGATATGGGCGGCCTCGACCTGCCCCGGCGCGCGGATCAGGCGCAGGATCGCACGGCCCGTCATCGACTTGCCGGACCCGCTTTCGCCCACGATGCCCAGCCGTTCGCGGCCCAGCCGGAACGACACGCCCCGGACCGCGTCGAACTGGCCCTTGCGGGTGGGAAACCGGACCCACAGGTCCTTGACGTCCAGCAGGTCGGTCATTTCTCGCTCTTCGGATCGAGGACGTCGCGTAAGCCGTCGCCCAGCAGGTTGAACGCCAGCGACACGGTGAAGATCGCAAGCCCCGGCATGGTCGCGACCCACCAGTGATCGAGGATGAAACGCCGCCCCTCGGAAATCATCGCGCCCCATTCCGGGCTGGGCGGCTGCGCACCGAGGCCGAGGAAGCCGAGGCCCGCCGCGGCCAGGATGATGCCGGCCATGTCCAGCGTCACCCGCACGATCAGCGAGGAAATGCACAGCGGCCAGATATGTTTCGTGATGATCCGGAGCGGCCCCGCGCCCTGCAGGCGCACGGCACTGATATAGTCGGAATTGCGGATCGTCAGCGTCTCGGCCCGGGCGATGCGGGCATAGGGCGGCCAGGCGGTCAGGGAAATGGCCAGCACCGCGTTCTCGATGCCCGCGCCCAGGGCCGCGACGAAGGCCAGCGCCAGAACCAGCCGGGGAAAGGCGAGGAAGATGTCGGTGATCCGCATCAGCACCATGTCGACCCAGCCGCCGACATACCCCGCGACCGTGCCCACGATCAGCCCCGCCACGGGCGCGATCAGCGCCACCAGCGCAACGATATACAGCGTGATCCGCGAGCCGTAGATCAGCCGTGAAAGAATGTCCCGGCCCAGCGAGTCG
This sequence comes from Rhodovulum marinum, assembly GCF_004343075.1. Classification (GTDB taxonomy): domain Bacteria; phylum Pseudomonadota; class Alphaproteobacteria; order Rhodobacterales; family Rhodobacteraceae; genus Rhodovulum; species Rhodovulum marinum. The sequence continues at coordinate 5,430 of NZ_SLXP01000004.1, forward strand.
GTGCCCAGCGAGTGGCCCTCGGTGCCCAGCGGCTGCAGCCGGTTCGCGAGGTCCTGGTAATAGGGGTCATGTGGGGCGATGACGGGCGCGAAGGCCGCGACCGCCAGCAGGAACACCAGGATGCCGAGCCCGAACATCGCCAGCGTGTTCGAACGGAAGGCCAGCCAGCCCTGGTAAAGCGCCGCGGCCCGTGCCTGCATCCGTGAATGCGGCGTGTCCGTCAGCAACCACTCGCGCCAGGCCGTCCCGCTCATTTCGCCCTCGGGTCGAGAAACTTGTACAGAAGGTCGGACGCCACGTTCAGCAGCACGAACACAAGGCCCACCACCACCGTGCCGCCCAGCACCGCGTTCATGTCCGCCGACAGAAGGGCGGTGGTGATATAGCTGCCGATGCCCGGCCAGGAAAAGATGATCTCGGTCAGCACCGATCCTTCCAGCAGGCCCGCATAGGATAGTGCGACCACGGTGATCAGCTGCACCCGGATGTTGCGGAAGGCATGCCCCCAGATCACCGCCCATTCCGACATGCCCTTGACCCGCGCGGTGGTGACGTATTCGGCCGACAGTTGTTCCAGCATGAAGGACCGCGTCATCCTGCTGATATAGGCCAGCGAATAATAGCCCAGCAGCGCGGCGGGCAGCACGATATGGGACAGCGCATCGCGGAACACCGTCCAGTTCCCGTCAAGCGCCGAGTCGACCAGGATCATCCCCGTCACCGGCGGCACCATGTCGGCATAAAAGATCGACACCCGGCCCGGGCCCCCGACCCAGCCGAGGATGCCGTAAAAGATCAGCAGGCCCATCAGCCCCAGCCAGAAGATCGGCATCGAATAGCCGACCAGCGCCACGACGCGCGCGATCTGGTCGATCCAGCTGCCGCGCCGGACCGCGGCCACGACGCCCAGCGGCACGCCGAAGGCGACGCCGATCACCGTGCCCAGCGTGGCCAGTTCCAGCGTTGCGGGAAACACGCGCGCGATGTCCTCGGCCACCGGGCGGGCGGTAAGGATCGACATGCCGAAATCGCCCCGAACCACGTCGCCGAGATAGATCGCGAATTGCACGATCAGCGGCCGGTCGAGACCGAGCCGTTCATAGACCTGCTGGTAGACCTCGGCCGAGGCGCGGTCGCCCACGATCGCCAGCACCGGGTCGACCGGCATCACGCGGCCGATCATGAAGGTCACGAAAAGCAGCCCCAGCATGGTGACAGCGATCGAACCGACCGTCACGCCCGAACGCAGCAGCCAGCGCGGGAAGAGCGCCCGGGGGCGCCCTTCGGTCTTTCGGTCGGCCACCGCCACCTACTTGGTCACTTCCCAGTAGGCCGCGTCCATGATCGCCTGTCCGGTGGTGAAATTCGCCACGTTCTCGGACATCGCCGATTGTTCGATGTTCTGGAACATGATGGCGAAGGGCGACGTTTCGCGGAACTCGGCCTGGATGTCGCGATACATCTGTGCGCGGGTCTCGGTGTCGTTCTCGACGACGGCGGCGTCCACCTTCTCGGTCAGACCGGCGGCATCCCAGCTGTTGCGCCAGGCCAGGACACCGGTCAGCTGCGCTTCGTCCGAGTTGTCGGCGTTCCACGCGAAAGTCGAGGCGTTGGTCTGCGGGTCGGGATAATCCGGGCCCCAGGTGCCGAGATAGACGTCGAGTTCGCGCGCGCGATAGCGCCCGAGGATCTGCGCGCCGGTGCCCACCGTGATGTTCAGCTTGACGCCCGCCTGGGCAAAGGTGTTCTGCAGCGACTGGGCGATCTCCATCCGGTCCTGCACCTCGCGCACGCCGATCTCCAGTTCCAACCCCTCGACGCCGGCCTCGGCCAGCAGCGCCTTGGCCTTCTCGATATCCAGCGAGAACGGGTTCTCGTCGACCGAGCCCAGGTAGGACCGGGGCAGGAAGTTCTGCTGGACCGTATACTGCCCCTTGAGGAAGCTGTTCGCCATGCCCTCATAGTCGACCATGTACTTGAACGCCTGCCGGACCTCGGGCTTGGCCAGTTCCGGCACCTTCTGGTTCAGCGAGAAATACATCAGGTAGCCTTTCAGCTCTTCCTGGATCTTCACGCCGTCCCGACCCGACACCCCGGCAATATCCTCGGGGTTCAGATTGCGCGCGATGTCGATGTCGCCGCGTTCCAGCAACAGGCGCTGGGTCGCGCTTTCCTGGACGTGGCGGACGACGACGCGCTCCATTGCGGGGGCGCCTTCGTGAAAGTCGGGATTGGCCGCGAGCGTCACGCTCTCGTTCGGCTTCCAGCTGACCAGCCGATAGGCGCCCGACCCGGCCGAATGGGTCGACAGCCAGGCGTTGCCCATGTCGCCGTTCTGTTCGTTCGCCATCACCGTCTGCATGTCGACGATCGAACCGATATTGGCGGTCAGGCAGTTCAGCACGAAGGAGGTCGCGTAGGCCTTGTCGGTGGTCAGCTTCAGCTTGCCGTCCTCGACGCGGATCATCTCGTCCACGTTGTCGGCGGTCAGGCCGAACTGGGTCAGGATGAACGAGGGGTTCAGGTTCAGCTTGACCGCGCGGCGCAACGAGAAGGCGGCATCCTCGGCGGTCACCGGGTTGCCGGATTCGAAGTTCACGCCCTCGCGCATGGTGAAGGTGATGGTGCGGCCGTCCTCGCTGACCTCCCAGCTTTCGGCAAGATCCGGCTGAAAGCCCGCCTCCAGGTTCAGCGGATCGAAATTGACCAGCTTTCCATAAAGGTTGCGGATCACGTCGCCGCCCGAGAACTCGAAGCTCTGCGCCGGGTCAAGCGAGGTGATGTCGTCGATCCGGGTCGCGATCACCAGCATGTTGGCCGGCGTCTCGGCCCAGCCGGGCATCGCGGTCAGCGCGACGCTCAGGCCCAGCGCGGCGCCTGACATCAGCTTGGAAAATGCGTTCATCTTGTCAGTCCTCTCCTGTTGTTGTCCGTGTTCGGGCGCGGCCCGGGGGTCTTTCACTGCCCCCAGGTCTTTTCGAGCACCCGCAACCAGTTGCCGTGGCACAGCCTTTCGATCAGCTCTGCCCCGTATCCGTGATCGGCCATCGCTTGCCGCAGCGCGGGCAGGCCGGCCGCCGTGCCGATCCCAAAGGGGATCAGCGCCCCGTCGAAATCCGATCCCAGCCCCACGCGCGTCTCGCCCAGGCGATGCAGCAGATGGTCGAGATGGCGCAGCATGTCGTCAAGCCCGGTATCGACCATCCGGCCGTCCGGGCGCAGGAAGGCAACCGCAAAGTTCAGCCCGACCATGCCGTCGCTTGCCGCAATGGCGTCAAGTTGGGCATCGGTCAGGTTGCGTGCCTGCGGCGTGATCGCATGTGCATTCGAATGGGTGGCGACCAGCGGCGCGGCGGAATGCTTCGCCACGTCCCAGAATCCGGCCATGTTCAGGTGCGACAGGTCGATCAGGATACCCAGATCGTTGCACCGTTTGACCAGGTCGATCCCGTCCTCGCTCAGCCCGCCGCCGATATCGGCATCCGACGGATAGCGAAACGGCACACCCTCGCCATAGATCGTCGGCCGGCTCCAGACCGGGCCAAGCGAGCGCAGCCCCGCCTTGTAAAGCACGTCCAGCACGTGGAATTCCGGGTCGATCGCCTCGGCGCCCTCCATGTGCAGGATCGCCGCCAGCCTGCCTTCGGCCATGCAGGCGCGGATATCGGCCGCCGTGCGACAGACCTTCAGCGCGCCCAGTTCCTCCAGCCGGAACAGCGTCGCGGCCTGGGTCAGCGCCACGGGCAGCGCGTCTTCCCACTCGATGGGGCTGGGCAGGGGCAGGCTGTAGCTTGCCTGGCTCATCTGCCCGGTCTTGTCGTCAAGGTCGATATCGTCCGAGGGCACGAAGATCGCGAAGAACCCGCCGGCAAATCCCCCCGCGCGCGCCTTGGGCAGGTCGAGATGACCCTCGTGGTCGGTCAGGAACCGGTCGGCGGCGACAGGGCCGCCGGCGCGGAACAGTTTCAGAAGAACATCGTTATGGCCGTCGAAAACGGCCGGTTCCGTCGGCAGCGTCACGCAATCCCCGCGCTTGTCCAAGGGCTTCTGCCCTGCATTCCAGCGCCGACCCTAGCCGAATTCCGCCCGGTGGAAACCCCGAAACCGGACCTTCCGGTCGAAACGCGGACAGCCCGGCCATCGCGGCCGGGCTGCCCCTCATCCACCGGCGCGGAGAGGTCAGTGGATGATTTCCTCTTCGCGCACGAACATGTTGGCCCAGGCGCGGTCGATCAGCGCGGGCGACATCTGGTAGGGGATGCCCTCGAACTCGCAGATCGCGATCATCTGGTCGATCAGGAACACCGGCTGGTAGTTCGCATAGACATTGTCGATCGTGGGGTATTTTTCCTTCAGCAGGTAGATCAGCGTGTCCTCGTCGATCGGCATCTTCTTCTTGCGCGCGACCATGGCGAAGATCTTCAGGAAATCCTCCTGGCAGGGGCCGTCGATCTTGATCTTGAAGAAGATCCGGCGCAGCGCGGCGCGGTCGAAGATCTCGTTCGGGTGGAAGTTGGTCGAGAAGATCACCAGCGTGTCGAACGGCACCTCGAACTTCTCGCCCGATTGCAGGGCGAGGATGTCCTTCGATTCCTCAAGCGGCACGATCCAGCGGTTGACCAGCGCCTGCGGCGGTTCCGCCTGGCGGCCAAGGTCGTCGACGATGAAGATGCCGCCCGTCGATTTCAACTGCAACGGCGCCTGGTAGGTGCGCGCGGTGGGGTTGTAGACCAGATCCAGCATCGACAGCGACAGTTCCCCGCCGGTGATCACCGTGGGCCGTTCGCACAGCACGTAGCGCGTGTCGAATCGCCCCGAGGTGCGGCGCAGCGAATTCGGGTCGTCCACCAGTTCCTCGGCTGCCGTGTGCACGATCGGGTCGTAGACGGTGATCACCTGGCCGGAATACTCGATGGCGCGGGGGATGTAGATCTTGTCGCCCAGCGCGTCGCGGATACCGTTGGAAATCGACGACTTCCCGTTCCCCGGCGGGCCGTACATCAGGATCGACCGGCCCGCGCCGACCGCCGGGCCCAGGTGGTCCAGCAACTCGTCGGGCAGGATCAGGTGGCCCATCGCACCGGTCAGCTGGTCCCGCGTGATCTGGATGTTGCGGATCGACTGGCGTTTCACCTGTTCGGAGTAGACCTCCAGCGGTACGGGCATCGCGCCGTAATATTCCGACTGCGACAGCGCATCCAGCGCCCGCGCCTTTCCGCCATCGGTCAGCTGGAACCCCATCTCGCTGCCCGCGCCCGCATGCAGCGTGCCGGTCGCCTCCAGCAGTTTCTGCTGGCGCGCGACATCGACCAGTTCCTGCGTCACCGGGATCGGCAAGCAGATCGCCTTGGCGATCTCGCTGACCGTGTCGACATTCTTGCGAAAGATCGTCTTCAGAAGGATGTCGCGCATCATCACCATCGGCAGGCGCATTTCGGCCAGCGTGCGCGGGGCGGGTGGCGCCATCACCGCGGAAGTCTGCATATTCATGGAGTTGCCCTGAAACTGCTGCGTTCTCTGCCCAAAACTGACCGCATTTTGGGGCAATTCTTGGGCAAGAGGCCGGGGCTTTTGGGACAATCGCATGAATCGCGCTTGTCCGTTCATGACCCCGGCCGCAAGAGGATGACAGGCAGGACGAGGGCAGGGGATGACACGATCCGATCCGTTCACGCTTGCGGCGCTGATGGCCGCGATCCTGGGGGCGGCGACCTGGGCGGGGCTGGCCAAGGGCGGGCTTTACCCCGTCTGGCAAGAGGGCGACATGCTGCACATGGTGCAGATCGTGCTGCGCCAGGCCGCGGGCGAATGGCCCCATCTGGATTTCATGACGCCGCTGGGCGTTCTGGCCTACGCACCGATCGCGCTGTTCGTGCGGCTTGGCTATCCGCTGGCGGATGCCTTCGTGCTGGGCCAGGCGTTGGTCGGGGCCGTTCTGGCGCCCGCGGCCTGGTGGGCCGGCGTCAGCCGCCTGCCGCGCGGCTGGGCGCATCTTTTCGGCGCGGGGGTCATGGTGCTGGCCATCGCGCTGGTGCCGGCCACGTCCGATCCCGATATCTCGCTGTCGATGAACTACAATCGCTGGGCCTGGGCGATCCTCTTCATCGTGCTGGTCCTGGCGGTGCTGCCCGCGCGCCGCACCGGGCCGCGGGCGCGGCTGGCCGACGGGCTGGTGATCGGGCTGGGGCTGGGGGCGCTTGCGCTGATCAAGGTGACCTATTTTCTTGCGGCGGCCCCTGTTGCCGCGCTGGCCTTTCTCCTTGCGCGGGATCGGCGCGGCGGGCTGGCGGCGCTGGGCGCGGGCGGGGCGGTCGCGCTGGCGGTGACGGCCGCGGCGGGGCCTGCCCTGTGGCCGGCCTATCTGGGCGATCTGCTCGGCGTGGCGGGAACCGACATCCGCGCCCATCCCAGCGGCAGCCTGCTGGACGTGGTGGGGGGCACCACGGCCCGGATCGGCAGCCTGCTTTTCCTGGCCACGGTCATCCTGGCACGGCGCGCCGGGCGCGACCGCGCTGGCCTGTTGCTGCTGGCGACGGCGCCGGGGCTGGCCTACGTGACCTTCCAGAATTATGGCAACGATCCGGTCTGGCTGTTCTTTCTCGGCCTTGCCGCCCTGGCGCTGCGTCCTGCGTCAGGGCCGGGCGAGGCGGGGGCCAGCCAGGGGCTGACGGTGGCAGGCGGGGCCGCGTTGCTGCTGGTCGCGCCGATCTTCATGGCGATGGCCGAAAGCCCGTTGCGCAACTATGCCGCCTCGCAGGCGGGCACCGTCGCCGCATTGCCGGGCGATGCGGGTATCTGGATGCCCGAGGCCCGCGTGGGTCATGTTCAGACCCGTATCAGCCGTTCGATGAGCGCGGGCCATGCCTGGTGGCAGCCGCGCCTGCTGCCCGAGGCCACGCTGCTGTCGGGCGAGCCGTTGGAAAACTGCCGCCTGATCAGCGGGCTGGTCGGCTGGTTCCGCGCGGTGGCCCAAGATATCGACGATGCGGGGCTGGGCGGCCGGCCGGTTCTGGTGGCCGACATGTTAAGCGCCTATTGGCTCTACGGCGGGCCGGCGCCGCTACCCGGCGGGGCGCCCTGGTATTACGGCGGGTTGCCCGGGGTGCAGGGGGCGGACCTGGTGCTGGTGCCGCAATGCGCCACGCGGCCCGATGTGCGCGACCGCGTTCTGCGCGAGTTGGACGAGGCGGGCCATGCCCTGGCCGAACTGCGCCGCACGCCCGATTACGTGCTGCTGGCGATCAGCCCCAGCGTCCCCGACAGCGCAAGGTAGAAGATCAACGCCCCGGCCAGTGCCAGGCCCATCGGGAAATCGCGCCGTTCCCAGCTTTCCCAGTCGGGCAGGGCGCGCCGCACGGCCCCGATCCGCCGCACCATCCGGTGCGTGACCAAGGCCGACAGCGTCACCGCGGCGAAAAGCGCCAGGAAACTGCCGGTGTCGGGCAACGCCACGAAGGGCGCCATCGCGGCCGCGAACTTGGCATCGCCCGCGCCGACCATGCCGAAGGTGCTCATCAGGAACCCGATCACCAGCACCACGCCCAGATGCGCCCAGCGCCAGGCCCACGCCTCCAGCGGCAGCGCGATCAGGCCCACCACCGCAAAGACCCCGACCAGGGCGAACACCGCCTTGTTCGGGATCTTCATGGTTTTCATGTCGCTCCACGCGACCCAGATCGCGACCGGCAGGGCAAAGGGCAGGAACACGAACGCCGCCGGCAGCGACAGCCGCGCCAGCCCCGTCGCGGCAAGTGCGGCCAGCCCCGCCAGAAGGGCAGGCGCCACAAGAACAAGCAGCGGGCGCCGCGGCCGGCGGTCGGATCCTGCGGAAGGATCGGTCTGGTTCATGGCTGTCTCCGGGGGCGAAACAGAAACGACATTCACAAGGATTGCGGCGAAATCCGGCACCGATAAGGCGGCCCGGCGGCGGTCGAGGGGCCTTGCCGCCCGCTCAGCCCCGCGCCTCCAGCGCCTTGAGCGCGCGCACCGCAGGGTCGAAATGCTGCGGATGGGTGTCGATCGCGTCCTGCAACAGGCCCTTGCCGATGCTGACATCGCCCTGCTTGATCGCGGTCAGCGCCAGCGTGTGATACAGTTGCGCACGCTCGGTCGGCGTCATCTGGATCACCGGCAGGTCGTAATTGCGCTGTGCGCCGCGGGCCAGCACCAGGTTGTTCTTGGCGGTGAACAGGCCGGGATCATATGTGATCGCCTCGGTGAACAGCCGCTCGGCGCCCTTGTAATCGCCGCGCGTCAGCTTGGAATAGCCCCAGTTGTTGAACACGCCCGAGGGCTTGGTCGTCAGCCCGGCGGCCGTGTCGTAGAAACTGTCGGCCTTGGCCCATTCCTTGTTGGCATCGGCCACCATCGCCTCCAGCCGGTAGCGCCGGTAGGTTTCATAGGTGGGCGGGATCGCGTCCAGAACACCTTCGGCCTTGTCCCATTCCCCGACCCGGATCAGCGCATCGGCATAGTCGACCCGGTCCTCGTGGGTGGCCTCGGGGTGGTCGGCCACGCGGGCCCAGGCGCTCGCGGCCTCGGTGTTGCGCTTGGCGCGGATCAGCGACTTGGCCAGCCCGCGCTGAAAGCTGATCTTCTCGGGCTGCTGGTCCAGGTTGCGGCGGAAATAGGCGACCGCCTCGTCGGGGTCGGCCACCGTCATCATGATGTCGTTGAGGTTGCTCTCGTCGGTCGAGATCACGTCCTGGACGGCGCGTTCGACCTCGGCCTCGCCGGCGCGCTGGCAGCCCGACAGGGCAAGCGCACTGATGACGCAGATCGGGATAAGGGATAGGTGGCGCATGAAATCCTGCGTCCTCTGCTGCTCTGGCCTCACGGCGTGGCGAGCAGCAGGTACCGGTCGCTGCCGCGCCTCACCAGTTCGAAATCGTTTTTATTGGGCTCAGCATAGGCGGTATCGCCGGTTTTTGCGATAGCCAGCAAAAGATTTTGCCGGATGTCGTCCGAATGGCCACTATCCAGCGCGAACGCGGTTTCGAAGACACGCCGTGCCTCGCCGACCTCGCCCTTCTCCATCAGGACTACGCCCAGGTTGTTCCAGGCCGGCACGAAGCGGTCATCCTGGTCCAGCGCGCGGCGCAGCTGGGTCTCGGCCTGGCCCAGCCGGCCCAGGCGCAGGTTGGCCGAACCCACCGCCGACAGTACGTCGGCGGTCATCCCCTGGTCGGCCGCGGCACGGTAATAGGCCTTCAGGGCCAGTTCGTATTCGCCCGCCGCCATCAGCCGGTGCCCGACGATCAGCCCGTCGACGGCCTCGGTGATCTCGGGCGTGCCGGGGGGCGGCGGCAGGCCCTGGTAGCCGGGACCAAGCCCCCCCGACGGCTGGCAGGCGGCCAGCGCGATCATCGCGGCCACGATCGGGCCGCGTACCCGGATGTCAGAAGCTCGAAGTCGATAGCGTGTTGTAGATGGCATAAACCGAGGGGCCGATCAGGATGATGAGCAGCGGCGGAACCGTGAACATCATCGTGCCCAGTGTCAGCTTGGTCGGCAAGACGTTTGCCTTCTCTTCGGCGCGCATCACGCGTTTGTCGCGCATCTCTGCCGAGAACACCCGCAGCGCCTCGGCGATCGAGGTGCCGAAGGTGGCCGACTGGATCAGCACGGTGACGAAGGACGAGATGTCGGTGACGCCGCAGCGTTCGGACATGTCCTTGAGCACCTGCACCTTGTCCTTGCCGGCCTTCATTTCCTGGGCGACGGTCTCGTATTCCTCGGCCAGATCGGGAAAGCCCGCGCGCATTTCCTTGGCCACCCGGATGATCGACTGGTCCAGTGACTGGCCCGCCTCGACGCAGACCAGCATCATGTCCAGCGAGTCCGGGAAGCCGTTGGTGATTTCCTGCTGGCGCGTCTGCAGCCGGCGTTCGACCCAGTATTTCGGCAGGTAATACCCGACGGCGCCGGGGATGATCACGCTCAACAGCATGTTGGTCGTGCTGATCTCGGCACTGGCGCTTTTGACGACGGTATAGAACACGCCCAGGATCAGCAGCCCGATGCCCAGCGCGAGCTGGGCGAAATGGAACGTCCGCACCGAGGATTTGTGCCGGTAGCCCGCCTGCATCAGCTTCAGCCGGATCGCCGAGAATTCCTCCTCGTTCTGCGGTTCGAGAAAGTTCGAGAACCGCTCCAGCTTGTCCGCGCGCGAGGTGGGCCGCAGCGAGGTGGCGGGGTCGCGGCTGCCGGCGGCCTTCATCTCGCGGGTTTCGCGCTTGAGCTTGTCCAGCGGATCGACACGCTTTTTCAGCAGGGCCGGCAGGGTCAGGGCAATCATCAACAGCCCGAGCGCGCCCAGCGCGTAAAGCGGCCCCAACTCGCCGAAGCGGTCGGTCAGGGCGCTGTTGATCGTGGCGATGATGTCCATGGGGTCGGCTCCTCAGACCTTGATGTTGACCATGATCCGCATGAAGATCACGTTCACGACCAGAAACACGCCGACGGCGATCGCCGCGGGGATGAAGGCGGCGGTTTCCTTCACCTCGTCGTAATAGTCGGGTTTCAGAACCGAGATCATGAGGATCGCGGCGATGGGAAAGCCCGACAGGAACATGCCCGACCATTTCGCTTCCGCGGTGATCGCCTTGACCCGGCGGAACAGCTTGAAGCGCGAGCGGATGACCTTGGCCAGGCCGTCCAGAACCTCGGCCAGGTTGCCGCCCGATTGCTGCTGGATCGTCACCGCGACCGCGAGAAAGCGCAAATCCTGCATGTCGCAGCGTTCGGCCAGGTCCTTCAGCGCCTCGCCGACGTCGCGGCCATAGGCGGCCTCGTCGGCGATGATGCCGAACTCGGACCCCAGCGGGTCGGGCACCTCTTTCGCCACGATGTTGATCGCCGAAACGAAGGGATGCCCCACCCGCAGGCTGCGCACCATCAGTTCGACCGCGTCGGGCAGCTGTTCCTCGATCAGGCCAAGGCGTTTCTTGGCCTTCTTGTTGACCCAGACATAGACCCCGCCCACGCCCATCGCCACGGCGACCAGCGCACGCACCGGCAGCGCCGCGGCGGTGCCCACGGTCAGCCCCAGGAAGGCGACGGCGGCCAAGAGCGCCATGATCATGATCAGCTGGTTCGGCGTGAAGGCGATGTTGGCCTTTTGCGCCTTGTCCGCCAGCAGCGCATAGAGCGGGATGCCGCGGGCGTTCATGTGCTGGTGCATCTCCTTGCGGAGCTGTTCCAGCACCTGCTCGCGCGAGGTGCCCTTTTCCAGCATTTCCAGCCGGCGATTGACCTTGGCGTTCAGGCTGATCGACTTGCCGAAGACCGTCAGGTACAGGCCCTCGACAAGCGCCAGCACCGAGACGAAGATCAGGCCGTAGATGATTGGTTCCGCGCTGATCTGCATCGCTTACATTCCCCTGTTCGGTTCGAAGATGCTTGCCGGCAGGTCGTAACCCCATTGGCGGAAGCGTTCGGAATAGTGGCTGCGCACGCCGGTCGCGGTGAACCGGCCGAGGATCTTGCCGTCGGGTTCCAAGCCGAGGCGTTCGTAGCGGAACACCTCCTGCATCGAGATCACCTCGCCCTCCATCCCCGTCACCTCGGTGATCGAGACCATCCTGCGCGAGCCGTCCTGCAGGCGCGAGGCCTGCACGATCAGGTGCACGGCCGAGGCGATCTGGCTGCGCACCGCCTTAAGCGGCATCTCGATGCCCGCCATCGCGACCATGTTTTCAAGGCGGCTGACCGCGTCGCGGGCGTTGTTGGCGTGGATCGTGGTCATCGAGCCGTCATGGCCGGTGTTCATGGCCTGCAGCATGTCGATGACCTCTTCGCCCCGCGTTTCCCCGACGATGATGCGGTCGGGCCGCATCCGAAGCGCGTTCTTCAGACAGTCGCGCTGGGTGACCGCGCCCTTGCCCTCGACGTTGGGCGGGCGGCTTTCCATCCGGCCGACATGGGTCTGCTGCAGCTGAAGTTCGGCGGTGTCCTCGATCGTCAGGATCCGTTCGGCGTTGTCGATGAAGGACGACAGCGCGTTCAGCGTCGTCGTTTTCCCCGAGCCCGTCCCGCCCGAGACGATGACGTTCAGCCGGGTCGCCACCGCGGCCTGAAGATAGGCGGCCATTTCCTCGGTGAAGGCGCCGAACTTCACCAGGTCCTCGATGCCCAGCTTGTCCTTCTTGAATTTCCGGATCGAGACCAGGCTGCCGTCCACCGCGATCGGCGGCACCATCGCGTTGAAACGCGATCCGTCGGCCAGGCGGGCGTCGACATAGGGGTTCGATTCATCGACGCGCCGGCCCACCGCGGACACGATCTTGTCGATGATCCGCAACAGGTGGCGTTCGTCCTTGAAGGTGATGTCGGTCAGCGTCAGCTTGCCCGCGCGTTCCACGAAGATCTGCTTGGGCCCGTTCACCAGGATGTCGTTGACGGTCTCGTCCTTCAACAGGGGCTCCAGCGGGCCAAGCCCGGTGACCTCGTCGAACAGTTCCTGGTTCAGCTGCTGGCGGTCGTCCTTGTTCAGGACGATGCTCATCTCTTCCAGCGCCTCGCCGGCGATGGCCTGGATTTCCGCGCGCAACTCCTTCTCGTCGGCATGTTCCAGCGCCGCGAGGTTGAGGTTCTCCAGAAGGCGCTTGTGCAGCTCGACCTTCAGCTCGCCCAGCCGTTCCTTTCGCTTGCGCTCCTTGTCGGCGGGGGCGGGCTTGGCCGGGACGGTGCGGGCCGCGGCCTGGGGCTGCGGCACGGGGGCCGGGGCGTTCTGCATCTGGGGGGCGCTGGCCGGGCGGGCCGCGCCGGCATCGGCTTTCTTGTAGCGGGAAAACATGGGGCCTACCGTTCCTTCGTCATGCCTCGGCCGCGGCCGGCATCTGGCCGAGTTCGAACAGCGAGGTCGCGAGTTTCTGGATTTCCTTGCGCAGCGGTGCCTTGGCCGCGGTTTCGGACAGCGGCAGGCCGTGATCGCCCGCCTCCGATACCACCTTGCCGCCATCGGGCAGCTGGATCTCGATGTCGATATCCAGGCTTTCGGCCATCCGCTTTACCCGGCTCTTGCCCGACAGGTCCGCGAATTTCGGCGCCCTGTTCATCGCGTAGCGCAGCCGTTCATGCGGCAGGTCCTCGGATTTCAGCGCCCGGATCACCCGCAGCGCGTTCTGGGCGGACCGCATGTCCAGTTCGAGCAGGGCGAAATACACATGCGCCTGGCTCAGCACCGTTTCGGTCCATTGAACCAGTGTCGTGGGCATGTCGATGACGACGAATTCGAATTGCGAGCGCGCCATGTCGATCAGCGTGCGCACGTCCTCGGGGGTGACCAGGTCCAGCGGGATGATGTCGGCAGGCGCCGTCAGCACGTGCAGATCGTCGTTATAGCTTTGCAGCGCCTGCATGAAATTCTCGCTGTCCAGCGAGGACAGGTCGGACAGCAGTTCGAACACCACGTCCTTGCGCGGCAGGTCCAGGTAGGTCGAGACTGACCCGAATTGCAGGTCGAGATCGAGAAGGCAGACCCGGCTGTTGGTGCCCTTGGCGGCCTGTGCCAGTTCCCAGGCCAGGTTGACCGCGAAGGTCGAGGCGCCGACCCCGCCGGCCAGGCCGTGCACCGGCAGAACGACGCCATCGCGGTTCGAGGCCGAGACCGCGGGGGCGGGCTGGCCGTCGGGGCCCCGGGCAAGACCGGCCGCCGGATCGGGGCGGCGCACCCTCTCGATCGCCTCGTGCAGCGCCTTTTCGGGCAGGGGGTAGGGAACGAAATCATCGGCGCCCACGCGCATCAGCTGGTGCAGCGCGATCGGGCTCAGTTCCTCGGCGATGACGATGACCTTGATGCCGCGTTTCTTGGCGTTGCGGACGATTTCGCCGATGAACGCGATGTTTTCCTCGTCCTGGTCATCGACGGCGACCGCGATGAATTCCAGCGACCGCGCATCGGGCTGTTCGAAAAAGCTGTTGGCATCCGGAAAGGCGAGATCGCCCCAGCTTTCCCCCAGTTCCGTTTCCATGTCCTCGATCAGCAGATCGAAGTTCTGAATGTCCCGGGACACCGTGCAGGCGATCACCGGGGCCGGATCGGAATGCAAAGCCGCCGTACTCGTCATCTTGTCCACTTCCCTCCTTGCGGGCAGGCGATGGGCCTTCTGGCCGCGTTCCGAACCCGCCCGCGCCCGACTCGCCGCCGGGCGCACTGCTCTCAAAGAAGGAATGTGAAGGCCAATCTGGGCAACATTACGGCCCAAAAGCCGAAATTGTTGGAATTCCGGCCGTCTCGCGCCCCGGTGGTTGGCCGAACCGGGGCGCCAAGGGGGCGGGGCACCTATTCCGTATCGTGTGCTTCCTGGGCGCTCTGGACGTAAAGGCCGTAGGTGCGCTGCATGTACTTGCCGTCATGGAGCAGGCGCTTGGGTTCGAGGAAGCCCCAGACCTCGGTCACGGTGCGGCGGTTCTTGCGCTCGCGGCCCTCGGTCACGACCAGCGGCTGGGTTTCGCCGTAGGACACCACCGCCTGCAGCCGTGCACGCGAAATGCCCCGCGTCACCAGGTAGTTGACCGCCGCCCGCGCGCGCCGCATTCCCAGCGCCTTGTTATAGGCGGGGCTGCCGACCAGGTCGGTATGGCCGTAGACGCGGAATTTCACGTAAGGGTACTGCGCGATCCAGGCGGCTTGCCGGTCCAGCTTGGCCCGCGCCTCGCCGTCCAGCTGGGCGCTGTCGAAGGCAAAGTTGATCGTGCTGTCGACCTCGGCTGCGAAACGGCGGTTCAGGTTGATCGCCATCGCCCGGTCGCCGGTCTGGACCAGCGTGTTGTTCATCGTCGCGTTGCCGAACTGGCCGTCGTCCAGGTTGTCGCCGGCCGGGCGGTTGAAATCGACGATCTGTTGCGGGCTGCAGGCGGTCAGCGCGACCGTGGCGCCCAGCGTCAGGAAGGCAAGGGTGGCACGCATGGTCTCACTCCATCACATAGCCGTAGGAGCCGCTGAAATCCTGCCGGGCGACTTCGCCCGCGGCGCCTTTCTTGGGCGTGTTGGGCGAGGACAGCTCGCCGAAGAGGAACAGTTCGCGTTCGCTCGGCGGGCGCACCCGGTCGGTGGGCAGCGCCAGCGCCTCCCCGCGGGTGGGGCTGACCAGGTGCGCGGTGATGATGATCACCAGTTCGGTCTGGTCACGCTCGTACTCGGAACTGCGGAACAGCGTGCCCAGGATCGGGATGTCGCCCAGCCACGGCACCTGGCCCTTGAGGCTGGCGAAATCGTCCTGCAACAGGCCCGCCACCGCGAAACTCTCGCCGTCGCGCAGTTCCACCGTGGTCTCGGTGCGCCGGTTCGAGAAGCCGCTGATCGTGATGCCGCCGTCGGAATAGGTGACCGACGGGTCGATCCCGCTGACCTCGGCGCTCAGGCGCAGGTTGATGTTTTCGCCGACCACGCGCGGCGTGAAGTCCAGCGAGATGCCGAAGGGCTTGAATTCGACGGTGATCTCGCCGTTGTCGCCCACGACCGGAATCGGGTATTCGCCCCCCGCCAGGAAGCTGGCGTTCTGGCCCGACAGCGCGGTCAGGTTCGGTTCGGCCAGCGTGCGGACGAAGCCCTTGGATTCAAGCGCTTCGAGCAGGATGTTCAGTTCGAAATCGCCAACGCCCACACCCAGGGAGAACACGCCCGTGCTGTTGCGCGAGCGCTGGGCCAGGTGCGGCGGGGTGGTGGCGAAGGTGCCCAGGTTGTCGCCCTCGGTCGCGGTGATCGTGCCGCCGAGGATGCTGGTGGAATTGCCGCTCAGCACGTTGCTGAACGCAAGGCTCGAACTCAGCGTCTTGGACACCGACCGGTTCATCTCGGCAAACCGGACCTTCAGCATCACCTGCTGGCTGCCCGCCACCGTCATCAGGTTCGAGACCCGCTCGGGCGCATAGCGCGAGGCGAGATCCAGCGCCCGGTCGACCGCCTGGGCCGAACTGACCGTGCCCGACAGCACCAGGCCGTCATTCGCGGAGCGCACCTCGATCGCCTCGCCCGGCAGAACCTCGCGCAGGCGTTCCTTCAACTCGCTCATGTCCGGGGTCACGCGGACCTCGACATTGGTGATCAGGCTGCCATCGGGGCCCAGAAGCGTCAGCGTGGTGCGCCCCGGCGACTTGCCCAGCACGTAGATCGTGCGATCCGACAGCGTCGAGATATCGGCGATGGACGGGTTCGAAATGGACAGTTCCGCGAAGATCTCATCGCTCTCGACGACCACGGCGCGGTTCATCGGAACGGTCAGCTGGCCGGTCGCCTTGCCGGTCAGGGTGCGCAGCGTCTGCGCCTGCACATCCGCAACGGTGCCCATCGTGGCCGCCAGGCCCACCAGGCCGGCCGCCATAAGCATCTTGATTTTCATGTGATCCTGCCTTTCCGATCACGCCTCAGGTCGGGTCTTTGCGCCCTTGTCCGGGGCAGGATGGGCCAAGCGAGGTTTTAATGCAAGATTCAAGCAATTGCGGAAATCGCTTTATGTGGATATCTCGCAACAACCCAAGATCTGACAACAGTGCGCGCCGCAACCGCTAGATGCGGTCCGGCGCGCAACAGGTTGTGGGGCGGGTGGGATCAGTTCGTGCAGGGGATCGGGATCTCGACCACCTCGGCGCCGCGGCGCGTGCGGATGGTGCAGACTTCCTTTTTCTCCTCGACGATCACCGGGGCGTCCTCGATTCCCAGGAGTGTCTTCTGGTCGACCTCGACCATCTCGACGACCTCGTCATCGCCCGCGCCCACCAGCGACAGCGACAGCCGGCCGGTCGATTGCGCCTGGGCCAGCGCCGCGACCTGCTGCGGCGTGGCCTCGACGGTGACGGTGCGCGCGATCAGCGGGCGCGAGGTATCTTCGTCGGCGATCTGGTCCACCGCGATCAGCTGGATGCCGGTCTGGATCAGGCGGGTGACCTGCTTGTTCTGCGACTGGCCGGTCCAGAACACGTCGACCGTGTCGCCCGGCCGCAAGAAGCCCGACACCCCCGAGGCGACGTCGACCCGGATCGCGAAGGCGCGCATGCCGCGGGCCAGCCGCGAGGTCAGCCCGGCATCGGCGCCGGGTTCGGTCACCTTCACCGCCAGAAGCGGTTCGCCCGCCTCCATGGCGCGCAGTACCGTGCGGAATTGCGGCCCGCCTTCGGGGAACAAGTCCTCGCGGGTCTGGAAGACGCCCTTGGGCAGCGAGTCCTTGGGCCATTTCACCGGGCGCAGGTTCTCCAGCGTCACCCGCTGGCCATAGCGCAAGTCCTCCTTGGCGACCACGACCGTCACCAGTTCCACCTGGTTGGCGCGGGCGGCACGTTCCTCGGCAAGTTGGCGTTCGTATTTCTGGATATAGCCCTGGGCCATGTAGACGGCAAAGCCCGCAAGGCCCAGCCCCACGATCAGCACGAGGCCAAAGATCATACGCATGCCATGTCCTTTCTCAGCTCATGCCCGGGCCGTTGGCCGGACATGTCCAAACCTGCTTTTCCGCGTCAGGGTGCCGG
The DNA here is from genome assembly GCF_004343075.1 of Rhodovulum marinum. Taxonomy (GTDB): domain Bacteria; phylum Pseudomonadota; class Alphaproteobacteria; order Rhodobacterales; family Rhodobacteraceae; genus Rhodovulum; species Rhodovulum marinum. The sequence continues at coordinate 22,896 of NZ_SLXP01000004.1, forward strand.
GCAATTGCGGCGAAATCAGGGTCACAGCGCGGCCCGAAGGCGGATATTCTGCGAAAACGAAACAATCGTCCGAAAGTGGTCTGTGGGGATGCGCTGCATGGTCCCCGGGCACAGGAAAGGCCGCATCCCGGGGACGCGGCCTTTGCCTTTGGTCGTTGCGTGAATGGCGGATTACGGGTTGGCTTCGTTGCCGTCCCAGCCCAGCGTGCCCAGGTTCTTGACGCTGGCCGAGGTCAGCGCGCCCTTGATGTCGCCGGCCAGGTCGTCGACGCCGGTTTTCACGGTGCTCAGAACCGCGATGCCCAGGCCCACGATCGCGGCGGTCAGCACGACCCAGTCCACGGTCACGGCGCCGGATTCGTCGCTGTGGAAACGCTTGATCAGTTCGAACAGTTTCATTTTGGTCCCTCCAATAGGATGCTCGCTCGCTTCAACGTGCCTTGTCGGAGACTGTCGGGCCGGCCTCTGACATGGCCCGTAACCGCCTCGGCATGGGGGTATAAGGCCATCCGAATCGGGCAAGAGTTTGGCTGAGGCTTGTCAATTTCCGCCCTGTGGAGAGTTTCGCGGAATTTATTGATAACGCCATGAAATCGCGTGATAAAAAGTTTAGGATTTTAGGCGAATGCCGGTGATCGTCCGGGCTGCCGGTCTGGTGATGGGACCGGGTGCGGCAACGATCGGCCATTCCATGTGGCGTTTGGCGACGGATTCTGCATAGTAAACCAAAAGCGGACCGAACGGGCAGGCAGGACGGAAAATGGCGTTGAGGCTGGTCTTGACCATGGTGGCCGCCGTGGCGCTGGCGGGCCCGGCTGCGGCCGAACCGCCGCCCTGGCCGGACTTCACGTTCAAGCGGGTCAAACCGCCCGAGCCGGGTGCGAAACGGCGCATCACCATCCAGGTTCAGCCGGTCGCGCCCGCCCCGCCCGCGGCCCCCGTCGCAAAGGCCGACCCGGTCGCGCCCGCCCCGGGGCCCGGCTGGTTCTGGGCGCAGGTTTCGCCGGCGCTGGCCGATGGCGGCCCCGGGCGGCTGGCCCCGGCGCTGGCCGCGCTGGCCAACCCGCCGCTGGGCGAAGGCGTGCCCGCGCCGCGGCTGCAACATCTGCAGGACATCGCCGCCTTGCACGGAACCGATATCCTGCTGGCCACCGTCGGCACCCGGGTCTCGCCCGCGCTGGCGCTGGCGGTGATCGGGGTGGAAAGCGGCGGCCGCCACGCCGCGGTCAGCCCCAAGGGCGCCACCGGGTTGATGCAACTGATGCCCGCCACCGCGACGCGGTTCGGCGTATCCGACCCGCGCGATCCCGCCGCGAACATCCGCGGCGGGGTCGCCTACCTGGACTGGCTGATGCGGGAATTCGGCAATGATCCGGTGCTGGTGCTGGCCGCCTATAACGCGGGCGAGGGCGCGGTGCGCAACCACGCGGGCGTGCCGCCCTATGCCGAGACGCGCGATTACGTGCCCAAGGTCCTGGCGGCCTGGGCCGTGGCGCGGGGCCTGTGCCGGACTCCGCCCGAGCTGATCTCGGACGGCTGCGTGTTCACGGTGCGGGGGGCCGGTTAGCGATGGGGGCGCCAAAGCCGCTGGTCATCGATGTCGATGGCACCTTGCTGAGGACCGACCTGGCGCTGGAATCGGTCTGGGCGGGGCTTGGCCGGGCGCCGCGCGCGACGCTGGGGGCGCTGGCGCGTCACCTGGGGCGGCCGGGCGCGCTGCGCCGGGCGGTGACGCGGATCGCGCCGCCCCGCGTCGACCTGCTGCCGCTGCGCGCCGAGATCGCCGAACGCGCCCTTGCCGCGCGCGAAGCGGGGCGCGAGGTGGTTCTGGTCTCGGATGCCGATGCGGAACTGGTCGGTCAACTGTCTGACCATTATGGGTTTTCCGGCGGGATCGGGGCAGATGGACCGGGCGGGATGACCGGCGAGGGGCGGGCGCGGGCGTTGAAGGCGGCGTTCGGGCTGCGGGGCTATGATTACGCGGGCGACGGGGCGGCGGACCGGGCGGCGTGGAAGGCGGCCGACCGGGCGGTGGTGGTCGGCGGGCGCGCCCGCATCGTCGAGGACCTGCACGCCGCCGGGCGCCGCGTCGAGGTGGTGCCGGGGGGCTGGCGCTGGCGCGACCTGGCGCGCGCGCTGCGGCCGCATCAATGGGTCAAGAACGTCCTGCTGTTCCTGCCGGTGCTGGCCGCGCATGATTTCGCCTGGCCGACGTTGCTGCTGGCGCTGGCGGGGATCGTGGCGTTCTCGGCGGCGGCGTCCTGCATCTATATCGTCAACGACCTGCTGGATCTCGAGGCTGACCGGCTCCACCCGACCAAGTGCCGCCGCCCCTTTGCCGCCGGCACGGTGCCGATCCGTGCAGGCATGGCGGCCTGCGGGGCGCTGGGGCTGGGCGCTCTGGGGGTGGGGGCGGCGCTGGGCCCGGCCTTCTTGGGGGTGCTGGTGCTGTACATGGCGCTGTCGCTGGCATATTCCTTGAAACTCAAGCGGTTGCGCTGGGTGGATATCGCGACGCTGGCCGCGCTTTACACGATACGGGTGGTGGCCGGGGCGGCGGCGACGGGGGTGGCGGCGTCGTTCCTGATGCTGGTTTTCGTGTTCCCGGTGTTCCTGGCGCTGGGCTGCGTCAAGCGGATGACGGAACTGGCGCTGGCCGAAACCGACGACCGGCTGCCCGGGCGCGGCTATGGGCGGGGCGACCGGGGGGACCTGTTGAACGTGGCCTGGTTGGGCGTGGTGGGGGCGTTGGTGGTGTTCTTCGCCTACTCCTTCAGCGCGCAGGCGCAGGCACTTTACCCGACGCGCTGGATGCTGTGGCTGGCGATGGTGCCGATCGCGGCGTGGCTGGTGCGGATGGTGGTCCTGGGCTATCGCGGCAAGCAGGATTACGACCCGATCGTGTTCGCGCTGCGCGACCGGGCGGGGTTGGGGCTTATCTTTTTCGCGCTGTCCTTCATGTTCTACGGTGCGGGGCTGTGGCAGCGCTGGTTCGGGTTCTGAGCCCGGATTCCGCGATATGAATTCCATATGAATCGCATATGAATCCCATATGACTTTTATCGGACTGCCCCGCCCCGGCGGGCGGGGCGGTCATCAGATCGAAAGCTTCTTGAAGATGGGTTCTGGGATGGCGCGGATGATCGACATGATGCCCAGCCAGAAGACCGGGGTATAGATCACGTTCCGCTTTTTCTCGACGGCCCGCAGGATGTCGCCCGCGACCTTGTCGGGGGGGGCGACCAGGAACATCCCTTCGATCCCCCAGGTCATCGCGGTGTCGGTAAAGCCCGGTTTCACCGTCACCACATGCCCGCCCGCCCGCGTCAGCCGGTTTCGCAGACCCGAGAGATAGGTGGCGAACCCGGCCTTGGCCGCGCCGTAGACATAGTTGCCGATGCGGCCCCGGTCGCCCGCGACCGAGCCCACGCCCACCACGGTGCCGCCGCCGCGTTCCTCCATCAGGGGGGCGAGCATCTGCAGCACCCGGGCGGGGCCGGTGAAATTGTCGGTCACGACGCCGTCGATCAGGGCGGGGTCGGCGTCGATTTCGGATTGCGCGGGCATGGAACCGACGAAAACCGCCGCCGAAACCGTGCCCTCGCAGGCGGCCATGCGCGCGACGAGGGGGGCGAAGGTTGCCGGGTCGCGCGCGTCGAAGCGGATGGTTTCGGCGAGCGGCGCGCCGCGCACCCGGGCATCGGCCGCGTCGCGGTCCAGGTCGGCGGTGTCGCGGCCCGCGAGGATCACGCCGTCGCCGCGTTCGGCCAGCTTGCGCGCAAAGGCCCGCGCGATCGAGGACGAGGCCCCGAGAATGATCCAGGTCTCGCTCATGCCGCGCTCCTCAGCTTCAGCCGACGGACGAGGTCGGTCAGGTTGTGGCCCTCGGGGTCGGCTTTCGCCACCTCGGCGTGCCAGGCGTCAAGTTCGGGATACAGCGCGGCCACGGTTTCGGGCCGGGCCAGCCCGTCCTTGGCGAGGTAGATGCGCCCGCCGGCGGCCTGCACCATATCCTCCAGCCGGGCGTAAAGCGCGGGCACCTTGGCCTTGCGGGCGGGCATGTCGACGGCGAGCGTATAGCCCTCCATCGGGAAGGAGAGGTGGCCGGCCCGCCCCGGCCCCATGCGTTTCAGGACCGCCAGCGGCGAGGCGACCCCGGCCTTGGCGATGGTGGCGAGGATGTCCCTGAGCGCGGGGGCCGCGTCGCGGGGCACGACGCACTGGAACTGGTGAAAGCCCTTCTTGCCGTAAAGCCGGTTCCAGTCGTGGATCGCGTCGAGCGGGAAGAAGAATTCGTCCAGCGGGCGGGTGCGCTTGCGCCCCGTGTCGGGCACGCGCCACAGGTACCAGCGGTTGAACATCTTGACGACCGGCCAGGACAACGCGAGGCCGGGCGCGTCCAGCGGCACGGATTTCGCGCGCCGGGGCAGGCCGGGGCGGGTGCCCTCGACCAGTTCGCCCTCTTCCAGGATGCCGCGGCCCAGGCGTTTGCGTTTCGCGGTGGCATCGACCCAGCCCACGGCGAATTCGGCGGTCGAGGCCTCCAGCGCGGCGATGAAGGCGTCGAAATCGGGGATGCGGGTTTCGACGACGCGCATCCGCTGGCCGGGGATGGGTTTCAGTTGCAGCCGCGCCGACAGGATCGCGCCGGTCTGGCCAAGCCCGCCCATGGTGGCGCGGAACAGGCCCGGGTTGCCCTCGGGCGTGACCTCGCGCGGGCCGGCCTCGGTCATCAGGGTGACGGCCAGGACGTGCTGGCCGAAGCTGCCCGCGTTGTGGTGGTTCTTGCCGTGCACGTCGTTGGCGATGGCGCCGCCGACGGTGGCGAACCCTGTGCCGGGAAGGACGGCGGGCATCCAGCCGCGGGGCGCGAACAGGCGCAGAAGCGCGCCCAGGGTGGCGCCGGCCTCGACCTCGAGCACGCCGGTGTCGGCGTCGAAGGAAAGCAGGCGATCCATCCGCGTCATCTCGATCGCGGCGCCGCCCGCGTTCAGCGGCCCGTCGCCATAGGACCGGCGGTTGCCGATGGCCGGGCCGCGCGCGCCCAGGGCCTTGGCCAGCGCGGGGACGCGTTCGGGGCGGGCCAGGGTGCCGCGCGCGCTGCGCGCCCGGCCCCAGCCCGCGTAGTCAGCGGTTTTCCACTGCATGCATCTTCCTTTTCGACAGACGTTCCGCGACCGGGAAGATCGCCGCGCCGATCCCGATGGCGAACCACAGCGTGGTCACCCGGATCACCGCGGTCGCCGCGATCGAGGTTTCGGGGGGAAGCCCCTCGAGCGTGAGGAGCGCGATCATCGTGGCCTCGGCTCCGCCGAGACCGCCCGGCGCGCCGGTCAGACCGCCCGCGAGCGTGGCGAAGACGAAGATCGCCATCGCGGTGGCCACGGAGGTGTCGGCGCCCAGCCAGGCGAGCAACAGGTAGAAGGCGTACCCCTCGGCCAGCCAGCCGACCAGGCCCAGCGCCACCGCGCCCGCCAGCACGCCGGAATGCGAGAAATGCGCCAGCGTCCGCGCCATGCCGCGCAGCCGCCCGAACAGCCGGTGCCAGCGCCCGACGACGCGGTAGGTGCGGGTGATGAGCGCGGTCAGAAGGCGGGAATTCGTGGCGATGGCGGCGGCGGCAAGGGCGAGGGCGGCCAGCGGCACGGCGCCCGCGATGCCGCTGGTCGAAAGCGCGAGCGCCCCGGCCAGGATCAGCGCCATCGCCACCAGGTCGCCCGCCCGGTCCATCAGGAAGAGCGGCGCGGTGCGTTCCAGCGTCAGGCCGGTTTCGCGGCGGATCCAGCGCACGCGCACCAGTTCGCCGACCCGGCCGGGGGTCACGCTCATCAGGAAACCGCCGAGGTAATGGCGCATGTCGCGGACCAGGTCGGGGGGCAGGCCGACGCGGCGCGCGAACAGGTGCCAGCGCAGCCCGCGCATGGCGTAATTGACCAGCGACAGCCCCAGCAACAGCGCCATCTGCAACGGGCCAAGGCGCAACAGCTGGTCGCGCGTCTCCTGCCAGCCGGTGGCGGCGGCCAGCCCGGCCAGGCCGGCCAGCACCAGCACCAGAAGCCCCAGCAACAGCAGCGTGTCGCGCCAGCGCTGCGGCGGGGTGGTTCCGGTCGGAGGGGAAACGCGCGTCGTCATCATGTCACCGCGCGCATAGCAACAGATTGGGGCGGATTTATGAAGCCGTTTCCGTAACGGCAACGCCGAGGGGGGCGCGGGCGGCCGGCGGTTTGCGGCCGATCACGCCGTTCTCGCGCGGGGTCACGGAAAAGCGGCACATGATCTGTGCGCATGTGCACTCACGCCGCCTTGAGGGCACGCGTCTGTGCGTTGAAGTGAGGTGTGTCCACGCCCAGTTTCCCCCTACCGACGCACCGAACGCGTCCCGAACCCCAAGGATCGGATCCCGATCCGCAAATGACAGAGGAGACCGACATGAAACGCCTTGCCATCACCACCGCCCTGATCCTGTCCGCCGCCGCGCCCGCGATGGCCCAAAGCCAGCTGGAGCGGCAGCTGGGCGTGCCCGCGGGGGAATACACGCTGTCCCAGTTGGTGCAGCTGAAATCTGCCGCCGAACAGACCGGCAATGACGGCGCCGTGCATTTCAAGGCCGCCAGCGACATGACGATGTCGACCGCCGGGCCGGTGAACCAGCGCGCCCGCGACCTGATCCGCGCGCAGGCGCTGACCAGTGATGACGGCAACACCCGGCTGTTCGCCGACAACGTGGGCACCGTCGTGTCGGGCGAGATCGCCAACCCGCGCGCCCGCGCGATCATCGAGGACATGGCGCAAGCCGAAGACTGAGGCGCGCACGTCCTGCGCCGCGGCGGCGTGAAAACGGAACGGGGGCCCGCCGGCCCCCGTTTTGCGTTGCGGCTCAATCGACGATGGTGGCTTCGGTCGCGGCGCGCAGCTCGTCCTCGGTCACGCCATCGGCGCATTCGACGATCTTCAACCCGCCCTCGACGACATCCAGAACACCCAGGTTGGTGATGATCCGGTCCACCACGCCGGTGCCGGTCAGCGGCAGGGTGCAGGATTTCAACAGCTTGGACTCGCCATGCTTGTTGGTGTGGTCCATCACGATCACCACGCGGCGCACCCCGGCGACAAGGTCCATCGCGCCGCCCATCCCCTTGACCAGCTTGCCGGGGATCATCCAGTTCGCCAGGTCGCCCTTTTCCGACACTTCCATCGCGCCCAGGATCGCCATCGCGATCTTGCCGCCGCGGATCATGCCAAAGCTTTGCGCGCTGTCGAAATAGGCGGAATGGGCCAGTTCGGTGATCGTCTGCTTGCCCGCGTTGATCAGGTCGGGGTCGACCTCGTCCTCGGTGGGGAAGGGGCCAAGGCCCAGCATCCCGTTTTCCGATTGCAGCGTGACGGTCACGCCCTCGGGGATGTAATTGGCCACCAGCGTCGGGATGCCGATCCCGAGGTTCACATACATCCCGTCCTTCAGTTCCTGCGCGGCGCGCGCCGCCATCTGGTTGCGGTCCCAAGGCATGTCGTTCTCTCCCTTACGCCGCGCGGGTGGTGCGCTGTTCGATGCGCTTTTCATGCTCGCCCTGGATCAGGCGGTGCACGTAGATGCCGGGCAGGTGGATCTTGTCGGGGTCCAACTCGCCCGGTTGCACGATTTCCTCGACCTCGGCCACGCAGACCTTGCCGCACATCGCCGCCGGCGGGTTGAAGTTGCGCGCGGTCTTGCGGAACACCAGGTTGCCGGTGGTGTCGGCCTTCCACGCCTTGACGATCGACAGGTCCGCCACGATCCCGCGTTCCAGGATATAGGTCTGGCCGTCGAATTCCTTGTGTTCCTTGCCCTCGGCGATCACGGTGCCGACGCCGGTTTTCGTGTAGAAGCCGGGGATGCCGCAGCCGCCCGCGCGCATGCGTTCGGCGAGCGTGCCCTGCGGGTTGAATTCCAGTTCAAGTTCGCCCGACAGGTATTGGCGCATGAACTCGGCATTCTCGCCCACGTAGGACGAGATCATCTTTTTCACCTGGCGCGTCTGCAGCAGGATGCCGATGCCGAAATCGTCCACGCCCGCGTTGTTCGAGGCGAAGGTCAGGTCCCTTGTCCCCGCCTCCTTGATCGCCTGGATCAAGAGTTCCGGGATGCCGCAAAGCCCGAAGCCGCCCGCGGCGATGAACATGCCGTCGAACAACAGCCCGTCCAGGGCCTCGGCGGCGCTGCCATACACCTTGTTCATGGATCACTCCCCGTCTGAACCTTCGGCCCGAGTAGTGGCGAAGGGGCGACGGGGAGTCAATGTGATGCCGCGCTGCGGCGGTCGGCCGGGCTATTCGGCGGCCTTCTTGGCGGCGGGTTTCTTGGCCGTGGTCTTCTTGGCGGCGGTTTTCTTTGCCGCGGGTTTCTTCGCGGCGGGCTTCTTTGCGGCGGGTTTCTTGGCCGCGGTCTTGCGGGTGCCCTTCTTGGCCGCCTTCTCGTCGATCAGCTGGACGGCCAGTTCCATCGTGACATCGTCGGGCTCGGTCCCCTTGGGCAGGGTGGCGTTGACCTTTTCCCATTTGACATAGGGGCCATAGCGGCCCTCCATCACGTTGACGGCGCCGCCCTTTTCCGGGTGTTCGCCCAGTTCGCGCAGGGGTTTGGCGGTGGACGCCCCCCGGCCGCGGGTCTTTTTCTGGGCCAGCACTTCGACCGCGCGGTTCATGCCGACGGTGAACACCTCTTCCACGTCGGGCAGGTTGGCATAGACGCGGCCGTGCTTGACGTAGGGGCCATAGCGGCCGATGCCCGCCTCGACCAGTTCGCCATCCTCGGGATGCGGGCCGATCTCGCGCGGAAGCGACAGCAGCATCAGCGCCTTTTCCAGGTCGATCGTCTCGGGCGCCCAGCCCTTGGGCAGGCTGGCGCGGGGCGGTTTCGGCTGCTCCTCGGTCGGTTCGCCCTTTTGCACGTAGGGCCCGAAGCGGCCGTTGCGCAGGGTGATTTCCTCGCCCTCGTCATGGCCCAGCACCTTGCCGTCCAGTTCGGCGGCCGGGTCGTCGCCATTGGGGGCCGAGAGCGGGCGGGTATAGCGGCATTCGGGATAGTTGGTGCAGCCGATGAAGGCGCCCCCCGAGCGCGCGGTTTTCAGGTTCAGCCGGCCCAGCCCGCATTTCGGGCAGACGCGGGGATCGGTGCCGTCCGCGCGGGGCGGGTACAGGTGGGGGGCCAGAACCTCGTCGATCTTCTCCAGCACCTCGGAGATGCGCAGGTCGGCGGTTTCGGCGAGGGCCGCAGAGAAATCGCGCCAGAAGCGCGCCAGCACGTCGTGATAGTCGCGGCTGCCGGCGGACACGTCGTCAAGTTCGTCCTCCAGGTTCGCGGTGAATTCATAGCCCACGTATTTCTGGAAGTAGTTGGACAGGAAGGCGGTCACCAGCCGGCCCTTGTCCTCGGGGATCAGGCGGTTCTTGTCCTTGGTGACATAGCCGCGGTCCTGGATCGTGGTGACGATGGAGGCATAGGTGGAGGGCCGGCCGATGCCGAGTTCCTCCATCCGCTTGACCAGCGTGGCCTCGGTATAGCGGGGGGGCGGCTGGGTGAAATGCTGTTCGGGGGTGACGCTTTCGCGTTTGGCGGGCTCGCCCTGGGCGATCTGGGGCAGGCGCTTGTCGTCGTCGTCGACCACGACATCGTCGCGCCCCTCTTCGTAGACCTTGAGGAAGCCGTCGAACAACACGACCTGGCCGGTGGCGCGCAGGCTGACCTGTTTGTCGCCGCTGGTCACGTCGACCGTGGTGCGTTCCAGGCGCGCGGCCTCCATCTGGCTGGCCAGGGTGCGTTTCCAGATCAAGTCATACAGTTTCTTCTGGTCGGCATCCGTCACCCGCAGGCTGGCCGCGTCGCGGGTCATGTCGGTGGGGCGGATGCATTCATGCGCCTCTTGGGCGTTCTTGGCCTTGTTCTTGTACATCCGCGGCGATTTCGGGACGTAATCGGCGCCGTAGCGGTCCTTGATCGCGTCGCGGGCGGCCATCACCGCCTCGGGGGCCATGTCGATGCCGTCGGTCCGCATGTAGGTGATATGCCCCGCCTCGTAGAGCCGTTGCGCCGCCTGCATGGTCTGGCGCGCGCCGAAGCCGAACTTGCGGCTGGCCTCTTGCTGGAGCGTCGAGGTCATGAAGGGCGGGGCGGGGTTGCGGCTGGCGGGCTTGGCCTCGACCGCCTCGACGGTGAAGGTGCGGCTGGTGATCGCCTGCACGGCCAGTTCGGCGGCGGTGTCGGTGGCGATGTCGAACTTGTCCAGCTTCTTGCCGCCCAGAACGGTCAGCCGGGCCTCGTAGGTCTGGCCGCGGGGGGTGGCGAAGATGGCCTTGACCGACCAGTATTCGCGGGCGCGGAAGGCCTCGATCTCCATCTCGCGTTCGACGATCAGGCGCAGGCACACGGATTGCACGCGGCCGGCCGATTTCGCACCGGGCAGTTTCCGCCACAGCACCGGCGACAGGTTGAAGCCCACCAGGTAATCCAGCGCGCGCCGCGCGAGATAGGCATGCACCAGCGGTTCGTCGACCTGGCGGGGGTTCTTCATTGCCTCGGTCACGGCGGACTTGGTGATCGCGTTGAACACCACGCGGCTGACGGCGGTGTCCTTCTTGATCGCCTTGCGGCTGCGCAGCGCCTCTTCCAGGTGCCAGGAAATCGCCTCGCCCTCGCGGTCGGGGTCGGTGGCGAGGATCAGCGCGTTGTCCTCTTTCAGGGCGTCGGCGATCGCCTTGACATGTTTGCGGCTGTCGCTCGCGATCTCCCATTTCATCTCGAAATCATGGTCGGGATCGACCGACCCGTCCTTGGGCGGCAGGTCGCGGACATGCCCGTAAGAGGCCAGAACCGTGTAGTCGGAGCCCAGATACTTGTTGATTGTCTTGGCCTTGGCCGGGGACTCGACAACGACGACGGGCATGGAATTCCTTTCGACTCGGGTTCCGCGGGGGGCGGGCACCCTTGGCGGCGGAAAATGTGGGGGGCGGGGGGGGAATGTCAATGCGAACCCCGTGACCCCGCCTGCCCCTGCGGCAAGCCGCCGGGCGCGACGGCGCGGGCGCCGGTCAGTCGCGGCGCGAGATCAGCCCGCCCGGCGCGCGCGAAATGCGGCCTTCCAGTTCGAGGGTGACCAGTTCCGGCGCGACCTGGCCCGCGGGCAGGTCGAGATCGCGGATCAGCTGATCCTCGGCCAGCGGCGAGGGGCCGAGCCGGTCGAGGATCGCGCTGTGCAGGCGGGCCGGGTCGGCGGGCGTGGTGCGGCGGGCATGGGCGGGGGTTTCCGGCACCTCGGTGATGCGGGGACGGGGGCGCGGGGCCGGGGCGGGGGTGTCGAACAGGTCGCGCATCGCGGGGGGCTGGGCGGGCTGCTGGGCCAGCGCCTCGATCACGTCGGCGGGATTGCGCACCAGCGTCGCGCCGTCGCGGATCAGCATGTTGCAGCCCGCGGCGCGGGCGTCGAACGGGTGGCCGGGCACCGCCAGCACCTCGCGCCCCTGGTCGAGCGCGGTGCGCGCGGTGATCAGGCTGCCCGAACGCGCGGCGGCCTCGACCACCACGACGGCGCGGGCGAGCCCCGAGATGATGCGGTTGCGCTGGGGAAAGTGGCGGGCCTGGGGGTGCAGCCCGGCGGGATGTTCGGACAGGCGCAGGCCACGCTCGCCGATATCGGCGAACAGCGCCTCGTTCTCCGCGGGATAGACCACGTCGACGCCGCCCGCGAGCACCGCGATGGTGCCGCCGTCCAGCGCGGCCAGGTGGGCGGCGCGGTCGATGCCGCGGGCCAGCCCCGAAACGACGACATGGCCCGCCTCGGCCAGGCCCTCGGCCATGCGGCGCGCCATGCGCGTGCCCAGCGACGAGGCGTTGCGCGCGCCGACCAGGGCGACCATCGGGCGGGCCAGAAGGTCGGTGCGCCCGACCGCCCACAGGACCGGCGGCGCGTCGGGCAGGTCGGCCAGCGCGTCCGGGTAGCCCGGCGCGCCATGGACCAGCGGCACCGCGCCCAGCGCCCGGCCCTTGGCGAGTTCGGCGTGCACGACGCCCTCGGGGCAGGGGTCGTAGCCCTCGACGCCGGCCGCGCGCGCGATGTCGGGCAGGGCGTCCAGCGCGGCGCGGGCGCTGCCATGTTCGGCGATCAGCCGGTGATAGGTGGTCGCCCCCACGCGCCGCGACCGGACCAGCCGCAGCCGGGCCACGAGCTCGGCCTGGGGCAGGGTGGCGGCGGTCGGGGAATCGGCAAGGGCGCTGGGCACGGGTCTGGGTCTCCGCTCGATGACCGAGGGACAGTGCCGCGTCGAAGGTTAACAGAAGGTGAATGGCGCTGGCGACCGGCCGGGCCGGGCCCGGGGGCTGTGGCCATCGCGCCGCGCCGGCATGGGGCGCGGCGGGGGCGGGGATGCGGGGAAAGGGGGGCTGAAAAGTCGTGTCGCGCCCGAGGGGGCGCGACCGGATGAGACGAGGTTACGTTTCCAGGGAGTCTTCCCGGGTGGGTGGTGCGAGGGGGTGGTAGGAAGAAAAATTCTCCACGTTTTCGCAACTCCGCCTCATCCGTGACACCAGAATTCGGCGCAAAAGGTTAATACAAGGTGAACGGATTCAAGAATTTCGCCTTAAAGGAGAGTTTTTTCCTGACCGTTCGATAAAATTCGGCGAAAATTCGCCGGTTTTCAAGGTGCGGCTCAGGCCGCCGCGCCCCCCACGGTCAGCCCCCCGATCATCAGCGTGGGCTGGCCCACGCCGACGGGCACCCATTGCCCCTGCTTGCCGCAATTGCCGATGCCGGGGTCCAGCGCCATGTCGTTGCCGATGGCGCGGATCTTCTGCAGCGCGGTCGGCCCGTCGCCGATCAGGGTGGCGCCCTTGACCGGGGCGCCGACCTTGCCGTCCTTCACGCGGTAGGCCTCGGTGCAGCTGAAGACGAACTTGCCGTTGGTGATGTCGACCTGTCCGCCGCCGAATCCAACGGCATAGATGCCGTCCTTGAGGTCGGCCAGGATATCGGCGGGGTCGGCCTCGCCCGACAGCATGTAGGTGTTGGTCATCCGCGGCATGGGCGGGTGGGCGAAGCTTTCGCGCCGGCCGTTGCCGGTGGGGGCCACGCCCATCAGGCGGGCGTTCTGGCGGTCCTGCATGAAGCCCACGAGGATGCCGTCCTCGATCAGGGTGGTCTTGCCGCTGGGCGTGCCCTCGTCGTCGAAACTGATCGACCCGCGACGGTCGGGGAGGGTGCCGTCATCCAGCACGGTGACCCCGGGCGAGGCGACGCGCTGGCCCATGAGGCCTGCGAAGGCGGAACTCCCCTTGCGGTTGAAATCGCCCTCCAGCCCGTGGCCCACGGCCTCGTGCAACAGAACCCCCGGCCAGCCGGGGCCAAGGACCACGTCCATCACGCCCGCGGGCGCGGGTTCGGCGCGCAGGTTGACCAGGGCCACGCGCAGCGCCTCGCGCGTCGAGGCCTCCCAGTCGGCGCGGTCGAGCAGGCCCGCAAGGCCGCGCCGCCCGCCGCCGCCATGGCTGCCCGATTCGCGGCGGCCGTCCTGTTCGACGATCACGCCCACGTTCAGCCGGGCCATGGGCCGCGTGTCGGACAACAGCATCCCGTCGGGGCGCAGGATGAACACCTCTTGCAGGGACGCGGCGAGGGTGGCGGTGACCTGCACCACGCGCGGGTCGAGCGCGCGGGCAAAGGCGTCTATCTCGCGCAGGGTGTCGAGCTTCACGCCGAAGGTCGCCTCGGCCATCGGGTCGGCATCGGTATAGAGGCGGCGGTTGGTGGCCTGGGGCGGGTCGGCCAGGGTGCCGCCGCCATCGGTGACGGCCAACCGCGCGGTTTCGGCGGCGCGTTTCACTGCGGCCTCGGAAATCTCGGTGGAATGGGCATAACCGGCAGCCTCGCCCCGCACGGCGCGCAGCCCGAACCCTTCGGAGGCGTCATAGCTGGCGGTGCGCACGCGCCCGTCGTCGAAGCTGAGCACCTCGGAGCGGCGGCGTTCGAGGAACAATTCGCCATCGTCGGCCCCCGCCGTCGCCTGCTGCAACAGCGACAGCGCGCGGTCGCGGTCGATCAGCGTTTCGAAGGGGCGGAAGGGGGCCTGGGTCATCGGTATCCTCGACATGAAGAAAGGCGGCAGAATGTCGCAGCTTTCGCTTGTGTCCTGCCTCTCAATATGTTTCCTTGGCGGGGCGATACAACTGTCTCCGTTCGTATCGACAGAATGGCGGTCAACGCCAGTTCAAGGGAACCGGGGGAGGCGCGAATGCGCCAGTTCGGGTTCGACTGCCGAACTTCCCCAGATCTCGTCCGGTGCCGCACGCTCCTGCGGCCCGGACATTCCCTTCCCCTCAGCGCATTCTACCCGGGTGACACCGCCGCGCCGCTGGCGTATCAGGCGGCAGGCAATCAGAAGGCGGGCAGATGCGATACGTGTCCACGCGGGGGCAGGCCCCGGTCCTGACATTCGAAGAGGCGATGCTGACGGGGCTGGCCCGCGACGGCGGGCTGTACGTGCCTGAAACCGTGCCGGCGATGGAACCGGCGGATATCGCGGGGCTGGCGGGGCTGTCCTATGAGGAAACGGCGTTCCGGGTGATGCGGCCCTATATCGGGGACGCCTTCACCGACGCGGAGTTCCAGGCGATCATCGCGCGCGCCTATGCGGGGTTCGGCCATGCGGCGCGGGCGCCGCTGGTGCAGCTGGGGGCGAACCATTTCCTGCTGGAGCTGTTCCACGGGCCCACGCTGGCGTTCAAGGATTTCGCCATGCAGCTGATCGGGCAGCTGTTCCAGGCGGCGCTGGAGCGGTCGGGTCAGCGGGTGACGATCGTGGGGGCGACCAGTGGCGATACCGGGTCGGCGGCGATCGAGGCGTTCCGGGGGCTGGACAACGTGGACGTGTTCATCCTGTTCCCCGAGGGGCGCGTGTCCGAGGTGCAGCGCCGCCAGATGACCACGCCCGGCGAGGCGAACGTGCATGCCCTCGCGCTGAAGGGCGATTTCGACGATTGCCAGGCCGCCGTGAAGGACATGTTCAACCATTTCGAATTCCGCGACCGGGTGGGGCTGGCGGGTGTGAATTCGATCAACTGGGCGCGGGTGCTGGCGCAGGTGGTGTATTACTTCACCTCGGCGGTCAGCCTGGGCGCGCCGCACCGCGCGGTCAGTTTCACCGTGCCCACGGGCAATTTCGGCGACATCTTCGCGGGCTATATCGCGCGGCGGATGGGCCTGCCCATCGAACGGCTGGTGATCGCGACGAACCAGAACGACATCCTGCACCGGGCGCTGACGGGCGGGGCCTATGAAACCCACGGGGTGACGCCCTCGATCAGCCCGTCGATGGATATCCAGGTGTCGTCGAATTTCGAACGCGCCCTGTTCGAGGCCTATGGCCGCGACGGGGCGGCGGTGGCGCACCAGATGGAAGAGCTGAAGTCCAGGGGCGGGTTCACCATCAGCCAGGGCGCGTTGCAGGCCCTGCGCGAGGTGTTCGCCTCGGGGCGCGCGTCGGAAGAGGAAACGGCGGCCACGATCCGCGCGACCCATGCCGCGACCGGGGAAATCCTGTGCCCGCATTCGGCGGTCGGCGTGAAGGTCGCCGAGGACCAGCCGGGCGGCGCCACGCCGATGATCACGCTGGCCACCGCGCACCCGGCGAAATTCCCCGACGCGGTCGAGGCCGCGACCGGCCAGCGCCCGCCCCTTCCCAACCGGATGGCGGACCTGTATGAGCGCCCCGAACGCGTGACGGTGGTGGACAACGACCTGGGCGCGATCGAGGCCCTTATCGAGGAAAGGCGCGCGGGTTGAGCGTAGAGCTTCACAGGCTGTCCAACGGGTTCCGGGTCGTGACCGAACACATGCCGGGGCTGCAATCGGCGTCCATCGGCATCTGGGTGCAGGCCGGTGGCCGGGACGAGCGCGCCGAACAGAACGGCATCGCGCATTTCCTGGAACACATGGCGTTCAAGGGCACCGACAAGCGCACGACCCTGCAGATCGCCGAGGCGATCGAGGATGTGGGCGGCTATATCAACGCCTATACGGGCCGCGAGATGACCGCCTATTACGCCCGCGTGCTGGAGGCCGACGTGCCGCTGGCGCTGGACGTGCTGGCCGATATCCTGCTGAACCCCAAGTTCGAGGCCGACGAGATCGAGGTCGAGCGCGGCGTGATCCTGCAGGAGATCGGGCAGGCGCTGGACACGCCCGACGACGTGATCTTCGACTGGCTGCAAGAGGTGTCCTATCCCGACCAGGCCATCGGGCGGTCGCTGCTGGGCCCGGCGGAACGGGTCAGGGGGTTCGGGCGGGACGACCTGTTTTCCTTTGTCGGGCGGAACTATTCGCCCGACCGGATGATCCTGTCGGCGGCCGGTGCGGTCGATCACGCCGAGATCGTGCGGCTGGCCGAGGGGCTGTTCGGCCACCTGGTGCCCGGCCCGCGCGAGGCGCATGAACCGGCGCGGTTCACCGGGGGCGAGCGGCGCGAGGTCAAGACGCTGGAACAGGCGCATATGGCGATGGCCTTCGAATGCCCGGGCTATCGCGACCCGGCGATCTACACCGCGCAGATCTTCGCCACCGCGCTGGGCGGGGGGATGTCGTCGCGGCTGTTCCAGGAACTGCGGGAAACGCGGGGGCTGTGCTACACGGTCTTTGCCCAGGCCGGGGCCTATGCCGATACCGGGACGATCACGCTTTATGCCGGGACCAGCGGCGCGCAGATCGGCGAGCTGGCCGAACTGACCATGGCCGAGATCGCCCGGTCGGCGCAGGACATGACGCCCGCCGAGGTGGCGCGGGCGCGCGCGCAGATGAAGGCGGGGCTGTTGATGGGGCTGGAAAGCCCGTCGAACCGGGCCGAGCGGCTGGCCCGCCTGGTGGCGATCTGGGACCGGGTGCCCGAGATCGAGGAAACGGTGGCCCATATCGACGCGGTCACCACGGGCGACGTGCGCGATTTCGCGGGCCGGATGGCCGGGGCGGGGCGCGCGGCGCTGGCGCTGTACGGACCCGTGGCCAAGGCGCCGGCGCTGGATGCGCTGCAGGGCAGGCTGGCGGCCTGATGCTGGGCCTGAGGCGCAAGGTCCGCATCGAGACCGAGCGGATGATCCTGCGCCCGCCCGCCCATGCCGATTGCCGCCCATGGTGCGCGCTGCGCGCCCAGTCCGCCGATTTCCTGACCCCGTGGGAGCCGACCTGGGCGCCCGACCACTTGTCGCGCAAGGCGTTCACCAACCGGGTCTACTGGGCGCAGCGCGCGCTGGGCTCGGGCACGGCGATCCCGCTGTTCCTGTTCCGCCGGGCCGATGACGTGCTGCTGGGGGCGATCACGCTGGACAATATCCGGCGCGGGCCGTCGCAATCGGGCACGCTGGGCTATTGGATCGGGGAACCCTTCGCGCGACAGGGCTACATGCGCGAGGCGATCGAGGCGGTGGTGCAGTATGCCTTTGTCCGGCGCGACCTGTCCCGGATCGAGGCCGCCTGCCTGCCCGAGAACGCCGCCTCGCGCGGGGTGCTGGAGAAATCCGGGTTCAAGTACGAGGGCGTGGCGCAATCCTATCTGCAGATCAACGGGCGGTGGCGCAACCACGTCCTTTACGCCAACCTGCGCGGCGACCGGCGCGGGCGCAGCGAGACCGGGCTGGCCTGAGCGGCCCGCCCGGCCCGGGGGTCACTCCTCGGCGGCCAGCGTGATTTCCACCCCGCCGATGCCCTCGATCACCACCTCGACCACCTGACCCGCCTTGACGGGCCGTGCGCCGACCGAGGTGCCGCAGGCGATGATGTCGCCGGGCATCAGGGTCATGTCCCCCGAAATCTTGGACACGATTTCCGCGGGCGAATGGATCATGTCGGACGCCGGGTAGGATTGCCGTTCGCGCCCGCCGACCAGCACGCGGATCGTCAGGTCGCGCCAGTCGAGCCCCGTGGCGATCACCGGCCCCATCACGCCGAACCCGTCATAGCCCTTGGACCGCGTCCACTGCTTGAAGGACGGATCGGCGTTCAGGATGTCGAGCGAGGTCAGGTCGTTCACGCAGGTATAGCCCAGGATCGCCTCGGCGGCCTGGTCCGGGGTGGCGTCCTTGCAGGTCTGGCCGATGACGATGCCCAGCTCGCCCTCGAAGATGACGCGGCCCGCGGCGGCGGGCAGGGTGACGGTGGCGCCGGGGCCTGCGACCGAACTGGCGGGTTTGAGGAAGAACAGCGGGTGGTCGGGCGGCGTCCAGCCGTTCTGTTCGGCGGCGGCGTGGAAATTGTTCCACAGGCAGATGAAATTGCGCGGCTCGCACGGCGCCAGAAGCGTGGCGCCCGCCATCGGGACGGGCGCGCCGGCGGCCTCGTCGCTGCCCAGCGCCGCGCGCGGGTGCAGCGCGTCGCCCTCGATCACGCCGGTCAGTATCTGGCCGTCGGCGGTTCGGATCCGTGCCCAGTGTGCCATTCTCGTCGTCCTCCCTGTTGTCCAAGACCCGGCGGGCCGGGTGCGCGTCGGGTTCTACGGTCTTGGCGCCGTGTCGTCACGGGGGAAAAAGGTCGGGGGTGGGGCGCGTGACAGGCGGGGCGGGCGCGCTATCCTTTGGCGCAGGAGGTGCCCGCCATGACCCGCCTGATCGCCCTGTGCCTGGTCCTGTTCGCCCTGCCCGCCGCCGCGCAGGACCGCCGCCCCAGCCATTGCATCGCCATCGCCGAGGCCGACCCGGCGATGGAATTCGTCCACCTTGCCGCGTTCGGCGCACCGCTGCCCGACGCCTATACGGTGCGGATCAATTACGTCGATCACGCGACCTTCGTGATCGAGACGGCGGGGGGCCTGAACGTGGCGACCGATTACACGGGGTTCCTGGGCACCGCCGAAGTCGTGCCCGACGTGGTGACGATGAACAACGCCCATTCGACCCATTTTACCGCCTATCCCGACCCGGCCATCCCGCACGTGTTGCGGGGCTGGGCCGACCGGGACGGCGTTGCGGCCGACCATTACCTGGATCTGGGCGAGATGCTGGTCCGCAACGTGCCGACCGATCTGCGCGGCCATGACCGGGCGGTGGTGCGCGAGAACGGCAATTCGATCTTCGTGTTCGAGGTGGGGGGCCTGTGCATCGGGCACCTGGGCCACCTGCATCACGAGCCGGACGAGATGCAATATGCCTCGCTCGGGCGGCTGGACGTGGTGATGGCGCCCGTCGATGGCGGTTTGACGCTGGATTTGCCGACGATGATCCGGGTGCTGACGCGGCTGAAAAGTTCGGTGGTGATCCCGATGCACTGGTTCGGGGAGTATGCGCTAAACCGGTTCCTGGCCGGCATTTCCGAGGAATTCGCGGTGCGGCGCGACGGCATCAGCCACCTGGAGGTGTCGCTGCGCACGCTGCCCGACCGGCCTACGGTGATCGTGCTGGAGCCGAGGCGCCTGGGCGCGGCGGAGTGACTTGCGCCCGGGCGGGGGGGCGTGCATCACCGGGGGAAAAGGAGCGCCCATGCTGACCCCCGTGACCGACGCCTTTGCCGCCGATCTGCGCGCCCGCCTGCCCGAGGCCACGTTCCGCGAGATGACCCCCGCCTACCTGGAGGAACCTCGCGGACGCTATCGCGGGCAGGGCGGGTTGTTGCTGGCGCCGGGAACGGTGGAGGAGGTGGCCGAGATCCTGCGCGCCTGTGCGGCGGCGCGGGTGGGGGTGGTGCCCTATGGCGGGGGCACCGGGCTGGTGGGCGGGCAGATCATGGCGGACGGCCCCGCGCCGGTGATCGTCACGCTGGAGCGGATGCGGGCGGTGCGCGCGGTATACCCCGCGGAAAACGTGCTGATCGCCGAGGCGGGCGCGATCCTGGCCGAGGTGCAGGCGGCGGCCGAGGCCGAGGGGCGGCTGTTCCCGCTGTCGCTGGCGTCCGAAGGGTCGGCGCGGATCGGCGGGCTGTTGGCCACGAATGCGGGCGGCGTGAACGTGCTGCGCTATGGCAATGCGCGCGATCTGTGCCTGGGCGTCGAGGCGGTGCTGCCGGACGGGTCGATCCTGCACGGGCTGAAGCGGCTGAGGAAGGACAATACCGGCTATGACCTGCGCCACCTGCTGATCGGGGCGGAGGGCACGCTGGGGATCATCACGGCGGCCGCGCTGCGGCTGGCGCCGGTGCCGGCGGCGACGGGGGCGGCCCTGATGGCGGTGCGCGATCCGCAGGCGGCGCTGGACCTGCTGGCGCTGGCGCAGGGGCGGATCGGCGAGGGGGTGTCGGCCTTTGAACTGATGCACCGGCAGGGGTTCGATTTCCTGGCCGAGACCATGCCCGAGATCCGCCTGCCCTGGGCCCGTGCGCCCGAGTGGACGGTGCTGATCGACCTTGGGCTGGGCGCGGGGCTGTCGCCGGACGAGGCGCTGGTGGGTCTGTTCGCCGAGGCCGAGGCGGCCGGGCTGGTGTCGGACGGGCTGATCGCGCAATCGGAGGGGCAGCGGGCCGGGTTCTGGGCGGTGCGCGAAAGCCTGCCGCTGGCGAACCGGCGGATCGGGGCGATCTCGTCGCACGACATCTCGGTGCCACTGTCGGCGATCCCGGACTTCATCGCGCAGGCCGGGCCGGCGCTGGCGCGGATCGGGGATTTCCGGGTCAACTGCTTCGGCCATGTGGGCGACGGCAACCTTCATTACAACGTGTTCCCGGTGCCGGGCGAGACCCGCGCCGATCACGAGGACAAGCGCGCGGCGATCAAGGCCTGCGTGCATGACCTGGTGCACGCGCTGGGCGGGTCGGTCAGCGCCGAGCACGGGGTGGGGCGGTTGAAGGTCGAGGACCTGGAGCGTTATGGCGATCCCGTCAAGCTGGCGGCGATGCGGGCGATCAAGGACGCGCTGGACCCGGCGGGGATCCTGAACCCCGGCGTGATCCTGCGCGCGCGGGGCTGAGGGGTTTCGCCTTGGCTTCGCCAAGGCGACCGGGGCCGGGGGCTGGCGCCCCCGGCCCCTTGGCGTTTGGCGCGGTGGGTGAGGGGCGGGAGAGGCGGCAGCTTGGCGGGGGGCGGGGGGCACGGCCCGCGAAAGGGGGCTGGCTGCTGGATGCCGAGGGCGATTGGCGGGCGACCGGGTCGGCGGTGCCGCGGGCGGTTGGCGGCACGGGTCGGGGTGGGAGAGCTTTGCAGGTGT
The DNA here is from genome assembly GCF_004343075.1 of Rhodovulum marinum. Taxonomy (GTDB): domain Bacteria; phylum Pseudomonadota; class Alphaproteobacteria; order Rhodobacterales; family Rhodobacteraceae; genus Rhodovulum; species Rhodovulum marinum. Next base: position 44,035 of record NZ_SLXP01000004.1, read on the forward strand.
TTCGCCCCGGCTGGCGCCGGGGCGACCGGGGCCGGGGGCTGACGCCCCCGGGCGGGAGGGCGATGTGACGGGCGGCCGGGCCGGATCGTTGGGCTGGGTCTGGGGAGCGGGTGTTTCGCCCCGGCTGCGCCGGGGCGACCGGGGGGGCGGGGGCTGACGCCCCCGCCCCCTTTGCCGCCCTTTCCCAGCGTGGCCCTGCCGGGCGGACGGTGGCGATCAGTGGCCGGCGAAGTCGCAGAGCGCGTGGACGTCGATGCCCAGCGCCTCGAGCCGGCGGCGGCCGCCGAGATCGGGCAGGTCGACGACGAAGGCGCAGCCGATCACCTCGGCGCCGAGCCGTTCGCAAAGCTTGATCCCGGCCTCGGCGGTGCCGCCGGTGGCCAGCAGGTCGTCGACGATCAGCACCTTTTCGCCCGCCGACAGCGCGTCGTCGTGGATTTCCACCACGGCGGAGCCGTATTCCAGCTGGTATTCCTCGGCGATGGTGGCGGCCGGCAGCTTGCCCTTCTTGCGGACCGGCACGAAGCCCTTGGACAGCTGGTGCGCGATGGCGCCGCCCAGGATGAAGCCGCGCGCCTCGAGGCCGACGACCTTGTCGATCTGCATCCCCGCATAGGGGTGCAGCAGCTGGTCGATGGCCATGCGGAAGCCGCGCGGGTTCGCGAACAGGGTGGTCACGTCGCGGAACATGATCCCCTCGTGGGGGAAGTCGACGATCGTGCGGATGTAATCCTTGACGGAGGTGCTTTGCTGCATGTCGGGGGGCCCTTTCGGTCTGTCGCGCCCGGTTTGGCCGATGCGCGCGCCGCGATCAAGGGCGCCGAATGCCGCGTGCCCCGCCGCCCCGGTCAGCCCCGGGAGGTGCGGAAATACCTGTAATAGCGGTCGGAAATCCAGTTCAGATGCGGCTTGCGCCAGTCCATCCGGTCCCGCATCAGAAGTGCCTGCGCCGATTGAAGCATCATTTTGCCGTTCCCTTCTTTTTTGCTCTTGCCGCGGGATGGCGTCCTGCGGTTAATATGTAATGTATATACATCGCATAGGCAAAAATCAACGCCGGGGGGCGCATGGGCAAGAAGGCGGGCAAGAAGGACAGCCAGCTGGTCCTGCGCCTGGACAAGGACGAGCGAGATGATTTCGTCGCCCTGTGCAAGGAGCTGGACACCAGCGCGGCCCGTGAAATCCGGGCCTTCATCCGCGGTTTCATGAAGCAGCACGCCAAGGCGTCGGCGCGAAAATCCTAGGCGGCGGGGCCGGGCCGTTGCGGGGGGCTTGAAAGCGGGCGGTGCGATCCTCAGGTGCATCGGGCGGCGGCCCGGCCCGGCCCCCGCCGGTCCTGCGCCCCGGGCCCCGAGGAAAACCCGACATGGATATCGTCCTGCTGTGCGCCGGCCTGGTGGTGCTGATCGCGGGCGGCGAAATGCTGGTGCGCGGGGCGGTCGCGGTGGCGCGGCTGATCGGCGTGTCGCCGGCGGTGATCGGGCTGACCTTCGTGGGGTTCGGCACCTCGGCCCCGGAACTGGTGACCAGCCTGCAGGCGGGGCTGGCCGGGGCGCCGGGGATCGCGATCGGCAACGTGGTCGGCAGCAACATCGCCAATATCCTGCTGATCCTGGGGCTGGCCGCGCTGGTGCGCCCGCTGGCGGTCGAGGCGGCGGCGTTCCGGCGCGATGGCGCGGTGCTTGCGGTGGTGTCGCTGGTCGCGGTGGCGGCCTTGCTGACGGGCAGTGTCGAGCGCTGGGCCGGGGCGCTGGGGCTGGCGCTGCTGGCCGGTTACATCACGGTGGCGATCCGCGCCGACCGGCGCCGCGACGGCCCGGTGGCGGCCCTGCACGAGGCCGAGGCCGCCACGCTGGAGGCGCCCGACCGGCCGGTGGTGGCGGCGGGGCTGATGCTGGTGGGGCTGGGGCTGACGCTGGCGGGGGCGCGGATGCTGGTGGCGGGCGCGGTGGGGCTGGCGCAGGCGGCGGGGCTGTCCGAGGCGGTGATCGGGCTGACCATCGTGGCGGTGGGCACCTCGATGCCGGAACTGGTCACGTCCGTGATGGCGGCGCGGCGCGGCGAAAGCGGGGTGGCCATCGGCAACGTGATCGGCAGCAACATCTTCAACCTGCTGGGCATCCTGGGGGCGACCGCGCTGGTCGTGCCGCTGGCGGTGCCGGCCGAGATCCTGCGGCTGGACGTCTGGGTGATGCTGGCCGCGACCGCGGCGCTTCTGGTGGTGGCGGGCACCGGGGCGCGGATCACCCGCGGCGAGGGCGCGGTCTGCGTCCTCGCCTATGGGGTCTACCTGGGGATGTTGCTGGCAGGGGTCGTCTAGCGGTTCAGCACGCGCCCCGCGACCGCGTCGAGTTTCGCGACCAGCGCGGGGTCGCGTTTTTCCGGCGCGGTGATCATCGCGTATTCCAGCGCCGTATCGCAGCCCTTGTCACAGGGTTTGTGCGCCCCCAGCAGGCCCGGCAGGCGGGTGACCATGGCGCGGGCCTTTTCGGCGTTGCCCATCAGCGTCTTGACGATATCGGCCACCTCGACCGCGTCGTGGTCGGGGTGCCAGCAGTCGTAGTCGGTGACCATGGCGATGGAGGCATAGCAAAGCTCGGCCTCGCGGGCGAGTTTCGCCTCGGGCATGTTGGTCATGCCGATCACGTCGCAGCCCCAGTTTTCCCGGTAAAGCTTCGATTCCGCCAGCGTCGAGAATTGCGGGCCTTCCATCGCGAGATAGGTGCCGCCCTGGTGGATGGTGATGCCCTCGTCGCGGGCGGCCTGAAGGCAATGGGCCGACAGGCGCCCGCAGGTCGGGTGCGCCACGCTGACATGGGCGACGCAGCCCTGGCCGAAAAAGCTTTTCTCGCGGGCGAAGGTGCGGTCGATGAACTGTTCGACCACCACGAAATCGCCGGGTGCCATTTCCTCGCGGAACGATCCGCAGGCGGACACGGACACCACGTCGGTCGCGCCCAGCCGTTTCAGCGCGTCGATATTGGCGCGATAGGGCACGGTCGAGGGCGAATGCACGTGGCCCCGGCCGTGGCGCGGCAGGAAGGCCATCTTCACCCCGTCCAGCGTGCCGGTCAGGATCTCGTCGGACGGCGTGCCCCAGGGGCTGTCCACCGCCTGCCAGCGCGCATCCTCCAGCCCGTCGATGTCGTAGACACCCGAGCCGCCGATCACCGCGATCATCCGTTCCATGTGGTCCGCCCCTCTCGTTCGGATCGTTGATAGTGCGAGTCGGCGCCCCTTTTAGGGGGCCGCGCGCCGGGCGCAAAGCCGAAGCTTGGCCGCAGGCGGGAACGGCCCGGCTATTCGCCCTGTTCGCCGGGGCGATTCAACGCGAACACCTCGCGGATCACGGCGTAATCGCGATAGCCCATCCGCGCCAGCGGCTGGAAGCGCGTGACGTCGAAACGCCCGTCCACGATGCAATCGTCGCGCAGGTGGATGCCGGTGACCTCGCCGAAGACGACGAAATTGGCTGCGCCGGGCAGCTGCACGATCTGCGTCAGGCGGCATTCCAGGTTCGCGGGCGCGGTGGCGACGCGGGGGCAGTCGATGGTGTCGCATGGCGCCTTGGGCAGGCCGGCATGGGCGAATTCGTCCACCTCGCGCGGCAGCGCGGCCGAGGTGGCGTTCATCGCGTCGCGGGCGGCGTATTCGACGATGTTCACGCAAAAGACGCCGGTGTCGCGGATGTTCGCCACGCTGTCCTTGGTGCCGTCGCGGTCGGGTTTCGCCGCGGTCGAGGCGAACATCACCTGCGGCGGGTCGTAGGCGACGGCATTGAAGAAGGAGTAGGGCGCGAGGTTGTCCCTCCCGTCCGCGCCGCGGGTGGAGATCCAGCCGATGGGGCGCGGCGTGACGATGGCGTTGAACGGGTTGTGCGGCAACGGGTGGCCGTCGGCGGGGCGGTAGAACATGGCGCGCCTTTTTCGTGCGTTTGCCCCCGTCATAGCCGCGTGCTAGGGCCGTTTCCAGCAGGACGGAGGGCAGCCTTGTTCCGGGTGGCCGAGGAAACGGCAGAGGATTGGTGGGAGGTGGAGGCGCTTTACGACCTCTGCTTTGCGCCGGGGCGCTCGGCGCTGTCGTCCTATCGGCTGCGCGAGGGGGTAAACCCGGTGCCGGGGCTGTGCCTGACCGCGCGCGACGGCGACGGGATCCTGGCCGCCGCGATCCGCTATTGGCCGGTGCTGGTGGGCGGGGCGCCCGCGCTTTTGCTGGGGCCGGTGGCGGTGCACCCGACGCGGCAGGGCGAGGGGCTGGGGGCGATGCTGATCCGCGAGTCGCTGGAGCGGGCGCGGGTGCTGGGGTTCGGCCGGGTGATGCTGGTGGGCGATGCGCCCTATTATGGCCGGTTCGGGTTCGAGAAGCTGGAGGGCGTCGAGATGCCGCCGCCCACCAACCCCGAGCGCGTGCTGGGGATCGCGCTGGTGCCCGGCGCCTGGCAGGATGTGAGCGGCGCGGTGACACGGGCCGGGCCGCCCCAGGGCGGCACGGGGCGGGCGGTCTGACCCTGGCGGTGCGGGAGGACGGACGAGCGGCAGCCGGGCCGGGCCGCCGCGCCTGATCCGGCGGGTTTGTCCGAGGTTCGGGTTTCGCCGCGCTTGCGCGCGGCGACCGGCGCCGGGGGCTGCGCCCCCGGCGTTGGAGGGCGGGGTGTTTCCGGGATCGGTGGGGTGCGCCGGGCCAGGGCGACCGGTCGGGCCGCCTTGGGGCTGTGGTCGTGCGATCGGCGGGGGGCCTTGGCGGGCACGGTTGTCGCGTTTCAGGTTTTGGAGGGCGGGGCGCGTGGGTCCGGGCGATCGGCAAGGGGAAAGCAGAGGGGTTTCGCCGCGCTTACGCGCGGCGACCGGCGCCGGGGGCTGCGCCCCCGGCGTTGGATCGTGGGGGAGTTTTGCCTTGGACCGCATGCGGGTGGTCTGGGGGATTCCGGCCTGCGGGGACGCGGCCGGGTGGGGCGGTTGGGCATGGCTGGAGCGTGGGTCCGTACCGTTCTGGCGCTTTGGTGGCTTGGGTTTCGCCGCGCTGGTGCGCGGCGACCGGGGCCGGGGGCTGACGCCCCCGGCAGTTGTGTGACGGTTTGGGTCTGGCCCCGGTTGCCTTGGCGAAGCCAAGGCGAAACCCGTGCCTGCCACCGGCGGTGCCTCTGGGCGGGGCGGCTGGGCACGCTATATCGTTGCCCGGAAATCGACGAGGGATGTTCGACGCATGTTTTCCTTTCTCAGCCGCAAGACCGACATGGTGGCCGAGGCCGATGCCTGGCCCGGCCGCCCCGATCCGATCCCGACCGCAGAGATGCACCACGTCTTTCACCGCCCGCTCAAGGCGCCCTTGCCCGAGGGGATGGAGGAGGCGGTGTTCGCCATGGGCTGTTTCTGGGGGGTGGAGCGCAAGTTCTGGCAGTTGCCGGGCGTGTGGATGACGGCGGCGGGCTATGCGGGGGGCTTTACCCCGAACCCGACCTATGACGAGGTGTGCACCGGGCGCACCGGCCATACCGAGGTGGTGCGCGTGGTCCATGACCCCGCGCAGATCGGCTATGACGCGCTGTTGCGCGCCTTCTGGGAGGGGCATGACCCCACCCAGGGCATGCGCCAGGGCAATGACCGGGGCACGCAGTACCGTTCGGCCATCTATACCTTTACCGACGCGCAGGCCGCCGCGGCCGAGGCCAGCCGGGCGGCCTATCAGGCGCGGCTGGACGCCGCCGGTTACGGGGCGATCACCACCGAGATCCGCCCCGCGCCGCCATTCTATTATGCCGAGGGCTATCACCAGCAATACCTGGCCAAGAATCCGGGCGGCTATTGCGGGCTGGGCGGGACCGGGGTGCGTTGCCCCATCGGCACGGAGGCCTGAGCCGCAGGCGCCCGCGGGGTGCGGCCGGTGCGTCGGCGGTTCGGGTCCGCGATGCGGGCGCGTCCCCCGTTCCGGGCCCCGGGCGGGGCGCTGGCCGGGGCGGCGGGCTGATCCATGGGGGGCGCTGGCGGTCCCGGCGAAGGGTGGAGCGCGAGGCCGCGGCGTGGCTGGACCGCCCGGTGACGCGGCGTGCCGCGCCTCGGGGGCCGTCATCCCGGCCGGGCGGGTGATCGCGGCGCTTGACCCGGCCGCGCCCGGGGCCTAGGCGCTGGTCAGCCCCGCCTGCCAAGGAGATCGCCCATGCCCACCTATACCGCGTTGACCACCCTGTCGGGCCCGGCCCGGGCCGAGGCATTGGGCGAGGCGATGGAGCGGCTGGACCCCGCGCCCAGCGGGGTCGGCGTGTTCGAGATCGAGGACGGGTCGGGTCTGTGGGAGGTGGGCGGCTATTTCACCGAGACGCCCGATGCCGCGGGCCTTGCGCTTTTGGCCGCGATGCATGGGGCGCGCGAATTCATCGTGTCGGAACTGCCGGAAACCGACTGGGTGGCCAAGGTGAAACGCGAGCTGGCCCCGGTCGAGGCGGGGCGGTTCTTCGTCTATGGCAGCCACGATGCGGACCGGGTGCCCGGGGGCTGTATCCCGCTGTTGATCGAGGCGTCGATGGCGTTCGGCACCGGGCATCACGGCACCACGCAGGGCTGTCTGCGGGCGCTGGACCGGCTGGCCACGGCCGGCATCGCGCCGCGCGCGGTGGCCGATATCGGCTGCGGCACGGCGGTTCTGGCGATGGCGGCGGCGCGGCTGTGGCAGGTGCCGGTGCTGGCGTCCGACATCGACCCGGTCGCCGTCGAGGTGGCCGAGGCGAACGTGGCCGCGAACGGCCTGGCGGGGCGGGTGCGCTGCCTGGAGGCGGCGGGGTTCGACCACCCCGAGCTGGACGCCGCGGCGCCCTACGACCTGGTGTTCGCCAATATCCTGAAGGCGCCGCTGATGGCGCTGGCCCCCGACATGGCGGCGCGAATCGCCCCGGGCGGCTATGCGATCCTGTCGGGTCTGCTGGTGGAACAGGGCGACGAGGTGGCGGCGTGTTACGGGGAAACCGGGCTGATTGTCCACGAGCGCGAGGAAATCGGCGACTGGGTCACGCTTTGTCTTCGGAAATCCGCGGGTTAGGCCGCAATTTCGCCCTTTTTTCCACGCATTATCGTCATGGTTGGGTGTGTAGGAACTGGGCCATGTACGATCCGCAATACGAAGAGTTTCGCGGCCGGCTGGCAAAGCTGGAGCGGATGCATCGCAAGGGTTATGGCTTCGAGGCGCCGGGCACGATGGGCCGGTCCCGCTATCGCCGTGGCCTGTCCGGGCGGATTCCGTTGTGGCGCTCGCTTGGGACGATCGCGCTGGCCGTGGTCGTGGTCAAGGCGCTGATCCTCGCCCAGATCGGCCCGATCAGCTATCACCAGCGGCTGGAAAGCGCGGCGGGCGACTCGGTCGTGCAGCAGGTTTCTATCTATATCATGCAGATCGACCCGGTCACCGAATGGATGGCGGGCGAGATGGTCAGGCTGGTGGGCCTGCTGGGCTGATCGCCGCGCCCCCCGACATGCCGATGTGAAAAGCCCCGGCCGGATTGTCCGACCGGGGCCTTCGCGTTGCGTGAGGGGCGCAACGGCGCCCGCGCGGGCCCGTGCCCGGCGGGCAACGGGGATCAGCGCGTGATGCGGTCGATATCGGCGCGGCACAGCCCGATATCGTCAAGCTCGCGGTCCGACAGGCGCGACAGCGCGTTGCGGGTGACGCGGGCATCGTTCCAGGCGGCCAGCGCGCCCATGAGATCGGGCAGCAGGCGGTGCAGACGGCCTCCGAAAAGGCGGCCGTTCAGATGGGGGCGGGTGGTGGTGTAAACAGCCATCTCTCGTCGTCCTTCCACGGTCGGGCAAGGGGTCTTGCACTTGGTTCGTGGTTTGGCAGCTAGGCGCCCGGCCTGCGCCGCACAAGCCGGAAAAATCGCATGGGACGCATGCAGGCGCTGCATGGCGCGACGATACGCTAACACTTTGTTAGAGAACGGAAAACAGTCGCCCGGAAAATGTCGTTTCCAGGCCATGAGGCGGCGATTCCGGCCGCCCGCTGCTGCGCCCGGCGCGCAGCACGCGATGCGGCGGGGCCGCGATTGCCGCTGGCCGATGTTCGCTTTTCGTGCTACTGCGTCCGAAAAGACACAGGAAAGCGGGGTGCGCATGCGCGTTCTGGGCGTCGATCCCGGCCTTCGCAGCACCGGTTGGGGCGTGATCGAGCAGGATAACGGGCGGCTGTCGCATGTGGCGAACGGCCAATGCGTTTCGGCGGGCGCGACGCTGGCCGAACGGCTGTTGTCGCTGCACGACCAACTGTCCGAGATCATGGCCCGGCACGCCCCCGAGGCGGCGGCGGTCGAACAGACCTTCGTCAACCGCGACGCGGCCGGCACGCTGAAGCTGGGCCAGGCCCGCGGTATCGCGTTGCTGGTGCCGGCAAAGGCGGGGCTCGCGGTGGGCGAATACGCCCCCAACGCGGTCAAGAAGGCGGTGGTCGGCGTGGGGCATGCCGACAAGCGGCAGGTGGAACACATGGTGCGGCTGCAATTCCCCGGCATCAAGATCGCGGGTCCCGATGCGGCGGATGCGCTGGCCATCGCGATGTGCCACGCGTTCCACCTGGCCTCGGGCGGGCGGCTGGCCGCGGCGCTGGCCAAGGCGGGCGCATGATCGGGCGCATCGCCGGGCGGCTGATCCATCGCGGCCCCGACCACGTGATGATCGACGTGGGCGGCGTGGGTTATATCGTGCAGGTGTCCGACCGGACGCTGGCCGCGCTGCCCGGCCCGGGCGAGGCGGTGGCGCTGTTCACCGACCTTCTGGTGCGCGAGGATCTGCTGCAGCTGTACGGTTTTCCCACGCTGCACGAACGCGAATGGCACCGGTTGCTGATGGGCGTGCAGGGGATCGGCGCCAAGGCGTCGATGGCGATTCTGGGCACGCTGGGGGCCGAGGGCGTGGGCCGGGCGATTGCGCTGGGCGACTGGGGCGCGATCAAGGCCGCGCCGGGCGTCGGGCCCAAGATCGCGCAGCGTGTGGTGAACGAGTTGAAGGGCAAGGCGCCGGGCGTGATGGCGCTGGGCGGGACGCTGGCGGCGGCCAGCGGCATGGCGCCGGCCGATACGCCGGTGATCGAGGCGGCGCCGCCGCGCCCCGCGCCCTCGGCCAGCGCGCAGGCCGAGGCCCTGTCGGCGCTGGGCAACCTTGGCTATGCTCCGTCCGAGGCCGCGGGCGCCGTCGCCCAGGCCGCCGGAGAGGCGCCCGGGGCCGATACGCCCGCGCTGATCCGCGCCGCCCTGAAACTGCTGGCCCCCAAAGGCTGAGCCATGACCGAACCCGACCCCACCCTGCGCCCCGACCGCCGCCCCGAGGATGCCGACCGCGCGTTGCGCCCCGACACGCTGGACGAGTTCATCGGCCAGGCCGAGGCGCGCGCCAACCTGCGCGTCTTCCTGCAAAGCGCGCGCCAGCGGGGCGAGGCGATGGACCACGCGCTGTTCCACGGCCCCCCGGGCCTGGGCAAGACGACGCTGGCCCAGATCGTCGCGCGCGAGCTGGGCGTGAATTTCCGCATGACCTCGGGCCCGGTGCTGGCCAAGGCGGGGGACCTGGCGGCGATCCTGACCAATCTTGAATCGCGCGACGTGTTGTTCATCGACGAGATCCACCGCCTGAACCCGGCGGTCGAAGAGGTGCTGTATCCCGCGCTGGAGGATTTCGAGCTGGACCTGGTGATCGGCGAGGGGCCGGCCGCGCGCACCGTGCGGATCGAGTTGCAGCCCTTCACGCTGGTCGGCGCCACGACGCGGCTGGGCCTGTTGACGACGCCCTTGCGCGACCGGTTCGGCATTCCCGTGCGGCTGCAATTCTATACCGACGCGGAACTGGAACAGATCGTCTCGCGCGGGGCGCGCCTGATGGGGGTGCCCGCCGATGCGGACGGGTTGAGGGAAATCGCGCGCCGCGCCCGCGGCACGCCGCGGATCGCCGGGCGTCTGTTGCGCCGGGTCGTCGATTTCGCGCTGGTCGAGGGCGACGGGCGGATCACCCGCGCGGTGGCCGACCATGCCCTGACCCGGATGGAGGTGGACGCGATGGGCCTGGATGGCGCCGACCGCCGCTACCTGCGGCTGATCGCCGAGAATTACGCGGGCGGCCCGGTGGGGATCGAGACGCTGTCCGCCGCGCTGTCGGAATCGCGCGACGCGCTGGAAGAGGTGATCGAACCCTACTTGCTGCAACAGGGGTTGATCCAGCGGACCCCCCGCGGCCGGATGCTGGCGGCCAAGGCCTGGGCCCATCTGGGCCTGCCCGCGCCGCGCGCCCCCGGCCAGACCGACCTGTTCGACGGAGCCTGACCATGCGCCGGTTTGCCGCCCTGATCGCCCTTGCCGCCACGCCCTTGTGCGCCCAGCCCGTCACCTTGGGCGAGTACGACGCGATCCAGACCCGGTTCGGCATGGTCTCGGTCGCGCCGATCTCGGCCGGAGAGACGGGCGTGTTCTTCGGCGGGATGGCCACCCCGCTGGCCTCGGATCGGTGGGTGAAGCTGAAGGGCGCCTTTGCGCGTGCCGACGAGCCGTTCGACTGGGTCGTGGTCGAGACCAGCCACGGCGGCAACATGTGTCCGCTGTCGCTGATCGTGATCCAGATCGGCCAGGGGCGGGTCACCCGCAGCGACGCGATGGGCGGCTGCCTTGGCCCGGTCCGCGAGGTGCGGCTGGAGGCGGGCCGGATCGAGGTCGATATCGAGGACCCGGATATCCGGGTCGACATCCGCCGTTATGCCTTTGACGGGGTGGCCCTGACCGAGACGGCGATCGCGCCGGCACCGGCGGGGGCGGCGCCCGCGGGGGCGGGGCAGGACGTGACCCGCTGGCTGGGAGGGCATTCGGGGATGATCTTCGACGATGCATCCGAACTGGCCCGCTTTGGCGCGATCATGGACCTGGCGCAGATCGACGAATTGCGCCGCCGCGTCGCGGTGGGCGGCAACCCGGTGCGCCGCGGCGACTGGGTGTTCGGGGCGGGCTGCATGGCGCATCAGTGCAACGCGGTGGCGGGGGTCTGGGGTTTGCGCATCAGCGACGGCGCGCCGGTGGCGGTGTTCCTGGACGCAAGGCGCGCACCCCGCTTTTTCGGCCGGCCGGACGTGCTGGCCGACCCGGCCGTGGCGGCCTATGCGGCGGAAAGGGCCCTGCCATGAGCCCCGAGGCGGTCGAGGCGCTGTTCACCCGGGGCGACGGGTCCTATCTCTTCGCGCGCTGGGGGCGGCCCATCGCGCCGGTGGTCTTCGGCGTGGCCGAGGAGACGCTGGCCACCGTCAAGGGCGCGGCCGAGGCGGTGGTGGCGCTGGCCGGTCACCAGATGGCCGAGACCGACCCGGAACTGGGCGCGAACCTGATGGTGTTCTTCTTCCGCGACTGGGCCGAACTGCCCCAGGTGCCGAATCTCGACCGGCTGGTGCCCGACCTTGGCCCGCTGGTCGAGCGGTTGCAGGCGGCGGGCGCCAACCAGTACCGGTTCTTCCGCTTCGACGAGGGGGGCGGGATCAAGGCGGCCTTCGTCTTCGTCCGCATGGATGACGAGTTGGCGCAGCTGCCCGCCGAGGCGATCGCGCTGAACCAGATGGTGCAGGTGATCCTCTTGTGGTCCGACCGGGCGTTCACCGACCAAAGCCCGCTGGCCCGCACGCCCGAGGGCACGCTGGTCCTGCGCCCCGAGATTGCCGGGGTGATCCGCGCGGGCTACGACCCGGTGATGCCGGTGATGGCGCGCGACCCGGCGCATGCGCTGCGGCTCGCGGCGCGGGTGGGGGGCGTGCAGTGAAACGGAAGCTGAGCGAGTTCGACCTGACCCCGGCGGAGCAGGAGATCCGCGACAGGCTGTGGGATGGGAAAGAGGTTGTCCTGGGCGACGGCACGCGCCCCGGGCCGGGGGCGGGGCCGGAGCGGCAGGTGACGGCCGCCTTCCTGCGCTCCCTGGTCCTCGACGGCTTCGACGATCTGGACGTGCCCGAGTGGGGCGTGCGGGTTTTCGGGGCGCGGATTACCGGGGAGCTGGACCTCGAAGGCGCCCGCATCCCGCGGGATGTCTGGGTGATGAACTGCCGGTTCCATGCCGCACCGGTCCTCCGCGGCGCGCAGATCGACACGCTGGGCCTGAACGGCAGCGCCCTGCCGGGGCTTGAGGCTGACCGGCTGGAAGCGCGGGGCGACGTGGTGCTGCGCGGCGCGGAGGTGCAGGGGGAGGTGCGGCTGGGCGGGGCGACGCTGGGCGGGGACCTCGACGGCAACGGCGCGCGGCTGACGGCAGGGCAGGAGGGCCGGGCGCTGTCGGCGCACGGGCTGGATGCTAAAGGCTTCGTTTTTCTACGAAAGGTTGTCGCGAAAGGCGAGATCGGGCTCATCGGGGCGAAGCTGGGCGGGGACCTTGGCTGCGAGGGCGCGCGGCTGACGGCGGGAAAGGGGGGCAGGGCGGTGTCCGCCGACCGTCTGGAGGCGCGGGGCAGCGTTGTCCTGGACGGCGTGGAGGCGCAGGGGGAGGTGCGGCTGGTCGGGGCGAAGGTGGGCGGAAGTCTCGACTGCGACGGCGCGCGGCTGACGGCGGGCGAGAACGGCTATGCGCTGTCCGCCGACGGTCTGGAGGCGCGGGGCAGTGTTTTCCTACGCGGCGTGGAGGCGCAGGGGGAGGTACGGTTGCTCAGCGCGAAGCTTCGCGGGGTTCTGACTTGCGAGGGCGCACGGTTGACAGCAGTGAAGAGGGGCAGGGCGCTCACCCTCCAAGGCCTGCACCTCGACGGCGCATTCTTCCTGCGGGACGGGGCGGAGCTGCACGGGGCGCTGGACCTGACCGCGGCGGAGATCGGGGATATCAACGACGATCCCGCCTGCTGGCCGAAGCAGGGCGACCTGCTTCTCGACCGCTGCCGCTATGGCGCCTTCACGGGCGGCCCGGTCGACGCCGCCGCGCGCATCCGCTGGCTGTCGCTGCAGGACGAAAGCCGGTGGGGTGCCGAGTTCTGGCCGCAGCCCTGGGAGCAGTGCGCCAGGGTGTTGCGCGAGATGGGCCATGGGGCCGAGGCCCGCGCGATCCTGATCGAGAAGGAAAGGCGGCAGCGCGCCGCGCGGCGGGACCGGGTGACCCGGCGGCTGGCCCGGGCGCGGGCCGACCGGGACCGGGCCGCGCCCGTCGCAGGCGTCCGGCCGCATACCGACCGGGTGATCGGCCTGTGGCTGAAACTGGCGTTCCTGCGCCTGTGGGACGCGATCCTGGGCGGGGTCGTCGGCTATGGCCGCAGGCCGCAGAGTGCCGCGACCTGGGCGATGGGGTTCTTCCTGACCGGCTGGATCGTCTTCGCCAATTCGGCGGGCTTCGGCGAGATCAAGCCGAACGCCCCGATGATCCTGCGCCAGGCCGAGTGGACCCGATGCGCCGAGGGGCAGGCGACGGCGGCCGCCTATCCCCACCAGGTCGCCTGTTTCCTCGACCAGCCCGAGGCGGCCGCCTATCCCCGGTTCAACGCCTTCATCTATTCGATCGACACGCTGGTTCCGGTCGTCTCGCTGGAAATGCAGTCCTACTGGGTGCCCGACGAGAGCAAGCCGCGCGGGCGCTGGGCGCGGGCCTACCTGTGGCTGCATATCGGGGCGGGCTGGGCGTTGTCGCTGTTGGCGGTGGCCGGGTTCTCGGGCCTCATCAAGACGGACAACACATGACCCACCGCTTCCAGTGCCGCGTCTATTACGAGGATACCGACCTTGCCGGGATCGTCTATTACGCCAACTACCTGAAATTCATCGAACGCGCGCGGTCCGAGTGGGTGCGGGGGATCGGGGTGGACCAGAACCGGCTGAAGGCGGACCACGGCGTCGTGTTCGCGGTGCGCCGGGTCGAGGCGGAGTACCTGAGCCCGGCCAGGTTCGACGACCTGGTGGAGGTCGAGACCGAGGTGGCCGAGGTCACGCCCGCGCGGCTGGTCCTGGACCAGCGGGTGATGCGGGGCGAAACGGTGCTGTTCACCGCGCGGGTGACCATCGTGGCGCTGGGCGAAACCGGGCGTCCGACCCGCCTGCCGGCAGAGTTCCGCCAATTGCCGGCCACGCCATAGGCGCCGGCCCGCGCTGACAGGGATGTGTTGGCAATCCCCCTAAAAACCGCGTAGACTCGGGTGTAATGAAGGCCGGAAAACAACGGCCCCAGCAAACGAGCGGTACGTCATGGAAACCGAGACCCTTGCGATGGCGCAGGAGATTGATTTCTCCTTGCTGGCGCTTTTCGCGCGCGCGACCTTCACGGTGAAGATCGTGATGATCCTGTTGATCCTGTCGTCCTTCTGGTCGTGGGCGATCATCATCCAGAAATCCATCAATTTCCGCAAGGCCAAGGTCGAGGCCGAGGGCTTTGACGAGGCGTTCTGGTCGGGCGAGCCGCTGGACGAGCTGTTCGACAAGATCGGCCCCGACCCGCAGGCCGCGCCGGAAAAGATATTCGCCGCGGGCATGATGGAATGGCGCCGCAGCCACCGGCAGGACGGCCGGCTGATCGCGGGGGCGGCGGCGCGGATCGACCGGTCGATGGACGTGGCCATCGCCAAGCAGGCCGAGGCGCTGAACGGCGGGCTGTCGTTCCTGGCCACCGTGGGGGCAACGGCGCCCTTCGTGGGGCTGTTCGGCACGGTCTGGGGGATCAAGCACGCCTTCGAGCAGATCGCGCTTCAGCAGAACACGAACCTGGCCGTGGTGGCGCCGGGCATCGCCGAGGCGCTGCTGGCGACCGCCTTGGGTCTGCTCGCGGCGATCCCGGCGGTGGTGTTCTACAACAAGCTGTCGGCGGACAGCGACCGGATCGTGGGCGGCTATGAATCCTTCGCCGACGAATTCTCGACCATCCTGTCGCGCCAGCTGGATTCCTAGGCCATGGGTGCGACGCTGACCCCCCGCCAGGATTCGGGCGGCAAGCGCGTGCGGCGCCACCGCCGCCACCCGCCCGCCATGTCCGAGATCAACGTCACCCCCTTTGTCGACGTGATGCTGGTGCTGCTGATCATCTTCATGGTGGCCGCGCCGCTGTTGACGGTGGGGGTGCCGGTCGAGCTGCCGAAGACGGCGGCCGACGCGCTTCCGGCCGCGCAGGAGGAACCGCTGGCCGTCACGCTGACGGCGGACGGGCGCATCCTGTTGCAGGAAACCGAGATCGAGGCGAACGCGCTGATCCCGCGGCTGCGCGCGGTCGCGGCCGAGCGCGACGACGACAAGGTCTATCTGCGTGCGGACGGGGCGATCGCCTATGAACGCGTGGTTCAGGTGATGGGGGCGCTGAACGCGGCGGGCTTCCGCGATATCGGGCTGGTGACCGATACCGGCGGGCCGGCGCTGGACGGGTCGGGCGAATAGGGCCGCGCCATGAACACCGGCACCTATATCTCGGGGGCGGCGCACCTGATCCTGATCGCGTGGGTGCTGTTCGGCGGCCTGTTCTGGGCGCCGAAGCCGCGGCCCATGGAGGTGACGGACGTGACGATCCTGTCGGGTGAGGAATTCGCCGCGCTGAGCGCACCCGCGGCCGCGCCGCAGGCGCCCGCGCAGGCGGTCGAGGCCCCCGAGGCCCCCGCGGTGACACGTTCGCCCCGGCCCGCCCCCGCGCCCGAGCGCCGCCCTGAGCGGCCCGAATCGCCCGCCCCGCAGGAGACGCCCGAACCCGATGCGGCCCCCGACACCAGCGGGATCCAGCCCCCGCCCGAGGCCGAGGTGACCGAGACCCTGCCGCCGCTGGTCGCGCCGCCGCCGGTGACCCCGGATGCCCCCGAGGCGCCCGTCGTGGACACCGCGCCGCCGCGCCCCGCGCCGCGCGTGGCCCCCGAGGCCGCGCCCGCGCCCCCCGAGGACGTGGCCATCGCCGAGCAGCCCAGCCAGGCGGTACGCCCCGACGCCGCCGCACCGACCCCGCCGCCCGAGGACCCGCGCGAGACCGCCCGCGAGGAGGCCACGACCGAGATCGTCACCGAGGCCGAGGAACGGCCCGAGACGGGGCTGGCCATGGCGGCCTCGCCGCGCCCGCGGGCCCGCCCGGCGGCGCCGCGCCCGCCCGCGCCCACGACCGAAACGCCGGCCGCCGCAGCGCCCGAACCCGAACCGGCCCCTGAGGCGCCTGCGCCGGACGCGCTGGCCGACGCGGTGGCTGGCGCCCTCGCCGACGCGCTGGCCGAGGGCAACGCCGAAACCGCGCGGCCCGGCACCGGCACCGCGCGGACCGGCCCGCCGATGACCGCAGGCGAGCGCGACGCGCTGCGCATCGCGGTGGCGAATTGCTGGAACGTGGGATCGCTGTCGACCGAGGCGATGCGCACCCAGGTCGTGGTCGGTGTCGACATGGCCGAAAGCGGCAAGCCGCTGATCGACACGATCCGGCTGATCTCGTGGGTGGGCGGGTCCGAGGCGGCGGCGCGCCAGACCTATGAATCGGCGCGCCGCGCCATCGTGCGCTGCGGCGCCTCGGGCTTTCCGCTGCCGGTGGAAAAATACGACCAGTGGCGCGAGATCGAGATGACATTCAATCCCGAGAACATGAGGATCCGATAGATGTTGCGCATTCTGACCCTGGCATTGGCCATGGCGCTGGGCACGCTGCCGGCGCTGGCCCAGACCGGCCCCCTGCGGATCGAGATCGACGATGGCGTGATCGAACCCTTGCCCTTTGCCATTCCCGGTTTCGTGGCCGAGAACGCGGCCGCCACCGAATACGCGCAGAACATCGCCCGGGTGGTCGCCGCCGACCTGGCGGGCACGGGGCTGTTCCGGGAAATCCCGGCCGAGGCGCATATCGGCCAGGTCACCAGTTTCGACAGCCCGGTGCAATATGCCGACTGGAAGGCGATCAACGCGCAGGCGCTGGTCACCGGGGCGGTATCGCTGGACGGCAATGGGCGGCTGAACGTCAAGTTCCGCCTGTTCGACGTGTTCTCCGAGGCGCCCCTGGGCGACGGGCTGCAATTCGGCGGCCCGGCGGGCAGCTGGCGGCGGGTGGCGCACAAGGTGGCCGACCAGGTCTATGCGCGGATCACCGGCGAGGGCGGCTATTTCGACAGCCGCGTGGTCTATGTGGCCGAGACCGGCCCCAAGGACGCCCGTCAGAAGCGGCTGGCGATCATGGATTACGACGGGGCGAACGCGACCTACCTGACCGATGCCTCGTCCATCGTGCTGGCGCCGCGGTTCTCGCCCACCGGCGACCGGGTGCTGTATACCAGCTATGAATCCGGGTTCCCGCGCATCTACCTGCTGGACGTGGCCACCGCCGGGCGGCGCGCGCTGGACGAACAGCCCGGCACGATGACCTTTGCGCCGCGGTTCGCGCCGGACGGGCGGCAGGTGGTGTTCTCGCTGTCGCAGGGCGGCAATACCGACCTGTTCACACTGGACCTGACAACGGGGCGGCGCACGCGGCTGACCTCGGCGCCGTCGATCGAGACCGCGCCCAGCTATTCGCCCGACGGCCGCCAGATCGTGTTCGAAAGCGACCGGTCGGGCACGCAACAGCTGTATGTCATGCCCGCCACGGGGGGCGAGGCGCAGCGGATCTCCTTTGGCCAGGGGCGCTATGGCACGCCCGTCTGGTCGCCCCGCGGCGACATGATCGCGTTCACCAAGCAGAACCAGGGCCGGTTCCATATCGGCGTGATGCGCACCGACGGGTCCGAGGAACGGCTGTTGACCGCGTCCTTCCTGGACGAGGGGCCGACCTGGGCGCCCAATGGCCGGGTGGTGATGTTCACCCGCGAGACCGCCGGGGCACAGGGGGCGCCCGCGCTGTATTCCGTCGATATCACCGGGCGCAACCTGCGCCGGTTGCCTGTGCAGGGCGCCGCGTCCGACCCGGCCTGGTCGCCGCTTTTGCCCTGAGACCTCACGTTTTCAAACCGAAATCCGGCTGATAGGATGCGTCCATCGGTCCGGTCCCGACAAAAAAGGAAGACCCGAATGACCCCGATTTCCAAGACCCTTCTCGTGGTGGCCGCCCTGGCCGTCGCCGGCTGTTCCAACCCCGACCGCTTCGGCATGGGGGCGGGGGGCGCGGGGGGCGCGGGCGCCTATGGCGCGCTGGGCGCCGCCTCTGACCCGACGACGGTGGCCTATTTCAACCAGACCATCGGCGACCGGGTGCTGTTCGCCGTCGACCAGAGCACGCTCTCCGACACCGCGCGGGCCACGCTGGACGGGCAGGCGCGCTGGCTGACCGACAACCCGGCCTATACCGCCATCGTCGAGGGCCATGCCGACGAACAGGGCACGCGGGAATACAACCTTGCGCTGGGCGCGCGCCGGGCCAACGCGGTGCAGGAATACCTGGTGTCGCGCGGGGTGTCGCCGAACCGGCTGCGCACCGTCAGCTATGGCAAGGAACGCCCGCTGGAAATCTGTTCCGACGAGGCCTGCTATTCCAAGAACCGCCGCGCCGTGACCGTGGTCGCCGCGGGCGCCGGGGCGTAAGGGGGCAACCATGCGCATTGCCGCGCTGTTGCTGGGCGTTTGCGTGATGCTGGCGGCCGGGGGACCGGCCGCCGCGCAATCGCGCGAGGAAACGCTGGCCGATATCCGCCAGGAAATGTCGGTGCTGTATGTCGAGATCCAGCGCCTGAAACGCGAGCTGTCGACGACCGGGGCGCCGGGCGGGGCGCTGGCGGGCGGCTCGGCGCTGGCGCGGATCGACGCGATCGAGCAGGAATTGCAACGGCTGACTTCGAAGACCGAGGAACTGGAATTCCGCATCCAGACGGTGGTCGAGGACGGCACCCGGCGGATCGGCGATCTGGAATTCCGGCTGGTCGAGCTGGAAGGCGGCGATGTCAGCCAGCTGGGCGAGACGACGACGCTGGGCGGCGCGGACATGGCGCGGCCCGCGCCGGCGGTGCGCGCGCCCGAGGCCAATGGCGGGGCGGAACTGGCGATGGGCGAACGGGCCGATTTCGACGCCGCCCGCGCAGCCCTGGAGGCCGGAGAGACCGCCCGCGCGGCCGAGATGTTCGGCCGTTTCACCGAGACCTATCCGGGCAGCCCGCTGTCGGGCGAGGCGCATTTCCTGCGCGGCGAGGCGCTGAGCGCCGAGGATGATACCTCGGCCGCGGCGCGCGCCTATCTGGACAGTTTCTCGGGCAGCCCGGGCGGGCCGAACGCGCCCGCCGCGCTGTTCAAGCTGGGCCTTGCGCTGGACGCGCTGGGCCAGAACCGCGAGGCCTGCGTGACATTGGGCGAGGTGGGCACGCGGTTCCCGGATTCGGTCGAGGCGCAGGACGCGGATGCCGCGATGGACGCCATCGGGTGCAATTGAGCCCGGCGGCCCGGGCGATCGAGGCGGCGCTGGCCGCGGCCTGCCCGGGCGACGCGCCGCTGGGGGTGGCGGTGTCGGGCGGCGGGGATTCCATGGCGGTTCTGTGCGCGCTGGCCGCGCGCGGGCGCCCGCCGGTTCATGCCGTCACCGTGGATCACGGGCTGCGGCCCGAGGCCGCCGACGAGGCGCGCTTCGTGGCGGACACCTGTGCGCGGCTGGGCGTGTCGCATGACGTGCTGCGCTGGGGTGGCTGGGACGGCACGGGCAATCTGCAGGACGCGGCGCGGCGGGCGCGATACGCGCTGATCGCGGATTGGGCGGCGGGCCGGCGGATCGGGCGCGTGGCGCTGGGCCACACCCGCGACGACCAGGCGGAAACGGTGTTGATGCGGCTGGCCCGCGGCGCGGGGGTGGACGGGCTGTCGGCGATGGCGCCCGCACGCATGGCGCGGGGGGTGACATGGCTGCGCCCGGCGCTGGGGCTGTCGCGGGCGGAGTTGCGCGCCTACCTGGCGGAACGTGGCCAGCGCTGGGTCGAGGATCCGTCGAACGAGGATACGCGGTTCGACCGGGTGCAAGCGCGGCGCGCGCTGGCCGCCCTGGCGCCCCTTGGGATCGAGGCCGCCGGTCTGGCGGCGGTGGCGCGGCGCATGGCCTCGGCCCGCGCGGCGCTGGCGGCCTGCACGCTGGATGCCGCGGCGCGGGTCGCGCGCGCGGATCGCGGCGACGTGGTGATCGACCGGGCGGGGCTGGCGGCGCTGCCCGACGAGATCGCGCGCCGCCTGCTGGTCGCGGCGCTGTGCTGGGTCGCCTCGGCCGAGTATCCGCCGCGGGCCGAGGCGCTGGCCGACATGCGCGCAGCACTGGCACGCGCGCCCCGGGCCACGCTGCATGGCTGTCTGGTGTCGGTCGCGGGGGAGGGGCTGCGCGTCGCGCGCGAACCGGCCGCGGTGGCCCGCGCCACCGCGGCGCCCGGTACGCCCTGGGACGGGCGGTGGCTGCTGGAGGGGCCATATGCGCCGGGGATGGAGCTGCGCGCGCTGGGCGCGGCGGGGCTGGCCGCCTGTCCCGACTGGCGCGAGGCGGGGTTGCCGCGGGCCTCGCTGCTCGCCTCGCCGGCGGTCTGGCGGGGCGACACGCTGGTCGCCGCGCCGCTGGCCGGCCATGGCGCGGGCTGGCAGGCGCGGCTCGCAACATCGTTAAGCGAGCGGATCATCGCGCATTGAACATGGGCGGCCAATCGCTATCTTAGGGCCATGGGCGGGCCTTCGGGCCCGCCCGTGCCGTCATTCAAGGAGATCGCCCGTGGGCAACGCGCGTCAAATCGCATTCTGGGTCGTCCTGTTCCTGCTGATCCTGGCCCTGTTCAACCTGTTCAGCGGCGGACAAGGCACCATGTCCTCGCGCAGCATCAGCTATACCGAGTTCCTGCAAAGCGTCGAAAGCGGTGAGGTGGCGAGTGTCACGCTGGATGGCGAGCGCGCCGTGATCCGCGAGACCGACGGCACCACGGTGACCGCGATCGTGCCCCGGGGGGCCGACATCACCGACCGGCTGCTGGAAAAGAACGTCGATGTCCGCGCCGAACCGCAAGAGCAGAACGGCATCCTGGCCTATATCGGCACGCTTCTGCCCTTTATCATCCTGATCGGCATCTGGATCTTCCTGATGAACCGGATGCAGGGCGGCGGGCGCGGCGGCGCGATGGGCTTTGGCAAGTCCAAGGCCAAGCTGCTGACCGAAAAGCATGGCCGCGTGACGTTCGACGACGTGGCGGGCATCGACGAGGCCAAGGAAGAGCTGGAAGAGATCGTCGAGTTCCTGCGCAACCCGCAGAAATTCAGCCGCCTGGGCGGCAAGATCCCGAAAGGCGCGCTGCTGGTGGGCCCCCCGGGGACGGGTAAGACGCTGCTGGCGCGCGCCATCGCGGGCGAGGCGGGCGTGCCGTTCTTCACCATCTCGGGGTCCGACTTCGTGGAAATGTTCGTCGGCGTCGGCGCGTCCCGCGTGCGCGACATGTTCGAACAGGCCAAGAAGAACGCGCCCTGCATCGTGTTCATCGACGAGATCGACGCGGTCGGCCGGTCGCGTGGCGTGGGCTATGGCGGCGGCAATGACGAGCGCGAGCAGACGCTGAACCAGCTTCTGGTGGAAATGGACGGGTTCGAGGCCAACGAGGGCATCATCATCGTGGCCGCGACCAACCGTCCCGACGTGCTGGACCCCGCGCTGCTGCGCCCCGGCCGGTTCGACCGGCAGGTGCAGGTGCCCAACCCCGACATCAAGGGCCGCGAGAAGATCCTGGGCGTGCATGCCCGCAAGGTGCCGCTGGGCCCCGACGTGGACCTGCGCATCATCGCGCGCGGCACGCCCGGTTTCTCGGGCGCGGACCTGGCCAACCTGGTGAACGAGGCCGCCCTGATGGCCGCGCGCGTCGGCCGGCGTTTCGTCACGATGGAGGATTTCGAAAACGCCAAGGACAAGGTCATGATGGGCGCCGAGCGCCGGTCCATGGTCATGACCGAGGACGAGAAGAAGCTGACCGCCTATCACGAGGCCGGCCACGCGATCGTCGGGCTGAACGTGCCGCAGCACGACCCGATCCACAAGGCGACGATCATCCCGCGCGGCCGGGCGCTGGGCCTGGTGCTGTCGCTGCCCGAGCGTGACCAGCTTTCGGTCAGCTACACCAAGTACACCTCCAAGATCGCCATGGCGATGGGCGGGCGCGTGGCCGAGGAGATCGTGTTCGGCAAGGAGAACGTCACCAGCGGCGCCGCGAGCGACATCCAGCAGGTCAGCCGGATCGCCCGGGCGATGGTCACGCAGTTCGGGTTCGCCGACGCGGAACTGGGCTATGTCGATTACGCCAACGAACAGGAAAGCTATCTGGGCGCCTATGGCGGCGGGACCAACCATTCGGCGGCCACCCAGAAGGTGATCGACGACAAGGTCAAGGAACTGGTGGACCAGGGCTATGAGACCGCGAAGCGGATCCTGACCGAGAAGCGCGACGACCTGGAGCGGCTGGCGCAGGGCCTGTTGGAGTATGAAACGCTGACCGGCCCCGAGATCATGAAGGTGATCAACGGCGAACCGCTGAACCGTGGCGATGACGAGGACCTGCCGCCGAAAGGGGGCGACACGCCTTCGGTCACGGCGATCCCGAAGACCAAGCCGCGCGCCAAGCCGGGCTTCGAGCCCGAGCCCTCGACCTGAGGACAGGCTGCCGCGACGAAAGACAGGCCCGCCACGCGCCCTTGCCGTGGTGGGCCTTTTCATGTCCGCGGTCTGGATGCGCGCCTGCGGCGCACGCCTTTTCGGGGCGGCCCGTGCCGGGCCGCGATGAGTATTTGGCCCAAGAAAAAGACCGGGGGCTGGATGGGCGGGCAGGCCGCGGGTGCTGGAGCATGGGGCGCAAATTGTGCTTTGAATGCGGGGGAAGGGCGCTATTTGAGGGAGCGCGGGGACGTCAGAGCCCGGCGGACCGAGGGAGGACAAGAAGAATGGCCCACAAGACCGATATCGAGATCGCCCGCGCGGCGGAGAAACGCCTGATCCAGGAGGTGGGCGCCAAGCTGGGGATCCCGGCGGGCGACCTGCTGCCCTATGGCCATGACAAGGCCAAGGTGGGGGCCGAATTCATCGCGGGGCTGAAGGATCGCCCGAACGGCAAGCTGATCCTGGTGACGGCGATCAACCCCACGCCCGCGGGCGAGGGCAAGACGACGACCACGGTGGGCCTGGGCGACGGGCTGGCGCGGATCGGCAAGAAATCCGCGATCTGCATCCGCGAGGCCAGCCTGGGCCCGTGCTTCGGGATGAAGGGGGGCGCGGCGGGCGGCGGCTATGCGCAGGTCGTGCCGATGGAGGACATGAACCTTCATTTCACCGGCGATTTCCACGCGATCACCAGCGCGCACAACCTGCTGGCGGCGATGATCGACAACCATATCTACTGGGGCAACGACCTGGGTATAGACCAGCGCCGGGTGACCTGGCGCCGCGTGATGGATATGAACGACCGGGCGCTGCGCGACGTGGTCTGTTCGCTGGGCGGCGTGGCCAACGGGTTTCCGCGGCAAACCGGGTTCGACATCACGGTGGCGTCCGAGGTCATGGCGATCCTGTGCCTGGCGACCGATATCCACGACCTGCAGCGGCGGCTGGGCGATATCATCGTGGGCTATACCCGCGAGCGCACGCCGATCCACGCGCGTGATCTGAAGGCGGACGGGGCGATGACCGTGCTGCTCAAGGATGCGCTGCAGCCCAACCTGGTGCAGTCGCTGGAGAACACGCCGGCCTTTGTCCATGGCGGGCCGTTCGCCAATATCGCCCATGGCTGCAACTCGGTGATGGCGACCACGACCGCGCTGAAGCTGGCCGATTACGTGGTGACCGAGGCGGGGTTCGGCGCGGACCTGGGCGCCGAGAAATTCATGAACATCAAGTGCCGCAAGGCGGGTCTGGCGCCGTCGGCGGTGGTGATCGTGGCGACCGTGCGCGCGCTGAAGATGAACGGCGGCGTGGCCAAGGCGGACCTGGGCGCCGAGAATGTGGACGCCGTCAGGGCGGGCTGTGCGAACCTGGGCCGCCATATCGAGAACGTCAAATCCTTTGGCGTGCCGGCGGTCGTGGCGATCAACCATTTCGCGGGCGACACCGAGGCCGAGATCGCCGCGGTGCAGGACTTCGTGGCCGGTCAGGGCAGCGAGGCGATCCTGTGCAAGCACTGGGCCGAGGGCAGCGCGGGGACCGAGGCGCTGGCCACCCGCGTCGTCGAACTGGCCGAGCAGGACCACCATGCCTTTGCCCCGCTTTATCCCGACGAGATGGGCCTGTTTGCCAAGATCGAGACCATCGCGAAACGCATCTATCGCGCGGGCGAGGTGATCGCCGACAAGAAGATCCGCGACCAGCTGCACGCCTGGGAAGAGGCGGGCTATGGCAACCTGCCGATCTGCATGGCCAAGACGCAGTATTCCTTTACCACCGACCCGAACCTGCGCGGCGCCCCCGAGGGCCATTCGGTGCCCGTGCGCGAGGTGCGGCTGGCCGCGGGGGCGGGGTTCGTGGTGGCGATCTGCGGCGAGATCATGACCATGCCCGGCTTGCCCAGCAAACCCGCCGCCGAGACCATCGGGCTGAACGACATGGGCCAGATCGAGGGGCTGTTCTGAGCCGCGCGTTGCAGGCGCCGGGGTGGCGCGCTAACAGGGGCGGGACGGTGAGACGCATGCAAGGAGGCGCCCCATGATCCCGCCCGAGCACTGCCGGACCATGGCGGAACTGCGCGTGCAGATCGACGCGCTGGATGCCGACCTGGTGGCGCGGTTGGCATTGCGCGCGCGCTATATCGACCGGGCGGCGGAGCTGAAACCCGCCGAGGGCTTGCCCGCGCGGATCGGCCCGCGCATCGACGAGGTGATCGGCAAGGTGCGCGCCCGCGCCGAGAACGAAGGGCTGGACCCCGACCTGGTCGAACGGGTCTGGCGCGAATTGATCGAATGGGCGATCCGCCGCGAAGAGGTGGCGATGGGACAGAGGGAGCGACAGCTATGAGCGCGGATATCATCGACGGCAAGGCCTTTGCCGCCACGATCCGGGGCAAGGTGGCCGATCATGTGAAGGCCCTGCATGACGAGCATGGGCTGGTGCCCGGCCTGGCGGTGGTTCTGGTGGGCGAAGACCCGGCCAGCCAGGTTTACGTGCGCAACAAGGGCAAGCAGACCGAGGAGGCCGGAATGGCCTCTTTCGAACATCGGCTGCCCGCCGAGACGTCCGAAGAGGACCTGCTGGCGCTGATCGCGCGGCTGAACGCGGCGCCCGCGGTGCACGGGATCCTGGTGCAATTGCCGCTGCCCGACCATATCGATGAGGCCAAGGTCATCAACGCGATCGACGTGGCCAAGGATGTCGACGGCTTTCACATTTCGAACGTCGGCCTGCTGGCGACGGGGCAAAAGGCGCTGGTGCCCTGCACGCCGCTGGGCTGTCTGATGCTGCTGCGCGACCGGTTGGGGGCGCTGTCGGGGCTGGACGCGGTGGTGGTCGGCCGGTCGAACATCGTGGGCAAGCCGATGGCGCATCTTCTGCTGCGCGACAGCTGCACCGTGACGGTTGCCCATTCGCGCACCCGCGACCTGGCGCAGGTCTGCCGCCGGGCCGATATCCTGGTGGCCGCCGTGGGCCGGCCCGAGATGATCCCCGGCGACTGGATCAAGCCGGGCGCCACGGTGATCGACGTGGGCATCAACCGCATCCCCGCGCCCGAGCGCGGCGAGGGCAAGACGCGGCTGGTGGGCGACGTGCATTTCGAAAGTGCCGCGCAGGTCGCGGGCGCGATCACCCCGGTGCCGGGGGGCGTGGGGCCGATGACCATCGCCTGCCTGCTGGCCAACACGGTCACCGCCTGTTGCCGCGCCCATGGCCTGGTCGAACCCGAGGGGCTGACCGCCTGAGACCGCTCAGGCCGTGACCGGCACCATCGTGCCGAGGAGCGTCGCCACGTGGCGGCGCTCGTTCCCGTTTTCGGCATGCACATCGGCGCGCACCACCATCAGCCGCCGGCCCGCCCGCACCACCGCGCCCCGCGCGATCAGCCGGTCGCCCCGCGCGGGCGCCAGAAGGTGGATCGTCATTTCGGATGTCACCACCTCGTGGCCGGCCTCCATCAGGCTGAGCGCCGCGTAACCCGCCGCACTGTCGCCCAGGGCAAAGGTGAAACCGGCATGCGCCAGGCCCTGCTGCTGGCCGAATTCGGGGCGGATGGGGGCCGCGATTTCGACCGTGCCGGGGGCCAGCGACACGATCCCGGCGCCCAGGCTTTGCATCATGCCCTGGCGCGCGAAGCTGGCCCTGACGGTGTCGGCATAGGCCGGGTTGCGCGGGGGATGGGTCATCTTCGGGCGCTTTTCGTTGTGGTGTTGCGCGCAGGCTAGCCCGGCCCCGCGCGTGTTCACAAGCCTTTGGTATCGTTGACAAGCCGTTGGTATCGCGGGGGTTGCGCCGTGGGGGCGGGCGGGGCATTCTGACTTGCGCAATTATCTTGCGCGGGCGGCGGCCCGATTTGATCGATCCCTTTCAACTGTATGGGCGTTTGGCGTGTTCGAGGATTTCAACCGGGTTCTGTTCCATCCCTCTACGGTGTTGCTGTGGCTTGGCCTGTCGCTTCTCTTGGCGCTAAGCGGCCCGTTCGGCACCTACGCGGCACCGTTGCTTGACCGGATGGCGGCCTGGCCGCTCTTGGTGGGGGCCGGGCTGGCCGGGGGTGTCGCGCTGCGCGTTGGGCTGCGCCGGCACCTGCCCGGTTTGGGCCCATGGCCGCGCGCCGCGGTGAAGGCCGGGGTTCTGGCGGTCGTGTTCGCGCCCTTCGCGCTGCGGCTCACGGCGGGGATGGGACCGGCCGAGGCCCAACGCGCGGGGGCAATCGCCCTGGCCGAGGCCGCGCTGGTGATCTTTCTTCTGTCGCTGGGGCTGTGTGCGTTGCGCGCGATCCTGGTGCCGCGGGCCACGCCGGTGGCCGGATCGGAACCGGCCCTCATGGCGCGGTTGCCCGCAGGCCGGCGCGGGCCGCTGATCCGGCTGAGTTCGTCGGATCATTACGTGCGCGTCGTCACCGAGAAGGGCAGCAGCGATGTGCTGATCCGGTTCGCCGATGCGATCGCGGAACTGGACGGGGCCGAGGGGCTGCGGGTGCACCGGTCGCATTGGGTGGCGGCGCGCGCGGTCATCGGGGCCCGCACCGAAAACGGCCGCCTGTTCCTGCGGTTGTGCGACGGGTCCGAGGTGCCGGTCAGCCGCCGCTACCGGCCAGAGGTCGAGGCGCGCGGCCTTGGCCTGCGCGCATAGGCAGGGCGGTGGCCCGGGGGCCGGTCAGCACCGCCAGGGCCCCGGGCCCCATCAGCCCATCCAGCACCGGCGCGTCGGTCGGCAGGCCGCCGGTATAGGCGCCGAAGGCGGGCAGGATGACGCGCGCCGCGTCCAGCAGGAAACAGGGCCGCGCGATGCGCCGCCCGCCCAAGGTCAGCCGCGCCTTGGGGTGGTAATGGCCCGACACCTCGCCCCGGGCGCCGGGTTCCGCGATATGGCGAAAGGTCAGCGGGCCCTGGGCCAGTTCGACCAGGTGGGTGCCGGGCAGGCCCGCGGGGCCGGGGTCGTGGTTGCCCGCGATCCAGATCCAGCGCCGCCCGGCCATCAGGCGCAGCAGGCGGTCCTCGGCGCCTTGGGGCAGGGCGCGGGCGGCCGCGTCGTCGTCGAAACTGTCGCCGAGGCAGACCACGGTCCGCGCATCGGTCGCGGCAATGGCGGATTCCAGCCGGGCCAGCGTTTCGGCGGTGTCGTAGGGCGGCAACAGCGTGCCGCCGCGCCGGGCCAGGCGTTCCGACTTGCCCAGGTGCAGGTCGGACACCGCCAGCAGCCCGGCCGCGGGCCAGTGCAGCGCGCCCGAGGGCAGGGCGGCCAGCGGCGCGCCGGACAGGGTGAAATGGTGGGCGGTCATGGCTTGGTGTCCCCCGTTCCGGGCGGGGGCGCAAGGGGTCAGGCCAGCTCCGCCTCGGCCATAAGCCGGTCGGCGGCGGCGTCGATCAGGCGTTGTTCGGCGGCGCCCTTGACGGGGATGCGCCCCGCCTCCAGGAACAGCGGCGCGGCGAGCGGCGTGACGCGGGGGCGGCGGATGTGGTCGATGCCGCGGACGCGGGCCAGCATCGCCTCGATCCGGCCGAAATCGACCAGCCCCTTCATCGCCTCTTCGCGGGTGATCTCCAGCATCAGGTGGCCGGGGTCGTATTTCATCAGCGTGTCATACAGGATGTCGGACGAAAACGTGGCCTGCCGCCCGGTCTTGCGGCGGCCGGGCAGGTTGCGTTCGATCAGCCCGGCGATGACGGCCGATGTTCGAAAAGTGCGCTTCATCACCGCGTTCCCGGCCAGCCAATCGTCGAAAGCACTGCGCAGCCCGTTCGAATCCAGCAAGTCCGCAGGCGCCGTCACCTCGTCCAGGCCCCAGATCAGCGTGGCATAATCCGTCGAGACGAAGCCCAGCGGCGCCAGCCCCGCCGCCTCCATCCGCTGCGTCACCAGCAGGCCCAGCGTTTGCTGCGCGTTGCGGCCGGCGAAGCCGTAGATGCACAGGTGCTGGCGGCCGTCCTGGGGGAAGGTCTCGACCAGCAGCCGGTCACGTTCGGGCAGGCGCGAGACCTGGCGTTGCAACGCCAGCCATTCCGCGGTGTGGGCGGGCAGATCGGGCCAGTCGCCTTGGCGGAACATGGTCAGGATGCGGTCGGACAGCCGGGTGGAGGTGGCGAACTTGGTGCCCGCGAAAACGGCGATCTTGGGCTCGCGCCCGGGGCTGCGGCTGACCTCGACGACCATTTCGCGCAGGGATTCATAGCGCACGACCTGCCCGCCGATCAAAAAGGTGTCGCCCGGCGTCAGCGTGGCGGCGAAGGCTTCCTCGACCTCGCCCAAGGGCGCGCCGCCGCGGGCGGGTTTCATCCGCACCTTGAGCGTTTCTTCCTCGACGATGGTGCCCAGGTTCATGCGGATCGCGCGGGCGCTGCGCGGATCGCGCAGGGCCCAGCGCCCGTCCGGGGCCTGTTTCAGCCGCTGCCAGCGGTCATAGGCCCGAAGCGCATAGCCCCCCGTGGCCGCGAAATCGAGGCAGGCGTCGAACCGGGCGTGGGTCAGCCCGGCATAAGGGCCCGCCGTCGTGACCTCGGCGAACAGGGCGCCCGCGTCGAACGGCCCGGCGCAGGCGGTCGCCAGGATGTGCTGGCACAGCACGTCGCCCGGACCGGGGCCGCGCGGCTCGCCGTCCAGGTCCTGTTCGCGCACCGCCTGCAGGGCCGCGACGCATTCCACCACCTCGAACCGGTTCGCGGGCACCAGAAGCGCCTTGGACGGCGCGTTGTAGCGATGGTTCGCCCGCCCGATCCGCTGGACCAGCCGTTTCACGTTCTTGGGTGCGCCCACCTGGATCACCAGGTCCACGTCGCCCCAGTCGATGCCGAGGTCCAGCGAGCCGGTGCAGACCACTGCGCGCAGGCTGCCCGCGGCCATCGCGGTTTCCACCTTTTCACGCGCCTCGCGCGACAGGCTGCCATGGTGAATGGCGATGGGCAGGCCGGTTTCGTTCGCCATCCACAGGTCGCGAAAGAACAGTTCGGCCTGCGCGCGGGTGTTGTGAAAGATCAGCGTGGTGCGGTGGCGCGCGACCTGGTCCAGCACGGCGGGGATGGCGTAGCGGCCCCCGCCACCGGCCCAGGGGGGCGGGGTGTCGGTTTCCAGCATGGCGATGTCGGGCGCGGGGCCGGGATCGGCGGTCAGGATCTCGCAACTGTCGGGGTGTCGGGCAAGAAACCGGGCCAGCGCGGGCGGATCCTCGACCGTGGCCGACAGCCCCACGCGGCGCAAACCGGGGCAAAGCGTCGACAGCCGCGCCAGACCCAGCATCAGCTGGTCGCCGCGTTTCGAGTCGGCCAGCGCGTGGATCTCGTCGACGATCACGCGCTTCAGCCCGGCAAAGATGCGCGGCGCATCCTCGTAGGAGAGGAGCAACGCCAGGCTTTCGGGGGTGGTCAGCAGGATATGGGGCGGGTCGGCGCGCTGTCGCCGCCGCGCGGTGGAGGAGGTGTCGCCGGTGCGGTCCTCGACCCGCACGGGCAGGCCCATTTCCTCGATCGGCGTGCGCAGGTTGCGGCGGATGTCGGCGGTCAGCGCCTTGAGTGGCGAAATGTAGAGCGTGTGCAAGCCCGGGGCCGGATTCGCCGCGATTTCGGCCAGTGAAGGCAGGAATCCTGCAAGTGTCTTGCCGCCCCCCGTGGGCGCGATCAGCAACAGCGCGGGCGCGCCTGCACGCTCCAGCATCGCGCGCTGGTGGGGGTGGACCGTCCAGCCGCGCGCGGCGAACCAGCTTTCGAAGGGGTCGGGCATCCGCATGGGCAGGATGTAGCGCAGGCCGCGGGGGTTTACACGGGGGCTCAGGCCTCGATCCAGATGGTCACGGGGCCGTCATTGACCAGCGACACCTTCATGTCGGCGCCGAAGCGGCCGGTTTCGACCCGGATGCCCTGGCCGGCCAGCGCCCGGGTGAAATGCTGATACAGGCGTTCGCCCTCGGCGGGTGGGGCAGCGGCGGAGAAACCGGGGCGATTGCCGCGCGAGGTGTCGGCGGCCAGCGTGAACTGGCTGACCACCAGCGCCGCCCCGCCGGTATCCAGCAGCGACAGGTTCATCTTGTCCGCGTCGTCGCGGAAGATGCGCATGCGCGCGATGCGCTGGGCCAGTTTCTCTGCCTGCGGTTCGCCATCGCCCGCCATGGCGCAGACCAGGATCATCAACCCCGGGCCGATTTCGCCGATCGTCTCGCCATCGACGCGCACGGCGGCCTGCGACACGCGCTGGACAAGGGCCCTCATGCCAGTTCCTCGCGCCAGGGCGGGTTGGCGCCCGCGCGGGAAACGGTGATCGCGGCGGCCCGGGCGGCCAGGTCCAGCGCGCCCACCAGCGCGGCATGGGACAGGCAATCGAGGCCCGGTTTCGACAGGTGCCCGCCCGCCCGAAGCGCGGCCAGTATCCCGGCGTTGAACGTGTCGCCCGCGCCGACGGTATCGACCAGCTCGGCCGGGCGCGCGGCGATTTCGGCCCGGGCGGCGGTGCCGAAGGCCAGCGCGCCGCGCCCGCCCCGGGTCAGCAGGACAAGCCGCGGCCCGCGCTTCAGCAGTCCGGCGGCCAGCGCCGCCGCATCGCCCGGACCCAACAGCCAGTGCAGATCCTCGTCCGACAGCTTGACGATATCTGCGGCGGCGATCATCCGGTCCAGCCGGGCGCGGTAGGCGGGTTCGTCGGCGATGAAGCCGGGGCGGATGTTGGGGTCGAGCATCGTCACGCGGCCGTGCGCCTCGCGCAGCATCAACGCCTCGTAGGCCGCGCCGCAGGGCTCGACCGCCAGCGAGATGCCGCCGAAGAACAGCGCCGTGACGGTGTCGGGCAGGGCGGGCAGGTCGGCCGGGCTCAGCATGCGCCCGGCGGTGTTCTCGTCGTAGAAGGCATAGGAGGCCTGCCCGTCGTTCAGCGTCACGAAGGCCAGCGTGGTGGGCCGGGCCGACCGCGCGGCAAGCCGCGCGTCCACCCCCGAGGCGGTCAGCGCCCCGTCGAGCATCCGCCCGAACAGGTCGGTCGACAGCCCCGAGAAGAACCCCGTCTTCGCCCCCAGCCGGCCCAGCGCGATCGCGGTGTTGAACACCGCACCGCCCGCATGCGGCGCAAAGGCGGGTTCGCCCTGCGCCGTGTGCCGGGGCAGCATGTCGATCAGGGCCTCGCCCGCGCAAAGGATCATCTGCCTCGCCTTTCGTTCGGTTCCCCGACCATTACCCGCCCGGGGGGCGGGCTGCCAAGCCCGCAGCCGCCTTGACGGGCGTCAACGACAGGGCGCGGGGCCTGCGGCATGATCGGGCCATCGCAACTTTCCATGTGAGGGGAGGTCGAGATGGTCGAAAAATCCCACAGCGCGGGCTTTTGGCCCTCGCTTTACGAACCGTTCCGGGGCCTGGGGTCGCGGGTGGCGGACTGGTTCGCACCGGCGTCCGAGGCGTCGGTCGACGAGGGCGGCTATCGCATCCGGATGGAACTGCCCGGGGTCGCGGAAAAGGACATCAAGGTGTCGCTGGATGACGGGGTGGTGACGGTCACCGGCGAAAAGCAGTCCAGCCGCGAGGAAACCGGCGAGACCTGGTATTTCAGCGAACGCGAATACGGGTCGTTCTCGCGCAGTTTCCGGCTGCCGCCCGATGCCGACGGCAAGGCGGTCAAGGCGGAACTGAAGGACGGGGTGCTGACCATCGGCGTCGGCAAAAAGGCTCCGTCAGAGTCGGGCTGCGGGACCGAGATCCCGATCGCCAAGGGCTGAGGCGGGGACATGGTCGCGGGGGCGGAGGCGCCCCCGCGATCCGGTGGGCGCGCAATCAGGCGGCCTGCTTCTCGCGATGGCCGAGTTCGCGCATCAGGGTCTTGGCGGCGAGCGTCATGCCCGCGGCTTGCAGGTCTTCGATGCGGCGTTTCAGTTCTTCGTCGGTCATGCTGGGGCGCATGGGCTGCTCCTTTCTTCAGGTCTTGGTCGGACACCGGGAAAACGGCCCGCGGGCGGCGCCCCATCGGGGGGCGCGCAAGGCGGGGATCCTGGCGAACGAAACCGGGGCGGCGCGCGTGACACGGCCATACGGGCCCCGGGACCGGTGATGCGCGCCAAGGGGCGCGGCGTTCCGGTCGGACCCCTGAAATATCGCCCGGGGGCGCGGGAAATCAACCCCTTGGGCTATTGCCACTCGATGGCGAGGGCGCCCTCTTGCTGGCCCAGCGCGGCCAGATAGCCCACCGCGGCGGCCAGCAGCAGCCCCAGGATCACTGCCAGCGCGATCTTCCAGGCCGACCAGGGCCGTTCGCCCTGCACCCGGCCGGTGCGCCCGTTCACGACGAAACGGTAGGTGCGCCCGCGATACTTGTAGGCGGCCAGCCAGACGGGCAGCAGCACATGTTTGAAGGTCACGTCGGAGACCTGGGTTTGCAGCCTGTCGATACGCTGGCGGTCGCCGCCGATGTCGAATTTCACGTCGCGCCGGATCGCCCGGTCCATGATCGCGCGCGCCTCGGCGAACCCTTCGTCCAAGCCCACCGTGTAGCCCTCGGCGCGGAACCCGGCGAGGTATTCGGGCCGGTAGGGGTCCAGTTCCGACAGGTCCCAGGGTTGCAGGGCGTCGGTATAGCGCTTGGGCAGGCTGGTGGTGGCCAGCACCAGGATATCGTCGAAGGCGCGCGCCACCCGGCCCGAGACCGGCGCCCAGCGCACCTTTTGCACCTGCACGCGCTGGGGCTTGCCGTCGCGCATCACGGTGCGGGTTTCGTGATAGACGGTGCCGCGCGCGCCGGAATAGCGGCTGTGGGTGGCGGCGTCGTAGGTCCAGTAGGGGACATAGATGCCGTCCATCCGGCGGCCCTTGCGCGCGTAGTCCTTGAGGCCGTTGGGCGCGAACCACAACCGGCCCAGCCAGTCGGTCATCGCGGTGTGGGCATCGCGTTCCTCGAGCGCGAAGGGCAGAACGCCCTGCGGCTTGATCCGGCGCTGGGCCCCGGTGTCGGTGACGACGGGGGTGGCGCAGAACGGGCATTCGGTGGCGTGCCGGTCGGCCGCCATCTCGAATTCCGCGCCGCAATTGGGGCATTTCAGGCGCCGCACCTCCTCCATCTCGGTGTCGGGCAGCGCGGTTTCCAGGCCGGCGCGGAAGTCGAGCTCGGCCAGGCCCCCGGCCCAAGGGCCGGGATCGTCGATCGGTTCGGCATGGCCGCAATGGTCGCAGACCAGACGCCCCTGGGCGGGGGCAAAGCGCAGGTCGGCGCCGCATTGGTCACACGGAAAGCGGTGTTCGGCGGGCGCGGGCGGGGGCGCGGTGTCGGGCATGGGGGCGCCTTTGGCGGGGCGTCAGGCCCCGGGCGGCGGGGGCGGGGGCGCGACGGTGAAAAGCTGGGCGAGCTCGGTGATGTCTTCGGCGCGTTTCCAGCCGTCCTGCCCGGCGGTCCAGACGAAGGTGTCGCGCCCCAGGCTGCCCTCGGCGGCCATCCGGCCGAGCGCGGCCTTGGAAAACGGCCCGCGCGTCTGGCCCTTTTCGGCGATGTGCCAGACATGTTCGACGGGGAGCGGCGGCGGGGTGGGGGCCGCGCCCCAGGGGCCGGGCTGGGCCATCTGCGCGCCCATCGCCATGCCCATGCCCGCGCCCAGCCCCGCGGCCATGCCGCCGCCGGCGGGGGCCTGCGCGGCCTCGGTCATCGTTTCGGCCGCGGAATATTGCATGAAACGGCCCAGATCGCCGGCGATTCCCATCGAGGTCCGCTTGTCCAGCGCCTTTTCCACCGCGGGGGGCAGGCTGATGTTCTCGATGTAGAATTCGGGCAGGGTCAGGCCGTAGGCCGCGAGCGGTTTCGACACCTCGGTGGCGATCAGGCGGCCCAGGTCCGCGGTGTTGGCCGCCATGTCCAGCACCGGGATGCCCGAGCGCGCGATCACCCGGCTGACTTCCTGCACGATGATGTTGCGGATCTGGAAGGCGATCTCGTCCATGGTGAACTCGCCGTCGGTGCCGACGATTTCCACCAGGAACCGCGCGGGGTCGGTCACGCGGATCGAATAGGTGCCATAGGCGCGCAGCCGGGTTGGGCCGAATTCCGGGTCGCGCAGCATGATCGGGTTCTTGGTGCCCCATTTCAGGTCGGTGAACCGCGTCGTGTTGACGAAGTAGATTTCCGACTTGAAGGGCGATTTGAACCCGTGATCCCAGTGCTGCAGCGTGGTCAGCACCGGCATGTTGTTGGTTTCCAGCATGTAGAGGCCGGGGGTGAAGACGTCGGCCAGCTGGCCCTCGTGGACGAAGACGGCGGCCTGGCCTTCGCGCACGGTCAGCTTGGCGCCGTACTTGATCTCGTGGCCCTCGCGTTCGAACCGCCAGACCATGGTGTCGCGGGTGTCGTCGGTCCAGTGGATGACGTCGATGAACTCGCCGGACAGAAAGTCGAAGATGCCCATGGGGTCGGTCCTCCGGTTCGGGTCTGTGGATCGGGCCTCTGGATCGTGCCGGGGCGAGTATAGCCCGCCCCCGGGGCCCGGGTCACGCGTGGATGGGGCCTAGCTGTCGCCCCCCATCAGTTCGGCGGCGATGGTCTCGACGATGGGGCGGGCCTCGGACTCGACCATGCCGGGGCGCAGGCGGCGGTCGTAGAGGATTTTCAGCAGCAGCGCGTCATGCGGCGTCAGCAGGGCGAATTCCTCGTCATCGTTGAAGATCGAGGGGCGCGCCGCGGGGCTGTCATTGGCCAGGCCCAGCCCCTGGGCCAGTTCCTCGTGGATGCAGGACTGGCGCAGCCGTTCGGGATGTTCGCCCCGGATCACCGCGACGGCGCGCGAATAGGTGCTGGACTGGCCGCGCGAGAAGGCCAGCACCAGGCAGAAGGTCGAGCGCGGGATCGACTCGATGGTGCGCACGGCGGTGGTGTCGATGCCGGGCACCAGGTCGCGCAGCTGCGGGCCGATGGCGCGGCGCTCGTCCTCGTTCAGGATCAGCACGTGGAAATTCGCCTGCGCGGGGTCCACCATGCGGATCGGCAGGCGCGTCAGCCCCGACAGGCGCCGGGTATAGGCCGAGATCTCGGCCCGGTCCTTGTCGCGCTGGGCCGCGGGGACGGATGCGCCGAACACCAGCCCCATGCGGATCGGCTGTTCCCAGCGGCGCAGCCGGCTTTGGGTTTCGCGCGCGACCAGCCGGCCCGAGCGCGAGACATATTCGTCGTACAGCGCGATGCGGATGAAATCTTCGACCAGCGCGCGGCGCGAGAACGGCACGTCGCGGGCATCGCCATCGGTGCGCAAAAGCCCGCGCGCGACAAGGTCGGCCTCGACCCGCGCGAAATGCCGGGCGATCGCCTCGCTTTCGGCCGAGGGCAGGGGGGCGGCCGCCTCGGGGCGCGGGGCGGGGCGGGGGCTGCTGGTCGGGGGCGCGATCTGGCACCCGGCCAACGCCCCGGCAACGAGACCCGACAAAACAAGGGCGCGCATGCGGGCGGTCACGGGCGTGTCAGACCCCCGGCACGGACCCCGCGCCCTGGGCGCGGGATTTCGCGGCGGCCAGCGTGTCGCGCAGGTCGGCCTCCATCTTCTTCAGCTCTTCCTCGGCCTTGGCGCGGCGTTCCTTGCCCTCGTCGGCGATGGCCAGGCTTTCCTGGATCGTCGCGACCAGTTCGGCATTGGCCTTCTTGACCGCCTCGATGTCGAACACGCCCCGCTCCATCTCTTCGCGCACCACCTTGTTGGCGGCGCGCAGGTTCTCGGCATTGGCCGTCAGCAATTCGTTGGTCAGGTCGGACGCCTCGCGCACGGCTTCGGCGGCCTCGCGCGAGCGTTGAATCGTCACCGCCTGCGCCAGCTGGGTTTCCCACAGCGGCACGGTGTTGACCAGCGTCGAGTTGATCTTGGTGACCAGCGACTTGTCGTTTTCCTGCACCAGCCGGATCGAGGGCAGCGACTGCATCGTGACCTGGCGCGTCAGTTTCAGGTCGTGCACGCGGCGTTCCAGGTCGTCGCGGGCGGCGCGCAGGTCGCGCAGCTCCTGCGCCTTGATGACCTGGTCGGCCTCGGGGGCGGCCTCCACCGCGGCGGCCTTGGCCGGGATGTCCTTTTCGTCCAGCTCGCGCAGCTTTTCCTCGCCCGCGGCGATGTAAAGCGCCAGTTCGTCGTAAAAGGTCAGCGTCTTTTCATACAGCTTGTCCAGCGACTTGATGTCCTTGAGCAGGGTGTGCTCGTGGGTCAGCAGGTTGTCGGTGATCTTGTCGATCTGGCTTTGCACGTCCTCGAACCGCGCCACGAAATTGGCAAAAGGCGCGGCGCGGCCCAGCAGTTTTTCCCACCAGCTGCGTTCGCGGCGCACGTCCAGTTCCGAGACCGAGAAGCCGCGGATCGTGGTGACGATGTCGCGCAAGCTGTCGCCGGCGGGGCCCACGTCCTTGTTGCGGACGTCGGCCAGCATCGCCTGGCTGATCTCCTGCAGCTCGGCCTGGGCGGAGGAGCCGAACGAGATGATCGAATTGGTGTCGGCCATGTCGATCTCGTCCATCCGGGTGCGGATGCCAAGCGCGACATGTTCGTCGGCGGCCGCAAGCGGGACGATCTCGCCCGCGGGTTCGGGCAGGATCACGGCGGTCAGGTGTTCCACATCCTTCAGGGCGGCCTCGGCCTTCTGGCGCACGGTATCGGACATCTCGGTCAGTCTCCCATGTTGGACGCGCCCGGCTCGGGGCGCACGCCTTCACGCTGCAGACGGTCGCGCAGCACTTCGATTTCGACATCCAGATCGGCGCGGTCATCCAGCAGAAGCGCGCGCGTTCTCGCGGAAAAGTTGGTTTCCAGATCCTGCAGAAGCGTCTGGTAATCGGCCCGCGCCTTGGGGTCGCGGGTGCGGGCATAATACTCGGCGAATTTCACCGTCGCGTCACGCGCGCCCAGCAAGTAGACCACCAGGTACTTGCGCGCCGCGGTCAGGTCGCGGGGGTCTTCCTCGACGGTGCGGAACATCTCGCGCACGGTGGCCTGGAACCGTTCGACGTGGGCCTCGAGCGGGCGGTCGCCGGCGCGCCGGATCGCGTCGGCCATGGTTTTCAGGTGCTGTTCGGCCTCGTCGACGACACGCGCCACGCGGTCCTGCTGAAAGCTGTCGACGCCGGCCATGCCCTTGTCCTTCAGCGGGTCCAGCCCGAAGGCGAAGGAATGCAGCACGATGCCCAGAACCGCATAGATCGCCGGGCCCAGGAACCCCGCGCCGCCCCCCAGCGCCGCCAGGAAAAGCCCCGCGCCGGTCAGGGCCGAGCCGAAGATCTTGCGCGGGATCGCGGGGCGGCGGGCGATCTTGCGGTCCAGCCACGCGTCTTCGGCCTTCAGCCCCTCGCGGGTCAGCCAGGCGGCCAGGATCAGCACCCCGAAGGCCGTCAGTTCCAGCGCCATCTCGGCGGGGCCGCCGGCAAAGGCGCGCACCGCCAGCGGCATCGGCAGGAAGAACATGATGTTCGACCGGCTTGCGGCGCGGCGCGGGCGCCGCCCGTGGAACGGGTGGCGCGGCGGAATCGCGCCGCCTTCGGCCGGCGGGGCGGGGCTGAACTTGCCGCCATAGCGCTGTGCCATCAATTGCCCCCCGTCGCCGCGACGTAGAAGACGAGGAACACCAACAGCATGAAGGCCAGTTTCTGCAGCCCGCTTTCGGACATGCGCCTCTCCGAATTCGCCTATCCCCTATACATGGGATGCGACAGCGCCGTGAAAAGCAAGCCGTATGGTCAATTTCGCCGTCGGGCGGGGGCTTTCCGCCGGCGTTGCGGGCGCGGTTTGGCCGGCGCCCCGCCGGTGCCGTCGCCGGCATCAAGGCCAAGCTGGTCGCGGACGACGCGCGCGCGCACCTCCTCGACCTCGCCGGGTTTCAGATCGCCCAGCCGGAACGGGCCATAGCCGACCCGGATCAGCCGGTTCACGCTCAGCCCGATCGCCTCCATCGCGCGGCGGATCTCGCGGTTCCGGCCCTCGCGCAGCCCCACGGTCAGCCAGGCATTCGCGCCCTGCTGGCGGTCGAGCGACACCTCCATGGGCTGGAACCGCTCGCCCTCGATCGTGAGTCCCGCGCGCAGCGGGGCCAGCGTGTCGTCGCTGGGCGTGCCCTTGACCCGCACCCGGTATTTCCGCAGCCAGCCGGTCGAGGGCAGTTCCAGCCGCCGCTTGATCTCGCCGTCATTGGTCAGCAGCAAGAGCCCCTCGGAATTGAGGTCGAGCCGGCCCACCGACATCACCCGCGGCATGTCCTCGGGCAGCTTGTCGAACACCGTGTCGCGGCCCTTTTCGTCGCGGGCGCTGGTCACCAGCCCCTGCGGCTTGTGATACAGCCACAGCCGCGGCGGGTCGGGCTCGGCCAGGGGGGCGCCGTCGACCTCGATCCGGTCGCTGGGCCCCACGTTAAGCGCCGGACTGTCGATCCGGCGCCCGTTCACCGAGACGCGCCCGGCCTCGATCATCCGTTCGGCCTCGCGGCGCGAGGCGACGCCGGCCCGCGCCAGCACCTTGGCGATGCGATCGCCCTTTGGGGTATCCTGTTCCATGACCCCGGTTTACGCCGGATCGCGGACCGCGGAAAGCGGCTTGCGCAGGGGCGGGGGCTGGGCGATCACGGGGCATGAGCCCGTTTCGCAGCCATATGGACGCCGCCCTGGCCGAGGCCCGCGCCGCCGCCGCCCGCGGCGAGGTGCCGGTGGGCGCCGTCGTCGTCTCGCCCACGGGCGAGGTGGTGGCCCGCGCCGGCAACCGCACGCGCGAGCTGTGCGATCCGACGGCCCATGCGGAACTGTTGGCGCTGCGCGCGGCCTGCGCCAAGGTCGGCTCGGAACGGCTTGTGGGATATGACCTTTACGTGACGCTGGAACCCTGCCCGATGTGCGCCTCGGCGATTTCCCAGGCCCGCATCGCGCGGCTGTATTACGGCGCGGCGGACCCGAAATCGGGGGGCGTGGCACATGGCCCGCGCGTCTTCGACCACCCGCAAAGCCACCACGTGCCGCAGGTCTATGACGGCATCGGCGCGGCCGAGGCGGAACGCCTGCTCAAGGCGTTCTTCGCCGCACGGCGCTAGCGGGCCTCATCGACCTTCTTCTGGCTGGAAATATCCCGGGGGGAGTCCGCAGGACGGGGGGCAGCGCCCCCCAACCGCCGCCCGCCGCCTAGACCTCGACCGGCACCAGAACCTCGGGTTCCACCACCTTCACGTCGGGCAGTTCCTGCTTCAGCAGTTCTGCCGATTGCTCCAGCAGCGGGAAGGTCCGGTAATGGCAGGGAATCACCATCTTGAAATCGAAGAAGGTCCGCGCCGCGTAGGCCGCGCGCTTCATGTCCATGGTGAAATGCCCCCCCGCGCAAAGGATGCCGATATCGGGGCCGTGCAGGTCGTTGAAGATCTCCATGTCGGCCATCACGTCGGTATCGCCCGAGACATAGATCGTGTGACCCTCGCCCGAAATCATGAACCCCGCCTCGCCGCCCGCGTAGACCGGCCCGTCCGGCCCCGAAACCGAGGAGGAATGCGTGGCGTTCACCATCGTCACCGCGACATCGCCCAACGCCACCGTGCCGCCCTTGTTGAAGCCGACGACCTCGATTCCCTCCTTCTCCTGCCACCAGGTGACCAGGTCGTAGATCCCGACCACGGGGATCGACAGCTCGCGCGCGATGGCGATGGCATCGGCCGAATGGTCGCCATGACCATGGGTGAGCAGCACATGCGTGGCCCCCCCGATCGCCTCGGCGCGGCGGGCCTCGGGGAACATCGGGTTCCCGGTCAGCCACGGGTCCACCAGCAGGATCTGACCCGCGATCTCGATACGAAAGCCGGAATGGCCAAGCCAGGTGATTTTCATGGAACGCTCCCTATCGCCTGCGGGCCCCGGGCCCTAGATTTTCGCCCAAGCCTAGCAGAGCCGGAGCCGTTTTCCATGGACTGGATGGCGCAAGTCGACGCCTATTGCGAGCGGACCGATTTCACCCATTGGTCCGAGCCGGTGAACGCGCTGACCAACGCGGCTTTCCTGGTCGCCGCGGCGGTGATGTGGCGGCGCACCGCGGGCCTGGCGCTGGGCCGCGCGCTCTGCGTCGTGCTGGCGGCGATCGGGCTGGGCAGCTTCCTGTTCCACACCCGGGCGACGGTCTGGGCCGCGGCCGCCGACGTGCTGCCGATCCTCGGCTTCATCCTGCTCTACCTCTACGCCGCGAACCGGGCCTTCTGGGGGCTTGGGGCCTGGCCCGCGCTGGGCCTGACGGCACTGTTCTTCCCCTACGCCGCCGCCGCCGGCCGGGCCTTCGGCCAGCTTTCCTGGTTGGGCAGCTCGGCAGGCTACGCGCCCGTCGCGCTCCTGATCCTGGTCTATGCCGCCCTGCTCGCAGGCCGCGCGCCCGCCACCGCGCGGGGGCTGGCGCTGGGCGGCGGGATGCTGATCGTCTCGCTGACCTTCCGCACGTTCGACGAACCGCTTTGCCCCGCCTGGCCCATCGGCACGCATTTCCTGTGGCACCTGCTGAACGGGGCGCTGCTCGGCTGGATGATCGAGGTCTACCGCCGCCACCATGCCCGCCCGGCACCCGGCCCGGCCGCCTGACCCCCGCACCGGTCCTTCTTCTGGCCCAAATATCCCCGCCGGAGGCACCGCGCGGCTTGCCGCGCGGCCCGGCCCAACGCCGGACAAGCGGGGCGCATGCCCCGCGCCGGCCGGGGGCGGGAGCACCCCCTTACCCGGGCATGAACACCACCGTCTTGTGCCCGTTCAGCAGCACGCGGCGCTGCAGGTGCAACCGCACCGCGCGCGCCAGTACCCGGCTTTCGATGTCGCGGCCCACCGCCACGTAATCCTCGGCCGACAGCGCGTGGTTCACCCGCTCGGCCTCCTGCTCGATGATCGGGCCTTCGTCCAGGTCGGCGGTGACGTAATGCGCCGTCGCCCCGATCAGCTTGACGCCGCGCTCATGCGCCTGGTGATAGGGTTTCGCGCCCTTGAACGACGGCAGGAACGAGTGGTGGATGTTGATCACCCGGCCCGCCAGCGCCCGGCTCAGCCCGTCCGACAGCACCTGCATGTAGCGCGCCAGCACCACCAGTTCGGCGCCCGTCTCCTCGACCAGGTCCAGCAGGCGCGCCTCCTGCTCGGCCTTGGTGTCCCTGGTGACCGGCAAGTGGTGATAGGGAATGCCGTGGGCCTCGGCGGTGGGGCGGCTGTCCTCGTGGTTGGACACGATCGCCACCACCTCGGCCTGCATCCATCCCACCCTGATCTGGTAAAGCAGGTGCAACAGCGCGTGGTCGAATTTCGACACCATCAGGATGATCTTGGGCCGCCGGTCCGCATCGACCACCTCGGCCTGCATGCCATAGCCCGCGAAGACCGGGGCCAGCCGGGTCTGCAGCGCCTCGGCCTGGGCGGGGGCCTCGGTGTCGAAGGCGATGCGCATGAAGAAGCGGTTGCTTTCGGGGTCGCGGAACTGGTCGCTGTCCTGGATATTGCCGCCCAGCGCGGTGACGGCATTGGCGACGGCGGCGACGATCCCGCGCTGGTCGTCGCAGGTCAGGGTCAGGATGAAGTGCGTGGCGGGCATGGCGACTGTCTCTTCGGCAGGGGAATGGGGCGCCCGGGGACCGGGCGGCCCCGGTGTGAGAGACCGCCGCCCCGACTTCAAGCGCATTTTCCCCTTTCCGCGCCTGCGGGAGGCACCCTTGCAGCGCGCGCATCCCGGGGCTAAACGCGGGGGCGAGATTTCCCAAGCAGGAGAGCCGGCCCCATGTCCATCGACATCGATACCGCGCGGCGGGTGGCGCATCTGGCCCGGATCGCCGTCGACGAAGCCGATCTGCCAGCCCTTGCGCAGCAGCTGTCGGGCATCCTGACCTTCATGGAACAGTTGAACGAGGTCGATGTCGAAGGCGTCGAGCCGATGACGTCGGTCACGCCGATGCGGCTGAAGCGGCGCGAGGATGTCGTCACCGATGGCGGCATGGCCGAAAAGATCCTGTCGAACGCGCCCGATGCCCGCGAGGGGTTCTTCGCGGTGCCAAAGGTGGTGGAGTGATCCGATGAGCGATCTGACCAAGCTGACGCTGGCCGGGGCCCGCGACGCGCTGCGGGCGGGCGAGACGACGTCCGTCGCGCTGACCGAGGCCTGCCTGTCCGAGATCGAGGGCGCGGGGGCGCTGAACGCCTTCGTCCACCGGACGCCGGAACTCGCGCTGGAGCAGGCCAAGGCCGCCGATGCCCGCATCGCCGCGGGCGACGCGCCGGCGATGTGCGGCCTGCCGCTGGGCATCAAGGACCTGTTCTGCACGCGCGGCGTGGCCAGCCAGGCGGCGTCCCATATCCTGAACGGCTTTCGGCCCGAATACGAATCCACCGTCACCCAGAACCTGTGGGATGCGGGCGCGGTGATGCTGGGCAAGCTGAACATGGACGAGTTCGCGATGGGCTCGTCCAACGAGACCAGCGTCTATGGCAACGCGGTGAACCCCTGGAAGGTGGACGACCGCGCGCTGACGCCGGGGGGGTCCTCGGGGGGCTCGGCGGCGGCGGTGGCCGCCGATCTGTGCCTGGCCGCCACGGGCACCGATACCGGCGGTTCGATCCGGCAACCGGCGGCGTTTACCGGCATCGTCGGCCTGAAACCCACCTATGGCCGCTGTTCGCGCTGGGGGGTGGTGGCCTTTGCTTCGTCGCTGGACCAGGCCGGGCCGATGACCAAGACGGTGCAGGACGCCGCGATCATGCTGGGCGCGATGGCGGGCCACGATCCGAAGGATTCGACCAGCGCCGAATTGCCCGTGCCGGATTTCGAGGCGGCGCTGAGTGGCGATATCCGCGGCAAGACCATCGGCATTCCGCGGGAGTACCGCATGGAGGGCATGCCCGCCGAGATCGAGAAGCTTTGGCACCAGGGCGCCGAGATGCTGCGCGATGCGGGGGCGAAGATCGTCGATATCAGCCTGCCGCACACCAAATACGCGCTGCCCGCCTATTACGTGATCGCGCCCGCCGAGGCGTCCAGTAACCTCGCGCGCTATGACGGGGTGCGCTATGGCCACCGCGCCAAGCTGGGCCAGGGCGACGGCATCGTCGAGATGTACGAAAAGACCCGCGCCGAGGGGTTCGGCCCCGAGGTGCAGCGCCGGGTGATGATCGGCACCTACGTGTTGTCCGCGGGGTTCTACGACGCCTATTACAACCGCGCCCGCAAGGTTCGCGCCCTGATCAAGCGCGATTTCGACGAGGTCTTCGCGGCGGGCGTCGACGCGATCCTGACGCCCGCGACGCCCTCGGCCGCGTTCGGGCTGGGCGAGATGCAGGATGCCGACCCGGTGCAGATGTACCTGAACGACGTGTTCACGGTGACGGTGAACCTGGCCGGGCTGCCGGGGATTTCCGTCCCGGCGGGTCTGGACGGGCAGGGGCTGCCGCTTGGCCTGCAGCTGATCGGCCGGCCCTGGGAGGAAGGCGATCTGCTGAATACCGCACAAGTCCTTGAGCGCGCGGCGGGCTTTGTTTCCAAGCCGGCCAAATGGTGGTAAGACCCGCGACCGGACAACAAGAGCAGGGTGGACGCGATGCGGTTTGGTCTTCCGGTCCTGGCGGTGCTGGCGCTGGCGGCCTGCGAGCCCGCGGTGCCCGATTCCGCCGCGGGCGTCGGCTTCAACAGCTATGACAGCTACAGCGCCCAGCGCGAGCGGGCGCTGCGCGAAGAGGTGACCGTGCGCGCCCCGGCCGGCGACGGCGCCGCGATCGCCGCCCAGACTCTGGCGACGCTGGGGCCCGCGGCCCAAGCCGCCGCCGCGCCCCAGCCGCAGCCCCAGCCGCA
Source organism: Rhodovulum marinum (assembly GCF_004343075.1). Classification (GTDB taxonomy): domain Bacteria; phylum Pseudomonadota; class Alphaproteobacteria; order Rhodobacterales; family Rhodobacteraceae; genus Rhodovulum; species Rhodovulum marinum. The sequence goes on from NZ_SLXP01000004.1 coordinate 88,249, forward strand.
GGTTCAGGGGCAGGCGGAGATCGACAATCCCGGCATCTCGGACGAGCAAAGCTTTGCCGCGGTCAGTTCGCGCGAGACGATCCAGAGCGACCGCGAGCGGCTGGAGGCCCAGCGCGAGCAATACAAGTTCATCGAACCCCAGCCGCTGCCGGGGCGCACGGGCGCCTCGGGGCCGAACATCGTGGAATACGCGATCAGCGCGCCGAACCGCGTGGGCGAGCCGCGCTATCGCCGCGCGGGCCGGGTGAGCGAGGCGCGCTTTCAGCGGAACTGCGCGAAATACGCCTCGCCCGACCGGGCGCAAGAGGCGTTCCTGAAGGCCGGCGGCCCCGAGCGCGACAGGCTGGGCATCGACCCCGACGGCGACGGGTTCGCCTGCTACTGGGACCCGACGCCGTTCCGCGCCGCGCTGCGCTAGGGCGATGACGCCGCTCTGGCGGCCCTCGCCCAATTGCGGGCCACGGCGCGACGGCGCGCGGCCCGACATGGTGGTTCTGCATTACACCGCGATGGACCTGGACGGCGCGCTGGCCCGCCTGTGCGACCCGGCGGCACAGGTTTCGGCGCATTACCTGGTCGCCCGCGACGGCCGGCTGTTCCAGCTGGTCGACGAGGATACGCGCGCCTGGCATGCCGGGGCGGGCTGCTGGGGGGCGGTGGGGGACGTCAATTCCCGCTCGATCGGGATCGAACTGGACAATCGCGGCGACGAGCCGTTTTCCCAGCCGCTTATGGCTACGCTGGAGGGGCTTTTGCCGGGGATCATGGCGCGCCACGGCGTGCCGCCCGAACGGGTGATCGCGCATTCCGACATGGCGCCGGGGCGGAAATCCGACCCGGGACGGCGGTTCGACTGGCGGCGGCTGGCGCGGCTGGGCCTGTCGGTCTGGCCCGAGGCGGGCGAGGTGGGCGCGCCGGACGAGGCGGCATTCCGCGCCGCGACGGCGCGGATCGGCTATGGCAAGGGCTGGCCGACGGGCGACGTGCTGGAGGCGTTCCGCCAGCGGTTCCGCCCCTGGGCCACGGGGCCGCTGTCGCCCGGCGACATGGCGGCGGCGGCCGACCTCGCGCGGCGCTTCCCCGTTGACCGCGGGGGGCCGAGTTCCTAACTAGGGCGGGCGCGGATGGCCGGATGGCCGCGGGGGTCCGCCCCCGAGGAAAGTCCGGACTCCACGAGGCAACGGTGCCGGGTAACGCCCGGCGGGGGCAACCCCAGGGAAAGCGCCACAGAGAACAGACCGCCTTCGGGTCCGCCCGGGGGTAAGGGTGAAACGGTGGGGTAAGAGCCCACCGCGGGACTGGCAACAGGACCGGCACGGCAAGCCCCACCGGGAGCAATGCCGAATAGGGACCCCGCGCGGCGCGTCCGCAGGGCGGCTTCGGCCCAGGGGTCCGGGTTGGCAGCTAAAGCGCACCGGCAACGGTGCGCGTAGAGGAATGGTCATCCAGGGGCCGCGAGGCCCCGGACAGAATCCGGCTTACAGGCCGTCCGCGCATCGCCTTTCCGGAAAATTCCCGCCCGGCCGGGAAAGCCTGTAGACTTGGCAAGGGCGTGTGCCGCCACACGCGCCCGACATTTCGAATCGTGCATCGTGGAAAGGGAGGATTGCCATGAGTTTCGTTCGCACATTGGCCACGCTGGCTGCGGGCTTCGCTGCCGCCAAGGGGGTGGAACAGTATCGCAAGATGGGCGGCATGGCCGGCCTGCAGGACAAGCTGAAATCGAACGAACAGCTGTCGCAGATGACCGCGCAGTTCGACGGCATCATGGAACGGATGGGCGTGCCCGGCGGGACCAAGGCGCTGCAGGACATGATGGCGCGCATGGGCCAGACCACCCAGCAGGCCGGCGAGGCGGCGACCGAGGGGCTGGCGGGGCTGATGGCGTCCCTGGGCGGTGCGGCGGCGGCGGGCACCGAACAGGCCGCCCAGATGGTGGACGCGCTGACCGGCACCACGGCGGCCAGCACCACGCAGGAAGAGAACGCCAAGCTGATGATCCGGGCGATGATCCAGGCGGCCAAGGCCGACGGCCAGATCGACGCCGAGGAGCAGGCGAAGATCATGGAGGTGCTCGGCGACGTGTCCGACGAAGAACGCGCCTTCGTCGCGGCGGAACTGGCCGCGCCGGTCGACCCGGTGGCCCTGGCCAACGACACCACGGAGGCGATGCGCGCGCAGGTCTATGCGACGGCGGCAAGCGCCGTGCGCGTCGACAGCCCGGCCGAGGCGCAATACCTGTCGGCGCTGGCCGCGGCGCTGGGGCTGGATGCCGGGCGTGTCGCGCAGATCCGCGCGGCGATGGGATTGCCCGGCTGATCCGCCTGCCCGCGGCGGGGATGCGCGACAACGGGGCGGTTGGGCCGGCGCGTGGCTGCGGCTAGTCTGGCCGTGGAGGCGCGCCGGACAGCGGGACGGAGACAGCATGAGTTTTGTCAGGACGATGGCCACCCTTGCCGTGGGCTTTGCCGCGGCCAAGGGGCTTGAGAGGTTCCAGGGCATGGGCGGCGGCGCGGGTCTGGCGCGCAGCCTTGGGTGGTCGGCCTCGAAATCCGGGATCGGACCGCAGGTCGGCGCGCTTTTGGAACGGATGCAGGTGCCGGGCGGGTCGGCCGGGCTGGAAAAGTCGCTGGGCTGGATCGGCGCGCGGGCGCGGGGCACGGGCGACAGCGCGGTGATGGGGCTGGGCGGGCTGCTGGCGGCGCTGGCCGGGGCCGGCTGGGCGGGGTCGGGCAACGCGCGCGACCTGTTCGCGGCGCTGGGCAGCGGCACGCCCCCGGGCGCCACGCTGGAAAAGAACGCGCGGCTGATGATCCGGGCGATGATCCAGGCGGCCAAGTCGGACGGCGAGATCGACGCGGGCGAGCGCGCGCGGATCATGGAGGTGCTGGGTGATCTGTCCGAGGACGAGCGCGCCTTCGTCGAGGCCGAGATGGCGCGCCCCGTCGATATCGAGGCGCTGGCCGCCGAGACCGGCAGCTATCAGCGCACCGCGGTCTATGCCGCCTCGGTGCTGACGGTGGATATCGCCAATGCCGCCGAGATCGCCTATCTGGACCGGCTGGCCGAGGCGATGCATATGGGCCGCGCCGCGCGCACCCGGATTCACCACGCGATGCGGCTGCCGCAGGTGCTGGGCGACCGGCCCGCCACGCCCCCGGACGAACCCGCTTGACTCGGGGGCGCGGATCGCTAAAACGCGGGCTTCATGGAATTCAACGGGGCGGCGGCGATGCCGGCCCGCGCGACGGAGATAAGACATGGCGAAGCCGACCACCATCAAGATCCGCCTGAACTCGACCGCGGGGACCGGGCATTTCTACGTGACCAAGAAGAACGCCCGCACGATGACCGAGAAGATGGTGATCAAGAAATACGATCCCGTGGTCCGCAAGCACGTGGAATACAAGGAAGGCAAGATCAAGTAATCCGATCTTGCGACGATGTTTCAGGGCCGTGCCGCCGGGCGCGGCCCTTTTCATTTGAGCGGGCGGCCGGTTCCGGTCAGGCCGGAAACCCCCTAGGATCGCCGGGTGCCAGCCGCCGAGAGACGCCCATGAACGCCAGCTTTTCCAACCTGCGCCAACGGATCTTCGCCGACCCGCCGTCCGTGTCGCGCGCCGCGCCAGGGCGCGGCATCCTTCCCGTGCTGGTCGCGGGCCTGGTGATCGCGGTGGCCTGGGGCGTTCATCTGGGCCACATCCCCGCGGGCGGTATCTCGTGGTATGACGAGTTCCACACGCTTGACCGGTCCGCCGGGTTCGCCCGGCACGATGATTGGCTGACCGTCTACAACAAGAACGAGCCGGGGTTCCGCAAGCCGCCGCTGCAATACTGGATGACCGGCGCCCTGATGCAGGCCGGCGCCGACCTGGAAGTGGCGCTGCGGCTGCCCTCGATGCTGTTCGCGCTGGGCACGCTGGCGGCCACGGGCTGGCTGGCGGCGATCCTGCTGCCGGGGCTGCCCTGGGCGATTCCGGCGGCGGTGCTGCTGTGTGCCAGTTCGTTCCAGTTCTGGAGCCTCGCCACCTCGGCCATGCTGGATACCGGCGCGGCGCTGTTCGCGACGCTGGCGCTGATCGCCGCGATCCTGGCGCTGCGCCGGCCGCTGTGGTGGTACGGGATGGCGTTGTTCGTGGGTCTGGGCGCGTTGCAGAAGGCGCCGATCGGGCTGGTTCTGGTGCTGTTGTTCATCTGGGCGCTGAACCTGACCCGCGCGCGCCACGATTTCGCCTATGCGCGGCTGAAGGACAGCCCGCATTTCCTGCGGGGGCTGCGGCTGGCGATTCTCGCCGCGCTGGCCTGGCCGCTGTTCCAGACGGTGCTGTATGGCGGCGAGGTGCTGGAGGACCTTTACGGCGGGCAGATGATCGAACGTTTCGCCCCCGTCCGGCCGCTCAAGGATCCGCGCTCGGGCCATGATCTTTGGCAGTTGATCGTCAGTGGTGAACCGTTCTGGCGGCTGCCCGCGATTGCTGCCCTGCTGTGGCTGCCGTGGCATCTGCGGCGGCCCGAATTGCTGGCCGTCGCGGCGCTGTTCGCGATCTACGTGGTGGCGATGGGGCTGGCGGGCGGCAGCGTCTATGCCCGCTATACGCTGATCTTCGTGCCGCTTCTGGCCGCGGCGCTGGCGGTGGTGGCGCTGTCGCTGTTCCGGGTGCGCTGGCTGGGCTGGGGGCTGGTGCTTGCGATATCGGCGGCCAGTGGCGGGCCGATCCGGTCGGCGGACGCGCTGCGGTTGGAGCAGTCGGCGCGTCTGCAAACGCAGATCGCCGTGCTGTCCGAGATGGCCGGTCTGTTGCGCCCCGACGAGACGCTGGTCACCTGCAACTGGACCCGCGAGACGCGGTTCCTGCCGGGGGCGGTGTCCTATTATGCCGCGGTTCACGGCCGGCCCTTCGTGGGGCTGGACAGTCCCGGCCAGGTCGACCGGTGGCTCGAACGGGGCCGGATGCCGGGCCCGCTTCGGGGTGTCTGTACGAATGCGGAGCTTGACCGGATCGCTGACAGGCTGGTCGGCCTTGTGCGCGGCGCAGAACAGGCGGGCTATGTGTTCTGGACGGCCGAGGCGGCGCGCTGAGACGCGCCTAGGTCGGGCCGGCGGCGCGGTACGGGGGCGGTGGCGTCCGGGCTGGACCGTGCTATCGTTGGCGTGACAGCCACGGTCCGGGAGGCACGCCATGACACGCCACGCGAGAGAGACACGGCCCGCATCCGCGCCCATGGCGGCCCGAGGCACGGCATCCCCCGGCCGCCTGCGTTTCGCGCGGCGCGCGCAACGAAAAAGGGCCGGTGTCGCCACCGGCCCTTTGGGTCTGGATGTTCCCGCAGATCACTCGCGGTTGCCGAGGAACTGAAGCAGGAACATGAACAGGTTGATGAAGTCGAGATACAGGTTCAGTGCGCCCATGATCGCCGACTTGCCCAGCCATTCGCTGTCCATCGCCTGCGCGTGCTGGATGTAGTCGGTCTTGATCCGCTGGGTGTCATAGGCGGTCAGGCCCGCGAAGATCAGCACGCCGAGCGACGAGATCGCGAACATGATCGCCGGCGAGGCGAGGAAGATGTTCACGATCGAGGCGACGATCAGGCCGATCACGCCCATGATCAGGAACGACCCCCAGCCCGAGATGTCCTTCTTGGTGGTATAGCCCCACAGCGACAGGCCCGCGAAGGCGATCGCGGTGATCAGGAAGGTCTGCACGATCGAGATGCCGGTAAACACCAGGAAGATCGAGCTGAGCGAGATGCCCATCACCGCGGCAAAGGCGTAGAACACCACCTGCGCGGTGGCCGCCGACATGCGGTTGATGCCCGCGCTGAAGCCGAACACGAAGATCAGCGGCGCGAACATGACCAGCCATTTCAGCGGCGAGGCATACAGCGCCTGGCCCAGGCCCGACAGCGTGCCCTCGGGCGTGACCGCCAGGCCCGAGATCGCCCACGCGGCCAGCGCGGTGATCACCATGCCCACCGACATCGTGCCGTAGACCTTGTTCATGTGGGCGCGAAGGCCCTCGTCAATCTGCGCGGTGGTGCGCACACCAGCCGTCTGGCCCGCGCGGATCGTGTTGTAGTCAGCCATTGACTGCCTCCTCAGAGTTCACAATCGGCGGGCAAGCCATGAAAAACCCCGCCTCTGCCGGGAAATATCGGCGGGGACGGGGCACAATTCAAGTCGCGCGCGCGTGAAAACGGCACGTTTCCTTAACGATTTCGTCAGCCGGCCCGCCGTCTAGCGCAGCCAGCTTTGCGGCACGTCCCAGACCGGGCGGCGCGCCTCGGCCACGGCCTCGTCGCGGGTCAGGCCGATATCGCGCAGCAGCGCCTCGTCCAGCTCGGCCAGGCGCCGGCGCTGGCGGGCCGCGCCAAGGCCCAGCACCAGGCGCCGGAAAAGCGCCGGGACATCGTGCGGGCGGGGCGCGATGCGGGTGTCTGCGAAGATATGTGCCATGGCCATGCCTCTTTCGATTCGGTGATGGGTCCGGGCCCACCAATCATTGTTCTTGATCTTTATGGCGCGAGATGGTCCATTCCGCAAACGAATGATTGTTATGATTTGAATCAGGGATCGTGATATGCCGCGCAACCTGGACATGACCGCGCTGCGGTCTTTCGTGGCGGTGTCCGAAGCCGGCGGCGTGACCCGTGCCGCGGGCTTTCTGAACGTCACGCAATCGGCGGTCTCGATGCAGCTGAAGCGGCTGGAAGAGGCGCTGGACTTGCAGCTTCTGGACCGGTCCGAGCGGCGGGTGAAGCTGACGGCGGCGGGCGAACAGTTGCTGGGCTATGCCCGCCGGATCCTTGCGCTGAACGACGAGGTCTACGCCCGGATGACCGCGCAGGAATTCGAGGGCGAGATCGTGCTGGGCGTGCCCCACGACATCGTCTACCCCGCGATCCCGCAGGTGCTGAACCGGTTCACCGCCGAATATCCCCGGGTCAAGGTGCAACTGCTGTCCTCTTACACGACGCGGCTGCGCGAGCAGTTCCGGCGCGGCGAGGTCGACATCATGCTGGCCACGGAGGACCGGGTGGGCGAGGCGGGCGAGACGCTGGTCGAACTGCCGCTGGTCTGGGTGGGCGCGATCGGCGGACAGGCCTGGCGGCAACGCCCGCTGCGGCTTGCCTATGAACATGCCTGTATCTTTCGCCAGGGGGTGCAGGCGGCGCTGGACCGGGCGGGGATTGCGTGGGAAATGGCGGTGGAAAGCGAATCGATCCGCACCGTCGAGGCCAGCGTGTCGGCCGACCTGGCCGTGCACACGGTGGTGGAGGGCGCGTTGCCGCCCTATGTCGAGCGCATCCAGCACGGCGGCGCGCTGCCCGAGCTGACCAAGACCAAGATCAACCTTTATGTTTCGGACGTGTCCGCCGGCCAGGTCACGGGCGATCTGGCCGACCTGATCCGCCAGGCCTATCGCGGGCGATAGCGGCGGGGCGGGCGCGATCGCGGTGCAGGGGGCAAGGGGGGCGCTGCCCCCCGTCCTGCGGACTCCCCCCGGGATATTTTCCGCCAGAAGAAGGACCCGGGCCATTGTCGCGCCTGCCGATGGGGCGGGTATGGCACCTTTGCGCGGCGGCGGCGCGGCGCCGCATCCGGTCAGCCCGCCGGGATCGCCCGCTGCAGCTTGACCGGTTCGCTGCGCGCGAGCCGCACGAAATGCGCGATATAGGGGCGCGCGGCGTCCTCGGTGCGGGTGGCGGCATAGATGCGTTTCGTCAGCCCGGCCTCGGTCACCCGCCGCACCGCCAGGTCCGCGCCGCCGCGCGCGTCGCGTACCACCCAGTCGGGCAGCACCGTCACCCCGCGCCCCGAGGCCACCAGCATCAGGATCACCGCCGTCAGTTCGACGGGGCGCACCGCCAGCGGTTCCACCCGGGCCGGGCCCAGGAGCCCGGCGAACACGTCCAGCCGCGCGCGGTCCACCGGGTAGGTGATCAGCGTCTGGTCGCGGAAATCCTCGGCCTCGACGAAGGGCCTGTCGGCCAGCGGGTGGGTGGCGGCGCAGACGAAGACCGGTTCGTAGTCGAAGAGCGGGGCGAAGGTCAGCCCCTCGTGGTCCTCGGGATCGGAGGAGATCACCAGGTCGACTTCTTCGCGTTCCAGCGCGGGCAGCGCGTCGAAGGACAGGCCGGGGCGGATGTCGACATCGACCTCGGGCCAGGCCTTGCGGAAGGATTCGAGCACCGGCAAGAGCCAGTCATAGCAGGCGTGGCATTCCAGCGTGATGTGCAGCCGCCCCGACCGGCCGGATTTCAGCCCCTGGAATTCGGCCTGCAGCGCGGTGATCTCGGGCAGGACGCGTTCGGCCGCGCGCAGCAGGCGCAGCCCCGCCGCCGACAGCCGCAAGGGCTTGGTCCGGCGGACGAAAAGCTCCAGGCCCACCTGCTCTTCCAGCCCCTTGACCTGGTGGCTGAGCGCCGATTGGGTGATGTTCAGCCGTTCGGCCGCGCGCGCCAGGCCGCCCGCGTCGTGGATCGCCTTGATCGTGCGCAGGTGGCGCAACTCCAGATGCATATTGTCGCGATACTCATATTCATCTTGAGAACTATGAGTTTGTTTCACAGTTTGCATCGTGCGACAAGCATCCTCACGCCGAATCCTCCGGAGAGAGCCCCATGTCCGCCGCCCCCCGCGTTTCCTTCGAATTCTTCCCGCCGCAATCCATCGAGGCGAGCTTTCGCCTGTGGGACACGGTGCAGGCGCTGGCGCCGCTGAAGCCGCAATTCGTTTCGGTGACCTATGGCGCGGGCGGGACCACGCGCAAGCTGACCCATGACGCGGTGGAAACCATCCACAAGCATTACGGGTTGAACGTGGCCGCGCATCTGACCTGCGTCGAGGCGACCCGGGCCGAGACGATGGAGATCGTCGATTCCTATGCGCAGGCCGGCGTGACGGAGATCGTGGCGCTGCGCGGCGATCCGCCGAAGGGGCAGGGCGCGTTCACGGCCCATCCCGACGGCTTTGCCAATTCCTGCGAGTTGATCGAGGCGCTGGCGGCGCGTGCAGCCTTTACCATTCGGGTCGGCGCGTACCCGGACCCGCATCCCGAATCGCAGGGCGTGGGCCATGACGTGCAGTGGCTGAAGCGCAAGTTCGAGGCGGGGGCCGATTCCGCGATCACCCAGTTCTTCTTCGAGGCCGAGACCTTTTTCCGGTTCCGCGACGAGTGCGATGCGGCGGGCATCGACGGCGCGAAGATCATTCCCGGCATCCTGCCGATCGAGAAATGGGCCGGCGTGCGCCGGTTCGCCGAACGCTGTGGCGCGCATGTGCCGGCCTGGGTGGACGAGGCGTTCGACAAGGCGGTTCGGGACGGGCGCGAGGAACTCTTGGGCAAGGCGATGGCGACCGAGCTGTGCTCCAAGCTGATGGAGGGGGGCGTGCAGGATTTCCATTTCTACACGCTGAACAAGCCGCACCTGACGCGCGATATCTGCCATGCCCTTGGCGTGCAGACCCAGGCGCACCTGGAAAAGGTCGCCTGACGGGCGCGGCGGCCCGCGGGCGGGATCGCCGGCAAGCTTGTCCTGAGGGTTTCGCCCCGGCTGCGCCGGGGCGACCGGGGGCCGGGGGCTGACGCCCCCGGCCCCGTTCCGTTTTGCATGTGCCGGTGGAGCGGTGCCCCTGCCCGGGGGTGCCTGGAATGGCGTGGCGGCCTCGCTTTTCCCGGGGCGGTTCGTGCCGGGTGCGCCGTATCGCGCGCGACCCTTTCCGACGCGAACGCGGGGCGATGCCTGGGCCATGGGAAACCGAGGCGGATATCGGGCCACACGATCCAAGCCGGCAGGTCCGGGCATGGCGGCGTGTGGCCAAGGTCGGGCACGATGTTCTGCGTGTCGTTTCGGCGGCCGGGCAGGCCGGTTTCCGTCCGTGTTCCGTTCACCTTGTGGCGGTCTGGCAGGAAAACGTGACCGGGGGGGGCGGCGGGGGGGGGGGCCCCCCCCCCCCCCCCCCCCCGGCCCCCCCCCCCCCCCCCGCCCCCCCCCGGGGGGGGGCGGGCGCCCCCCCCCCCCCCGGGCGCCCGCCCCCCGCCGGCCGCGGGGGGGGGGCGGGAGC
>NZ_SLXP01000004.1:98324-258404 GCF_004343075.1 Rhodovulum marinum
CCCGGCCGCCGCGCGTGGTTGTCCCCGGGGGGGGGGGGGGGGGCGGCGGGGGGGGGGGGGGGGCGCGCGCCCCCCCCCCCCCCCCCCCCCCCCGCCCCCCCCGGTCGCCTCGCGCAAGCGAGGCGAAACCTCGGGTTCTCTTCCGGCCGCACCGCCCGGTCATTGCCCATTGACATCGCCGCGTGGGGATCGCACGCCAGAGCCATGGCACCTGACCCCATACCGTTCGACCGCGACCGGCTGGTCGCGATGACCGGTCTCGACTACCTGCATGCAATGCTGGCCGGTGAGGTTTCGCCGCCGCCGATCTGGGCGGTGATGGGGCTGCGGCTGGTGCGGGTGGAACCGGGCGCGGTGACCTTCCACGCCGCCCCGTGCCGCGAGCATGGCAATGTCACGGGCACGATCCATGGCGGCTGGTACGGCACGCTTCTGGATGCGGCGATGGGGTGTGCGGTGATGACGACCGTTCCGGTGGGCGCCACCCATGCGACGCTGGAATACAAGGTCAACGTCACCCGCGTCGTCCGTCCGGGCCTGCAGGTCGAGGCGGTGGGCCGGGTCCAGCATGGCGGGCGGCGCACCGGGGTCGCCATGGGCGAGGTGCGGGGGCTGGCCGATGGCAAGCTTTACGCCACCGGGTCGACCACCTGTATCGTGCTGGAGGGGTGAGGCCCCTCAGCCCATCGTGATGACGACCTTGCCGGTCGCCTTGCGTGCGCGCAGCAGCTCCAGCCCCTCGGCCGCGCGCTCCAGCGGCAGGCAGTGGCTGACATGGGGTTTCAACCGTCCCTCGGCATACCAGTCGAACAGCCGGGCCAGGCTGCCGGTCAGCACCTCGGGCCGGAAGGCCAGGTAGCCGCCCCAGTAAAGCCCCATCACGGTCAGGTTCTTCACCAGCAGGTGGTTGGCCTTGATCTGCGGCACGTCCCCGCTGGCGAACCCGATCACCAGAAGGCGGGCCTCGGGGTTGCAGGCACGCATCGCGGCGGTGAACAGCTCGCCCCCCACCGGGTCATAGACGACATCCGCGCCGCCCAGCGCCAGCACCGCCTCGCGCAGGTCGTCCGCGTCGCTGTCGATCAGGTGGTCGGCGCCGGCATCGCGGGCGACGGCCAGCCGGTCCGCCCCGCGGGCGCAAGCGATCACCGTGGCGCCCATCCGCTTGCCGATCTCGACCGCCGTCAGTCCGACACCGCCCGCCGCCCCCAGCACCAGCAGCGTTTCGCCCGGCTGCAGCCGCGCCTTGTGGTCCAGCGCGACGTGGGACGTGCCATAGGCCACCTGGAAGGCGGCCGCGTCCTCGAACGGCATCGCCTCGGGCAGCGGCACGCAGCGCGCGGCCGGGAAACAACCCGCCTCGGCCAGCCCGCCCGCGCCCGCGAACACCGCCACCCTGCGGCCCATCAGGGCGGGGTCCGCGCCCTCTCCCAGCGCCTCGACCGTGCCGGCCAGTTCCATGCCCAGCGTGACGGGAAGGGGCGGGCGCTCCTGGTAGCGCCCCTCGATCATCAGCAAATCCGCGAAGTTCAGCCCGCAGGCCGCGATGCGGACCCGTACCTCGCCCGGGCGGGGGTCGGGCAGCGCAACGTCGTCAAGCTGGGGCGGGGCTCCGAATTCGGCGATGCGGAAGGCGCGCATGGGCCGGGTCTCCTCGTGGGGGGTGATTCCGCGGCGAGGGTAACGGGCACGGAAACCGGGCGCCAGCGGGCGAATTTCGCAATATGCAAAAGTTTCAGTCGCGTTAACATTTGCAAATTGCGAAGCATTCGGCGGATTTTTGCGCTCTGCAACCCCCGCGCGAGCGTGAGTCGGCCTGCTTTACCGGGGATTAAGTGCTTTCGGTGGATTTCCCGAAAATATTTTCCTATCTTCCGCAAAGGCTTGGTGGGAATATGCACGCAGTCGCAGCCGCCGACCATAATTTGGCACGCAACTTGCTTTATGATGGGTGTTAGAGGAGTTCACCGATGAAACACCCTGTAGACGTTCATGTTGGCAAACGGATCCGACATCGCCGCTGGATGGTTGGCATGACCCAGCAGCAACTGGCCGAGAAGGTCGGGATTAAGTTCCAGCAGATTCAGAAATACGAAACCGGCATGAACCGGGTCAGCGCGTCCCGCCTTTGGGATATCGCCGATGCGCTCGATGTGCCGGTCAGTTTCTTCTTCGAAGGGCTCGACGGCAAGTCGGCCGAGGTCGCGGGGCAGGGCATGCCCGACGATCTTCTGTCCGACAAGGAAGCGCTGGAACTTGTGCGGTCCTACTACGCGATCCCGGAAAATCAGCGGCGCCGTCTGTTCGAGCTGGCGCGGGTGCTGAGCGACGTCGCCTGACGCCGGCGCTTGACGGGACCCGGCCGGGCGGATAGCGCCCGGGTCAAGGGGCCATGCGCCCCCGTCCCGCAACGCCGCCCGGAGGCAGAATGCCCCATTTCGACGCCGAAGACCTGATTGCCACCGCCCATGCGCTGGCCGATGCCGCGCGTGCGGCGACGCTTGCCCATTTCCGGGCGGCGGCTCTGGGCGTGGAGAACAAGGCCGCGGCCGGGTTCGACCCCGTCACCCTGGCCGATCGCGAGGCCGAGGCGGCGATGCGCGCGGTCCTGGCCGCGCGTCGCCCCGACGACGCGATCCTAGGCGAGGAACTGGACCATGTCGCGGGCCGCAGCGGGCTGACCTGGGTGATCGACCCGATCGACGGCACCCGCGGGTTCATGTGCGGCACCCCCACCTGGGGCGTACTGATCGCAGTATCCGACGAAACCGGGCCGATCCTGGGCGTCATCGACCAGCCCTATATCGGCGAGCGGTTCGTCGGCGGGCTTGGCCTGGCCGAGTTCGCGGGGCCGGCCGGGACGCGCCCGTTGGCCGCGCGCGCCCCCCGCCCGCTGGCCGAGGCATCGCTGTTCACCACCTTCCCCGAGGTCGGCACCCCCGAAGAGGGCCGCGCCTTTGCCGCGCTGGCGCAACGCGCCCGGCTGACCCGTTACGGCATGGATTGCTATGCCTACGCGCTGGTGGCGCTGGGCCAGGTCGACCTGGTGGTCGAGGCGGGGCTGAATTCCTATGACATCCAGGCGCCCATCGCGGTGATCGAGGCGGCCGGGGGGGTCGTCACCGACTGGCAGGGCCGCCCGGCCCATGGCGGCGGGCGGGTGATCGCGGCGGCCAACCGCGCGGTCCATGCCGAGGCGCTGGAGGTGCTGGCCGGGGTGGAGGGCTAGGCGATGGGGCATGTGCTGATCCGCGGCGCCGACCTGATCGTCACGATGGATGACGACCGGCGCGAACTGGCCGGGGCCGACCTGCGCCTGCGCGGCGGCGTGGTGGCCGAGATCGGCACGGGGCTGGACCCGGACGGGGCCGAAATCGTGCAGGCCCAGGGCTGCCTGGTGACGCCCGGGCTGGTGAACACGCACCACCACCTGTCGCAATCCCTGACCCGCGCGGTGCCCGGCGCGCAGGATGCGCTGCTGTTCGGCTGGCTCAAGACGCTGTATCCGATCTGGTCGGGCTTCGGCCCCGAGGAATTCCGCGTCTCGGCGCGGGTGGCGCTGGCCGAACTGGCGCTGTCGGGCTGTAGCATGTCGTCCGACCACCAATACCTGTTTCCGAACGGCGCGCGGCTGGACGACACGATCGGCGCGGCGGTCGAGGTCGGCATCCGGTTCCACGCCACCCGCGGCGCCATGAGCATCGGCGAGTCCAAGGGGGGCCTGCCGCCCGATGCCCTGGTCGAGGACGAGGCCGCGATCCTGGACGATTGCATCCGGGTGATCGACGCGTTTCACGACGCGCGCGAGGGGGCCATGGTGCAGGTGGCCGTGGCGCCCTGTTCGCCCTTCACCGTCAGCCGCGAGTTGATGCGCGATGCGGCGATCCTGGCGCGCGACAAGGGCGTGCGCCTGCATACCCACCTGGCCGAGAACGACGAGGACATCGCCTATTCGCTGGCGCATTACGGCTGCCGTCCCGGCCAATACGCCGAGGAACTGGGTTGGACCGGCGACGATGTCTGGCACGCCCATTGCGTCAAGCTGGACGGCCGGGAAATCGCGCTTTTCGCCCAATCGGGCACGGGCGTGGCCCATTGCCCCTGTTCCAACTGCCGCTTGGGATCGGGCATCGCGCCGGTGCGCGCCATGCGCGATGCCGGCGTGCCGGTGGGGATCGGGGTCGACGGATCGGCCAGCAACGATTCCGGCAACCTGGTGGCCGAGGCGCGGCTGGCCATGCTGTTGCAACGCGTCGCGTCCGGCGCCGATGCGATGAGCGCGCGCGAGGCGCTGGAAATCGCCACGCGCGGCGGGGCCGAGGTTCTGGGCCGGTCCGATTGCGGGCAACTGGCCGTGGGCAAGCGCGCCGACGTGGCGATCTGGGACATGGGCGGGATCGAGGCGGCGGGCAACTGGGACCGCGCCGCGATCCTGTTGGCCGGGCCCACCCGCGTGCGTGACCTGTTCGTCGAGGGCCGCCAGGTGGTGCGGGGCGGGCACCTGGCCACGCTGGACCTGGCCTGCGCGATCGAGGCCCAGACCCGTCTGGCCAGGCAGCACGCCGGCGCCTGAGAAACCGCCCCGCGGTTGCGCGTCGGCCCTGTCGCCCGCCCGCCGCATTGGCTAGACTTGGCCCGAGACAGGCGACGGCAGGGCTGGGCATGACGGAAGAGACGGTAGAAACCGCCGCCCCCGAAGAAGAGGGCTATGGGCTCGACAATCGCAGGGTGTCGGCGATCCTGCTGGCCGTGGCCGCGGGCGATACCGTGCGGCTGGGCGAATTGCTGGAACCGCTGCACCCCGCCGACATCGCCGACCTTCTGGAACAGGTCGACAGCGGGCGGCGGCGCGAGATCCTGCTTCTGGGCAAAAGCTTTTTCGACGGCGAGGTGCTGTCGGAACTGGACGAAAGCCTGCGCGAGGAGGTCATCACCTTCCTGCCGCCCGAGGTCCTGGCCGAGGCGGTGCGCGAGCTGGAATCGGACGACGTCGTCGACCTGCTCGAGGACCTGGAGGCGCCCCAGCAGGAGGCGATCCTCGACGCGCTGGAGGATACCGACCGCGTCGCCGTCGAACAGGCGCTGACCTATCCGGACTATTCCGCCGGCCGCCTGATGCAGCGCGAGGTGGTGCGCGCCCCCGAACACTGGACCGTGGGCGAGACCATCGACCATCTGCGCGCCCACAAGAAGACGCTGCCCGACCAGTTCTACCACGTCATCGTGGTCGATCCCGGGATCCGGCCGGTGGGCTATGTCACCCTGGGCAAGCTCTTGTCCTCGAAACGCTCGGTCAAGCTGACCCGGCTGTTCGAGGACAGTTTCCGCACCATCCCCGTGACCCAGCCCGAATCCGAGGTCGCCTATGCCTTCAACCAGTATCACCTGATCTCGGCCCCGGTGGTCGACGATGGCGGGCGGCTGGTCGGCGTGATCACCATCGACGACGCCATGAACGTGCTGGACGAAGAGCACGAGGAAGACATCCTGCGCCTGGCCGGGGTGGGCGAGGGCAGCCTGAACGACCGCGTGGTCGAAACGACGCGCCAGCGGTTCCCGTGGCTGTTCGTCAACCTACTGACCGCGATCGTCGCCTCGCTGGTGATCGCCCAGTTCGAAGAGGCCATCGCCCAGGTCGTGGCGCTGGCCGTGCTGATGCCGATCATCGCCTCGATGGGGGGCAACGCTGGCACGCAATCGCTGACGGTGGCGGTGCGGGCGCTGGCGACCAAGGATTTGACCGGCTCGAACGTCTGGCGGGTGGTGCGCCGCGAGGTGGCGGTGGGGCTGGTGAACGGCGCGGTGTTCGCGGTGGTCATGGGCCTGGTGGGGCTGGTCTGGTTCGGCTCGGCGACGCTGGGCTGGGTGATCGCGGCCGCCATGATCATCAACCTCGGGGTCGCGGCGCTGGCGGGCATCCTGATCCCTGTGACGCTGGACCGGTTCGGCATCGACCCGGCGCTGGCCTCGGGAACCTTCGTGACCACGGTGACCGACGTGGTGGGCTTCTTCGCCTTCCTCGGGCTGGCCTCGGCGGTGCTGCTGTGAGCGATGACAAGGCCGCGCTGCGCGCCGCGGCGCAGGCGGCGCGGGACGGGGTGCACGACCCCGACCGCGGCGCGGCGGCAACCGCCCGGCTTGTCGAGATCCTCGCCCCCCATCTTGGCCGCCCCGCCGCGGGCTACATGCCGATGCGCAGCGAAATCGACCCGTTGCCCGCGATGGCGGTGCTGGCCGCCCGCGGCCCGGTCGGCGTGCCGGTGATCCTGGCCCATGCCGCGCCGCTGGCCTTTCACCTGTGGACCCCGACCTCTGCCATGCGTCCCGGGCCGTTCGGCGCACGGGTGCCCGAGGCCGGTGTGCCGATGCGACCCGAGGTGCTGATCGTGCCGCTTCTGGCCTTTGACCGGACGGGCGCGCGGCTGGGCTATGGCGGCGGCTTCTACGACCGCACGATCGAGGCCTTGCGCGCCCATGGCCCGGTGCTGGCCATCGGGTTCGCCTACGCGGTGCAAGAAGTGGCGCGCGTGCCGGTCGAGCCGACGGACCAGCGTCTGGACGCGATCGTGACCGAGCACGAGGTGATCCGCGTCGCGGTGTGACGGGCGAGAGGCCCCCGCAAGAGGGGGCTCTGCCCCCCGTCCTTCGGACGCCCCCCGGGATATTTGCGGCCAGAAGAAGACCCGGCCTGTCTTTTGCCCGGTGAAAGTATTCCGGGAGGCGCCATCGGGCGCCATCGCTCCGAGCGACAGGGCGAGGGGCTTTGCCTGCCACGCGCCGTCGCGACCGGTCCATCTTGCCCTTTTGCGCGCGGGGCCCTAGGGCTGGCGGCATGAAGCTTTTGTTCCTGGGAGATGTCATGGGCCGGGCGGGCCGCGACGGGGTGGCCGCGCGCCTGCCCGCGCTGCGCGAGGCCTGGGCGCTGGATTTCGTCGTGGTCAACGGCGAGAACGCGACCTCGGGGGCGGGGATCACGCCCGCCCATGCCCGCGCCCTGCTCGACGCCGGTGCCGATTGCCTGACGCTGGGCGATCATGCCTTCGACCAGAAGGACATGCTGACCTTCATCGAGCAGGAACCGCGCGTTCTGCGCCCGCTGAATTTCGCGAAGGGTGCGCCGGGCAAGGGCGCGCGGCTGTTCCAGGCCCGCGGTGGGCGCAAGGTTCTGGTGGCGCAGGTTCTGGGGCAGGTGTTCATGAAGCGGCCTTTCGACGATCCGTTCTCGGCGATCGAGCCGGTGCTGAAATCCCACCCCCTCGGCGGGCTGGCCCAGGCTGCGATCATCGACATGCATTGCGAGGCGACGTCGGAAAAGATGGCGATGGGCCATTTCTGCGACGGGCGCGCCAGCCTGGTCGTCGGCACCCATACCCATGTGCCCACCGCGGATGCGCAGGTCCTGCCCGGCGGCACCGGCTATCTGTCGGATGCGGGCATGTGCGGTGATTACGATTCTGTCATCGGCATGGAAAAGGCCGAGCCGATGCGCCGGTTCATCACCGGCATGGCCAAGGGCCGCTTTACACCGGCGATGGGGGCGGTCACGCTGTCGGGGGTCTATGTGGAAACCGACGACCGCACCGGGCGCGCCATGCGGATCGCCATGGTCCGTGATGGCGGCCGGCTGGAACAGTCCGGCCCATGACATCCGGCCAGCGCGGCAACGCGCTTTCGGCCCCGCGCCGGTTCATGCATCGTGGGGCATGCGCAGGCGGGGTGTGACGTTGCCCGCGATCCGCTCTTTCGGCATGCGGTGAAGGGGCGCGAACCTTCCGGGGCTGTTTTGCACGGCCCGGCAGGCCCTTGTGCCGGCGCGGCGGGGCGCTAAACATGTCCGGTGATGCCGCGAAAGGGCCCCAGATGATCGCGCTTCCGCTTTCTCCCACCGGTATGGCGGTCTTGTCGCTTGCCGTGGTCGCGACGATGTTCGTTCTGTTCCTGCGTGAACGTTACCCCGCCGAGGTGATCGCCATCGCGGGGGCCACCGTGATGCTGGTTACCGGCATCCTGCCCTACGAGACGGCGCTTCAGGTCCTGGCGAACCCCGCGCCCTGGACCATCGCGGCGATGTTCCTGGTGATGGGGGCGCTGGTGCGCACGGGCGCGCTTGACTGGGTGACGCAGGCGGCCGAGCGCAACGTCCGCCTGCGCCCGAAACCCGCGATTGCCGCGTTGATGGCCTTTGTCGTGGGCGCCTCGGCGATCGTGTCGAACACGCCGGTCGTGGTGGTGATGATCCCGGTTTTCGTGCAGCTTGCACGCAGCCTGGGCGTGTCGGCCTCGAAACTGTTGATCCCGCTGTCCTACGGCGCGATCCTGGGCGGCACGCTGACGCTGATCGGCACCTCGACCAACCTTCTGGTCGACGGGGTGGCGCGCAGCCACGGGCTGGCGCCGTTCACCATCTTCGAGGTGACGCCGCTGGCCATCGTTCTGGTGGCCTGGGGGATGCTGTATCTCTGGCTGTTCGGGCGGCGCCTGTTGCCCAACCGCGACAGCATGGCGGACCTTCTGTCGGACAAGTCGCGGATGAAGTTCTTTACCGAGGCGGTGATCCCGCCCGACAGCAACCTCGTCGGCCGCGAGGTTCTGGGCGTGCAATTGTTCAAGCGCGAGGGCGTGCGGCTGATCGACGTGATCCGCGGCAACGAATCGCTGCGGCGCAACCTGGACGGCGTGACGCTTCAGGTGGGTGACCGGGTGGTGCTGCGCACCCAGGTGACGGAACTGCTGTCGCTGCAGCGCAACAAGTCGCTCAGGCGTGTCGACCAGCTTTCGGCGGTGGAAACCCAGACGGTCGAGGTGCTGATTTCGCCGGGCTGCAAGATGATCGGCCAGACCCTGGGCGAGCTGCGGCTGCGCCGGAAATACGGTGTCTACGTGCTGGCCGCGCACCGGCGGAACCAGAATATCGGCCGCAAGCTGGACGACCTGGTGGTCAAGGTGGGCGATACGCTGCTGCTGGAGGGCGCGCCCGGCGACATCAAGCGGCTGGCCGGCGAACAGGGGCTTGTCGACATCTCGCATCCCGCCGGGCGCGCCTATCGCCGGGCGCATGCGCCGATCGCCATCGCCGCGCTGTTCGGCATCGTGACACTGGCGGCGCTTGGCGTGGCGCCGATCCTGGTGCTGTCGATCCTTGCGGTCGCGGTGGTGCTGCTGACCCGCTGCATCGATGCCGAAGAGGCGTTCTCCTTCGTCGACGGGCGCCTGCTGGCGCTGGTCTTCTCGATGCTGGCGGTGGGCGCGGCGCTGGAAAGTTCGGGCGCGGTGCGGCTGATCGTCGAAGGGGTCGCGCCCTGGATGGGCGGGCTGCCGCCCTTCTTCGTGGTCTGGGCGATCTACCTCTTGACCTCGGTGCTGACCGAGATGGTGTCGAACAACGCGGTGGCCGTCGTGGTCACCCCCATCGCCATCGGGCTGGGCCAGGCGCTGGGGGTCGATCCAAGGCCGCTGGTCGTCGCGGTGATGATCGCGGCCTCGGCCAGTTTCGCCACGCCCATCGGCTATCAGACCAACATGATGGTCTATGGCCCGGGCGGCTATCGCTTCACGGACTTCCTGCGCGTGGGGATCCCGCTGAACCTGAGCATGGGGTTGCTGGCCTCGGCGCTCATCCCGCTGCTCTGGCCGCTCTGATCGCGCGGGACTGTTGCGCCTGGGTGTGGGTTTCGCCTTGGCTGTCGCCAAGGCGACCGTCTGGGGGGCCTTGCCCCCCAGACCCCCCGGGATATTTTCGGCCAGAAGAAGGGACGGTACCTTTTTATTGGCTGAAATCCGCCGGGGGCCTGCGAAGGACCGGGGCAGAGCCCCCTGCCATCCGAAGCGGGGGTCGGTTCACCCGCACCGCGCTGCCCGTGTGACGGTCAGCGCGATGCGCGGCCGGCCCGGCTGTTCGGGCGGCGTTCAGGCCTTGTCGGCCAGGGCCTTGCACCAGGCTTCCATTTCCTTGGTAGCGATTTCCATGGGCGGTTCCATGAACGAGATGTGGAAACGGTCGCCCAGGTCCGCCACGCCGATCGACCGCGGCCGGACCGCCAGCACATGCGCGTTCGGCAGCGCGATGCCGAAGCAGAACACGATGTTTTTGGCGTCCTTGATCTCGGGGGCGATGGTGCCCTCGATCGCGCAGGTATGGCTGTAATGGTCGAAGGTCGCGATGAAGGCGACCTTGGGGTGGGCGTCGATCTTCGCCTTGAAGGCGGCGATGATGTCGTCGACGCTGCCGCAGCTGGTTTCCGACTTCGGCAGGTCCATGTCGAAGACGGGGTATTTCTCCATCAGAAGGGTCTGTTTCATGTCCGTTCCTGCATGGGGGTGGGGCGGGGCCTTGCCCCGCGGGATGGCGCCTGCCTAGCCGATCGGGCGGGGCCTGTATGTGACCTAATCACCGGGCGCGCAGCCGCAGCACCAGCCACAGCGCCGCCCCCAGCGCCAGCGCGCGATGATAGCCCCAGGCCGCCCAGATCAGGAACAGAAGCGTGAAAAGCGCGAAAAACCCCGTCACCAGGAACGGGCGGGTGTAATCCTCGACGCGTTTCACAGGGCGGTCCGACATCCGCCTATCCTGCCACGGAATCGGCCCGTCGCGAGGAAAAACCTGCCTCAGCCGCGCGCGGCCTCCAGCGCGCGGGGCAATTCCTCGGCCAGCACGTCCAGCTGATCCCCGGGTCCGGCCGAGATGCGGATACAGCGGTCGAGCGGCGCCACCCCGGGCATCCGCACGAAAACGTCGCGCGCGGCCAGTTCGGCCAGGACCCGGCGCGCGAAATCGCCATCGGCGCCGCAATCGACCGTGACGAAATTGGTGGCCGAAGGCAGGGGCGTCAGCCCGTTCCCGCGTGCGATCTCGGCGATGCGGTCACGCGCGGCGCTTACCCGTGCACGCACCTCGGCCAGCCACGCCCGGTCGGACAGCGAGGCCAGCGCGCCCGCCTGGCTGATCCGGCACATGCCGAAATGGTTGCGCACCTTGTCGAACGCGGCGATCAGCGGCGCGGCGGCGATCGCATAGCCCACCCGCGCGCCCGCCAGCCCATGCGCCTTGGAAAAGGTGCGGAACCGGATCACGCGGGGGTCGTCGGCGGCGATCGGCGGCGCGGTGCCCGCGGGGGCGAACTCGATATAGGCCTCGTCGAGGATCATCAGCGTGCCGTCCGGCACGGAGTCGATCATCGCCTGCACCCGCTCCGCCGGATGCCAGCTGGCCATCGGGTTGTCGGGGTTCGACAGGTAGACCAGCTTCGCGCCGACCGCGCGCGCCTTGGCGATCAGCGCGTCCGGGTCCTCGTGATCGCCGGCGAAGGGCACCTTGTGCAGCACCCCGCCATACCCCTCGACATGGTAGTTGAAGGTCGGATAGGCGCCGGCCGAGGTCACCACCGCATCGCCCGGGGCCACCAGCATCCGCACCAGATAGCCCAGAAGCCCGTCGATCCCCTCGCCGACCATGACGTTTTCAGGGGCGACGCCCAGGTCCTCGGCCAGCGCCACGCGCAGGTCGTGGTTCTGCGCGTCGCCGTATTTCCACGCCTCGCGCGCGGCGTCCTGCATCGCGGCAATGGCCCGGGGTGAGGGGCCGAACAGGCTTTCGTTCGCGCCCAGGCGCGCGCGGAACGGGCGGCCGCGGGCGCGTTCCTGCGTCTCGGGGCCGACGAAGGGCACGCTTGCGGGCAGCCCGGTGACAAGGTCGGTGTAACGGGGTCCGGTCATGGCCGCGACCAAAGCCGAAATCGCGGGATCGGGCAAGGGGGCGGTCTTGCGGGCGGGCGCCCCCCTGCCTAGGCTCGCCCGGCCGAAGGAGAGTTCACCATGACCGCACCCCAGTTCCTGACCACGCCCCAGGGCCGCCGCCTGGCCTATCACCAAAGCCCCGGCGCCGGGCCGGGGGTGGTGTTCCTGGGGGGCTTCATGTCCGACATGGAGGGCACCAAGGCCGTCCACCTCGCGGCATGGGCGCGCGCGCAGGGCCGGGCCTTCCTGCGGTTCGACTATTCGGGCCACGGGCAAAGCGCGGGTGCCTTCGCGGACGGGTGCATCGGTGACTGGGCGGCGGATGCGGCGGCCGCGATCACCGCGCTGACCGAGGGGCCGCAGGTGCTGGTCGGATCGTCGATGGGGGGATGGATCGCGCTGTTGCTGGCGCGCGCGATGCCAGACCGCGTGGCGGGCCTGGTGGGCATCGCGGCCGCCCCCGATTTCACCGAGGACAGCATGTGGGCGGGTTTCACCCCGGCCCAGCGCGCCGAGGTCCTGGATCGGGGCCGGATCGAGATCCCGACCGACTATGGCGACACGCCCTACACGATCACCCGGCGGCTGATCGAGGACGGGCGCGAGAACCTGGTGCTGCGCGAGGCCCTGCCGCTGCCCTTCCCGGTGCGGCTGTTGCAGGGAACGGCGGATGCGGATGTCGACCTGTCGGTGCCGCTGCGCCTGGTCGAGCATGCCGAGGGTGCCGATATCCGGCTGACCCTGGTCAAGGGCGCCGATCACCGGTTTTCCGAGCCGGACACCCTGGCGCTGATCGAAACCGCGATTTCCGAGGTCCTGACGCGCTGAACCTCGCTTGTACTTTTTCGACATGACGGGACAAAAACGGCGCTATATCACGCCGCCACGCCCGGGCGTCTTTCACTTTCCCGACAATCGGGCCTTCTTCTTGGTCCAAATACCCCTGCCGCCGCGCGGGGGCGCGCTCAGACGGTGCGCAGGCGCGCGCGGCCCGATCCGGGCGTGCCCGAATTCGCGTCGATGAAGTCCAGCACCAGCGGACGGATGTTGTTGCGCCAGCTCTTGCCCGCGAAGATGCCGTAATGGCCCGCGCCCGGTTCCAGGTGGCTGGCCTTCTTCTCGTCGGGCAGGCCGGTCAGCAGGTCCAGGGCGGCGATGCATTGCCCCGGCGCCGAGATATCGTCATTCGCCCCTTCGACGGTCTTGACCGCGACATCGGTGATCGCCGCGATATCCACCCGGCGGCCATCCACCTCGAAGACGTTCTGCGCGATCTCGCGCCGCTTGAACACGCGTTCCACGGTGGACAGGTAGAATTCCGCGGTCATGTCCATCACCGCCAGGTATTCGTCGTAGAATCGGTTGTGCTTGTCGTGGTCGGCGGCCTCGCCCTTGGCGGCGCGCAGGATCTGTTCGGAAAAGGCGCGGCTGTGGCGGTCGCCGTTCATCGACATGAAGGAGGCAAGCTGCAACAGGCCCGGATAGACCAGCCGCCCGACGCCCTGGTACTTGAAGCCGACCCGCTGGATCGCAATCTGCTCCAACTGGCCCATGGTCACGCGGCGGCCGAAATCGGTGACGTCGGTCTTGGCGGCATCGGGGTCGATCGGCCCGCCGATCAGCGTCAGCGAACGGGGCTGCGCGTCGGGATCTTCTGCGGCCAGATAGGCGGTCGCGGCCAGCGCCAGAGGCGCGGGCTGGCAGACCGCGATCACATGGGTGTCAGGGCCGAGATGGCGCAGGAACTCCACCAGGTACAGCGTGTAATCCTCGACATCGAACTTGCCCGCAGACACCGGAATATCGCGCGCGTTGTGCCAATCGGTCACGAACACTTCACAATCGGGCAGTAGGCTTGCCACGGTCGAGCGCAGCAGCGTGGCGTAATGCCCCGACATCGGCGCGACCAGCAGAACCCGGCGGGCCTTGGGGGGGCGGCCGTGCACCTGGAACTGGATCAGGTCGCCGAAGGGGCGTTCGACCACCTTCTCGACCGACACGATGTGATCGCGCCCATCGGCGCCGACCACGGTGTTGATGTTCCAGTCGGGCTTGGCGACCATGCGCGCGAAGGTGCGCTCGGTTACCTCGCCCCAGGCGGCGACCAGCTTGAAGAACGGGTTGGGGACCATGCTGACCGCGGGGTAGGAGCCCAGCGCCTGCGCGGTCGCGCCCAGCCACTGGTTCGTGGTGCGCGCCGTTTCCATCAGGTCGTAGGTCGCCATGTATTTCATTCGCCGCTCCTTTTCCGATACAGTATCGGACACGCAGGGACAGCCCGCGCCGATCGAGCCCGGCGATGCTGCGCCTGCAAAAGTAGGGGGGAAACCGCGTCGTGACAACTGAAGATCAAGCGCCGGCTACGAATCTGGTCAAACTGAACGAAAACCTCGGCAAGCTCGAGGCGCTGACCGAGCGGCTGATGACGGCGATGTCCCGCAAGCGCCGGATCGACCCCAACCTGCAGGGGCCGGGGCACGATCTCTACATGAAGGCCGCCGCCGCCTACATGACCGAGATGATGCGCAACCCCTCCAAGCTGATCGAGCACCAGGTCGCCTACTGGGGCAAGTCGCTGAAGCATTTCGTCGAGGCGCAGGAGGCGCTGGCCCGCGGCAACCTGCGCGCGCCCGAGGACAACACCCCGCCCGATCCGCGCTTTGCCAACCCGCTGTGGCAGACGCATCCCTATTTCAACTACGTCAAGCAGCAATACCTGATGAACGCCGAGGCGATCGCCAACGCGGTCAAGGGGGTCGAGGGCCTGTCGCCCAAGGATGCCAAGCGGCTGGAATATTTTACCCAGCAGATCGTCGACCTGATGTCGCCGGCGAATTTCCTGGGCACCAACCCCGAGGCGCTGGAAAAGGCGGTGGAAACCGATGGGCAATCGCTGGTCGACGGGCTGGAAAACCTGGTGCGCGACATCGAGGCCAATGACGGCGAGATCCTGGTGACGCTGGCCGACCGCGAGGCGTTCAAGGTGGGCGAGAACCTT
Organism: Rhodovulum marinum; assembly: GCF_004343075.1. Taxonomy (GTDB): domain Bacteria; phylum Pseudomonadota; class Alphaproteobacteria; order Rhodobacterales; family Rhodobacteraceae; genus Rhodovulum; species Rhodovulum marinum. Next base: position 113,056 of record NZ_SLXP01000004.1, read on the forward strand.
GGCACGACCCCGGGCAAGGTGGTGTTCCGCAACCGCCTGATGGAACTGATCCAGTATGCGCCCAGCACCGAAAGGGTGCATGCCACGCCCCTGATCATCTTCCCGCCCTGGATCAACAAGTTCTACATCCTGGACCTGAACGCCCAGAAATCCTTTATCAAGTGGGTGGTTGACCAGGGCTATACGGTCTTCGTCGTCTCATGGGTGAACCCCGACGCCAGCTATGCCGACATCGGCATGTCGGATTACGTCGAAGAGGGCTACCTGACGGCCATCGAACAGGCCAAGGCGATCTGTGGCGAGGACAAGGTCAACGTCATCGGCTATTGCATCGCGGGCACCACGCTGTCGCTGACGCTGGCCTTGATGCACAAACGCGGCGACAAGTCGATCCGCTCGGCCACCTTCTTCACCACGCTCACCGATTTCTCGGACCAGGGCGAGGTGGGCGTGTTCCTTGACGACGATTTCGTCGACGGGATCGAACGCGAGGTGAACCAAAGCGGCTATCTCGACAGTTTCTTCATGTCGCGGACGTTCTCGTTCCTGCGTTCGAACGACCTGATCTACCGGCCGGCGATCCGCAACTACATGATGGGCGAACGCCCGCCCGCCTTCGACCTGCTGTTCTGGAACGGCGATTCGACGAACCTGCCGGGCAAGATGGTGGTCGAATACCTGCGCGGGCTTTGCCAGTCGGACCGGTTCGCCCGCGACGGGTTCGAGATCTGCGGCGAGACGGTGCGGATTTCCGAGGTCAAGGTGCCGCTCTGCGCGGTGGCCTGTGAAACCGACCATATCGCGGCCTGGGCGTCCTCCTACGAGGGCATCCGCAAGATGGGCAGCCGGGACAAGACCTTCATCCTGTCGCAGTCGGGCCATATCGCGGGAATCGTGAACCCGCCCAGCAAGAACAAGTACGGCCATTACACCAACGAGGCCCCGCTCAAGGACACCCCCGCCGAGGCCTGGCGCGCGGGGGCCGAGTTCCACGAAGGGTCCTGGTGGCCGCGCTGGGATGCCTGGCTCAAGCGTCGTTCGGGCAAGCAGGTGCCCGCCCGAATCCCCGGCGAAGGTCCGCTCAAGGCGCTGTGCGATGCCCCAGGAACCTATGTCCTGGCCGGGAAACCCGTTTGAATCCAATGGGGTGATGGAAAAATGCTGCGCCGCAGCAAAAAATCTTGAAATGCTGCGGCGCGGCACGTATCTTTCTTGTCAGCAACACAGCAGACGGGCACGGCGCCCGGAACAGGAGAGACCCCCATGGCTGACACCCAAGATTTCACCAAGATGATGCAGGACATGATGTCGGCGTTCTCGATGGACCCGACCGCGATGCAGGACGCCTTCAAGACCCAGGCGAGCCTGGCCGAGAAAATGTCGAAAGTCGCCCTCGAGGCCGCCGAGAAATCGACCGAGATTTCGGCGAAATGGACCAAGGACACCCTGGCCAAGTTCGGCGAAGTCGCCACCGTCAAGGACGAACCCACCGACTACACCAAGTCGCTGACCGATTTCGCGTCTTCCTCGGCTGAAATGGCCGCCGAGAACATGGCCGCCTTCGCCGAAGTCGCCAAGAAGGTGCAGATGGAAACCGTCGAGCTGATGCTGGCCGCCGGCAAGGATTTCAGCCAGGACGCCACCACCGCGATGAAAAAGGCCACCACGACGGCGACCAAGACCGTCAAGAAGGCCACCACCGCCGCGGCGAGCTGATCAGAATTTCGAATTGACCTCGACTCCTCCTCCCTGTCGAATGGTCAATGACTGGGGCGGGCCTCGTGCCCGCCCTTTCTTTTTGCGATTGCAGCGCATAAGCTGCCCGGCGCTGCAATTGCGGCATTGCCATCGAGGGAGGGCCAGCACGTGACCGACGCGAAAGAGCCGTTGCTGATAAAACGCTATGCCAGTCGCCGTCTCTACAACACGGAGACAAGCGATTACGTCACGCTGGAAGACATCGCCAAGGTCATCCGCGAGGGGCGCGAGGTCAAGATCGTCGACCTGAAAAGCGGCGATGACCTGACCCGGCAATACCTGCTGCAGATCATCGCCGAGCACGAGAGCAAGGGCGAAAGCGTGCTGCCGATCAACGTGCTGACCGATCTGGTGCGCAGCTATACCACCTCGGCCCATTCGATCGTGCCGCAATTCCTGGCGCAAAGCTTCGAGGCGCTGCGCGAAAGCCAGTCCAAGATGATGGAGAACATGGGCCGGATGAACCCGATGGCCGCGGCGGCCATGCCCGGCTTCGAGGCGATGAAAGCCCAGCAAGAGGCGTTTCTCAAGGCGATGACCGGCGGCTGGGCGGGGGGATCCGGGCCATCCTCCGACGCGGACGAGGACGGCGGCGACCGTGACGATCTGGACGATATCCGCCGCCAGCTTTCCGAGCTGCAGCAGAAACTGTCCAAAATGAACGGCTAGACGCCCAGCCGGTCGCGCAGCGCGAACCACGCCATCGCCAGCGCCAGGATCGGCGTGCGCAGGGCCGGGCCGCCCGGAAAGGGCGGGCAGGGCAGCGCGGCCATCGCTTCGAACCCCGCGCTGGGCCCGCGGCTGGCCTCGGCCAGCAGCCGGCCCGCCAGCGTGGCCAACGCCACCCCGTGCCCCGAATACCCCCCCGCCGACAGCACGCCCGGCGCGGGGTTGGACAGGTGCGGCAGGCGGTTGCGGGTGATCGCCAGCGTGCCGCCCCAGGCATGGGTCAACGGCACATCGGCAAGTTGCGGGAACACCTCCAGCATCGGCTTGCGCACCTTGGCGCGAAGATCGGACGGGAAGCGATAGCCATAGCTTTCGCCCCCGCCGAACAGCAGCCGCCTGTCGGGGGTCAGGCGGAAGTAATTCACCACGAACCGGCTGTCGGCCACCGCGATGTCCCGCGTGAGAACCGATGCCGCACGCTCGCCCAGCGGTTCGGTCGCCGCGATGAAATTGTTGATCGGCATGACCCGCGCCGCGACTTGGGGGGCCAGCCTGCCCAGGTATCCGTTCGCGGCCAGGATCACCTTGTCCGCCGTCACCCGGCCCCGGTCGGTGACCACCACGGGCCGGGCGCCCGGCTCGATCCGCTCGACCAGCGTGCCCTCGTGCAGGCTGGCCCCGGCCGTGGCTGCCGCGCGCGCCAGGCCCAGCGCGAAGGCCAGCGGGTTGAGGTGCCCCGCGCCCCAATCCACCACGCCGCCGCGATAGCCGGGCGCGCCCACCAGCGCCTGCATCTCGTCCCGCGTCAGCGGCTCGACCAGGTCGTATTCGTAATCGCGCAACAGCTTTTCGGCATAGCCATGGGCCTCGGCCACGCCGCGGTCGGACCATTCCGCATAGGCGATGCCGGGGCGATAGTCGCAGCCGATCCCGTGCGCCGCGATCAGGTCGGCGACCAGGGCCTTGGCGTCCTCCGCCAGGTGCCAAAGGCGCGCCGCCGGCCCGTCGCCCAGCATCCGCTCCAGCGCGTCCTGGTGCAGCCGCTGCCCCGATCCCACCTGTCCGCCATTCCGCCCCGAGGCGCCGAAGCCGACCCTGTGCGCCTCGACCAGCACCACGTCGGCGCCCGCCTGCGCCAGGTGCAGCGCCGCCGACAGCCCCGTATAGCCGCCGCCCACCACGCAGACATCCGCCCGCCGGTCGCCCGCCAGCGGCGCGAAAGGCGGCAGCGGCGGCGTGGTTTCGGCATACCAGCTGGCCGGATAGGCCCCGCGCGCGTCGTTTGCGAACAACAGGTTCATACGTTCAGCAACAGATGTTCGCGTTCCCACGGGCTGATGACCTGAAGGAACTCCTTGTATTCCAGGGATTTGACGGTTTCGTAGACGGTGCAGAACTCTTCGCCCAGCACCTGGCGCACGGCGGGCGCGGCGGCGAACAGGTCCAGCGCCTCGCCCACGTTGCGCGGAATCGATTCGTCGCCGGAATAGGCATCGCCCTTGAATTCCGGCTTCGGTTCCACCGCCTCGACCAGCCCCAGGTATCCGCAGGCCAGCGATGCGGCGATGCCCAGGTAGGGGTTGCAATCCATCCCCGCCAGCCGGTTCTCGACGCGCCGGGCCTCGGGTTCCGACACCGGCACGCGCAGCCCCGTGGTGCGGTTGTCGCGCCCCCATTCCAGGTTGATCGGCGCGGCGAAATCCGGGACATAGCGGCGATAGCTGTTCACGTAAGGGGCAAGCAGCGCGATCACCGAGGGCATGTGCGTCTGAAGCCCCGCGATGAAATGCAGGAAGGCCGCGCTTTCGCTGCCATCGGGCTGTGAAAAGATGTTCTGACCGGTCGCCGTCTCCACCACCGAATGGTGCACATGCATCGCCGATCCGGGCTCGTCCTCGATGGGTTTCGCCATGAAGGTGGCATAGCAATCATGCCTGAGTGCCGCCTCGCGGATCAGCCGCTTGAAGAAGAAGATCTCGTCGGCCAGCCGCACGGGGTCGCCATGGCGCAGGTTCATCTCGATCTGGCCGGCGCCGCCCTCCTGCAGGATCCCGTCGATCTCCAGGCCCTGCGCCTCGGCGAAATCGTAGATGTCGTCGATCACCGGGCCGTATTCGTCGACCGCGCTCATCGAATAGGCCTGGCGCGCGGCCGCCCGCCGGCCCGACCGGCCCATGGGCGGTTCGACCGGCTCGGCGGGGTTGGTGTTGCGCGCCACCAGGAAAAATTCCATCTCGGGGGCGACGATGGGTTTCCAGCCCCGCGCGTTATACAGCTCGATGATGCGTTTGAGCACGTTGCGCGGCGCGATCGGCACCGGGGCGCCGGCCTGGTCCTTGACGTCATGGACCACCTGAAGCGTCAGGTCCGCCGTCCAGGGCGCCGCGCTCGCGGTCGAGAAATCCGGCGTCAGGATCATGTCGGGCTCGGTGAACGCCTGGCCGGGAATGTCGGCCCAGTCCCCGGTGATCGTCTGCAGGAAGATCGAGTTCGGCAGGTAGAACCGGGTCTGGGTGGCGAACTTGGCCGCGGGCATCGCCTTGCCGCGGGCGATCCCGGCGATATCGGCGACGATGCATTCGACCTCGTCGGGTTTGCGGCCGTCGAGATAGGCGCCTGCCGCCTCGGGAAGCTGGTCGAGCCAGTCGGACATTGGGTTACCGCCTTTCGGTGAAGAAGCGCGCGATGCGCTCGGCCATCGCGGGGGAATCCGTGGTCTGGTCCAGCCGCGCGCGGGCGTCGGCCAGTCGGTCCTCGGGCACCACGCCAGGCCCGCGATGGGCCATCAGCCCCTCGATCATCGCGCGGCCGTATTCCGGGTGCGGCTGAAGCGAAAAGGCCCGGTCGCCATAGCGCAGCGCCGCATGGGCGCAGAAATCGCTATGGCCGACGGTCTCGGCCCCCTCGGGTGGGATGACAACCTGGTCCTGGTGCCAGGCGTTCAGGGTGCAGGTCCGGCCCTCGATCCGGTAACGCGTCGGCCCCACCGACCAGCCGCCCCGGAACTTCTCGACCCGCCCGCCCAGCGCCCGGGCGATGACCTGGTGGCCGAAACAGATGCCGACCACGGGGATGTCTGCCGCGACAGCATCGCGGATGAACGCCTCCAGCGGGGGAATGAACGGGTGGTCCTCGTAGACCCCGTGTTTCGACCCGGTGATCAGCCAGCCCTCGGCGGCCTGCGGCGAATGAGGAAAGTCCATGTTCTCGACATCCCAGGTGGTGAAGTCGAAGCCATGCCCGGCCAGCAGGCGCACGAACATGTCGGGGTAATCGCCAAGTGCCGCCCGAAGCGCGTCGGGCGCGTGGCCGGTCTGCAGAATGCCGATCTTCATGGGGGGATCCGTGGATTGTCCAGTGGCAAGGTAGCCAGCGTCCCGGGGCCGGGCAAGCCCCCTCGCACAGCGCGCACGGCGGACGCGGCACAGGGGGGCTCTGCCCCCCGTCCTGCGGACTCCCCCCGGGATATTTCCAGCCAAAAGAAGGGGCGAGGTCTTCTTCTGGCTGGAAATATCCCGGGGGGTCTGGGGGCGGAGCCCCCAGCGGATCGTCTTGGCGAAGCCAAGGCGAAACCCGAGGGTCAGGGCGCGCGACAACGGTCTTGCGGCAGTGCTAGACCGTATCGAGATAAAGCGCGAGGCGCGCGTCCTCGTCGAGGTCAGCGATGCGGCGGGCCTCTTGGCGCTTGGTCATCGTGTAATTCCGGATCAACCCGGCAGGGAAGATACGCGCGATTCGCGGGCTGGCCTCGAAGGCCTTGATCGCGCCCTGCCAGCAGGTGGGAATCTGCGGCAGGTCCTGGTCATAGGCGTTGCCGGTGATCGGCGGCGGCGGGCTCAAGCCGTCCTCGATGCCCTGCAGCGCCGCGCCCAGCACCGCGGCGATCAGCAGGTAGGGGTTGATGTCGCCGCCCGCCACCCGGTGCTCGATCCGGCGGGCGCGCGGGCTGCCGCCGGGGATGCGGATCGCGGCGGTGCGGTTCTCCTGCGCCCAGCAGATGCCGGTGGGCGCATGCGCGCCGGGCACCAGCCGGTCATAGCTGCCCGCATGCGGCGCGAGGATCAGCGTCATGTCGGGGAGCGCGGCCAGGCAGCCCGCGACCGCCCGCTGCAGGTGGTCGGGCCCGTCGGGGCGGGCGTCGTCGAAGATGTTCGCGCCCTTGGCATCCAGCACCGAGAAATGCATGTGCAGCCCGTTTCCGGCGTGGTCGGGATAGGGCTTGGCCATGAAGCTTCCGGCCAGACCGTGGCGCCGCGCCAGCCCCCTAACCAGCATCTTGAACAGCCATGCGTCGTCAGCCGCCGTCATCGCCTGGCCGTGCATCAGGTTCACCTCGAACTGGCCCATCCCGCTTTCGCTGATCGCGGCATCGGCGGGAATGTCCATCGCCTCGCAGGCGTCGTACAGATCGGTAAAGAACGCGTCGAACGCGTCCAGCGTGCGCAGGGACAGGATTTCCGCCGCCTCGCGCCGCTTGCCCGAGCGCGGCGAGCGCGGCGCGCGGATGCCCTCGCCCGAATCGTCGACGAGGTAGAATTCCAGCTCGGTCGCGACCTGCGGGCGCCAGCCGCGCGCGGCATAGGCGTCCAGCACGCGGGCCAGTGCCTGGCGCGGGCAGCCGTCGAAGGGCGCGCCTTCCTCGGTGAACATCCACAGCGGCAACAGCGCGGTCGGCGCCTCCAGCCAGGGCATCGGCACGAAACCGCGCCCGGTGGGCCGCAGCACCCCGTCGGCATCGCCGGTTTCGAACACCAGCGGGCTGTCCTCGATATCCTCGCCCCAGATGTCGAGGTTCAGCACCGAAAGCGGAAAGCGCGTGCCTTCCTCGGCGACCTTGCCGGCAAAGCGGGTGGGCAGGCGCTTGCCGCGGGCCTGACCGTTCAGGTCGCAGGCCGCGACCCGGATCGTGCGGACCTCGGGGTGATCGTGCAGCCAGGCGGTCATCGGACCAGCTGCATCAGCAGCCGCAGGCGCAGCCGGGGGCGGCTGTCCCGGGGCAGGTGGCGGTTGAGCCGGCGGTTGATCAGCCCGAAGACCGCGATGATCGCCAGCGTCAGCAGGATGAAATAGGCCGCGGCGATCGGGTAGGCGATGAACGGGTTGAAGGTCTTGTCGGCGAAATACTTGGCGTAATACAGCGCATCACCCTTTTGCTGCCAGGCCGGGAAGCCCGAGAAATAGACCAGCGCGGTGGCGTGGAACAGGAAGATCGCCTCGTTCGTATAGGCCGGCCAGGCCAGCCGCAGCATCGTCGGCCAGACCACGCGGCGGAACTTGGCCCAGCCCGACAGGCCATAGGCATCCGCCGCCTCCAGGTCGCCCTTGGGCACCGAGCGCAGCGCGCCATAGAAGATCTCGGCCGAATAGGCGGCGGTGTTCAGGAACAGCACGATCAGCCCCCCCGCCCAGGCCCGCGTCAGCCAGCGCGTCTCGGCGGAGATCTGGACGAAGAACAGGTCGATCTCGATCCCCGATTTCGGCAGCAGGACGAACGCTTCGTAGGCCAGGAAGAACTGGATGAACAGCGGCGAGCCGCGGAACAGGAAGATGAACCATTCCGCCGGTTTGCGCACCGCCCAAAGCGGGCTGAGCCGGGCCAGCGCCACCGCGGTCGCCAGGAAGAACCCGGCCAGAAGTGCCAGCGCGCCGAAATAGACGTTCCAGATCAGCCCCGAGCCGATCAGCGTCGCCTGTTCGCACAGCGTGAAATCGCTGCGCGGCAACAGCCGCTCGCCGATCCCGACCGAGCGCAGCGCGTAATCCTGGATGGTCTGAATACAGCTCATCCGCCCGCCTTTCGCTGCGCTTCGCCCGCCAGCGTCGCCTGCCCGTGGCTCAGCCGCACCGTCAGCCGGCCCAGCACCATTTCCGAAAGCTTGGTCAGGCCGAGATAGAACACCAGCAGCGCAAGGAAGTAGTAAAGCCGCCAGTCGGGATGCGGATAGGCGTAGATCGAGGTCTTCGACCCGCCCAGTTCCCGCGCCCAGTAGACGATATCCTCGACCCCCAGCAGGAACAGCAGGGGCGTCGCCTTGATCAGGATCATCCACAGGTTCGACAGGCCGGGCAGGGCATAGACCCACATCTGCGGCACGAGGATGCGCCAGAAGGATTGGCGCGGCGTCATGCCATAGGCCTCGGCGGTTTCCATCTGCGCCCGCGGCACCGCCCGCATCGCGCCATACAGCACGTTCGCGGCAAAGGCCCCGAACACCACCGCAAAGGCCAGGACCGCCAGCGCGAAGCCATAGGTTTCATGCACCCATTGCGGGCTGGTCGACAGCGGCAGCTTGGCCTGGGTGCAGACCACGAAATCGCTGCCCTGCCGGATCGGTTCCGTCCAGTCGGGGCATTTCGCCTTGTGCCGCAGCCATTCGAACGCCTGGTCCAGCGCGACCGGCACGAACAGGAAAAAGATGATGTCGGGCACGCCGCGCACCATGGCGGTATAGGCCCGGCCCAGCCATTGCACCGGCCAGATGCGCGAGCGCGCCGCCATCGCGCCGCCGAAGCCGAACAACAGCGCCGCAGGCGCGGTGACGGCCAGCAGAACCATCACCGTCCCGAACGAGGCATAGAACGCCATGTGCTTGCCGCTGGTCAGGTAGCAGGCAAGCCAGTTCAGGCCTTCGAGCGTGGAGGGATCGGCGCAGGACGCGAACATGGGCAAAAGGGGGCGGCGCGGACACCGCCCCCGTCAGGTCATCAGAAGCGCGGCGAGTCTTCGCCGAGCCACTTGACGATCAGTTCGTTCAGCGTGCCGTCGTCCTTCATGGTCTGGATCGCGGCGTCGAACTTGCCCCGCAGCTCGGGGTCGGATTCGCGGAACGCCATGCCGATGCCGCCGCCCAGCGGGATATCCTCGCCGACGAAGACCAGGTCCCCTTCCTCGACCACCGGGGCGAGGAAGTCCTTGTCGGCCATCACCGCGTCGGCCTCGCCGTTGCGCACCGCCGCGACCGTGTCGTCGGGGTTGGGGAATTCCAGCAGCGTGGCGCCGGTATCGACCACGTGGTTGGCCTGGATCGTGCCGGTCTGGGCCGCGATCACGCCGCCCTCGATATCGGCATCCTCCGACATCGCGGCATAGGCCGACGGCGAGGGCGGGGTGTAGTTCTGGGTGAAATCCACCACCTCGTCGCGTTCGGGGGTGATGCTCATGCCCGCGATGATGGCGTCATAGTTGCCCGACACCAGGTTCGGGATGATCGAATCCCAGTCGTTCGTCACCCATTCGCAGGTCAGTTCGGCGCGCGCGCACAGCTCGTCGCCCAGTTCGCGCTCGAACCCGTCGACCTCGCCGTTGTCGTTGATGAAGTTGTACGGAGGATAGGCGCCCTCGGTGCCCAGGCGCACGACATCCTGCGCAAGGCCCATGCCGGCCGACAGCGCCAGCGCCGCGGTGCCAAGGATCAGCTTCTTCATTCTTACTCTCCCGTTTGTTGGATCGGCGGGTCAGGCCGCCACGGTTGCACTCAGAAATTGTTGCAGGCGTTCGGATTTCGGGGCGCCGAACACCTGGTCGGGCGGGCCCTGTTCCTCGATCAGGCCCTGGTGCAGGAACACCACGTGGTCCGACACGTCTGCGGCCAGCCGCATGTCGTGGGTGACCAGCATCATGGTCCTGCCTTCCTCGGCCAGCGCCTTGATCACGCGCACGACCTCCTGTTCCAGTTCCGGGTCCAGCGCCGAGGTGGGTTCGTCGAACAACAGCGCGCGGGGCTGCATCGCCAGCGCGCGCGCGATGGCGGCGCGCTGCTGCTGGCCGCCCGAAAGCTGGGCGGGGAAGACATCGCACTTGTCGCCGATGCCCACCTTGTCCAGAAGGGCGCGGGCGCGGGTCTCGACCTCGTGCCGATCCTCGCCCAGCACGGTGACCGGGGCCTCCATCACGTTCTGCAGGATCGTCATGTGCGCCCACAGGTTGAACTGCTGGAACACCATCGACAGGTTGGTGCGGATACGGATCACCTGCTTGCGGTCGGCAGGGTGGCGGCCCGGCCCCTTGCCGCGCCAGGTGACGGGTTCGCCCTCGAACAGGATCTCGCCCTGCTGGCTGTCCTCCAAAAGGTTGGCACAGCGCAGAAGCGTCGACTTGCCCGACCCCGACGACCCGATCAGCGAGACCACATCGCCCTTTTTCGCGGCGATACTGACGCCTTTCAGCACCTCCAGCGCGCCATAGCTCTTGTGGAGGTCGCGGATTTCCAGAACGGGTGGGTTGGGGTCTGTCACGGGCATCCGGCAAGATTGCTTAACGGCCCCGGAGTAGGGCGCAAAACCGATGCGATTGCAACGGGGAACTGGCGCGAACCCGGGCGAATGCCCAGGATTTGGGCAGAAACGGCGGGATCGCTCGCCCAGAGGTTTTCCTTGAACAGGTTCGGGGAAAATCTTGCGGCCCGCGGCCCCGGGCTCAGCCTTTGCGCTTGGCTTCGGCGCGGTGGCGGGCCAGCGCGCTGTCGCGGTCGTTCACCCCCAGAAGGTTCGCCACCAGCCGCAGCAGGCTGTCCTCTTCCTCGTCGCGGATGCCGTCGGCCAGCACCACCTCCCACAGCGCCTCGATCACCGCCTCGCGGTCCTCGTAGGGCACGGCGTCCTTGATCGCGCGGGTAAAGCGGACGGTATCGGGCGCCTCGTCCTCCAGCGCCTCGGCCTGCCGGCGCAGCGCCCGCGCGCCGGGCGCGTCCAGCCCATAGCGGGTGGCCAGGATACGCTCGATCCGGTCGACCTCTTCATGGGCGTATTCCCCGTCCGACCGCGCGATCCGCACCAGAAGGGCGGACAGCGCCAGCCGCGCGTCGGTATCGGGCAGGCGTTGCGGGTCGGGCTGAATCAGGCGGGACAGGAAATCGGCGAACATGTCCGCAGATATAGGATCTTGCGGCGCGCTGGGAAAGCGGTCTTGCGCATCACGCCTGGGTGACGGGCGCTATCCGACGGGAACCGGACAACCGAACCGAATATCGTCCAGCGACACGCCGCCCGGGTCGGTATTGGTGATCAGAACCCCGGCGATATCGGCGGCCCGCCCGTCGCGCACGACTCCCAGGTCGCTGATCCCCGCGGGCAGCGACAGCGCGACCCGCCCGATCAACTGGCCCGAGCGCGCGAAAAACGCCAGCGTGACGGCGCCCCGGTGATCGGCCCGCGTGCCCAGGGCGTCGGTGTATTCGGTATGGATGCGCAGCGCCACGGCGCAACTGTCGGCGTCGAACAGGATCGCCGCGGCGCCTTCGCCCCGGCCCTCGGGCGCGGGCCAGCCCACCGGGCCCAGCGGATACAGCGCGTTCGACCCGAAGGCCCGGTGAAACGACACCGACAGCCCGTGCCCCGGCGCGCCGGGTTCCAGCGCCAGCGGTGCGTCCGGCGCGCCGGCGGCGATGGCATCGAACCGGTCGCCGCCTTCCGCGCGCTCCACCAGCGCCTGCCCGGCAAAACGTTCGCCGATCCGCCCGCCCGCGAAGGCATAGCCGAAATGCAGGTCGTGCCCCGGTTCGGGCCGGGGTGACAGGGTCTCGAAATCGACGCGGCCGCGCGTCGTCGCGGCGATATCGTCATAGGGTACAACTTCTAAGAGTGTTTCTTCCGGTATTTTCAGAATAGTATCGGATTTAATAGGTTGGCCAATGCATAAAAATGCAAGAAAAACGGCTATTTTCACCATGCTGAATATTTGACTACTCCCAACAAGCGACCAACTTTTCCCCAAAAATCATTGCGTCGGCAAAACCTCACCCGCTCGCTGGATTTCAAATAAATTTCAACACTATCGACGTAACTGCGTCCCACGATCTGCGCGAGATTCATCTGGAAACTGTCAACGAAAAATAAGTGCTTGTCGCCGACTGTCTTGACCCTTGGAACTGGCACAAAGTTTCGAAACTCATCAATATAGACGAATAGTTCCGATCTCAAGACAGATCCACTCCAAAGGACTCTAACGTAAGTTGACTGTGAGCGAGGATTGGGGCGATAAAGCTTTTCCATCCAATCCTCATAGAAATCTTCAGCGAGTACTTCGTTGTCGTCAATCTCGATTGAGTACTGGGTGAAGCGCTCATGTCGAAAGACTTGAATGTTGTGGCCAGCTCCTTCGATCCGTGACCAGCTACCGTGGTTGCGGATTAGTCGTGTTAATCGGGCGGATGGGTTTATGAAGGAAATATATGTAAAGTATGTGCCCACAAACGTCGCCAGCAAGCCGAGCAATCCAAGTCCAAGTCCCAAATTCTCCGGTGTTATGTCCATCACACCAGCCGCGAGGTTTCCACCGCCGCCCGGATGAAATCGGCGAACAGCGGGTGCGGCGCGAAAGGTTTCGATTTCAGCTCGGGGTGGAACTGCACGCCGATGAACCAGCGGTGATCCTTCCACTCGACGATCTCGGGCAGGCGGCCATCGGGCGACATGCCGGAAAACACCAGCCCGCAGGCCTCCAGCTTGTCGCGATACTTGATGTCGACCTCATAGCGGTGGCGGTGGCGTTCCTCGATCACCGTCTGGCCATAGATTTCCGCCACCCGCGAGCCGGGCGCCAGGTGCGCGGTATAGCTGCCCAGCCGCATCGTCCCGCCCTTGTCGTCCTCGACCTTGCGCTGGACGGTGGCGTTGCCCTGCACCCATTCCTTGAGGTGATAGACCACGGGCGTAAAACGTTTTTTCCCGGCCTCGTGGTCGAATTCCTCGGACCCCGCATCGGACAACGCGGCGACATTGCGCGCCGCCTCGATCACCGCCATCTGCATGCCCAGGCAGATACCCAGGTAGGGCACGTCGCGGGTGCGGGCGAACTGGGCGGCCTTGATCTTGCCCTCGGTGCCGCGCTCGCCAAAGCCGCCGGGCACCAGGATCGCGTGGAATCCTTCCAGCCAGGGGCCCGGATCCTCGCGTTCGAAGATCTCGGCGTCGATCCACTCGGCCTTGACCCGCACGCGGTTCGCCATTCCCCCATGGGTCAGCGCCTCGGCGATGGATTTGTAGGCGTCTTCCAGCTGGGTATACTTGCCCACGATGGCCACCCGCACCTCGCCCTCGGCGTTGAAGATGCGGTCGGCCACGTCCTCCCATTTCGACAGGTCGGGTTTCGGCGCCGGGCTGATCTGGAAGGCGTCCAGCACCGCCTGGTCCAGCCCCTCGCGGTGATAGGCCAGCGGCGCCTCGTAGATCGATTTCAGGTCCTGCGCGGCGATCACGCTGTCGGGACGCACGTTGCAGAACAGCGCCAGCTTTTCGCGTTCCTTCTCGGGGATCGGGCCTTCGGAGCGGCAGACCAGCACGTCGGGCGCGATCCCGATGGACCGCAATTCCTTGACCGAGTGCTGGGTGGGCTTGGTCTTCAACTCTCCGCTTGCGCGGATATAGGGCAACAGCGTCAGGTGCATGAAGATGCACTGGCCGCGCGGCTTGTCCTGGCTGAACTGGCGGATCGCCTCGAAGAAGGGCAGCCCCTCGATATCGCCGACCGTGCCGCCGATCTCGCACAGCATGAAATCGACCTCGTCCTCGCCGATGGCGATGAAATCCTTGATTTCATTGGTGACGTGCGGGATCACCTGGATCGTCTTGCCCAGGTAATCGCCCCGGCGTTCCTTCTCCAGCACGGTGGAATAGATGCGCCCCGAGCTGACGGAATCGGTCGACCGCGCCGCGACGCCGGTAAAGCGTTCGTAGTGGCCCAGGTCCAGGTCGGTTTCGGCCCCGTCATCGGTGACGAACACCTCGCCATGTTCGAACGGGCTCATCGTGCCCGGATCGACGTTCAGATAGGGGTCGAGCTTGCGCAGCCGGACCGAGAATCCGCGCGCCTGCAACAGCGCGCCCAGCGCGGCCGAGGCCAGCCCCTTGCCCAGGGACGAGACGACCCCGCCTGTGATGAATACGAACCGTGCCATATGGCTGGCGACCCCCGTGATCTTGGTTTTGTTGACTGCCCGATTCGGCGCGCCGGCGCCGCGGTATCACGGGATTCAAGCTATAGAGGATTCGGCCTGATCCCGCAACAGGACCGCTAGATGCTGTTAAGGATTTCGGTTGTGCATCAACTACTTGTATTGGTGCATTTTGCCCATGTGCGAATGCCTTACGGCGGCGCGGCCCGCGCTGCGGCCGTCCGGCAGGACAAGGCGTTTTGGTGGTTCAGTCGGCGCGCGGCGGCATCAGCGGCGCATCGCCGCCCGGTGCGACGGGCGCCGGCGGCAGCAGGTCCTGCCCCGAGGGCAGCCCGGGCGCGGTCTCGGCCGGGGCGCTGTCCTCGGCCGGAACGGGCGCGTTGCCGATGCGGTCGACGACCGAGGTGCCCGCGGCGTTCTGCGCGGCCAGGATCGTCAGCGTGATCGAGGTGCCGATGAAGCAGGCCGCGAAGAACCAGGTCAGCTTGCCCAGCGGCGTCGAGGCGGCCCGGCCGGTGATCGCACCGCCGCCGCCCATGCCCAGCCCACCGCCTTCGTTGCGTTGCAACAGCACGATACCGATCAGGCAAAGTGCCAGGACAAGGTGGATGATGAGGATGACGTTTTCCATAGAGGACGGCCCCGGGCTTGGTCTGGCGGTCTACCTAAGCCCAACGGGCCGCCCCCGCAACCCCCGCCGTCAGGCGGCGGCGGTTGCCGTTTTCTTGGTCTTGCCCGCGCTGCTGCGCGCGGGACGGCGCCAGCCCATGGCGGCGGCCAGGATGAACGACAGGATGGCGATTCCGCCCCAGATGTTCATCGCGGTCATGCCGGGCTGGATGATGCCCTTGTCGACCAGGATATAGCCGAGAAGGCCGAAGATCACGACGATCAGCACCAGCCCCATCAGGCCGATCGAGCGCAGCGTGCCGAAGACATAGATCAGGAACGCGATGGCCAGCATCGCGCCCAGCCCGATCACCAGCGCCTTCTGGTCGGTTTCGTAATTGGCCTGGGCCCAGGTGATGTAGTTGTACTGGGTCGGGTTGTAGGCGGCTGCCAGCAGAATGGCGGCAAACACCCAGCGCAGCAGGAATCCGGACATGTTTCGTCCTCCGTGGTTATATTTTAAGGTGCCGACTCGCGGCAGAGTCTAACTCTGGATAGACCGACTGCGGCGAAAAATGGGCTGCCTCATCGTCGCAGGCGGGGGCGCGGCCTACTCGTCGATGTCGTCGACATCGGCCTGGCCCGACAGGCGGCGGCGCACCAGGCTCCAGGACAGGCCCACCCCCAGGATCAGCGACAGCGCGGCGATCCCGATCCAGGTGTTCAGCCCCGGGTCGTCCAGCCGCAGCCAGCCGCGGTCGACCAGCACCCAGACCAGCGCGCCGACCAGCGCCGCCACCAGCGCCATCCCGAACGCCCCGATCGAACGCAGTGTGGCGCGCAGGTAGATGACATAGCCGGTCAACAGCAACAGCCCTGCCAGCACCACCATCGGCATGTCCTGCGACCAGGCGCGCCCGGCCCAGCCGACGAAATTCCACGGCGTGGGGTTGTAGGTCGCGGCCAGCAAGACGAAGGCGATCAGGCAGCGCAGCAGCAATCCGAGCATCGGGGATGTCCTTGTTCCGGGGCGACTCGGCCCGTACTTTAGCCTCGCCCGGCCGGGCTTGCGGCGAAAATTGCCTTGCCGCGTCGTCGCAGTCCGATATACCGGCGCGGGTTTGCAATCACCATCTCGGAGAGCCTGCCATGGCCAATGTCGTCGTCGTCGGCGCCCAATGGGGCGACGAGGGGAAAGGCAAGATCGTCGACTGGCTGTCGGAGCGTGCCGACGTCGTCGCGCGCTTCCAGGGCGGCCACAATGCGGGCCACACCCTGGTGATCGAAGGCGTCACCTACAAGCTGCACGCGCTGCCCTCGGGCGTGGTGCGCGGCGGCAAGCTGTCGGTGATCGGCAATGGCGTGGTGCTGGACCCCTGGCACCTGCTGAAGGAAATCGAGACGGTGCGCGGGCAGGGGGTCGAGATCACGCCCGATACCCTGATGATCGCCGAGAACACGCCGCTGATCCTGCCGTTCCACGGGGAACTGGACCGCGCCCGCGAGGGCCAGAACACGGTGGCCAAGATCGGCACCACGGGCCGCGGCATCGGCCCCTGCTACGAGGACAAGGTCGGCCGCCGGGTGATCCGGGTGGCGGATCTCGCCGACGACGCCACGCTGGAACTGCGTGTCGACCGGGCGCTGGTCCATCACAATGCGCTGCGCGCGGGGCTCGGCCTGGCCGAGATCGACCGCGACGCGCTCATCGCCGATCTGCGCGCCATCGCGCCCGACCTGCTGCAATATGCCGCCCCCGTCTGGAAGGTGATGAACGAGGCCCGCCGCGCGGGCAAGCGCATCCTGTTCGAGGGCGCGCAGGGTGCGCTTCTGGATATCGACTTCGGCACCTATCCCTTCGTCACCTCGTCCAACACCATCGCGGGCCAGGCCGCGACCGGCACCGGCATCGGCCCGGGCGCCATCGATTTCGTCCTGGGCATCGTCAAGGCCTACACGACGCGGGTGGGCGAGGGTCCGTTCCCGACGGAACTCGACGACGCCGACGGCCAGCGGCTGGGCGAGCGGGGCCATGAATTCGGCACCACCACGGGCCGCAAGCGGCGCTGCGGCTGGTTCGACGCGGTGCTGGTGCGCCAGACCTGCGTCACCTCGGGCGTGTCGGGCATCGCCCTGACCAAGCTCGACGTGCTCGACGGGTTCGAGACGCTGAAAATCTGCACCGGCTATGACCTCGACGGCGTGCGGCTGGACTATCTGCCCACCGCCGCCGACCAGCAGGCGCGCTGTGTGCCGGTCTACGAGGAACTGCCGGGCTGGACGGAATCGACCGAAGGCGCCCGCAGCTGGGCCGACCTGCCCGCGAACGCGATCAAGTATGTCCGCCGGGTCGAAGAGTTGATCCAGTGCCCGGTCGCGCTACTGTCCACCTCGCCCGAACGCGACGACACCATCCTTGTAACGGACCCCTTCGCAGACTGATGCAGCTGTCCTGGAAAGCCCGCCGCCGCTGGTCGCTCGTCATCCTTCTGATCGGCCTGCCGGCCTATATCGTGGTCGCGATCAGCGTGGTGAACCTGTTCGACCGGCCGCCTTTCTGGGTGGAACTTCTGGTCTATGTCGCGCTGGGCATCGTCTGGGCGTTGCCGTTCCGCTTCGTGTTCCGGGGAATCGGGCAGCCCGACCCGGACGCCACGCCGCAGCCCCCCGCAAAGGACGACGCGCCAGGGCGCTGACGCCTCGGGACGGGGGCGCGATGCGCGGGCGTCAGGCGTGGCGGCGCTCGGCCTCGGGCGCGGTGCCGCCCGCGTCGATCGTGGTCATCACGAAATTGCCGTGCTTGACCTTCTTGAAGGTACCGGCCCGCAGCAGCCCGCCAAAGGCGCGCAGCACCTCCTCGCGCGAGGTATCGGGGCCCAGATGCTCCATCGCCAGGCGCAGCACCTGCGGGCGCGAGAAATCCTTTTGCCCCTCGACGGTCTGCACGTAGGTGGCGGCAGTTTCCAGCACACCGGCGATCCCGGCCGGCTCACGCGCGGCGACGAACGCGGCGAACCCGGGCTCGGCGGCGGAGGTGGTCGCCTGCGCGGCGTCTTCGCCCGGCTCGGCCTCGGTGTTGACGCGCCGGGGGCGGATCGCATCGCCCGGCGCGGCGGGCTCGGGGCGGTCGGCATCGACGCGCTGTTCCGACACCAGCATCAGCGGGGCCAGCCGGCCGCTCTCGCCCGGGCGGGGGGCGGATGCCTTGTCGCGGTTGCCGCGCACCACCTTGGCCAGGACCTGGCGGTAGGGGCGGCGCGCGCGTTCGTCCTCGGCAGTGCCCGCGGTGCCCGATCCGCTCTTGCGGTCGGCGAAGGTCGCGGCGACGGCGGCCTTGAGATGCGCGATCGAGGCGCGGCGCCGTTTCTGCTCGGCGCCGTCCAGCTTGGTATTGGTTTCGTCCCACAGCCGCTGCAGCGCGGTTTCCACCTGCTCGGGGTCGGGGGCGGGCATGGGGGCGGTGACGGGCGCCGCATCGCCGCCGTTCCGCGCGGCCTCGGGGGCGGGGGTGTCCGCGTCGGTCTGTTCTGCGGGCTGGGCGGTGGTGTCCAGGGGGGTATCCTCGGCGGTTTCGGTTTGTTCGACGTCGCCGCGCACGGGGGCCTCCGCCGCTTCGGCGGTTTCGGCGGCATGGGTCTTCGGGGCGGGCATGTCGGGGGCGGTGACGGTCTCGGCCGCGCCGTCCCCCACGGTTTCGGCCGCGGCCGGGCTGTCGAATGCCGCGCGCGCCGCGGCAAGCTCGGCCTGCAATTCCGCTTCCAGCGCATCGGGCAGGCTGGCGTCGTTCTCGGCCGGTTCCGCGGCGGGGCGCGCGGCCTCGGGCTGTGCGGGGCCGGCCTCGGCGCCGGGCCAATGCACGGCCAGGTCCTCGCGCTTGAGCTTCAGGACGCGGGCGCGCGCCCGTGCGGGCGCCGGTGCAGGTGCTGCGGCCGGCTGCGGCGTCCTCGGCGCGGGCCGGCCCAGCGCGGCAAGCACGCGCGCGGTGGCATCTTCGGGCGCATCCTCGGCGCTTGGCTCCGCCGTGGCAGGTTCCATCGCTGCCTCGGCCGCCGGGGCCGCGGCGGCCATCGCATCGCCCGGCCCATCCGCCGGGGTGCCGGTCGCGGCGCGCGGTTCTGCGGCCGGACGGGCGTGGGGCATTTCCGGTGCTTCTGCGACCGGATCAGGCGACTTTGGGTCGGGGTGGCCCTCCGGTCCGGGGGCCGGGGCGGCGGCGCGCGCGGTTTCGACCACCGCGCGGATCCGGGCCAGCTTGGCGGCGACGGATTCGGGCTCGTCCGCACCGCGGTCGCCGGCATCGGCGCGCGCCATCGGCGCCTCGGGGCGCGCGGTCCGCTCCGCGAACATCGGGGGGGCGTCCTCCGACGTGATCGCCGCGGGGCGCAACACGATGCCATCCTCGCCGATGCGCGCCTCGACCCGCTTGCGGATCTCTCGCTCGGCGATGCGTTGCAGCATCTCCGCATCGGGGGTTGGCGGTTCGGCCCCGAAGAACCGGTCATCCGCCGCCAGGTCACGGAAATATTCCGCGATCGCCTTCATCGTGCCGAAAGAATCCTCGAATCCCTCCAACGTGCACGAGAAGGTGCCGTAGGACACTGTGAGAATCTTGCTCGCACCGTGCATATGCCGCTCGCTTTCTCCCCGCACCAATGTCCTGATATTTACCATAGTGTGGTTCTCAAAGATGAACAGAAAGCGGTTTTTTAGGGGATTTTTCAGCGTTTCTGTTGAGTTGGCCCGGTTCTTGCCGCATTGCTGCCACGATGTCGCCGCATTTGTTCCAGAGTCCCGCCACAATCGCGCTCGTCGGGGGAGGTTTCGTTAACCCGAATCATCTTGCGCGTGTGCGCGCGCTGGCCGGCGAGGTGGTGGCGGCCGATGGCGGGGCCGATCATGCGCTGGCCGCGGGGCTGACGCCGCGGCTGGTGGTGGGCGATTTCGACTCGATCTCGCCGGCGTCGCGCGCGGCGCTGCCCGCCGACCGGTTGCACCACGTGGCCGAGCAGGACAGCACCGATTTCGAGAAATGCCTGCGCGCGGTCAAGGCGCCGCTGATCCTGGGGCTGGGGTTCCTGGGCGAACGGATCGACCACGCGCTGGCCGCGATGAACGTGCTGGCGCGCCACCCCGACCGGCGCTGCATCCTGCTGGGCGCGGCCGATATCTGTTTCCTCTGCCCGCCGGTGCTGACCCTGGCCCCGCCTCTCGGGTCGCGGCTGTCGCTGTTCCCGTTCGGCCCGGTGCGCGGCCACAGCACGGGGTTGCGCTGGCCGATCGGCGGCATCGATTTCGCAACCGAGGGGCGGGTGGGCACCTCGAACCAGGTGACCGGCCCTGTGCGCCTGCGGATCGAGACCGGCGCGATGGTGGCGATCCTGCCCGAGGCCGAACTGGAGGCCACCGCGGCGGCACTCATGGCGGGGGCGGCGGCGGACGGCTGAGGTGGCGTTCGCGCAGAAAGACGTAAAGCCCCGCGCCCATGATGATCGCGATGCCCGCCAGCGCCTGCGCGTCGGGCAGGTCGCCGAAGATCAGATAGCCCAGCGCCGTCGCCGAAACGATTTCCAGGTATCCCAGCGGCGCGATCACCGCGGTCGGCGCTAGCCTGAGCGAGGCGCTGATGAACAGGTGCGACACGGTGGCGGCGATGCCCACCCCGGCCAGCCAGACCCAGAAGATGCCCTGCGGCATCACCGGGTCCAGCGGCCCGACGCCCGACCCCCGGAACAGCGCCAGCGCCGGGAACACCAGCAAACAGGCCGCCAGCGCCGTCCAGGCCTGAAGCGCGAGCGGCGCCATGCTGCGCGCGACCTTGCGCGTCAGGATCACGTAATTGGCGAAGAAGAACGCCGTCATCAGCGGCAAAAGCGCGACCGGCCCGAAGGCGGCAAAGCTGGGCCGGATCACCAGAAGCGCGCCGCCGAACCCGACCACGCAGGCCAGGATGCGCCGCCAGCCCACCGACTCGCCCAAAAGCAGCGCCCCCAGCAGCGTCAGGATGAACGGTTCGACGAAGAAGATCGCGATCGCATCGGCCAGCGGCATCGCGCCCAGCGCCGCGAAAAAGGCCGAGGTCGCGGCGATGATCAGCGCGGCGCGCCCCAGGTGCAGCCCCGCCTCGGGCAGGGTCGGCCGCGCCAGGCTGCCCAGCGCCCAGGCCACCGGGAACAGCAGCAGAACCTGTATCCCGAAGCGCGCG
The DNA here is from genome assembly GCF_004343075.1 of Rhodovulum marinum. Classification (GTDB taxonomy): domain Bacteria; phylum Pseudomonadota; class Alphaproteobacteria; order Rhodobacterales; family Rhodobacteraceae; genus Rhodovulum; species Rhodovulum marinum. The sequence continues at coordinate 134,185 of NZ_SLXP01000004.1, forward strand.
GCGACGATCTGGCCCACCGGGATCTCGGGGGCGGCCAGCTTGGCGAAACTGTCCATCACCGGGGCCGTGACGGTGAAACCGATCATCAGCAGGATGCCGGGAACGATGCGGTCCTGTCCCTGCGGCATGGCCGTCACGCCGGGGTCGCAAGGCCGGCCGCCGCCCGCGGTCCCGTCCCGCCGCCCCGGCGCAGCGGGCCGTCGAACCGGCCGCTCACCGGGGGCGGTTCCTGCATGCCCGCGCGCTTCCAGCCCGAAAGCCGCCGCAGCGCGCGCACATCCGCGATTTCGGCCGCGGGGATGCCGGCGCGTTCCAGGGTCTCGTCGGGCAATCCGCGGTCATCCGCGTCTATGATGAGGTCCACGACGTCATACAGGTGGCCGATCCCGATCTCGTCGGTGATGCCCTTGGCCATGTCCGGGGACGGGGTCTGCCGGCAGACCCGGTCCGGCAGGCCGAGCGCGAAGGCCAGTTGCCGCACCTGCGTCTTGAACAGGCCGGTCATCGGCTGGAACGGCAGGTCGTCGATCCCGCCCTTGACGAACCACCCCACCTCGAGTTCCGACCGGTTGGCGGCGCCCACAAGGGTCAGCCGCTCTTCGGCCGCGCGCTGTTCCAGAAGGGTTCGGCGAAAGACGTGGCGGGCGGTAAACCCGCGGTCGACATGGGCGATCGTCGCCGCGAACAGCGCCCGGCGCGGCCAGGGCCGCAAGGTTTCCCCCGCGCCCACCCGCAGCGTCGCCTTGAAGGCGCTTTCCCCGGTGAGCAGGGCATAGCTGCGCTGGATCAGCGGGTTGAGCGGCGCCCAAAGCGACAGAAGGCGTATGAACAGCGGTTTGTAGATTCCCTGCGCCCGCATCGCCGCGGTGATGTCGCGGCGCTCCAGCCGCAGGCCCAGTCCTTCGGCCACGTCGCGCGCATGCGCCCCGATCAAGGGGTCGCTGTCGCGGTCGTAGAGATAGGCGACATGGACCCGCGACGGCCCCAGCGCCCGCACCGCAAGGGCGGCCAGCACCGAGGAATCGAGACCCCCGCTCAGCCCCAGCAGCAGGCCCTCGCCGCCGGTCTGTGCCACCCGCGCGCGCAGCGCCTCGACCAGGCGGTCGATGGCCAGGTCGCAGTCGATGTCCAGTTCCTGTCCCATGGGCCGCGCCCCTGTCCCCGGCCGCCTTTGCATCGGCATCCGCGGCAGCCTAGCAATTCGGCACGTTCACCGCGAGGCCGCCCAGCGCGGTCTCCTTGTATTTCTCGCTCATGTCGCGGCCGGTCTGGCGCATCGCCTCGATGCAGTTGTCCAGCGGCATGAAATGTTCCCCCGTGCCCCGCAACGCCAGCGAGGCGGCCGAGACCGCCTTGATCGCGCCCAGCCCGTTGCGCTCGATGCAGGGCACCTGCACCAGCCCCTTCACCGGGTCGCAGGTCATGCCCAGGTGATGCTCCAGCGCGATCTCGGCGGCGTTTTCCACATGGGCCGGGCTGCCGCCCAGCACCGCGGCCAGCCCGCCCGCCGCCATCGCCGCGGCCGACCCCACCTCGGCCTGGCAGCCGCATTCCGCCCCCGAGATCGAGGCGTTGCGCTTGATGATCCCGCCGATCGCCGCCGCGGTCAGCAGGAAATCCCCCACCTGGGACGGCTGCGCGCCGGGCACGTGGTCCAGCCAGTAGCGGATCGTGGCGGGCACCACGCCCGCCGCCCCGTTGGTGGGCGCCGTCACCACCTGCCCGCCGGCGGCGTTCTCCTCGTTCACGGCCATGGCATAGACGCTCATCCAGTCGTTGATCGTGTGCGGCGGCGTCAGGTTCAGCCCGCGCTCGGCCTTCAGGCGTTCGTGGATGTCATGCGCCCGGCGGCGGATGTTCAGCCCGCCGGGCAGGGTGCCGCCGGTCGCCAGCCCGCGGTCGATGCAGGCCGCCATCGCCGCCCAGATCGCCGCGAGACCGTCGTCCAGCGCGCGGGGGCTGCGCAGCGTGGCCTCGTTCGCGCGTTTCATCTGGGCGATGCTCTTGCCCGAGCGCGCCGCCATGTCCAGCATCTCGGCGGCGTTGTGGAACGGGTAGGGCACGGGGGCGCCGGCCTCTTCCTCGGTGCCGCCCGCCGCCATCTCGGCCGCGGTGCGGACGAAACCCCCGCCGATCGAATAATAGGTCTCGGTCAGGATCACGTCGCCCTGCGCGTCGGTGGCCGACAGCACCATGCCGTTGGCATGGCCGGGCAGGGGCGTTTCATAGTCGAACACCAGGTCGCTGTCAGGATCGAAGTCCAGCGCCCCCAGCCCCGGCGGGCGCACCTGCCGTTCGCGCCGGATGCGGGCCAGCGCGCTCTCGGCCGCCTCGGCATCGTAGGTTTCCGCCGTCACGCCATCCAGCCCCAGGATCACCGCCCGGTCGGTGGCATGTCCCACGCCGGTAAAGGCCAGCGACCCGTGCAGCGTGGCACGCAGGCCCCGGGCGTGGAACGGCGAGGCGGCAAGCAGCCCCAGGAACCGCGCTGCGGCCACCATCGGACCCATCGTGTGCGAGGATGACGGGCCGATGCCGATCTTGAAGATGTCGAAAACGGACAGGTACATGGGTGGCCTCCTCCCTGTTCCAAAGGTGGCACCTGGGCGGCGGTTTTCCATCCCGAAAACGACCATTCGCGCCGCGCGGGCGCGCGGTGAAAGCCTTTGTTCACCTTCTCGCGGGAAAGTGCCGGCACCGGCCGCCGGGCGCCGAGGCGCGCCCGCGCCCGCCGGCGGCAGGACAGGGGCAGGCGATGGCGACCTACACGCTCAAGGCGGTGGCGCTGGGCGATCTGATCGTCTCGGGACCGGAGCCGTTCGCCTCGAACACCTCGACCAGCTCCGACGCGATTTCGGCCAGGTCGACCATTACCCTGCCCTCGGGGGCGGAATGGACGGAACTGCTGATCGACGACACCGATGGCGGCGCGACCCCGTTCGAGGATACCGACCAGGGCCTTGCCGCGCCGGCGGATTTCAACGGCACCAGCTGGCCTTCGGGCATCGACGTCGAGAACGAGTACAGCTACGTGATCCGGCCCGTCGGTTCGACCGACCCGGCCGAGGAAATCACGATCTACGTGCTGCAATTCGACAATGGCAGCGTCGAGGGCATCACCGCCACCGCCGGCCTTCAGCGTGACGTCCCCTACGAGATCATCTCGGGCGACAGCTCGCCCGAGGCGTCCTATTCCGACCTCGTGATCTGTTTTGCCGAGGGCACGCGCATCGCCACCCCGGACGGCCCCCGCCCGGTCCAGGCCTTGCGCCCCGGCGACCTGGTCGAAACGCGGGACGCGGGCGCGCAGCCGCCGGCCTGGGTCGGGCGGCAGGTCGTGCCCGGCCGCGGGGCCGTTGCCCCGGTGCGCATCGCCCCCGGCGCGCTGGGCAATACTGCGCCGCTGATCCTCTCGCCGCAGCACCGGGTGCTGCTGGTGGCCGATGCCGACGACATCCTGCTGCCGGTCAAGGCGCTGATCGGGCGGCCGGGGATCGCGCGGATGACCGTGCCGCGCATCGCCTATCACCACCTCTTGCTGGGCGCCCATCACGTCATTTTCGCCGAGGGCGCAGCGGTCGAAAGCATGTATCCCGGGCCGATGGCGCTGGCCGCGCTGGGCGGCTTGCAGCGCGCGGCGATCCTCGCGCTGTTCCCCGATCTCGCCCGGGGCGCGGTCTGGCCGCCCGCCCGGCCCCTTGTCCGCCCCGGCCAGTGGCGCCGGATGACCGCCGGGGCGACGACTTTCTAGGGGCGTGGCGGGGGCTGGCCCCGGCGAATTGCCCCTCGCGGCCCCGATCCATCTTGCCTATAAGGGCACGGACCCAAGAACGGAGACCTGCCCATGACCGGAGAGTTGTCCCCCATCGACAAGGCCAAGTTCGCCGCCGCCAAGCGCGCGACCGCGTTCGTCGAAAGCGGCATGAAGGTGGGGCTGGGCACCGGGTCGACCGCGGCCTGGATGGTGCGCTGCCTGGGCGAGCGGGTGCGCGACGAAGGCCTTCGGATCAAGGGCGTGCCGACCTCGACGCGCACCGCCGACCTGGCCCGCGAGGTGGGGATCGAGGTGATCTCGCTGGACGAGGCGCGCTGGCTGGACCTGACCATCGACGGCGCAGACGAGTTCGACGCCGACCTGAACCTGATCAAGGGCGGCGGCGGTGCGCATCTGCAGGAAAAGATCGTCGCCACCGCCTCTGACCGGATGATCGTGATCGCCGACCCCGCCAAGGAGGTCGCGCACCTGGGCGCCTTCCCGCTGCCGGTCGAGGTGATCCCCTTCGGCTGGAAGGCCACCCGCACCCTGGTCGAAGAGGCGCTGGAAGGGATGGACGTGCTGGGCCGCGAAACCGCGCTTCGGATGAACGGCGAGGCGCCCTTCGTCACCGACGAGGGCAACCATATCCTGGACCTGCACCTGAAACGCATCGGCAACCCGCGCCAGCTGTCGCTGGTGCTCAACCAGATCCCCGGCCTGGTCGAGAACGGGCTGTTCATCGACATCTGCGACGTGGTCGTGATCGGCCATGGCGACGGGCGGGTGGAAATCCGCGACATCACCGCGGGCACGTTCGACGAGGACCGCGTCGCCTTCGCCGACAACGACAACCTGTTCTCCGATATCTGAGTGCGCGCGATGGCCTTCGACTACGATCTTTTCGTCATCGGCGGCGGCTCGGGCGGGGTGCGCGCCGCCCGGCTCGCGGCCAGCGAGGCCGGCGCCCGCGTGGGCCTGGCCGAGGAATACCGCATGGGCGGCACCTGCGTGATCCGCGGTTGCGTCCCGAAAAAGCTGATGGTCTTCGCCTCGGGCTTCGCCCACGCGATGCAGGACGCGCGCGCCTATGGCTGGGACGTGAATGCGGGCGGGTTCGACTGGACGGCCTTCCGGGGCAAGCTGGACGCCGAACTGACCCGGCTGGAAGGCATCTACCGCACCAACCTCGAAAAGGCCGGGGTCGAGATCTTCGACACCCGCGCCACCGTGGCCGATGCCCATACCGTGCGGCTGGCCGATGGCACCGAAAAGACCGCGCGCCACATCCTGGTGGCGGTGGGCGGGCGCCCCTTCGTGCCCGATTTCCCGGGCTCCGAACATGTCATCACCTCGAACGAGGTGTTCAGGTTCGACGCGCTGCCGAAAAGGATCCTGATCGTCGGCGGCGGTTACATCGCCTGCGAATTCGCCTGCATCCTCAACGGGCTGGGGGTCGAGGTCACGCAGTATTACCGCGGCGCGCAAATCCTGCGCGGCTTCGACGAAGAGGCGCGCGGCCATATCGCGGGCGCGATGCAGGACCAGGGCATCGACCTGCGGCTGGGCTGCAACGTCCAGCGCATCGACCGGGTGGAGGACGGGCTGTGGGTGAAATCGACCGACGGCCATGACGCGGTCTATGACCAGGTGCTGTATGCCACCGGCCGGGTGCCCAATACCGACGGGCTGGGGCTGGAACATGCGGGCGTGCGTCTGCGGGACAGCGGCGCGGTCGAGGTGGACGGCTATTCCCAGACCTCGGTGCCCTCGATCTATGCGGTGGGCGACGTGACCGACCGCATCAACCTGACCCCCGTGGCGATCCGCGAGGGCGCGGCCTTCGTGGAAACCGTGTTCAAGGGCAACCCCACGCGCGCCGATCACGCGCTGGTGCCCGGCGCGGTGTTCACCCGGCCCGAATTCGGCACCGTCGGCCTGACCGAGGAAGAGGCCGCTGCCCGCGGCCCCGCCGAGATCTACGCCACCGCCTTCCGGCCGATGCAGTCGGGCTTTGCCGGGCGGTCCGACCGGGTGCTGATGAAGCTGGTCGTCTGCGCCGAGACGCGCAAGGTTCTGGGCTGCCATATCGTGGCCGATCACGCCGGCGAGATGATCCAGCTGGCCGGCATCGCGATCAAGATGGGCGCCACGAAAGAGGATTTCGACCGAACGGTCGCGGTGCATCCCACCATGGCCGAGGAACTGGTCACGCTCAAGGCACCGGTGCGGACCGTCGGATGACGGGTTGAATTCGGTCCCCGGGCAACCAGTTAGGACACACGAGATTGCATGCCGAGCGAGAAGAGCAACAGAAGAGGTAACACCTGGATGGCTGGAAATAGTGGCGGTCCCTGGGGGGGCGGAGGCTCGGGCCAGGGCGGCGGCGGGAACCGCGGCTCTGGCGGAGGCGGCGGCGGTGGCCGCGGCCCGGGCGGCGAGCCGCCCCAGATCCCCGAAATCGACGAGCTGATGCGCCGCGGGCAGGAACAGCTGCGCGTGCTGATGGGCGGCAAGGGCGGCCCCGGCGGCGGCGGGCCCAAGCTGACGAAGGGCGGGATCGCGCTGGGCGTTCTGGCGGCCGGTGTGGTCTGGGCGCTGTCGTCCTTCTACACCGTGAAACCCGAAGAACAGTCGGTGGAACTTTTCCTGGGCAAGTACAGCGCGACCGGCAATCCGGGCCTGAACTTCGCCCCCTGGCCGTTCGTGACCGCCGAGGTCATCAACGTCACCAGCGAACGGACCGAGAATATCGGCGTGCGCCGCGGCAATGTCGAAGAAGGCCTGATGCTGACCACCGACGCGAATATCGTCGATATCGACTTCCAGGTGGTCTGGAACATCAACGACCCCGCCAAGGTGCTGTTCAACATCCGCGATCCGCAGCTGACCGTGCAGGCCGTGTCCGAATCCGTGATGCGCGAGATCATCGCCGCCTCGACCCTGGCGCCGATCCTGAACCGCGACCGGGGCCTGATCGCCGACACCGCCCGCGAAAGCATCCAGGCGACGCTGGACGAATACGAAAGCGGCATCACCATCGTGCGCGTCAACCTCGACAAGGCCGACCCGCCCGCCGAGGTGATCGACAGCTTCCGCGAAGTGCAGGCCGCCGAACAGGAACGCGACCGGCTGCAGCGCCAGGCCGACGCCTATGCCAACCGCGTGGTCGCCGAGGCGCGCGGTAACGCCGCCCAGATCATCGAAGAGGCCGAAGGCTATCGCGCCAGCGTCGTCAACGAGGCCCTGGGTGAGGCCAGCCGCTTCAGCGCGGTTCTGACCGAATACACCAAGGCCCCAGAGGTGACGCGCAAGCGGCTTTACCTGGAAACCATGGAAAAGGTGATGAGCGAGGTGGACAAGACCATTCTCGACAACGCGATCATCGGCAGCGAAGGCGGCCAGGGCGTCGTGCCCTACCTGCCGCTGAACGAGCTGCGCCGCGGCACCGCAGGCGGGGGGAACTGATCATGCGCAAATCCCTGTTTCTTCTGCCGATCCTCTTCGTGGCGCTGCTTCTCGTGCTGTCCTCGGTCTTCGTCGTGGACGAGCGTGAAAAGGCGCTGGTGCTGCAATTCGGCCAGATCAAGGCCGTGAAGGAAGAGCCCGGGCTCGCCTTCAAGATCCCGCTGATCCAGGAAGTCGTCAAATACGACGACCGGATCCTGTCGCTGGACACCGACGTGATCGAGGTCACGCCGTCGGATGACCGCCGCTTGGTGGTCGACGCCTTTGCGCGCTTCCGCATCGCCGACGTGGTTCAGTTCCGCCAGGCCGTCGGCGTCGGCGGGCTGCGCGCGGCCGAGGACCGGCTGTCCTCGATCCTGAACGCCCAGATTCGCGAGGTGCTGGGGGCCGACCAGGTGACGTCCGATACCATCCTGTCCGAAGACCGCCGCGTGCTGATGACCCGCATCCGCGACCAGTCGCGCGTGCTGGCGCGCAGTCTTGGCCTGGACGTGGTCGACGTGCGGCTCAAGCAGACCAACCTGCCCGCGCAGAACCTCGAGGCGACCTTTGCCCGGATGCGGGCCGAGCGCGAACGCGAGGCCGCCGACGAGATCGCCCGCGGTAACGAGGCCGCGCAGCGGGTGCGCGCGCTGGCCGACCGGACCGTGGTGGAACTGGTGTCCGACGCCGAACGCGAGGCGCAGATCACCCGAGGCGAGGCCGATGCCGAGCGCAACGCCATTTACGCCCAGGCATTCGGTGCCGACCCCGAGTTCTTCGCCTTCTACCGCTCGCTCCGGGCCTACGAGACCGGTCTGATGGGCGGGAACTCGTCGATGGTGATGACGCCCGACAGCGAGTTCTTCGACTATCTCAAGCAGGCGGACCGGTCCCGCCCCGAGACGGGGGCCGCGCCCGCGCAATGAGCTTCGTCGTTCTGGCCATAGGGCTGGTTCTGGTGGTGGAGGGGCTGGTGTTCGCACTGGCCCCTTCGCGTCTGGACGAGGTGGTGGACCTGATCCGCCGCATCCCGCCCGAAACGCGCCGGCTGATCGGGCTGGCCGCGGTGGCGCTGGGCACCGCCCTCGTTTGGCTTGCCCAAAGCCTTGCGGGGTGAAACACTGACCTTGATCGCCGTGCCTTCACGCCCAGTTGACAGGGCGCGACGGGCGTTGAGTTGCACAAGCCCGCCCCTAGATTCATATCTCAGGGCAGCAGGGCCCGCCTGCCAAGGGGCGCGCGGACCCGCCATGGATGACTTCAGGAGGACCCACTCGTGACATCGCAGGCCATTTCTCTTTCCGCCCGGCCCGACCCGGCGCGCCTGCGCCCGGCCTGGGCGCTGGCCCTCGCGGCCGTGCTGCTGCTGGCGCAGGCCAGCCTTGCGCTGGCACGCGCCGCCCCCGAAAGTTTCGCCGACCTTGCCGACAAGGTCAGCCCGGCGGTGGTGAACATCACGACCTCGACGACGATCGCGGGCCACTCGGGCGTGAACCCGATGGTCCCCGAAGGCTCGCCCTTCGAGGATTTCTTCCGCGATTTCATGAACCCCGACGGCCAGAACGGCCAGCGCCCGCCGCGCCGCAGCCAGGCGCTGGGCTCGGGCTTCGTGATCTCGCCCGACGGCTTCATCGTCACCAACAACCACGTGATCGAGAAGGCCGACGAGATCGAGATCGAGTTCTTCTCGGGCCAGGTGCTGGATGCCACCGTGGTCGGCACCGATCCCAATACCGACATCGCCCTTCTCAAGGTCGAAAGCGACGACCCGCTGCCCTTCGTCCCCTTCGGCGATTCCGACGCGATGCGCGTGGGCGACTGGGTGATGGCCATGGGCAACCCGCTGGGCCAGGGCTTCTCGGTCTCGGCGGGCATCGTCTCGGCCCGCGGCCGGGCGCTCTCTGGCACCTATGACGACTACATCCAGACCGACGCCGCGATCAACCGCGGCAACTCGGGCGGGCCGCTGTTCAACATGGACGGCGAGGTGGTCGGCGTGAACACCGCGATCCTGTCGCCCAATGGCGGCTCGATCGGGATCGGCTTCGCGATGTCCTCGACCGTGGTGACCAATGTCGTCGCCCAGCTGCAGGAATACGGCGAGACGCGGCGTGGCTGGCTGGGCGTGCGCATCCAGGACGTCACCGACGAGATGGCCGAGGCGCTGGGCCTCGACCAGGCGCGCGGCGCGATGGTCAGCGACGTGCCCGAGGGTCCCGCGCGCGACGCGGGGATGGAAACCGGCGACGTGATCCTGTCCTTCGACGGGGTGGACGTGGATGACACCCGCGGCCTCGTCCGCCAGGTCGGCAACACCCAGGTCGGCAAGACCGTTCCGGTCACCGTCTACCGCGGCGGCGCGACCCGCACGCTCGACGTGACGCTGGGCCGCCGCGAAACCGCCGAAGAGGCCGTGCCCGCCGTGGCCACCCCCGGCGCGCCGCAGGCCCCCGCCGAGACCGAGATGCTGGGCATGACCCTCTCGCCGCTCACCGACGAACTGCGCGACCAGCTGGAACTCGGCAAGAACGCCGAGGGCCTGGTGGTCAAGGATATCGACGAGATAGGCGAGGCCTATGAAAAGGGCCTGCGCGCCGGCGACGTCATCACCGAGGCCGGCCAGCGCAAGGTGACCTCGGTCAAGGATCTCGAGGACCGGATCGACGAGGCCCGCGAGGCCGGGCGCAAGTCGCTCCTGCTGCTGGTCCGCCGCCAGGGCGACCCGCGCTTCGTGGCGCTGTCCGTGGCCGAGGACTGACCGCCCGACCGGACCGGAACGAAAACGGGGCGCCCAACCGGGGCGCCCCTTTTTTCCGTCGCGATAGGATGGGCGTCAGTACAGCCCCGCCACCTTGCCGCGCAGCGCGACCAGCGCCAGAACCGTGTCGATGGTCGGCGTGGGCGTCCCGGTCACCCGGCCCAGTTCCTGCACCGACCCCACCAGCGCGTCGATCTCCATCGGCCGCCCCTGGTCCAGGTCCTGCAGCATCGAGGTCCGGTGCGCCCCCACCGCCGCGCCGCCGTCGATCCGCCGATCCACGTCGATGGGGAATTTCACGCCCAGCTTCTCGGCGATCTCCTGCGCCTCCAGCATCATGTTGCGCGCCACGTCGCGCGTGCCCGGATCGGTGCACAGCACGTCCAGCGTCGCATGCGTCAGTGCCGAGATCGGGTTGAACGACAGGTTCCCCCACAGCTTCACCCAGATCTCGTCGCGCAGCTTGGGCCGCACCGGCGCCTTCAGCCCCGCCGCCGACAGCGCCTTGGACAAGGCCATCGCACGGTCCGATTTCGACCCGTCCGGCTCGCCCAGCGAGAACCGGTTGCCCTCGATATGCTTGACCACGCCCGGCTCGATCACCTCGGCCGCGGGGTAGACCACGCAGCCCAGCACCCGGTCGGGCCCGAACCCGTTCCACTGCGCGTCGCCCGGATCGACCGAGGCCAGCCGCGTGCCCTCCAGCGGCCCGCCGATCTTGTGGAAATACCACCACGGCACCCCGTTGACGCCCGACACGATGGTGGTGTTCTCGCCGATCAGCGGCTGCATCCTGTCGACCACCGGCGGCACCGAATGGGCCTTCAGCGTGACGATCACGTAATCCTGCGGCCCCAGGTCCGCGGCATTGTCCGAGGCATTGACCGGCACGGTCACATCCGTCCCGCTCTCCTCCTCGATCAGGCGCAGCCCGTTCTCCTTCATCGCCGCCAGGTGCGGCCCGCGCGCCACCAGGCTCACCTCGGCCCCCGCCTGCGCCAGTTTCGCGCCCATGTAACCACCGATGGCACCGGCACCGAACACACAAATCTTCATCGCCTAATCCCTCGCTTCGCCGCGGACCCGCACCCGCCGCTTTCAGCTTCTTCTGGCTTCAAATATCCCCGCCGGAGGCAGCCCGGCCAAAGGCCGGGCCCCCCTGTCAGGCCGCGCCTTCGACCAGGCCCAGCTTCTCGGCCAGGCCGATCCGCTGCATCTTGCCGGTGGCACCCTTCGGGATCTCGTCCAGGATCACCACCTTGCGCGGCACCTTGAAATCGGCCACGCGCGCGGCGGCGAAATCGCGGATCTCGCGCTCGGTCGCCTCCGCGCCGTCCTTCAGCACCACGGCCGCGGCCACTTCCTCGCCCAGCTTGGGGTGGGGCAGGGCGAAGGTCACGCATTGCGCGATCGCCGGGTGGTCCATCAGCACGCCATCCACCTCCAGCGGGCTCACCTTCTCGCCGCCGCGGTTGATGATCTCCTTCAGGCGGCCCGTCAGGTGCAGATAGCCGTCCTCGTCGAACGCGCCCTGGTCTCCCGTGCGGAACCAGCGCTTGCCATCCGCCTCGAAGAAACTCTTGGCGTTGGCGTCGGGATTGCCCTCGTAACCGGGCGTCACGTTGGGCCCCGAAATCACCACCTCGCCGGTGCCGTCCACCAGCCGGTCCTCGGTTTCATGCGCGATGCGCACCTCCGGGCCCGCCGGAACGCCGACCGATCCGGGCTTCTGCGTGCCCTTGCCCAGGGGGTTGGAACACATCTGGTGGGTGGCCTCGGTCATGCCATAGCCCTCGACCACCGGGGCGTCGAAGGTTTCCTCCAGCTGGGTCATCACCTGCGCCGGCAGCGAGGCCGAGGACGAGCGCAGGAAGCGCAGCCTGGTGGCCTCGATGATGTCCCTGTTGCGGCCCGCCCGGCTCAGGATCGCCTGGTGCATGGTCGGCACCGCCGTGTACCAGGTGGGCTGGGCGTCCTTCATCCAGCCAAAGAATTTCAGCGCGTCGAAGCCCGGCGCGCACCAGATCGAGGCGCCGGCGGCCAGCGAGGCCGACACCGCCGCGATCAGCCCGTGGATGTGGAACAGCGGCATCACGTTCAGGCAGCGGTCCTCCGCCGTCAGCGCCAGCGACTCGCGGATGTTGCCCGCCGAGGCAAAGACGTTCGACTGCAACAGCGGCACGATCTTGGGCCGCGAGGTGGTGCCCGAGGTATGCAGGATCAGCGCCACGTCGTCCGGCGCCGGCGCGCCCGCGTCGCAGGCCCCGCCGCCGCCCTCGGCCACCAGGTCGAACGTGCCCGCGGGCCCCGCCTCGTCGAATTTCAGGCGCAGCACCGTCAGGCCGAACCGGTTCGCCGCGGCCAGCGCCGGGCCGTCATAGCCGTCCGCCAGCACGATGGCCTTGGCCTTCAGGTCCTCCAGGTAGAACGCGTATTCATCCTCGCGATAGGCGGGGTTCAGCGGCGCCGTGGTCGCGGATTGCGCGATGGTGACGAAGGCCGCCGCCATCTCGGGCCCGTTCGGCAACACGATCGCCACCCGGTCGCCCCGCCCGATACCGGCGGCGTGCAACTGGCCCGCCACCTTGTCGGTCAGCGCCCGCAGCCCGCCATAGCTCAGCCAGTCGCGGCCCGGCGCGCCGATCGCGGGGCGGTCGTCGTCATGTCCCTGAAGCAGTGCCTTGATGGTGGTCACTTGTATACCCTTTCCTTGTCTTGTCGGTTCGAACGCGCGGCCCGGCCTATTCGGCCACCGCCGGCGGTTTCGATTTGCGCTGCCGCAGCAGTTTCAGCAGCGGCAGCACGAAGAACAGCGCGGCCAGCGCCATGAACAGCCCCGAAAGCGGCCGCTCGACGAAGGTGAACACGTTGCCCTGCGAACTGATCAGCGCCTGGCGAAAGCTTGTCTCCATCAGCGGCCCCAGCACCAGCGCCAGCACCAGCGGCGCCAGCGGATAGTCGTCCTTGCGCAGCAGGTAGCCGCCGATGCCGAACAGCGCGATCAGCCACACGTCGTGCAGTTTCTGGCTGGGGGCATAGCCGCCCACGATGCACAGCACCAGCACCAGCGCGCACAGCACCGTGAACGGCATCCGCAGCGCCCAGACGAACAGCGGGATCAGCGCGATGTTGATCAGAACCGCCGCGACATTCGCCGTGTAAAGCGACGAGATCAGGCCCCAGACGAAATCGGGCTGCTCGATGAACAGCATCGGCCCCGGCACCAGCCCCCACATCACCATGCCGCCCAACAGCAGCGCGGTGGTGGGCGAACCGGGAATGCCCAGCGTCAGCATCGGCAACAGCGACCCGGTCGAGGCGGCGTTGTTCGCCGTTTCCGGCGCGGCCACGCCCTCGATATTGCCCCGGCCGAATGTCTCGGGCTTTTTCGAAAAGGTTTTGGCCATGCCATAGCTCATCAGGGCTGCGGGCGTCGCCCCGGCCGCCGGCAGCATGCCCACGAAAAAGCCCATGACCGAGCCAAAGCTCATCGTCTTCCACAGCTTGTTCATCTCGCGCAGCCCCTCGCCCAGCGCGCGAAAGCTCAGCTTGGCCGGCGTGACAGAGGGCGAGGTGCGCGAGGTTTCGATCGTGTACAGGATCTCGCCCACGCCATAGACGCCGATCGCCAGCACCAGGAACGAGATGCCCGAGTAGAACCCCGGCAGATCACCGAAGATCAGCCGCGGCTGCCCCGAGATCAGGTCAAGCCCCACCGTCGACAGCACAAGGCCAAGGCAGATCATCACGATGGTCTTCAGCACGTCGTCGCCGCCCAGCCCCACGAAGGTTGTGAACGCCATCAGCACCAGCGCGAATTCCTCGGCCGGGCCGAAGGCCAGCGCCAGGTCGGCCAGCGGCACCGCGAACAGCGTGAACAGCACGACCGAGATCGTGCCCCCCACGAAGGACGCCACGGCCGCGGCGATCAGCGCCAGCCCCGCCTTGCCCTGGCGGGCCATCGGCCGGCCGTCAAAGGTGGTGGCCACCGCCGTCGAGGCGCCGGGAATCCCCAGCAGGATCGAACTGATCGCCCCCCCGTACATCGCCCCGTAATAGATCGCGGCCAGCAGGATGATCGCCGAAGAGGGCGGCACGATGAAGGTCAAGGGCAGCACGATCGCCACCCCGTTCACCGACCCCAGGCCCGGCATCGCCCCGATGAAAAGGCCCGCGGTGACGCCCAGGATCACGATCATCAGGTTCAGCGGCGACAGCGAGGTCGCGAACCCGTCGGCAAGAAGTCCGAAGATTTCCATGCTCGCCCCTCCTCAGAAGAATTTCGCGTAAAGCGGAATGAACAGGGGTTCGGTGATCCCCTTGGGCAGCAGGATCTTCAGCGTGACCTCGAAGAAGAAGAACAAAAAGACCGGCGTGGCCAGCGTCAGGATCCCGATCAGGCCCCAGCCATGCCGACCGAACAGCCGCAGGTAGATCACCATGAACGCCATCAGCGCGACATAGGCGCCGACGACATGGGTCGCCGCGATGGTCGCGATCAGCAGGCCCGCGACACCGGCCACCTGCGGGATCGCGTCTGCATCGGGAAAGAATTTCTCGCCCTCGTGGGGATGCGCCAGGATGCTGCGCAACAGGATACCGCCCGAGGCCAGCAGCATGACCGCCGACAGCCAGAACGGAAAGGCCCCGCCGCCGGGGCCGGACCCATCGGTCCAGCCGATGGGCAAGACGGTGGCGTGCCACATGAAGTAAAGGGACAGGCCCATCAGGGCCAAGGCGATGATGCGGTCGGCGGCAAGCATGGCTGATCCAGTGCGTTTCTCGAAACACGGAAGGCCGGGCGGACCCGTGGGCCCGCCCGGCAGCGACAGGACGGGGCGGGCTTACGAGCCCAGTTCGCCCATGCTGTCCAGGATCTTGCGGTGCACTTCGCGCCCGTTCAGCAGGAATTCCTGCAGCGCGTCGCCGGTCAGCAGCTTGGCGTCCAGCGCCTCGTCGGCGGCGTATTTCTGCCATTCGGCGGTTTCCGACAGCTTGGTGAACATGTCGGTGTAGAAGGCCACGGCCTCGGCGGGCATGTCCTTGGGCCCGACAAAGCTGCGCTGCATGGTATAGACCAGGTCATGGCCCAGTTCGCGCATCGTGGGCACGTCCGGGAACGCCTCCAGGCGCTCTTCCGAGAAGGCCGCGATCGGGCGCGACTTGCCCGCCTTGTAGAACCCCATCTGCTCGGACGGGTTGTTCACCGTCGAGTCGATGTGGTTGCCGACCAGGTTCTTGGCCACCGTGCCGCCGCCGTCGAAGGGCACGTAGGTGTACTTGACGCCGAATTCCTCTTCCAGCATCGCGGTCACCAGGCTGTCTTCCTGGCCCGACCCGGTGCCGCCCATCTTCCACGACCCGCCGGCTTCCTTCACCGCGGCGATATAGTCGTCCAGCGTCTGGATGTCGCTGTCGGCGTTGACCCACAGGATGAAGTTGTCGATGGCCATCCGCGCGATCGGGGTGAATTCCTCGATATCGACGCCGATATCGGTGCGCAGCGGCGTGGTGTAATAGCTGTTCAGCGTCGCCATGACCGTGGTGGCGTCGCCTTCCTTGTCCTTGAGATAGCGCAGCGCCTCGGCGCCCGACCCGCCGCCCTTGTTCACCGGCAGGATCGGCATCGGCGACAGGTTCTCGGTCTGGATCATCGACTGGAACAGCCGCGCCAGGCGGTCCGCGCCGCCGCCCTGGCCGGCCATGATGACCATTTCCACCGGCTTGTTCGGCGTCCAGCCCTCGGCGGCCACCGGCGTGGCCACGGCCAGCGCGGCCGAAGCCATCAGGGCCATCGCGGTGCGGCGTGTGAATGTGTTGATCATGTCGTCCTCCCTTTGACGTTAGCCTTGAGCGCTGCGCATGGCCGCCCTGACCGGGTGACAACGCCTCGCAACTTTTCCCACCCCGAGAGATACCGCCGGGACAGAAAATTCCACACTGAAAAAGGTTGTTGTGATAAAGGTGGTGATAACAGACCTGTGTTTTTGTAATGTTGTAAAGATGCGGAAGGCCCTGATCGGATCCCAGCTGCGGCAGTTGCGCCGCGACCACGGCCATACCCAGGCCGAAATGGCCCGCCGGCTGAAGATCAGCCCGGCCTATGTGAACCTGCTCGAAAACAACCAGCGCGCCCTGTCAGTGCCTGTTCTGATGGCCCTGACCGAGGCTTATGGCGTTGATATGCGGGAACTTCTCAGCGACCGCGACGCCGCGCGCCTGGCCGAGATACGGTCCGCCGTGGCCGATCCCGCCTTTGCCAAGGATCGCCCCGACCTGCCCGAGTTGCGCGGGGCGGTCGATCACGCGCCGCGGCTGGTCGACCTGTTCCTGCAACTGTACCGCAGCCATCGCGGCGCGGTCGAACGGCTGGCCCGGCTGGGTGATTCCGCTTCGGGCGACGATCTGTTGCGCACCTCGCCCGAGACCGCGATCCACGATTTCTTCCGCGACAACTCCAACTATTTCGACCCGCTCGAGGCCGCCGCCGACGAGATCCGGCGCCAGATCGTGGGCGCCCCCGACGACATGTACGCGCTGCTCAAGCGCTATCTGCGGATGAAGTTCCAGATCGACGTGCGCCAGGTCAGCATCGAGGAAATGCCCGACACGCTGCGCCTGTTCGATGCGCGCGGCGGGCGGGTGCTGTTGTCCGAGGCGCTGGACCATCCCAACCGGGTGTTTCAGGTGGCGCACATGCTGGCGCTGGTCGAACTGCCCGACCTGCTGGACGAACTGATCGCGGCCAGCGGGATCGGCCCCGAACAGGCCCGCGCCCGCTGCCGGGTGGAACTGGCGAACTATTTCGCCGCCGCGCTGTTGATGCCCTATGGCCCGTTCCTCGACCTCGCGGAAAAGACCGCCTACGACATCGACCGGATGGCGGCGGCCTTCGGGATGACCTTCGAACAGGTGGGCCACCGGCTGACCACGCTGCAACGCGACGGGGCGCGCGGGATCGGGTTCTTCCTGCTCAGGATCGACCGGGCCGGCAACGTGACCAAGCGGGTGAACGCCACGCCCTTCGCCCTGGCCGAAAAGGGCGGGTCCTGCCCGGTGTGGAACATCCACAACGCCTTTACCACGCCCGACGTGATCCTGCCGCAACTGGTCGAGATGCCGGACGGCGCGCAGTTCTTCACCATCAGCCGCACCACCCGCCGCCCCGTGGTCAGCCGCGATCTGCAGGACAACCGCCTGGTCGTCGCGCTGGGCTGCGAACGCAGCGACGCGCACCGGATCGGCTATGCCCGCGCGGTCAACCTGGATCGCGACAGCGGCACCATCGCGCGGATCGGGATCGGCTGCCAGTTCTGCCCGCGCCAGGCCTGTTCCCAGCGCGCCCACCAGCCGATGCACATGGACCTGCCGATCGACACCAACCGGCGCGGCACCACGCGCTACGAAAGCTGACCGGGGCAGGGGGGGGCGGGCTCAGGCGGCCTCTTGCCAGAAATCGCACAGGAAGCACAGCGCGCCCTGCATCCCCTCGGTGGCGCAGCGTTCCTGGAAATGCGCCTCGCCCAGTTCGGCAAAGGTCGGGTGGCCGCGCAGGTCGGATTTCGCCACCGTCTTGAACGCCATCGACCAGTCGGGAAAGTCGCGCTTGTCCTTCTGGCCGCGCTCCAGCACCACCTTGGTGTGGTGCCGCCGGTCCGAGAAGATGCGCTTGCGCAGCTTTTCCAGTTCCGCCTCGTCGCCCTCGATCAGCTGCATGAAGCTGCCACGATAGCGCCCCTCGCCCTCGGCGAACAGCAAGATCCCGGTGATCCCGTGCCGCGGGTTGTAGCTGCGCGATTCCTCCAGGATGTCTTCCAGGTCCTTCGGCGTCAGGCCGGCATCCGCCTGGCTGACATAGACGATGTAATGCGTACTCACGTGCGGCGCTCCGGTTCGGGGTGACGTCGTCCTCCCTTGCGGGGCGGTATAGCCTTGTCAGGCGATGAGTCAAGCGCGGTATCCATCCATTATTTCATAATGTCAAAAACACTTCGATATTTGGAAAATGACTTGACGCGAATCCAGCCATGCGACAGCCTTACCCCGAGGGAGGAAAGATCGGTGAACAGGGCAAGCACAGGTGCAGCCGTGCAGCACGGCACCGCGCAGACCGGCGCCCCGGCCGAAAAGCCCGTGCGCCGCATCCAGTCGGTCGAACGCGCGCTGACGATCCTGGAAATCCTCGCCGCCGCGCCCGACGCGCTGGCGCTGGGCGAGATCGCGGATCGCGCCGCGCTGAACCTGTCGACCTGCCACCACCTGATCGCGACGCTGGTCGACCGCGGCTATGTGCTGAACGCCGGGCGCAACCGGGGCTACCTTCTGTCCTCGCGGCTGCAGGAACTGACCGGGATGAGCGAACGCAAGGCCGACCTGTCGGATTTCGCGCGCACCGACCTGATCGACCTGTCGGGGCGGCTGGGCCTGTCCGTGCAGCTGGCCGAGATGGAGGGGACCGCGCTGGTCACGCGCTTCAAGGCCAATGTCGCCGAAACCCACGTGATCGAGGCCGACGAGGTGGTCAAGATGCGCGCCGCCCACGCCACCGCCACCGGCAAGGCGATCCTGGCCTGGCTGCCCGAACCCGAGACGCTCAAGATCATCTCGGAGCACGGGCTGACGCGGTTCACCGATCACACCATTACCAGCATCGCGGACCTGACCGAGGATCTGCGCTGGGTGCGCCGCAACGGCTTCGCCGTCGACAACGAGGAACTGAAACGCGGCGTGGTCTGTTACGGCGCGGCGCTCAGGGATGCCAAGGGCGCGGTGATCGCCTCGATCTCGGCCTCGATGCCGGTGGCGCTGGCCACCGAAAGCTGCCGCGACCACGTCATGCACGAGGTCGTCGCCTGCGCGCGCAAGCTGTCCGACCGGCTGCGCCTCAGCCGGGGGTAGGGGCGGCCGGGGGAAACGGCACGCGAAAACGGGAACTTCAGGGAGGAAGTCGAGATGGGAATGCCAGCGGGTGTAAAGACGGATCGCAATTATCCGATCCCCGAAAAGATGAAGGCCTGGGTGCTGGGCGATCCGGGCGAATTGCGGCTCGCCGAAAAACCGGTGCCGGTGCCGAAAAGGGCCGAGGTGCTGGTCCGCATCGACGCCGTGGCGATCTGCGCCACCGACCTGGAAATCATCTATCACGGCCCGCCCGCCCAGATCGAGGGCGGCCAGCCGTTCAACAAGAACTTCACCCCGGGCCATGAATACATGGGCACCGTCGTGGCGCTGGGCCCGGGCGTCGACGAGTACAAGATCGGCGAGCGGGTGACGGTGGAAATCCACGCCGGCTGCGGCCAGTGCAAGCGCTGCCGGCAGGGCATGTACACCTCCTGCCACAATTACGGCAAGAACTACGGCGACGTGGACAAGGGCCACCGCGCCAACGGCTTCACCACCGACGGGGGCTTCTGCGAATACCAGGTCAACAACATCAACACGCTGATCCACGTCGATGACACCATGTCCGACGAAGAGGCCACGCTGGTCGTCACCGCCGGCACCGCGATGTACGGCCTGACCGAACTGGGCGGGCTGGTCGCCGGCGAAAGCGTGGTCGTCACCGGCCCCGGTCCGATCGGCCTTCTGGGTGTCGCGGTTGCCAAGGCGCTGGGCGCACAGCCCGTCATCCTGACCGGCACCCGCGACAACCGGCTGGAAATGGGCAAGAAGCTGGGCGCCGATCACGTGGTCAACGTCCGCAACGAGGACCCGGTCGAGGCGGTCAAGCGGCTGAACGGCGGGATCGGCGTCGATTACGTGCTGGAATGTTCCGCCGCCGCCAACGCGATCAACGAGGCCTGCCAGATGGTGAACCGGGGCGGCAAGGTCTGCCTCGCCGCCTTCCCGGGCGAGCCGCCGCAGGTCGACGTGGCGCATCTGGTGCGCAACAACATCTACGTCTACGGCATTCGCGGCGAAGGGAAATCCGCGACCCACCGGGCCGAGGCCTTCATGCGGCAAAAGCGGTTCGACGCCACGCTGATCCACACCCACACCTTCGAGATGGACGACCTGAAAGAGGCGATCCGCTACGCCAAGGACCGGGTCGAGGACGCGATCAAGGTGGTGGTCAAGAACCCCCATTCCGAAGCCCGGAGGGTGGCCGCCGAGTAACGAACCGGGGCCGCCCGGAAAGGGGCGGCCCCGTCCATGGCCAAGGGAGGGGCCAGGGACATGCTGACATTCGACCGATACGAAATGCCCGCGACACTGCCCGAGGCGCTGGCCCTTTGGGCGGACGCGCCCGCGGGCGCGCGGCTGGTGGCCGGGGCCACCGACATCCTGCCCTGGGCGCGCGAGGGGCGCGCGGGCGACGTGGACCTGCCGCTGGGCATCGACCTGTCCCGCGTCGCGGAATTGCAGGGCTATGAACGCCACGGGGGCCGGGTGCGGCTGGGCGCGAACGTGGTCTGGCAGGATTTTCTCGATACCCCGGAACTCGCGCGCTGGCTGCCGGTGATGCCCTATTGCGCGGTCTGGTTCGCCGACGACCAGATCCGCCAGCAGGCCACGCTCGCGGGCAACCTGGTGAACGCCTCACCCGCCGCCGACGGCACGCCCCCCGTTCTGGCGCTGAACGGAGAACTCGAACTCTGCCGCTGGGCGGGCGACCACATCCTGTGCCGCACCATGCGGGTCGAGGATTTCGTGACCGGCCCCGGCGCCACGCGGCTTGCCCCCGGCGAACTGGTGAACTCCGTGACGCTCGACTGCGCCGACGGCTATGGCGCGTCGTTCCAGAAGGTCGGCCAGCGCCGTTCCCTGGTCATTTCCGTCGCCTGCGTCGCCGCGTTGGTCAAACTGGACGAGACCGGCACCCGCTTCGCCGATGTGCGCCTTGCCCTTGGCGGCGTCGGCCCCGTGCCCGAACGCCTGCGCGACATCGAGGACCGGCTGAAGGGCGAACCGGTCGACGCCCGCCTGATCGCGGACGCGGCCGCGGCCACGGCGGCCCGCGTCGCCTCGCGCAGCCGCATCGAATACCGCCGCCGCGTGGTGCCGGGCTTTGTCCGCGCAGCCCTGGAAGAGGCCGCCGACCGCGCCCGGAAGGAGGCCGCCCATGCCTGATATGAAACTGGAACTGCAGGTCAACGGCCGCAAGGTGACGCGCCGCGCCGACCCCGGCCAGCGCCTCTTGGATTTCCTGCGCGACGAGTTGAACCTGACCGGCACCAAGGAAGGCTGCGGCGCTGGCGAATGCGGCACCTGTTCCGTGTTCGTCGACGGCAAGCTGGTGAAATCCTGCCTTATGCCCGCCGCCAAGGCGCAAGGCGCGGATATCCAGACCGTCGAGGGGTTGGCGCGGCCGGGCGATCTGGACGTGATCCAGAAGGCGTTCCACAAGACCGGGGCCAGCCAGTGCGGCTATTGCATCCCCGGCATGGTCATGGCCGCAACGTCCATCCTGCGCGAGGCGCCCGAGGCCAGCCTCGACGAGATCAAGGAACGCATGGGCGGCAATATCTGCCGCTGCACCGGCTATTCCAAGATCATCGAGGCGGTGGCCCTGGCCCGCGACGTGGTGACGGGCCGCGCCAGCCCCGCCGCGCTGGACCCCGAAACGGTGGGCGACAGCTTCATCGGCCACAATGTCCGGCGGCTGGATGCGCCCTCCAAGGTGACGGGCCGGCTGAAATACGCGGGCGACATGGTGATGCCCGACATGCTGCACATGGCCGTCCTGCGCTCGCCCCATGCCCATGCCGAGATCCTGTCCATCGACACCTCCGAGGCGGAAGCCATGGACGGCGTGGCCTGCGTCATCACCGCCGATGACGTGCCGGGCAAGGACGGCTTCGGCGTCTTCGTCCATGACCAGCCGATCATGGCGCGCGGCAAGGTCCGCCACGTTGGCGAGGCCGTGGCCGCGGTGGCGGCCGAGGACGTGGCGACCGCCCGTCGCGCGCTGAAGAAGATCAAGGTCGAGTACCGCGAACTGCCGGGCCTCTACGATCCCGAGGATGCGTTGCAGCCCGGCGCGCCGGTGATCCACGACTATGCCCCCGACAACGTGGTGAAACACATCCCGATCCGGAAGGGCGACATCGAGGCGGGCTTCGCCGCCGCCGACCTGATCCTCGAGGACGAATTCACCACCCAGCAGGTCGAACATGCCTATCTCGAACCCGAGGCGGGGCTGGCCTATGTGGACGCCGATGACGTGGTGACGGTGATCTCGCCCAGCCAGAACATCACCCATCACCGCCACATGCTGTCGGAAATCATCGCCAGGCCCATCAACAAGGTGCGCTTCATCATGTCCCCCGTCGGCGGCGGCTTTGGCGGCAAGGAGGACATGATCTACCAGGGCATGCTGGCCCTTGCGGCGATGAAGACCTACCGCCCGGTGCGGCTGGTCTTTACCCGCGAGGAGTCGATCATCGCCTCGGCCAAGCGGCACCCCAGCCGGGTGAAATACCGCATGGGCCTGACGAAGGAGGGCCGCATCACCGCCATCAAGTTCGACATGCTGTCCGACGGCGGCGCCTATGGCATGTCGTCCGAGGGCGTGATGCGCAAGGCCGCGATCCTGTCCTGCGGGCCCTACGAGGTGGAAAACCTTCAGGTCGACACCACCGCCGTCTACACCAACAACACGCCATCGGGCGCCTTCCGCACCTTCGGCGGCATGCAGGCGCAATTCGCCACCGAAAGCATGATCGACATCGCCGCCGAACGGCTCGGCCTCGATCCGTTCGAGATCAGGCGGCGCAACATGATGCGGGCGGGTTCGCTGACCCATACCCAACAGAAACTCGACTCGGCCTCGATCGGCCGGGTGCTGGCGGCCGCCGAGGCGGCGTCGCGCTGGGAGCCCGGGGCGCCGCGGATGCGGGGTCCCGAGCGTGGCGACCTTGGCGGCCCCGGTACCCGCGCCCCTTGCACCCTGGGCGCCCGGTTCGAGGCATCGAAGGACGGCAAGGAAAGGGTCGCCTGATGCAACGGAAAATGCGCGGCCGCGGCGTCGCGGCAAGCTGGTACGGCATCGCGCGCACCGCCACGGTGGACCGCGCGGGCGCCTGGGCGGAACTGGATGACGGCGGCACCGCCAAGGTCGTGACCGGCGTGACCGAGATCGGCGAGGGCATCCTGACCGTTCTGGCCCAGATCGCGGCCGAGGAACTGGGCATCCGCCCCGAGGACGTGACCATCGGCGACAACGACACCGCGCGCTCGCCCGAGGCGGCCCATGCGGGCGCCACGCGCCAGACCTACATGATCGGCAATTCGGTGGCGCTCGCGTGCCGCGAGGCGAAATCCCGGCTGTTCGCCGAAATCGCCGCCCATTGGGAGGTGGACGCGGGCACGCTGGTCGCCTTCGACGGCGCGTTGAAGGCCCACGGCACCAACCTTGCCATGACCATGGCCGAGGCGGTGGACATCGCCAAGAAACGCGGCGTCGTGCCGGTGGGCGCGGGCCATTTCACCGCGCATGGCACGGGGCTGAACCCCGTCGACGGCTCGGGCGCGCCCTGGCAGGCCTATGTGTTCGGCACCCAGGTGGCCGAGGTCGAGGTCGACACCCTGACCGGAGAGGTGCAGGTACTGGGCCTCTGGGCCGCCCATGACGTGGGCCGCGTCATCAACCCCCGCGGCGTCGAAGGCCAGATCGAGGGCGGCGTGGTGCAGGGCCTCGGCCAGGCGCTGATGGAGGATTACCGGACCGAACAGGGTCACACCACGACGCACGGCTTCGCGAAATACATCCTGCCGACCGCGCTGGACGTGCCGGAAATCACATCCGTGCTGGTGGAGGATCCCGATCCCCTCAGCCCGCTGGGCGCCAAGGGGATCGGCGAACCCGCGCTGGTGCCGACCGCGCCCGCGATCATGAACGCGATCCACGACGCGATCGGCGTGCGCATCAAGTCGCTGCCCGCGACACCGGAAAAGGTGCTGGCCGCGATAGCAGAGAAAGAGGCGCGCGACGCTGCGCGCGAGGCGGCCGAGTAACGAGGGGCGCCCCGGAACCGGGCGCAGAGGGAGGAACATGATGGAAAGCTCGATCTACAGCGCGATGCGGGTGGGCATCGTTCATTTCAAGGCCTTCCCGGGCATCGAAACCGGGGCCGGGCCCATCGTCGAGACGCTGGAAAAGATCTGCGCCGACGAGTTCTGGACCGCCGTCGAGGTGGGCTGGATGAAGGATTACCGCGTGCGCAACACCGCGCGCCACCTGCTGGACCAAAGCCACCTGTCGGTCGCCTATGCCACCCAGCCCAAGGTGCTGAGCAACAAGTTCAACCTGAACCATTTCGATCAGGCCGAACGGGCCAAGGCCGTCGAGGCGATAAAAAGCGCCGTGGACGAGGCCCGGCAACTGGGCGCCGAGGTGGTCCGCCTCATCGCGGGCAAGGATCCGGGTGACGAAAGGCGCGAAGAGGCCAAGAAGCTGCTGATCGACTCGCTGCACCAGATCCTCGACTACGCGGCCGAGGAAAAGGACGGGCTGGCCTTCACGCTGAAAATCTTCGACCGCGGCATCGACAAGAAGAACCTGATCGGCCCGGTGGGCGACGCCGTCGACATCGCCCGCGCGATCCGCCCCGACTACCCGAATTTCGGCCTGCTGACCGACCTCAGCCATTTCCCGCTGCTGGACGAAACGCCCGAGGAAAGCATCCCGCAGATGGCCGAATGGCTGGACGCCGTCCACCTGGGCAACTGCGCCTTCCGCGACAAGTCGCACCCGGCCTATGGCGATATCCAGCCCCGCTTCGGCATCCCCGGCGGCGAGACGGATACGCCCGAGGTGGTGACGTTCTTCAGGGAACTGCGCAAGAACGGCTTCTTCGACAAGCCGGTGCGCCCGGTGGTCAGCGCCGAGGTGCGCCCGGTTCTGGCGGGCGAGGTTTCCGAGGTCATCATGGCCAACGCCAAGCGGGTGATCCGCGACGCCTGGGCGCTGTCGCAGCGGCCCGACTGACGAAAAGGCAGGTCGCCCGGGGGAGGGGTGGCCGCGCAGACTGGACCGACTGGCAGTGGAGGACTGCCGCGCGCCGCCCACCGGGTGGCATTCGAGAGGGAGGAAAACGACGATGAACACGCGGATTTTCGCATCCGTCGCGCTTGTCGCGGCGATGGCCGTGGGGATCGGGGGACAGGCGCGCGCCGAGTTCCCGGAAAAGCCGGTCGAGATGACCATCCTGTTCGGCAGCACCGCCCAGACCATCGGGCAATTGCTCGCCGACCTGATGTCCAAGCACATGCCCGAACCGGTGGTGCCGGTCTCGCGCCCCGGCGGCGGCGGCGCGGTGGGCTATCAATATGTCCACGGCATGCCCGCGGATGGCTACAATATCGTCTGGAACTCGAACTCGATCAGCACGGGCTACCACAATGGCGGTATTCCTTTCGATTTCAATGCCTTCCAGCCCATCGCCAAGATCAGCGTCGAGGTCCCGGCCTTCGCCGTGCGCGCCGATTCCGGCTGGAACTCGCTTTCCGACATGGCCGCCGACATCAAGGCCTCCGGCCAGAAACTCAAGATCGGCGCCTCGGGCAAGGGGTCCTTCACGCACCTGACGACCGAGGCGATTCTCGCCGCGATGGGCCTGTCCGACATGGCCGTGCACGTCCCCTATGACCAGGGCCGCGCGCCGGTCGAACTGATCGCGGGGCGGCTGGATGCCGCGCTGCAATGGCCGGGCCAGTTCATCTCGCACCACGAGGCGGGCACGCTGAAAATCCTGTGCGTCACCTCGGCCAAGCGGATCAGCCAGCTGCCCGACATCCCCACCTGCGCCGAAAGCGGGGCGGACGGCATGGATATCGTCATGTGGCGGGGCCTCGCCGCGCCCGCGGGCACGCCCGAGGACGTGATCGTCAAGCTGGAGGCCGCCGCCAAGGCCGCCGCCGAAAGCGACGCGTTCAAGCAGGCCGCCCAGACCATCGGATTCGAGATCGACTTCGCCGACCACGCGGCCTTTGGCGAACTGATCGCGCGCGACGACAAGGCCATCGCCGATCTGATGGGCCAGCTTGGCATGAAGGCGCAGTAACGCCATGCCCGCCCGCCCCGAGGACACCGAACGCCGCCTCGACGTCATCGCGGGCGGGCTCCTGCTGGTCTTTGCGCTGGGCTGGACGGGGGCGGTCTGGCTGACCGTGCCCGAAGGCTATGGCGTGGGCCCGCGTGCCTTTCCGTTCTGGCTGGGCGTGGCGCTGGCGGTGCTGTCGGCGCTGTTGCTGGCCAAGGGCCTGCGCGGCAGCTACGCGCCCGAGGCCCCCGACGCCGAAGACCTGCCCCGGGCGGCGGTGCCGATCCTGCTTCGGCTGGGTCTGGTGGCGGCGGTCTGCGGCATCATCGCGGGCTACGGCGTCCTCATGCAGAAGATCGGCTTCGTGCCCGCGACGGTGCTGACGGTGGCGGGCACGCTGGTCTTCGTGCTGGGCGAACGGCGTCCGCTGGTGGTGGGCGGCATGGCGCTGGGCATCGCGTTGGGCGCCTGGCTCGCCTTCGGCCAGGTCTTGGG
Source organism: Rhodovulum marinum (assembly GCF_004343075.1). Taxonomy (GTDB): domain Bacteria; phylum Pseudomonadota; class Alphaproteobacteria; order Rhodobacterales; family Rhodobacteraceae; genus Rhodovulum; species Rhodovulum marinum. The sequence continues at coordinate 160,625 of NZ_SLXP01000004.1, forward strand.
CGCCTACATGCCGCGCGGCACCTGGATTTCACTTTTCTAGGGGCGCAAACCCGGCCCCGATCCCCGGGGCCGGCCCTTCGACGGACGGGATGGACCCAATGGACCTATTGCTTGCCGCAGCCCAGGTCGCGCTTGCGCCCGCCGCCCTTCTGGCGGTGGTGGCGGGCACGCTGCTGGGCGTGGTCTTCGGCGCGATCCCGGGGCTGACCTTCACCGTCGCCATGGCGCTGGTGGTGCCGATGTCGTTCTCGCTGGACACCGCGCCGGCCATCGGCCTGCTCTTGGGCACCTATATCGGGGGGATGACCGGCGGGTCGGTCTCGGCGATCCTGGTGGGCATTCCGGGCACGCCATCGGCGGCGGCCACCGTTCTGGACGGCTATCAACTGACCCGCCGGGGCAAGGCGTCGCTCGCACTCGGCACCGCGGTGGTGGCCTCGGCCTTCGGCGGCATCGTCAGCCTGATCGTCATGGTCGTCTCGGTCGACATGGTGGCGAAACTGGCGCTGCGGTTCGGCCCGGCGGAAACCTTCGGGCTTCTGCTTTTCGGGCTGTCCACCATCTGCGGGCTGGCGCAGAAATCCTTGGTCAAGGGGCTGATCTCGGGCATCCTCGGCCTGCTCGTCATGACCATCGGCATCGACGAGATGGAGGGCGTCCAGCGCCTGACCTTCGGCACCATCGTCCTGCAACAGGGCGTCAGCCTGCTGGTGGCGATGATCGCGCTGTTCGCGGTGCCGCACGTGATCGACGCCTTCGTGAAATACTATACCGGCGAGCGCAAGGTCGAGGCGGTGGCCGATGTCCGCGCCGAACTGCCCACCATCCGCGACATCCTGCGCGATTTCTGGTTGATGCTGCGCTGCGCGCTTCTGGGCACCGGCATCGGCGCGATCCCCGGCACCGGCGGGCCCATCGCGGCCTTCCTCGCCTATGCCCATGCCCGGAAATCGTCGAAACGCCCCGAACGCTTCGGCAAGGGCGAGATGGCCGGCGTCGTGGCCCCCGAGACCGCGAACAACGCGGTGACGGGGGGCGCGATGATCCCGCTTCTGTCGCTGGGCATCCCGGGCGACCCGGCCACCGCGATCCTTCTGTCGGGGCTCTTGATCCACGGGCTGATCCCGGGGCCGATGCTGTTTCTTCAGAACCCCGGCGAGATCTACCAGATCTACCTCGCGATCATCGTGGCCTATATCGCCGTCGTCGCGATCCAGCTTCTGGGCATCCGCTTCTTCGTGCAGGTCTTGCGCGTGCCTGCCCACCTGCTGGCGGTCGGCATCATCATCATGTGCGCCTATGGCGCCTTCGCGATCCGCAACTCGGTCTTCGACGTGGTCTCGGTCGGGGTGCTGGGGGCGATGGCCTACGGGCTGACGCGCGTCGGCATCCCGCTGACCCCGATCATCCTCGGCCTCGTCCTCGGCCCGTCGATCGAGCGTGAATTCCGCACCGCGATGATCCTGTCCGAGGGCGACCCGTCCGTTTTCGTCGCCAGCATCCCGGGGGCCGTCTTCCTGGGCCTCGCCGCGCTTGTCGTCGGCGCCCAGGTGCTGCGCGCCGCCCGCGCCACGCTTTCCGCCCGCAGAACGGAGGAGAAGTCCCGTGCTTCAGTCACCCCATCCGAATGACCGCCCCGACACACCGCTCGAGGCGCAGATGCGCGAACGCGCCCGCGCGCTGGCCGAAACCGGGGGCGTGGCGCAGGCGCTGGAGGCCGGCCGCCTGCCCGCGCAGGCCACGCTGACGCTCTCCGAAGGGCTGGTGCTTGGCCTCTTGCGCCAGGGCGTGCGCACCTTCTTCGCGATCTTCGGCCATGGCTCCACCGATCTCGGCAACGTCCTGCGCGTCTATGCCGAGGAGGGGCAGGTGAGCGTGATCCACTGCCGCAACGAGGTCGAGATGGCGCACGCCGCCACGGCGCACGCCTGGGTCTATGGCGAAACCCCCGCCGTGGTGACCTCGATCGGGCCGGGCGCGCTGCAGGCGATGGCGGGCTCGCTCGCGGCGGCGTCCAACGGGGTGGGCGTCTACCACATCTACGGCGACGAGACGACGCGGGGCGAAGGCTACAACATGCAGCAGGTGCCCAAGCCCGAACAGGGCATGTTCGGCCGGATCACCGCGCTGATGGGTCAGTCCTACACGCTCCACACGCCCGAGGCGCTGCGCGAATGCCTGCGCCGCGGCACCGCCTGCACGCACCACCCCTTCAAGGCCGGGCCGTTCTTCATCCTTCTGCCGATCAACACCCAGCCGCAGCAGGCCGAACTGAACCTCGCCACGCTGCCCGGCCGGCTGGACATGCCCCGCATGGCCCCCGCGGGCGGCAGCGGGGTGTTCGAACGGGCGGGCGCGCTGCTTGCCAAGGCCCAACGCCCGGTCATCAAGGCCGGCGGCGGCACCCGTGGCGCCCCCGCCGCGATCCGCCGTCTGGCCGAACACCTGGGCGCAGCGGTGGTGCTGTCGCCCGGCTCCACCGGCGTGTTGCCCGACGCGCATCCACAGAACATGCATGTCGGCGGCTCCAAGGGTTCGATCAGCGGCAATTTCGCGATGGAACAGGCCGACCTGGTGATCTTCGCGGGCTCGCGCGGGGTGTGCCAGGCCGATTGCTCGGGCGTGGGCTATCCCAACGCGCGCGCCGTCATCAACATCAACGGCGATCTGGACGACGTGTCCCACTATGCCAACACGAACTGCCTGCCGGGCGATGTGGGCGCGGTGGCCGAACGCCTGATCGCCGCGACCGAGCGCGCCGACCGCCCCGACTGGCTGGCCGCCTGCGCGGCGAAGAAAGCCGAATGGGCCGCCTTCAAGGCCAGCCGCCTGTCGGCCCCGCCGATGCACGACGCCGCCTTCGACCGGCCCTGCCTGACCCAGCCGGCCGCCATCGGCGCGGTCGCCCGCTTCGCCAAGGCCCACAATGCCATCAAGTTCTTCGACGCGGGCGACGTGCAGGCCAACGGCTTCCAGATCGTCGAGGATGACGCGCCCGGCGAAACCTTCACCGAAACCGGCGCCTCCTACATGGGCTTCGCGGTCTCGGCGCTGATGGGGGCGGCGGGCGCGCGCGACCCGAAATACGCCATCGCGTTTACCGGCGACGGGTCCTTCATGATGAACCCGCAGGTGCTGATCGACGCGGTGGAGCACGGGGTGAAGGGCATGATCGCGCTCTTCGACAACCGCCGGATGGCCGCGATCACCGGCCTGCAATACGCCCAATACGGCGTGGAATTCGCCACCAATGACAGCGTGGCGGTGGACTATGTGCAGATGGCCGGATCGGTCGCGGGGGTCAAGGCCGTCCATGGCGGCCACAGCCTCAGCGAGCTGGAGGCCGCGCTGAAAGCGGCCCACGCCCATGACGGCCTCTCGCTGGTGCACATCCCCGTCTACAACGGGCGCGATCCGGTCTCGGAAATGGGCGCCTATGGCAGCTGGAATGTCGGCAACTGGGTCGACGACGTCCAGTCGCGCTACCTGCAACAGAAGATCTGAGGGACACATGTATCACGACCTGGACCTGTTCATCGGCGGCGACTGGCGCGCGGCCAGCGACGGCGCGAAAAAGGGCGTCCACGACCCCGCGACCGAGGAACGGCTCGGCACCATCGCGGTGGCGACCGAGGCCGATATCGACGCGGCCCTTCAGGCGGCCAGCGACGGGTTCGCCCGGTGGCGCCAGACCGGCACATGGGACCGGGGCGCGGTGCTGCGCCGCGTGGCCGACCTGATCCGCGCCCGCACCGATGAAATCGCCACGCTGATGTCGCTGGAAACCGGCAAGCCGCTGGCCGAGGCCAAGGGCGAAACCGGCGCCGCCGCCGACCAGTTCGAATGGTATGCCGAGGAAACCAAGCGCATCTACGGCCAGATCATCGAGGCCCGCACCCCCGACTCCCGCATGGCCGTGATCTATCAACCCGTAGGCGTGGTCGCGGCCTTCAGCGCCTGGAACTTCCCCGCCCTTCTGCCCGCGCGCAAGATCGCCGCCGCGCTGGGCGCGGGCTGCGCGATCATCATCAAACCGGCGGGCGAGGCCCCGGCCTCTTGCGCCGCGCTGGTCCGTGCCTGCCACGACGCGGGCGTGCCGCCGGGCGCGGTCAACTTCCTGACCGGCAATTCGGGGATGATCGCCGAACGGCTGATCGCCTCGCCCATCGTGCGCAAGGTCTCGGTCACCGGCTCGGTCCCGGTGGGCAAGGAGATCCTGCGGCTCGCCGCCGACGGCGTGAAACGCGTCTCGATGGAACTGGGCGGCCACGGCCCCGTGCTGATCTTCGACGACGTGGACGCCGAGAAGGTCGCCGAAACCTGCGCCGCCACCAAGTTCCGCAATTGCGGCCAGGTCTGCATCTCGCCCACCCGGTTCTACGTCCACGAAAGCCAGTATGACCGCTTCTCCAAACGCTTCGCCGAGGTGGCCAACGGGCTGAAACTGGGCCGCGGGCTGGACGAGGGCGTGCAGATGGGGCCGATGGCGAATGCCCGCGGCCTGTCCACCATCCAGGACCTCGTGGCCGACGCGGTCGACAAGGGCGCCGAGATCCTCGCCGGCGGCCGCCGCCCCGAGGGCATCAACCGCGGCTTCTTCTACGCGCCGACCGTGCTGGGCCACGTCCCCGACGACGCCCGCGTGATGCACGAGGAACCCTTCGGCCCGATCGCCCCCATCACCCCTTTCCGCGACTACGACGAGGTGATGGAGCGGGCCAATTCGCTGCCCTTCGGGCTGGCGGGCTACGTCTTCTCGAACGATCTGACCACCGCCACCAAGGCCTACGAGGATCTCGAATGCGGCATGATCGGCGTGAACGAGATGCTGCTCGCCACCGCCGAGGCGCCCTTCGGCGGCATCAAGGAAAGCGGGATGGGCCGCGAGGGCGGATCGCTGGGGATCCACGACTATCTCGACCCGAAATACGTCAAGATGAAGCTCGCGCGGTAAGGGGTTATAATGAGTGACGAAACCAAGGCGCGCGGCCTCGCCCGCGGGCTGACCAACTACGGCGACCGCGATTTCTCGGTCTACCTGCGCAACTCCTTCGCAGCCTCCATGGGCTATTCCCGCGAGGTGCTGAAGAAACCCATCGTCGGCATCGCCAACAGCGCGTCGGGCTTCAACAACTGCCACCGCCATTTCCCCGAACTGATCGAGGCGGTCAAACGCGGCGTGCTGCTCGGCGGCGGGCTGCCCATCGACTTTCCCACCATCTCGCTGGGCGAGGTGTTCCTGAACCCCACCAGCCTGAAATTCCGCAACCTCATGGCCATGGACACCGAGGAGATGATCCGCGCCCAGCCGATGGATGCGGTCGTGTTGGTGGGCGGCTGCGACAAGACCGTGCCCGCGCAGCTGATGGGGGCCGCCTCCGCCGACCTTCCGGCGGTGCAACTGGTCGCCGGGCCGATGATGACCTCGCGCCATGGCAGCGAGCGGCTGGGCGCCTGCACCGATTGCCGGCGGTTCTGGGGCAAGTACCGCGCGGGCGAGATCTCGACCGAGGAGATCAACGAGATCGAGGGGCGGCTGGCCACCACCGCGGGCACCTGCGCGGTGATGGGCACGGCCTCCACCATGGCCTGCATCGCCGAAACGCTGGGCATCGCGCTGCCCGGCACCGCGGCCATTCCCGCCGTCCACGCCGACCGCCTGCGCGCGGCCGAGGCGTCCGGCCTCGCCGCCGCCCGAATGATCGACACCCCGATCCGCCCCAGCCAGGTCATCACCGAGAAATCCGTCGAGAACGCGCTGCGCGTCCTCTTGGCGCTGGGCGGCTCGACCAACGCGATCATCCACCTGACCGCCGTCGCCGGGCGGCTGGGCCTCGACATCCCTCTGGCCCGCCTCAACGAACTCTCCGACGAAACCCCCGTGCTGGTGAACCTGAAACCCGTCGGCAACCATTACATGGAGGATTTCTTCTTCGCGGGCGGGGTGGGCGCCGTCTTGCGCGAACTGAAACCGCTTCTGCATCTCGACACGCTGACCGTCACCGGCGAAACGCTGGGCGACCGGCTGGAGCAGGACCCCGGCTTTGTCGACCGCACCGTGATCGCCAGCGCCGGGGAGCCCCTCGAACCCCAGGGCGGCCTTGTCGCGCTTTTCGGCAACCTCGCGCCCCGCGGCGCGATCCTGAAACGCTCGGCCGCCGACAAAAGCCTGTTCGAACACGAGGGCAGGGCGGTGGTCTTTTCTTCGCTCGAAGACCTCGCCACCCGCATCGACGACCCCGATCTCGACATCGCACCCGACGACATCATGGTGCTGCAGAACGCAGGCCCCAAAAGTGCCTCCGGCATGCCCGAGGCGGGCTATCTGCCGATCCCGAAAAAGCTGTCCTCCAAGGGCCTCAAGGACATGATCCGCATCTCGGACGCGCGCATGTCGGGCACCGCCTTCGGCACTATCGTCCTGCATGTCGCCCCCGAGGCCGCCATCGGCGGGCCGCTGGCTCTTGTCCGCACCGGCGACCGGATTCGCCTGTCGGTGGCGAACAAGCGCATCGAACTCCTCGTCGACGAGGCCGAACTCGACCGTCGCCGCGCCGAATGGACCAGCGAGATCGTCCCCCCCGACCAGCGCCGCGGCTATGACCGGCTTTATGCCGAACACGTGCTACAGGCCGACGAGGGCTGCGATTTCACCTTTCTCAAGCCGCAACAGGGGCCCGGCACGGCGGGCTGAACGCCCGCCCGCCGCGCCCCCGCGCGGGCCGTCAACGATCTGTGGCGGAATTGTGGCGTTGTTCCGTTGGGCCCGTTTGATTAACATGTGCCATGGGGGTGTGGGCTGCCACGCCGTGGCAACGGGGTGGATCAGCCGCACGAATTGAATTTATCCGTTTGCCGGATTGTCCCACGTTGGGGGGTGGGCGCGCATGGGCGAAAGGACGGGTGCGGGGCCATCGCTGTCGGGTTCCGACGCGGTCGGGGGTGACCACGCCAGGATCGCGGAACTTCTGAACTCCGAGGCGTGGGAAAAGCGCCTCGAAGAGGCGCGCCGCCAGCGCGAGAAAGCCCTTGCCGAAAAGGCCGCTAGGGGCGTCCCATCCGCGCGCGATCCCGCCAGCGCCCCCCGGGCCGACCGCCGCGATCCGCCCGTCGCGCCCGGATCCGGCGCGGCGCGCGTCGTCGCCGCGCTGCGCGCCGCGCGCGGCGCGGGCGGGGCGCCGGGGGCGGCCCCCCTGCCGCCGATCCACGTTGCCACGCGCCGCGTGGCCCAGCCCGCGCCGGGGCCGCTTGCCGATGCCGGCCCGATGCCGAATCGGCCCTCGTCGGTGCCGCACCGCAGCCCGCCCTTGCCCTCATCGCTGCCCGAACCGTCCGGCGGCGCACCGTCTCCGCCGCGGTTGGAAACCGCGCTGGCCCGCGCGCGGGGGGGCGGGGGCAGGGGCGGGGCGCGCGAGGCGTTGCGCACGCCCCCGCGCGGGCAATGGCGCGCCTTCGTCGCCGGTGCCTTTGCGCTGGGTCTGACGGTCGGGGTGGGGGCCACCCAGCTTCCCCGCCTGTTCGATCGCGGCACCGCGGCCGATCCCGCCGCCGTCCCGCTGGCGCTTGTACCCGAGACGCCCGCCGCCGCGCCCCTGCCTGCCGGTGACCGCCCGCGGCCGGCGCGGCCCGCGCCGCTGCCCGCACCATCCCTGGCCGACAGTGGCGTCGAGGCGCTGGAGCCGCTGCGCGCTCCCGCGCCGGCCATCGCGACCGAGTTCGGCGCGCTGTCCATGCCCGTCCCGGCGGCGATGCCGGCACAGCCCGCGCCCGGCACGGCCGATGCCGCCGCCGCGCGCCCGGTCAGCGCAGATCCGGTGGTCTGGGACAGCGCGGTTCCGGCGCAGGCGGGCGGGGCGCCCGCGCCCGCGATCCCGGCCGATGGCAGCGATCCGGCGAGTGCGTCCGCCCTGGCCGCCATGACCGCCGCGGTGGCGGGGCGGCTGCCATCGGCCGAACACCGTCTGCCCGGACGCCCGGTCATGCCGGGCGTTCCCGCGCCTGCCGAACCGGCGCTGCGCCCCGCGCCGGCGCCGGCCCCGGGCGTGATCGACATCGCCGCGCCGATCCTGCCCCCGGACGCGCCGCCGGTCGACCTGACCGCGCCCGCGCCCCGGGTGACGGTCGCGCTGCCCGGCCTGCCGGCGCTACGCGCGCCGCGGCCCCAGCCGGGCCTGCCGCTGGCCGCGCCTGCGGCGCCTGCGCCGTCGCTGCCCTCGGTCTTGGCCGAACTGGCGCCCTTTGCCCTGCCGGCGGCGGCTCCGGCCGCCCCGGCGGTCCGCATCGCATCGCTCGGGGGGCGGCCGGGGCTGGCGGTGCCCGCGGCCCGGCCCGCCGTTCTGCCCCGGCTGGACAGCGACCCCGCGCCGGTCGGCCCCGCGCTGTCGGCGCCGCGCGTCGCGGCCGCGCTGGCGGTGCCTGTCCCGCCGCCCGCCGATCCCGCGCCGCGGCTGGTCGCGATGGCCGCCGCCGCCCTGCCGGCCCGGTCCGTCCCCGCCGCCCGCCCGCCGCGCCCGGCCGCCGCCGACCCGGCGCCCGCACCGCTGGCGCGCGTGGCCGCTCCGGCACCGTGGGCCGGGACCGCCGCGCCGGTGGTGCCCGGCCTCGATCCCGCGCCCGCCCTGGCCGCCCCAGACGCGGCCGGGCGGCTGCGGCTGGCGCTGGCCCTACCGGCGGCCCCCGCGCCCGGGGCCGGCATCGCGCCCGACCCACAGCCCGCCGCCGCGCCGCCCCCGCCTGCACCGCCCGGCGCCGGGGCCTTCGTCGCGCTTTACGTGCCCGACACCGTCCCGGACGAGACCGTGCAACAGATCGCCACCACGCTGTCGGGGGCCGGGTACCGGATGGCCGCGCCCGCACGGGTGCGCTTTGCCATCGGCCGCACGAACATCCGCTACTACCACCACCGCGACGCCCCGGCCGCGCGCGCGCTGGCCCGCGCGCTGGGCGCGGTCGCGCGCGATTTCACCGATGCGCGGCGCCGGCCGGCGCCCGGCCGGGTGGAACTGTGGGTCGCCGGCGACGGGCAGGGCACGGTGCGCGCGGCCAGGTCGGCCGCCCGACCCGGCACGCCCCCCACCGCGGCGGACCTGAAGACCCGGCTGATCCGGAAGCTTCGCCAGGCGAGGGCCGAATGACCGGATGCCGCAACACCAGGAACCGGCCCGTGGGGGCGGGCCGGACGACCCATTGGGGATCGAGGGGAAACCATGCCCGATAGACGACTGATGGCCATCGTGACGGGGCTGATGCTGATCATGGGCGGGCTGGGGGGCGCGCGCGCGGCCGAACCCACGCTGGAACAGCTGCGGACCATCGACCAGCTCTTGACCCGCAACGACACCCGCGCGCTGCTGTCCTTCCTGCTCGACAACCCGGACTTGCTGTCCGGCGACGACGAACTGGCGGTGGAACTGCGCCGCTTCGCCACCGAAATCAGCGGCGGCCGGCTGCGCGCCGATTACGTGCCCGCGCCGCGCTATGACGGGCAACCCCAGGTCAGCAGTTCGGCCGCGAGCGCCGCCGCCTTCCCCGGGATCTACTGATCCCGATGGCCGCCGCGTTCGACGCCACCGGGGCCCGGGGCCCGCGCCTGGCCTATGTGATCGACCCGCGCTTTGCCGGGGGAACGTCCGCGGCGGTGGCGGCCGAATTGCGCGTCGCGGCCGGGATGGGCCGGGTGACGGTCCATGCCCGCCGGTCTGCCATGTTCGGCGCCGATCACCAGGTCGCCCCCGCCCTGCGCGAGGTGCTGGACGAGCTGGGCCTGCCGCTGGTCTGGGACGCGCCCGAGATCGCGGCCGAGCTGGTGATCCTGCACAACCCCGCCTTCCTCAAGTTCCAGCCCGAATTCGGCGGCCGCATCCTGGCCCGCCACCTCGTCGTCGTCGCGCACGAGAATTTCCTGCGCCCCGGCGGGGTCGAGGGGTTCGACGTGGGCGCCTGCCTGGCCCGCATCGACCGGGCGTCGCTCGCGCTCAGGAAATCCATCGCGCCCGTCTCGGCCCATAACCGCGCCACGGTCGAAACCTGGCTGGCCGCCAATCCCGCCGCGCTGCGCTGGGACGTGCTGGACAGCGACTGGTTCAACATCTGCGACATGGCGCCCGTGCCCCCCACCGACGCCCCCCGCGACCGGCGCGGGCGCCATTCCCGCCCCGGTTTCGAGAAATTCCCCGCCCTGGCCGATCTCGACCGTTGCTTTCCCCCCCATGCCGAGGCCAACGTGATCCTCGGGGCGGACATGCTGATCGCCGCCCAGGTGGTGCGGCCGCACTGGACGATGCTGCCGTTCCGGTCGGTCGAGGTCGAGGCGTATTTCGGAATGATCGATTTCCTTGTGTATTTCACGGCGCCGACCTGGCGCGAAAGTTTCGGGCGCGTGATCGCCGAGGCGCTGGCCGCGGGCAAGGTCGTGCTGACCGATCCCGACACCGGCGCGGCCTTCGGGCCGGGCGTTCTGGCCTGCACCCCCGCCGAGGTGGACGCCGCCATCGCCCGGCTGGTCGCGGACCCGGCCGCCTACCGCGCGCAGGCGGCGCGCGGGCAGGCGGTGCTGGCGGGCTTTTCCACGGGCGAATTCGCAACCCGGCTTGCGGCGCTGATCGCCGGCGTGGCGCGGGGCCGGGCGGCATGATCCTGGTCGAGGCGGCCAGCCGCAGCCAGCGCGCCTATGACGCGCAACTGATCTTTGCCGCGCAGCTGGCCGCGCGCGGCCATCACGTGGCCATCGACGCCGCGGGGCTGCCCGCCGACCTGGACCGTGGCCGCACCTACGAGGCCGCGCCTTTCCTCGTCGACCCCGAGGACCTGGCCGTCACGGCGCTGATCCTGTTGGGCGCCGACGAGATCGAGGACCGCGTGCTGGCCGCGCTGCGCGACCGCGCGCTGGGCCCCGAGGTGCCGGTGTTGGCCACGGGGCGGTTCGCCGATCACCAGGCCTATCTGGGCGCGCGGGGCAAGATTGCCTATGCGCTGGGCCGCGAGCCGCGCGTGATCGACCTCGGCGAAAGCCAGCCGCGCCCGCTGATCGCGCGGGCGATCACGCCGCTGGTGGCCGCGCGCGCGCCGCGGCCCCGCCCGCTGGGCCGGGTGCCGATGCTGACCGTGGCGCTGGGCGGCTCCGCGCTCGATGCGCCGGGGGCGCTGGCGCGGCTGGCGCAGATGGCGGGCCGGGCCACCTTCGGCTTCCAGCTGATCGCCAATGCCGGGCAAAAGGACCTGATCAAGGCCTCGCGCTACCACGACCTGCCGGTGGTGACCTTCACCGAGCTTTCGCCGGTGACGCTGGCCGCCGGAACGGACGTGTTCGCGGTCTATGGCCAGGGCGTGCCGGGCGAACGGATGGCGGCACTGGCGACCTGCCTGATGGCCGCGGGCGGCGTGGTGATCGACTGCACCGAGGACCGGGCGTTCCTGTCCCAGGGGGCGCCGGTGCTGCGCGGCCCCGAGGATCCGGCCGCGCTCGAACCCTACCTGACCGACGCGGTCTTCGTGAACCTCGCCCAGATCGGTGCGCAGATGGCCGCCTCGCCCTGGGTCGCGGCGGCCGACATCGCGCGGCTGGAAACCGCGGCGGGGCTGGCGCCCCCGCCCGCCGCGCCCATGCTCGCCCCCGCCGCCCCGACGCGCCCCCGCCGCACGCTGTTCCTGCCGACGAACGGCGTGGGGCTGGGCCACGCCCAGCGCTGCACGGTGATCGCCGACGCCCTGCCCGAAGGCGAGACCGCCGCCTTCGCCGCCTTTCCGTCCTGCGTGCCGATGATCCAGCGCCGCGGCTATGACTGCCTGCCGCTGGTGCAGAAAAGCGAGGCTCACCCCGAGCCCTACGCCAATGACGTGCTCACCTACCTGCGGCTGGGGCGGACCCTCGCGCCCGGCGACCGGCTGGTCTTCGACGGCGGCTACGTGTTCGATTCGATCTTCCGCACGGTGCTGGAACGCGACCTGCCCGCGGTCTGGATCCGCCGCGGGCTGTGGCCGCAGGGCAGCTCCAGCGACATCGCGCTGGACCGCGAGCGCATCTTCGCCCGCGTCATCGTCCCGACCGAGGCCTTCCCCGAACTCAACGACGCCTACGGGGTCGGCCCGCGCATCCATCCGGTCGGGCCGGTGCTGCGCATGGGTCAACGTGCCGATGCCGACCGCGCCGGGCTCCGCGAACGCCTCGCCGACCGCTTCGCCCGCCCGTTCGACCGGCTGGTGATCTCGATGCTGGGGGGCGGCGTGGCCTCCGACCGCACCGCCCAGCTCCAGGCCATCGCCGGGATGCTGGCGCCCCGGCCCGATGTGCTGCACCTGGTGGTGGTCTGGCCCGGCGCCAATGTCCCGTCGGGGCTGTACGCCTGGCCCAACACCCGCGTCGTGCAGACCTTCGAGGCGCTCTCGCTCTGCCTCGCCGCCGACCTGGTGATCTCGGCCGCGGGCTACAATTCCGTGCACGAGATCCTGTATCACCGCATCCCCGCGGTGCTGATCCCGCAAAGCGCGCCCTATCTCGACGACCAGACCCGCCGCGCCCAGGCCCTGGCCGAGCGCGGCCTCGCCGAGATGATCGAAGAGGCGGACCTGATGCGGCTCGACCGGGTGCTGGCCGATTGCCTCGACGGCGGCGCGGCCGAGCGGTTCCGCACCGCCCTGGCCGCGGTCGACCTGCCCGCCCCGGGCGCGGGGCAGGCCGCCCGGCTGATCGCCGAAACCGGGGGGGACGCCTGATGGACCCGGCCTGGAGCGCCATTCTCGCCCGCATCACCCCGGCCCGCCCCGAGGACATCGACGACCTGATCCTCGATGGCCACCCCCCGCGCCCCCGCGGCAAGATGCTGGCGCCCGCGGGCCAGGTGCCGCCCTCGGCCGCGCTCTGGGCGCGCGACGCACAGGACGAGACGCTGTCGCGCATCGGCATCCGCATCACCCGGCCGCTCGCCGACCCCGCCCGCGCCGCGCTGCGCCTGGCCGCCGTGGCGGTCGAACGCCGGGTGATCCCGGTGATCCTGTCGCGCCTCGACGCCTCTGGGTTCGAACGGCTGGGCTTCCGCGTCGAACGCGTGCCCCCCGACGACGAGGCGGCGGCCCTGGCCACCGAGGCCGAGCTGAAGAAGTTCTGGAACCTCGCGATCATCGTCGACGGCCGCGATATCGACATCCTGGGCTAGGGGCGGCCGGGCGCTGGACGGGCCGCAGCGGATGGTGTTTCGTGGCGCCGCGGCGGCCATCGGCGGCCCCGCGACACGGAGACCAGACGCCATGACCGCCGACGCCCGCATCGCCGCCACCGCGACGGCCCTGGCCGCCCGCATCGCGGCGCTGTCACCAGCCGCGCCCCGACGCCTCGTGGCCATCGCGGGCCCGCCCGGGGCCGGAAAATCGACCCTGGCCGCGGCGGTCACCGCCGCGCTGGCCGCCCGCGGGGAACAGGCGGTCCTGCTGCCGATGGACGGGTTCCACCTGGACAACCGCCTGTTGGAACCGCGCGGCCTGCTGCCCCGCAAGGGCGCGCCCGAAACCTTCGACTTCGAGGGGTTCGCGGCCATGCTGACCCGCGTGCGCAGCGAGGCGCGGGTGATCCTGCCAGTGTTCGACCGCGCCCGCGACATCGCCATCGCCGGCGCCGCCGAAATCGCGCCCGAAACCCGGATCGTGGTGGTCGAGGGCAACTACCTCTGCCTCGACGAGGCCCCCTGGCGGCGCCTTTCGGCGCTCTGGGACCACTCGGTCTTCCTCGACGTGCCGCTGGCGGAACTGGAGCGCCGCCTGGTGCAGCGCTGGCTGGACCACGGGCTGGCGCCGGACGCCGCGCGCGCACGCGCGCTGGGCAACGACATCCCGAACGCGCGCCGGGTGGTGGCGGCCCGCGGCCCGGTGGATTGCGTGATCGGTCGCGACGGCACGATCCGTTGAGGTGCCCGCTTCCGGGTTTCGCCTTGGCTTCGCCAAGGCGACCGGCTGGGGGCTCCGCCCCCAGACCCCGGGGATATTTCAAGCCAGAAGAAGACCTCGCCCTTTCTTCTGGCTTGAAATATCCCGGGGGGAGTCCGAAGGACGGGGGGCAGAGCCCCCCCCGCATCGCGGCCGTCAGCGCAGCCCGTCCCGGGCGATCAGCGTGGCAAGGTCGCGGACCGCCTGGCCGCGGGCGGCAGCGATCGGGGCCGGGCCGCCGGGGGCAGCGATCGGGGCCTCGAGGGCGAAGCTGCCTGACCGGGTGCGGCGCCCGGTCTCGGGCGCCACGAAATACTGGCCCGTCAGCCGGAACCGTCCGTCCGCCTCGGCCAGCATGTCCGACACGCGGATCTCGACCGTCGCGGCGGGGCGGTCGAAGAACGGCCAGGGCTCGGCGGCGACCGTCGCCCCGGTGATCCGGCCCAGTGCGCGCGCCAGGTCGCCGGTGATCGCCCGTGTCGGATCGTCGGCCCACAGCACATCGGGTGCCGAGGCCAGGGCGCCGTCCGGCCCCCGGAAATGGATTTCCTCGGAGGCCGCGTAGGCCGGCAGCGCCACCTCGCGCAGCGCGACCGTGCCGTAGATCGATGGCACCCGTGGCCCGGCCACCTCGACCTCGGGGACGGTATAGCGGGCGGGACTGGCTGAACAGGCGGCCAGCAGGGCGGCAAGGGCAAGGGGGGCGTAGTTCATCGCTAGCGTCCGAACAGGATCGAGTTGGGGTTGCGTTCCAGCGTGCGGGCAAGCGCGCTGACAGCACGGGCGGCGCGTTCCACCTCGCGGATCGCGGGGCCGAGGTCGCGGCCCACGCCGCGGCTGGCGTCATAGCCGCGGATCGTGGCCGCCGCCTGGTCCAGCACCGCGCGGGCGCGGGCCAGCAGCGCGGGCAGGTCCTGCGCCGCGGCCGAGATGTCATCGGCGGCCGACCGCGCCGAGGCGAGCGTGGCGTTGGCGTTTTCCACCACGCCGCCCTCGCGCAATTCGGCCAGCACCGCGCGCAGTTCCTCCAGCGCCGCCGACAGGTCGGCGGGCAGGGCGCGTGCGGCATCCGTGTCGATCAGCCGGTCTGCGGCGTCGAGCAGCGCCGACAGCCGTCCGGCCAGCTCGTCCAGCGGCACGGTTTCGGCATTCGCCGCGATCCCGTTCAGCCGGTCGACCAGGCCGGGCACCCCGGCCAGTGCCGTATCGACGCCCGCCGCCGCCTCCGCCGCGGCGTCCAGCGCCGCGGTCAGCCGCCCGGCCGTGTCGCTTTCGTTCAGGCGGGCCACCAGCGTTTCCAGCTCGCCCACCGCCGCCGACAGCCGCGCGGGCAGGGCCTGGGTGTCCTCGGATCCCACCAGCCCCCGCGCCTCGCCCAGCAGCGCGCGCACCTCGCCGGGCACCGCGCGGATATCCTCGCTGCCGGTCAGGCGCGCGACGTTGTCCAGCGCGGCGATGGCGCTGTCCATCACCTGTTCGATGGGCAGGGCGTTGATCCGGTTGTACAGACCCTCGGCGGTGGCCGCGACATCGGCGATGTCGGCGGGCGCGGTGGGGATCACCGGGTTCGGCACGGCGTCGGTTTCCAGCGTGGCGGGGGCCGCGTTCGCCACCTCGACCAGTTCCACCTTCAGCCCGCCGGTCAGCAGCGAGGCCGTCACCAGCCGCGCGCGCAGCCCCTCGGCCACGCGGGATTCCAGGTAGGCCAGCGCCGCCTCGGGGCCCGCGCCGTCCTCCAGGCCCAGCTGGCCGGGCTGGATCGCCAGCGTCGCGGCCAGCCGCACCCGGTCGTCGCCGAACCGTTCGGCATCCACGATGCCGGTCAGCGCGGTTACCCGCCCCACGCGCAACCCGCCCAGGTCCACCGGCGCGTCGACGGCCAGCCCGCCCACGTTTTCCTCGAAGATCGCGGTCAGAACCAGCGTCTCGCCGGTTTCGGCGCCGAACACGCTGGCGCGCGCCGCGGCTTCGTCGGGATAGACGGTGAACAGCGCATTGGCCGACACCGGCGCGCCGCCCGACACCACCGTGCGAAAGGTGATCCCCCCCGAGACCAGCGAGGCGATGGAATCGAAATCCAGCCGCGCCCCGCCGGGCCCCAGCGAAAACCGGAACCCCGAGGTGTCCCAGAACCGCGTCGCCGACGAGATCATCCGGTCATGCGGGGCAAAGACGATGGCGCGGGCCTCGACCGTGCTGCCATCGGGCGACACCTCGGCCCGGCCGATCCGGCCGACCTCGATCCCGCGATAGATGATCGGCGCCTCTTCGGTCAGCGAGGCCATGCCCGCCGCCCGCAGCCGCAGCGTCAGCCCCGGCCGCCCCTCGCGGTTCAGCGGCGCCTGCGCCTCGGCCGCGTGGCGGGCGATGAACCCCTCGGGCGTTTCGTCCCAGATGCCCTCGATAAACGTGCCCGACAGCACGGTTTCCAGGCCCGACACGCCCTGCGGCGTCACCTCGGGGCGCACCACCCAGAACTGCGCGTCGTCATCCACGTACTCGGCCACGTCGCGGTCCAGCCGCACGCCCACCAGCACCTGTCCCAGCCCCTGGGTAAAGGCCACGCTTTCCACCAGCCCCACCGTCACGTCGCGATAGCGCAGCTCGGTTTCGCCCGCGCGGATGCCCGAGGCGGTCTGAAAGCTCAACTCCAGCAGCGGCCCGCGTTCGGCATAGCTGTTCCACGCCACCCCCAGCGCGATCACCAGCGCCGCGGCCGGGATCACCCAGACGATGGACAGCCGCTCCAAAAGGCTCTTGCGGGCGGGTTCGACGGGGGTTTCGGGCGGCATCTCGGTCATGCGGGGCGGCCCTCGGGCAGGGGCGGGGCCAGCGGCGCGGGGTCCTCGTCCCAGATCAGCCGGCTGTCGAAGGCCTGTGCCGACAGCATGGTGAAGATCACCGACAGCGCAAAGAACAGGCTGGCGGGG
This sequence comes from Rhodovulum marinum, assembly GCF_004343075.1. Classification (GTDB taxonomy): domain Bacteria; phylum Pseudomonadota; class Alphaproteobacteria; order Rhodobacterales; family Rhodobacteraceae; genus Rhodovulum; species Rhodovulum marinum. The sequence goes on from NZ_SLXP01000004.1 coordinate 177,469, forward strand.
CCGGGGCTGACCTGCGCCACCGCGCCCAGCTGCACCAGCGAGGCCAGGATCGCCACCACGAAGACGTCGATCATCGACCAGCGCCCGATATATTCCACCACTTCATACAGTTGCTGGCGCCGGTGCCGGGGCAGGGCACTGCCGCCCCGCACGCCCAATGCCAGGCTGGCGATGGCCAGGAACTTGCCCACCGGGATCGCGACCGAGGCCACCAGGATCACCAGCGCGATACCCCAGTTGCCGTGCCGCGCCAGGTCGACGGCGCCGCCCACGATGGTGCTTTCCTGCGACAAGACCAACGTGCGGGTTTCCAGCATCGGCCACAGGTTCGCGGGCAGATAGGCGATCAGCCCCACCGCCCACCACGCCCAGACCCGTTGCAGCGCCTTGGGCTCGCGCGAATGCAGCCGGTGCCCGCAGCGCCCGCAACGCGCCGTGCCGCCGGGCCAGACCCGGGTACAGCGCGTGCAGGCCACCAGGCCCATCTCGCGCGCGGTTCTCAGCGCTCCAGCGATTTCCATACCGAATACCTGCACATGAACCCGTCCTGAACCACCACCAGCCCGACGAGGGCGGCGAACATCCAGAAGGCCGGGCCGAAATGAACCTGCGCCAGGTCCGCGATCTTGACCAGTGCCACCGCGCAGCCGATGGCAAAGATCTCGGCCATCGACCAGGGGCGCAAATCCTCGGACAACCGGAAGGCGGCGGCGGCGCGCGGCGCGGGCGGGCGGTTCGCCACGATGGGCGCCAGGACATAGATCACCAGCAGGGCGCGCAGGACGGGGATGAACACGATCAGCGCCGCGACCGCCAGCGCCAGGAACGCCGCCGGGCCTGCGGTCGCAAAGGCCAGCGCCGCGTCCAGCACCGAACTGGCATGCGCCCGCCCGCCCGCCTCGATGGCCAGGAACGGCGCCATGGTCGCCGCCACCACCAGCACGACGACGGCCAGCGCCACCGCGATCAGTTGCTGGCCCGCCCGCCGGCGCGGCGCGATCAGAACGGTTTCACAGCGCGCGCAGACCGCGCGTTCGCCGTGGCCGGGCTGCACCGCGCGATAGACCGCGTCGCAGCGCGGGCAGGCGATCAGCCCCGCCAAATCCTCCGCCGAAAGGGCGGCGGTGCGGTGGGGCGGCAGGGGGCGGGCGGCGCTCATTCTGGCGGTTTTCCGGTCGTCCGGTTGCGGGCGCGGCGCGCGGGCATGCACACCCGCGCGCTCGTCCCCAAGCATAGGGGCCAGCGCGGCGTTATCCAGCGCTTTCCGGCACACGTCTCAGGCGAAGGCGTCGGCGAACCGGTCGCGAAGGGCGTTCTTCTGCACCTTGCCCATGGTGTTGCGCGGCAGGGCGTCGACGATCTCGATCCGCCGCGGCTGCTTGAAGCCCGCCAGCCGCTCGCGCACCGCCGCGGCGATCGCGGCCCCGTCCAGCGCCGCGCCCGGCTCGGGCACCAGGACGGCCACCACGCTTTCCCCGAAATCGGGATGCGGCACCCCGATCACCGCGCTTTCCAGCACGCCGGGCAGATCGTCCAGCACCATCTCGATTTCCTTGGGATAGATGTTGTAGCCGCCCGAGATGATCAGATCCTTCGCCCGGCCCACGATATGCACGTATCCCTCCCCGTCGATCAGGCCCAGGTCGCCGGTGATGAAGAACCCGTTTTCGCGCAGCTCCTCGCGCGTCTTCTCGGGCATGTTCCAATAGCCCTTGAACACGTTCGGCCCGCGCACCTCGATCATCCCCGTTTCGCCCCGGGGCCGCTCGGCCCCCGTCTCGGGATCGGTGATCTTCACCTCCACCCCGGGCAGCGGGAATCCCACGGTGCCGGCCCGCCGCTCGCCCTCGTAGGGGTTCGAGGTGTTCATGTTGGTTTCCGTCATGCCATAGCGTTCCAGGATCCGGTGCCCGGTGCGCGCCTCGAACTGCCGGTGGGTGTCCGCCAGCAGCGGCGCAGACCCCGACACGAACAGCCGCATATGCCCCACCAGGTCGCGGGTGAACCGCGCATCGTCCAGCAGCCGGGTGTAAAACGTCGGCACCCCCATCATCGCCGTGGCCCGCGGCAGCGCCGCGATCACCGCGTTCACCTCGAACTTCGGCAACAGGATCATCGCACCGCCCGTCAACAGCGCGACATTCGTCGCCACGAACAACCCGTGGCTGTGAAAGATCGGCAGCGCGTGCAGCAACACGTCATCCGCCGTGAACCGCCACAGCCCGGCCAGCGCCTCGGCATTCGACAACAGGTTGCCCTGCGTCAGCATCGCCCCCTTCGACCGCCCCGTCGTGCCAGAGGTATACAGGAACGCCGCCAGGTTCTCTTCGCCCCGCGGCTCGGTGTCGAACGCCTCGGGCATGTCGTGCGCGGCCACCGCGAAACTGCCCGACCCGTCCGCGTTCAGCGTCGCCAACCGGCATTCCGCCGCCTCGGCCACGCGCGCCAGCGTGCCCACATGCGCCCCGTCGCAGACGAACAGCCCCGCGCCGCTATCCTCCAGGAAATAGCTGATCTCGGCGGGCGTATAGGCGGTGTTCAGCGGCAGGAAGATCACCCCCGCCTGCACGCAGGCCGCATACAGCGCCAGCGCGTGATGCGATTTCGCCACCTGCACCGCCAGCCGGTCGCCATGGCCCAGCCCCAGCGCGTGGATCGCATGCGCGAACCGCGCCGCCTGGCGCAGGAACGCGTCATGGGTGATGGTGCGCCCATCGGGCAGGTGCAGGAACGGCGTGTCCTTGCCGGCATGCTGGCCGAAAAGCCGGTCGTAAAGCGGGTTCGCCACGGGCGGGTCTCCCTGACATCGTTGCGCATCCAGGCCCCGAAACGGGCCGGCGCCCTTCTGGGCCATCCCCGCGCCCGGGTAAAGCCCGCGCGGGGTCGCGGGCCGCGCCGCTTATCCACAGGAATTTTCCGAAAACACCGGGCGCCGCGCCCCCGCCCATTCAGGCCCTGTTAACTTTTGCCGGGTGATCTGGCCCCGACGCAGCGGCCAGCAGCGAGGGCAAGACCATGGACAATCTGCAAATCGACATCGCCTTCGGCGACCGCGTCGCGGGGGCCGAAACCGTAACCTCCGACCAGTTCGGCGGCATCCAGACCGGCTATTCGGCCTTTGCCGAGTTCGACGAACAATTCGCGGAACTGGGCCTGTCCGCGCTGCGCTGGCCCGGCGGCACGCTGTCCGAAACCGACCCCGACGTTTACGGCCTCGACATTCCGGGCCTGTTCGACGGCACCCAGCTGTACAATCCCAACCCCGACCGCGACCGGCCCGACCTGGCCGACACGCTGGCCTATTGCGTTCAGGGCGACCTGTCCTTTTCCATGATCCTGCCCACCGCGCGCTATGCCCAGGATATCGCCCAGGGCGAGGCCGACCTCGCGGCCTTTCTCGCCGACCTGTTGTCGGGGGCCTACGGCGCGCTGCCGGCCGATTTCATGCTGGAAATCGGCAATGAATACATGGGGCTGGCGCCGTTCGCCGATGACCCCGCGCTGTATGGCGAGATCGCCGACCGCTTCATCGCCGTCATCACCGACGCGCTGGACGACCCCCAGATCAACCGCATCGGCGCCGACCTGTCCATCGCCGTCCAGATGGGCCACACCGCCAGCGACGACGCCGCCATCCGCGCCCAGATCGCGCCCGGGAACCTGGCCCAGATCGACAGCCTGGTGGCGCACGCGTTGCCCTTCAACTTCGACGCCATCGACCGGGTCGAGGACGACCCGAACGCCGACGCGCAGGATTACGGCGAAACGCTCTGGCAGAACCGGCAGGATTACCTGGACGACTGGGGCCAGGCGATCGCGGCGGCCGGCGGCGACGGCGTCGAACTCTTCATGTCCGCGATGAACGTGGGCAAGGCGGTGCAGGACGTCGAGGACGTGAATCTGAACTACCAGGATTACGGCCTTCGCGCGGCGGGCGCCTATCTGGAACTTTTCGCCACCTACCAGTCCATCGGCATGGACGCCGCCGCGATCTGGGGCATCGCGGGCAAGCAATATAACGCCGTTGCCTACGAGGGCACGGATGGCATGGTGCTGGACCCGGGCGGCGCGCTGTTGAAACTGATGGCCGAGAACATCGCGGGGATGGAGCTGATCGACGGGTTCCAGTCCAACACCCGCGACGACCTCGCCATGGCCTATGGGTGGGAAAACGCGGCCGAGGCGGTGATCTTCGTCGCCGCCAACGACATCGCCGCGGACGGGCTGGGGATCACGCTCGACCTCGGCCTGCTCGACCAGGCCAGCGTGCTCGAGGCCGTGCGCCTGACCGCCGTCCTGGCCCAGGACACCCCGCCCGATGCGACGGGGCTGGAGCTGATGGTCTACGAAGAGGCGCATCTGCAAAGCTTCACCCCCCAGGTCACGGGCGACGCCCTTACCTTCACGCTGGGCATGGATTACGAGGTGGTGATGCTGCGCCTTGCCAAGACCGCCCCGCCGCCCGCCCCCACCCCGGTCGAGGGCGGCGCCGCCGCCGACGTGATCTCGGGCACCACTGGCGCGGACATCCTGATCGGCCATGGCGGCAACGACAAGCTGATCGGTGACGATGGCGACGACATGCTGGACGGCGGCACCGGCAACGATGTGCTGCGCGGCGGCCTTGGCGCCGACCGGATCGAGGGCGGCGACGACCAGGACAAGATCTATGGCGGCGCGGGCGACGACACCGTTTTCGCCGGCGAGGGCGACGACAAGGTTTATGGCAATGCCGACGACGACCTGCTGATGGCCGAGGGCGGCAACGACATCGTCTATGGCGGCACGGGCCGCGACCGGATCGACGGCGGCGACGGCGACGACCAGCTGTTCGGCGAGATTGGCGACGACCGGATCGACGGTGGCGCGGGCGCCGACACGATCAATGGCGGGCTGGGCAGCGACACCGCCTTCGGCGGCGATGGCGACGACGTGCTGATCGGCGAGGGCGGCTATGACGTTCTGTATGGCGGCGCGGGCAATGACGTGCTGTCGGGCGATGACGGCAACGATATTCTCGCGGGCGACGCCGATGACGACCTGCTTTCGGGCGGGGCGGGGCACGACGTGCTGTCGGGCGGGACGGGCGCCGACAGGCTGGACGGTGGCGCCGACGATGACGACCTGTTCGGCGGCGCGGGCGCCGATGTCTTCGTCTTCGCCGCGGCCGGTTTCGGCGCCGACCGGATCGGCGATTTCGAAACCGGGCTCGACGTGATCGACCTGTCGGGCCTGGCCCTGGGGACGAGCTTCCCCGATTTCCTCGCCGCCCACGTGACCGACACCGACCAGGGCGCCCGGATCGACGCGGCGGGCGGCAGCATCACGCTCTTGGGGCTCGACGCCGCCGACCTCTCCGCGGCCGATTTCCTGCTCTGATCCCGCGGCCCCGGCCGCGCGCAAACCCATGGACCTGCGCAACCGCTTGCCTTAACACTTGGGGCAGGGGGAGGCGGCGCGCAGGCGTGCCCGGCCCCGCGAAAAAACCGACCGCCCCAAGGGCGGACGACATGGGAGGACACCGATGAAACTCGACACGATCCGGCGCGGGCTGGCCGTGCTGGCGCTTGCCGCCGTACCCCTGGCCGCGCAGGCCCAGGATTTCACCCCCGAGAACCCCGAATGCATCGCGCCCGCCAACCCGGGCGGCGGCTGGGACTTCACCTGCCGGCAGGTCGGCAAGACCTTGCAGGATCTCGGCCTGATCCCGTCCACCATGCAGGTCGTGAACCTGTCGGGCGGGGGCGGCGGCGTCGCCTATGCCGAGGTGGTCAACAAGCGTAACGACGACAACGACCTGATCGTGGCGGCGTCCTCGGCCACCGCCACGCGGCTGGCGCAGAACGCCTATCCGGGCAACACCATGGACCAGGTCCGCTGGATCGGCGCGGTCGGGGCCGATTACGGCGTGATCGCCGTTGCCGCCGACAGCGAGATCGACAGCCTGCCCGCCCTGATGGACCAGATGAAATCCGACCCCACCTCGATCGCCATCGGCGGCGGGTCCGCCGTGGGCGGCTGGGACCACCTCAAGGTGCTGATCGCCGCGCAAAAGGCCGGCCTCACCGATGTCCGCGCCGTGAAATACATCGCCTTTGCCGGCGGCGGCGAGGCGGTCACGCAACTTCTGGCAGGTTCGCTCCAGGCCTTTACCGGTGACCTGTCCGAGGCCAAGGGCTTCGTCGAATCGGGCGATATCAAGGTGTTGGCGGTGCTTGCCCCCGAACGCCTGCCCGGTGAATTCGCCGATTTCCCCACCGCGCGCGAACAGGGGATCGACGCCATCGGCGCCAACTGGCGCGGCTTCTACGCGCCGGGGGCCATGTCCGACGCGGCCTATGCCTATTGGGTGGCCCAGATCGCCACGCTCTACGACAGCCCCGAGTGGAAATCCGTGATGGAGACCAACGGCCTCGCCCCCCTCGACCTTCAGGGCGATGCGTTCCAGGCCTTCGTGGCCGACTCGGTCGCCAGCATCGAAAGCCTTTCGCGCGAGATCGGCATCCTGAAATAGCGCCAAACGGGGGCGCCCCCCGCGGGCGCCCCCACGCCACAGGGAGGGGGCCATGAGCGACCGCATCTTCGGCGGCATCGGGCTGGTGCTGGCGATCTTCTTCGCCTGGCAGGCCGCGATCATCCAGGAAAGCTTCCTGACAGATGCGGTCGGGCCCAAGGTCTTCCCGTGGATCATCGCCGCGGTGATGGGGATTTCCTCGCTGTGGTTCCTGCTGAAACCCGACCCCGACCCCGACTGGCCGCGCGCGGGCCGGCTGGCGGAAATCGCCATGGCCGCCCTTGTGATGGTCGCCTATGCGCTGGCGCTGCCCGAACTGGGCTTCGTCATCGCCACCGCCATCGCCGCCGCCTACCTGACCTGGCGGCTGGGCTCGCGCCCGCTGGAAAGCATCGCGATCGGGGTCGGCACCTCTCTCGGTATCTACGTCATCTTCCGGCTGATCCTGGGCCTCAGCCTGGCGCGCGGGCCGTTGGGGTTCTAGGGGGCGGCCATGGACACACTTGCCAATCTCGCCGACGGCTTCGCGGTCGCGCTGACCTTCCAGAACCTCGGCCTCGCGCTGATGGGCTGTTTCCTCGGCACGATCATGGGGGCGCTGCCGGGGCTGGGGCCGTCGAACGGCGTGGCCATCCTGATCCCGCTGGGCTTCACCCTTGGGCTTGGCCCCACGCCGTCGCTGATCCTGCTGACCTCGGTCTATTTCGGGGCGATGTATGGCGGCCGGATCAGTTCGATCCTCTTGAACATCCCCGGCGACGAACCGGCGATGATGACCTGCCTCGACGGCTATCCCATGGCGCAAAAGGGCCGCGCGGGCGAGGCGCTGGCGCTCTCGGGCGTGGCGTCCTTCGTCGGCGCCTTCTTCGCGACCTGGGGGCTGGTGCTGCTGGCGCCGCAACTGGTCAAGGTGGCGTTGCTGTTCGGCCCGGCGGAATATTTCGCGCTCTTCACCCTGGCCTTCGCCACCTTGGGCGGCATCTCGGCCACCAACCAGGCGAAATCCGCCTTCGCCGCGGCGCTGGGCCTGGGGCTTGCCATGGTCGGCGTCGACACCCAGACCGGCGTGCCGCGCTTTACCTTCGGCGAGGTGCACCTTTACGACGGGATCGACTTCCTCGTGGCCATCGTCGGGCTGTTCGCCCTGTCCGAGGTGTTCGTCTTCCTCGAACATCGCGGCACCGACCGCGACATTTCCACGAAACCCAAGGTCCAGATCGGCCGCATCATCCCGCCCTGGTCGCTGATCCGGTCCTGCATCCCCACCATGGGGCGGACCACGATCCTGGGCTTCATCGCGGGGGTGCTGCCGGGGGCGGGGGCGTCGCTGGGCTCGTTCATTTCCTACACGATGGAAAAGCGGCTGGTCGACCGGGACAAGACATTCGGCACGGGCGACCCGCGCGGCGTCGCGGCGCCCGAGGCCGGCAACAACGCCGCCGCGGGCGGTGCGCTGGTGCCGATGCTGGCGCTTGGCGTGCCGGGGTCGGGGACCACCGCGGTGCTGCTGGCGGTTCTCTTGGCGCTGAACGTCACGCCGGGGCCGCTTCTGTTCACCAACAACCCCGACGTGGTCTGGGGCCTGATCGCGGCGCTGTTCATCGGGAACTTCATGTTGCTGGCGATGAACATTCCCATGGTGGGGCTGTTCACCCGCGTGCTGCTGGTCCCGCCGCGCATCCTGATGCCGATCGTGGCGATGATCTCCTTCGTCGGGATCTACGGGATTTCCGGGTCCAGCTTCGACCTGTTGGTGATGGTCGGGTTCGGGGTTCTGGGCTGGGTGCTGCGCAAGCTCGACGTGCCCTTGGTGCCGGTGATCCTCGGCACGCTCTTGGGTAACGAGATGGAGGTGAATTTCCGCCGCGCCGTCGAGATCGCGAATGGCGATTACGGGGTGCTGGTCGGCTCGCCGCTGTCCATCGGGCTGTGGTCCATCGCGGTGGTGGGCTTCGTGCTGCCGATCCTGTTCGGCGCCCGGCTCAAGCGGCGGATGCGCATCCCCGAGGATTCCGAGGGCGGGTTGACCCGCGACTGACCCGGCCCCGGCGGTGCCGTGGGGCGCCGCCGGAGTCCGAAAAAAGTCATATGGGATTCATATGCGATTCATATGGAATTCATATCGCCGAATCCGGGGTTTTCCGCCCCCTCAGACCCGCCCCGCCAGAAGCGGCAGGGTCATCGCCCCGGCATAATCGCGCGCCTCCGCCAGGTAGGCATCATAGCTTTCGCGCACCTTGGCCACGTCCGGATTCGCCGCGGTCAACTCGTCCTGAACCTCGCCCCAGGCGGTTCTCAGCGCCGCGATCACGTCGTCCGGGAAGGGCAGGAACCGCACCCCCTGCGTCTTCAGATCGGCCATCGCGCGCGCGTTGAAATAGTCGAACTGCGCCTGCACCTCCAGCGCCGCGGTCAGGGCGGCAGACTCGCAAATCGCCTGCAAATCAGGGCTGAGTTCGGCCCAGGCATCCTGGTTGAACACCACCGCCAGCCCCGCCCCCGGTTCGTTGAAGGCGGGCACGTAGCAGATGTCGGTCAGCTTCTGCAGGCCAAAGGCCTGGTCCAGCATCGGCCCCACCCATTCGGCCGCGTCGATCGCCCCCGATTGCAACGCCTGGAAGATCTCGGGCGGCGGCATCAGCACCGCGTTCACGCCCAGCTTGCGGTAGATCTCGCCACCCAGCCCCGCGACCCGCATGTTCAGCCCCGACAGGTCCGCCACGGACCCGATCTCGGATTTGAACCAGCCGCCCGACTGGGTGTTCGAATTGCCCGAGTAGATCGGCTTAAGTCCCCGCTGGGCATAGATTTCATCCCAGATTTCCTGCCCGCCGCCCCAGCGCAGCCAGGCAAAATGCTCGTTCGAGGTCATGCCGAAGGGCACGCCCGTGAACCAGTGCAGCGCGGGGTTCTTGCCGGCGGCGTAATAGGTCGGCCCGTGGCCCACGGGCGCGTTGCCCGCCTGAACCGCGTCCTCGACCCCGAAGGGCGGCACCAGTTCGCCCGCGCCGTAGACGGTGAAGCTCAGCCGACCGTCCGACATCGCCGCCACGCGGGCCGCGAAATTCTGCACGTTGGTGCCCACGCCCGGCGCGTTCTTGGGGAATGCCGTGGGCAGGTTCCAGGTGATCTTGCCCTGGGCGATGGCGGGGCTGGCCAGCGCGCCGGCGGCGGTCACGCCCGCGCCGGTTTTCAGGAAGCGTCTGCGGTCCATGTCGGTCCTCTCGTGTCTCAGCGGAAAATCAGGTCCGGCAGCCAAGTGGCCAGCGCGGGCCATGCTATCAGAACCCCAAGGGCGGCCAGCTGCAACAGGACAAAGGGCACCACGCCCCGGTAGGTATCCAGCGTGGTGATATCGGCGGGCGCGACCGAGCGGAAATAGAACAGCGCAAAGCCGAAGGGCGGCGTCAGGAAGCTGGTCTGCAGGTTCATCGCGATCAGGATGGCGAACCACACCGGCGAGATGTCGGTGCCCAGGATGGGCGGGCCCAGCAGGGGCACGACGATATAGATGATCTCGACCGCCTCCAGGATGAAGCCCAACAGGAAGATCAGCGCCATCACCAGCGCGACCGCCCCCAGAGTGCCGCCCGGCAGCGACCCCATCCACTGCGCCACGAGGTGGTCGCCGCCGAAGCCGCGGAACACCAGCGACAAAAGCGAGGCCGCGACCACGATGCCGAACACCATCCCCGAGATGCGCACCGTATCGACCATCGCACCGCCCAGCACACCCGCCCGCCACAGCCGCCCACTTGCCCACAGCGTGCCCAGCGCGATCAGCAGCGCCGCCCCCAGCGCGACCAGCGCGGCAGGGCTGCCGGGGGTGGCGCGGCCCAGCCCGGCCATGCCCAGGCCCACCAGCGCAAGTGCCGCCAGCCCCGCCGCGGCGATCAGCCAGCGCCCGGCGCGCTGCGGTTCGGCGGCATGGGCCGCCAGAAGCGCCGCGCCCACCGCGCCCAGTCCCGCGGCCTCGGTCGTGGTGGCCACACCCGCGAGGATCGAGCCGAGGACGGCGAGGATCAGCAGGACGGGCGGCAGGAAGGTGAACACGATCTCGCCTGCGCCGACAGGTGCGCGGGGGGCCGGGGCGGGGCCCGGTTCGGGCCGCAGGCGCAGTGCGACATAGGCGGCGTAGAAGGCGACGAGCATCAGCCCGGGGATCAGCGCGCCGGCGAACAGGTCGCCCACCGACACCGCGTCGGGGGCGAAATTGCCCGCCGCCTGCTGCGCCTCGAGGTAAACGTTGCCGATCTGGTCGCCCAGGAGGACCAGCACGATCGAGGGCGGGATCACCTGGCCCAGCGTGCCGGAGGCGCAGATCAGCCCCGCCGCCAGCCGCTTGTCGATGCCCGCGCCGCGCATCGCGGGCAGGCCGATCAGCACCAGCATCACCACCGTGGCCCCGATGATGCCGGTCGACGCCGCGATCAGCGTGGAAAAGGCCAGCACGCCCAGCGCCATGCCGCGCGGCGAGCCGCCGGTCATCCGCGCCAGCACGCCCAGCATGCGTTCGGCCAGCTGGGCGCGTTCCAGCAGCACCCCCATCAGCACGAAAAGGGGCACCGCCATCAGCAGGCGGTTCGACATCACGCCCCAGACCCGTGCCGGGAAGAAGTTGAGGAAATTCAGGTCGAATACGCCCGCCGCCGCGCCGATCAGCGCGGTCACCAGCGGCACGCCCGCGATGGCCAGCATCGCCGGAATACCGCTGAGGATACCCGCGAAGAGGCCAAGGCCCATGGCCAGCAGAAAGCCCTCGGCCCCGGTCACTCCGCCGCCCTCCGGCCCAGAACCTGCGCGACGCCTTGCAGGATCATCAGTATCGCGGCCAGCGGCAGCGCCGTCTTGACGAGGTAGAGCCCCGGCAGGCCGCCGGTTTCGACGGACCCCTCACGGATCGACCAGGCATAGGAAAGATCGGGCCAGAACGCCCGGATCATCAGCCCGAACACGGGGACCAGGAACAGCACCAGCGCCACCGCGTCGGCCGCGCGCAAATAGGCCGCGGGCAGGCGTTCCGAGATGACCTCGACCCGGACATGGCCGCCCCGCGCCAGCGTCACCGGCAGGCTGAGGACCATCAGCACCGCAAAGGCATAGCCGGCTGCATCCTGCAACTGGATGAAACCCAGGCCGAAGCCATAGCGCAGCACCACGATGGCCAGCACCGCCCCCACAAGGAACAGCCCCGCCGCCACGCAGGCGGCCAGCGCCGCCCGGTCAAGCCAGCGGCAGAGCGCGAGATAGGCGGAAAGGGAGCGGCGCATCTGCATGGGCGGGCCTTGCCACAGCCGTGCGATGGGCGCAATCGTGCCATGCGTGGAATGGCGCTGGCCCTTGCCGGTCGATGCGTTATGCTGCGGCGCAGCAAGAAGGAGGGGCCGATGACGGTTCGGATCGTGGTTCTCGGGGGCGGGTTCGGCGGCATGTACGCGGCGCGGGCGCTGAAGAAGCGGCTGCGCGGGGCTGCGGAAGTCGAACTTATCAATGCCGAGAACTATTTCGTCTTTCAGCCCCTGCTGCCCGAGGTGGGCGCGGGCTCGATCACGCCGGGCCACGCGGTCTCGCCGCTGCGGTTCCTGCTGAAGGGCGTCTTCGTGCGCAAGGCCACGGTCGACAGCGTCGATTTCGCGCGCAAGGTCATCACCGTGTTCCAGGGCATCCAGCGGATGCCGGTCGAGGTGCCCTATGACCACCTGGTGATCGCGCTGGGCCAGGGAGTGGACCTGTCGCGCATGCCCGGGCTGGAAGAACACGCGCTGAAGATGAAGACGCTGGAGGATGCCCGCCGCCTGCGCGAGCACGTGATCCAGCAACTGGAACATGCCCAGGTGACGCCGCTGGAGGATACCAAGCGCGGCGCCCTGACCTTCACGGTGGTGGGCGGCGGGTTCTCGGGGGTGGAAACCGTGGGCGAGATGAAGGAGCTGATCGACCGATCGCTGCCCTTCTATCCCAAGATCGACCCGTCCGAGGTGCGCGTCCTACTGGTGGAATACGCCCCCCGCATCCTGAACGAGATGCCGGAAAAGCTTGCGGATTACGCCGCGGGGCACCTGCGCAAACACGGCATCGAACTGAAGCTGAAGACCGGCGTGGCCAGCGCCACCGCGCGCCAGCTGGTGACCAGTGACGGCGAGGTGATCGACACCCGCACCATCGTCGCCACCATCGGCAACGCGCCGCTGCGCGTCGTGTCGCGCATGGGCCTGCCCAGCCAGCATGGCCGCATCGCCGTCGATCGCACGCTGCGCGTTCCGGGGTATGACAATGTCTGGGCTCTGGGCGATTGCGCGCTGATCCCGCTGAAGGAGGGGGCAAGCGAGCGGTTCGACTTCGCCCCGCCGACCGCGCAGTTCGCCGTGCGCGAGGCCAAGCGGATCGCCAAGAACATCGCCGCCGCCGTGGCCGGCAAACCGGTGCAGCCGTTTTCCTACAAGTCACGCGGCTCGCTTGCCTCGCTGGGGGCCAAGCGCGGCGTGGCCGAGGTGTTCGGCATTCAGATCACCGGGTTCCCGGCCTGGGTGATCTGGCGGTCTTATTACCTGGCGCTGCTGCCGGGGATGGGCACCCGGATCAAGGTCATGGTCAACTGGTCGCTGGACATGCTGGGCGCGCGCAGCCTGGTGCAGATCAAGGCCTATACGAAACCGCCGCTGCGCTATGTCTATTACCGGGCGGGCGACCGCATCTACAACATGGGCGACCGGTCGGACGGGTTCTTTACCGTGGTCTCGGGCGCGGTCGAGATGGACCGCGTCAATCCGCAGACCGGCGAGACGGTGACGCGTGTCATCGGCCCCGGCGGGCATTTCGGTGAACGGTTGATCCTGGGGGCCACGCGGCGCAAGACCACCGTGCGCGCGGTCGAGGACACCAAGGTTCTGGTAATGAACCGCGAGGAATTCATGATGCTGGCCGACGGCTTTCCCGCGTTCCGCGAATATTTCCGCCCCTACATGGAAGAGCGCGGCGCGCAATGGCCGCCGGCCTCGGACTGAGGGCGGGTCACAGCACGGAAACCAACCGGGTCGCGCTTTCGACACCGTCGATGACCGGGACGGGCAGATGCCCGCGCAGATAGCGCGTGATCCGCGCCATGCCGGCACAGCCCAGTACGATGCCGTCCACGCCGTCCTCGGCCACGGCGCGGGCGGCCTCCTCGGCGATGCGGGCGCAGGCAGCGTCGGGGTCGTGTTCCAGGGCCAGCACCGGCACCTCGCTGGCGCGGACCCGGCCGACCATGTGCATCAGGCCATAGGCGTGCAGGTTTGCCTCGATCACCGGAACCGAGACCGCCAGCGTGGTCACCACCGAGAACCGCCAGCCGCGCAGCGCGGCGGTGTGGAACGCGGCCTGCCCGATGCCGATCACCGGGCAGGCGGCGCGCCGCCGTGCCCCCTCCAGCCCGGTATCGTCGAAGCACGCGATCACGATGCCCGACGCGCCCACGTCGCTGGCCCGCCCCACCAGGTCCAGCAGCGGCGGCGTGGCCAGCCGCCCGTCGGCCTCGCCCTGGATCGCGGGCGGGCCGTCATGCGAGGTCCAGCCCTCGATTTCGGCGCCGGGCAGGGTGGCCCGCGCCATGGCGAGGATCGACTCCGTCATCGCGACGGTCGAATTGGGGTTGATGATGACCAGGGGCATGGGCGGTCTAGACCATGCCCTGCCCGGCATCCGAGCCCTGCCGCGCCCGCCGCCGGTTCATCGCCCAGACGGTCAGCAGGAAGACCGCGATCACGAGGAAGGAAAACGCGGTCGTCAGCGTGCCCAGCGCGAAGATCACCGGCGTGGTGACGTTGGTGGTCATCCCGTAGATTTCCAGTGGCAGGGTGTTGTAGCTGCCCGCGGTCAGCAGGGTGCGCGCGAATTCGTCGTAGGAGAGGGTAAAGCCGAAGAGCGCCACCCCGATCAGCGACGGCGCGATGATCGGCAGGACGACGTGGCGGATGGTTTGCCAGGGCGACGCCCCTTGGTCTCGCGCGGCCTCCTCGTAGCTTTTGTCGAAGCGGTTGAAGACGGCGAACATGATCAGCAGGCCAAAGGGCAGGGTCCATGTCAGCTGCGACCCGAACCCGCTGGTGGCCCAATGCACGTCCAGACCCGACTGGCTGAAGATCAGCCCGACCCCCAGCGAGACAAGGATCGAGGGGATCACCAGCGACGTGATGACGAGGTAGAACAGCACCGCCGAGCCCGCGAACCGCTTGCGGAAGGCCAGCCCACCCATGACCGAGACCACGACGGTCGTGACCATCACCATCAGACCCAGCGCGAAGGAGCGGCGGAAACTGCCCCAGATATCGCCCACCGCCTGTTCCTGGAACAGGTCGCGGAACCAGTAGAGCGACACCCCGTTCATCGGGAAGGTCAGCCCGCCCTGCGGCCCCTGGAAGCTGAGGATGCCGATGGTGATGATGGGCCCGTAGAGGAACAGCAGGAACAGCACGAAGAAGGCGGCGAGGACGTAGAAGGCGCGGGAGCGTTTCTCCATCGGTTACAGCTCCTTCCGGATGTCGACGAAGCGCAGAAGGGTTGCGATCACGATCAGGACGGTGATGAGAAGGATCACGGCGGTGGCGGCCGCCGAGGGATATTGCAAAAGCCCGATATCGTTCGAGATCAGCCGGCCCACGTTGGCCGATTGCGACCCGGACATGAACCGCACGGTGATGAAGTCCCCCATCACCAGCGTGACCACGAAGATCGACCCGATCATGATGCCGGGTTTCGTCAGCGGGATGATGACGTTGGTCAGGGTCTGAAAGCCCGTGGCGCCCGCGTCATAGGCGGCCTCGATCAGCGATTTGTCGATCCGCATCATCGTGTTGAAGATCGGCACCACCATGAACAGCGTGTAAAGATGCACGAAGGCGAGGATCACGCTGAAATCGCTGAACAGCAGCCAGTCCAGCGGCTCGTCGATCACCCCCCAGGAGATGAGCGTCGAGTTGGCCAGCCCGTTGCGCCCCAAAAACGGGATCCACGAGATCATGCGGATGATGTTCGAGGTCCAGAACGGGATCGTGCAAAGCAGGAACAGGGCGACCTGCCAGGTCAGGCTTCGGACATGGAAGGCCAGGAAATAGGCGACGGTAAAGCCGATCACGAGGGTGAAGGCCCAGGTGACGAGCGCGTATTTGAAGGTGTTGAGGAAGACCGAGTACGTGACCGGCGAAGTCAGCAGGAATTCGTAATTGTCGAACTGGAAGGCCGGGTAGATCGA
Organism: Rhodovulum marinum; assembly: GCF_004343075.1. Classification (GTDB taxonomy): domain Bacteria; phylum Pseudomonadota; class Alphaproteobacteria; order Rhodobacterales; family Rhodobacteraceae; genus Rhodovulum; species Rhodovulum marinum. The sequence goes on from NZ_SLXP01000004.1 coordinate 193,212, forward strand.
GAATTCCGTGGCACCCCAGAAGCTGACCACCACGATCATCACGATCGGCAGCACGAGGAAACACAACAGAACGAATGCCATCGGCGAGGCCAGCAGCCAGCCGGCCAGATGTCGGTTCTTGAGTGGCGTGGCCATGGCCGCCCCCGTCTGGTTCGGGAAAAGACGCCCTTCCCCGACAAACGGGGAAGGGCAGGCCCGGCCGGGGCGGAAGGGTCGTGCCCCGGCCGGGCCGCTGGGTCATGCCGTCAGGCGGCGATGAACTCGTTCCACTTGCGGACCATGTACTGGTTCTCGTCCATGACGGCGTTCCAGCAGGCCACGGCGCCCATCCGGTCGTAGAACGAGCCGCCGTCGCGGACCTCTCCGGCCTGGGCCATCGGGTCGCCGAACGGGTTGGTGATGGTCTCGGTCGCGGGCTTGCCCTCGAACCAATAGCCCCATTCGTTCTCGGTCATGTAGTTCTTGGAGGTTTCCGGCACGGCCGAGTAATAGCCCTGGCGCATCAGGAAGCCGCCGACCCAACCGTCGAGATACCAGTTGATGTAGTCGTAGGCGGCATCCAGCTCCATTCCGGACAGGTTCTTGGACAGGCCGATCCCGCCGCCCCAGCTGCGGTAACCCTCTTTCAGGGGCTGGTAGACGCAGGGGATGCCGCGCGATTTCACCGCGGTGATCGCGGGCGACCACATCGACTGGATGACGACTTCGCCCGAGGCCATCAGGTTCACGGACTCGTCGAAGGTCTTCCAGAAGGCGCGGAACTGGCCGGCCTTCTTGGCCTCGGTGAAGATCGCCATGGTCTTGTCGATCTCTTCCCGCGTCATGTTCCCCTTGTCGCCATAGGTGATCTCGCCCATCGCCTCGCAGACCATGGCGGCGTCCATGATGCCGATGGCCGAGATATCCAGGATCGAGGCCTTGCCCTTGAACTCGGGGTTCAGCAGTTCCGTCCAGCTTTCGATCGGGCGGCCGATCAGGTCGGGGCGGATGCCCAGCGTGTCGGCGTTGTAGATCGTCGGGATCAGGGTCATCCAGCCCGACTCTTCGGCCACGAAATCGGTGCCGCCGGGCCCGGAGGTAAAGCCCACGGTATGGGGCGCGGTGCCCTGGGCGATGGTCGAGTCGGGCGTCAGTTTCCCGTCGCGGAAGATGCCGACGATCTTGTCATAGTTCTTGATCCGGCTGGTATCCATCGCCTGCAGGTTGCCGGTGGGCCAGACCTTCTTGCAGATCCAGTACTCGATATCGGCGATGTCGAAGCTGTTGGGCTGGGTCGCGGCGCGCTGGGTCACCGCGTCGGAGTCGAGCGCGGTCATCTCCAGCGTGAAGCCCAGGTCCTCCTTCACCTTCTGCGCCACCTCGTTGAGGTTGGACACGCCGGTGCCGAACTGGCGCAGGGTGATGTCCTTGATGTTCTGCGCCCAGATCATCGGCGCGGGGAAGGCAGAGGCGGCGACGCCCGCGGCGGCGCCTTTCAGCAGGCTGCGGCGGCTGAGGCCGGGTTTCGTCTGGTCGGTCATGCGTGGTCTCCCGTGTTGGACTGTCAGGTCAGGCGGTCAGTGCGTGAAGGTTGGTGTCGTCCCAGCTCAGCCCCACGCCGTCACCGGGCTGGATGGGTTTGGCGAAATACCGGTCTTCGGGGATAACGGCGGTGATCTCCTGGTCGCCTGCGGTCATCAGGGTCAGCGCGACGCTGGCGCCCTGGTATTCGAGGCCTGTGACGCGGCCTTCCAGCTTGCCCTGGTCGGGGAGCGTGACCGTCACCTGGTCGGAGCGGATCGCGAAATGCCCCTTGGGCAGGGCGATCACGTTGTGCCCCCCCATGAAGCGGGCGACGAATTCGGTTCTCGGCGCGTTGAACACCTCGCGCGCGGGGCCGGCCTGTTCGATGCGGGCGTTGTTCATCACCACGATCTCATCGGCGAGTGCCAGCGCCTCGTCCTGGCCGTGGGTGACGTGGATGAAGGTGATCCCCAGCTCGCGTTGCAGTTTCTTCAACTCGGAGCGCATGCGAACGCGCAGAAACGGGTCGAGCGCGGAGAGGGGTTCGTCCAGCAACAGCACCTGCGGATCGGTGATGAGCGCACGGGCCAGGGCGACGCGCTGCTGTTGGCCGCCCGACAGCTGTGCGGGCAGGCGTTCGGCGAAATCGGTCATGTGCACGAGGTCCAGCAACTCGCCCGCGCGGCGCCTACGTTCGGCCCTCTCGACCCCCTTCATTTTCAGGCTGAACGCGACATTGTCGATCACGCTGAGATGCGGGAACAGCGCGTAGTTCTGGAACATCATCGCCGTGCCGCGCTTGGCGGGGGGAAGGTGGGCGATGTCGTGGCCGGCAAGCACGATGGCGCCGTCGCTGACCTCTTCGTGGCCCGCGATCATGCGTAACGTGGAGGACTTGCCGCAGCCCGAGGGCCCCAGCAGGCAGGCATAGCTGCCGGCATGGAACAGGTGTTGAATCGCATCCACCGCGACGGTGGTGCCGTAGCGTTTGGTCAGGGCGACAAGTTCCAGGTCAAGGTCCGAGCGCATGCGGGTCCTCTCAGCGTGTCTGCCCTACGTTTCGCCGCGATGGCCCCGGAGGGAATGGGGCGGCCCGGTGCGGCCCGGCGATTTCTGCGCGACTGCCTGCGAATTGGGCAGACGTGGACAGATTTGTCTCATGATCGGTCATGGATTGTATACGATCTTGTCCGCAATCCGGTCGGGCCTGCCGAATCTTGTGCGCCCTACCGGGTTTCGCCAAAAGAAGGGCAGTCACGGAGAGTTCGGTGTGAACGAGGTCAGAACCATTGCCGGGAAGGACAGCCGCGCGCCGTCGCGGGCCCGGGACGTGGCCGACAGCCTGACGCGCGCGATCCATGAACATCGCCTCGGTCCCGGCATGAAGCTGAACGAGGACGAGGTCGGCGAGATCTTCGGTGTCAGCCGCACCATCGTGCGTGCCGCGCTGCAACAACTGGCCCATGATCAACTGGTTGCCATCGAACCGCATCGCGGCGCCTTCGTCGCGCAGCCCTCGGTGCGCGAGGCGCGCGAGGTTTTCGAGGCGCGCGCGCTGCTGGAGCCGCGCACCGCCCATTCCGCGGCGCTGCGCGCCGATCCTGAGGACATCGCGCAGTTGCGCCGCCATATCGAGCAGGAACATGCCGCGCTGGCGGACGGGCGGGACGGCCAGGCGCTGCGGCTGTCGGGACAGTTCCACCTGGAAATCGCGCGGATCGCCGACCAGGCCACCATCGCCGAGTTCATCGGTCAGCTGATTTCGAGGTCGTCGCTGGTGATCGCGCTGTATTGGCGGCGGCGCAATGCTTTGTGTGAAAGCCACGCCCATGACGCGCTGATCGGGGCGCTGGCTGATGGCGACGGGCCGCGCGCCGAGGAGTTGATGAAGGGCCACCTTCTGGACCTGTTGTCCTCGTTGGACCTGCGCGAGGCGCCGGCCCAGCCGCGGTCGCTGAAAGAGGCGCTGGAGGGCGAATGAAACTGCGCGAGATGACCCGCCGCGAGCTTGACCGGGTGCTGGGCTGGGCGGCGGACGAGGGCTGGAACCCGGGGCTTGACGATGCCGACCCGTTCCACGCGACTGACGCGGGCGGGTTCTTCGTGGCCGAGGTGGAGGGGCGCGCGGTCGCGGCGATTTCGGTGGTCAACCATACCGATGCGCTGGCCTTCCTGGGCCTGTACCTGTGCCACCCGGATTACCGCGGGCGCGGGATCGGTCATGCGCTTTGGACCCATGCGCTGGGTCATGCCGGCGCGCGGGCCGTGGGGCTGGACGGGGTCGCGGCGCAGCAGGAAAATTACCGAAAGTCGGGTTTCGTGCGGGCCGGCAGCACGGTGCGGTATGCCGGCGTGCTGCCCGGTGCGTTCCATTCCGGGAACGGTCCGGTCGGCGCGCGCGAGCGCGGCGCCCTGATCGCGATGGAGGCGCGGGCGACGGGGTACGAAAAGCCGCGGTTCCTGGGCGCGTGGCTGACCGATACCGCGACGCGCAAGACGCTGGTGGCCCGCAAGGAGGGCGAGCCGACGGGGTTCGTCACGGTGCGGAAATGCCGCGAAGGGTTCAAGATCGGCCCGCTTGTGGCGCGCAACGAGGCGGTCGCCGCGGCGCTGATCGAGGCGGCTGGCGTGGCGACCGGCGAGGCGCCGGTGATGATCGACGTGCCCGAAGGCGAGCGTTGGCTGGGGGCCCATTGCGCGGGTTTGGGGCTGGTGCCGGTCTTCGAGACAGCGCGGATGTATCGCGGCGCGGCGCCCTCACGTGGCGAGGTGGTGTCGGCGGTGGCGACGCTGGAACTGGGCTAGGGGCGCGTTCGGGATGCGGCCGTCGGGCCTGGTCAGTGTGCCTGGGCCATCTGACGCGCCGCGCCGATCTGGCGATACCAGGCGACGATCCGGGCACGCTCGGCCTCTTCGATCATCATGATGTTGCCCGGCGGCATGGCATGCGTGACGCCGGCCTGCAGGTAGATGCGTTTCGCCTGGGCCGCGATCTGGGCGTCGGTTTCCAGATGCACGCCCTTGGGCGCGGTCGCGAGCCCGGGCCAGAGCGGTTCGGCCGCGTGGCACATCGCACAGCGGGTGGCCACGATCTCGCGCACTTCGTCGAAGCCGGGGGCGGCCACGGCGGGTTGCAGGTGGCCGGGCAGGGCGGCGTCTTCGATGGGCGCGGCGTCCTTGGTCATCGGTGCCGCCGACAGCGCCATGATGGCCAGGAACACCGCCGCCGTCGCGCCCCAGGTCCAGTTCGGGCGGCCTTGGCGCGCGTGCATCGTGTTGAAATAATGCCGGATCGTCACGCCCATCAGGAAGGTCAGGCTGGCGATGATCCAGTTGTACTCGGTGGCGAAGGCCAGCGGGTAATGGTTCGACAGCATCAGGAAGATCACCGGCAACGTCAGGTAGTTGTTGTGCATCGAGCGCAGCTTGGCGATTTGCCCGTATTTCGGGTCGGGGGTGCGGCCGGCCTTGAGATCGGCCACGACGACGCGCTGGTTCGGCATGATCACCAGGAAGACGTTCGCCACCATGATCGTGCCGGTGAAGGCGCCCAGGTGCAGAAGGGCGGCGCGCCCGGTGAAGACTTGCGTGTATCCCCATGACATCGCGACGAGAATCGCGAAGAGGATCAGCATCAGCGTGGTGGGTTTCCGGCCCAGCGGGCTGCGGCACAGCAGGTCATACAGCACCCAGCCCAGCGCCAGCGATCCCGCCGAAATGGCGATGGCCTGCCATTGGGCCAACTCCATCCTGGTGTAGTCGATCAGGTAGAGTTCCGCTCCAAGCCAGTAGACCAGCGCGAGCAGCGCAAAGCCCGAAAGCCAGGTCGAGTAGGCCTCCCATTTGAACCAGGTCAGGTGGTCTGGCATGTGGTCGGGGGCGACGGTGTATTTCTGGATATGGTAGAAACCGCCGCCATGCACCTGCCACTCCTCGCCCAGCACGCCCTTTGGGCTGTGGGCGGCCTTGGTCAGGCCAAGGTCGAGCGCGATGAAATAGAAGGACGACCCGATCCAGGCGATGCCGGTGATGACGTGAAGCCAGCGGACGGCGAATTCCAGCCAGTCGAGGATCATCGCGGTTTCGAACATGGGGGCACTCCTTGCGGTGTTGCCGGGACGCTATACGCGGGCGGGGCTTTCTGATAATTCCTGATTATCCCGATCAGTTTCAAAAAGATCCGAACAATCCGGTTATGACCAGCCTCAACAATATCCGCATGTTCGTCCGCGTCTACGAGTTGGAAAACATGTCGGCGGCGGCGCGTGACCTGCAGGTGTCGGCCGCGGTGGCCTCGTCGCGGATCGCGGAACTGGAGCGGCATCTGGGGATCCGGCTGTTCACCCGCACCACGCGGTCGATCCAGCCGACCGAGCAGGGGCGCATCTATTACCCCAAGGCGGTCAAGGTGATCGAGGCGCTGGAAGAGGCCGAGGCGGCGGTGCACGAGGTGACGCTGAACCCGCGGGGTTCGATCTTCGTTTCGGCGCCGCTGGGGGTGGGCCGCCGCCTGATCGCGCCCAACGTCGCGCAGTTCCATGAAAATTACCCCGAGGTGCATGTGCGCCTGCGGCTGTCGGACCGCAAGGTGGATGTCACGGGCGAGGGGTTGGATGTCAGCTTTGCGCTGGGGGAGTTGCCCGATTCCGGGCTTCGCGTTCGGATGCTGGCCGATTGCCCCCGGGTCCTGTGCGCCGCCCCCGCCTATATCGCGCGCCGGGGCATGCCGAAAAGCGGGGCGGAGCTGGTGGCCGACGGTCACGAATGCCTGTTGCTGCGGTTCCCCGGTTCGACCGAGTTCCGCTGGACGCTGAGAACGCCCGAGGGGTTGCGGAGATTCGACGTGAAAGGGCCTTATGCCTGTGACGATGGCGATGTGCTGACAGAATGGGCGCTGGACGGGCGGGGGATCGTGATGAAGCCCGCCTTCGACGTGGCCGAGCACCTTGCAAGCGGTGCGCTGGTCCCGGTCGCCGAGTCGACGCCGCCGCCCGATGCACAGCTTGCCTGCCTGTTTCCGCACAAGCGTAACCAGGACCCGAAAAGCCGGTTGTTCATCGAGTTCATGGCCGAGCGGATCAAGGCCGAGCTGAAGCGCCGCGAGCGGGTTTATCAGCTGCCACGATAGGTGGAGTAACCGTAGGGCGAGAGCAGCAGCGGCACGTGGTAGTGATCCGCCGCGGCCATGGCGAACCGCAGCGGGATCACGTCGAGGAAGTCGGCGGCAAGCCCCAGCCCGCGCAGGTAATCGCCTGCGTGGAAGACCAGTTCATAGGTGCCTGGGGCGAACGCCGCTTCGGGCAGGATCGGGGCGTCGGTGCGGCCATCGGCATTGGTGCGCATCTCGGCCAGGCGCGCGCGGGTCTCGCCATCGAGCCGGAACAGCTCGATCCGCAGGCCGGCCGCGGGGCAGCCGCGCGCGGTGTCCAGAACATGGGTCGTCAGATATCCGGGCATCGAATGCCTCCCTTGCCGTTTTACCGGTCATGGCCGAGCCTGACGCCAATATAAACGCCCCAGTCCCCGAAACACTTTCAGGATTTCCTTGAAAGACGGGCGGGGCCTTATTGGAATATGCGAAAGTGATGCGAGGGAAGAACCAATGAAACGCTATCCGCGCGACCTTCGGGGGTATGGCCCGACGCCCCCCGATCCGAAATGGCCGGGGGGCGCCCGGCTCGCGCTGCAATTCGTCATCAACTACGAAGAGGGCGGTGAGAACTGCCTGTTGCATGGCGACGAGGCGTCCGAGGCGTTCCTTTCGGAAATCGTCGGTGCCGCGGCCTGGCAGGGCCAGCGCCACTGGAACATGGAGACGATCTACGATTATGGCGCGCGGGCGGGGTTCTGGCGGCTGCACCGGATGTTCACCGAACGCGCCATGCCGGTCACGGTCTACGGTGTCGCCACCGCGCTGGCGCGCGGGCCGGAACAGGTCGCGGCGATGCAAGCGGCGGGGTGGGAGATCGCCAGCCACGGCCTGAAATGGATCGAGTACAAGGATTATTCCGAGGCCGACGAGCGGGCGCATATGGAAGAGGCCAAGCGCCTGCACGTGGCCGTCACCGGCGCGGCGCCGCGTGGCTGGTACACCGGGCGCTGTTCGATGCAGACCGTGCGGCTGGCGGCCGAGGATGGCGGTTTCGAATACGTTGCCGACAGTTACGCCGACGAATTGCCGTTCTGGATGAGGGTCGGCGACCGGCATCAACTGGTCGTGCCCTACACGTTGGACGCCAATGACATGCGGTTCGCGACGCCGCAGGGGTTCAACTCGGGCGACCAGTTCTTCGCCTATCTCAAGGACAGTTTCGACCTGTTGCTGGAGGAGGGGCGCGCCGGTGCGCCGAAGATGATGTCGGTGGGCCTGCATTGCCGGCTGGTGGGTCGGCCGGGCCGGGCGCAGGCGCTGAAGCGGTTCCTGGATTACGTGGCGGGGCATGAGGATGTCTGGGTGGCGCGGCGCATCGACATCGCGCGGCATTGGGCGGCGACCCATCCGCCGCAGGCTTTGGACCGGCCGTCCGAGATGGATTGCGAGGCCTTCGTCGCGCGGTTCGGCGGCGTGTTCGAGCATTCGCCCTGGATCGCGGAAGAGGCGCACGGGCTGGAACTGGGACCGGCGCATGATTGCGCTCTGGGGGTGCATAATGCGCTGGCCCGTATCTTCCGCATGGCGCCGCCCGAAAAGCGGTTGGACGTGCTGAAGGCCCACCCGGATCTTGCCGGCAAGCTGGCCGAGGCCCGCCGCCTGACGCCCGAGTCGACCGCCGAACAGGCCAGCGCGGGACTGGACGCCCTGACCGATGCCGAGCGCGCCCGGTTCCAGGACCTGAACGCCCGCTATACCGGCCGCTTCGGCTTTCCCTTCATCATCGCGGTGCGCGACCACGACAAGGCGTCGATCCTGGCGGCCTTTGAACGGCGGCTGGAGAACGACGCCGAGACCGAGTTCGCCGAGGCCTGCGCCCAGGTCGAACGGATCGCCCTTCATCGCCTCAGGGAGATGCTGCCCGAATGACCCATCCGACCTATTTTGCGCCCAAGGGTGGCCTGCCCGGGCAGGACGCGCTGCATACCGGGCGCGCCGTCTTCACCGAGGCCTATGCGGTGATCCCGGGGGGCGTGATGCGCGACATCGTCACCAGCGCGCTGCCGCATTGGGACCAGACGCGGGCCTGGATCATCGCGCGGCCGATGACCGGCTTTGCCGAAACCTTTGCGCATTACGTGATGGAGGTGGCGCCGGGCGGCGGCAGTGACCGGCCCGAGCCGGACCCCGGGGCCCAAGCGGTGATCTTCGTCACCGAGGGCGCCATCGAGATCGCGCTGGGCGAGATCGCGCACCTGGTCGAGCCGGGCGGATATGCCTACCTGCCGCCGGGCTGTGGCTGGCGCCTGCGCGCGCTGGGCGAGGCGCCCGCGCGGTTCCACTGGCTGCGCAAGCGTTACCAGGCGGTCGAGGGGATCGACGCCCCCGATCCTGTCTTTGCCAGCGATTCCGAGACGGCGCCGGTGGGCATGCCGGGCACCGATGGCCGCTGGGCCACCACCCGCTTTGTCGACCCCGACGACCTGCGCCACGACATGCACGTGAACATCGTCACGCTGGAACCGGGCGCCTCGATCCCGTTCGAGGAAACCCACGTGATGGAACACGGGCTCTACGTGCTGGAGGGCAAGGCCGTTTACCGGCTGAACCGCGACTGGGTCGAGGTCGAGGCGGGGGATTACATGTGGCTGCGCGCGTTCTGTCCACAGGCCTGTTACGCGGGCGGGCCGGGGCGGTTCCGGTATCTGCTGTACAAGGACGTGAACCGGCATCCCGCGCTGGCGCCGGGCGGATGACCGATCTGCGCGCCCAGCCCCTGACCGCCGCGGCCTTCGCCCCCTTCGGCGAGGTGATCGAAACGGGCGGCCCCTTTGTGACCATCAACGAGGGCGCCTGCCGCCGTTATACCGACCTGGCACGCTTCGACATCGTTGATGGCCGGCATGGCCTTAGCCTTTTCGCCGCCGAAATTCGTGCGCTGCCCTACGAGTGTGGGCTGCTGGAGCGGCACCCCTTGGGTTCGCAATGCTTCATTCCGATGCAGGGCGCGCGATTTCTGATCATTGTTGCGCCAGATGAGGGCGGGGCGCCGGGAACGCCCGTGGCCTTCGTTGCCGAGGATCACCAAAGCGTGAACATCGCACGGAACACTTGGCATGGCGTTCTGTGCCCGATTGCCGGCTCCGGCCTCTTCGCGGTCATCGACCGCATCGGGGAGGGAGGAAACCTGGAAGAGCACCGCCTGGGCCGGCCCATCCGCGTTACCGCCTGACGGGGCGCGCAAAAACAGGGAGAAGGACGATGGCAGACAGTTCCATCGGGACGCCGGAACAGCTCCGCGATCCCAATTATACGCCCGCGCTGCACAAGGCGGTGCCGCTGGGCATCCAGCATGTGCTGGCGATGTTCGTGTCGAACGTGACGCCCGCAATCATCATCGCGGGCGCGGCGGGGTTCGGCTTCGGCTCGGACGCGGGCGCGCAGGGCTTTCCGGACATGACCTACATGATCCAGATGTCGATGCTGTTCGCCGGTATCGCGACGCTGTTCCAGACCATCGGCCTGGGCCCGGTCGGTGCGCGGCTGCCCATCGTGCAGGGTACCAGTTTCGCCTTTATCCCGATCATGATCCCGCTGGTGGCGGGCAAGGGTGTGGACGCGCTGCCCGCGCTGTTCGGCGGCGTGCTGCTGGGCGGGTTGTTCCACGCCTTCCTCGGCACCTTCATCGGCAAGATCCGCTTTGCCCTGCCGCCGTTGGTCACCGGCCTTGTGGTCACGATGATCGGTCTGGCGCTGGTCAAGGTCGGCATCCAGTATGCCGCGGGCGGGGTGCCGGCCATCGACCAGCCGGAATATGGCAGCCTGCTCAACTGGTCGGCGGCGCTGGTGGTGATCTTTGTCACGCTGGGGTTGAAATTCTATGCCCGGGGTCTGCTGTCGGTTTCGGCGGTCGTGGTGGGCATTCTGGCGGGGTATCTCTATGCGCTGGTGATGGGCATGGTTTCGGTCGAGGCCATCACCACCAGCTGGGGCCGCGCGGCGCTGGTCGAGGTGCCGCTGCCGTTCAAATACGGGTTCGAGTTCAGCTTGGCGGCGGTGATCGGGTTCTGCCTGATGGCCTTTGTCTCGGCGGTAGAAACCGTGGGCGACGTGTCGGGCATCACCAAGGGCGGCGCCGGGCGCGAGGCGACGGACAAGGAAATCCAGGGGGCGACCTATGCGGATGGGGTCGGCACCGCGGTTGCGGGCATTTTCGGGGCGCTGCCCAACACGTCCTTCAGCCAGAACGTGGGCCTGATCGCCATGACCGGCGTGATGAGCCGCCATGTCGTGACCATTGGCGCGATCTTCCTGATCCTCTGCGGGCTGGTGCCCAAGGTTGGCGCGGTGATCCGCACCATCCCGATCGAGGTGCTGGGCGGCGGTGTGATCGTGATGTTCGGCATGGTGGTCGCGGCGGGTATCTCGATGCTGTCGGACGTGAACTGGAACCGGCGCAACATGGTGATCTTTGCGATCGCGCTGTCGGTGGGGCTGGGGCTGCAGCTCGACCCCAAGGCGGTGCAATACCTGCCCGACACGATCCGCATCCTGATGACCAGCGGCCTGTTGCCCGCGGCCCTGATCGCCATCGTGCTGAACCTTGTCCTGCCCGAGGAACTGGCCTCGGAGGCGACGGAAGAGGTGTCCGGCGGCATGGCGGGCCACGGCCGGGGCAGCCTGCCCGGCGAGTGAGCCCGGGCGCGGCCGCCCCGCCGCGGGCGGCCGCGTTCAGCGCTGGCGTTCGGCCAGCGCGCGCAACGCGGCAAGCCGCGCCTGCGCCTCCTCCATCGCCTTGGCAAAGCGCTCTTCGCGGGTCTTGTCCTCTTCGGCCTGCTTTCCGATCGTCTCGCGCGCCTTGGACAGGATCGCGGTGCCTTCGGGCAGCACCCGCTTGATCTGCTGGACGAGGCGGCGGTCGGTCACGCGGGCCAGCGTTTCCTCGGCCTGCTTGCGGCCCTCGGCATAGCGGCCGGCCAGTGTCTTGCCGGCAAGGTCCAGCCGGGTGCCGGTTTCGTCGAGCAGGCCATCGGCGCTTTGCCGGGCCGCGATCACCCGGTCGGTGGGGATCAACCCGATATCGCCGGGGATGATCACCGTCTTGCCCGAGGCAAAGCCTTCGGGCGTGGCAAGTTCGGGATTGGCACGCAACAGCGCGGCCTCGGCATGGCGCAACTTGCGTTCCGCGCCCGGTCCCTCGATCACGAACAGCCGTTCGGCGAGCGTCTTGAGGCTGCGTTCGCGGCCCAGCTTGGCGATCCTGTTGGCCATGGGGGGTCTCCTTTTTCCCGGTCTCAGACGGCGGTGATGTTCAGCGCGACGAAGGGCGGCTGGAGGCCCCCCGGTGCCAGTTGCACCCCGCCCGAGGTGATGTTGCCCATCGGCGTCGCCGCCGCCGCCGTCATCAGCAGCGACAACCCCGTATCGCGCAGGTGGCGCAGGCTGTTGGCGCTGGCGGTGATGCGCTGGGCGGCGATGGCGACCTGCGCGGGCAGGTTCGCGCCGCCCAGCAGATCCGCCTGGTTCTGGCTGAAATCGACCATGGCCGTGCCCCGGGCGGCGATGCTGATCGCGGGATGAAGCTGCGGGGCGAAGTGGATCACCTGGTTGCCGCGCAGGCCCAGCTGCAACGGTAAAAGCGGCACCACCTCGATCCCGCGCCGTGCGGTCAGGCGCAGCACGCGGCCCTCGACCGAGGCAAAGCCCAGATCGTCGGCGGCGGCGCCGGTGATATTGCCCGACACGCCCGCGAAATCGCCCAGAGGTTCATCCAGCCGGCCAAGCGCCTCGATATCCTCGACCTGGCCGATCTCGATCGCCCGCCAGGCATTTGCACCGGCGTCGCGGTCGGTGGTGCCGACGATCCGGTTGCCCGAGATATCGAGCTGGAACCAGATCGGCCGCACCAGGATGCCCCAGGCCGATGCATTGGGGGTGTCGGGGCCGATTTCGTAGATCGCGTTGCCCTCGATCGCCATGCTGACGACCCCTTGCAGTGCGATCCCGGCGTTCTGCGAACCTTCGGGTGTCTCGCGGCCGATGCCCCGGATCGAGTTGCCGCGGACCTGCCCCTCGGCCACGCCGGTCAGGCCGATGCCGGCTGCGCCGATGCCGTCTGGCCCGCCGCGGATGTCGCCGATCACGTTGTCCTCGATGGCCAGGTGCCGCCCGCTGAAGCCCGGTTGCGACAGGATTCCCGCGATTCCACAGCGTTGGATGACGTTGCGCTTGGCCAGGATCGCGTCGTAATCGCCCGCGATCCGGATGCCTGCGCCCCCCAGGTCCGAGATGCGGTTGCCGACGATCTGTGCCGTGATCAGGGCGCCGGGCACTACATTGGGAAACAGGATGATCCCGTCGCCCGCCGCCGCACCGCCGCTGAACTCGTTATCGGCCAGCCGGATGTCGTTGACCCCGACGATGGCGGCGTTGGCGTTCGACAGGATCGTGTTGCCGTCCAGCCCCGTGCCGCCGGTGGGCAGTTCGAACCAGTCCAGCGCGACGCCCGATTCCGGCCCGAATATGATGTTGCGCGCCATGGTGGTGCCCGCGAGGCTGAAGGCGAGCCCGCCCAGCCAGATGCCCATGCGGCCGGCGAACACGACATTGTCCAAAAGCCTGATCTCGGCCAGACCCAGCCAGCCCGGTTCTGGTTCTTCGGCGGCGGCGGCCGTGCCGGCGCCGCCATAGGCCGCGATGGCAGAGGGCGAGCCGATGCCGATGGGCGCGGCGACGAGGCATTCTTCGATCTTGGCGCCGATCACCAGCCCTTCCAGCGCGATGCCGTGGTCGCGGCGGGTGTCGCCGGTTGCGCCGACCACGATGGCAAGGCGGCGCAGCGCCAGTGTCGCGGTATGCAGCGCGGTCAGCCCGTGCCCCGGTGTGGGCAGCCGTCCGGTGCCGCCCGCGCTTTCTGGCGTGACAAGGATCGACAGGTCCTCGATGCGGATATCGATGCAGGTATCGACCTCGATGGCGCTGGCGGTGGCGCCCCGGTAGGAGATCACGGTGGTGATCCCGTGCCCCTTGAGCGTGACGCCGAAGAGGTTCTCCATCCGGATCGGCGCGCCGATTTCATAGCGCCCGGGGTCCAGGCAGACCGTGCCGCCGCCCGCCTCGGCCACGCGCTCGATCCCCATCTGGATCGTCAGCGCGCCGGAGTTGTGGCTTTCGGGCGTGACGCAGACCGAACAGGCGCAGCCCTCGCCGGGCGCGATCTCGGGTGGCCAGAAGGTGCGGCAATCGTCGGGGGGCGCGTCGGGGAAGGAGAGGATGGCGAGCCGCGTATAGTGGCGCTGCACCGCGTCGGGCGGTGCCTGGGTCAGGGTCTGGATCTGGGTGCCGGCGGTGCGCGCCCAGAACCGCCAGGCGTCCATCTCGCGGTAGCGGCCGGGCCCGTCGGCGGTGGAGAACGCCACCGTGATCCCAGATTCCAGCAGCAGCACGGTCCCCGCGGGCGGCACCGGGATCACGCCCTCGGGCGAACCGGGATTCGCGGCGTCGAGATCCCACCACACGGAATTGTCGGCGGCGTTGCGGATGATCCCCTTCTGGTCCCAGCGGATCAGGCGGGATTGGCGTGCCCGCGCGGTATCGCCGTCGACCCCGGTGGGGATCAGGTCGGGGTCGACCGTGCCCTCAAGCTCGATCTCGCGGGTGTCCTCGTTCACCACCGAGACGCGCAGGATCTGGCCCGAGCGGTGGTCGAACTCGCGCCGGTTGTCGGTGATCTCGACCCAATCGCCGGGGCGAAAGCGCAGGATCTCGTCGCGCCCGATGCTGCGCACGGTGATCGTGTCGGCGGGGCTGGCGAAGCTGTCGATGGCGGCGGCGACGGACGCGTTCTCGCGCGAGAACTTGAACCAGGCGTCGGTCTGGTCGCCGTTCTGGCCGGTCTGGTGTATTTCCACCCGGTAGAACTGGTTTTCGAGCCCCGTGTAACCGTCGGTCGGCGGCACCAGGCAGGGGTCCTCGGGGTCGTCCACGTCGACCGTGCCTGTGGTCAGCCGCGCGGTCGATGGCGCGACGGTCTCGGGCCAGCCGATCAGGTCCTCGTCGGGGGTGGCGCAGGTGGCACCCTCGCCGATGCCGCCCAGGAGCCGCACCTGCCAGACCGTCTGCCAACGTGTCGCGCTGTCCACCCCGCCCAGCGCGGGATCCAGAAGTGTCGGGTCCTTGACCGGCGTCACCTCGCGCTGCCAGGCGACCAGATAGGCGAGGAACGGCCCGCCGCTGGTGGGCAGGGTCTCGGGCACGGGCCAGAAGGGTTGCGCGTCGTAGGACAGATATCCTTCGGGGGCCGATGTCATCTCGTCCAGCACGCCGAGGGGATCGGTTGCATCGCCCGTGCCGCGGTCGAACACCGGCGCGGGCCCGTCGCCAGTGCGTGCGAAATCCCCGTCGCCGTGATTCTCGATGCACATCCCGTCAAGGTAAAGCCGCCCCGGCCCGATCTCGAGCCCGCCACCGCCGTGGCGAATGTGGAAGGCGTTCTCTGTCTCGCGCGGGACCACCGCGCGGCCGATCGTGTCGACAGTGCCCGCCCGAATGCGCCGTTCCAGCACCTGCACCATCTCGTTCCAGTCCGAATCCAGCACCGGCCGACCCTGCTGCAGGAACACCCCGGCATAGTCGCGCAGCGCATCGAAACTGTCCTTGCTGTAATCGCCGCCCATGGTTCGGGTCCTCCCGGGGTCAGGTTTCGAAGATCAGCCCGGCCTCGAGGCCGAACCGCAGGTATTCGTGGAGCCTTATGCGCAGGTTGGTTTCGCGCTGGGGCTCGTGGTTAAGGTGCCAGGCGCCCATCTCGCCCTCGTCCGACGCGCCCTTGCGGATCTCCGCGGGCGCGCTGCGGCGCAGTTGCGCATAGGCGGGCGCGCGGGCCGACAGCGAGGTGAAGGCAGGTATCAGCCAGGGCAGAATGCGGGCCCGGATCAGTTGTTTTTCGGCCTGCGGCACCGGGCCGCCGAGCTCCGTGGCGCGCGCGGCGATGGCCTCGTCGATGGCCAGTTGCGGCTGGCAACGGAAGCGACGCGGCGTGATCGACCCGTCGGGGACGTAGGAGAACCGCAGGCATCCGTCTTGCCGCCGTTCCGACCGCACGGGCGCGCCCCCGGGGGCTGCGCGGGCGAAGAGGATCGTGTCGGAAACCAGCGGCATCGCGCGGGCATGGATGCGGCCGATCACGGTCGAGGTCAGGATCGTCAGCGCGCCGGCAGGATCGTCCTCGCCCGATAGCCCCGCGATGGCCAGCCCTTCGGGACTGTCGGCGGGGGCGGGCGTGGCGGCGTCCACGATGCTGTCTTCCAACCGCAGGTTGGTCGTGTCGGTCATGCGGACGGGGCCTAGGATCGACCGAAGGATTGACAGTTCGACGCCTCTCGTCTCGACCCGCAGGCTTTCCGCGCCGGGGCTGGCCGGGCCGCCCGTTTCGGTGAAGGACAGGCCGGGGATCAGCGTGACATGGGCGAGGTCCACCGAGGCGAGCGAGGTGCCGTCGCCATCGGGCAGGATGTGAACCGGGCAGCCGTCGAGCACGAGGCCGTTCAGCGTGACCCGGCTGTCCGCCGCACCGCGGATTTCCAGCGGATCGCTGCCGCGCAGGATCGCCCGCACCCCGTCCGCGGCCCGCAGCCCGATCTCGGCCCCCTCGGCGGCGGTGATCGTGGTGGGCGCGGCGTAGACGTCGTTTTCTGTAATCTCGACCATCCCGCCCGCCGGGCCGATGGCGTTCAGCGCGTCCTGCAGGCTGGCATGCCCGCTGTCGGGGAAACGGATCAGCGTGCCCGCGCCGTCGGGCGGCGGCAGGCTGGCGGCGCGGTTGTATTCGCCGCCGCCGATGGGGCCGGGAAAGGCGGTGTGAAAACTGACGCGCACCTCGGCCGTTTCGGGCTCGGGTAAGGTGAGGCGGCCGAGTTCGGGGTCGACGCGGACGGGCCGGTTGCTGCCCGGGGGCTCGGCGGCATGGGGCGAGTGGTTCCAGCCCGCGCCGTCGTCCGACAGGTCGCAGGCGACGATCTCGTCGACCGGCACGGGCGTTCCGTCCACGAAGATCTCGAAGGCGCGCAGGCCCCCCGGCGCGCCGCCCCGGACCCAGGCCGAGGGCGTCGCGTCCAGCATCCGCCGCGTGATCGCGCCGGGGACGTTGACGGGGCCGGCCAGCGCGGTGATGTCGCGCTCGGCTTCCTGCCGGTTGGTCAATTGCCGGGGCGCGCCGAGCGGGTCGAACAGATAGCGCCGCCCGTCTACCCGGGTGGCGGGCACGTTTGCCTGGCGCATCGCCTGCAGTCGCCACAGGTGGAGGCCCACGTTCGGCAGGTGGTGCCGCCCGCCGATGCTGTTGCGCCCCGGCGCTTGGGTGATGGATCGCACGTCCACCGTGCGCATCACCATGTCGAAGGCGCCGCCCAGCCGTTCCAGCTCCAGCGGCGCATGCAGGTCCGCCGTGGTCCGCGCCTCGGGGCGGGTGACGTTCATGTGCTGGCAGGTGGCGGTGCGCTGGAAATACTCCACCGCCGAGGCGGGCCAGCCGGTCACGTCGCGGGCGAGTTGCTCCAGCACCGCGGCCGTGCCCTTGCGCCGGCGGTAGGCGATGGTGTTGGCGACCTCGGCGCGGCTGCCCGCGGCCAGCCCCTCGACCGGGTAGAGCGCCTTGTAGCCGACGATGCCGCCGATATAGGGCACCGCCCAGGGCGCGCAGGTCTCGATGAAGAGATCGTCCAGCAACTGCTCGATGCTTTCCTCGACCACCGCGCCCTCGCGGGCCAGAACGTCGACCAGCGCCCGGAGCGGTCCGCCTTCCTCGGCGTCCCGGATGCGGTAGATCGCGGGCAGCAACTCGTAGAGTGCCTGGGGCGTGATCCGGGTCATGCCATCACCTCCAGCGTGTCGAAGGGGGCAGGTGAGAGCGTCAGGATTTCGGCCGCCAGCAACCCGCCATCCTCATCCGTGCGGCCCGGGCGGGATTGCAGCAGCATGTGATCCGTCGCCTCGGTCTGGGGGCCGGTCTCGCGATAAAGCCGGTCGATATCGACGGCGACGACGCCCGGCACGTCATGGGCCGTGGCGGCGACATCGGACAGCGCGACGGGCTGTGCAAAGTCGCGCCGGTCGAAGGCATAGGCCGCGCGCAGGGCCGCCTCGACGGCCGCCAGGACGGTGTCGTCCTCATGCGCGGGATCGATTGCGACCTTGAGCCCGAGGTGGAACCTCGCAGGGGCGAAGGACAAGAGGTCGAAGCCCACCAGCGGGTCGCCATAGGTGCGGTAGGCATCGCGCAGCGCCTTGAAGACCGGCCCGGTGGCGGGCACCGCCGCGCCGTCATCGCCCGCCACTGTGACCACGATCCGCCGGGTTTCGCCCTGCCAGACCCAGCGCGCATCGGCCCGCGCGATCCCCGGATATCCCAGGGCGAAGTCGCGGTAATCGGTGATCGAGACGACGCGGCCCAGGGTCAGGGTATGGATCGGCGCGTTCCGCCGCGCCGCGTCCGAGGTTTCGGCATCCGCACCGCCCGTCGCGGCCATCGGGTTCACCACGTCCTTGAGGCCCAGTGGCCGGTCGATGGCCAGCGATAGCTGCCCGGCGCGCACGTTGCCGGCCTTGCCCAGGCCCTTGCGATACTCGGCCTCGATGTTGTCGCGGCCCGCGGGCGGGCGGGCGCCGGAAATGCCGTCGCCGAAGCGCACCGTAGTCTCGCCGGTATCCGACAGCGTCGTGGCGAAGACCCGTGCGGTGGCGCCGCGCTGGTAAAGGTCGGGCACCTCGGTCCATTCCACCCCGTCGATCCGAAGCGTCAGCGTCGAGGCCACCCCGTTCTCGGTCGAGGCCACAAGGTGCGTGACCGGCGCCTGTTTCAGGGTGAAGCGCTGGAACGGCTGCGCGGGATCGCCCGCGCCCAGGATTTCCGAGGCCGCCTCGCCATGCGAGGCGCGCGCGACGTTTCCGTGAACCACTGTGCTGGCCCGGTCCATCGGTGCGAGGATCGCGGATTTCAGGGTCAGCGTGGTGCGCAGCGGGTCGGTCTGGTCGATCTCCTTGACCTCATTGCGCTGGCTGATCTCGGGGGCGGTGCCGTCGGCGGCCACCGCGGGCAGCCAACCGCGCCACGCCAATGTCAGCGCAAGCTGGCCGTCCGGATCGGTCACCAGCCACAGCCCCAGCATCGGCGCGGCGGGGAAGAACAGCGCGCCCTGCACCGTCAACCGCGTGCCGCGCGGCAGGGTGTCGAGCGTCACGTCGCCACGCAGCACGGTCAGTTCGGCGATGGCGACCTCGACCTGCGCGCGGCGGCCCTTGAGATAGACCACACGGTCCTCGGGCAGGTCGGGCACCTTGGTGTCCAGCTCGATCTGGGTGCCGGACAGGAAATCGCGCAGCGGCGTTTCGGCCAGGGCCAGTTCTTCGCTGGCGCCATGGACGGCGATCCTGCGGTAATTGCTTGCAAATGCGGCGACCCAGCCGCTGCGGTCGGGGTCAAGCACGCTGGCCCGGCCGCTGATCGAATAGCGCGCCTCGGCATCCGCCGTGACCCCCGCGATCCGATAGAGCGCCTGCGTGCCGCCCGGGCTGGCCAGCACCGCCCAGCCGTCGCGTACGAAGTCCTTGTGCACGGCGTCCAGCACGATCCGGTCGTCGGTTTGCGGCACCGGGAAATCCCAGTCGCCGACATTGCTTTGATCGCCGGTGATCGGCGAGGGCGAATTCGCGGGCACCGTGCCGCCGGAATAGCCGAAAGCGCGGCGCACGCTGGAGGTCAGGACCGCGGGGTGGGGGGCGTTGTAGCCGAAAAGCGAGACCTGCCGGCGCAGTGCGAAGAGTTTGTGCACCGGGGCGGTCTCGCCCGCGGGGCTGACCGGGCCCAACGGCTCTGCCCATTCGATGCGGGTGCGGTCGAGGGTGGCGTCGGGGGTCACGCGGGTCAGGCGCCGGACCTGCCAAAGGGTCGAGCCGGTGGAAAACCCCGGCCAGCCGGTGTCGAAGCGCTGCGGGTGGACGATCAGCACGACGTCCCCCGGGGCAAGGGCCGTGGCCTGTCCGGCCAGCCATGTGCCGGTGTCGCCCTGCGCGAGCGCGACGCGGCGGTTCTGGCGAGGACGCATCTTGTTCCAGGCGACGCGGGCGTCGAGATCGGCCAGCGTCTCGAACACTTGTGCCTGTTCGTCGGGGCCGGGCTGGCTTTGCACCCGCGTGCCTTCGGGGATGGCCAGGTCCTCGACATCCGGCGCCGCACCCGGCGGGTCCTCCATCAGGAAGACGAGGTCGGTTTCGGCGGCGGAACCTGGATGCAGGCGATAGCCGATCAGCCGGGCGATCTCGGCGATCGAGAAGCGTTCGGTCGCGGTGCCGATGAACGCCTCGGTCGCGTGGCGTTCGTTGTAGAAGGTCAGCACGTCCAGCACCGTCGCCCAGGCGTCGATCAGCGCGATGGTGAAATCATCGTCCTCGCGCGTGCCGAGGCGGGCCAGCGCCGGAAGAGTCGAAGAGGCGAGGCGGGCCAGCATGGACGCCTTGAAACTGGCATGCTCGCCCGCGCGGTAGGCGATCGTGCCCAGGTTCGGGCGGTTCGTCAGGACCCGTCCGGTCGACAGGGTGACGCCCTCGCAACAGCCGCAGGCATCAGAGGCGGCGGCGCGCAGGTCGGGGTGGCCGATGCGGATCGGGGGTTCGCTCATTTGCCGCCTCCCATCGTTATGGTGACCGAGCCCCGTTCGGGGAAGTTCCGGTCATTCTCGCATTGCGCGATTTCCAGCCGCCCCATCTCGATCACGCCATCTTCCAGGGGTTTGGTCGCGGTCGTGCCCCGGCGGCGGAAGGTGGTGGCCTTGACCGAGGTCACGCCCTCCACCCCCATCACCGCGGCGTAGAGGCGGCTGAGCCAGACCGGGTCGCCGAAGCTGAAATTGTCGGGATGGAACAGACCCCGGCGTCCGCCGGACAGGCGGGCGGTGGACAGCGCCTCCAGCACCTCGCGCTTGATCTCGCTGCGGAAATGGTCGGGGCCGGCGCAGACGAACAGAGCGATTTCCAGCGCGACGAAGCGGGGGGCGTCGATCTGCAGGTCATAGCCCGCCATGCGGAACCGGTCGAGGAAAGCGGCCAGTTCGGCGCGGAAATCGGGCGTCACGGGGCGCCCGCCGAACCGGTCGACGGTGACGAAGACGGTGTACCCGTGGCCGTTCCAGCGGAAGGTCGCGACGGCGCGTTGCACGTCGGGATGGCGGCGCGCCATTTCGCCGTAATCGGCCTCGGTCACCGCGCGTTCCTGTCGGCGATAGGCGAAGGGCGCGGCGGCGCGCACCTCTTCCATGGTTTCGGGATTGAGGCCGCCCGCGGCGGGCATCGGGTTGGTGACCGCCTCGATCCCGCCCTTGTCGGTGATGACATGGGCGATTGCGCCCGCGCCAACATTCCCCGTGGTGCCGTTGCCCACCCGGTAGGCGGCGGTAAATCCGGTGCCGGCATTGGGCCGCCGCCCGTTCGCGTCATCGCCGAAACGCAGCCGGGCGCGGCCGTCGCGTTCGGTCTCCACCACGAAATGCCGGTCCCCGGCAAAGGAGTTCAGAAGGTCCGCCCGTGCCTGCCAGTCGTCGTCGCCCGGGCCGTCATCGGTCAGCGTTACGGCAGGCGCGCGGGTCGACAGGGGCTGTGCCATGGCGGCATGCGCCGAGCGCGTGGCGAGCGGGTCGTAGGGCACCGCGTCGCCGGTTTGCGGGTCGCGGGTCACGGTGGCCTGGGTGACGGGGCCGAGTTTCAGGACCGGCTGGAACCGGGGCGGCACGGGCACCGGGTCGGGGCGGTCGCAGGGGTCGCCCGTGGCGTCGGGCACGATGCTGAGATGCGGCTGGGGCACCGCGCCCAGTGGCTCTGCCGCGACGCTGCGGCCGTGGTCGGCCAGCACGATGTTTCCCAACGCGCAGGAGACCTCGGTCGCGGTGCCGCCGCCCGCCGCGTCGTCCAGCTTGGCCGACAGGCAGAACGGGAAGGGCAGGGCGTCTTCCTCGGCCCAGCGGATTTCTGTGATGGGGGCGGGGTCGGCGCCGGGTTCCAGCGGCAATTCGTCGGTCAGCCCCGCCTGCACCGCGGTCAGCCGCACCGCGTGGCGCCGGGTCGGGTCGGCATCGGCTGCGCGGCCCGTGCGGGGGCCGACGCGTTCGGCGAAAACCAGGATGTCGCCGGGGGCGAGGTGGGGGTAATCGCCCGCCAGCGTCGCCCGTGTCGCGCCGGTCCGCAGGCAGCATTCGCCGCTGCCCCAGGTGTAGAAGTCGATCCGGTTATGGCTGGACCGGAAGGTGCCGCCGTGGAGCGGCTCGAACACCTGCGGCGCGCGGTCGAAGGCGCGGCCGCGCAGGGCAGGGGCCAGCACAGGGTCGAAACCGGGGATGCGGGTCAGGAATTGGAGGTCGGCGGCCTCGGCGGTCACCACGGTGTCGGGGCCGCCTTCGACGGCCGGTTCCAACGGGCGCACCTGCACCCAGACCCGCGCGTTGCCGCCGTCGTGCATCCGGTAATCGACGAGGCGGGCGTGGCGGCGGACCGAGGACCGCCGCCGAGCGGTGGCAAGGTAGCCTTCGGTCGCGACCGCGTCTTGGGCGTAACTCAGCCGGTCGCCGGTATAGGCCAGCATCTCGATCAGCGCGATGCCAAGATCGGCGGGGTTGCGTTCGCGCCAGTCGGGCATGATCTGCGCCATGCGGCTCAGCATCAGGCGGCGGAAGCTCTTGTAATCCTTGGCCAGATAACTGATCGCCGGTGGCTCGGGCGTGTCCTCGGGGCAGTCCGTGCGGGGGGCGCAGTCAAAATCAGTGGGGCATTCCACCTTGAAGGAAAAGTCGATCTGCGCCAGCAGCCGGTCGATGCCCGCAGGCGACGAGAGTGGGTTGCCGGCGTCGATCAACCTGAGCGTGTAGGTTGCGTGATCGCCGTGGCTTTCGGTGCGGATCACCAGCGTTTCGCCCTGCACCCCGGGGTCGAGCGCGCCCAGGTAGGCGATCAGCCCCGCCTCGGCCAGCGTGGCGTCGGGTGCGTCGGCGCGGGTGATCCATTCGATGCCGACATCGGTGATCCGCTCGCCCCCTGTCAACTCGAGGTTGTCGAGCGTCAACGTGGGTGCGGCACGCAGGAAGCGGACCAACAGGGTGCGCTGGCGCGGGGTGTCTGCGGGGGCCTCGCCGTCCAGCACCTCGAGAAAGTCGATGCCGTTCAGGGGCGGGTTGGCCAGTACCAGTTCGCGCCGGCGGGGATCGCAACAATGATAGATCATGTCCCCGTCTCCAGCTCGAACTCGGCCAGTTCCACGCCCTCGCGGCCGCGCAGGCGATAGGCGATGCGGATGCGCAGCGTGGACTCTTCGGCCTGCGTTTCGACGGCGTCGATCTCGATCCGTTGGCCGAGATGCTGTTGCAGCGCGCCACGGATCATGAATTCGGCGGTGGCGGCGGCCTCGGGGCTGGCGGCGGCGAAGACCAGCTGCAGGATGCCCGCGCCGAACTCTGGGCGGTTCACGCGTTCGCCCGGGTTGGTGAACAGGATCTGTTCGATCATGTCGCGGACATGCTTGGCTTCGGCCGCCCGCGCGGTGCGTTCCGAGCCGTCGAAATGGTAGGGGAAGTCGATCTGCATCGCCTCAGGTCCCCACCACGCGGGTCTGCGCCTGCACGGGCAACAGCGGCGTGCCCGTGGGTGTGCAGACCGACACGCTGTCCATCAGAACGACGGGCTGGCCGCCCGCGAAAACGCGGGTGGCGGCGGTGACATAGGTGCCGGTGACGCAGGGGCCGTTGCCGCCCGGCGGCACGAAGCCGCAGCCCGCGACCGCCCAGGGTCCAGCTTGCGTGGCGACCGGCTGGCCGGAGACCAGGACGCGCGCAAAGGGCGCGGTCGGCATGGCCTGGCCGCCATGGGAGCAGGTGACGGTTGCGCCGAGATGCAGGACGGGGCCGGGCATGTGTACCTCCTCAGATCACGGTCAATGCGCCGTTGTTGACGGTGACGGTGGGGCCGACCAGCGTGATCGAGGCGCCCCGGCCGTTCTGGATGTAGATGCCGGTGTCGTTCACGATCAGCGAGGCGCCGCCAGGCGTCTTGATGACGATGCCGCCCGTCGGCCCTGGCAGGTCGGTGACCGTCACCCCGTTCTGGGCCATCGTCTGCATCGTCAGCGCCGACAGTCCCGGCGGCGTCATCAGGTGCAGCGCGGGCACCTCGGCGGCCGAGCCGAAGAAGCCCCCGGTCCAGATCGGGTAATCGGGGTCGCCCCGCTCGAACTCGATCCAGACGCCGGCGCCGGGGGGCGGGATCGCGACGCTGCCGGTCTGGATGCCCGCCATCGGGAAACACGGCATTGCCCAGCTGGTCAGCGCCACCGACGAGACATCGGGCACGATCGCCGTGATCCGGCCCATCATCATCGGGTCGACATTGCTGACCACCGTTCCGCGGTATTTCCCGAAATATTGCTGCGTCATGCCGGCACCGAGGCTTGGGTGGGCAAAAGCCCGTTACGTTTCAGCGTGAAGCTTTGGGTATACTTGCCGCGCTTGATCTCGTGCCGGACGCTGTCGACGTAATGTACCCCGTCGAAGGCCGCGCCCGCGCCGCGCACGCCGACCAGCCCCCGCGCCTGCAGGATGCGCCCGTAGCGCAGCACGTCGATCCGGCCCTGGCCGGAGACCGCGTCGGAATGGCGGGCGGCGTGGGAAAACCCGCGGGCCAGTGCCTCGAGCGGGTTGAGCCGGGCGGTGTCCCTTAACCGCGCGATCTTGGGCGGCATGGGCGGGATCGCGCCGAGCGGCGGCAGGAACGGGACCGCGGACGGGATCGGGATGGGGATCGGCGCGCGGGTCTCGCGGTTCTGGATGAACACGATCGGCATCTCGGTGCCGGCCTTGTCGAAGGTGAAGCTGAGTTCCTCGGCATTGGTGGGGCTGCCGGAATCGACGGTCAGCGCGGGCTGCACCTGCCCGATGCGCACCTCGGGGCCCCAATAGGCATAGCTGGTGGCGGGCGCGGGCCCCCGTTTCATGAAGAAGGTATAACCCGCCTCGCGCGCCAGTTGGCGGATATAGGCAAGGTCCGTGTCCTGGTGGCGCGGCATCCGGTCGGTCGGCAGGGGCGGACCCTCGACGGACGGGATCACCTGCGGGATCACGCCAAGCCAGGCGTATTTCGCCAGGATCATCGCGACCCGGGCGAAGGGCGGCATTGCCGGGTAGGGCAGGCCCGAGAAATCCAAGAGTTCCATCGCCGCGGTCAGGTCCTTGCCCTGCACCCGCAGCGTGGCGGGCTGGCCGCCGGTGCCGGGGCTGAGCGAGGTGCGCGTGACGACACCGTTGATGAGCGACGTGGCCCGCCCGTTGACGGTGGCGACCAGTGCCACGCGCAGGATCGGTAGCGCCGCGCCCCCCGCCAGCAGGAAGATCGTGTTGAGCGGCGAATCCTTCTCGACCGCGAATTCCAGATCGAAGCCCGACTGCGTCTCGCCCGAATTCTCCTCGATGGTGACGGATCGCAAGGCATCGACGACCGAGGCCGGCGCCGGGACCGGGACCCCGGGGCCGAACAGCACGGTCATGTCGATGCCCTTGATCATGGGGCTATTCCTCTTCGGGCGCGGGCACGCCGCGGGGCAGGGTGATGCGAACCTCGGCGCCGGTTTCTTCCAGTTCCTCGGGCCAGAGCGCGCCGTTGGCGTCCATCAGCATCCAGAACATCTCCGGGTCGCCGGTTTCGGCCGCGGCGATCTGGTCCAGACGCTCGCCCTGGCGCGTGGTCCGCAGGTGGCGCAGCGCGAATTCCTCGGGCGGCGGTGAGAGGCGGCGTTTGAGGTGGGTCACGGGCTGGCCGTCGGCGCTCTTGACCTGCGCGGTCGGCACGCTGTGATAGCGGCTTTCGGGCGGGAAATCGGTGCGTTCGACCACGCCCGCCTCGAACATGGCCTGGATCGGGTTCTTCATGTCGGCAGCCCCCCAAGTCCCAGTTCACCCAACTGCCCGGCCGCGGCGCGCGCGGCCAGCGCCTCCTTGCCCTGCAGATAGGCCATGAACAGACCCCCGCCGCGGTGCTCGAATCCCAGATCGGCCACGCTGAGCACCCTCAGAGACAGGCTGACCTTGGCGCGGATCGGGTTCAGCGCCGGGTCGAAGAAATCCTCGGTGATCGAGAGATCGGTCAGCCGCACCGGCACCACGCGGCTGCGGCTCCAGACGAAGAGCGCCAGCGGCGTCTCGGCGGGTGTGATCTCGAAACTGCCGCTCTTGCGCTGGGCGCTTTGGCGTTCCAGCTGCGCGACCGTCGGGTGCAGCAAGGATTCCAGGGCGGCGAGCGCGGGAAACAGCCCGGTTTCCACCGCCGACGGGTTGTTGTCGGGAAATTCCAGCTGGTCGGTCGCGTCGAGTTCGGCGTCGAAGGTGATGGTTTCCACCGCCGGACCCGTCAAGCGCAAGGGGTGCGAGCGGTCGCCTTCGGCCTCGACCGCCTGGGCGGTCAGCTTGCGGGTCAGCGTGTCGGCGGCGTATTGCAACGAGACGATGCGGGTTACCGCGCCGCTGCCGGGATCGATCAGCACCAGGCCCGCACGGGTCAGTTTCGGGGATCGGGCAAAGCCTGTCATGAGATGGTCACCGTGACGCGGTCGGAATTGGTGCCGGTGTTGTCGGCCACCTGCACGGTGACCGTGCCGGCGGTGGTGCCGATGGTCAGCGTGGCCCGGGTGGGATCGGCTGCGTTCTGCGCGATCGAGCAGCCAAGCCTGTTGCCGACGAACGTCCAGTTGAGCGAGGTGCCGGTGGGAAGCGTGCCGGGCAGGGCCTCGACGCTGAGCGAGACGGTGCGGGCGGCGGGGGCGGGAGCGGCGGGTGCGCCGGGGGCTGCGGGCGGGGCGGTGGCGCTTTTCGGTATGTTCGCGGGCGAGGCGGTGAGGTTCGTCACCGCGGGTTTGCCGACATAGTCCTGCACCTTTTCGACACCGTTCACGGTGGTGACGAATTCCACGTCCGTGCCCCGCCGGCGCAGGGTGCGGCTGTGTGCCGTCGTGGTGAACCGGGTCCAGCGGCTGCCCGCGGCGGCGCGCTGGTTGAAATAATGGAACTCCTGGGTCAGCGTCAGCGACACGGGCAGGCGGTTGCGGGGTTGCGTGTTGGAATGGCTTAACACGTGGTCACCCACGTTGATGCCGGCCTTGGCGGTACTCACATTGTCGCCTCTGGCCAGCGTCGAACCCGCGGGAACGGGGCCGAACTGGCCCGCGCTGTCCAGCGCCCAGCTGCCCGCCGCGTCGTTG
The DNA here is from genome assembly GCF_004343075.1 of Rhodovulum marinum. GTDB lineage: Bacteria > Pseudomonadota > Alphaproteobacteria > Rhodobacterales > Rhodobacteraceae > Rhodovulum > Rhodovulum marinum. Next base: position 220,085 of record NZ_SLXP01000004.1, read on the forward strand.
GCCAGCGTGCCCGTAGACAGGGTGAAACTGTCGGCGCCGCTGCCAAAGGGCCAGTTCTGACCGCTGAACACGTGGGACGCCGCATTGGGGCTGGGCGCGGTCGGGAAATGTTCGCCGATGCGAAGGTTCTCGAGCACGGTCTGCGAGCCGTTCGCGCTGGTGAAGGTATGCTGGAAGGCCCAGCCGTAATCGGTGGCGGACGAGTTCAGCGCCGAGGACAGCGCGGTGGCGGAAATCCCGGTCGGCACCGATGCCACGCGGAAGGGATGTTCGAACCAGCCCGCGGAATTCGTTGCCCGCGCGTTCAGCGTGCCGCCGACCTGCGCGGCGTCCAGCGTGATGTCGCCATTGGCCGCGATGGTCGTGCCCGCGGCGACGGCGGCGGTGCCTGCGGTAATCGACCAGGTAACCTGGGTGCCATTGGTCGAGGCAGTCAGGGTCTGGGTGCCCCCGGCGGCGGCAGGGATCGCCTGGTTCTCGTTGAAATTGAACGTGACCTGGGTTGGGCGCACGGGGGCGGCCGGTTGGGCGGCAGGGCCCTGGCGGCGGATCACGCCCGCGCCCTGTTGCAACGTGTGGGTCAACTCGTGCGCCATCAGCCGGCGGCCTTCGCGGCTGGCGGGGTCGTACTGGCCGGCGGCGAAGGCGACGTTGCGGCCCAGCGTGTAGGCCCGCGCACCGATCGCGCCCGCGGCCGAGGCCGCCCGCGCCCCGTCATGCAGCCGCACCGCGGACAGGTCGCGGCCGAAGCGCGGCTCGAAATAGGACCGTTCGGCGTGCGAGAGCGGCCGCCCGCCGTCGGCCACCGCGGCGGCCGCGGCCTCGATGGCGGCGCCCGCGGGCACGGGCCGTCCGGCGGATTTCATTTGCAGTTCTTCCTCGTCTTCCTCTTCCTCCTCGGGCTGGCGCTGGACGAGTGGCGTGACCGGCAACGGGCCGGTCAGCGGCACGGGCCGGTCCGAGACGACCTGATCGGCGATATGGTCGGCCTCCGCCTCGTAACGGTCGCCGGGCTGGCCGAGGGTCAACTTGGGCTGGATCGCAAGCCGCGCGGTGGCGGCGGGCGCGGGGTCGGCGGTGGTACGGGTGGCGGGGCGTGTCATGTTTTGAGCACTCCGCTGGCGACCTGGGCCACGGCACGGCCGATGGCCGCTTCGGGACCGGGATCGCGGGGGCCGGGGCGGGCCTGCCCGGCAGCGTGGGCCATGGCCTTGCTGTCGGGCGTCAGGGGGGCGCCTTGGCCGGTCAGCGCCTCGGTCAGGGCGGCGGCGATGGCGCGCTCCAGTGCCGGGCGCGAGAGTCTGCCGCCCTCGACCGTCAGCGCGTCGACTGTCAGCGTGATCTTTTGCCCGGTCATTCCAGGGCCCTCCGTTCGGCGGCGGTAAAGGGTTTTTCCAGCTTAGCGTATTCCCGTTCGACGGCGGCCAGCACGTGGCCCATGGTGACGGGCCCGCCGGTTTCCGCCGCGAGGTAGCTTGCGTTCAGCGCGATCGAGCGGATCGAGCCGCCCGACAGGTTCAGCCGGCCCAGACGGGACGGATCGAGCCCCGAGACAGGCGTCGCGGCGGGAAAGATGCGCGTCCAGATCGCCATGCGCGCGGCGGCATCGGGGAAGGGGAAGGTGACGACGAAGCGGAGCCGGCGCAGGAATGCCGAATCCAGCGCGCCTTTCTGGTTGGTGGTCAGGATGGCCAGACCGCGATACGCCTCCATCCGCTGCAGCAGATAGCTGACCTCGATATTGGCATAGCGGTCGTGGCTGTCGCGCACCTCGGACCGCTTGCCGAACAGGGCATCGGCCTCGTCGAACAACAGGATCGCGCCGCTGGCTTCGGCGGCGTCGAAGACGCGGGCGAGGTTCTTCTCGGTCTCGCCGATATACTTGCTGACGACCTGGCTGAGGTCGATCCGGTAGAGATCGAGCGCGAGTTCCCCCGCGATCACCTCGGCGGCCAGTGTCTTGCCCGTGCCGGACGCCCCCGCGAACAGCGCCGCGGCGCCCAGGCCGCGCGGGCTTTTCGCGCGCCAGCCCCAGCTTTCGGAAACGCGCCAGGACTGGCGGACATGGGCGGCGAGGTCGGCGAGATGGGCAAGGGTCGCGGCGGGCAGCACGAGGTCGTCCCAGGTGGCGCGGGAGTCGATGCGCTGGGCCAGCCCGTCAAGCCGGCGTCGTCCCTGGATGCGCGCGGCCTGCCACAGGGTGGGGGCCAGTGCGTCGGGCGGGCTGTCGGGGGCAAGCGTGTCGGCGGCCGCGCCGATCGCGCCGCGATCCAGCCCGAACTGCCCGGCCAGCCGGTCGAGCGCGGGGCCAAGGGCCGTCGCGCGAGGTGCGCCCAGCGCCTCGCGCCATAGCGCGCGGCGTTCCGAAATGTCAGGAGCGGCGGTCTCGATCCGCAGGCGCGGTGCGCGGTCGGGCGGGGCCGGGTCCGGCGCGGCGATGGCGGTGGGGCCCTGCATCACGTCGGCCAGTGCGCGGGCGGTCTCCGCCCCGTCTGGACCGGCCTCGATCAGCGCCGCGCCGTCGGTCAGAGCCAGTTCCCGGTCGAGGTAGAGCGCCAGGGCGTGACGTTCGGGTGTGGCGGCGGGAACGTCCGCGGCCGCGATGCGCCAGGGCGTCAGCCCAAGTGCGGCGGCGGCCGCGGTAAACGCGGCGCGGGCGGTGGCCGGGTCCGGTCCTGCCAGCAGCAAGACCGGCAGGGGGCCGGCGGTGTCCCACGCGCGGGCGATTTCGGCCGCGCTCTGCCCGGCGCTGCCGGCTGGCGGGGTGTCGGGCAGCGGGATCGCCCGCATAAGGCCCGAAAGATGGGGGTCGAGGTAGTTCAGCCCCATCAGGAAATGCAAAATGCGTTCGTCGACGCTCAGGCTGCGTCGGAGCATCGGCCCCGGACCTTCCAAAGCAAGCAACCGGTGATGGCGCAGCGCCGCGCCGGGGCAGAGCGCGGTCCAGGCGTCGGGGCCGAGGACCGTGAGGGCAAGCGAGACATCCGTCCGCGGCCCGCCTGTCGCCGCGGCGATGGCACTTGCCAGTCCGGCGTGCAGATCGGGCCCGGCGGCAAGCGCCAGCAGGTCGGCCTCGAGCGGCGACAGCCCGAAGCGCAATGCGAGGGTTTCCAACGCCGATCCCGCGGCGGTTTCGCGTGGCAGCGGGCCGGGGGCCACGGTGGGGGCGGACACGTGCGCGGCCAGCGCCTGGGCGTGGCGGGCGAGGGCTGCGCGCAGTGCCTCGGTCGCGGCCTCGGCATGGGGTGGTATGCGGGGATTGGCGGTCACGGGATGGTCACCGTTTCCAGCACCGGCGGCTCGGCCAGCCGGTCGATCACCGGGCTGTCGATGCCGTCCACGCGCAGACGCACGGGCAGGGCCGCCCCCGATTGCAGCCCGGCGAATTCGGCCTCGACACTACCGGTCGGCGCGGCGGGGCTGTCGATCAAGGCCATTTCGCGGCCCAGGATGATCGCGACCGACTGGCCCTGCCGGATGGGCGGTTCGGATGTCATGGTGATCGTCGTGCCCCCGGCCGAGGCCGCCGCGGACGCTGTGCTGGCGGGGGCCAAGGCCATCGGCAGGGCGTTGGTCAAAAGTTCGCGCCCGTCCTCGCCGATCACGCGCAGCGCGACCGAGTAGGCGCCGATCCGCCAGGCGCCGGGGTCGCGCCCGGTGTCGGCCAGGGGATGGCCCGTGGCCAGCGGTGCGCCGGCGGGCAGGTCCACCACCACGCGGTTCGGTCCCGATGGGGCCAGCGGCGCGAGTTGCAGGAAAAGCCCCGTGTCGGTTTCGGTAAAGTGCACCGTGGCGGTGCCGCGGTCGAGCGCCATCCCGTTCAACGCGACCCGGCCGCCCAGCCGCATCACCGGCTGGCCGTCCAGCGGTTCGATCCCGGTCAGCATCGGTACGCCCGGCATCAGGTCGGGGCGCAGCGCCACACCGGGGTCGCGGCCGGTGTCGGGATCGCGCAGACCGCCGCGGCTGAGCACCGGCAGGGCGGGGCGCGTGGGGATCTCGCGCTCGATCAGCACCAGCGAGACGTCATAGGCGACCGTGGTGCGATAGCTGGTCTGCAGCGCGGTCCAGACCTTGGACATGTCGTCCAGCGACAGCGGCTGCGGGGTAATCTTGATCAGTTCCACCTGGTCGGCCAGCCGCGCCGCCTGTTCCAGCCAGGCCGGTGTTGGGCTGACATCGCCGGCGATCCCCGCGGCAAGCGCGCTGCGGACAAGCGCGCGGGGGATGATCGCGGTTTCGTGGAAGGCCTGCATCGCATAGCCCAGCAGGGTTTCGGCGTTCAGCTGGCCGGGCGAGACCGCGGTCAGCAGGAAATGAAGGTCGAGCGCAAGGCGGGGCCGCTGCGACAACCGACCGGAGGAATCGCGGGTCGGCAGGTCGGCGTTGGTGAGTGCCGCGTTCGGTGTCACCCGGTGCAGGTAAAGGTTCAACTGGTTGCCCTGCGCCTCGCCGGTGTCGGACAGGATGCGGTCGGGGGGCAGGGCGGTGACCGAGAAGTCGTCCCCCAGCGCCTGCGAGGCATCACCTTCGATAAGGGCGTCATGCAGCATGCTTTTCAGCAGCTGCGTGACCGCCGACAGCGCGAGGACGTTGCTCATGCGTTGTCCTCCTTGCCGCGGAGGTAATTTGATAGGGATGGTGTGGCGCGTGGTGGGCGCGGGCGTTCCGGGGCGGGCTGGGGCGCGCGCGGTTCGGCGGTGACGTGCAGCCTGCCGATATGGACGGTGATCTCGGGCGGCGCCGGGGGCGGTGTGGGGGCGCGACGGGGGGGTGATGCCGGGCCTGTGCGCAGCTCGTGCGGGGCCGGGGCGGGGCGCGGCGGTCCGGGGGGCAGCAGGCGGGCGGGTGGCGGGCCGAGGATCGTCTCTACACTGGGGTGCGGGGCGGCCTGAACGGCGGATGCGGCAGGGGCGGGCTTGGCCGGCGCTACGCCATCGTCCGCGGATTTGGCGCTCTGGGACGGGCGGGGCGGACGCCCGGTGGCGGGTGGTGCCGGTGGCTGCAAGGGGGGCGGTTGCATCGGGGTGGGGGTGTGTCCGGCTTCGGCAGGGCGCGCAGGCGTGAAGTCGGGCACATCTTGCCGGGCGCGCCGGGGCGGCGCCTTGGCTGGCCGATGCGGGGGGGGCATGTCCAAGGGTATCGGCGGTGCCGCGGCCTGTGGCGGCATCGGGGAAATGCGGTCGTCGGGCGTTACGGCAGGGCGCGCCGAGGCGGTTTCGGTGACGGTCTCTATGCCGGGCGCTGCGTCGCCGGTTCCGGTTTCGAACCGCGCGGGCAGGCGGGGCCGTAGCCCCCCGGGGGCCTGCCCGGTCGCCCGGGCCACGAGGCGGGCCAGCGCGCTCATGTCGCCTCGCGCGCAAGCGCCAGGTAGACCGCGCGGCGGGCGGGCGAAAGCGCCAGCACCTCGGCCTCACTCCAGCCATAGGCGCGGGCCAGGTCCGCCACCTCGGACAGCAGCCGGAGTGCCGCGGCCTCGACCTCGGCCCAGAGATGGGCGGCAATGTCGAAACTCTCCCGCCACGCGGCCCCACAATCGGGGCAGGCCATCCGGCAGCGCGCCTCGGCCGCCGCGGCCTGCGCCTCGATTTCGGCCTCCAGCACCCCGGCGTCGGTTCCGTCAAGCGGTTCGGCCCCGGGGGCGAGCCGTGCGCGCAAGAAGCCCGGCAGGGCCTCGGGCGCGACGCCCTCGGTCGCGGCGATATCGCGGCTGGTCAGCGGTCTAAGTGCAATCTCGCGCCCCCCTATTGCGACGGTCATGGGCGCGGCGGAGCCGAGCGCATCCGCCAGGGCGGCCGCGTCCAGTGTCACCTCGACACTCGCGCCGCAGCCCGGGCAGGTTGCCACGCAGTCCAGAACGGGGCCGAAAGTGGCGCGGCGCAGGTGCAAGAGACGCCGGTCCCGTTCGACCAGCGCCAGGTCGGCCGCACCTTCTCCCTGGCCGCCCGCCCAGAGCAATGTCAGCGCCCTGTCGAGCGAACCGCGCCGCGCCCCGGCCTCCCATGCCGCAAGCATCGCTTCTGCGCTCAGTCCTCCACCCATCTCTCAAGGCCCTCCCGGGCCCGTCATCCGCCCGCGAAGGAAGGTTCGGTCGGTTCCACCACCTCGCGGTCGCGTATCCAGCCCTCGTTCTCCAGCTTGATCGACTGGATCGCCACGGCGTTGGCATTGGCGTCCAGTTCGGGCAGCGCCTGGAATTCCGACACCCAGCAGCGGAAAACCTTGTAGGCGATCGCCAGTTGGCCGGCCTCGTTGTACATCTCGATGATGATGTCCTTACGGAAATCCTTGAGCGAGACCTCGGCGCCCAGCCCCGCCTCGACGTTCCACACGAGGTTGGCCCAGGCCTCGAAATCGGTGTCGTGGGTGACGCCGCGTTCCAGGGTAATCGCCTCGAACTTGGACCGCCCCGGCGACTTGCGGCTGGTCGACGGATCGCCGCCGACGCGGTGTTCCACCACCTCGGTCGAGCGTTTCAGCGCGCCCACCTTGGACACGCCCGCGACGTAGCGGCCATCCCATTTCACGCGGAACTTGAAGTTCTTGTAGGGGTCGAAGCGGTGGGTGTTGACGGCGAACTCTGCCATTTTCTCGGCCTCCCCTTAGCTCTGGCTCTGGCCGGCCAGCTGCTGGATCTGGATGATGACGAACTCGGCCGGTTTCAGCGGCGCAAAGCCCACGACGATGTTGACGATCCCGAGGTCGATATCGGCCTGGGTCGTGGTCGAACTGTCGCAGCGCACCAGGTAGGCGTCCTGCGGCGTGGCCCCCTGGAACGCGCCCTGGCGGAACAGCTGGTTCATGAAGGTGCCCACCGACAGCCGGATCTGCGCCCAGAGCGGTTCGTCGTTCGGTTCGAACACCACGAATTGCGTGCCTCGGTAAAGGCTTTCCTCGATGAACAGCGCCAGCCGACGGATGGGAACGTATTTCCATTCACTGGCCAGCGCGTCGGCGCCCACCATGGTGCGGGCACCCCAGCTGACCGAGCCGAAGACCGGGAAAGTGCGCAAACAGTTCAGACCCAAGGGGTTCAACACGCCGTTTTCCTGGTCGGAAAGCGCGTAATCCAGCGCGCTCACGCCCCTCAGCCGCGCCTCGATGCCCGCGGGCGCCTTCCAGACGCCGCGCTGGGCGTCGGTGCGCGACCACAGCCCCGCCATCAGCCCGGAATTGGCGAAGGCGCGCGGCCGGCCGCCCTGCAGCGGGTCGGGCATCGAGACGCGGGGGAAATAGACGACGGCATTACGGTGCCTGAGCCCCGCATTGGCCGGATCCTCGATCCAGGCACGGGCGCCGTCGAAATCGGTGACCGATGCATCGATGTCGATCAACAGCATCGCGCGTCGGTCCTCGGCATAGGTGATTGCGTTGGCCAGCACGCCTGCATCGTTCACCTCGGGCAGGTTGATGATGTTGAGGTCGCGAACGTCTTCCAGCGCGTAAAGGCCGGATTTCTGCGCAAGTGAGCCCTGGATCTCGGTTTCGGTCGGCACGCTGCCATCATCACCGCCAATCGCACCTTCCTGGAAAGCAACCGTGGGCCCGGTGCCCATGCGGTAGCCGGCCACGTTTTCCAGCGCGCCCGAGGCGGAATCGACGGTCAGCGTCGTCGCGCCCGCCCCCGAGAGCACCAGCCGCAAAGACGCGTCGGCGCCGCCCGCGCGCAGCACCAGCGTATTGTCGACGGCGAAGACCCGCGCCCCCGACAGCGCCTCGTGGGTGGCGCCGCGCAGGGATTGTTCGATCAGTGTGCGCGCCTCGGCCAGCGTGGTGGGGGCGGCGACCGCGGGTGCGGCGGTCCGGTTCAGGGTCACGGTGTGGGTGGCAATCGTCGTGTCCGTGGAGTCGACCAACGATACCGTCATCTGCTCGGGATCGGCGAAGGCAAGCGCCGAGAAATCGGGGATGCGCACCCCTTGCGTGCCGCTGACCGCGGGCCGTGTGGGCGATGAACCGTGAATTTCGCGCCCGCCATTGGCCTGCCCCAGCTTCAGCGCTGCCGTGGCCGAGCGGATCGAGGCGCGGCGGAACCGGACCGACGATTGCCGCGTGCTGGTGCCCGAGGTGGCCACCAGCCGGTCGCCGTCGATGCTGGCCGAGAAGCCGGAGAAGCCCGTATTCGCGGGTTCCAGCGTCGGCACGATGGTGTTCAGCGCGTCGCGGAGCGCGGTCAGCGTGGCCAGCCCGCCGCCCGCGGCGAAAAGATCGAATTCATAGAACGGGCCGCCGTCGATGGAAATCGCCAGCCGTCTTGTATCGTCGCCCAGCGCGGCCACGTCGGGGTCGGTCAGCGCGCCAGACCGGGAAAACCCGGCGATGGCCCCGATCGCGCTTTCGTCGCGCAGGGTGATGAGCTTGGAGTCGGCATCGACCACCGTGGGCGCGTAGGTCGCGGCGTTCGGGTCCATCGACAGGTTGCGATGCGCCTCGGTGCGGGCGGGCACCATGCGGCCGCCGCGTTCGACGAACTCGGTCACGGTAAGGTTGAAGGTCTCGTTCGGGTTGGCGGTGTCGTAATCGACGGTCAGCACCAGTGCATTTGCCCAGGTGCCTTCGCTGGCGGCGATGGCCGTCAGTGTCAGGTTACCCGCCGCGGTCTGCATGCCGACTTTGGCTGCCACGGCGCCTGCGGCCACCCGCACCACCCAGGCGCTTGCCCCGCCGTTCAGGAAGAAGTGGTTGACCGCGTAGGACAGCGGGCTGTCGAGATGCAGCCCGCCGAACGTGCGCTCGAAATCGGCATAGCTGAACAGCTGGACGGGATCGTTGACCGCGCCGCGCGCGGTGTAACCGATGAAGGCCGCGACCGAGGTGGGCACACCTGCGATCGCGCGCGAGCCGGAAGGGACTTCCTGGATGTAAACGCCGGGATAGGACACTGCGACAGCCATTGGATGCTCCTTGCATCAACGACGCGTCGAAAGTCCGAAATCCCGAAAAAGGCACAGGCCCCGAAAACTGCCCGTGCGGGTCGATACCTAAACGACTGCTACTCTATGACGAAACCACTCTCCCCCAAGGATACCGGGGCTTTGCCGCCCCCTTGTGCGTCACTCCTCCCGCACGCGGTGGCGATATCGCCGGCACACTCTCCAGACACGTCTCGTTTCATGTCTTACGTACCAAGCGTCCGGGATGCCCGGATTCGAGTCAAGGGGATTGCCGTAGCGTGCCGTTCAACCCATGGCAGACCCAGTCCGCGTTGGGCCAGCGGCTGCCCCATGGCGAGCAAATCCCTGTGCTGTCGGCCAAAATCCGCCGAGGTGGCGGGCGTGACAGGATTGCGGTTCAGCGCTGGACAAGAAGCGAGGGACACCGCGCCAAGCCCGGTATAGGCGCCCGCGCGGGCCGGCAAAACGCGGGCGACCGGGTGGGGGCGATATGCTAGGGTCGGCCCGGTCCGTGTCGCCGGGGAACGGAGGAGGAGCACCGCATGAACTGGAAAGCCATCGCCGCGTTGGGGGCTGTCGCCGCGCTGGGCGTGGGGGGGTACCTTCTTCTTGGTGCCGACAGCGGACCCAAATCCGCAACGATCGGCGAAATCCTCCGCCAGAATGGCTTTACCGAGTTCAAGCCGCCGACCCAGCACGCGCTGCCCGGCACCCTGGTGCTGGTGACGGGCACCGATCCGATGGCGCTGGGCATCGTTTGCCGCCCCGAACAGGCGCTGGGGCTTGGCCTGGAGGACATACCGGTGTCGCCCTCTGTCTCGACCGAGCTTTCGGCGGCGTTGAACCGGACGCTGGAGCTTGACGCGGGGCTGATGAGCCAACTCAAGGCGGGCGGCAAGCTGGAGGGGCTGGAGGACATCAAGATCACCCTGACCAACGTGCGTGTCCTGGAGCTTTCCGATGACGACGTGATCCGCAGGCTGCGCAATCGCGACACCGCCTGCGCCGAGGCCGTGCGGGTGCGGCTTGGTGCGGACCAGCCCGTGACGATGATCAAGGCCGCGCTGATGGCTGATGTCACCTATACCGCGACCGGCCGAACCTCGGCAAATGGCGAGGTGACGCTGGACCTGCGCGAGGCGCTTGCCGCGTCGCTGACGTCGCGCGTGACGGGCAGCGACGGGGGCACGGTCACGCTGGTGGGCGAAAACCTGATCTGGGGCATTCGGGATGACCAGGTGCTTGCGATGCTGGGCACGACGCTGCCTGCGACCGGCACAGAGGCGGGCGGTTTGCCCGAAATGCGCCTTCTGCCGATCGAGAGCGCCGTTGAGATGCTGGAGACCTCACAGTAACGGCTGCGAGTGTGTCCAGGAATGGCGAGATTGCACCGAGGTTGACAAGACGCCCCATGCAGCGCGACAGTTAACGCGAGGTTTTTTTTAGCGATTGCGCCCTTTTGCCGGGACTCCACAACCCTTTTCGGGAGACCGCAGTGACGCATTCTTCATCGTTTCGAACGAAGGCCCTTGCCCTAGCTTTAATACTTTCGGCCGCTGTCGCACCCGCCGTTAGCCGTGCCCAACTTGTCACGGTCGAGGATATCAAGCGCATCTCGCCCAATGCCCAGGATGCCTATGCAGAGGCGATGGCCGCTGCCGCCGAGGAATTTGAATCCGCCGGGATCACCAGCGCGCTGAGGATGGCCCATTTCGTGGCGCAGGTGATGACCGAGACCGGCGGGCTGAAACGGCTCGACGAGAACATGAACTATTCCTACGAGACGCTGCTGCGCGTGTTCAGCCGCCGCACGATCTCTGAACCCAAGGCGCGCGAGATCGCCCGCAAGCCGCGCGAGATCGCGAACTGGGTCTACGGGGCGCGGCTGGGCAACCGGGGGCGCGAGACCGAGGATGGCTGGAATTACCGCGGCTCGGGATTCATCCAGCTGACGGGTCGGGCCAATTTCCGCGCCCGGGGTACCGAGATCGGCCTGCCGCTGGAGGACGACCCGGAACTGGCCCGCCAGGCCCGCGAGGGGCTGAGCGCCGCTATCGCCTATTGGACCGCGCGCGACATCAACGCGGCGGCCGACGATCATGACCGGCTGCGCGTGCGCAAGCTGGTGAACGGGCCGCGCGCGCATGGCTACGAACAGTCCAAGGTCTGGTTCAATCGCGCCTGGACCCGGGTGTTCCAGGGCAAGGAGGCGCTGGGATTCGAGGGGGCGGTGGTCCTGGCCGAGGCGATGACCGAGGCCGCAGACGAAACCGGTCTGTTCGAGGATATCCTGGAGCGGTCAGGCGTGCTGCCCAAGGATTTGCCGGCCACCGAGGCTGGCCAGGCCACGCGAACCGAGGCGCTGAAAGCCTATCAGCGCGAGCTGGGCCTGCCAGAGACCGGTGTGCTGGACGAGGCGACGCAGGACGCGCTTCTGGACCCGCGCGAATGGCGCCATCTCGACGACGAGGAAGAGCCCCAGCCGTTGCTGTCGGACCCGGAGGCCTCGGTTTCCTTCGACCTGAACGGCAGCGGGACCGGAACGGAATCGGGCGCGGTGTTGCTGATGCCGTCGGAAGGAACGGGCGACACGGTGGACGAGGCCGCGATGTCGCGCGAGATCATGGATGCGCTGTCGGGCGCCTCGGCGATGTATTCCGAATACGAGATGGGCGGGCGCTCGGTCACCCCAGAATCCTGGGTGCCGTTCTCGGTGATCGGCGAGGACGACCGGGTGGCGGTCAACGACACTACCACCTTCCCCGAACGCGCCATCGTTCAAATCCTGTTCGACAACGGCTTCGGCAGCACGAGCCTGTGTTCGGGAACGATGGTTTCGGCCGACACGGTGCTGACGGCGGCCCATTGCATCCACAGCGGTACGCTTTCGGGGCGGACCTATTCCGGCTACCGGGTGTTGCCCGGCCGGAACCGCGCGGTGACGCCCTTTGGCGAATGCGGCGTCCGGCGGGCCTATGTGCTGAACGGCTGGACCGCGTCGGTCAGCGCAGAGGACGCGCGTTATTACGATCTGGGCGCGCTCAAGCTCGATTGCCAGGTGGGCGAGGCGACCGGTTGGGTCGGTGTGCGCATGCTGGACATCTCGGAGGTGGGCGAACCCACGGTCGTGCAGGGCTATGCCGCGGACAAGGCGCCGCCGGGGCGCCAGTGGGTCAGTTCGGACGCGTTGCGGATTCTGTGGGATCTCAAGGGGTTCTACCAGAACGATACCTATGGCGGCACCAGCGGGTCGCCGGTTTTTCTGGGTGGCGATCGCGCGACCGTCGTGGGGGTTCACACCAACGGGTTGCATGGCGAGGAACCGTGGGCCAGCAACAACGCCTTTACCCGGATCACGCCCGAGCGGATGCAGCGCATCGCCCAGTGGATCGCGGAGTGATGCCATGCGACAGGTGATTTCCGGACGACTTTCGGCGGTGGGGCTTTGCGCTGCGGGGCTGCTTGGGCTGGCCGCGATGCCGGTGCAGGCGGCGGTAGAAAAAACCATCGTCTACGTTGAATGCACCACGCCGGAGAACAAGGCTTCGCGGGGCAGCGGCGTCATCGTCAGCGCGCAGGGTCACGTGCTGACCGCCCGGCATGTCGCGCCGTTCGGTTCGACCTGCAGCGGTTCGATCGGGGTTGCGGATCCCCGCAATGCCCAGCGGCTGGTGCTGCAACCGGCTACTGCGCCGGTCGACGCCGCCCTGCTGCGCTTTGCGCGCCAGGACGACTACGACTTCATGGGGTATTGTGGCCTGGAAGACTGGATGGTGCGCAAGCGGATCGTCGTCGCCGGTTTCCCCGGCGAGACCGAGACCGGCGTCCCGTCCTACCGCGAGGGCATCCTGTCCACGGTATTGGCGAACCCGAGCGGGGTTCTGGAGACCGACGGGCAAAGCGTGGCCGGGATGAGCGGCGGCCCGGTCTTTTCGCGCAACCTTTTCGGCCTGGTGGGCATCGTCAGCGGGGCCGAGTTCGATATCTCGGGCGAGCCCAACTATTACGGGATCATCCCGGCCGCCTCGATCGCGCGGGTCTTCGGGCTGACCGAGGCGGAACGGCCGTGCTACCGTGAACACCGGGAATTCGATCTCCGCGATCCCGAGACCGGGGCTTGGGCCGCCATCTGGGAGGCCGGGGACGCCGACAACCATCTGGGAGTTTTCGAGGATGAAGGCTTTTGCTTCGTTCAGGAAATCTGGGGGGCCTGGAACCATCCAGAAGACTACGTTGCCGTGACGCTGCAAGAGGGCGAGTACGTGATGGAGGGCAAGAACTTTTCCGGAGAGACCCATGGTGCATCTGCCCGCTGTATCGCGTACGAGTGAACGTATCACGGGCCGGTCGCGCAGGGGGCCTGAACGCGATGTCACGGTGGAGGGCCGCATGGGGCAATGGCGTGATCCGAAACGAAGCGGCGTGCACGCGGGACGGCCGCGGATCGCGACGCTGGCGCTGTTTGCGGCATTGATGTCGGCGGCCCCCGGTCTGGCCGACGAGGTGGCCGACACGGTGATCTACATCGAATGCACCGACCGGGACGGCAAGCTTCGCGTGGGCTCGGGCGTGCTCGTCAGTGAAAAGGGGCATGTTCTGACCGCCGAGCATGTCGCCCCGCCCGGCAGCAACTGCGTCGGCGCCCAGGGGGTTGCGGACTCTCGGAATGCCGAACCGCTGATCCGCGCGCCCGAACGTGTGCCGGGCAGTTTCGACGTGGCGCTGCTGCAGTTCGCGCGGACGGCGACCCGCCCGTTCCTGAAGTTCTGCCCGCTTGATGACGGGATGATCCGCAAGCGCATCTTCGCCGCCGGGTTTCCCAACGGCACCGAGAGTTTCAACCCCTCGTTCCGCTCGGGCATCATGTCGACCACGCGCATGACCAGCGACGGGATCATCGAAACCGACAGCCTGTTGACCCAGGGCATGAGTGGTGGCCCGATCCTGGCCGATGACGAGAAAACCCTGATCGGCATCGTCTCGGGGGCCAAGTTCGATGATCTGGGCGAACCCGCGTATTACGGGATCACGCCGATCGCGCGGATCACCTCGGACACGTTCCGGCTGAGCGAGAACCCTGACGGTTGCTATCCCGACCGGCCGACCACGATCGAGTTGAAGACCGAGATCGACGCGTTGGCCGGGCAGATCGCGACGGCGCGGGACGAGATCGGCGGGCGGCTTGACGCGCTGGAGGCGCGCACCAAGGAGGTCGAGAAGAACACTGGGTTTTTGTCGGCGGACCTGCTCAAGCTGCGCAGCGCGTTCGCCAGCACCAAGACGATGGCCGACAAGACCTTTGAAAGCCTTGCCGGCAAGATCGAGAACATTGCCCAGCGCCAGGCCCAGGAGAATTTCGAACAGGTCGTGGCCGAAGCGCTGGAAGGCCGGCCGATCCGCAAGACACTGGACGAGATCTACGAGGACCTCGCCGAGCCGATCTGGCGGTTCTCTGGTCGGGTCGAGGGGGGCTGGGTGACGATGACGCTGGCCTACGAGCGCCAGATCTCGGCCCCCGTTTTCAGCCAGTCGCTGCGCTTCTGCCTGACGCCGCTGTTCCTGCCGGCCGAGGGGGGCGACGTGACCGTATCCGAAACGCCGACGGTCAAGGGCTTTTACACGTTCCTCGACGAACGGTTCCGGACCACGCCGGCGATCGTGCGGACCTGCCAGGCGATCGACCATTCCGCGGTCGCGGGTCGGGGTGTCGATGGGCCGGTCGGGCGGCCGGGTGGCGCGGAAGGCGCGCCGGTGATGGCCCTGAGCGGCCAGTACCAGTATCCCTATGCCGACAATTTCGTGCAGCAGCATTTCTTCTTTGCAGAGGCGCGGCGCGAGGCCGGCCAACTGGAACCCTGGAACGGCTGGTATTACCTGCAGGTTGTCAAGGAGACCGTCACCCCCGGCAATGGCGGCGAGACCACGCCCGAGATCGTGCTGCGGGCGATCATCGATGCCACCATCGACGAGAGCGAAGGCTATGAAAGCCCGGTGATCCTGCCCTGCAAGGTCTACAGCGCCGGCATCGGGCGCCAGGGCGGCGACATGCTGGCCCTCGACCCGGCGCGGCAAATGAGCGACCTTCTGAGTTCCGAGACGCCGAGGCTGGAGCAGAACGAGACATGCTATTCCGATCCGTCATAGCCGCCGGTGCCCTGGCCGCGACTGTTTGCGTGTCGCCGGCCACGGCCGAGCAGGCGCAACGGCCCGTCCGCGCCGAGGCCGACGCGGTCTTTTCGTTGCGCAACGTGGAAAGCATCGCGTTCGACGAGGCCCATGACGGGTTGTTCGCGATCGCCGACGGGCGGCTGATGCACTGGTCGTTGTTCCCCCTGGAACTGAAGGCGAGCCTTGCCCTGGATACATTGGCCTCGGATCTTGCGATCAGCCCGGCGGGCAACCTGTTCGTCGCTGGCCAGCGGTGGAACCAGCAAAGCCTGCTTTTGCTGGGCGGCAGCATCCTGGCCTTTCCGGTCGATCCCGAGACCGGCATCGAGGACTGGTTCCGCCTCTACCAGGTCGCCGATAACGCGACGGGCTACAGCCAGTTCTCGTCGGTCGCTTTCGATGGCGCGGGGCACGCCTATTTCGGCAGTCCGGTGGCGTTTTCGATCCTGGTGGTGCCCGATGACCTGACGTCGGCCGCGCCGGGCACCAGGCGGGGCACGGTCGATCTGCGTTGCGGGGCCTCGGCACAGCTTTCGGTGCTGGAGGCGGGCGGGCAGGTGTTCTATTTCTCGTCGACGATCGAGGGGGCGGCGCTGGAATTCGGTGTACTCGACGGCTCCGATGCCAGGAAGGGCGGGGCCGAGTGTTTCCGGGTGGCGAATATCTATGCCCAGAATGCCGCGCCTGCCACGTTCTACTCGATCCGCCACGCGGTGATCACGCGGCCCGCGCCCGAGGAGGGGGGCGAACCCTGGCAGGCGGTGCTTGCGCTCGACCCGAACAACGGGCGGCTGTACCTGTTCGAGATCGAGATCGTGGACGGGCAAATCCTCATTTCCCGCAAGCGCTCGGCCGAGATCGACCTGGCGGCGCTGGAACCGGCAGCGCGGGCGGCGGGAACCGGAACCTACGGTCTGATCGCGGCAAGCGGCGACGGCTCCGAGATCTATGTCTCGGGCAGTTCGATGCGCCGTGTCCTGCGCTTTTCGGTGACCGAGGCCGAGGGGCTGGTGTCGCGCGGCGCGTTCGAACTGGAGGCCCCGGTCCAGGGCATGGAGATCGGCGCCGAGGGCCGTTATGCCGCGGTGGTGACCGGCGAGAACCGGTTCGGGGCCGATCGCGTGCTGACCATCCTGCGCGACCCGGGTGCGGTGCCCGTCGGCGCGCCGCTGCCCGCGTCTTTCGAGTCGATCCGACTGATACAGGACCTACTGAATGCCTCGGGTTTCAATGCGGGTCGGGTCGACGGCATCTACGGCCCGCGCACGATCGAGGCGGTCAAGGCCTATCTCGACTCGCGGAAGGCGGCGCCCGACCTGGGCGAGGCGCGCGGCGGGATCGGGGCCGGCAGCGGCGAGGATATCCTGCGCGCGGTGATCGAGGGGGTGTTCCCGCGGAAGGCCGCGGACTGACCGTGGCGACGTCTGACGTGAAGGAGGTGGCGATATGACAACCGTTCTGATGCTGATCGTGGCGCTGTCGTCTCCGGCGGCCCTGTCCAAGCCGCCGGCCTGCACGCCGGTGATCCGAAACGTGGCGGGACAGGAAATCTATTGCTGCACCACGGTCAAAGGCGAGCAGTGCTGTTCGCCCAGCCTGGATAACCAGGGCCAGCCCACCGGTTGCGATTGTCGGCCGAACTGACGGCGGCGGTCTGCGTCAGCTGTCCGCGCGGCATGCGGCACGCAGCCTTGCGGTGGCCAAGGCTTTGATCCGGGGCGGGTTGCCATCCAGCACCACACCGAAACAGGTCTCTGGCTTGGTCGGCGGTATAACGGTCCAGATGCACATCTTCGGCCACCGCCTGCGGATCACGCTGCAGCGGATCGCCATAGCCGCCGCCCCGGGGGTGCGGACCCACACCCGGTCACCCGGCGCCAGCGGAATGTCCTGTGCCTTGGACAGGTGTTCCGGGACTTCCTAGCGCCCGTTCCGCGTGCGCATGAAACGGTTCGGCGCCCAGTCCGCGCGACCCAGCGCGCCCTGCGGCCCGAACCGGCCGTGATCCATCACGAAGCTTGCCCGCGCCGTGCCGCGCCTGAGTTCCAGTTCGTAATCGAGGCCCAGACCGCCGCGCTGCCGCCCGGCCCCGCCCGAGCCCTCGTGCAGCCGGTAATGGCGATAGAGCACCGGGAATTTCTGTTCCATGATCTCGATCGGCGGGGCCTTGGAAATTCCGATGGTCGAACAGCCATTGGCCAGCCCTTAATGGTCGGCATTGCCGCCATAGCCGCCGCCCGACAGCCGATACATCACGTAATCGGCGCCACGTTCGGGGGCGTGGCCGCCCGGCGCGAAATTGCCCGAGGTGCCCGCAGGCGTGGCGGTCACGCGGTTGGGCAGGGCGTTCACCAATGCGGCGAACACCGCCTCGGCGATGCGCTGGCTGACCTCGGCGGAACAGCCCGACACGGGGCGCGGATACCTGGCATTCAGAAAGGTGCCTTGGTGGCCGGTCACCTTCAGCGGTTCGAAGGCGCTGGCGCTGATCGGGATTTCAGGCGCGATATGGCGCATCGCCAGGTAGACCTAGGACAGCGTGGTCGCCTCGACCGAGTTCATGGGGCCCGCGCAGGGCGGCGAGGACCCGGCGAAATCGAACACCAGATTGCCGCCCGCGCGCTGACCGCACAGCCGGATTTCCAGCGTTTCGTTCACCACCCCGTCGCTGTCGATATAGGCGACCGCCCGATGCGCGCCTTCGGGGATCGTCGCGATAAAGGTTCGCATCTGGCTTGCCGCGCGGGTGCGTAGTTCCGCGATGGCCGCGCGCACCGTGTCGTCGCCGTAGCTATCCCGCACTTCGGTTCGTCTTGCCTTGCCCACGCTCAGCGCGGCGGCCTGCGCCTTGATGTCCGCGATCCGCTGGTCGGCCACGCGGATATTGGAACAGATGATCTGGTAGATCTCGCGATCCATCTGGCCGCGCTTGAACAGCTTGACGGGGGGCAGGCGCAGCCCCTCTTGTTCGACGCTGGTGGCCGAAGCGGAAAAGCCCCCGGCACCGCGCCGCCGGTGTTGGGCCAGTGCCCTGTGTTCGACAACGAGCAAAAGACCTCGCCGCCGCGATAGAAGGGGCGTGCCAAGCGCACGTCCATCAGGTGCGTGCCGCCCGGATAGGGGTCGTTGACGATACAGGTATCACCCGGTTCGGGCGGAGCGGTCTGCCCGGCCGCGATGCGTTCGATCAGCACGCGGGTGGAGTATTGCATCGTGCCCACAAACACCGGCAGCCCGCCCGCGCCCTGGGCGATCAGCGCGCCGTCCCTGGCCGAATAGATCCCTTCCGAGCGGTCATTGGCCTCGGCGATCACCGGCGAGAGGGCCATGCGCGAAAACGAAAGGTCCATCGCGTCGCGGACCTGGGCCAATCCCGCCTGGATGACCGAAAGGGTGATCGGGTCAAGCATCGCCGCCCCCGATGCTGATGATCAGGGGCTAGTGTCGCCTTGCGCCCGGCGGGGTCGATCAGCGTCGACAGGTCAAGCCCGTGTCGCTCTCCGGTGACCGAGCAATTGGCGTTCACGACGGCGGTTTGTCCCTCGCCCAACTCGACCCGGAAGCGTGCGAAATAGGCGTCGGCAAAGCGCGCCCGCAAGGTTTCGCGGTCGGTGACCGGCCCGTCCCGCGCGACCCGCAACAGGTGGGTCTGACCGAGGAACTGCGTGTCGATGGGCGTGTTCAGCGTGGTGACGAAGTCGTGTCGCAGGTCGGTCGCCACGCAGCCCACCGCGTTGGCGATCCCCGGCGGGCAAGGCACGCGGATCCGCTGGAAGCCCAGTTCGCGCGCCAGTGCCGAGGCATGGAGTGGCCCGGCCCAGCCAAAGCCCCGCAATACGAATTCGTGCGGGTCCGAGCCCAGGGACGCCGACACCATCCGGATCGCACCCGCCAACTTGACGTTGGCCAGATGAATCACCGCCTCGACCGCGCCCACCGCGTCCAGTCCCAGCGGTTGCCCAAGGCGGCCCTCGAACACCGCTGCCATCCTGTCCCGCGCCGTCCCCGCGGCGACCGAGCGTAGTCTGCCCGGGTCGAGACGTCCCAAAAGCAGGTTGGCATCGGAGATCGTGGGGTCGACCCCGCCGCGCCTGCAACAGATCGGCCCCGGATGCGCGCCGGCGCGTTCGGGGCCCACCTCCAGAAGGCCGGCCGCGGTCACCCGCGCGATCCAGCCGCCACTCGCACCCACTGTGCGCACATCGACCATCGTTACGTGGATCGGCAGCGCGTATTTCACCGCGGTCTCGTTCGGCACGGGCGGCGCTGCCCCCGGATCAGCGCGACATCGGTCGAGGTGCCGCCCATGTCATAGGTGATCAACCCGCTGATCCCGGCGCGCCGCCCTATATGGGCCGCAGCCTTCACCCCCGAGGCCGGACCCGAGATCACCGTCTTGGCTGCCTTGCGCGCCGAGACCATGCCGCCAGCCGCACCGCGCCGCTGCAAGGAACCAGCAGGACAAGATCGGTGAAGGTGCCCCCCAAGTCGTTCCCCGCCACCTGACCGGGCTGTGCCGGACCCATCGGTCGCCGCTCGGAAACCGTTTGCGCGCAAACGAGTTCCGGCCCACGCCAGCGTAGTCAACATGGCTGTCTTTTTCCTTGGCCGGCCTACTCCCGCCAAAGGCAAGCCCGAGCCGGCGGCCTGCGCGCCGGCGAGACAGAGGCATGCGCCGCAGGCGCGCGATCGGGTCATGGCCCTGCGACAGCTTCCGCGTTTTCCGTTACGCGAAAATCGCTCATGCTGCGGTATGGCCGTTCTTCTCTTGCTGCTCGCTTCCCTCATCCCCGGCGCCGCGCTCGCCCACGCGACCGAGGGCGGTCTGGTCTTGCTTTTGCCCACCGACCTTTACATCGCGGGCGGCACCGCCGCGGTGGCGCTCACGCTCATCCTCGTGGTGTTGCTGCCCGACCGGGCGGCCCTCGCTCTGTTCCGCCCGCTGCCGCTCTTGAAAAGCCGGGGGCGGGCGCCCGCATTGACCAGTTTCTTGTCCTTCCTTGCGCTGGTCGGGCTGGTGATCCTTGGGCTGATCGGGGCCCATAACCCGATGAAAAACCCGCTCTCGCTCGCTGTCTGGAGCCTGTTCTGGGTGGTTCTGGTGCTTGTCCAGGGGTTGGTTTTCGATTTCTGGCGTTGGATCGGGCCGTGGCGCGGCCCCCATGCACTCTTGCGCCGCCCGCGCCTGATGTGTCTGCCGGGCTGGGTCGGCCATTGGCCCGCTTTGTTCAGTTTCGCCGCCTTCGCGGCCGTTCTGCTTGCCCACCCGGCGCCCGCCGATCCCGAGCGGCTGGCCGCGATGGTCGCCTGCTACTGGGGTTTTCACTTTGCCATGACCGTTGTCTTCGGGCCGAAATGGCTGCGCCGGGGCGAGGGGCTGAGTGTGCTGATGCACGCCTATGCGCTGGTCGCACCCTTCGGCAAGGTGCGCGGGCGCACCCGTCTGGGGCTGCATGGCTGGAAAGTGTTGGCACGACCCGCGCCGCCCCTCACGCTGGCGCTCTTCATGGTCGCGCTGTTGGCCGTGGGCAGCTATGACGGGCTGCATGAGACTTTCTGGTGGTTCGCGCAACTGGGCTGGAACCCGTTGGAATTTCCCGGCCGCAGCATGGTGGTTCGGGAAAACCTTGCCGGGCTCGTGGCCGCGCTGCTCCTTCTGCCGCTGATCTACGCGACCGCCATCGCCGCCGGTTTGGCCCTTGTCGGCGATCTCTCGCGCTTCGGATATGCCTTCTGCGCCTTCGCGCCCGCGCTCTTGCCGATCGCGCTGGGCTATCATTTTGCCCATTACCTGCCGGTGCTTCTGGTCGAGGGGCAATACATGCTTGCTGTCGCCAACGATCCGCTCGACACGGGCGCGCATCTGCTGGGGCTCGACCATGTCCATGTGACCACCAGCTTTTTCAACACCCATGACACGGTGCGGATGATCTTCATCGCGCAGGCCGGGGCCATCGTGATCGGCCATGCGATCGCCATCGTGCTCAGCCACGCGCTGGCCGCGCGGATGCTGGGCGATGCGCGCAAG
This sequence comes from Rhodovulum marinum, assembly GCF_004343075.1. Lineage (GTDB taxonomy): Bacteria > Pseudomonadota > Alphaproteobacteria > Rhodobacterales > Rhodobacteraceae > Rhodovulum > Rhodovulum marinum. The sequence continues at coordinate 241,175 of NZ_SLXP01000004.1, forward strand.
GCCGCGCTTTCGCAGGCGCCGTTGGCGTTGTTCATGGTGGCTTACACGCTGTTCGGGCTGTGGCTGCTGGCCTCGCCCCGGGGGGTCTGAAACGTCCTGGACCGTGGACAAAGTATGAAACCGCCGACAGACTGCCGACTGACAAGAAAAAGCCGTCTACCTTTAGGGATGAGTGCCATGACCGATATCAAGACCGGCCCCGCCAACCCGTCGCGCCGCACGGCGATCAAGACCCTTGCCGGTGCAGGCGCTGCCGCGGCCAGCCTGCCGCTCTGGGCGCGCTACACCCATGCGCAGACCGCCGAACCGATCAGGATCGGCTTCCAGATGCATGCGACCGGTATCGGCTCGGCCTATGGCCGCTGGTATGACCGCACCACCCAGGCCGCGGCCCGGCTGATCAACGAGGCGGGCGGAATCAATGGCCGTCCGGTCGAGATCATCACCGAGGATGACGGCACCGACCCCAAGCGCGGCGCCGAGGTGGTCGAGAAATTCGCCAACCAGCACAAGTGCGACATCGCCTATGGCACGCTTTTCAGCCATGTCGTCATCGGCTCGGCGCCCCGGGCGGGCGAACTGAAACTGCCTTATTTCGTGGTCTCCGAGGGGCACCACGTCGCCAGCGGCATGCTGAACCGCTGGACCGTCCAGCCCGGCATCACCGACGTGAAAAGCCAGGTGAAGTCGATGGCGCCCTTCGTGGCCGAAAACCTCGGAAAAAAGGTTACGATGATCTTTCCCGACTACGCCTTCGGGCACGATCACCGGGATTTCTTCTCGGAAGCCATTGCCGAGCAGGGCGGCGAGGTCATCGCCAAGCTGGCGATCCCGCCCTCGGAAACCTCGTTTACCAAGTATTTCGCCAAGATCCCCCGCGAAACCGAGGTGATCTATCACGTCATGGTCGGCCCCGCCGTGCTGACCTTCGTCAAGGAGATGGGCGAGTTCTTCGGCCCCTCGCGGCCGCAGATCTTCGGCTTCATCGACAGTCTGGAAGCGGTGGACCTTGCCAGCCCCGGCCTTGAATTCCTCGAAGGTACCTATTTCTGGGAGGGCATGCCGCGCTACGCCCAGCCCGACCAGACCGAGTTCGACAAGCATTACCGCGAGGCCATCGGCATCGACGAGAACGGCGCCTCGGTGAACGATCCGAAGGACGTCTCGACCTATGCCCACATGTTCGGCTGCTGGGAGACGCTGTATGTCATCAAGGCCGGGATGGAGGCCGCCGGTTACGCCGGCCCGCAAGATCGGCAAAAGCTGATCGAGGCGGTCGAGGCGATGACCGAATGGCCGGAATCGAACGAACATCCGCAGGGGCCCAAGCTTTTCAACGGCAAGACCCACCAGGTGTTCGGGCCGCAATATATCTCGGTGGTGGAAAACAGCCGGCTGAAGGTCGTGCAAACCGCCGCGATGGAGACGGGCTTCTATCCCGACGAGGTGGATTACACGACGCAGTCCTTCTGATCCCGCGTGGACTTCGGCCCCCACCTTCTGCTTGCCGCGATCGAGGGCGCGGTGACGGCCGCTGTCCTTGCGCTGATGGCGGCCGGGCTGAGCCTTGTGTTCGGCGTCATGCGCGTGGTGAACGTCGCCCATGGCGAGTTCTACATGCTGGGCGCGGTGCTGGCCTGGGTGGTGGCCTCGACGCTGGGGGCCCATCCCGCGCTGGGCTTCGTGGCGGCGCTGGCGATTGCGCCGCTGATCGTCGGCGCGGTCGCGGCGGCGGCGGATATGACGGTGCTGAAACGGCTCGACTACGACCCCGAGCGCACCATCGTCGCCACCATCGGGCTGTTGTATATCCTCCAGCAACTGACGCTGATGGGCTATGGCCCCGAGGCCCGGCCCGTCGCGCCGCCCTTCAACCAGCGCCTTGCGCTGCCCTGGGTGGAATGGGGTGACGGGGGGGTGCAGCTTTACTGGCCCTGGGGGCTGTCCGTCACCACCTACAAGCTGTTCGTGATCGGCGCGGCGGGGGCCGTTCTGGCCGGGCTATGGGCGCTGATGACGCGCACGCGGATCGGCCTGGTGATGCGCGCGACCCAGCTTGACGGCGAGATGGCGCTGGCCTTCGGCATCCCGGTGGAGCGCGTCTATGCGGGGGTCTTCGGCCTTGGCGCGGCGCTTGCGGCCCTTGCGGGCGTGCTGATCGTGCCGATCCAGCAGGCCCATTACCTGATGGGGGGCGATGCGCTGCTTCTGTCGTTCATCGTGGTCATCATCGGGGGCCTCGGCAGCCTTGCGGGCACCGTGATCGCCGCGATCCTGATCGGCATGTCGGACGGCATCATCTCGGTCTTCTTCTCGCCGACGTTGGCCAAGATCATCGCGACGCTTCTGGTGGCCTTCGTTCTGGTGTTCCGCCCGCAGGGCCTGATGGGGAAACCGCCCCGATGAGCGCGCGGGTATTTGCGCTCCATGGCGGTCTGATCGCGGTGCTTTTGGCGCTGCATTTCCTGTTGCCGGTCTATCACCACGGCAACTTTGCCCGCGTGATGGTGCTGGCCTGTTACGCCATCGGCTACAACGTGCTCTTCGGCTATACGGGGCTGCTCAGCCTCGGCCACGCGATGTTCTTTGCCGCCGGCATGTATGGCATGGGGCTGCCCTTGCATTACCTCGGGATCGGGGCGGAACTGGCCTTTCTCGCGGGGCTCGCCTCGGCCGCTTTGCTGGCCCTTGTCGTGGGCCTCTTGGCGCTGCGCACCGTGGGTGTGGCCTTCATGATCGTCACCCTGATGTTCTCCGAGGCGGTCTACCTGACGATCCTGCTGGCGGGCCGCTGGACCCGTGGCGACGAGGGGCTGGTGCTGGCCCGCCCCGAGCGGGTGTTCCTCGGCCTCGACCTGTCGAACCCCGATATCCGCTATCTCGTGGCGCTCGGGCTTTTCGCGCTGTGCCTTGTCGGCACGCTCTGGCTGGTGCGCCAACCCAGCGGTCGCGTCCTGATCGCGATCCGCGAGAATGAGGAACGCGCGCAGCTTCTGGGCTATGACATCTTCCGCCACAAGCTGGCCGCGGTGGTGATCTCGGGCACTATTTCGGGGGCGGCGGGGGCGGCCTACGGGCTGATGTTCGGCTATGTCGGCGCCAGTTTTGCCGAGGTGCAGTATTCGATCTTCCCGCTTCTGTGGGTACTTCTTGGGGGCGCGGGGACGATCATCGGCCCCTTCTTCGGCGTCCTTTTCATGTTTTATCTGATCGACCTGTCGTCCGGGCTGACCTCGGCCTACATGCTGATCGCGGGCGTGGCGCTGGTCCTGCTGACGCTGTTCGCGCCGCAAGGGCTGGCCGGTGAATTGCGCCGCCGCTGGGTCCGGTGGCTGCCATGAGCGCGCTTCTCTCCACCCGCGCCTTGTCCAAATCCTTCGCGGGGCTGCGTGCCGTCCACGAGGTCGATTTCGACCTGGCCCCGGGCGAGATCCGCGCGTTGATCGGCCCCAACGGCGCGGGCAAGACCACCTTCGTGTCGATGCTGATCGGGCGGATCGCGCCCACATCGGGCACTATCGAATTCGATGGCCGCGACATCACCCGGCTGCCCGCCCATGCCCGCGTGGCCCTCGGCATGGCCTATACCTTCCAGATCACCAGCGTGTTCGCCCGCCTCGACGTTGCGGAAAACGTCGCGCTGGCCGCGCGCCGCAGGCTGGGGCGCGACCGGGCGGCGGTCGCGCGCGAAACCGAGGCGGCGCTGGAACGGGTCGGGCTTGGCCAGTATGGCGCGGCCCTGGCGGGCGATCTCAGCTATGGCCACCAGCGCCTTCTGGAGGTCGCGATGGGCCTCGCCCAGCGCCCGCGCCTGCTGATCCTCGACGAACCGACCCAAGGGCTTGCCGACAGTGAAATCGCCGGGTTCAACGCGCTGATCCGGGACCTTGCCGCCGAGACCACCATCCTGCTGATCGAGCATAACATGGACGTGGTGATGGAACTGGCCGACCGGATCACCGTGCTGAATTTCGGCGAGGTGCTGGCCGAGGGCACGCCCGCCGAGATCCATGCCAGCGCGGCCGTCCAGACGGCCTATCTGGGGACCGGGGCCGATGCTTGAGCTTGACGGCATCGACGCGGGCTATGGCCCGGTGCAGGTGCTGCGCGGGCTGTCGCTGACCGCGCGTCCCGGCGAAATCACCTGCCTTCTGGGACGGAACGGCGCGGGCAAGACCACCACGATGAAGGCGATCATGGGGCTTCTGCCGCTCACCGCCGGCCGCATCACGCTGGAGGGCGAAGACATTTCCCGACTGCCCGCCCACGAGGTGCCGAAACGCGGCATCGGCTATATCCCACAAGGGCGGCGGCTGTTTTCCGAACTGACCGTGGCGCAGAACCTTGAAATCGGGATGCGGGTGCGCCCCAGCCCGCCGCAAGTGCTGACCCGCGTGCTGGAGCTGTTCCCGCGGCTGGCCGACCGCATGGGGCAGCGCGCCGAGACGTTGTCGGGGGGCGAACAGCAGATGCTGGCCACGGCCCGGGCGCTGTGTCTCGAGCCACGCGTGCTGTTGCTGGACGAGCCGACCGAGGGTCTCCAACCCTCGATGATCGAGGCGATCCGGCAGGTGGTGGTGCGCATGAAATCCGAGGGCGTGGCGATCCTGCTGGTCGAACAGCGGCTCGACGCAGTGATGTCTTCGGCCGACCGGGTGGTGTTCATCGAGAACGGCCAGGTCCGCGATAACGCCGATGCCGCCGACCTGCGCGCCCGCCCCGAGATGTTGAAACGCTACCTTGGGGTCTGACGTTCAGCCCAGCTTTTCCAGCAGCGGTAGAAATACCGCCCGGTTCTCGGGCGAGAGTGGAGGCAAATTTTCGGCAGTGATCCCGTGCGCCGCCGGAGCCATCGCCTTGAACAGCCTTTGCACTCTGTCTGTGGCCCGAACCCGCACCCGGCGCCTGTCGGCGGGATCGGGGGCGGTTTCGCGCTGTTCCTTGGCGCGCATTCGCTCCAAAACGCCCTTGGCCGTTGGACCGCTGCCGGTTCATGCTGTGCGGCGGGATGTAAAGGGTGGCTTGCTCTGGCCGCAACCCTTCGACCGCCAGCCGGGCATCGACGTTCATGTCGTCTGAAATGCCCGCGGGCGGATGACCTGCGCCGAAGAGGCGATGCTGGCGACCCTGACGGCGATGATCGAGGCCATACGAATCGAACAGCGCACCTACCGCTCAGGGTACGGTCGGGCGCCCGGCGGTCGGTAAGGGCACCTTAACATGTTTCCTACAGCCTGCTTCCCCGAGTCGGTCCGGCAATCGGGCACGGCAGCCCTGCAGGGGAACATGCCATGACATTTCGTACCAAGATCGTCCTGTCGATTGCCGCGGCTGTGTTGATGACCGCTGTGCTTGTCCTTGTTCCGATGTTGATTGGTACGCAGGGATTGATCGGAAACGGTACCGCACGTGAACTGGAGCAGGTCGAGCTTCGGTTCCACGCAGCACTTGGCGACCGAATCGAAAGCGCGGTGACCAGTGCCGCACTTGTCGCCGGGATCCCGGATGTGCAGGCCGCGGCCGCCGCAAACGATCGCGACAAGCTGGCGGCCATGTTCGTTCCCGGTTTCGAACGCATGAAGCGCGAGCGTGGAATCGCACAATTTCAATTCCATCAGCCTGATGCCCATTCATTGCTGAGGGTGCACAAGCCGGGCAAGTTCGGAGACGATCTTTCCGGGTTTCGCCAGACCGTTGTCGAGGCGAATGCCCGGCGCATGCCGGTGGCGGGGCTGGAACGGGGGCGGGCGGGCCTCGGCATCCGCGGCATAGCGCCGGTCACCCATGACGGCGCCCATGTCGGCACGATCGAGATCGGGCTAGACCTAGACGAGGCTTTCTTTGCCGCACTGGTACAGGACACCGACACCCGGTTGGAATTCTACGTTCTGCCGGACCGCGCCATCGCCGGGTTTTCCGAGGCCGATGCGGAATTGCGCCGCACCAGCGCCAATTTTCCCGGCCCTGCGCTATTGGACCGAGATGCGGCGTTGGCGGCCAGCACGGCACCGACACCGCCGGCGATCGTCGAGATGGACGGTCAAAGCTATGCCGCACGTGCCTTCCCGGTAACCGATTTCTCGGGCGATCCGGCGGGGATCGTACATGTGCTGGTCCCGCGCGCGGCCTATCTGGCCATCGCCGGGCAAATGCGAAGCCTTGCCATTGGGGCGGCGCTTGTCGCGCTTTTGGCCGGGCTTGGGTTGGCGATCCTTCTGGCGGGCCGTATTTCGCATGCCCTGCGCGAGTTGATTGCCAGGATGAAACGCATGGCCGATGGCGATCTCGGCGTCGAATTCGCCGCGGGCTGCGCGCAGGGCGGCGAGCTGGGTGAGATGTGTGAAGCTCTGGTCCATTTCCGGGACGGGTTGATCGACGAACAGCGCCTTCAGCAAGAGCGCGAGACGGCCCAGGCGCATCAGAAGGCGGTGGTCGACCGGTTGGCCGAAGGGTTGCGCCGGCTTGCCGCGGGCGACATGGGCGCGACGATCGATTCCGAGTTGGGTAACGGGTATGAGGGGCTGCGCCGCGACTACAACGCTACTGTCTCAAGTCTGGCGATGCTGATCGCCGATATCTCGGACTCGGCGATGACGATTACCGGCAGCGTCGAGTCGATAAATTCGGCGGCGCATGACCTGTCGCGCCGCACCGAAAACGCGGCTGCAACGCTGGAAGAGACGGCCGCCGCGCTGCAGGACCTGACGACTTCGATCGGATCGACGGCCGAGGGCGCACGCGATGCCGACGAAATCGGCCGCGACGCCATCGCCAAGGCGAAATCGGGCGCCGATATCGTCGGCGAAACGGTGCGGGCAATGGGCGAGATCGACGCCTCGGCCGAGGAAATCGCGCGGATCATCCACGTGATCGACGATATCGCATTCCAGACCAACCTGCTGGCGCTGAACGCAGGCGTCGAGGCGGCGCGCGCTGGCGGCGCAGGCAGCGGCTTTGCCGTGGTCGCCTCCGAAGTGCGCGCGCTGGCGCTGCGAACCACGGAAGCCGCCCACGAGATCGGTGCACTGATCTCGTCCTCGGGCGAGAAGGTCAAGCAGGGCGTCGGCCTTGTCGGCCGGACGGGCGAGGCATTGGGGGCCATCGTCGAGGCGGTGGGTGGTGTGACCGAACGGGTCAGTGAAATCGCGAAACTCGCCGGCGAGCAGGCGGTTGGACTCGGCGAGGTGAATATCGCGGTTGGTCAGCTCGACCAGGTGACGCAACACAATGCGGCGATGTTCGAAGAGACGACCGCGGCAAGCGACACGCTGCAGAGTGAAGGAGAGCGGCTGCGTGCCCTGGTCGCGCGGTTCCAGGCTTCGGGGGCAGCGCCGAGTTCTGCCCTTCGTGCCCCGGCGGCCTGAGAAGGTTCTGTAACATCCTCGCACCCTCCGGAAAACGACCGCAGAATCTGGGCGGACTCGGTTCTGGGCCGGGTCTGCTTTCACCTTGGCCGGTCCAGGGTTGAAACCAGGAAGGCAAAGCCGGAGAAGCTGGCAAGAATCTTCGGACGGCGAAGGAAGGTCCCGCATTAAAATTTTATAAATTGTAAGAAATTTAGGGCCTTGTGGTGTTCGGCATAACGGTCGTCCGCGATCATCCCGCGCAGCGGCCCGAAGTCGCAGGCCGTCCCGACAATGAGATGTCAGTCGCCTGGCATCCTTTGCCGCGCCGCCAGACCGCCATCATCGGCGCATCCATGACCAGCGCGGCATCGCGATCCGCCTTCATGGACCAGCCAACAATGCGCCGCGAGATCGGATCCAGCACGACCGCGACATACAGCCAGCCCTTGGCGGTTCAGATATCGGTGAAGTCGGCCAGCCATTTCTGGTTTGGACGGTCGGCCTCGAAATCGCGGGCGAGGATGTTGTCGGCGCTACGCCGACTGATGTGCCTCATGGGGCTGATACCGATCTACCAGAAGCCCGACACGAGCAGGCCGGCGAAGGGCCACAAGACCTATTCCTCTCTGCTCATAGGACTGCCGATCGATAGTCCGAACCAGGTTTGGTGCGTGGATATCACCTATCTGCCTATGCGCCGTGGGTTCCTTTACCTCGTGGCGATCATGGACTGGCACACTTGCAAGGTCTTGGCCTCGCGCGTCTCGAACACGCTAAAGGCGGACTTCTGCGTCGAGGCAATGACCGAGGCCATTCACAATTTCGGCACACCCGAGATCATGAGTAATCGGGGCTTTATCCCCACTTTCCTGTGATTTTCCGGTTCTGCGAGTCCTTTCCTGTTGGATGACAGGGGTGGATTTTCTCCATGGAGACTATGACTGAGTTTCTCAGGTCACTGGGCGTGGTGATCTACGAGGACGGGCGGCGGCGCTGGCCGGATGAGGTGAAGGCGCGGGTTGTGGCGGAGACGCTGCTGCCGGGGGCGACGGTGAATGCCGTGGCCGCGCAGTATGAGCTGCGGCCGAACCACGTGTCGGAATGGCGGCGCCTGGCCCGCGACGGGAAGCTTGTGTTGCCAGCCCTTGATGACGAACCGTCGTTTGCGCCGCTGGTCCTGTGCGATGCCGGGATGTCGCCGGAAGGTCCGGCCAGCGCCACGGTGCCGGAGCGGATCGAGATCGTTTCCGGCGCGGTGCTGCTTCGGCTTGACGCGGCCACATCGGCCGGCCGGGTCGCCGAGATCGTGCGCGCGCTCGGGGCACCGGCATGATGATGCCCTCGCACAAGGTGCGCATCCTGGTGGCGACGCGGCCGGTCGATTTCCGCAAGGGGCATGACGGGCTGGCCGAACATCTGAAACGGTCCACCAAGCTCTTCATGGAGTTCGCAGGGGACCGTGGCGCCGCGTAAGCCCCGGAGAACGTCACAGCGCCGGTGCTGGACCCGGGGAAGGGCAAGACGAAAACCGGCTATCTCTGGGCGCTGGCCCGCGACGATCGATCATGGGGCGGGGACGATCCGCCCGGGGTGGTCTACTTCTACGCCCCCGGCCGCCACGGCCAGAACGCGGAAACCGTCCTGACCGGCTTTGATGGCATGCCTCACGGATCGACGGATATCCGGGCTATAACCGGCTGACCAGGCCGTCCCGGAAAGGCGGCGATCCGATCACCGTGGCGCATTGCTGGGCCCATGCGAGGCGCAAGCTGAAAGAGGTCTTCGACCGCGACGGCTCCGAGATCGCCGCCGTTCGCCATTGTGCTTGAACCAATGGCGCACCAATGGCTCGCCCTGCGCCGGATCGCCGAACTCTACGCGATCGAGAAAGACATCCGCGGCTGCGCCCCCGGCCAGCGCCTGTCGGCCCGTCAGGCCCGGGTCCGCACCTCTGGTCGCCGCCTTCGGCGAGTGGCTGCAAGCGCAACGCCTGCGCGTCTCCGCCAAGTCCCGCCTCGGCGAAAAGCTCGCCTATATCCATGACCATTGGGACGGGCTGCAGACCTTCCTGACCGACGGCCGCGTCGAGATCGACTCCAACGCCGTCGAAAATCTGGTTCGTCCGATTGCCCTGAATCGCAAGAATGCACTCTTCGCCGGTCATGACGAGGGCGGCAGAACTTGGGGCCGCATCGCCTCGCTGATCGAGACCTGCAAGATCAACGGCGTGGAGCCCTTCGCCTATCTCAAGGCCACCCTCGAGGCCATCGCGAACGGCCATCCCCAAAGCCGGCTCGACGACCTGCTCCCGTGGAACTTCCAGCCGTCAACCTGAAAACCGGGTGACCGTCAGACGACGCTTACGATCATGAACACCGATCAAGGTTCGCATTTCACGTCCTTCGCATGGACGGACCGGCTCCGCCGATCCGGCGTGCGCATCTCGATGGATGGGAAAGGCCGCTTCCTCGAGAACATCTTCTTCGAGAGGCTATGGCGCACCCTGAAATACGAGCGCGTCTGCCGGCACCCCTGGAAGACAGGGTCGGAGACAAGGGCGGCCATCCGGAAGCGGATGACCTTCTACAACCACCGGCACCCTCATTCAGCCCTGGGTGGCAAGCCACCGGCGCTGGCCTGTTGGCAGAGAAATGATATCAACCAACCTGGTCAGCAGGTGCAACGAGTAGCTTAAACTACGCCAGATCCTGTCCAGTGATCGGGGAGTAGCTCAGTCAGGCTGCGGCGAGAGGACCCGATGCCTTGAGACAGAGCCCCAAGTGCGCTCATCACACCGGTGTGAGCTTTGCGGATTGTGCAGGAGAGAAGGAGATATCCGAGATCGGGATCGCTGCTCGACGCCTTGAAAAGAGGCCCCCAAGCGGCAATTGCCCATCACTCGAACCGCGCCTGCGCTCCGGTTTACTTCCCGAATTCGGGCCGCAGGTCACGCTAAGGCGAGGTCGTCCGCGCCAGCCACGGTAAGGCCTTTCAACTGCCCGACGGTGCAGGCCCTCCCGATCCGTCGCGAGCGCGGCACGCGCCCGGCTTTGCCGACTTCGCGCAACCTGCGCAATTACGCGATTTTGTTTAAAAATAAGCTCGTTTCCCAGGCGGATTGATTCCCTGCATCTTCAGGGGTTTGCCGTCTGATCCGGCGGTTGATGACATGCACCCGCCATCGGTATGCCGCTGGGCGGCCAAAGATTCGGCCAATCCCCCGGTCATAGACCAAACGCCCCGCGTGGCGCCTCGCCGGATCACCTCAGCCCGGACGAGAGACGTTCACCAGTTCTTAGGCTTCGTGGGGGTAATCAGATTGAGGCATCGCATGACATGCAGCGTAACGGGGAATCGTCATGGACTCTGATCGTCAGATCGACCTCGACATAAACGATCCGGCTTGGGCCGACGCGCCCGGAGACATCGTAAAGTCCGTGCTCGGCGAGGGACCGCACAGCGTCACGGTCCGGGCGTCCGGCGCGCCCACGGCGCTGTCGGCCCAGGTTCTGACCGTGCTCCGGCGCCATGTCGAGGCTGGCGGCGGATCGTTTTCCGTTCCCGAACCGTCCGCCGATTTCGTCGAGGGGCTGACGCTTCTCGGCCTCCGCGACGCGATCCTCGGCCCCGAAGGAGTGCAGTAATGATCAACGTACTTGCCATCGACGATTCCCTCACCATCCGCGAGATGGTGCGCGAGGTCCTCAGTTCGGCGGGTTTTACCGTCACCACCGCCAATGATGGCGCCGATGGTGTCAGCGTGTTCGAACAGGATCAGTACGATGCGGTGATCACCGATATCAACATGCCCCGGATGGACGGTTTCGGCGTGATAGAACATATACGCGGCGGTGCGGTGAACACCCGGGTGCCGATCCTGGTTCTCACGACCGAAAGCGGCCCGGCACTGAAGGAACGCGCGCGAAAGGCCGGGGCGACCGGCTGGATCGTCAAGCCGTTCGAGGACGAGGGCCTGATCAACGTGATCCGCCGTGTGACGGGGGCCCGCTGACCATGTCGCGCGACGATCTCAAAGCCACGTTCTTCGCCGAGTGCGAGGATTTGCTGGAACAGCTGTCCGAGGGGTCTCAGGACATGATCGCCGGCACGGCCGGCGAAGAGACGGTGCACGCGATATTTCGGGCCGTGCATTCGATCAAGGGGGCGGCGGGGGCCTTCGGTCTGGAGAACCTGGTGACGTTCGCCCATTGCTTCGAAACGGTGCTCGACCGGGTTCGATCGGGTGATCTGGTGCCCGATACCGACGCGTTGCACACCATACTGCGCTCGGGCGACATGCTGGCCGATCTCGTGGAACTCGCGCAGACCGAAAGCGAAGAAATCCCCGAGGCAATGCCCGCGATCCTCGACAAGTTGAATGAACTGGCGGGTACCACAGCTGCGGGCGATGCCGACGATGCGGCGCCCCAGGAGGCACAAGCCGAAGAGGAGTTCTTTGGCTTTCAGCCATTGGTGCTCGACCCGATCGGTGACGAAGATGGGACCGGCGACCCGGCCGAAAGCCGTTTCCGTATTCGCCTTTCCGCGTCTTCCGACCTGTTCCGGAACGGCCATGACCCCGTGCTGCTATTTTCGGAACTCGCCGCGCTCGGCCAGGTCGAAACGCGCTGTGACCTTTCCGCATTGCCTGCCGCGGCTTCGTTCGACCCGGAACACTGCTATTTGAATTGGGACCTCACTGTGACCGGCCAGGTTACCGAGGCGGCCATTCGCGACGTTTTCATGTTTCTTGAGGATCTTTGCGAGATCGAGGAAATCGACGGCCCCGATACTGCCGACTCTGTCGCCGAAATCGAAACCGTCGCTGCGCCGACCGATCTGGACGCGCCAGTTGCCTCCGCAACGATGCCCGTGGCCGAGCCCGTTGCCCCGGCCGTCGCAGAGCCTCGGGCCCCGTTCGAGCAGGCGTTGGCCGCAACAAATGCCCCATCGCCGGCACCCATGGAACCGCCGTCCGCTGATCGAGCCAAAAGCACGGCCAAGGCCGCCGCATCGGTGCCGCAGACCACGCTTCGCGTCGACCCTGAACGGGTCGACCGTCTGATCAACACGGTGGGCGAACTGATCATCAACCAGGCTGTCATCGCGCAAAAGTTGATCGAAACTGGGCTTGCCTCGAATTCCGACATCATGGGGGATCTCGACGACTACCAGTATCTCGCGCGAGAGTTGCAGGAAGGCGTCATGGCGATCCGCGCCCAGCCGGTCAAACCCTTGTTCCAGCGAATGCAGCGGATCGTCCGCGAGGCCGCCGACGGGCTTGGCAAGGAAGTCGTGCTTGCCACCGAGGGCGAGGCGACCGAAATCGACAAGACCTTGGTCGAGCGTTTGGCCGAGCCGCTGACGCACATGATCCGCAACGCCGTGGATCATGGGATAGAAAGCCCCGAGAAACGAACGGCTGCAGGAAAACCCGCGCTGGGCACGATCCGGCTGTCGGCCGCGCATCGTTCGGGCGACGTCCTTATCGAGATTGCCGATGACGGCGCTGGGCTGAACCGAAAGCGTATTCTGGAAATCGCCGTATCCAAGGGCCTCGTCCCGCCCGACGCCAAGCTTTCCGAGGGCGAGATCGACAACCTCCTCTTCATGGCCGGTTTTTCGACGGCCGAGAAGGTAACCAACCTGTCGGGCCGCGGCGTGGGTATGGATGTGGTCAAGACTGCGATCACGTCGCTTGGCGGAAAGGTATCGATCTCCAGCCGGCCGGGCGAGGGCACGCAGTTCTCGATCTCCTTGCCGCTGACGCTTGCGGTGATGGACGGCATGGTCATCCACGCGGCCGGCCAGACCCTGGTTGCGCCACTTTCCAGCGTGTTGGAAACGATCCGCCCGCGCGCCCAGGACGTCGTGCCTTTCGGCCGTCAGGGCCGCCTGCTTTCGATCCGTGGCACTTACGTGCCGATCGTGCATCTCGGTCATCTTCTCGGCTTCACCGCCGACCCTTCGATCAGCGCCGACAACATCCTGATCCTGATCCGGTCGGAACATTCTGGTCAGGTCGCGCTGGCCGTAGATGACATTTCGGACCAACGCCAGGTGGTCGTGAAGAGTCTCGAGGGGAACTATGGCGCGATCGAGGGAATCTCGGCCGCCACCATCCTGGGCGATGGTCGCATCGCCCTGATCATCGATACCGATGCCATCCTGACCTTGGCCGGGGATCTCGGCCGGGACGTGTCGTTCAAAGAGGAGACGCAGCATGCCGAAACCGCAGCAATGGGCTGAGGATGAGGTGTTGGAGTTCGTGACGCTCAAGGCGGGCGGTCAGAGCTTCTGCATCGAGATCACGCAGATCCGTGAAATCCGGCGCTGGTCCCCTGTCACCGCGTTGCCCCAGGCCGAGGAGGCCGTGCTGGGCGTGATGAACCTGCGCGGTGCGGTGATCCCGATCGTGGATCTCGCGGCGCGGCTGGGCCTTGGTGAGTGTGATGCCTCTCCGCGCCATGTCATCATGGTGGTGGCGGTGGGCGACAAGACCGTCGGTCTTCTCGTCGACTCGGTGTCCGAGATTTTGACGGTGAGTGGCGAGCAGATCTGCGAAGCCCCCGCAATGGGTCGCGGTGACGTGCCGAACAGTATTCTCGGCCTGATCTCGGTCGAGGACGGGATGTCGCGCATCCTGTCGCCGTCTGTACTTTTGCCGCATGGGTTCAAGGAAGTCGCATGACCGCGCTGCCTGCCTCTTCTGCCTTCCGAAGGTCCGCGGACATCCCGTTTGACGAAAGCGATTTCGTCCGTATCGCCGGATTCGCGAAGTCGGAATACGGGTTACACCTCGAGCCGTCGAAGAAGGCGATGATCCACTCGCGGCTTGGCAAGCGGATCGTTACGCTTGGTCTGGACGACTTCACGGCCTACCACAATTATCTGCGCGCGAATCTCGAGGAAGAGGCCGACCATTTCATTTCGGTTCTGACTACGAATGTCACCCATTTCTTCCGCGAGCAGCATCACTTCACCCAACTTGAACGCGAGGTCCTGCCGCCGCTGATCGAACGGGCGCGGAACCGGGGGCGTGTACGGCTGTGGTCCGCAGGCTGCTCGACTGGTCAGGAACCCTATTCGCTGGCCGGCAGCGTGCTTGCGCTTTGTCCCGAGGCCGCCCGGCTTGATCTAAAGATCCTCGCGACGGATCTCGATCCCTTCGTACTCGACCGCGCCCAGGGCGCCACCTACCCAGCCGAGGAATGCAAGACCCCGCCGGGTGACTGGGAGGGACGAATTTTCGACGCCGCCGATCGCAAGCGACCGACACGCCAGATCCGTGCCGATGTGCGTGCACTCGTGGCCTTTCGCCGGCTCAACATCAACGGCTCATGGCCTATGTCCGGTCGGTTCGACGTTATCATGTGCCGCAACGTCGCGATCTATTTCGACAAGCCGACCCAGCAATCACTCTGGCACCGGTTCGCCGAAAAACTGCCGGCCGGCGGCATGCTGTTCATCGGTCATTCCGAGCGTGTCACCGGCCCGGCTGTCGAATTGCTCGAAACCGCCGGTGTCACCTCCTATCGCAAGCGCTCCGGGTCGGTGCCTCGCACCATACCCCAAGAAGGAAAGGATTGAAGATGTCGCTCAAGGATTCCATTCGCGTCATGGTCGTGGACGATATGGCCGTGAGCCGTGGTCTTGTCACGCAGTCACTCGAAGAGATCGGCATTTATCAGATCAGCGCCGAGAACAATGGCAAATCCGCGCTGAACCGGCTGGTCGCCGATCCTGTGCACCTGGTCCTGGCCGATCACAACATGCCCGGGATGGATGGTCTGCAGCTGCTCGAAGGGCTTCGGCGCAATCGCTCGACCCAGCGGATCGGATATATCCTTGTCACCGGAACGCCGACGCCCGAACTTATCCAGAAGGGCCAGCAGCTTGGTCTGAACAACCTTGTCAAGAAACCCTTCACGACCGCCACCATGAAGAAGGCGATCGAGGCCGTGGTGGGCCGGCTGTGAGCGGCGCGGACCCAACGCCGGGCTCCGAAGCGTCGGAGGCAATGGCACTGGATACGTTGCTATGTGGTCTGGGCAATGAACTCGACCACGCCGCCGAACTCCTTCGTCGCTATGAGCGTGCCGTTCTCGCCCACAAAGTCCTGCCTGGCCCCGGGGCGGGCGGCGCTCGCGAACTTCAATTGGTCGACCTCGTGATCCAGATTCTCGAGGACCTCGGCCCGCTCTCGCGCCATCTTGCTGCCGAGGTGCCGACCGGAACGGAAGTGCCGCGCGCCGTTGTTTGTGCGCTCCGGCTCGACCAGCTTCGGTCGGTTCTCGGGGGTCCTGCTCGCCGCGACACTCCCCATGTCGGCGGGCATATCGACGTCTTTTAGGACGTTTACTTCGGACGGCCTCCCGAACCGATGCGACGGTAACCGAATTTCAATCGTGGTGGGGCCGAATGGGGGCCAAGATCACCGCCGTGGAGGCTTGGGGCAACGCCATGCTGAAAAAAATTTTCGAAATGCCGATCAGCCGGCGACTGCCACTCTCGATCGCCGCGATCGTTCTTTCAGTCACCGGCTTCATGGGGTTCGTGCTTTACCAGAACGCCTATTTGTTGCAGCGCGACACCACTATCCACAGTCTTGAAACACTCGCCGGTGACCAGGCCGAGCGCATCGAAGACTGGTTCGCCAACATGCGGGGCCAGGTCGCCTCGGAAGCTTCGAGCCCATTCGTCGCCGCGACGATCCGGAATTTCCGTTTGGCTGTGCAGGTGGATGGTGGCTCGCTCGAACGGGCGCGGGTGTCCTATGTTGCGGCCAATCCGAAGCCGGCAAACCAGCGGCAGATGCTTTACGATGCCGGCGACGGCACCGCCTATTCCGCAGTGCACAAGTCGGTTCACCCACGTTTTGCAAGATCTCTTTCCGATCTGGGGTATGAGGACATCTTCCTTTTCGATCCAGACGGGCGCCTTCTGTATTCCGCGATGAAACGGTCGGATTTCGGCCAAGATTTTGATGCGTCACCCCTGGCCGATACCGGTCTCGGCATTGCGTTTCGTGCCGCTGCCGAAGCATCTGAAGGTCAGGTGGCGACCGTAGATTTCACCGCCTATGCTCCTGCGGCCGGCGCTCCGGCGGCCTTCATGGCAACGCCGGTCTTCGATCATCTTGGTTTGCGGATTGGTGTTCTGGCCATCCAGATTGCGGTCGACGAGCTTTCCTCTCTGGTGACAAGAGCCTCAGCGCTTGGTCAATTTGGTGACATGTATGTTCTCGGTCCGGATGGTGCGGCGCGCACGGTGTCCCGGTTCGACGGCCGGTTCGGAGTTCTAGAGCAACTGCCCCCTCGACCCTTCATAGCAGCCATACTTGGGGGCCAAACTGGTCCGTTTTACGGTGTCGAGGGGATTGCGCGCCGCGAGAGTCTCGCCTTTGCGGTGCCACTTGGTCTTGATTGGGCAGACTGGACGCTCGTCGCGGAACTGGACAAGGCCGAATATCAATCCAACCTGACGAATTTTCAGAAGAAGGTCGCGCTTTTCGTTGTGGTCGGCCTTTTCGTCGCACTGGTGATCAGTATCCTGGGCTCACGGACGATAACCGGTCCCCTCGCGTGCCTCGTACGCGCGATGGACGAGGTCGCTCGCGGTCGATACGATACCCAGATCCCAGTCGCTGACCGCGGCGACGAGCTTGGACTTCTTGGTCGCTCGCTAGCGGCTTTTCGCGACCGTCTTGCCGAAACCGACGAACTCGCCCGTGCCCGCGAGGCAGCTCGACTGGATCAGGACAGCGTGGTTGCGACCCTGAGTGCTTCACTGCAGCGCCTGTCTGCGGGGGATTTGTCGGAGTCCCTGGAGAAGCCATTCCCGGAGGATTACGAGCAGTTGCGGCATGATTTCAACGCGACGGT
>NZ_SLXP01000005.1:0-20925 GCF_004343075.1 Rhodovulum marinum
GTCGAGGACCCCTATGGCGCCGCGGCGGGTGCCGATGCGGTCGTCCTGCTGACCGAGTGGAACGAGTTCCGCGGCCTCGACCTGACCCAGATCGCGCGCGCCATGGCCGCACCGCGGATGGCCGACCTGCGCAACGTCTACCCGCCCGAGGATGTCCGCGGTGCGGGGTTCGAGGCTTACGTGGCCGTGGGGCGACCGGGCTGGACTCGTGTCAACGTGACAGAAGCGAAGCCAAATTCGATCTCCGATGAAGGCCCAGAACTCGTGACGCAGGAAGTTTGACCAGCCTGTGGTAGCCGGATAGGCGGTCTGGCGTATATTGCTATGCCGCTCTAACCCCACACATTGTACTCCGCCTGTTCCAGATACCGCGCCAGCACGTTCACGCTCTTCCAGCCGCCGGCGCGCATGATCGCCGCGGTATCGTGGCCTGCGCGGAGTAGGTCTTGCGCCGCACCGACCCGCATCGAGTGTCCGCTGAATTCCCCGACGACACTTGCGTCCAGCCCGGCGTCACGGGCGGATGACTTGATGAGGCGTTTAACCGTTGTGGTGCTGAGGGCGCGGTCGATGGGTTTCTCCTGGTAGATCGCGCAGAAGAGCGGCGTAATTTCCATGCCGCGAAACGCCAGCCACTCCTCCAGAAGATCCGCCGACCGGCGTGAGCTGAAGGCGATGCGTCCTTCGCCGAACGGGTCGGCCTTGCTGCGCCGGATCAGGACGCGCAGCGTTCCGTCGCTTCGCCAGACCACGTCGTCGGTGCGAAGCGCGACCAGTTCCGACCGCCGGGTCAGCAGGTCGTAACCGAGCGAGAGCATCGCGCGGTTTCGCAGACCCCAGGGCGTGTCGGGCTGCACCTCCAGAAACCTCTCCAGGAAGTCCCGGGTCAGGCCCTTGGCCTGCTTCGGGCGCGCGTGCTTGGCCCGGCGGACCCGCCGCAGGCTGAGATTGATGTCTTCGGCCTGGGTCGGGTCGGGCAAGTCCAGAAGGCGGTGGATCTTGCGGATCGCGTAGAGCCGTCGGCGCACCGTTGAGGGGGCGTGCAGGGGGCCCTGGTCCTCGAGGAAGGCGCAAACCGTGGCGGTGTCGGCCGGGAAGGGTGCGATCCCTTGGCCGTCGCACCAATGCACGAACACCTCGACATCGGAGCGATAACTACGCATTGTAGCCGGCGCGTAGGCGCCTTCGAGGCGTTGGAATTCGGATTGCCAGCCGTGATTCATCGTGCCTTGTGTCATACGCGTATTATGATAAATTATTTGTCATAATGCAAGACGTGCCCCTCACCGGACGGCAAATTCGCGCGGCGCGTGGCGCCCTGAACTGGTCCGTGCAGGAGCTGGCCGACCGGACAGGCGTCGGCACCGCGACAATCGTGCGCTACGAGGTGGCGGAGGGCGTCCCGAAATCCCGCAAGGGCAATCTTGCTGCAATAAGGCGCGCCCTCGAAGCCGCCGGGATCGAGTTCATCGGCGCGCCGGACGACCGGCCCGGGCTCCGTATCGGAGTACCGCCCCGCCAGCCCTGACCGTGCGCCTGTCGCAGTAACCTCGCAAAGCCCCCGACATCTTGCGCTGACCTTGATGGCAACCGCATCATCGGCTAAGGTCGTCCCGAAGAGTGCATGATGTCCTCTCCGTCTCGAACGCAATCCCGAGAGGAGAAACATCATGACCAAGCCCCCGTCGACGACTCCAGCCCCTGCCGACATCCTCGTTGAGACGCCGGAGTACCGGTCCGGGTCGCACCTGCCGACCGTCCCCGCCGCGCCCGGCGAGCGGGCACTCGACGCGGACTACATCAGGCGCCTCGTCCATGCGCAATTCGCGCCGGACTCGCCCTTCGAGGAATTGCTGGTCGAGGAAATCGCCGATCTCACGCGGCGGATGCGCCAGGATGAACATCGGATCGGCCGCATCCTGCGCGCGCGCATGCGCGATATCGTCGAGGCCGAGCTCTATCGCAGCAACGCGAACATCCCCGATCCGCGTGACCGGGATGGCCCGCGCCAGCGGGCACTGTCGAATGCCTGGGCCTACGGGTCGCCGGAGGACAGGCTGCAGGCCGAGGCGATCATCACCGCCTGCGGCATCGAGATCGAGGCGGTCGAAGCGCGCGCCTGGATCGCGTCGGCCAAGGCGCTCGATCAGCTCGACCGCCAGATCGCGGCCAACCGCAGGCAGCGCGCCAGGGCGATAGAGGATCTCGAGGCGCTGCGCGCACGCGGCAAACAGCAGGCGATCCCCGATGCCGAGGAGGTTTCCTGATGACGAGTGCTCGGAAGCTGGCGGCGAACAGGGCCAACGCGTCCAGATCTACCGGCCCGCGCAGCGCCGCGGGCAAGGCCCGGTCCGCCGGCAATGCGCGCCGGCATGGCGTCTTCGCCAGGGAGGCGCTGGCCGCGCGGAAGGCCGTCATCATCCGGACCGCCCTCGAACCGGAGCACGCCGGGCCCCTGATGGCGATCGATCCCGCGCTCCGGGACGAGCTTGCCCTGGCCCTCGCCCGGCTCGAAATCGTCCGCGCGGCCGAAGCCCGAGCGGAGCACGCACTCGACGCCGGGATCGCGAGCGCAGTGCACGAGGACAAGGACGAGGAAGAAGACGCTCTTGGCGCGGCGCTCGAGGAAACGCGGCGCCTTTCCCGGTATCGCGCCGAGGCGTCTAGCAGTCTTCACCGGGCCTTGCGCCGGCTCGTCTCGATGCGGGAGGACTCCTGATGGCGCGCCGGAAGGTCTCCCTCAGCCCAGAAGAACAGGATCGCCTGTTCGAAGGCTATGTCCGGTCTCTCGATCTGGCCCAGCTCAAGCCTCGGCGCGAGCAATTCGCCCGGGCCTTCGCCATAGGGTTCGACGGTCCCGCAGCCGCGCGCGAAGCCGGCTATGGGCGCTTCTCCGACCGGGTCTGGCCGGTGCTCCTTGCCCGGCCGGAGATCCAGGCGCGGCTGCGCGCGCTGCGCCTGAGCGTGGAACACGCGCCCGCGACGCGGGAAGAGTTCGTTTCGGCGTTGTGGCGCCAAGGTTTCGCGGATCTGTCGAACCTTTTCGTGCCGGATCCCGAAACCGGGGGCCTTCGCCTCGACGTGACACGGGCACGCCCGGACCAGCTCGGCCTGCTCGATTTCGAGGAAAAGACCGTGGTCCGCGACGGCCAGGTCACCCGCACCCTCTGCATCTCGATGCAGAACCGAATCGAGATCCTGAAGCTGCTCGCACGACATTTCGGGGTGGGCGCGGAGAGCCCCTCCGACGACAGGAAAGACGAGCTTCTGACGGCGGCGGCGCGCGCGATGTGCGCCCACGCGCAAAGGCTCGAACCGGGTGTGTTTCAAGTCTCGGAAGATGAGTTCCACTCGTATCGTACGGCCAGCGAGGTCTGAGTGCGCGCTGTCGACCGATCTGCCGAAACGAACCCACCAGCCTGTCCCGGGAATGATCCCCCGGAGACGGGCGCGACCCGGCGCGGGCAAAGGATGCGCGACCCGGGCATCGTCTCACACGAAGCGCAAGCAAGCGCTTCCCACAACGAAGCCAGAGCCGTCACCTCACGAGCCGAAGCCAGGTCGATCCCAGGCGCTGCACCGCGGGACCCCGCTTCTCTCGGGAATGTGACGGGATCTCTCCGGTCGGGCAACAGGCACCGGCCACGGCGCGGCGCGACGTCCGGGGCCGCATGTGGCCCGCCACCAGCATCCGACGGAAACCGGCGCGCCCGCGTCATCTCGCGCAGGCCGCCTCCGAGTGGACAGCACGGGACGCCGAGCGAGGAGGCGTTTCCCGGAACGAAGCCAGTGCCGCGGAGCGATGCCGTGAGACACGCGCGCCCCCGCTCGTCGTTCTGCAGCGTGACCCGCGCGGTCGCACCTCCCGCAGGCGTGCGGCCCGACCATGGCGCCCGTGACCCCGATCATGCCCCCGGGGTGCAAAGCTCGCGCGATCAAGCCGCGGCTCTGGCGCCACCCACGCCCGCCGAAATCGTCGCGCGCAAGGGCGTGCGCGCGAGCCTTCGCGACGAGATCGTGCGGGCGGAGGATCTACGCCTGCCGGGCGCCCGATCGCGGCCCTCCCGAAGCGCCCGGCCTCGACGGCGGGCACCTCATCCGCGGTCATCCGGTTCCCGGCCTTCCGACCTCCCCGAATGCCCGGGCTGTCCTCACTCGGGCTGACGCTGCGCGGCGTGAGGCCCTGTATTTTCGGGAATTGCCCTGGTGTCCTTCTCTCTGATCGCGGCTGACCGGCATTGCCAGGCGGCCCCGCCGGACCCCGCGCCTGGCACGCGGCGCGTCCGGGGTGTCGTCCCCGAAGGCCCGATAAAATCCCATCTCGAACGCGCACGACTGGGCAGGTCGGAGCCCCCTGTCCTGCACCAGGGCACGCCCGCGACGCCGCCGCTGCAAGCAGCGCCCCGGTTTCGAGGCGGTCGCCGCGCCCATGACAGCCGGGGGCGATCCGTATGCGGCCGCCTCCGCCTTCAGCGCCTCGGCCCGGTCCAGCCGCGCGCAGGGCGGGTCCGTCCTCGTCCGGGTCGCGGCTTTTCATCTCGGTGCCGATGCGGAACCGCTCGAAGAGAGAGGTCCGCCCGTTTCGGTGCCGCGTCTCGACCGTTCCGGCAAAGACCGAGACGCGTTCGTCGAGCTGCAGCCGCAACAGGTCCTGGTAGGCCCCCTGCGCCGGTCGGGAGTGCGAACGACCTTGATCAGTTCCGAACGCTCGCCTGTGTGCATCAATAATGCAAGGGACACACAAAAGGGTAAGTGCGCGTCAGGAAAATCGTTGCTGCACACGCCATCCCCTGCACCTGACGCCAGGCACCGCCATCGCAACGCGGTCATGGGTTCAGCGATCTTCCGGCCGCGGTGGCTGCCGGAAATGGTGCTTGGCGCGATCGGCAATGGCGACTTGATCGAACTGGTCCTGCCCCTGGCCGGCCGGAGCAGGGAGTTTGCCGCTCTCCTGGCCGATGCGCTTGGGGCCGGGATGGTCGCGGCCCTCGGGATGGTCTTGCGCCAGGTCTGGGGTCCGCACTGACGCGCGGCAACATCGATCGCCAGGGCCCCGATCCGAACGGCCATTCACGTCTCACCCCTGCCGGCCCCGCGCGCCTTGTCCTTTCGGGCACTTGCGCTCCCCTGGCCAAGCCGGCAAAGCTGCCGCAAAAGGCAAGGACAAGACCGAAGGGGAGGACGACATGAAGAAACACCTGAAGGCCGCGGCGGCGGCCCTGCTCCTGGCCTCGGCCGGCCCTGCGCTGGCGGAGTATCCGGAACGCGAGGTTCTGGGCGTGGTGATGTGGGGCGCGGGCGGGGCGACCGATACGGTGGCGCGCGCGGTGAACCCCGCCGCCGAAGAGGCGCTAGGCAAGCCCATCGTGGTGCTGAACAAGTCGGGCGCAGCGGGCGCGATTTCCACGGCCTTCGTCAACGCGGCGCCGGCCGATGGCTACACGCTGCTCTACGGGGCCGAGAACCCGCAGCTGCACGGCGTGATGGGCGTTTCCAAACTGGATTACAGCGCCTTCTACCCGGTCAACATCCTCGGGCGCGGGGTCGCCGTGATCGTCGTGCCCGCGGACTCGAAATACCAGACGCTGGCCGAGCTTTTGGACGATATCGCGGCCGATCCGGGCGCGGTCAAGATGGGCTCGACCGGGCCGGGCGGCCTGCCCTCGACCATTGGCGCGCTGATCGCCAATGCCGCCGCGTTCGAGGTCACCGCGATCCCCTTCGACGGCGAGGGCCCCGGCCTGACCGCGATGCTGGGCGGCGAGGTCGATTTCATGCCGTCGGGCATCTCGGCGGCGGCCGAACAGATCAAGGCGGGCAACATGCGGGCGCTGGCAGTGGTCAACCAGACTCCGGTCGACATCCTGCCCGGCGTGCCGCCGATCACCGACACCCTGCCCGAGATGGAGCGCTTCCTGCCCTGGGGGCCGTTCTACGGGGTGTTCGTGCGCGACGAGGTGCCCGACGAGATCAAGGCGAAACTCGTCGAGGTCTACGCGGGCGCGGCGCAGGATCCCGGGTTCCTGGACCTGATGGCGAACCGCGGCAACGTGGTGATGAACATCTCGGGCGACGAGGCGGAGGCGTTCCTGACCAAGTGGCAGCAGGTCACGACCTGGGTGTTGCAGGACACCGGGGCCGCCAAGGTCAGCCCCGAGGACCTGGGCATTCCGCGCCCGTGATCCCCTGTCCGGCGCACGCCCCTGCGGCCGCGCCGGGCCAGCCCCGCCCCGCGCGTTGAAACCGCCTTCCGATCTCCGCCCCGGCGAACGTGTCTTCGCCCTTGCCCTGCTTGGCGTCAGCCTGCTGGCATTTCAGCAGGCCTATGGCATCTCGGGCTTTTCCGGGCTGACCACCGGCGGGGTGATCCCGATGCTGGCCGCCGGGGTGATGGTCGTCAGCGGGCTGGTCATCCTGCGCGACGCGCTGGCTCGGCCCCGACCCGCGCGCCCCTCGTTGCGCGAAACACTCAGGTTTCTCGTCCCGCCGCAACTGGTCCTGTTCGTGGCGCTACTCGTGGCCTACGGGGCGGCGATCCCCGGGCTGGGCTTCCTGCCGGCCTCGGGCGTCTTCCTGTTCCTGTCGATCTGGATGCTCTGGCGGCGCGGCGTGCTGTGGGCGGCGGGTATCACCGCGCTGTCCGTCACAGGCGTCTACGTGGTTTTCCGCCTTGTCTTCCAGGTGGTCCTGCCCTCCGGCACGGTCTGGCCATGATCGAGGCGCTGGGTTTCTTCGCGACCTCCTGGATCGATCCCTCGCTCCTGGTGTTGACGGCGCTGGGGACGCTGGCGGGCATCTATGTGGGCGCCATCCCGGGCCTGTCGGTCACCATGGCGGTGTCGATCCTGATCTCGTTTACCTTCAAATGGGAGGTGAACGCAGCCCTTGCGCTGATCGCCGGGGTCTATGTCGGCGGGGTCTACGGGGGCGCGCGCAGCGCGATCCTGTTGAACATCCCCGGCGCGCCGAGCGCCATCGCCACGGCGCTCGACGGCTATCCGCTGGCCCGCAAGGGGCTGGCGGGCGAGGCGATCGGGCTGTCCACGGTGATGTCGGTGATCGGCGGGCTGATCGGCGTGCTGGCGCTGGCACTCGCCGCGCCTGCGATTTCCGATATCGCGCTGCAATTCAACTCGCGCGACTACATGCTGCTTGGGATCATCGGCATCCTGCTGGTCGGCACGCTGTCGGGCGAAAGTTTTGCCAAGGGCGCCTTCGCGGGCGCATTGGGGGTGCTGGTCGGCATGGTCGGGCTCGACCCGATGACGGCCGAGGCGCGGTTTACCTACGGCTCGATCGACCTGATGGGCGGCATTCCCTACATCGTGGCGATGATCGGTTTCTTCGGCGTGGCCGAGGCGCTGGTCCAGCTCGAAAACGTCGGCAAGACGGCCGTCCGACAAGCCATCTCACGCATCGTGCCCGCCTGGCGCGACGTGCGGCGCTACCTGCGCGTGGGCCTGCGGGCCTCGGGGATCGGCACGCTGATCGGGGCCTTGCCCGGCACCGGCGGGGATATCGCGGCTCTGCTGGCCTATGACGACGCGCGGCGCAGCACCAAGCACCCCGAAACCCCGTTCGGCCAGGGCGCGAAAGAGGGGCTGATCGCCCCCGAGGCCGCCAACAACGCCGCGGTCGGCGGCGCCTTCATCCCGATGCTGACGCTGGGCATTCCGGGCGACGCGGTTACCGCGATCATCATCGGTGCGCTTTTCATCCACGGGTTGAAGCCCGGCCCGCTCCTGCTGAGCGAAACACCGCACCTGTTCTGGTTCATGGTCGGCAACCTGACGCTGGCCAACCTGTTCCTGCTGGTCTTCGGGCTGACCGGCGTGCGCATCTTCACCCGCATCGTGGAATGCCCGCGCGCGATCCTGTTTCCGCTGATCGTGGTGCTGTCGGCGGTGGGCGCCTACGCGATCCAGAACAACCCGGTCCATATCTACTGGACACTCGGCTTTGGCGTGCTGGGCTACCTTCTCAAGAAATACGGCTTCCAGGTCGCCCCGATCATCCTGGGCGTGATCCTGGGACCGATGATCGACGCGAACTACCGCCGCGCGATGATCGGCGCGCGAGAAGACCTGGGCCAGTTCCTGCTGGATTTCGTGACGCATCCGATCTCCTGCATCCTCAGCCTCGCGCTGATCCTGATGCTGCTGGCCCAGACCCCGGCCTGGCGCTGGCTGCGTGTCCGTCTTGGACGGGCGAGCGGTTCCGGTTAGCCCCCTCGATCACGGCGCCCCCCGAAATTATCCCATATTTTGCGCGCCTCTTGATCCGGATGGCGATATAGGCCAGCCTCCAATACCAAAGCGCATGATGTGCTCTCCAACTCGAAATAAGTTCCTGAGTGGAGAGAGATCATGACAAATTCCTCATCGGTAACCCGTTCCGCAACCGGCGCGCTGCCCGACGCGGCCGCTTGGCCGTCTGGCATGGACCTACTCACCGTCCCCGCGGCACCGGGCGGAGCCCCGGTCCAGGCCGACACCATCCGCCAGATGATGCATGCGCCACTCGCCCCGAAAACGGCCTTCGAGGAATTGCTCGTCGAGGAAATCGCCGATCTGACGCGGCGGATGCGCCAGGATGAATACCGGATCGGCCGCATCCTGCGCACGCAGATGCGCGATCTGATCGAGAGCGAGCTTTATCGCGGCCACGCCACCCTTCCCGAACAGGCGGGCTCTGTTGGCAGCCCCCAACGGGCGCTGGCCGAGGCCGTCCTGGCCGCCTGCGGAATCGAGATCGAAGCGATCGAAACCCGCGCCTGGCTCGCGTCGTCCCGGGCGATCGACCAGTTCGATCGCCAGATCGCCGGCAACCGCCGCCAGCGCACCAAGGCGATCGAGGATCTCGAGGCGCTTCGGACCCGCGCACGGCAGGCTGCGATCCCCGACGCCGAGGAGATCTCGGAATGACCAGCCCCAGCAAACAGGCGACGAACCGGGCCAACGCAGCCCGGTCGACTGGGCCGCGCTCGAGCCGCGCTGCGCCGGGGCGGTGATGGAGACGGACCCGCTGCTGCGCGATGAGCTCGCGCTTGCGCTGGCCCGGCTCGAGATCATCCGCGCGGCCGAGGCCCGGGCGGACTCCGCGCTCGATGCCGCGATTGAGGCCGACGCCGGGGACGGCCGGAGCAGTTGGCCATGCTCGATGTCGAGGAAAAGACCGTGCTGCGCGATGGGCAGGTCACGCGGACGACCCGCATCTCGACCCCGAAACAGGGACCGTTCCTGAACCTGCTTGCGGCGCATTTCGGGGTGCGGGCAGAAAGGGCGCGCGCCTGGAACAACCGATGTCGGGTCCCTGCCTCTCATCCGCCGTCGTCCGCCCTCTTCCCCCCTCTTCCGGCACCAAACGCCCGATAAAGCCGGACCGCTTGTGGACGCAGCGGCATCAAACCATTCGATCCAATGGGCGACCTCATGGCCGGATCACGGGTCGTCAGGAAACCCTGAGCAGTCGTCGCGGCGGACGGAACAAGCGGCCAAAGACCCGGCGGTCCACATCAGCAGTGTTGTCAGACTGTGCACGGCAAGGGCCGGGTGCACGGGGAGGGGGTCAATCGAACGGGTCGTCATCACCCGCGCGCGCACGCAATGCGTCGACACAACGGCCCAGCGCACGGATCGACGCGTTCGAGCCGGAAAGCGTGTAGCTGTAAAGGTTTTCGCCCGCGCCATTACGCAGGTGGAGGGTCATGCCATCGGCGATCTGGCCCAGGAACTGCAGGCTGACATCGTCACTGGGCAGGCTGAAGAACACCGCGTTCCGGAACATGTCGGCGCCACCAAGGGTCCATTCCTCCCGGGTGTCGACCTGCACCTCGACGTCGGACATGGTTTCGCCGAAGGCCCAGCCGGGCGAGTAGAATTGCAGGCTGATCGGACGCGAGCCATCCGCCCAGATCGAAAACGCAGCCTCGCCCAATTGAACCAGTGCCACGCACATCGGCGCGCCGCTTTCGAACACCACGCCGCGCACTTCCCAGGCGCGATGCGCGTAGAGCACCTGCGATTTGGGCTGTGCGGCGGCTATGCCCTGGCCGCAGGACATGATCGCAGCCGCGCCGATCATGGTCGCAATCGCTTTGGAAGATGTCCGCATGCTTTGCCCCGTCGTTCCGCGTATCGGCGAAATGTCGCCGAATCTTGTGGCAGAAGAATGGCGGGGATGGGGATCAATCCGACCATTCCCATGGCGTGGTGAAATTGCCCAGCACCGCGCGCACGGCGTCCTCGTCCGTGCCCTCGGGGCGGTCCAGTCGGGCGACCAGGCCACGCTTGCGGTCCTCGGCGACCTCGTGCACGCGCGCCGCAAGCCCCGCCTCGGTCAGCGCGGCGTCATAGACCCGCCGAATCGCGCGCTTGCGCAGCTCGGGCTTGAACACCTTGCCGACCGCGGTCTTGGGCAACTCGTCCAGGATCTCGATATGCTTGGGGATCGCGGCGCGTTCGTGGATATGCACCCTGGCATAGTCCAGCAGGTCGCCGGGCGTGGCGGTGGCGTCCTGCACCAGTTCGACATAGGCGCAGGGCAGTTCGCCCGCAAAGGCGTCGGGCTGGCCGATCGCGCCGACGAAGGCCACGTCGCGGTGGCCGGCCAGCGCCTGCTCGATCTCGGCGGGGTCGATGTTGTGGCCGCCGCGGATGATGATGTCCTTGGCCCGGCCGGTGATGTAGAGATAGCCGTCGGCGTCGATCCGGCCCAGGTCGCCCGTGCGCAGGAACCGCCCCTCGGCATAAAGGCCAAGGTTCTTGGACGCGTCCGTATAGGTCGCCCCGTCCAGCACGCCCGGGTTGGCCACGCAGATCTCGCCCACCTCGTCGATGTCGCATTCCGCGATCACGTTGCCCTCGGCGTCACATTTCAGGATGCGCACATCGGTGTAGGGAAACGGAATGCCGACCGAGCCGATCTTCTTGCTGCCCTCGGGCGGGTTGATCGACACGAGGCAAGTCGCCTCGGTCAGGCCGTAGCCCTCGCAGATGGTGACGCCGGTCGCCTTTTCGAACCGGTTGTACAGCTCGATCGGCAGCGGTGCCGAGCCCGAGAAGGCATAGCGCAGCGTCGAGACATCGGCATCGACCTTGCGCTGCATCAATGCGGCGATAGCGGTGGGCACGGTGATGACGAAGGTCACGCCCCAGCGTTCGATCAGCTTCCAGAAGTTGTCGAACACCCCCTCGCCGCGATAGCCCGCGGGCGTCGGCAGCACGACATGCGCCCCCGCCGCGATCACCGACATCAGCACCGGGTAGGCCGCGAAGACATGGAACAGCGGCAAGGGGCAGATCAGCGTGTCGGTCTCGGTGAACAGCAGGCGCCGCCCCAGCCAGCCGTTATAGACCATGCCCGAGACCTTGTGCTGGGCGACCTTGGGCAGGCCGGTGGTGCCCCCGGTGTGGAAATAGGCCGCCACCCGGTCGTCGGAATGATCCTCGAAGTCCAGCCGGTCGGCCCGCTCCTTCGCCAGTTCCTTGTGGAAATCCAGCAGGTCGGCGTGGTGGTTGTCGGGGTTTTTCGGCCGGATCAGCGGCACGATCAGCTTCTTGACGCCGGTCAGGTAACGCAGCAGGTCGACTTCCAGAACGGTATCGACGTTCGGCGCGTGGCGCACCGCCTCGGCGACCTTCTGGCCGACATCGGTCTTGGGAAAGGTCCTGAGCGTGACCACGACCTTTGCGTTGGTCTCGCGCAGGATCGCGGCGATGGTCTCGGCCTCGAGAAGCGGGTTGATCGGGTTGACGATCCCGGCCACCGCCCCGCCCAGCAACGTCACCGCCGTCTCGGTGCAATTGGGCAGGACATAGGCCACCACGTCATCCTCGCCGATCCCCAGCCTGCGGAACAGGTTCGCGGCCTGGGTCACGCGGGCGTGGAACTCCGCCCAGCTGAGTGTCTCGGCCCGGGCCTTGGGGTCGGACAACAGCTGGAAGGACAGCGCGGGGCGGTCGGGATGGGCCCGCGCCGTCGCGCTGACGAATTCGTAGACGCTGCGCGGAAGCGCGCGCCCATGCCATTCGGATTCCGCCTCGATCGCGTCGCGATCGGCGCGTGAGGCAAAGCCGGCCATCGGTCGTCCTCCCCGGGGCCCGTTCGAACCGGGCCTTCCCTTCCTGTCGAAAGGCGAGGATGGCGGCAAAAGGCGCCCGCTGCAAGATGTCGCGCGCCCCCTGCAACGCCACGTCAGACATGCCGCCCGCAGCGGGCGCGGGCCGGGTCAGTCCTGCGGGATGCGCAGCACCTGGCCGGGATAGATCTTGTCGGGATCACTCAGCATCGGCTTGTTGGCCTCGAAGATCTCGGTATAGCGCGCGCCATTGCCCAGCGTTTTCTCGGCGATCTTCCAAAGCGAGTCACCCTTGACGACAGTGTGGAACACCGGGTCCGCGCCGCCTGCCGCGTCCTCGACCTCGGCCACGCCCTCGATATTGCCGACGGCCAGCATGACCTTTTCCTTGGCCTCCTGGCTTTTCGGCGTGCCCTTGACCTTGACCTTGTCGCCCTCGACCTCGATCTCCAGCCCTTCGGCATCAAGGCCGAGATCGGCGATTTCCTTTTGCAGGTCTTCGGCGCTGGGGGCCTCGGCGGCCTCGGCCCGGCCGGTCAGCTTCTTGCCTGCGTCTTTCACGAATTTCCACAAACCCATCGGTATTCTCCTCCACAATCATCGTTAACGATGCCGAAGGTTAGACCGGGTTTTTGCGACAAGGAAACGAAAACGAGGCCGCTCAGGCGGCGCTTTCGATGCCGTCGGTGAATTGCAGCCGCGCGAGCCGGGCGTAAAGCCCACCCTGGGCGACCAGCGCCTCGTGCGTGCCCTCGGCCACGATCCGGCCCTCGTCGAACACCAGGATGCGGTCGGCCTTTTTCACCGTGGCCAACCGGTGCGCCACGATCAGCGTGGTGCGGTTGGCGGCCATCTCGTCGACGGCGTGCTGCACCGCGCGTTCCGATTCCGCGTCCAGCGCCGAGGTCGCCTCGTCCAGCAGCAGCACCGGCGCGTCGCGCAGGATCGCGCGGGCAATCGCGATGCGCTGTTTCTGCCCGCCCGACAGCATGATGCCGCGTTCGCCCACAAAGGTGTCATAGCCGTCGGGCAGCGCGGCCAGGAAATCATGCGCCGCGGCGGCGCTGGCGGCGGCCTCGACCTCGTGATCGGTCGCCTCGGGCCGGCCGAAGCGGATGTTCTCGCGCGCGGTGGCGGCGAAGATCACCGGGTCTTGCGGCACCAGCGCGATATGGTGGCGGAAGGTGGCGCGGGTGGTGTCGCGCAGGTCCACGCCGTCCAGAAGGATACGGCCCTCCTGCGGGTCGTAGAAGCGCAGCAAGAGCTGGATGATGGTGGACTTGCCCGCGCCCGAGGGGCCGACCAGCGCCACCGTCTCGCCCGGTTTCACATGCAGGTCGATCCCGTCAAGCGCGGCGATTCCGGGGCGCGAGGGATAGGAGAAACGCACCCCCTCGAAGCGGATATCACCCCGTGCACGGCCGGGCAGCGGCACGGGCCGGGCTGGGTCGGTGACACTGTCCTCGGCGGTGAGCAGTTCGACCAGCCGCTCGGTCGCGCCGGCGGCGCGCTGCAATTCGCCCCAGATCTCGGTCATCGCGCCCACGGCGCCCGCGACCATCACCGAATAGATCACGAACTGGACCAGTTCGCCCACGGTCATCGCGTCGGCGCGGACGTCGCGCGCGCCCACCCAAAGCACGCCGACGATCCCGGCGAAGACCAGGAAGATCACGATCGCCGTCATAACCGCCCGCGTGCCGACCCGTTGCTTGGCCGCGACAAAGCTTTTCTCGGTCACGTCGTGGAACGTGCCCCGGCTGGCCGCCTCGTGGGTGAAGGCCTGCACGGTCTGCACCGCCAGAAGCGCCTCGGAGGCATTGCCCGAGGAGGCCGCGATCCAGTCCTGGTTCTCGCGGCTCAGGCGCCGCAGCCGCCGGCCCAGCAGGACGATGGGCACGATCACCGCCGGCACCAGGATCAGCACCGCGCTGGTCAGCTTGGGCGAGGTGGCCAGCATCAGCACCAGCCCGCCGAAGAAGATCAGCACGTTGCGCAGGGCGACCGACACCGAAGAGCCGATCACCGACAGGATCAGCGTGGTATCGGTGGTGATCCGGCTAAGCACCTCGCCGGTCATCACCTTTTCGTAGAAGGCCGGGCTCATCCCGATCATGCGGTCGAACACGGCGGTGCGGATATCGGCCACCACCCGTTCGCCCAGCCGCGTCACCAGATAATAGCGCAGCGCCGTGCCCAGCGCGAGCAGCCCCGCGATTCCCAGGGCGGCGGCGAAATAGCTGTCCAGCAGCGCCGCGGCCTCGGTCTCGAAGGCATCGACCACCCGGCGCACCGCCATCGGCAGCACCAGCGACACCGCCGCGGTCAGCACCAGCACGGTCAGCGCCGCGGCCAGCATGGGCCGGTAGGGCGTGACGAACGGCCAAAGCGCCCTCAGCGCCCCGATGCGTTTCGATTTCTCGCGGTCTTCGTCCACCTTCGCCCTGGGCGGCATCGGTCTCTCCTGCGTATCCCGGCCTGTTGTAGGGCCGGGCGCCGGGGACAACAAGCCGCAGGCGCCGATTTCACGGCGCCGTGCACGGTCACAAGGGTGAAACTGGAGCGGGTAGACGGAATCGAACCGACATAGCCTGCTTGGAAGGCAGGGGCTTTACCATTAAGCTATACCCGCGTTGACCCGTCACTAGGACACGGCCACGCGCCGGTCAAGCGGCATGTCGCGGACCGTCGCGGGCAATCAGGCCTGGCGCGCCGACTCGGCGGCGATCCGGGCGATGTCGTCGCGGCGCAATCCCAGGTCATCCAGTTCACGGTCGCTGAGTGCCGACAATTCCCGGAAGGTCGCGCGCCGCAGCGCATATTCCCGGACCCAGGCTTTCAGGGTGGCAGCCATCAGGGCCAGTTTCCCGGCAACGCCACCGCGGGTCGTGAACACACCGGTCACGAAAGCCATCTCGTCTCTCCATTATCTGAGGTTGAGGCCATGAGATAGCGACTTTCTGCACCCGCACAATCGACGGCGCAGCATTGCCGTCATGCAGCATCCGCATGCCCCGCCGTTCAACCGCCGGTCAGGCCTCAATTGGTTCGATCAACTCGGGGCCAGCGGCGCGGTTCGAGTTCACCGCCGGGTCCACCCGGTGAAAGACCAGCGCGTCCTCGGCCGCCGGCCGCATCAGCACCGCCGCCCCATGCCCCGCCTCGCCCAGCCAAAGCGGCCAGTCGTCGGGTTCGACGATCACCGGCATCCGGTGATGGATCGCGGCCATCGGGGCGTTCGCATCGGTGGTGACGATGGCGCAGGTGGCCAGGTGCTGGCCGTCACGTTCCCAGTCCTGCCAGATCGCGGCAAAGGCGATGGGCGCCCCGTCCGCGCGCCGGATATACCAGGGCAGCTTGGCGCCATCGTCATCCGTGCGCCATTCGTAGAACCCCGAAGCCGGCACGATACAGCGCCGGTGCCGGGCCGCATCGGCGAAGGCGGGCTTTCGCGCGATGCTGTCGGCGCGCGCGTTGATGAGCAGCGGGCCATCGGTGGGCGACTTGTACCACCGCGGCACGAAGCCCCAGCGCATCGGGCGCAACCGGCGCGTGCCGTCCTCGCTGGTGACGGTGGCCACGGGAGTGGTGGGGCAGACGTTGTAATTCGGCCCCTCGGGCAGGTCGTTGGCGGGCACCGCCCCGAACAGGCGCGCCATGGCATCCGTCGGCAGGGTGATCGCGAAACGTCCGCACATGGGCGTGGGCCCTTCAGAGGATGTCGAGGATCGCCTCGGGCGGGCGGCCAAGGGCGGCGCGGTTCCCGGCAAAGACGATGGGCCGTTCGATCAGCGCCGGGTGCGCGGCCATCGCGGCCAGCAACGTTTCGTCGTCATCGTCGCGGGCCAGGCCGAGATCGCGGAACAGCTTGTCCTTGGGGCGCATCATGGCGATCACGGGCAACCCCAATGCATCGCGGGCGGCGCGCAGCTCGGCCAGGCTGGGCGGCGCGTCGAGATAGCGGCGCACCACGGGCGAGATCCCGCGCGCTTCCAGCAGGGCCAGCGCCGCGCGCGACTTCGAACAGCGCGGGTTGTGCCAGATGGTGACGCCGCTCATGTCCAGTCCTCCCGGCCGGTGCCCACCGCCTGGGCCACGGAGTCAAAGCCGTCGCGGGCCAGCAAGCCGTCCAGCCCGCGCACGATCTCGCCCACCAGGCCAAGCCCGCCATAGACCAGCGCGGTATACAACTGCACCGCCGAGGCCCCCGCGCGGATCTTGGCATAGGCGTCTTCGGCCGAACCGATGCCCCCCACCCCGATCAGCGGCAGGCGGCCCTCGGTCACAGTCGAAAGCCGCGCCAGCACCCGCGTCGAACGCGCGAAAAGCGGCGCGCCCGACAGCCCGCCCGCCTGGGCGGCATGGCGGCTTTTCAGCCCGGCGCGCGCCAGCGTGGTGTTGGTGGCGACGATCCCCGACAGCCCGGACTCCAGCGCCACCTGCGCGATCTCGTCGATCTCGGCATCGCTCAGGTCCGGGGCGATCTTGAGGAAGACCGGGATCGGCCGGGGCAGTTCGGCCCGCGCCGCCATCACGCCGGCCAGCAGCGCCGAGAGCGCCGCCTTGCCCTGCAGGTCGCGCAGTTTCTCGGTATTGGGCGACGAGACGTTGACGGTCGCGAAATCCACATGCGCGCCGCAATGGGCCAGCACGGCGGCGAAATCGGCGGCGCGGTCGGCGCTGTCCTTGTTCGCGCCGAGGTTCAGCCCCACCACCGCGCCCGCGGGCCGGGCGGCCAGCCGCGCGCCGATCGCCACCATGCCCTGATTGTTGAAGCCGAAGCGGTTGATCGCGGCGCGGTCCTCGGGCAGGCGGAACAGCCGCGGGCGCGGGTTGCCGGGCTGGGGCCGCGGCGTCGCCGCGCCCACCTCGACGAAGCCGAAGCCCGCGCGCGACAGCGGCGCCAGCGCCTCGGCGTTCTTGTCGAACCCGGCGGCCAGCCCCACCGGGTTGGGCAGGCTGAGCCCCGCCACCTCGGTCGCAAGCCGGGGCGAGGTGATCGGCCCGGGCAGCGGCAGCAGCCCCGATTTCAGCGCGGCCAGCGACAGGGCATGCGCCCGCTCGGGGTCGATCCGGTGCAGCACCGCAAGCCCGGCGCGGTCCAGCGGCGTCATACCACGCCCTCGGGGAAGATGTGGCCCGTGGCCCCCAGCGGCAGAGACTTGTCCCAGACCAGGTCCGCCGCGGTCAGGTCGCGGTAAAGATGCGGGAACAGCGCGCCACCGCGCGAGGGTTCCCATTTCAGCGCCGCGCCCAGGCGGTCGGCCTCGACCGCGACCAGGACCAGGTCGCTTTCCCCGGCGAAATGCTTTTCGGCGGTGCCGGTCACCTGTTCGGCGGTGGACAGGTGGATGAACCCATCGGCCAAGTCCACCTGCGCCCCGGCGGTGCGGCCGGCGGCGCGGAACGCGTCCCATTCGGCCCTGCGGAAGATCTTGTAGATCAGCATGGCGTCTCCCTTGCCAACTGCCGTGGCCGCGGTCAAGCGCGCTGCGGACGCGACGGCAGCGCGCTGGACCTTTGACAGACCCCTGCGGGCGCGCCAATCTTTCCGGCATCAACCAACAGGGGATTCACCATGACAAGGCGCTTTCTTTCCGCGGCGGCCGTGCTGGCGCTTACGGCAGGCATGGCCCAGGCAGAGTATTCGCTGACGATCCTGCACACCAACGATTTCCACGCCCGGTTCGAGCCGATCTCGAAATACGACTCGGGCTGCTCGGAAGAGGACAACCAGGCCGGCGAGTGCTTTGGCGGGTCGGCCCGGCTGGTGACGGCGCTGGACGCGGCCAAGGCGCGGACCAACAATTTCATCCTGGTCGATGGCGGCGACCAGTTCCAGGGCACGCTGTTCTACACCTATTACAAGGGCAAGGTCGCGGCCGAGATGATGAACAAGATGGGCTATGACGCGATGACCGTGGGCAACCACGAATTCGACGACGGCCCCGAGGTTCTGCGTGGCTTCGTCGATGCCGTGGACTTCCCGATCCTGATGTCGAATGCCGACATCTCGGGCGAGGAACAGCTGGCCGGCGCGATCCGGAAATCGGTGGTGATCGAGCGCGGCGGCGAGAAACTGGGCCTGATCGGGCTGACGCCGCAGGACACCGACGAGCTGGCCAGCCCCGGGCCGAACGTCATCTTCACCGACCCGGTGGGCGCCGTGCAGGCCGAGGTCGACAAGCTGACCGCCGAGGGGGTGAACAAGATCATCGTGCTGTCCCATTCGGGCTATGAGACCGACAAGGTGATCGCGGCCGAAACCACCGGCGTCGACGTGATCGTGGGCGGGCATTCGCACACGCTTCTGTCCAACACCGACGACCGCGCGGCCGGCCCCTACCCCACGATGGTGGGCCAAACCGCCATCGTGCAGGCCTATGGCTATGGCAAGTTCCTGGGCGAGTTGAACGTCACCTTTGACGACGCGGGCGTGGTGACCGCGGCGGTGGGCGATCCGCTGGTGATGGATGCCGCCGTCGCCGAGGACGAGGCCACCAAGGCGCGGATCGGCGAACTGGCCCAGCCGCTCGACGAAATCCGCCAGAAGGTGGTGGCCGAGGCCGCCGAGGCCATCGAGGGCGACCGCACGGTCTGCCGCGCGATGGAATGCCCGATGGGCAACCTGGTGGCCGACGCGATGCTGGACCGGGTGCGCGACCAGGGCATCCAGATCGCGATCCAGAACGGCGGGGGCCTGCGCGCGTCCATCGACGCGGGACCGGTGACGATGGGCGAGGTGCTGACCGTGCTGCCGTTCCAGAACACGCTTTCGACCTTCCATGTCTCGGGGCAGACCGTGCTGGAGGCGCTGGAAAACGGGCTGAGCCAGGTCGAAGAGGGCGCGGGCCGCTTCCCGCAGGTGGCCGGGCTGAAATTCACCTGGGATCCGGCGGCGGAGCCGGGCGCGCGGGTGACATCGGCCGAGGTGATGGAGGACGGCGCCTGGGTGCCGCTCGATGCGGCCAAGACCTATGGCGTGGTCTCGAACAACTACGTGCGCAACGGCGGCGACGGCTACAAGATGTTCGTGGACGCGCAGGACGTCTACGATTTCGGCCCCGATCTCGCCGATGTGACGGCCGCGTTCCTGGCCGACAACGCGCCCTACACGCCCTACACGGACGGGCGGATCACCGCGGCTGAATAGACCGCTTCATCGATCGGGTTTTGCCGCGCCGGGGGCCGACGCCCCCGGCGATACCGGCCGATCGGGCTGCGGCGGACCTTTCCGCAAAGACATTCGTTCAATCCGTGAAACCGCGCCCAAGGGCACGGCTCGGCGCCGCGGTAAATCCTCGGATTCGCAATATCGAACCACGAGATCACCCCCGGCGCGCGCCCCTTGACCCCGTCAATGCCCCGGCAACCCGGTTCCGAGACGACCCGCAGCACGCATCGCTACGCTCGCCTGCCCTGGTCCGAACCCGCCCCCCCTCTGTGCCCAGACTGCGCCGCCCACGCGGGCCGGACGCTTCAGCCAGCCACGCCCCGCCCGACCTCTGACACCCACGCTCGTTCAGGACCGCGCCGCCCCCTTGCCAGCCCAAGTCGCCCGGCGTATCGCTTGTCCATGCGCAACGACGCTTTTCCCTTGCCATGACACCCCGGCCCGGCTTCGAGATCGGCGGTCAGACCCTCGCCCCCGGCGCCCGGCGCACCGTCGATCTGCCGGTTTCGGTCCTGTCCGATCACACCCCCGTCACCATGTCCGCCCACGTGATCCACGGCCGGCGCAAGGGGCCCGTGGTCTTCGTCACCGCCGGCATCCACGGCGACGAGGTCATCGGCGTCGAGATCGTCCGGCGGCTGCTGAACCTGCCCGCGCTGCGCTCGCTCGCCGGCACCCTGATCGCGATTCCCATCGTCAACGCCTTCGGCTTCCTGAACCTGTCGCGCTACCTGCCCGACCGGCGCGACCTGAACCGTTGCTTCCCGGGCTCGGCCGAAGGCTCGATGGCCGCACGCCTGGCCCATCTCCTGACCGAAGAGGTGGTCGCGCGCGCCGACCTGGGCATCGACCTGCACTCCGCCGCGATCCACCGCACCAACCTGCCGCAGGTCCGCGTCTCCCCCGGGGACGAGGAACTGATGCGCCTGGCGCGCGTCTTCGCCGCACCCGTCGTGCTGCGATCGGACCTGCGCGAGGGATCGCTGCGCGACACGGCGCGGGCGATGGGCGTGGGCATGCTGCTCTACGAGGCGGGCGAGGGACTCCGGTTCGACGAAACCGCCGTCCGCGCGGGCGTCGCGGGCATACTGCGCGTGCTGCATGACCGCGGCATGATCGCGGCCAAGGGGGTGCCGCGCGCGCGCAGGGCGCCGCTGGTCTGCCGCGCCTCGCGCTGGTTGCGCGCCCCCCAGGGGGGCCTTCTGCGCACCTACCGAAGCGAGGGGGACGTTGTCGACAAGGGGGACATCCTCGCCGTCGTCTCCGACCCGTTCGGCGAGATCGAAACCCAGATCACGGCCCCCGAACATGGCATCATTCTGGGCCGTGCGGTGCTGCCGGTGGTGAACGAGGGCAACGCCGTCTTCCACCTCGCCGCCATCGCGCCCTCGGATCGGGCAGGCGACCGGATCGGCGCCTGGAATGCCGAACTCGAAGCCGAAAGGCTCTTCGACGAGGACGAGATCCTCTAGCAGGCCGGCCTGTCCCTTCTTCTGGCCGAAAATATCCCGGGGGGGTCGGGGGGCAGCGCCCCCCCGGCCGGGGGGGGGGGGGGCGGGGCCCCCCCCCCCCCCCCCCAAAAAAAAAAAAAAACCCCCCCACCCCCCCCCCCCCACCCCCCCCGGGGGCGCGCCCCCCCCCACGCCGCCCCCCCCCCAACGACACACAAAAA
>NZ_SLXP01000005.1:20935-251595 GCF_004343075.1 Rhodovulum marinum
CACCCCCCCCCACCGACCCCCCCCCCCCCCCGCGCCCCCCCCCCCCCCCCCGCCCCGCCCCCCCCCCCCCCCCCCCCCCCCGCCCCCCCCCCCCCCCCCCCCCCCCCCCCGGCCGGTCGCGTTGCGACGCAACGCGACACCCTTGGCCGATCAATCCTGCAAAGCCCCGCGATCGGCCGCCGCCTCCAGCGCCGGGTAGCGCGCGCCCAGCGTCGCCGCGCGCGCCACGAAGGACACCAGCAAGGCTGCCCACAGCCCGTGATTGCCGAACACGGGAAGCAGAACCGCAGCCGCCGCCACATAGACCGCCAGCGAAATCGCCATCATGTTGCGCATGTCGCGGGTGCGCGTCGCGCCGATGAAGATACCGTCCAGCATGTAGGAGGCCAGCCCGAAGACCGGCGCGGCCACCATCCAGGGCAGGTAATCGCGGGCCGCCGACCGCACCTCGGGCGCGGTGGTCATCAGGTCGATGATCGCGCCTCCGAACACCGCGAACCCCGCGGCCAGCCCCACCACCGTGACCGCGCCCCAGGCACTCGTCATCAGCGCGGCCCGGCGCAGCGCTGCGCGCGCCCGCGCGCCCATCGCCTGGCCCACCAGCGCCTCGGCGGCAAAGGCGAACCCATCCAGCGCATAGGCGGTGATCTGCAGGAACTGCAGCAACACCTGGTTGGCCGCCAGCGGCACGTCGCCGAAATCGGCGGCGAGGAACAGGAACGACACGAAAATCCCCTGCAGCATCAGTGAACGCAGCAGGATGTCCGTATTCACGCTGGCCATGCGCCGCAGCCGCGCGGGGGCGAAGACCCGCGCCCGGTCGCGCCAGGCCGTGCCCCGGAACGCCGCGCGGCACAGCCACAGCCCCATCGCCGCCCCCGACCACTCGGCCAGCAAGGTGGCGGCGGCCACCCCCTGAACGCCCCAGCCCAGGCCGAGAACGAACCAGAAATCCAGCGCGATGTTGACGGAATTCATCCACAGCTGGATCGCCAGAACCGCCCTCGTGCGCCCCTGCGCGATCAGCCAGCCGGTGATGCCGAACAGCCCGATCGCCGCGGGTGCCGACCAGATGCGGATCGCCAGGTAGTCGCGCGCCAACGCCTCGACCTCTGCCGAGGCGGGCGAGACCAGGAAGGCGC
This sequence comes from Rhodovulum marinum, assembly GCF_004343075.1. Classification (GTDB taxonomy): domain Bacteria; phylum Pseudomonadota; class Alphaproteobacteria; order Rhodobacterales; family Rhodobacteraceae; genus Rhodovulum; species Rhodovulum marinum. The sequence continues at coordinate 22,078 of NZ_SLXP01000005.1, forward strand.
CGGCGAAAAGCGGCCCCTGCAGCGCGATCATCGCCGCCCCCGCCGCACCGCCCACCATCAGCGCGCGCGACAGCATCGCGTCGACCTCGGCGGTGTCGCGCGCGCCCCAGGCCTGCGCGGTCAGCCCCGTGGTGCCCATGCGCAGGAAACCGAACACCCAGTAGATCGCCGACAGGATGATCGCGCCGATCCCCACGGCCCCGATGGGCACCGCCGCGCCCATCTGGCCCACGACACCGGTATCGACCGCCCCAAGGATCGGCACGGTGGCGTTCGACAGCACGATGGGCAGCGCGATCGCCAGAACACGCCGGTGGGTCAGCGTCGGCGCATCGGGCACCGCGGCGGCCGTGTCAGCCATTCCGGGTCGGCATCAGGAAATGGCCCGTCGCCTGGGCGAACAGCCGCGCGCGGTTATCCTGCCAGGCCTCGACATGGACGCTGGCATAGCGCCGCCCCGAGCGGTTCACCCGCGCCCGCGCATAGGCGTCGCGCGGCAGGCCCGAGCGCAGGTAATCCACGGTGAAATCGATGGTCTTGGGCAACCGGGGCAACGTTTCCGGCGTCAGTGCCAGCGGATCCAGCGCACCCGATTCCATGTCCTCCCAGACCAGCGACCAGGACAGCCCGATGATCGCCGTCACCTCCAGAAAGGCCGCGGTCGCGCCGCCATGCAGCGCGGGCAGCATCGGGTTGCCGATCAGCTTGTCGTCGAAGGGCAGGATCGCGGTCAACTCGTCGCCGCGCCGCTCGAACTCGATGCCCAGGAAATTGATGTAGGGCACGCCGTGCACCAGCGCCGACAGCGCCGCATCGCGCCGCTGCTTGATGACCTGCACGGGTTCGGGGGCCTTGCGCGTCATTGCTTGCCACCGGCGCCGCGTTCCACGGTAAAGGCCCCCGCCGCCGTCGCCACCGGGTTTTCGCGATCCTCGTCGGTGGCGGTCGCCCGCACGAAGGCCACCGAGCGGGTGACGTGATAGCACTGGGCCCGCGCGGTGATCCGCTGGCCGGGGCTGGCCGCGCGCATGTAGTCGATGCGCAGGTCGATGGTGGCGGTGCCCGCCGGCGCGTCCGGGTGGCTCATCACCGCCGCCCCGCCACAGGTATCCAAGAGCGCCGAGACCGCGCCGCCATGGATCACCCCGCTTTGCGGGTCGCCCACCAGGCGTTCGTCATAGGGCATGGAAATCACCGCCAGGCCCGCCCCGATCTCGTCCACACGCATGTTCAGCGCGCGCGAGTGCGGGATCATCTCGATGAATTGCCGCGCGATCCGCGCCTTGTCATCATCCATGGAGCATTCCTTTTCCGCCCGAGTTTATTGGCCCTTGCCAAGCATGCCGCAAGCGCTAACTTGTGCAACTGAGAACCATTCGCATTCGCATGGTGGCTGGCGAACATGGAAACGAACATCCTCGACAGACGGCCCGACCTGGCGCGCGTGGGCAGCGATTTCCTGGGTCCGATCCGCGGGCGGCGGCTGCTTGTGGCGCTGACGCTGCTGGGGCTGGCCCTTGCCCCGGGTGAACTCGGCCAGTTGACGCGCGAATTGATGACCGATGCCTACGTGCAGGTCAGCGTGTTCGTGGCCGCGACGCTGTTGCTGTTCTACGGCTCGGAACGGGTGTTCCGCTTCGACATGGGCACGGCGCTGAAGAACGCGCGCGGCTGGCAGGTGCCGCTGGCGGCGCTTCTGGGGGCGACGCCCGGCTGTGGCGGGGCGGTGATCGTGGTGGCGGCCTATACCTCGGGCAATGTGGGGCTGGGGGCGGTCGTGGCCGCGCTGACCGCGACGATGGGCGACGCGGCCTTCCTGCTGATCGCGACCCGGCCCGACGCGGCCGCCGTGGTACTGCCGTTCTCGCTTGCGGTGGGCGTGTTGTCGGGCTGGCTGGTCGACCGGTTCGACCGCAGCGACCTGCCCCGGCTTGCGGGGGCCTCGTGCGACCTTGCGCCCCGGATCGGGCGGCTGCGGCCCCGTGACATCGCCTATCTGTTGCCCATGCTGCCCGGTCTGGCCGTTGGCGTGGCGCAATTGGCCCAGATCGAGATCGGGCACGTTCTGGGCCTGCCGGTGGCGGCCATCGCCCTGAGCGGCACGGCACTGGGGCTGTTCATCTGGGCGACCTCGCCGGTCAACGCGATGACCAACGCCAAGGACGGGCCGCTGACCCGCATGGCCGAGGAAACCAGCTTTATCTCGGTCTGGGTGATCGGCGCCTACCTGGCCTATGACTACGCCGCAACCTTCGCCGGCATCGACATCGCCGCCTGGTTTCAGACCGTCGCGCCCCTCTTGCCGCTGATCGCCGTTGCCGTCGGCCTGGTGCCCGGCTGCGGGCCACAGGTTCTGGTGGCCACGCTCTACATCAACGGGGCGCTGCCGTTTTCGGCGCTGATCGGCAACGCGATCTCGAACGATGGCGATGCTCTGTTCCCGGCGATCGCGATCAACCCGCGCGCCGCGCTTCTGGCCACGGCCTATTCCACGGTGCCTGCGTTGATCGTCGCCTACGGCTTTCATCTTTTCGCCCCCGGTTTCATGAACTAAATTGAGGCGGCAACCGGATTGCCTGCGCAATCGCAGAGGCAAAGCGGAAAGTGCCGATGCCCGACGACCGTTTGAGTTTCAAGCAGATGTGCGCCCGTTTCGACGTGACGCCGCGCACCCTGCGCTATTACGAGTATATCGAGCTGCTGAGCCCCGAGAAGGAGGGGCGCACGCGCTATTACACGCCGCGCGAAGTGGCACGAATGACGTTGATCCTGCGCGGCCGGCGGTTCGGGTTCAGCCTGGAGGAAATCCGCCAGTGGCTGCTGATCTACGACGAAAAGGGCAGCCGCGCGCAGCTGGAAAAGATGATCGAGATGTCCGACCGCCAGCTCAAGGCGCTGAGCGCCGAGCGTGACGAGATCGAGCGCAGCATCGCCGAGCTGAAGGCCCTGCGCGACGAGGTCGCCGCCACCCTCGACTGAGCGCGGGGCGTCGTCAGGCCCGCGCTGGCCGTGACGCAGCGTTACGTTTACGTAAGCGTCATCCTGGCTTGTATCCTGGTCCGGCAATCTGCAATTCCGGGGTCAGGGAACACACCATTCAACAGATCGAAATGACCGAAGACACTATGACGATTCGCGAGATGTGCGACGCGTTCAACGTGACCCCGCGCACCTTGCGTTTCTACGAATCCAAGGAATTGCTGAACCCTGTCCGCGAGGGTCAGAAACGGCTGTACACCCGCCGCGATCGCGGTCGCCTGACCCTGATCCTGCGCGGCAAGCGGTTCGGCTTCAGCCTCGAACAGATCCGGCAATTGCTGGCGCTTTACGATGTCGACGGCGGCCAGGAGGCGCAGCACCGCGAGGCCCATGCGATCGGGTGCGAGCGGCTGGCCGACATGGAACGCCAGCGCGCCGAGCTGGACGAGGCGATCCGCGAACTGAAACAGCAACTGTCCTGGTGCGAGGAAAAACTGGCCGAATTCGCCAGAACCGCTCGCACCGGCTGAGACGGACCATGCCAGCCGCCCCGCAGAAGGGCGGCGCGCAGGTCAAGGGAGAGATCGATGCCGACCTATACCCCGCCGACCGAGGACATCCAGTTCGTCCTGCAGGACGTCCTGGGGTCCAGTTCCGCCGACATCCCCGGCTATGACGAGCTGGAACCCGATTTCACGGCCGCCGTGCTGGACGAGGCAGGCAAGATTTCCGCCGAACTTCTGGCGCCGCTGAACGCCACGGGCGACGCCGAGGGCTGCAGCTTCGACAACGGCGTGGTGCGCACGCCCAAGGGTTATCCGGAAGCCTACGAGCAAGTGCGCCAGGGCGGCTGGATCGGGCTGGACGCCGACCCCGACTATGGCGGCCAGGGCATGCCCTACCTGCTGCACACCGCGGTGGGCGAGATGTTCGTCTCGGCCAACATGGCGTTCAACATGTATTGGGGCCTGACCCATGGCGCGATCTCGGCGATCCAGGTCCACGGGTCCGAGGAACAGAAGGCGCTGTACCTGCCGCGGATGATCGACGGCACATGGTCGGGCACGATGAACCTGACCGAGCCGCAATGCGGCACCGACCTGGGCCTGATCCGAACCCGCGCCGAACCGCAGGACGACGGCACCTACAGGATCACCGGCACCAAGATCTGGATCTCGGCCGGCGAACACGACCTGACCGAGAATATCGTCCACCTCGTGCTGGCCAGGATCCCCGGCGGGCCCGAGGGCACCAAGGGTATCTCGCTGTTCATCGTGCCGAAATTCCTGCCCGATGCGGACGGCAAGCCGGGCCAGCGCAACGGCGTCGCCTGCGCCGGGCTGGAACACAAGATGGGGCTGCATTCCAACGCCACCTGCGTGATGAGCTATGACGGCGCGACCGGGTTCCTGGTGGGCGAGGCCCACAAGGGCATGCGCGCGATGTTCACCATGATGAACGAGGCCCGCCTCGGCGTCGGCCTGCAGGGCTATGCCCAAGGGGTCGTGGCCTACCAGAACGCGCTGGCCTGGGCGCAAGAGCGGCTTCAGGGCCGGGCGCTGGGCGCGCCGGCCAACCCCGGCGGCCCGGCGGATTCGATCATGGTGCACCCGGATGTGCGCCGGAACCTGATGCACCAGAAAAGCTTTGTCGAAGGGGCCCGCGCCTTCACCTTCTGGGGGGCGCAACTGATAGACCGCGCGCACCGGGGGGGCGACGCCCGGGCCGAGGCTCTGATCTCGCTTCTGACCCCGGTCATCAAGGGGTTCCTGACCGACAAGGGCTTCGAGACCACGGTACTGGCGCAGCAGACCCTGGGCGGCACCGGCTTTACCCGCGCCGCCGGGATCGAGCAATTCGTCAGGGACGCAAGGATCACCATGATCTACGAGGGCACCAACGGCATCCAGTCGCTGGACCTCGTGGGCCGCAAGCTGCCTCAGGACGGGGGCCGTGCGATCATGGCCTTCTTCGACATCATCAAGGGGTTCATCAAGGAAAACGAAGGCGACGCGGCCCTGAAGGCCGAGTTCCTCGACCCGCTCGAGGCCGCCTCCAAGGACCTGCAAGCCGCGGCGATGTATTTCATGGAACAGGGGATGACATCGCCGGCAAACGCGCTGGCCGGGTCCTACGATTTCATGCATCTCTTCGGCCATGTCTGCCTCGGCTACATGTGGGCACGCATGGCCCGGGCGTCGCGCGCGGCGCTGGCCGATGGCCGGGGCAACCCGGCGTTTCACGAGGCCAAGCTGGTGACCGGGCGCTACTACATGCTGCGCCAGCTGCCCGCGACGGCCCTGCACCTGGCCCGGATCACCAGCGGGGCCGAGACGGTCATGGCGCTGGCGCCCGAGGATTTCTAGGCTTGTGTCCAGGACCGGCCGAGGAGAAGACCATGCCGAAACGCCTGCGCCTGACCCGCCGCTTTCCGGTCGCGATGAGCGAGGACGCCTATCGCCGCCTGCGCCGCTTCGCGCGCGAGGCGGGGCTGGACGAGGGCGAGGCGCTGTCCTTCCTGTTCGAGCATTTCGACAGCGTCACCGACGCCGAGGTGCTGTCGCACCGGCTGCGCCTGTTCAATGCCGAACTGGAGGAGCGGACGCGATGACCTCGCGCTCGGGCAGCGGGCCCCAACGTTGGGCCGTTGAGTATTTCTGCCAAGAAAAAGAGGGCTGGAATGCCTCCTGCCCGGACGGCGCCCCCGGTCGATACCGGGGTGGAGGCGCCGGGCAGGAGGTCTTTTCCTTGGGCGGTCATCGGCTCTCCAGCCTGTACCGCGACTCGCAGACTGGCGTATTAACCTTAACGGCCGGTTATCGGGCGCGATCAATGGTCTTTTTCTTGGTTCAAATACTCATGGCCCGCCGCACGGCGCCGGGCGCACCGCGGGAGGGAAGCGCTTGACGATCCAACTCTACTGCTTCGGCGAAAGCGGCAATGCCTACAAGGCGGCGCTGACGCTGGAACTCGCCGGACTCGAATGGGAGCCGGTCTGGGTGGATTTCTTCAACGGTGCCACCCGCCGCCCGGACTTACTCGCGCTGAACCCGATGGGTGAGGTGCCCGTGATGGTCGATGGCGAGGTGACGCTCAGCCAGTCGGGGGTGATCCAGGATTATGTCAGTTCGAAGACCGGCAAGTTCGGTGGGCAAAGCGCGGCCGAGCGGCGCGAGGTGTTACGCTGGATGTTCTGGGACAACCACAAGATGTCGGGCCAGGCCGGCGCGCTTCGGTTCCTGATGAATTTCCTGCCGGAAGAGAAGCGCCCGACCGAGGCGATCGGCTGGTTGTCGGGCCGGGTCCATGCGGCGCTGAAGACCCTGGAGGCGGCGCTCGGGGACCGCGACTGGCTTGTGGGTGACCGGCCGACCTGTGCCGATCTCGCCTGTTGCGGCTACCTGTTCTACCCCGAGCCCTTCGGGTTCGACCGGCCCGCGTGGCCCGCCATCGACGCCTGGCTGGACCGGATCGCCGCCCTGCCCGGCTGGAAGCCCCCCTATGACCTGATGCCCGGCTCGCCCGCCGACCGGGCCTGATCCTGACAACGAGGCCCCCCATGACCGATGCCTATATCTATGACGCGATCCGCACGCCGCGCGGGCGTGGCCGCAAGGATGGCAGCCTGCACGAGGTGACCGCGCTGCGCCTGTCGGCGGTGGTTCTGGATGCCCTGTCGGCGCGCAACGGCCTGGACGGCGGCGCAGGGATCGAGGACGTGATCTGGGGCAACGCGACCCAGGTGGGCGAACAGGGCGGGTGCCTCGCGCGCAGCGCGGTGCTGGCCTCCGGCCTTGACGAGCGCATCCCGGGGCTGTCGATCAATCGGTTCTGCGCAAGCGGGCTGGAGGCCGTGAACCTGGCCGCGAACCAGGTGCGCGCGGGGGCGGGCCGGGCCTATATCGCGGGCGGGGTCGAGATGATGGGCCGCGTCGCGATGGGCAGCGACGGGGCCGCCATCGCCGTCGATCCCAGCCTGGCGATGAAGAGCTATTTCGTGCCGCAAGGAATTTCGGCCGACATCATCGCCACCGAATACGGCTTTACCCGCGACGATGTGGACGCGCTGGCGGTGGAAAGCCAGCGTCGCGCCGCCGCCGCGTGGGCGGCCGGGCGGTTCGACGGCTCGGTGATCGCGGTCAAGGACTTGAACGGCCTGACCATCCTCGACCGCGACGAGTACATGCGGCCCGAGACGGACATGCAGACGCTGGGCGCGCTCAAGCCTTCGTTCAAGGAGATGGGCGAGGTGATGCCGGGCTTCGACCAGGTGGCGCTGATGAAGTATCCGCATCTTGAACGAATCGAACATGTGCACCATGCGGGCAATTCCTCGGGCATCGTCGACGGGGCGGCCGGTGTGCTGATCGGGAACGCAGAGTTCGGGCGGGCCAACGGCCTGAAACCGCGGGCGAAAATCCGGGCGAGTGCCAAGATCGGGACCGACCCCACGATCATGCTGACCGGCCCCGTGCCGGCGACCGAGAAGATCCTTCGCGAGGCCGGCATGCAGATTTCCGACATTGACCTGTTCGAGGTGAACGAGGCCTTCGCCGCCGTGGTGCTGCGCTTCATGCAGGCTTTCGAGGTCGGCCCGGAGGTGGTGAACGTGAACGGCGGCGCCATCGCGCTGGGGCACCCGCTGGGGGCAACGGGGGCGATCATCCTTGGCACGCTGCTCGACGAGATGGAGCGCACCGACAAGGAAGTGGGGCTTGCGACGCTCTGTGTCGCCTCGGGCATGGGTGCTGCCACGATCATCGAACGCGTGTGAGGGAGGATACCATGGCTGAATTCCACTACAACGTCGACGCGGACGGGGTTGCCACGATCACCTGGGACGTGCCCGGCCGCAGCATGAACGTGATGAGCCTGGCCGGGTTCCGGGAACTCGACGCGCATATCGACACTGCCCTTGCCGATGACGCGGTCAAGGGCGTGGTCATCACCAGCGGAAAGAAGGATTTCGCCGGGGGCATGGACCTGAACGTCATCGCCCGGATGCGTGACGAGGCGGGGGACGACCCGGCCAAGGGTCTGTTCGAGGGCGTGATGGGGATGCACGCCGTCCTGCGCAAGATCGAACGCGCGGGGATGGACGACAAGAACAAGGGCGGCAAGCCGATCGCCGCCGCCCTGCCCGGCACGGCGCTGGGGATCGGGCTGGAACTGCCCTTGGCGTGCCATCGGATTTTCGCCGCCGACAACCCCAGGGCAAGGATCGGCCTGCCCGAGATCATGGTGGGCATCTTCCCCGGCGGCGGCGGGACCACGCGGCTGGTCCGGAAACTGGGCGCGATGGGGGCGGCGCCCTTCCTGCTGGAGGGCAAGCTGTCGGATCCGAAAAAGGCCAAGGCCGCCGGGATCATCGACGAGGTGGTCGAAGACCCGGTGGCCGCCGCCAAGGCATGGGTGCTGTCCGAGCCGAAGATCGTGAAACCGTGGGACGAGAAGGGCTACAAGATGCCCGGCGGCGCCCCTTATCACCCTGCGGGCTTCATGACCTTCGTGGGCGCCAGCGCCATGGTCAACGGCAAGACCAAGGGGGTTTATCCGGCGGCCAAGGCGCTGCTGTCCGCGGTCTACGAGGGCGCGCTGGTGCCCTTCGACGCTGCCATCCGGATCGAGGCGCGGTGGTTCACCCATGTGCTGATGAACCCGTCGTCGTCGGCGATGATCCGGTCGCTTTTCATCAACAAGGAGGCGCTTGAAAAAGGCGCCGTGCGCCCCGCCGATGTGCCCGACCAGAAGGTGGCGAAGCTGGGCATCCTCGGCGCGGGGATGATGGGGGCGGGCATCGCGCTGGTCGCCGCCCAGGCGGGGATCGAGGTGGTGCTGATCGACCAGCAACAGGAGGCCGCCGACAAGGGCCGCGCCTATACGGAATCCTACATGGACAAGGGCATCAAGCGCGGCAAGGCGACCGAGGCGAAAAAGGACGAGGTGCTGGGCCGGATCACCGCAACCACCGATTATGCCGCACTTTCCGGCGCGGATCTGGTGATCGAGGCGGTGTTCGAGGACCCGGGAGTAAAGGCCGAGGTCACGCAAAAGCTGCAAGCGGCGGTCGGCGAGAATTGCATCATCGCCACCAACACCTCGACCCTGCCGATCACCGATCTGGCCAAGGCCGCCGACCGGCCCGCCGACTATATCGGCATCCATTTCTTCAGCCCGGTCGAGAAGATGATGCTGGTCGAGATCATCAAGGGCCGTGAAACCGACGACCGGGCGGTGGCCAAGGCGCTGGATTTCGTGCGGCAAATCCGCAAGACGCCCATCGTGGTCAACGACGCGCGCTTCTTCTACGCCAACCGCTGCATCATTCCCTATATCAACGAAGGCATCCGCATGGTCGCCGAGGGCGTGACGCCCGCGCTGGTGGAAAACGCCGCGAAACTGGTGGGGATGCCGCTGGGGCCGCTGCAACTGGTCGACGAGACCTCGATCGACCTGGGAGTGAAAATCGCCAAGGCCACCAAGGCGGCGATGGGCGATGCCTATCCCGACGGGGCGGTGGACGAGGTGCTGTTCTGGATGGCCGACCAGGGGCGCCTGGGGCGCAAGGCCAAGGCGGGTTTCTACGCCTATGACGAGGCGGGCAAGCGGACCGGCCTGTGGGACGGGCTTGCTGCGCACTACCCGGCCGCCGAGGATCAGCCGGACCTGTCCGAGGTGCAGCACCGCCTGCTATGCGCGCAGGTGCTGGAGGCCGTGCGCGCGCTGGAAGAGGGCGTGCTGATGGACATCCGCGAGGGCGACGTGGGCGCGATCCTGGGCTGGGGGTTCGCGCCGTGGTCGGGCGGGCCGTTCAGCTGGCTGGACATGATCGGGGCGGCGAAGGCCGTCGCGCTGTGCGACGACCTTGCCGCCCGGCACGGCGAGCGGTTCACCGCGCCCGGGCTGCTGCGCGAGATGGCCGAGCGGGGCGAAACCTTCTACGGCCGGTTCGGCCCGGCCGCTCAGGCGGCCTGACGCGCCGTCCCGGCGGACTCGATCAGGCGCATCGGGCGCTGGTCTGTCAGGGTCTCGGCCAGGCGCCGCGCCTCGCGCGGGGCGGGCGGATGCCCATAATCCATGTCCGACACGATCTGCAGTTCGCCCAAGCGGTTCAGCGGCAGCGTCTCACCCTCGCCCCGGGCCGGGCAGAACACCAGTGCCGACCCGTTGGCAAAGGCGATCTCGGGCTGGTCGAACAGCGGCACGATGACCTCGACCGTCATGCCGAGGGCCGGCGCGACGCGCCGGATGTCCAGCGCCCCCTCGAGGTAGCGGGCAGGCAACAGCACGAACGGATCGCCATACAGATCCTCGGCCATGTCGGATTCGACCAGCACGCTTTGCTCGGGCATCAGGGTCAGCGGCGCGGAATTGCCCAGCACCCCCTCGGGCACCAGAAGCGGCCAAAGCGGTTCCGGGCAAGGCGCCGCGCCCCGCCACAGGAAACCGCGCTGGACCGCGCGCACCGGTTGCGAGCCGTGGTCGAAGGTCAGCACCCGGTCGCCCGGCTCCAGTGCTTCAACCCGGCGCCAGCCCAACGTGGTCGCGACCTCGGTGCCCGCGGCAAACCCCGATGCGATGCCCGCGACACCGGCCATGTTCCGCGCCGAACACGCGTCGCGCATGTCCCGCGCCCCCGAAACCGCCTGGCATCCCTCGAAAGCGATCCTGAATTCCATCCTTCGATCCCCAGATCACGCCGCGGGTCTTGTCCGGTCCTTGCCGCGGTCGGTTGTCGATTGTCCTGAATGCCGGGGCCGGTCCGGCACATTCGCTAACGGCATGTTAACGCGCGCAAGCGGACGCCAATTCGGCCCGATTGGGATGGCTTTGGGGCAGCGTGACACCGCGCGGGGGCAATCCCGCCAACGCCGGTGCGACTGCGCGGCGGAGACGAACAATTAACCTTGTTTTCAGAACCGATAGCCGAAGCGCGCGATATCCGCGGCGGCCAGCCGCCCCAGCCATGCGGCCGATTCGTCATCGTAATAGCGCCGGTAATCGGCCGCCCGGTCAGACGGGTTCACCCGCGCCAGCGGCCGCAGGCCGAAGCCCAGATGCGCCTCGACCGGGGCCAGATCCTCGTCCAGGTGCTCGATCCGCACCCAGGCGTCGCAATGTTCCACCCCGGCACCATCCGTCATGTAATCGGCATAGCAAGACGCGCGCAGGCTTGCGGCAATGGCGGGATCGGTCAGGAATGCACCGAAGTCCAGCCGCCGCGCAAGCTTCACCGCAGGATGGTCAAAGCGTTGCACGCGCAGCCAATGGTAATAGCTGGCCGCCCGGTCCCAGGGGTTGCGCACCAGGGTAAAGCAGAACAGCCCGCCGAATTCCTCGCGCGCGACCAGCCCCTCGATATCGGCAAGCCGCGAATGCTTCCACAGCCGCCCCGCCGTGCGAACTCCCTCGATCCGCCGCCGCCTCTTGCGGGCCTTGGGCGTGTCGCCGATCACGATGTCGCAGGCTGCCGCCCGCGCCTCGAGCGCCAGCGTCATCGCGGTGCCGCCCGTCTTGGGGATATGAACGAAGATATAGCGGCGGGCGCGCGAAACGATCATGGCCGACACGCTACCCGCAACCTGCCGCCGCGCAAGGCTTTGCGCGCGACGGCCCTTTTCAAAGACGCGCGCTGCGGCCAAACTCCGCGCCGACCGACGAAGCACCGGGAGGAGATGTCGATGGGCTGGCTGTCCGACGAAACGGGTCTGGAAAAATGCGCGGCGAATTACGTTCCGTTGACGCCGCTGTCCTTCCTGCATCGGGCCGTACAGGTCTATCCCGACCGCGAGGCCGTGGTCTACGGCGCGCGCCGCTTCACCTATGCCCAGTATCACGAGCGCGTCACGCGGCTGGCCTCGGCGCTGGCGGCGATGGGGGTAAAACCGGGTGACGTGGTCGCCACGCTGCTGCCCAACGTCCCCGCCCACGCCGAGGCGCATTTCGGCGTGCCGGCCTGCGGCGCGGTGCTGAACACGATCAACATCCGGCTGGATGCCAACACGGTCAGCTATATCCTGGACCACGGGGGCGCCAAGGTGCTGCTGTGCGACCCGCAATTCATCCCGCTGGCGGTGTCCGCCATCGAGGACATGGAGGGCGAGCCGCCCACCATCATCGAGGTCGCCGACGACGCCGCCGGCGTGCATGATTTCGGCGACTACCCCGAATACGAGGACATCCTGGCCAAGGCAGATCCGAATTTCGACTGGATCATGCCCGAGGACGAGTGGGAAAGCATCGCGCTGAACTATACCTCGGGCACGACCGGCCGGCCCAAGGGTGTCGTCTACCACCACCGCGGGGCCTATCTGAACGCGATGGGCCAGGTGATCTCGTGGCGGATCACGCTTTTCCCGAAATACCTGACCATCGTGCCGCTGTTCCACTGCAACGGCTGGTGTCACACCTGGATGATGCCGCTGGTGGGCGGCACGGTCGTGTGCTGCCGCGACATCACCGCCAGAAACATCTTCGACGCCATCGCGGACGAAGGCGTGACCCATTTCGGCGGCGCGCCGATCGTTCTGAACATGATCGTCAACGCCAAGGACGAGGACCGGCGCACGTTTTCCCACACGGTCGAGGTGTTCACCGCAGGCGCGCCCCCTGCCCCGGTGACGCTGGCCCGGATCGAACCGATGGGCTTCAACATCACCCATGTCTACGGACTGACGGAAACCTATGGCCCGGCCACGGAATGCACCTGGGACGCGAAATGGGACCCGCTGGAGGGCGACGACCGCGCCGCGCAAAAGGCCCGCCAGGGGGTCGCCATGCCCTTCATGGAGCCGGTGCAGGTCTGGGATGACACGCACACCCCGGTGCCGCTGGATGGCAAGACCCAAGGGGAGATCGTGTTCCGCGGCAACGGCGTGATGAAAGGGTACCTCAAGAACCCGCGCGCCACGCGCGAGGCGTTCCAGGGCGGCTATTTCCATTCCGGCGACCTGGCCGTCCAGCACCCCGACACCTACCTGCAGATCGCCGACCGGGCCAAGGACATCATCATCTCGGGCGGCGAGAATGTCAGTTCGGTCGAGGTGGAAGGCGTTCTGATGCGCCACCCCGACGTGCTGCTCTGTGCCGTGGTGGCGAAACCCGACGAGAAATGGGGCGAAGTGCCCTGCGCCTTCGTCGAGTTGAAGGATGGCCATTCCGTCGATGCCGAGGCGCTGATCACCTTTGCCCGCGAACGGCTGGCGGGCTTCAAGACGCCAAAGGCGGTGATGTTCCGGGAACTGCCCAAGACCTCCACCGGCAAGATCCAGAAGTTCGAGCTGCGCAAGCTGGCCAAGGAGCTGTGAGATTGTGGGCGGCGGCGCGCTCGGCTATCGTTGACGCAGAGGCAAGGCAAAAATCAGGCATGGTCGGCCGCCCATGACGGCGCTCAAGCGGTTTCAACGGCTGGAAAGCCCCGGGCTTTGGCGCGAACACGCCGAGGCGCAGCGGCGCAACGTGATCCTGTCTTTCGGCGATGCCTCTCTGGTCGTCTCCGACTCCGCCGAGCGCGTGTTGGCGCATTGGTCGCTGGCCGCGCTGGACCGGCTGAACCCGGGCGAGACGCCGGCCCTATATTCCCCCGGTGCCGACAGCGACGAAACGCTCGAGGTGGACGACGCCTTGATGATCGAGGCGCTGGAAACCGTGCGCCTGGCGGTGGCCCGCAGCCGCCCCCGACCCGGCCGGTTGCGCTTGGCCCTGTTCGCCGCCATCGCCGCGGGGATCGTCGCGCTGGGGGTGTTCTGGCTGCCGGGCGCGCTGGTCCGGCACACGGTCTCGGTCGTGCCCGCGCAGGTGCGGGCCGAGATCGGGCGCGACCTGCTGACCCGCGTGACCCGTGTCGCAGGCCAGCCCTGTACGCGGCCCGGCGGCACCCGCGCCCTTGACCGTCTGAGCGAACGGCTTTTGCCCGGCACCGGAACACGGGTGCTGGTGATGCCCTCGGGAATGCCACGTGCCGCGCATCTGCCGGGCCGCCTGATCCTGCTGAACCGCGCCCTGGTCGAGGATCACGAGGATGCCAGCGCCGTCGCGGGCTTCATCCTGGCCGAGGCCGCCCGCGCCGCGCAGACCGACCCGCTGGCGGTGCTGCTGGACGAGGCGGGGCTGCTGGCCACGCTGCACCTCTTGACCAGCGGCAGCCTGCCCGAGCGCGCGCTGGCCGACCATGCCCGCACCGTGCTGGCCGCGCCGCCCGCGCCCCTGCCGCAATCGGCATTGCTGACCCGTTTTGCCGCCGCGGGTGTGCCCTCGACCCCCTATGCCTATGCGCTGGATGTCTCGGGCGAGGCCGTGCTGGGCCTGATCGAGGCCGACCCCTTGCGCGGCAAGACTCCTGCGCCGCTGCTGTCCGATGGCGACTGGGTACAGCTTCAGGCGATCTGCGGCGGCTGACCGGCCCGGCGCCACGCAGAAAGAAAGACGCCCCATCCGGGGACGGGGCGTTTCAGTCTTGCTGCTCGATCGGGTTGCTTGCCTCGATATTTCTATTTGCGTGGAACAAGGTCGCGAAACCCCGCCCGCTGCAGCCGGGTCTCGGCCCGCGCCAGGTCCTCGGCATCGGCGAAGGGGCCGGCATAGATCACCTCGACCGGGCGCGCGCCCCGCCGCCCCTCGGCGCGGCTGGCCGGCAGGCCCAGCGCCCGGAGCCTGCGCACGGTCGGTTGCGCCGCTCCCGCATCGTGGAAAATGCCCACCCGCAGGAAACGCGGCGCGCGCGCGGCGACCTGGCGGCGCGGCACGGTATCGGTCCAGACCTGCGCCATCTGCGCATCACCTTGCGCCGTGCGCGGCCCGCGCAGCTCATTCAGCCGGCCATCGGTCCAGATCGCGCGATAGCCGCGCGGAATACGAATGGCCACGGGCTTCAGCGGGTCTTGGGGGGGCAGCGCGCGATGCACGCCCGTCCCGCCCCTGGCCGCAGCCGCCCGGCGCGCGGGGGTCGCGACCGCCCGCACCGGACGTGCCGACGGGGCAACCGCTGCGGCGGCCTTGACCGGCACGGCGCCTGTCGCCGGGGCGACCGTCGGCTGATAGCCGCACAGCGCGCTGCGGTCGCGCGACAGGCGCGGCACCCATGCCACCCGGCCATCGACGCCCGCCCGCATGAACACGCAACCGCGGCTATCGACATATTGGGATCCGCTGAATCCTTGCGGGGGCAGTTCGGCCGGGCCATCCGTGACCGCGTCCTGGGCGGCGGCCACACCCGCACCAAGTCCTGCCATCAGCAGACCGGCGCAGAGCCAAGCACGAACCTTCATGTCATCCCCCACAAGATGTGGGCGAATCATGCCTGATCACACACTACGAGTAAAGGCGGAATCCGGTTATCTTGTGCCGAACATGCGGTCCCCCGCATCCCCTAGCCCGGGCACAATATATCCATGGTCGTTCAGGCATTCGTCCACTGCCGCTGTGACGATCGGCACATCCGGGTGTGCCTCGCCCATCCGCTCGACCCCTTCGGGCGCGGCCAGCAGGCACATGAAACGGATGTTGTTCGCTCCGGACCGCTTCAGCAGGTCCACCGCCGCGGCCGAGGAATTGCCGGTCGCCAGCATCGGGTCCAGCACGATCACCAGCCGGTCTTCCAGGTCCTGCGGCACCTTGTAGTAATACTGCACCGGCTGCAGGGTTTCCTCGTCACGATACAGCCCGACATAGCCCACCCGCGCCGAGGGCACCAGTTCCAGGACCCCGTCCAACAGACCGTTGCCCGCCCGCAGGATCGACACCAGCGCCAGCTTCTTGCCGGCCAGCACCGGCGCGTCCATCTCGCACAAGGGCGTTTCGATCCGGCGCGTCGTCATCTCCAGTTCGCGGGTGATCTCGTAGGCGAGCAACTGGCTGATCTCGCGCAGCAGTTGGCGGAACACGGCGGTCGGCGTGTCCTTGTCGCGCATCAGGGTCAACTTGTGCTGCACCAGCGGGTGTTTGACGACGGTCAGGTGCTCATACATCGGCGGACTCCAGTTTCTTGACGATCTCGGCGCGGGTGTCGGCGTCGCAGAAGGCGGCGTCAAGGGCCACCCGGTTGATCTGCGCGAAATCGCCCTCGTCCCAGCCAAAGGTTTCGGCCAGCCGGTCGTATTCGCGGCGCATCGTGGTGTGAAAGAACGGCGGATCGTCGGTCGAGACGGTCACCTTGACACCCGCGCGGCGCAACCGGTCGATCGGGTGCGAAGGCCAGTCGGGATAGACCCCCAGCGCGATGTTCGAACCCGGGCAGACCTCCAGCACAATGCCGGTTTCGGCCAGGTGATCGACCAGCGCCGGGTCCTCGACCGCGCGGACCCCGTGGCCGATGCGGTCGACCCGCAGCGCCTCCAGCGTATCGCGCACCGCCCCCGGCCCGCCCCATTCGCCGGCATGCGCCGTCAGGCCCAGCCCCGCCTCGCGCGCCATGTCAAAGGCCCAGGCGAAATCGCGCGGGTGGCCCGCGCCCTCGTCGCCCGCGATGCCGAAGCCCACGATGAACCGCCCCGCGGTTTCCGCCGCGCACAGCGCCGTCTCGCGGGCCTTGTCGGGGCCGAAATGGCGGATACAGGTGACAATGCCGCGCAAGGTGATGCCATGCACCGCCTGGGCGTGGTGGGCGGCCTCTTCGATGGCGTGCAGGTATTCGCGCCAGGCCAACAGGTCGCGCCCCCCGCAGAAATCCGGCGAGAGGAAGGTTTCCAGGTAGACCACGCCTTCGGCCGCCGCCTCCTCCAGGATCACGGCGGTCAGGCGCGCATAGTCGTCGGGGCTTTGCAGGACAGAGGTCGCGGCCTCGTAGATGTCGAGAAACTGCACGAAATCCCGGTAGGCATAGCCGCCATCGGGGCCAAAAATGCCGGAAATGTCCAAGTGCCGCGCCTTGGCCATGTCGCGGATCAGCGCCGGGGGCGCGGCCCCTTCCAGGTGGTGATGCAGTTCGATCTTGGGAATGTTGGAAAGGGTCACAGGAAACTCCGTCCGGGACCGTGGGCGGGCACACCCAGGTGGGCCGCGACGCTGGCGGCGATATCGGCAAAGGCGCACAGGCCGACCGCGCGGGGGCCGAGGCCCGCGCCCAGCACCGGCACCCGTTCGCGGGTGTGGTCGGTGCCGGACCATGTCGGATCGTTGCCGTGATCGGCGGTGATCAGCACCAGGTCGCCCGGGCGCATGCGGGCAAACACGGCGGGCAGTTGCGCATCGAACCATTCCAGCGCACGCGCATAGCCCGCCACGTCGCGACGGTGGCCGTAAAGGCTATCGAACTCGACGAAATTGGCGAAGGTCAGGCTGCCGTCGGGGGCCTCGTCCATCAGGTCCAGCCAATGGCCCATCAACTCGGCATCGGTGCCCTTGCGCACCTCGTCGATGCCGCGCATGGAAAAGATGTCGCCGATCTTGCCGATGGCCTGCACCCGGCGCCCGGCCCCCCGCACCCAGTCGCACAGCGTCGGCGCGGGCGGCGCGATGGCGTAGTCATGGCGGTTCTTGGTGCGGGTAAACCCGGTTTCCGGCGTGCCGGTAAAGGGCCGCGCGATGACCCGGCCCACCTTCATCGCGTGCAGCGTGGGCGCGATGCCCTCGCACAGCCGCAGCAACCGGTCGAGGCCGAACGCCTGTTCGTGGGCGGCGATCTGGAACACGCTGTCGGCCGAGGTGTACAGGATCGGCCAGCCCGTCGCCATGTGCTCGGCGCCCAGGCGCGCCACGATCTCGGTGCCCGAGGCATGGCAATTGCCCAGCGTGCCCTCGACCCCGGCCAGCCGCCGCACCTCGGCCAGCAGGGTTTCGGGAAAGGCCGGCACCGCGCGCGGGAAATAGGCCCAGTCCCACGGTACCGGCACGCCCGCCAATTCCCAGTGCCCGGACGGCGTGTCCTTGCCCGGCGAGGTCTCGGTCGCCGCGCCCCACAGGCCCTGCGGCGCGGCGCGCAGGCCGGGCGGGCGTACACCGCTGGCCAGTTCGACCGCAGCCCCCAGCCCCAGATTGTCGAGATTGTGCAATTTCAACGGGCCGGATCGCCCGGTTTCGGCCTGTCCTGCCGCACAGGCCTGTGCGATATGTGCAAGCGTGTTCGCGCCGGTATCGGGCCGGCCATCATTGAAGAACCGGTCCGCATCCGGCGCCCCGCCGCACCCCACCGAGTCGATCACCACCAGGAAGGCGCGGGTCACCGCAGGATCCTCCGCCGGATCAGGGGCGGGATATCGGGGACGCTGTCGCCCAGCCGGAAAGCCGCCAGCACCGCCTGCGCGGCGGCCTCGGCATCCTCTTCGCTGGCGGCATGGACCAGCGCCAAGGGCTGACCCGCGCCGATATCCTCGCCCAGCGCGGCGATCTCGGACAGCCCGACCGAGGGGTTGATGCGGTCGACCTCGCGCCGCCGCCCGCCGCCCAGGCCCACCACCGCGTGGCCCAGCGCCTCGCCGTCGATCGCCTGCACGATCCCGCCCTCGTTGTCGACCACCTCCTGGATCACGGGGGCGGCGGGCAGGCGGTCGGGCCAGCGTTCGATGAAATCGGCGGGCCCGCCCAGTTCGCACACCATCTCGCCGAATCTCAGCGCCGCCTCGCCCGATTCCAGCGCCTGCTCGATCCGCCCCGCCCCGTCGGCGGCGTCATCGGCCAGCCCGCCCAACGCCAGAACCTCGCCGCCCAGCGCGCAGGTGATGTCCCACAGCGCGGGCGTGACCCCGGTCCCGGTCAGCGTCTCCATCACCTCGATCACCTCCAGCGCGTTTCCGGCGGCGCCGACCAGCGGTTGCGACATGTCGGTGATCAGCGCGGTCGTCATGCAGCCCGCCCCCTGCGCCGTCTGCACCAATGCGCGGGCCAGGTCCTCGGCCTCGTCCATGTCCTTCATGAAGGCGCCCGAGCCGACCTTGACGTCGAGCACCAGCGCCTCGAGCCCCGCGGCCAGCTTCTTGGACAGGATCGAGGCGGTGATCAGGTCGATGCTTTCGACCGTGCCGGACACGTCGCGCACCGCGTAAAGCCGCCGGTCGGCGGGCGCGATATCGGCCGAGGCCCCGACGATGGCACAGCCGATCTGGGCGGTGATCGCCTTCAACTCGGAAATGCCGACCTGGGTGCGGTAACCGGGGATCGCCTCCAGCTTGTCCAGCGTGCCGCCGGTATGGCCCAGCCCCCGGCCCGAGATCATCGGCACATAGGCCCCGCAGGCGGCCAGCGCGGGCCCCAGGATCAGCGAGACGCAATCGCCGATCCCGCCGGTGGAATGCTTGTCCAGCACCGGGCCGGGCAGGTCCCAGGTCAGCACCTTGCCGCTGTCGCGCATCGCCCGCGTCAGCCCGACCCGTTCGGGCGTGGTGAACCCGTTCAGCAGCACCGCCATCGCGAAGGCGCCCGCCTGGGCATCGCTCACCGCGCCCGAGGCGAGGCCCGCAACGAACCAGTCCAACTGCGCGTCGGTCAGCGGCTCGCCATCGCGGACCTGCGCGATGATCCGGCGCGCGTCCATCACGGCCGGTCCCCCATATGGGCGGCCGAGAATGCACCGGGCAGCAATTCGGCCACGGTCATGGTCAGCGCCTCGCCCGACAGCGTGGCCATGGTCACCGGCACGTCGGGGCGCGCGAACTCGGCCAGTTTCTGCCGGCAACCGCCGCAGGGCGTCACCGGGGCCGGGCCATCGGCGATGACCGCCACCTCGACGATCTCGCGGCAGCCCGCGGCCACCATCGCGGCGATTGCGCCCGCTTCGGCGCAGGTGCCCTCGGGCGAGGCGATGTTCTCGACGTTGCAGCCGACATGGATCGCCCCGTCCGCCCCCCGGATCGCCGCGCCCACCTTGAAGCGCGAATAGGGGGCATGGGCGTTCTCGCGCACCGCGCGGGCGGCGGACAAAAGCGTCATGGAGGTCTCCGTTTTGTGGTCAATCTGCGGCGCGCCCGCCGGGGATGCAAGAGCGGGCGCGACGCTCGGCCCCACCTTATTAGCGCTAACAGCGACAGGTCGCCCGGGTTTCTATCTTGCGCGGCGCGGCCCGCCTGCGTAACAGAATTGCCGAAACCAAGAGAAGGGACGACCATCATGGGCTACGCCGCGCTGTACGAGAGCTGGAAATCGGATCCCGAAAGCTTCTGGATGAAGGCCGCCGAGGCGATCGATTGGGACAAGAAGCCCTCGAAGGCGCTGTTCGACGAAAACGCCCCGGAATACGAATGGTTCTCGGATGGCATGGTCAACACCTGCTGGAACGCCGTCGACCGCCATGTCGAAAACGGCCGGGGCGACCAGACCGCGATCATCTATGACAGCCCGGTCACCGGCACCCGCAAGTCGATTTCCTATGTCATGCTGCGCAACCGCGTCGCCCAACTGGCCGGCGCGCTGCGCGCCAAGGGCGTGGAAAAGGGCGACCGGGTCATCATCTACATGCCGATGATCCCCGAGGCGCTTGAGGCGATGCTGGCCTGCGCGCGGCTGGGCGCGATCCACTCGGTGGTGTTCGGCGGGTTCGCGGCGCACGAGCTGGCGGTGCGGATCGACGACGCCAAGCCGAAATGCATCATCGCCGCAAGCTGCGGGATCGAACCGGGCCGCATCGTGCATTACAAGCCCCTGCTCGACGGCGCGCTGGAACAATCGTCCCACCAGCCCGATTTCTGCGTGATCTTCCAGCGCGAACAAGAGGTCGCGAAACTCGAAGAAGGGCGCGACTACAACTGGCACGGCTTCCAGTATGGCGTGGAACCGGCCGAATGCGTGCCGGTCGAGGGCAACCACCCAGCCTACATCCTGTATACCTCGGGCACGACCGGCCAGCCCAAGGGCGTGGTGCGGCCCACCGGCGGCCACCTGGTCGCGCTGAACTGGACGATGAAGAACATCTACAACGTCGATCCGGGCGACGTGTTCTGGGCGGCCTCGGACGTGGGCTGGGTCGTGGGCCACAGCTATATCTGCTATGCGCCGCTGATCCACGGCAACACCACCGTGGTGTTCGAGGGCAAGCCGATCGGCACGCCGGATGCGGGCGTGTTCTGGCGGGTGATCTCGGAACACAAGGTGAAAAGCTTCTTCACCGCGCCGACCGCCTTCCGCGCGATCAAGCGGGCGGACCCGAACGGCGAATTCGTGAACAAGTACGACCTGACCGGGCTCAAGGCGCTGTTCCTTGCGGGTGAACGGGCCGACCCCGATACAATCAAGTGGGCGCAGCGAATGCTGGGCGTGCCGGTGATCGACCACTGGTGGCAGACCGAGACCGGCTGGGCCATCGCGGGCAACCCGCTGGGCGTCGAGAAACTGCCCGTCAAGATCGGCAGCCCGTCTGTGGCGATGCCGGGCTACGACGTGCATATCCTGGACGAAGGCGGCCACGAGGTCGGCCCGAACACGCTGGGTGCCATCGCGATCAAGCTGCCGCTGCCGCCGGGCACGCTGCCCACGCTGTGGAACGCGCCCGACCGGTTCCGCAAATCCTATCTGGACCACTTCCCCGGCTATTACGAAACCGGCGACGCGGGCTACAAGGACGAGGACGGCTATCTCTACATCATGGCGCGCACCGATGACGTCATCAACGTCGCGGGCCACCGCCTGTCCACCGGCGCCATGGAGGAGGTCCTGGCCGGCCACCCGGATGTCGCCGAATGCGCGGTGATCGGGGTCGCGGACGAGCTGAAGGGCCAACTGCCGCTGGGCCTGTTGTGCCTGACCGACGGGGTCGACCGCGACCATGGCGAGATCGTCAAGGAATGCGTCAAGCTGGTGCGCGACCAGATCGGCCCGGTCGCGGCGTTCAAGCTGGCCTGCGTGGTGGACCGTCTGCCCAAGACCCGCTCGGGCAAGATCCTGCGCGCCACCATGGTCAAGATCGCCGATGGCGAAGAGTTCAAGATGCCCGCGACGATCGACGATCCCGCGATTCTGGACGAGATCACCATCGCGCTCAAGGCGCTGGGCTATCCCCAGGCGGCGTAACGGGCGGCGGTTTGGACCAACCTGACTTTTATACAGGTTGGTCCAAAGCCCCGCGAGGGGTACAACCGTGCCGATGCAACCTTTGCGAGTGCCGCCATGGCCGTCCTGTCGGACCCCGTTTCAGCGCCCGCGGTGACCGGATCGGCGCCGCGCGGGGGGACCGGGTCCGACACCCGCGTTGAAACGGCGGCGCGATCCCCGCATGACCGCGCCGCCATGTTGGGCCATGACATGCGCGCCGCAATCGCGGATGTGCTCGGCGGGCTTGCCCTTGCCGATCTTTCCCGGCTCGACCCGGAATCGCGGCTGCAACTGCAACGTGTCCAAAGCGCGGCCGAACAGTTGGCCCGCCTGACCGACGAGACGCTCGCCCTTGTCACCGGCGATGACCTGCCGCGCGCCAACACCCCGGTGCAGACCAGCCTTGGCCCGTTTCTCGACCGGATCGCCGCGCGCTGGCGTGCCCATGCCGAAGAGCGTGGCCTTGGCTTTGCGCTGGATTGCGACGAGGATCTGCCCGGCGAGATCGGCACCGACCCCGCCGCGCTGGAACGCATCCTGTCCAACATGATCGGCAACGCGGTGAAATACAGCCCCGCGGGCACGGTGCGCCTGCGCGTGCATCGCGGCGCGCAAGAGGCGCTGTGCCTGCGGGTGCGCGACACCGGGCCGGGCTTTTCCGACGCGGCGATGGCGCGGCTGTTCGACTATGCCGGCCGCCCCGAGGACAGCAGCCAGCCGGGCACCGGGCTCGGGTTGCATATCGTGCGCGACCTGGCCCAGCGCATCCGCGGCCAGTTGCAGGTGGCCAACGCCCGGGGCGGCGGCGCCGAGGTGTCGCTGATCCTGCCGCGCGCCGCCTGGGCGCCGGGCGTCGAGGCCCCGGCCGCGCTGAGCGCCCTGCCCGACCTGTCCGGGTGCACGGTGCTGGTGGCCGAGGACAACCCCACCAACCAGCTTCTGGTGCGCCAGATGCTGGAAACCCTCGGCGCCCGGGTCGCCCTGGTCGAGGACGGCGAGGCCGCGGCCGACGCGCTGGCGGCCCAACGGTTCGACCTGGTGCTGGTCGATATCGAAATGCCCCGCCTGTCGGGCATCGACGTGGTCCGCCGCCTGCGCGCCGCCGAAGGCGACGGCCCCGCGACGCCGGTGCTGGCCGTGACCGCCTTCGTGCTGTCGGCCAACCGCGACCAGATCTATGCCGCGGGGGCCGACGGCATCCTGGCGAAACCGATCATGAGCCTGGATGCCTTCGGCGAGGCGATCGCCCGCGTGCTCAGCAAACGCCCCGCCCCCTGCGACCCGACAACCGATAGCGCCGCGCCCTTCGACCCGGTGCACCTGGACCGTCTGCTGGCCCTGGCCGGCCCCGAAGACGGCCGCGAATTGCTGACCCGCATGCGCGAGGATTTCGGGGCCGTGCGCGACGGTCTTGCCGAGGGCCGCGCGCGGGGCGACAGCGCCCTGTTGCGCGCGCGGACCCATGTGCTGATCCCGCTGGCCGGTGCCGTGGGCAACACCGCGCTGCAGGCCGAGGCCGAGGCGCTGAATGCCGCGGCCCGCAGCGGCGACCGCGCCGTGATCGGCCGGCTGTTGCCCTGCGTGCTGGAACGGGTGGACGTGCTGGGCGCCGCCCTTGGGCGCGAGTTCCGCGCGCGCTATTGCGAGGAACCGGCCCGATGACCGTCCCCGCCCCCCTGTTGCTGATCGAGGACACGCCCTCGCTGCAGATGATGTATGAATCCGTCCTGCGCGGCGCCGGGCACGCCGTGGTTTCGGCCGGGACCGCCGAAGAGGGGCTGGAGCGGTTTCGAACCCTCAAGCCCGCGGTGGTGCTGCTCGACCTGATGCTGCCCGACCGGCCCGGCCAGGCGGTGCTGCAGGACATCCTGGAACTGGCCCCCGAAACCCGCGTGATCGTGGTGACCGCCAACGGGTCGATCAACCGCGCGGTCGATGCGATGCGGGCGGGGGCCTATGAATTCCTGCTCAAGCCCTTCAATGAACAGAGATTCCTGCACGCGATCGAAACCGCGCTGGCCGAACGTGCGGCCGCCGTCGCCCAGCGCGCGCCCAGCGCGCCGACGGGCGAAAGGCCGGTTTCGGATTTCGTCGGAACCTCGCCGCAGATGCGCGCGGTCTACGACCGCATCGCCTCGGTGGCCCGCTCGATGGCCACCGTGTTCATCACCGGCGAAAGCGGCACCGGCAAGGAGATCTGCGCCCAGGCCGTGCATGCCGCCTCGGCGCGCGCGGCCGGCCCCTTCGTGCCGCTGAACTGCGCCGCGATCCCGCGCGATTTGCTGGAATCCGAGGTATTCGGCCATCTCAAGGGCGCCTTCACCGGCGCGCTGGCCGACAAGCCGGGCGCGGCGGCGGTGGCCGATGGCGGGACGCTGTTCCTCGACGAGATCTGCGAGATGGACGGGGCGTTGCAGACCAAGCTGTTGCGATTCCTCCAGACCTCGACGATCCAGCCGATCGGGGCCGCGCATCCGCGCAAGGTCAATGTCCGCATCGTCTGCGCCACCAACCGCGATCCGCTGGAAGAGGTGCGCCGCGGCCGGTTCCGCGAAGACCTGTATTACCGCCTGCACGTGGTGCCGATCCACCTGCCGCCCCTGCGCGAGCGCGGCGAGGACGTGATCGAGATCGCCGAGGCCGCGCTGAAGCGACTGGCCGCCGAGGAGGGGCGCGTCTTTACCGGGCTGTCGGGCGAGGTCGCGGACCTGTTCCGCCGCCTGCCCTGGCCGGGCAACGTGCGCCAGTTGCTGAACGTGCTGCGCCACGCGGTGGTCCTGAACGACGGCCCCCTGGTGATGCTGGACATGCTGCCACTGGCGTTGCAACAGGAACGTGGGCGGCTAGGCGAGGCCCCGTCCCAGGGCCCGACCCCGGACGGCCCGGCCCCGGCGCCCCTGACCGCCGAGGACCTGGTCGGGCGCACGCTGGCCGAGATCGAACAGATCGTGATCGAGGCCACGATCGCGCGCGAGGGCGGATCGCTGCCGCGCGCGGCGCGGGTTCTGGACGTGTCCCCCTCCACCCTCTACCGCAAGCGCGAGGCCTGGGCGCGCAAGGACAAGGCGGTATAGCGCAAGGGGCTTGCGCCCACCGCTCAAAGGAACTGTTCGCGGATCAGCCGTTCTTCCAGACCGTGGCCCGGGTCGAACAGGATGCGGTGCGCGATCGCCGGTTCCGACGCGATCTCGACCGCCGTCACGATGCCCGCCCCCCGGCTGTCGCCCTCGGCCATCACCGGGCGCTTCTGGGCCTCCAGCACCTCGATCCGCACCCGCGCCGATTTCGGCAACAGCGCCCCCCGCCAGCGCCGCGGCCGGAACGGCGCCACCGCCGTCAGCGCCAGCACGTCCGACCCGATGGGCAGGATCGGCCCATGCGCGGAATAGTTGTAGGCCGTCGATCCCGCGGGCGTCGCCACCAGCGCGCCGTCGCAAACCAGTTCCTCCAGCCGCAGCTTGCCATCGACGATGATCCTCAGCTTGGCGGCCTGGGGGCCGGCGCGCAACAGGCTGACCTCGTTGATCGCCAGCGCCTCGGCCACGCTGCCATCGGGCCGCGTGGCGGTCATCCGCAGCGGGTTGATGATCTCCTGCTCGGCCTCTTCCAGCCGCCGGGTCAGGCCGGTCTCGCGGTACTCGTTCATCAGGAAACCGATGGTGCCGCAATTCATCCCGTAAACGGGCGCATCGCAGGCCTGGGTCGCATGCAGGGTCTGCAACATGAACCCGTCGCCGCCCAGCGCCACGATCACGTCCGCGGTTTCGGGCGTGGCCTGCCCATAGCGCGCGACCAGCTTGTCCAGCGCGCCCTCGGCACGCGCCGTCTCGCTGGCCAGGAAGGCGATCTTGCGTGCAGGCGCCATCCGGACCGCCCCCTTTTCTTGCAGATTCGGGCCAGTGTTCGCCCGCCCCGCCCCGAAACACAAGCCCGACGAAAGGACCATTCCGGCACACGCTTTGAGACTTCCGCCGGCGCGCTACTTCCGCTAGAACCGCGGCCACGCCGCGAACGCCGCCATGAGGGAGACGCCAGGATGAACGCACCGCACCAGGACAATGGCTTTTTCACCGAGACGCTCGCCAGCCGAGACCCTGAAATCGCCAAGGCCATCGGCCTGGAACTTGGCCGCCAGCGCGATGAAATCGAACTGATCGCCTCGGAAAACATCGTCAGCCATGCCGTGCTTCAGGCGCAGGGTTCGGTGATGACGAACAAATACGCCGAAGGCTACCCGGGCCGGCGCTATTACGGCGGCTGCCAGTTCGTCGATATCGCGGAAAACCTGGCGATCGAACGCGCGTGCAAACTGTTCGACGTGGCGTTCGCCAACGTCCAGCCGAACTCGGGCAGCCAGGCCAACCAGGGCGTGTTCACCGCCCTGCTGAAACCCGGCGACACGATCCTGGGCATGAGCCTGGACGCCGGCGGCCACCTGACCCACGGCGCCGCCCCCAACCAGTCGGGCAAGTGGTTCAACGCGGTGCAATACGGCGTGCGGCAGGACGACCTGCTGCCCGATTACGACCAGATCGAGGCGCTGGCCAAGGAACACCAACCCAAGATGATCATCGCCGGCGGCTCGGCCATCCCGCGCGTGCTCGACTTCGCCCGCTTCCGCCAGATCGCCGACATGGTGGGGGCCTACCTGCTGGTGGACATGGCCCATTTCGCGGGGCTGGTGGCGGCGGGCCTCTACCCCTCGCCCTTCCCGCATGCCCATGTGGCGACCACCACCACGCACAAGACCCTGCGGGGGCCCCGCGGCGGCATGATCCTGACCAATGACGAGGCGCTGGCCAAGAAATTCAACTCGGCCATCTTCCCCGGCATCCAGGGCGGCCCGCTGATGCACGTGATCGCGGGCAAGGCCGTCGCCTTCGGCGAGGCGCTGCAGCCGGGCTTCAAGACGTATCAGGAACAGGTCATCAAGAACGCCAAGGCGATGGGCGCCGCCCTGATGGAAGGTGGGCTCGACCTGGTCACCGGCGGCACCGACAGCCACGTCCTCTTGGTCGACCTGCGGCCCAAGGGGGTCAAGGGCAACGCCACCGAAAAGGCGCTGGGGCGTGCCCATATCACCTGCAACAAGAACGGCATCCCCTTCGACACGGAAAAACCCACGATCACCAGCGGCATCCGGCTGGGCTCGCCCGCCGGCACCACCCGCGGCTTCGGCGAGGGCGAATTCGCCCAGATCGGCCGCTGGATCACCGAGGTGGTCGATGGCCTCGCCGCCAACGGCGAAGAGGGCAACGCGGCGGTCGAGGAAAAGGTCAAGGCCGAAGTGGCCGAACTCTGCGCCCGCTTCCCGATCTATCCCGGCCTGTAATCCCGGGCCCGGAACGCTGGATCGAAGGGGGCTCCGGCCCCCTTCTTCTTGGTCCAAATACCCAAAAACGGGGCCATCGGTCCCGCCAGCCCGAGGTGACATGCTCGCCACCCAGATCCACGGCTCTCCGACCGACGCACTGCCCCTGCTGATCGCCCATGGCCTGTTCGGCTCGGCGCGGAACTGGGGGGTGATCGCGAAACGGCTGTCGGACGCGCGCCAGGCGATTGCCGTCGACATGCGCAACCACGGGGCCAGCCCCTGGACGACCAGCCACCGCTACCCGGACCTTGCCCAGGACCTGGCCGAGGTGATCGACGCCCATGGCGGGCGGGCCGACGTGCTGGGCCATTCGATGGGGGGCAAGGCGGCGATGGCGCTGGCGCTGACCCGGCCGGACCGCGTGCGCCGCCTGGTGGTCGCCGATATCGCCCCGGTCGCCTATGGCCACAGCCAGACACCGCTGATCGAGGCGATGCGCAGCCTCGACCTTTCGGCCATCGACCGGCGCGGCACCGCCGACGCGGCGCTGGCCCGCCGGATCGACGAACCCGGCGTGCGCGCCTTCCTGCTGCAATCGCTGGACCTGAAGGCCAGCCCGCCCGAATGGCGGCTGAACCTCGATACGTTGCAGGCGGAAATGGCCCATATCGTGGGCTGGCCCGACGACCTGTCCGGCCGGTTCGACGGCCCCACCCTGTTCCTGTCCGGCGCGGCCTCGGACTATGTCCGCCCGGACTACCGCGACCGGATCAAGGCGCTGTTCCCCGCCGCCCGCTTTGCCAAGCTTCCCGGCGCGGGCCATTGGCTCCACGCCGAGAAACCGCGCGACTTCGAGGCCGCGGTGCGCGCCTTCCTGGACGCCTAGTCGACCGGCTTGACCATACGGGTCATGGTGCCGTCCTTCTTGACGAACTGGCCCACCAGCGCGGCGGCGACATGCACCACGATCAGCACCAGCATCGCCACCCGCAGCACCGAATGGACATTGCCCGCCAGCGCAGACCCCTGCGACCAGGCCACCATGCCCGACACCGGCAACAGAACCATCAGCAGGTAGAACAGCCCATAGATGACACGGGCCACCATCACCTGCGCCGCCGAATGCGACGGGTCGGGCGCGGGCACGCCGTGCAGCATGCGCAGCCCGATGCGCCAGAAGGCCAGCACCAGGATCAAAAGCCCCGAGCCGATGTGCAGGATCACGCCCGGGGTAAAGGTCTGCGCCCGCGTCTCGATCAACTGGTCGAACGCGCGCGCCATGCCGTCGCCGAACAGGAACTGCACCGCGACAAGAACGAACACCGCCCAGTGCAGGCGGATTTGCATACGGGAATAACCGGAAACCGACATCTCAGGCCCTCCGAGGATCACAACCGAAAACGTGCGACCGCCGGAGGGACCCGGCGGTCAGTAGATGGCGCGCGCCACCTGCCAGGAAACGGGCATCGCGACCACGAAGCCGACCGCGGCTGCGGCGACGATCGGGACCAGCGTGCCATATCCCGCGACAAGGACGGCCAGAACGCCAACCCCCATCAGCGTAGCGGAAATCAGCGTGAACAGGACTGCGGCGAGCCGAAGCATCTCGGACCTCCTGGATTGGAATTGAACCAATACCAAGCAAAGCCCGAGCCACCCCGGCCCCACCTTGATCCAGCGCAAGCTGCGTCAGAAAGACCAGACCCGCGCGCGGCGGTCGGCCATCGCCTTGGCCATCGCCGGCGGCTGGGCCACGCCCACCCCCTCGATCAGCGCTTCCGGCCCCAGCCCCTTGCCCGGCAGGTAGATCGCGCAGACTTCGGCCTTGGCGCCCTTCTTCATCGCCGCCTGCAGCAGCGCCTGGGGGCTGGCCCCCTTGGGCGGCTGGGGCGCGGTGGCGGCCTCGGGCGCGTCCTTCAGCGCGATATCGGCGGCCGGGCCGCACAGCAGGATACGCGTGGGCATGCCGCGGTCGATCGCCTGGTTGGTCAGCACCATGCTCATCAGCTGGGTCTGCGGGTTGGCATCGGTCACCACGGTCACCAGTTTCACGGCGTCCTTGGCCAGCGCCGGCGTCGCGGCCAGCACCACGGCCAGCGCCGTCGCCTTCAGCGTCTTCATCATCGGGTCATCCCCTTCCTGCGGTTTCGATGGCGCAGCCCTAGGGGAATTCCGCCGCCCCGTATGTGACCAAAGCACATTCCCCCGCGGCGGGGCCGAACCGTGCTATCATGGCCCCGTCATCGGAGGGGGAGCCATGATCACGCTGGACGATATCGAGGACATGACCGACCTGACCCGCGAAGAGATCGCGGCGATCGCGGAACACGAACACATCCCCGAGGCGGATGCGACATTGCTGGGCGATTACCTGATGCACCTGCACCATGGCGGGCAAAAGGTTCAGGCGATGATCTGCGAGGATATCCGCGCCGCGCTGCATGCCGACAACCTGGCCCATGCGCGCGAATTGTACGCGGTGCTGCACCGTTTCGTGGCCGATCACCCCGAGGCGGTGCGGGGGGCGGACTAGCGCCCCCCGATGTGGCTCAGACCTCGGGCAGGCCCGCGTTGGGGGCCAGGCTGCGCTGCACCCGCGGGTCGCGGCGGGTCCAGAACGGGTCTTCGTCCTTGATGCGGCGCGAGACGATATAGGCGGCGGGCCAGGCGCCGATGCAGCCGATCCCGGCACCGATGGCGACCGCGATCCAGCTGTAAAAGCCCAGCGAGAACATGAGGATAACGAAGAACCCGGTAATGACGGCCCCGGTGACGGGGGTCAGCATGATGCTGAGACGGTCCATGGTAGCCTCCCTTTGTTTCTTGGGGTTGCGGGAGGGATACGTGCGGCAGGATGTCGCGGATCAGTCGGGGGTCATAACGAGGGCGTGAGGCCCGTAGGGTGGGTGCAACCCACCATGGGCGGTGCGGCGGTGAGTGGTGGGTTGGCACCCACCCTACGTTTTCTACGGCTTATACTTGGCAATCAAACTGACAAGAATTGATGCAACGGCGCCAAGGCCACAAACGATGAGCGAACCGTATCCAACAGTAGCCCAATACGCATCTCGGGCTGCGAAAGAATAACGTTCAGCAGAAGCTGCTACGGTACCAGCCCAGTGTAGCGCCCCCAAAACCCCACACAGAGAAGAAAAGACAAGTATCCACGCTATCAGGCTCAAGAGACGCTGTATTTTCAATAAATTCTCTATCGACGCGCACAAATTTTTACGGTCACCGTCACTATCTCCGCCTAAAGCCTCTACCTCCGCACCAACAGAAAACATTTCACTTTTCTCAAGTAAGGCTTCTTCTAAGGCTTCTTCATCTGCTTCACGCTTTGTATCAACTACGGCAGATGCACAGCTGGCACAGAGTTCCCCCTCTCTGTTCCAAAAATTTAGCTTCTTGCCGCAGACTCTACAGGTCGTCATACTCAGAACCTTCAAAGCTCACGTTCAGAGTTTGGTGTACGCTCTCCCAATAAACAAGGTCGAGAGTAACCGCTAAACTCAAACAACCGAAAAATGTGCGGGAAGGCCACTGAAAGAGCAAAACCACGTCACAAAAAAACGCTAACTATCCATCTTCAACGCATTGATGAACGCCGCCTGCGGGATCTCCACCTTCCCGAACTGGCGCATCTTCTTCTTGCCCGCTTTCTGCTTGTCCAGCAGCTTGCGCTTGCGTGTCGCGTCGCCGCCATAGCACTTGGCGGTCACGTCTTTCCGCAGCGCCGCCAGCGTTTCGCGGGCGATGACCCGGCCGCCGATCGCCGCCTGGATCGGGATCTTGAACATGTGGCGGGGGATCAGTTCCTTGAGCTTTTCGCACATCGCCCGGCCCCGCATTTCCGCCCTGTCGCGATGCACCATGGTCGACAGCGCGTCGACGGGTTCGTCGTTCACCAGGATCTGCATTTTCACCAGGTAATCCTGCCGATAGCCGATCATCTGGTAGTCGAAGCTGGCATAGCCCTTGGTCACCGATTTCAGGCGGTCGTAGAAATCGAACACCACCTCGTTCAGCGGCAGGTCGTAGACCACCATGGCACGCGAGCCGGCATAGGTCAGGTCAAGCTGTTCGCCGCGCCGGTCCTGGCACAGCTTCAGCACGTCGCCAAGGTATTCATCCGGAACGAGAATCGTGGCCTTGATCCGCGGTTCCTCGATATGGTCGACATGGGTGAGATCCGGCATGTCGGCGGGGTTGTGCAGTTCCGTCACCGTGCCGTCGCGCATGTGGATCTTGTAGATCACCGAGGGCGCGGTGGTGATCAGGTCGATGCCGTATTCCCGTTCCAGCCGGTCGCGCACGACCTCCAGGTGCAAGAGCCCCAGGAACCCGCAGCGAAAGCCGAAGCCGAGCGCGGCGGAGGTTTCCATCTCGTAGGTGAAACTGGCGTCGTTCAGCGCCAGTTTCTCGATGGCGTCGCGCAGGTCCTCGAACTCGTTCGTGTCGACGGGGAAAAGGCCACAGAACACAACGGGTTGGCTGGGCTTAAAGCCGGGAAGCGGGGTCTCGACGCCCTTCTTCTCGGTGGTGATGGTGTCGCCCACCCGGGTGTCGCGGACCTGCTTGATCGAGGCGGTGAGGAACCCGATCTCGCCCGGGCCGAGTTCCGCGATGTCCTGCATGGCGGGGCGGAAAACGCCGATCTTGTCGACCTGGTAGGTGCCCCCCGTCTTCATCATGCGGATGCGGTCGCCCTTTTTCAGGACGCCGTCGATGATGCGGACAAGGACGACAACCCCAAGATATGGGTCATAATAGCTGTCGACCAACAAGGCCTTGAGGGGTTTGCTACGGTCGCCTTCGTGGGGCGGGGGCAGGCGGGTGACGATGGCTTCCAGCACGTCGGGGATGCCGAGGCCGGTTTTCGCGCTGATCTGGATGGCGTCGGTGGCGTCGATTCCGATCACGTCCTCGATCTGCTCGGCCACGCGGTCGCAATCGGCCGCCGGCAGGTCGATCTTGTTCAGCACCGGCACGATCTCGTGGTCGGCCTCGATGGCGGTGTAGACGTTGGCCAGCGTCTGCGCCTCGACGCCCTGCGTGGCATCGACCACCAGCAAGGACCCCTCGACCGCGCGCATCGATCGCGACACCTCGTAGGCGAAGTCGACATGGCCGGGCGTGTCTATCAGGTTGAGAACATAGGTATTTCCGTCCTTTGCGGGGTATTCGATGCGGACCGTGTTGGCCTTGATCGTGATGCCCCGCTCGCGCTCGATATCCATCGCGTCCAGCAACTGCTCCTTCATGTCGCGTTCGGCGACGGTGCCGGTCAGCTGGATCAGCCGGTCGGCGAGCGTGGATTTGCCGTGGTCGATATGGGCCACGATGGAGAAGTTGCGGATGAATTTGAGCTCGGTCATGGGCGGGATATGCGGCGGAATCCGTGCGAAAGCAAGCGGAACGAGAGGGCCGCCGCACGCTGCGTTAACGGGGGCCGAGGGGCACGGATCGGCGCGTATGAATTCCATATGACTCGCATATGAATCCCATATGACTCCGGTATGCGCCCCGCCGGGGCGGGCGAAGTGTTAACGTCCGGGCGGAACGGGCCAGATTGCCGCGCTTGATCGGGGCCGGGCGGGCGGCAGGCGCCCCGCAAACGGCAGGTTAGCCTGACGACTTGCGGCGCCGGTGTGGAGGCAGCGATACTTGGACGGTTGCGGGCGGAACGACGCTACGACATGTTGCGACTGTAACTCAGGTAACACTGCAAAGCCGGAAGTCATGTCAGAACAGCACCATACAGGGCTGGATACATTCCGACTCGCGAAACAGTTCAGCTACATGAACTCCTACGCGCGGCAAGTTGTCCTCATACGCGCGGCTTTAAGGTTCGCCTGTGATGTTGCCCGATCGGTTCCACTCGAGGGGAAAAACTCTGTCCAAATAACGCTTCTTGCATTATTTCGTTGCGCCCTAATCATATTCACCAAAAAAGAATATGAAAATGCTGAGGTAGTTGCACCAATTCATCCATCACGACGCCCAATACAGCTTACGATCCGCAACAAACGGGATAAATTTGGATTTTCACTCGTTTCCATTGGCTCGAGCGAAGTTGAGGCAAATTATCTAGCATACACAAACGAGTTTGGCGATCTGTTACTAGAGGAGCCAAACAAGCGCATTAGATTGGGCTTGAACCTGTTACAATTAGAAGCAAGCGCTGTTCTAAAATCACTTTCGATCGGACAAAAAGATTTTGGAAACGCCAGAGCCGATAAACTGAAAAAAACACCGCTTTGGCGAAACATAAAAGTAACAGATGAACTTCCGTTACTGCTTGCAGATTTGGATCATTTCCGATTTTGGATTGAATGGTATCAGGGGTTGCTCGATGGCAAACCCATCGATTGGGACCTTCAGAAACGTGTTGCGCTGATCCCGGACAGAGACTGGGGAAAAGGGCCGGAACACATCGCCCGCAAGATCGAAGAGATCGAGGCTGCGTATCTAGCGGAGAAGCTGCCCCAAGCCGAGCACATCGAATTCAACCCGGAAACCGCCCGGTTCCGCGCGGTGCCGATCCCGGTGGAAAAGGCCGATCTTCTGGGCGCGACGCTTTCGCAGGTCGAGGATGCGCTGGACGATGCGCTGGCGAACCCGTCGAATGGCCTTTCGGAGCGCTCGCGCGAGGCACGGGTGCTGCGCCGGACCGTGGCGAAATACGGCAACGATCCGCAACGGATCGAAATGGACCTGACGAGTGTCCACGGCACACTGACCCGCCAGATCGCAAGCGAGGACTTGCCGCCAAGCGAAGAAAACCTCGCGCTGCAAAACGCCTGTGCCGAAGGGGCACGGGCGATCCGGGCGACCCATCCCGAAGTAGCCGAGAACAGGGCGATCCTTTCGGAACAGGCTTGGCGCGAATTGACGCCAGCGGCGAAGGCCCAATTGGAGCAGAGCGTGCCCATTCTCGTTGCCGCTTCCGAGGACGATTTGGCCGATCAGTTTCGCGAAGACATTCCAGAACTCATCAACGATGCGATTGGCCCTGTTCCTGACTACGCGCCAAAATTGCCGGGGGCCGACCCCGCGACCCGGATATTCAGCCGGGTCTCGAAAATGACGATCATTCTGCGCCAGTCGAACGAGGCGCTCGAAGCGATCTCAAAACGCAGTGGGCTGACGAAAGGCGAGGTTATCTCAATATTTCTCGGCCTCGTTAGTATCGGCATCAGCCTGCTTTAGCCAGCCAGATTGAAGGTTTGAATAGGGCCGCGCCCGACCCTGGGGGGGGGGCGCTTTGGCCGGGTTGGGTTGCTTGGTGTATGGGGCCACCAACCTGTTCGCGTTCTGCCACTTGGAACGGTGCAAGGCGCCCTCCCGGGGGGGTCGCCATTGTCGCTCGGACCAATGGCGCGCCAATGGCGACCGGGCGCGGCCCGGGCTGGGCGCCCGGGCCAAGGGGGATGGCGGGTGCGCGGGCCAATGGAAGGACGCGCGCGCGGAAGGATTTGGGCGGGGGCGGGGGGCGTGGTAGGATGTGTCATCCAGAGGGAGGACGGGCGATGAACCTGACCGGCTATATGAAGGTCCCCGATATCGACGGCGAGTCGAAGGCCGCCGAGCACGAGGACGAGATCGACCTGTTCGATATCGAGTGGCAGATCGAGCGCGAGACCTCGGGGCTTTTGGGGCGCGGGCGGCTGAGGGGCCGGGTCGAGGCGGCGCCGGTGCTGGTGCGCAAGTGGTATGACGCGTCCTCGCCGTACCTGGCGGAGGCGGTGGCGACCGGACAGGCCTTTGACGAGATCGTGATCCGGATCCGCAAGGACAGCGGCGACGCGCACCTGGATTACCTGACCCTGACGCTGGAGGATTGCCGGATCGCTGGGTACCGGATGGGCGGGGCCGAGGCGATGGCGGTGATCGAGGAAGAGGTCGAGATCGTCTATGACAAGATCACCGTGAAATACGTCGTGCAGGCCGACGATCACAGCGCCGGCGACGAACACGAGGTCGAGATCGACCCCAACGCGGTGGTCTGAGCGGGCGGGGGCGCGGCCCCGCGCCCCCTTGTGTTGCGGGGGGGCTGGGGGCTAGATGCGGCCAGCCAAAGACATTGCCCGCAGGATTTCCCGATGCCCGACACCCAAATCACCGATTTCAACGACCGCATGCTGTCGCTGGGCCTGGCCCGCGTGTCCGAGGCCGCGGCGCTTGCCTCGGCGAAACTGATCGGCCATGGCGACGAGAAGGCCGCCGACCAGGCCGCGGTGGACGCGATGCGCACCCAGCTGAACAAGCTGGAGATCGCGGGCGTGGTGGTGATCGGCGAGGGCGAGCGCGACGAGGCGCCGATGCTGTTCATCGGCGAAGAGGTGGGCATGGGCACGGGCCCCGCGGTCGATATCGCGCTGGACCCGCTGGAGGGCACGACGCTGACCGCCAAGGACATGCCGAACGCGCTGGCGGTGATCGCGATGGGGCCGCGCGGCTCGATGCTGCATGCGCCGGACGTCTATATGGAAAAGCTGGCGATCGGGCCGGGTTACGCCGAGGGGGTGGTGACGCTGGACATGGCGCCCGCCGAACGGGTGCGCAAGCTGGCGGCGGCCAAGGGCGGCGATCCGGCGGATATCACGGTGTGCATCCTGGAACGGCCCCGGCACGAGGACCTGATCGCCGAGGTGCGGTCCACCGGCGCGGCGATCCGGCTGATCACCGATGGCGACGTGGCCGGCGTGATGCATTGCGCCGAGGCGCAGCGCACGGGGATCGACATGTACATGGGGTCCGGCGGGGCGCCCGAGGGGGTGCTGGCGGCGGCCGCGCTGAAATGCATGGGCGGGCAGATGTTCGGCCAGCTGCTGTTCCGCAACGATGACGAGCGTGGCCGCGCCGCACGCGCCGGGATCGAGGATCTGAACCGGGTCTATACCCGCGACGACATGGTGCGCGCCGACGTGATCTTTGCCGCGACGGGGGTCACCGACGGCTCGCTGCTGCCCGGCATCCGGCGCGAGGTGGGCTGGCTGACGGCCGAGACCCTGTTGATGCGGTCGAAAACCGGGTCCGTCCGGCGGATGTGCTATCGCACCCCCGCGCCCTGAGGGCATGGCGCGGGCCTTTCTCGACGTCGACTGCTCGGCGACGGGCCGGCGCTGGACCGGCCCCGACCCCGAGACCGCGCGCCAGGCCGAGGCGCTGGAACAGGCCGCGCGCCTGCCCGGCCCCGTGGCCGCGGTGCTGGCCCGGCGCGGCGTGGCGCCCGAGGCGGCCGAGGCGTTCCTGGCCCCCACGCTCAAGGCGCTGTTGCCCGACCCGTTATCCCTGCGCGACATGGGCGTGGCGGCGGAACGGGTCGTGGCGGCCGTGACGGGGCGCGAACGGATCGCGGTGTTCGCCGATTACGACGTGG
The DNA here is from genome assembly GCF_004343075.1 of Rhodovulum marinum. Classification (GTDB taxonomy): domain Bacteria; phylum Pseudomonadota; class Alphaproteobacteria; order Rhodobacterales; family Rhodobacteraceae; genus Rhodovulum; species Rhodovulum marinum. The sequence goes on from NZ_SLXP01000005.1 coordinate 58,710, forward strand.
ACGGGGGGGCGTCGGCGGCGCTGATCCTGTGCTGGCTGCGGGCGCTGGGGCTGGGCGCGACGCTGTACATCCCCGACCGGATCGACGAGGGGTACGGCCCCAACGAACCGGCGATGGAACGGCTGGCGCAAGACCATGACCTGATCGTCTGCGTCGATTGCGGGACGCTGTCGCATGGCCCCATCGCGGCGGCCAGGGGGGCGGACGTGATCGTGCTGGACCACCACCTGGGGGCCGAGACCCTGCCCCCGGCGCTGGCGGTGGTGAACCCCAATCGACAGGACGAGACCGGCGAGCTGGGGCATCTGTGCGCGGCGGGCGTGGTGTTCCTGATGCTGGTCGAGGCGAACCGGCAGATGCGGGCGGCGGGGCGCGCGGGGCCGGACCTGTTGCAATTCCTGGACCTGGTGGCGCTGGCCACCGTGGCGGACGTGGCGCCGCTGACGGGCGTGAACCGCGCGCTGGTGCGCCAGGGGCTGAAGGTGATGGCCGGGCGCAAGCGGCCGGGCCTTGTGGCGCTGGGCGACGTGGCGCGGATGAACAGCGCGCCGACGCCCTATCACCTGGGGTTCCTGCTGGGGCCGCGGGTCAATGCGGGCGGGCGGATCGGGCAGGCCGACCTGGGCGCGCGGCTGTTGGCCACCGGCGATGCGCACGAGGCCGCGGCGCTGGCCGAAAAGCTGGACGCGCTGAACACCGAGCGGCGCGAGATCGAGGCGGCGGTGCGTGCCGCAGCCCTGGAACAGGCCGAGGCGCGGGGGCTGGACGGGCCGCTGGTCTGGGCCGCGGGCGAGGGCTGGCACCCGGGCGTGGTGGGGATCGTGGCCAGCCGGCTGAAGGAACTGACCAACCGCCCCGCCGTGGTGATCGGGCTGGAGGGCGGCGAGGGCAAGGGGTCGGGCCGGTCGGTGTCGGGCGTGGACCTGGGCGCGGCGGTGCAGCGGCTGGCGGCCGAGGGATTGCTGGTCAAGGGCGGCGGGCACCGGATGGCCGCCGGGCTGACGGTGACGCAGGACCGGCTGGAGGCCGCGATGGAGCGGCTGGGCGCGTTGCTGGCGAAACAGGGCGCGGGGGCGCACGGCCCGGCCGAGTTGCGGCTGGACGGGGTTCTGATGCCCGGCGCGGCCACGGTCGAGCTGATCGAACAGATCGAGGCCGCGGGGCCGTTCGGCGCGGGCGCCCCTGCCCCGCGATTCGCCTTTCCCGGCATGGGCATCGGATTCGCCCGCCGGGTCGGCGACAGCCACCTCAAGATCGGTTTCGGCGACGGGATGGGGAAGCGGCTGGACGCGATCTGTTTTGGCGCCTTCGACGGCCCGCTGGGCCCCCTGCTGGAGGGCCATGGCGGCGCGCGGTTCCACCTGGCCGGGCGCCTGGAGATCAACGAATGGGGCGGCCGGCGGCAAGTTCAGCTGCGCCTGGAGGACGCCGCGCGGGCAGAGTGAAAAGAGCGCGAAAAAATCGCGAGAATCCTCTTGCGCAGCCCCGGCATTTTTTCTAGGTAACGCCGCACACGGCAGCACGGCCCGTTCGTCTATCGGTTAGGACGCCAGGTTTTCAACCTGGAAAGAGGGGTTCGATTCCCCTACGGGCTGCCACTTCCCAAAATCTTGACGTGATTTCAGGCGGTTGCCGCAGCAGCCCCGCCCGCCGACGGGCGCGCGCCTAGGCGCGCTTGCGCTGGTCGTCGCGGTAGAAGGCCACCAGTTCGTAGGTGAGCGAGCGCATGTCGGCCACGGTGTCGACGCAGCGGTTGGCCAGCGATTTCGACCAGGTATGGATGCGCCCGGTGGCGCGGTCGCCGGTGCGGACGATGTCGAAGGGCAGGCCGTCGTCGATGATGCCTTTGGCCCGGGTTTCGTCGATATGCGTGAAACGAAGTGCCATGTGATTCTTTCCTGTTCTATTGGCCGGGGCGCACCGGATCGTGCGCGGACCGGCAGGGTCGGTTCGGGCGGCGCCCTGCCCCGCCTGTATCGGGGATGACGGCCGCCTGGATCACACATATGCCCGAAATGCCAAATTTCCATGAAGCCCGGCCCGGATCGGACCACATTTGCAGTTGCATCGGCGCGCGGGATCGGCCTTGCAGGGGGCACAGGCCGCGATCAGCCAGGGGAGAGCCAGCCATGCCGGGGGACCAGCCGCAATACGTCATCGCCCCGCCGCCCGCCGTGGCGCTGCCCGTGGCGGGGTCGGACGCGCTGTTCCCGGTGCGCCGGGTTTATTGCATCGGCCGCAACTATGCCGCCCACGCGGTCGAGATGGGCCATGATCCCGACCGCGAGGACCCGTTCTTCTTTCAGAAGAATCCCGACAACCTGACCACTGATGGCCGGTTCCCCTATCCGCCCATGACGCGCGACGTCCACCACGAGGCCGAACTGGCGGTGATGCTGAAATCGGGGGGGCGCGACATTGCCGTGGCCGAGGCGCTGGAGCATGTGTTCGGCTATGCGCTGGCCCTCGACATGACGCGGCGCGATCTGCAGGCCGCGCAAAAGGCGCTGGGCCGGCCCTGGGAGATCGGCAAGGCGTTCGAGGGGTCGGCCCCGGTCGGCCCGATCCACCCGGCCCGCGCGATCGGCCATCCCGACCGGGGGCGGATCACCCTGCGCGTCAACGGCGCATTGCGCCAGGACGGCGACCTGAACCAGATGATCTGGAAGGTGCCCGAGATGATCGCCCACCTGTCGCGCTATTACGCGCTGGCGGCGGGCGACGTGATCCTGTCGGGCACGCCCGCGGGCGTCGGCCCGGTCGTGCCCGGCGACGTGATGGAAATCGCGGTCGAGGGGCTGGGCGCGATGACGGTCACGGTGGTCTAGACCGGCCCCGCCGCCGCGCCGAGGCCGCGCAGAAGCACCGCGATGGCGCGGTCGACGCGCGCCCGCGCCGTCTCGGGCGCCTCGCGCGGGGCGCCGACATCCAAGAGCTTGTCCAGCGGACAGGGCAGCGCCATCGCGTGCAACAGCGCCGCCGCCGCGTCGGTATCGGCGATGGACACCTCGCCCCGGGCGACGCCGCGGTCGAGTTCGGCGCGGATCAGCCGGCGAACCGCGCGCGGCCCCTCCTCCAGCATGGTGCGGGCCAGGTCGGGCTGGCGCGGGGCCTCGGCGATGGCCGCGCGCATCACCTCGAGCGCGACGGACCCGCCGGGCGGCAGCCGGTCGGCGGCCAGCAGCAGGCGCAGCCGCTCGGCCAGCGGCAACGCCCCCTGCGCGGGGGTCAGCGGCGCGACGAACCCCTCGCGCAGGCGGCGCACCAGCGCGGGAAACAGCGCCGCGCGCCCGTCGAACACGGCGTAAAGCGTGCGCTTGGACATGCCCGCCTCGCGCGCGATGGCGTCCATCGTGATGCCCTGAAGGCCGCGGTCGAGCAGCACCCGCTCGGCGGCATCGAGAATCACCCGCTCGCGCTCGGCGGGGGGCATCTGGGGCGGACGGCCCCGGCGCGGCGCGGGCTTGCCCATTGCGGCGGCACTCACATTTTCTTTTGCGTCCACAGGCCGCCCCGGGCGAATTCCGGCTTGCGCGGCGGTGTGGAAGCGAATAACGAAACGCATAGGTTTTATAAATGCGCGCACCGCTCTTTGCCAGCGTTTTCGCCCCTTCCAGGAGCCCTGCCATGCCCCGCCTCTTCCGGGTTCTCGCCGCCATCCTGACGCTTACGCTTGCCACGGGCCCCGGCCTGGCCCAGCAGGGCCCCGGCCAGGGCGGCGAGCGCCCGCCGACGCCGGTCACGGTGGTCACGCTGGCGGCACAGGACGTGACGCTGACCACGCGGCTGCCGGGGCGGGTGGTGGCCTCGGGCGTGGCCGAGGTGCGCCCGCAGGTTGCCGGCCTGATCATCGAGCGGCTGTTCGAGGAGGGCGCCGAGGTCGCGCTGGGCGACGCGCTGTACCGGATCGACGCGGCCAGCTACGAGGCGCAGGTCGCCGCCGCCGAGGCCGCGGTGGCCCAGGCCACGGCCACGCTGCGCGCCGCGCGGAAAGAGGCGGACCGCATCCAGACCCTGCTGGCGCGCAACGTGACCAGCCAGCAGAACGTGGACGACGCGGTGGCCGCGCGCGACGCGGCCGAAGCCGGCCTGAAGGTCGCCGAGGCGCAGCTTCTAGCCGCCCGCATCGACCTGGAGCGGACCACGATCACCGCGCCCCTGGCGGGCACCGTGGGCCGGTCGCTGACCACGCGCGGCGCGCTGGTGACCGCGGGGCAGGCCCAGCCGCTGGCGGTGATCCGCAGCCTGGACCCGGTCTATGTCGATGTCACGATGTCGGCCGCGGAACTGATCGCCTGGCGGCGCGGGCACCTGGAAACCACGCTGCAGAACGCCGATCGCACGGTCAGCCTGAACCTGCCCGACGGCGGCGGGTTCGATCACGAGGGCGAGTTGACCGCGGCCGAACCCTATGTCGACGAACAGACCGGGGTGGTGGTGCTGCGCATGGAATTTCCCAATCCCGACAAGCTGTTGCTGCCGGGCATGTATGTGCAGGTCGACATGCCCACCGGCGTCGTGCAGGGCGCGATCCTGGCCCCGCAGGAAGGCGTCAGCCGCGACCGGCGCGGCCGGCCCACGGCCATGGTCGTCACCCCCGAGAACGTCGTGGAAGAGCGCGTGCTGACGGTGATCGGCGACCGCGGGTCGGACTGGATCGTGACCGGGGGGCTTGCCGATGGCGACCGGATGGTCGTGGCCGGGCTGCAGAAGATCGCCCCCGGCGCGACGGTCGCGCCCGAGGAACGTGCCGCCGCCCCGGCGCCTGCCAACTGACCCCCGGAGACCCCTGCCCATGGCCCGTTTCTTCATCGACCGCCCGGTCTTCGCCTGGGTCATCTCGATCCTGATCATGGGGATCGGGCTGTTGTCGATCTTCAGCCTGCCGATCGCGCAATACCCGCAGATCGCGCCGCCATCCGTCAGCGTGCAGGCCGCCTATCCCGGCGCCTCGGCGGACACGGTGGCCAATACCGTCACGCAGGTGATCGAACAGCAGATGACCGGCCTGGACGGGCTGCGCTATATCTCGTCGTCGTCCACCTCGGCGGGGCAGGCGCAGATCACGCTGACCTTCGAGACCGGGACCGATCCCGACATCGCGCAGGTGCAGGTGCAGAACAAGCTGGCGCAGGCCACGCCCCTGCTGCCCGAGACGGTGCAGCGCCAGGGGGTGAGCGTGCGCAAATCCTCGGCCGGGTTCCTGATGGTGATCGCGCTGATCTCCAGCGACGGGTCGCTGGAGCAGGTGGACCTGTCGGATTACATGGAATCGAACCTGGTCGACGCCTTCGCCCGGATCGAGGGCGTGGGCGAGGTGCAGGTCTTCGGGTCGCAATACGCGATGCGGATCTGGCTGGACCCGGCGAAACTGGCCGCGTTCGAGTTGACGCCATCGGACGTGGTCGCCGCCGTGTCCGAAGAAAACGCGCAGATTTCGGCCGGGTCGTTCGGCGCGCTGCCCGCCCCCGAGGGCCAGCAACTGAACGCCACGATCACCGCGCAATCGCTGCTGACCAGCCCCGAGGATTTCGAACAGATCGTGCTGCGGGCGGAAACCGACGGGGGCCTCGTGCTGCTGAAGGACGTGGCGCGGGTCGAGATCGGGGCCGAAAGCTATGACACCGTGGCGCGGCGCAACGGCCAGCCCGCGGCGGGCATGGCGATCCGGCTGGCGCCCGGCGCGAACGCGTTGGACACCGCCGACCGGGTCAAGGCCAAGATCGAGGAATTCGCCGAGTTCTTCCCCGAGAACGTCGATTACGTGATCCCCTATGACACCACGCCCTTCGTGGAAATCTCGATCAAGGAGGTGGCCAAGACCCTGGTCGAGGCGATCGTGCTGGTGTTCCTGGTGATGCTGCTGTTCCTGCAGAACATCCGCGCCACGCTGATCCCGACGCTGGCGGTGCCGGTGGTGTTGCTGGGCACGTTCGGCATCCTTGCGGCCTTCGGGTTCTCGATCAACACGCTGACCATGCTGGCGATGGTGCTGGCCATCGGCCTGTTGGTGGACGACGCCATCGTGGTGGTGGAAAACGTCGAACGCATCATCGAGGAAGAGGGGCTGGACCCGCGCGAGGCGACGCGGAAATCCATGGGCCAGATCACCGGGGCGTTGGTGGGCATCGCGCTGGTGCTGTCGGCGGTGTTCGTGCCGATGGCGTTCTTCGGCGGGTCCACCGGGGTGATCTACCAGCAATTCTCGATCACCATCGTCTCGGCGATGGCGCTGTCGGTCTTGGTGGCGCTGACGCTGACGCCGGCGCTGTGCGCCTCGATCCTGCGGTCCAAGGATGTCCAGCACGCCAAGCGCGGGCCGTTCGGCTGGTTCAACCGGTTCTTCGACCGGCTGACGGGCGGCTATGCCGGGTCGGTCGGGTGGATCGTGCGCCGGCCGCTGCGGGTGGGCATCATCTATGTCATGCTGGCGGTCACGATGGGCTGGCTGTTCGTCAAGACGCCCACCGGGTTCCTGCCCGACGAGGACCAGGGCCTGCTGTTCACGCTGATCCAGGCGCCGACGGGGGCCACGGCGGAACGCACCCAGGCGGTGGCCGAGCAGGTGCGCGAATTCTACCAGAACGGCGAGGCCGAAAACGTGAAATCGGTGTTCACGGTCGTCGGCTTCAGCTTTGCGGGCCGGGGGCAGAACATGGGGTTGGGTTTCGTCCAGCTGAAGGACTGGGACGAACGCCCCCGCCCCGACCAAAGCGTGCAGGCCATCGCGGGGCGCGCGTTCGGCGCGTTCAGCCAGATCCGCGACGCGATGGTATTCCCGATTGTGCCGCCCTCGGTGATCGAGCTGGGCAACGTGTCGGGGTTCGATTTCTACCTGCAGGCCCGCGCGGGGCAAAGCCACGAGGAATTGCTGGCCGCGCGCAACCAGTTGCTGGGCATGGCCTCGCAAAGCCCGCTGATCGGGTCGATCCGGCCCAACGGGCTGCAGGACGCGGCGCAGTTCAAGCTGGATATCGACTGGCGCGCGGCGGGCGCGATGGGGCTGTCGGCGACCGATGTCGGACAGCTTCTTTCGATCGCCTGGGCGGGGCGTTACGTGAACGATTTCGTCGACCGTGGCCGGATCAAGCGGGTCTATGTCCAGGGCGCCCCCGAGGCGCGCGCCACCCCCGCCGATATCGAGCTGTGGCGGGTGCGGAACGCGTCGGGCGGGCTGGTGCCGTTTTCCAACTTTACCACGGCCGGGTGGGAATTCGGGCCGCAGGGGCTGACGCGCTATAACGGCGTGCCGGCGATGCAGTTGCAGGGCGGCCCCGCGCCCGGCGTGACCACCGGCGAGGCGATGGCCGAGATCGAGCGGCTGGCGGGGCAGTTGCCGCCCGGGTTCGGCGTGGCCTGGACCGGGCTGTCGCTGGAGGAACGCGAATCGGGCAACCAGGCGCCGTTGCTGTATGCGCTGTCGCTGGCCGCCGTGTTCCTGTGCCTGGCGGCGCTGTACGAAAGCTGGGCGATCCCCTTCGCGGTGATGCTGGCCATGCCCATCGGCGTGCTGGGCGCGCTGTTGGGGGCGTGGCTGGGCGGGTTCGAGAACGGGGTGTTCTTCCAGGTGGCGATCCTGACGGTGATCGGGTTGACCGGCAAGAACGCGATCCTGATCGTGGAATTCGCGCGCGACCGGCAGGAGGCGGGCGAAGACCTGCTGAGCGCCGTGCGCGACGCGGCGCGGCAACGGTTCCGGCCGATCATCATGACCTCGATGGCGTTCACGCTGGGGGTGCTGCCGCTGGTGCTGAGCACGGGCGCGGGGTCGGGCGGGCGCACGGCGATCGGGTCCGGCGTTCTGGGCGGCACGCTGACCGCGACGATCCTGGGCGTGCTGTTCGTGCCGCTGTTCTATGTGGCGATCCGGCGGCTGGCGGGGGGCCGGATGGCGAAATAGCGCCCGGCCCTCAGCCCGGGTCGCCGCCTGCGGGCGGCTCGGGCGGGATGTAGACGGTGACGCGGGCGCGCCCCGCGCCCTTGGATTCATACAGCGCCATGTCGGCCTCGCGCATCAGGCGGGCCGGGTCGGGCGCGCTGTGCCGGGTAAAGACGGACAAACCGATACTGGCCGAGATCCGGCAGTCGATCCCCTCGACCTGGATGGGGTTTTCCAGCCGCGAGATCAGGCGCTGCGCGATCTTTTCAAGCCGCAGCGGGTCGACGATGTCGACGGCGAGGATCACGAATTCGTCCCCGCCGACCCGGGTGACCACGTCCTGAACGCGGCATTCGTCCGTCAGCCTTTCCGCCACCTCGCACAGCACCACGTCGCCGACCGCGTGGCCATGGGTGTCGTTGATCTGCTTGAAGTAATCCAGGTCCATATGCATCAGCGCAAAGGGCCGGCCCTGGCCCAGGAACTGCTTGAGCGTGGCCTCCAGGCGGCGGCGGTTGCCAAGGCCCGTCAGAATGTCGGTCGCGGCCTTTTCCTCGGCCGAGACGCGGGCGCCGTTCAGCCGCTGGGCCAGGCGGCGCAACTCGCCGGTGACGGCGGACTTGGCCTCGGTCAGGTAGAGCAGTTCGGCGGCCAGGTCGGTGGGGGCGAAATCGTGCAGGGTCAGGTCGAACTTGCCCACCGCGTCCAGCAGGGAAATGCCCATCGACAGGTTCAGCAACGCCCCCTCGCCGTCCGGCAGGGCCACCACCAGCCCCTTGAGCGACAGCACGGGTTCCGCCGCCAGGGTCAGCTTGAGCGGCAGGCCCGCCAGCGCGAGCAGCCCCGCCATGTCGGCGGCGGCGCGCGGGCGGCGCAGCGTCACCACCTCGGCGAAGGGGCGGCCGCAAAGGTTGCCCCCGGCCAGCCGTTCGACCGTGGGCCCGGCATGGCGCACGCGGCCCTCGGGGCACAGGTACAGATGCATCGGCATCAGCCGCCCCAGCGCCGGGCCATCCAGCCCGACCAGCGCCGCGCAGGCCCAGGATTCGGAAACAGCGTTCATCGCCCCCCCGCCGCAAGTGAAAAGCTGCGCCCGGCATGGAACGCCGCGTCCAGCAGGCTGACCGTCAGGGTGGCACGGCCGGGTTTGCGGTCGATCACGTCCAGCAGCGCAAGCGCGCCGTAATCGTCGGCCATCGCGCGCAACATGCCCTGAACGACGAATTCCACCCCCGGCCAGCCGCCCCGGCAGTGGATCACGAACCCGTCCTCGGCATCCTCGGACAGTTCGAGATCGGGCAGTTCCAGATCGGGCACGGCCAGGTGCCCGCGTTCGGGCAGGTCGTCCAGGGTGAACAGGAATTCCAGGAAATTCTCGCCCCCGAAGCGCAGCAACCGGCGCAGCGCCTCGAATTCCTTGTTCGAGACGAGATAGGTTCCCAGGTCCTCGAGCAGCATCTCGCGGGGCAGGCCGACACGGTCGACGGCGGCGTCCAGGACCGCGTCGGTCAGCGCATCCTCGTAGGTCAGCATGGCTTCGAAGCCGCCGGGTTCGACCCCGGCAACGCGTGCCACATGCGACCAGCATTCCGCGCCATAGGTGTCGCCTAGAAAACACTGGATCGCGCGGTTGATGAGACCGTGCATCGAATACGCTCCGCAGAAACGGCATCCTCACTAAACGCCGTCACTCTGCCGCCAACGCATTAACAAATGGCAAAGCGCCGCCGCCGGGTCAGCGCCCGAAAAACAGCGTCCGCCCCGACACGCTGAGCGCGTTGAGTGTCTGCGGTTCCAGCCGGAAATCGCCCGCGATCAGCGCGTCGATGGCGTCGTCCGGGGCGCGGTAGAAATCGCCGCCGGACAGGAATTCGGGGCTGCGCATGGCGAATCCGGGGCCGTCCTCGCGCGCGAAATAGGCCCGCACCAAGAGCGCGCCCGCCGGGTTGTGGGCGACGATCAGCACCTCGTCGCCGGGGCGCGGTTCCGAGAAATCGGCCAGCACCGCCACGCAGCCCGGGTTGCCGCCCGCGGTGCGATAGGTGCAGGCCCGGCCGATCTGCTGCAATTCCCAAAGGCGCAGGCTGGCCAGAAGGCCCTCGGGCAGGGTCGCGCCGCGGGGGCGCACCGGCAGCCGGGCCGCCAGGTCGGCGGCCAGCCGGGCCGCATCGTCGGTTTCGCCCGCCCGTTCAAAGGCATAGCGGGTGGCGGCGCCATCCAGCGCGGCCAGCCGCGGGGCCAGCCCGGGGTCATCGAGGGCGGCCAGCCGGGCAAGCCCCGCCTGCCCCGCGCGGCCCCAGTCGCGCCCGATCGCCCAAAGGTCGAGCGCCTGGGCATCGATGCGGCCGCTTTCGAACCGGGCCAGCTGGTTGGCGACCGACAGCCGCTGGGGGTTCATCAGCGGGGTGAAGAAGGCCACGATCACCGCCATCGCGACCAGGGCCATGGCGACATTGGCCCGCCGGATGCGGTCGCCCCAGCCCCGCCCCCGCAGCACCGCCGCGGCATAGGCCAGCCCGTAGCCCAGCGCCAGCGCGGCCAGCGCCCCGGCCACGATGCGGTCGGGCGTCAGGCCGTATTGCTGGACCCGCATCCAGATCGCGAATCCCGCCAACCCCGCCAGCGCCGGCAGGATCAGCGCCATCAGCCGGCAGCACCAGCAGGTCAGCCCGCCGGGCACGCGGCGGTCCTCGGCGGCGTCCAGGCCGGTCGAGACCAGCGTCGCCGCGCCGAAGGCCATCGCCAGAAGCGTGGCGGCGGCGGAAAACTCGCCGAAGAGGTTCGACAGCCCGCGGAACGGCAGCGCGGCGAGGAACACCGCGTTGACCACCAGCACCACCGGCAAGAGCAGCCGCAACAGCCGCAGCACCAGGTCGGGCGAGACGAAATCGGACAGCTCGCCCACCACCGCCAGCGCCAGCCCCAGCACCGCGCCGGTCAGCAGGTAGGGCACCTCGGGGCGGTCGATCAGCCGCTCGATCAGGTCGATGCCCACCAGTTCCAGCAGCGCGTTCGACAGGAACAGCACGCCCCAGACCAGCCCGACGAACAGCCAGGCCGCGGCCAGGCGCACGACGATCATCCAGGACTGGCCGAACAGCACCGCGTAATCGGTCATCCGCGTGCCCTGCCCGAGCCCCGCGACCAGGAAGGGCAGCGCCAGCACCAGCAACAGCGCGAAGCCCGGCCAGGGATGCCCGCTGGCCAGGAAGCCGGCCACGTCGTCAAAGCGCAGGCTGGCCCAGGTCATCAGCCCCGCCAGCGGCAGCGCCACCAGCGCCGCCGCCCCCAGCGCCCGGCGCAGCGGCAACGGCCCGGCCAGCGCCAGCGCGGCAGAGAAGAACGCGGTGCAAAGGGCGGTGAGGAACAGCAGCACGCGCGGCGCATCGGCCATCCGGTCGGGCAACAGGTCGCGCAACAGCCAGGCCGAGAGCCCGGCCAAGAGCCCCAGCCCGCCGAGGGTGATCCGCCCCGCCGCCGGGGCCGCCGCCGTCTCGCCCATCGCCTGCCTCCCTGTGCCGTCGGGGCGAGCATAAACCCGCCCCGCGGCGGCGGCCAGAGGCCGGGCAGCGCGCGGAGGCGAAGGGGGTGCACGGGATACACCATACCCCGCGCACGCGCGGGGGGGGGGCCGGGGGACAGGGGGAATTCGGGAGGAAGGGCAGACCGCCGCAGGCACGGCGGGCGCATGGCGGGGGCGGTTCGGCGCGTCAGGCCGCGGTGCAGCTGACCTCGACGGTGTTGCGGCCCGAGGCCTTGGCGCCGTAAAGCGCGCGGTCGGCCTGTTCCATCAGCGCGGTGACCTCGGCCTCGACATTGGCATCGCCCGCGGCCAGCGGCCGTTCGCTGCCGAAGGCCACGCCGACACTGATGGTCACGCCGATCTCGCCCGCGCCGCCGGGCAGCGTCACCGGGCGTTCGCCGACCAGGCTGCGCAGCCGTTCGGCGGTGGAACAGGCGCGGTCGGGATCGGTCTCGGGCAGGGCGACCATGAATTCCTCGCCGCCGATCCGGGCCACCAGGTCGACCGCACGCAGGTTGTCCTTGAGCCGGCGCGCCACCTCGACCAGCACCGCGTCGCCCGCGGCGTGGCCATAGCGGTCGTTCACCCGCTTGAACCGGTCCAGGTCGATCAGCATCACCGCGTAGTTCCGCCCGGTTTCGGCGGCGCGCTCGGCGATGCGGGCCAGGTGGGGCAGCGCGTAGCGGCGGTTGAACAGCCCCGTCAGGGGATCGGTCACCGCCAGCCGCAAGCCATCCTCGACCGTGGCGCGCAGCCGGTCGGCCTGATTCTTGCGGCGCAGCTGGGCCTTGATGCGGATCGCCAGTTCCTGGGGGTCCACCGGCCCCACGATCAGGTCGTTGGCGCCCAGGTCCAGCGCCATCGCGGCGGCTTCGCGGGCGGCCTCGGGCACCACCACAAGCACCGCGGCATGGCGGGTGGCGACATGGGCGCGCAGTTCCGAGACCAGGCGCAGGCCGGCGCCCTGGGGGGCAAGCTGGGAGTCGATCACGAAGACATCGGGGGCGGGGCTGCCTTCGGGCGGGGTCAGCGCCTCGGCCCGCGAGATGGTCGTCAGCGTGTCCGATACCAGCGGCGCCAGCGCGGCGCGCCAGGTCCGGGCCGTGCGCGGATCGGCCGAGATCAGCGCGATGCGGCCCGGCCCCACGAAGGCCTCGGCCGCCTCGGCAAAGCCCAGCGCGCGGTGGGTGCCGTTGCGCAGCGTCAGTTCCTCGGCGGTTTCGCGGGCGCGCAGCAGGTTGCGCACGCGCGCCAGCAGGATCATCTCGTCCAGCGGTTTCGACAGGAACTCGTCCGCGCCGGATTCCAGCGCGCGCATCTTGGCATCGGCCGCGCGCGCGGCGGTGACCACGATCACCGGGATCGCGGCGGTTTCGGGATGCGACTTGAGCCGGCGGCACAGGTCCGCCCCGTCCATGTCGGGCAGGGTCATGTCGAGCAGGATCAGGTCGGGCCGGTCACGCCGCGCCGCGGTGATCGCCGCGGCCCCGTCGGAGGCCTGGAGTACCTCGTAATGCGCTTCGCTCAGCCTTACCTTCATCACGATGCGGTTGGTGGCCACGTCGTCGACTATCAGGATTCGCCGGGACATCGGCGCCGCTCCCCTGTTTAGAATAAAGAGAACTTTTTACAGACATTTTTCGAGGTTCAGTCTTGGGCAGGAAGTGTTAACAAACCCTTTAACGGAAATCGGGAGAAAGCGGCGATGCGGGAATCCGCCGATGTGGTCGCGCTGGGCGCGCTGGCCTGGCTGGTGGGCGATGACGAGCTGTTGCCGGTCTTCCTGGGGGCGACCGGGGCCAGCGAGCACGATTTGCGCGCGCGGGCGGACGACCCCGAATTCCTGGCCTCGGTGCTGGATTTCCTGTTGATGGACGATGCCTGGGTGCTGGCCTTTTGCCGGCACGCGGGCCTGCCGGGCGAGGCGGTGATGCGCGCGCGCGCGGCGCTGCCGGGGGGGGCGGATCCGCACTGGACCTGAGCGGGGCGGGTTCTCGGCGCCGCGCGGGGCGCGCCATCACGTTCGCGTGGGTGTCATGGAGGACCGGTATCGGGGGAAGATGGCGATGATGGACCGGATCACGGCGATCCTTTTCGACAAGGACGGCACGCTGTTCGACTTTCAGGCCAGCTGGGGCGGCTGGGCGGCGCGGCTGCTGGAGGGGCTGGCCGCGGGCGATCACGGGCGCCACGCCGCGCTGGCCGCGGCGGTGGGGTTCGACACCGCCACCCGCCGGTTCCGGCGCGACAGCATCGCCATCGCCTCGACCGCCGAGGAGATCGCCCGGCGCATGGTGCCGCACCTGCCCGGGCACCGCGTGGACGACCTGGTGGCCTCGATGAATGCCCAGGCGGCGGCGGCCAGGATGGTGCCGGCGGTGCCGCTGGGCCCGCTGATGGACGGGCTGGCCGCGCGCGGCCTGGCGCTGGGGGTGGCGACCAACGAGGCCGAGGCCCCGGCGCGCGCCCACCTGGCCGCCGCCGGCATCGCCGACCGGGTGGATTTCGTCGCGGGCTGTGACAGCGGCCACGGCGCCAAGCCCGCGCCGGGCCAGTTGCTGGCCTTTGCCGCGGCGGTTGGCCGCAGGCCGGGCGAGGTGTTGATGGTGGGCGACAGCCGCCACGACCTGCTGGCCGGGCGCCGGGCGGGCATGGCGACGGCGGCGGTTCTGACCGGGATCGCGGCGGCGGAGGACCTGGCCGACCTGGCCGACGCGGTGCTGCCCGATATCGGCCACCTGCCGGATTTCCTGGACCGCCTGGCCGGGCTGCCGCCGCGGGCGTGATCCGCCGTGCGGGTCGGGGGCGGCCGGGGGGACTCTGGGGGGGCTCTGCCCCCCGTCCTTCGGACTCCCCCCGGGATATTTCGCGCCAGAAGAAGGCACGAGGCGGGGCATTGGGGGAGGGGTCGTTTTCCGGGGGCGGGGGAGCGGCGGTCTGGCTTTCGGGCCGGGTGCGGGTGGCGGGTCGCGGCATGGGCCCCGGCGGGGGGACGGGCGGGTTCGGCGGTACGGCCCGGCCGGGTCTGGAACGGGGCCCGGGATGGTCCGGGCCGGGCGGCCGGGTCGAGGCCCGGAGCGGCTTGGGGGTGGTCGGCGGGGTCGTCGCGGGGTGGGCCGGGGGCGTCAGCCCCCGGCCCCGGTCGCCTTGGCGAAGCCAAGGCGAAACCCCATCCTTCCCGCCCCAATCCTTCCCGCCCCCATCCTTCCCGCCCCCATCCTTCCCGCCCCCATCCTTCCCGCCCCCATCCTTCCCGTCGGGTGGGGCGCGCGCGCCCGGATCAGGGGCGCGCGCCGCGGTCGCGCTCGCGCGGGGGGCCGCGGCGCAGGACGCGTTCCAGCCGGTCGGCGAAGCCGGCGCGGGCCTCGGGGGGCATCGCCGCGATGCGGTCCAGCATCAGCCCGCGCATCAGCGCCGCCTGGTCCTGGACGCGCGCCTGCTGGGTCTCCATCACCCGGGCCACCCTGGCATGGTCGTAGGGTTCGGCGCGCAGCGCGGCGAGCAGGTCGCGGAACCCGTCGCGCACCGCCGCGCGGTTCTGGCCGAGCCGCGGCGCCTGGTCCTTCAGCGCGGCGCGCAGCGCGGCGCGGTCGGCCTCGGTGAAGGCGCGGCCATAGGGGCCGTAATCGCCGGGGCCGATCGTGGCCTGCGGGCCGCGGTCGCGGCCGTGGCCGATCACCGCGCCGCCGACGATGCCGAGGATCAGCAGGTTGAGCGCGAGGCTTGTCACCAGCGCGACGCGGACCCAGGTGCGGGTGCGCGGCGGTTGGGGGTCCGGCGCTCCGGGGGTGGGGGTTTCGGTCTCGGCCATCGCTCAGCCCTCCGTCAGGTAGGTGTCGAGGCTGGGCACCATGTCGGTGACGTCGTAGCCGCTGCCCAGCATCGCCGCGGTCACCGCCTCCAGCCCGCCCGGCGCGGCGTAGCCGATCCAGATGCCCACGACGCCCGCCGTGGCCAGCCCGCCCAGCGCCGGCCAGCCGCCGAGCGCCGCGACCAGCCCGGCCAGCGCGCCCCGCGGCGCCCCGTGCGGGCGGGGTTCGGGGGTGGCGCGCGCGCCCGTCTCGGCCATGGCGTCGTCCATCACCCGCGCCAAGAGCGCCGCCGAGGGCGTGGCGCGCACGGCGCGGCCCGCCGCGAACAGCGCCTCGAGTTCCGTGTCGTTCATCTGCCGGTCAGTCATCTTCGAATCCCAGTTCCATGCGCCGCCCGGCCAGCATGGCCGACAGCGCCCTCTTGCCCCGGGCGGTCAGGCTTTCGACCGCCTCGACGCCGATTTCCATCACCGCGGCGATCTCGGGGTTCGACAGCCCCTCGAGATGGCGCAGGATCACCGCCTGGCGCTGGCGTTCGGGCAGGCTGGCCAGCGCGGTTTCCAGCGCCTCGGCGCGCGCCGCCGCGATCAGCCGCGCCTCGGCGCCGGGCGTGTCGTCCGCGGGGTCGGGCACGCTGTCGAGCCCCTGCCCGCGGCGCCGGCGCAGCCGGTCGGTGCACAGGTTGGCCACGACCCGGTAGAGCCAGGTCGTCACCTTCGCCTCGCCCGGGCGCCAGTCGGGCGCGATGCGCCAGAGCCTGAGCATCGCCTCTTGCGCCACGTCCTCGGCCTCGGCCGCGTCGCGCAGCATCCGCGCGGCATAGCCCAGCACCCTTGGCGTCAGCCGCAGCGTCAGCGCGCGCGCCGCCGCCGCATCGCCCCGGCCATAGGCCAGGAGCAACGCCTCGTCGGTTTCCCCGCTTTGCTCGGCATCGAAAGGCATCGGCATGCGTCCCCCGGCCTATCCGCTGGCCCCCGGCCCGGCAAGCCCGGCGGGGCGTGCAGGCCCCGCCGGCCATAGGGTCAGCGGGCGCCGCCCCCCGCGCCGAAGCGGCCGCCGAAGCGCTGGATCGCGGCATCGAACTCGTCCTTGGTGATCGTGCCGTCGCCATCGGCATCGACCCGGTCGAACATCATCTGCGGGCCGGGGCGGGTCGCCATCTCCTCGGGGCTGAGCTTTCCATCGCCATCGGCGTCCAGCATCTCGACCAGCGATTGCGCCCGCGCGGCGCGGTCCTCGTCCGACAGGGTGGGGTCGCCGAAGCCGCCATAGCCCATCGGGCCCGACCCCTCCCTGCCGCCGAACAGGCCGTAGCCGCCGCCGCGCATGCCCTGGCCCATGCCTTGCCCGGGTCCCATGCCATAGCTTTGGCCCATGCCATGGCCGTGGCCGCGGCCCATCCCGTGGCCCTGCATCATCGGGCAGCCCTGGCCCGGCCCCATGCCGTAGCCCTGCATCATGCCCGTCTGCCCGGCACCCTGGCAGCCGGTCCAGCCCTGCTGGCGGCCCTGGCCGCGCCCGTCGCGCCCGCCACGGCCCTGCGCCCCGGCCATCTGGCGGCCGCCCCCGGCGGGGCCCAGGTCCTGCGCCTCGTCGGCGGAAATCGCGCCGTCGCCGTCATCGTCGAGATAGGCGAAACGGGCGCGCGCGCGGGCGGTGAATTCCTCGAGGCTGATCGTCCCGCTGTCATCGGCATCCAGCCGGTCGAACAGCGCCGCACCGCGCCCCTGCCCGGCCTGCATGCCCTGGCCTTGGCCCTGCCCGGCGCCCTGTGCCGCCGCGGGCAGCGCGGCGCCCAGGATCGCCACCGTGCCGATCGCCAGCGCCATCATCGAAACGCGCCCCGTTATCCGTGCCATCTGCCGTCTCCTTTTCCAGTCCGTTGCATCGCGGCCGGGCGCCCTGCACCCGCCTTTCGATCCTGTTACGCACCGGCCCGCCGGTTCCGTCGCAGGCTTTCGGATTTCTTTGCGACATCCCGCCGCAAGGACAGTGCGTCATCTTTTAACGACCGGCGCGTTCACTAGCTTGGCAACTGCACGCAAAGCCGGAGGCGTGCCCACATGGCAACGACTGACCACTCGATGATCGACATGCACCCGAGGCCGCTGGGGACCGCGCTTTTGCGTGGCTGGTGCAAACGCTGCCCGAATTGCGGCGCGGGCCCGATGATGTCGGGCTATCTGACCGTGCGCGAACATTGCCCGGTCTGCAGGGAAGATTTGCACCACCACCATTCCGATGACGGGCCGGCCTATCTGACGGTGCTGATCGTGGCCTTCATGGCCGCGCCGCTGGCGTTGTGGGCGTTCCTGGCGTTCCGGCCCGATCCCCTGGTGCTGACATCGGTTTTCTCGATTGGCTGCGTGGGGCTGGCGCTGTACCTTCTGCCCCGACTGAAAGGGGTGATGGTGGCGTTGCAATGGGCCAAGAGGATGCACGGCTTCGGGGACGAGACATAGCAGAGCCGCCGATCCGCGACGCGGCCACGGTGATCGTGCTGCGCGATGCGGGCACCGCGCCCCGGGTCCTGATGGGCCAGCGCGGCGCGTCCGCGGCCTTCATGCCGAACAAGTTCGTCTTTCCCGGCGGCGCGGTCGACCCGGTGGACGCCACCGTGCCGCTGGCCGGCCCGCTGGGCGCGGCCTGCAGCGCGCGGCTGTCGGCCGAGGCCGACCCGGGCCTGGCCCCGGCGCTGGTGACCGCCGGCATCCGCGAGCTGTGGGAGGAAACCGGCCTGATCCTGGGCCGGCGCGGGGCGTGGGAGGCCCCCGCGCCCAAGGGCTGGCGCGGGTTCTCGCGGACCGGGCACCTGCCCACGGCCGAGGGGTTGCACTTCATCTTTCGCGCGATCACCCCGCCCGGCCGCCCGCGCCGGTTCGACGCGCGGTTCTTCCTGGTCGAGGCCGAGGCGATCGCCAACGATCTCGACGATTTCTCGGGCGCCGAGGACGAGCTGGGCTGCCTGCAATGGATCCCGCTGGCCGAGGTGCGCGGCTTCAACCTGCCCTTCATCACCGAGGTCGTGCTGGCCGAGGTGGCGGGGCTGCTGAAGGCGGGGCTGGAACCGGCCAGCGTGCCGTTCTTCGACAACCGCAGCCCGCGCTCGGAATTCCTGCGGCTGCGCTAGGCCGGGGCGGCCCTCACAAGGCGAGGATCAGGATCAGGATCGAGGCGGTCAGGAACCCCATCGCCACCAGTTCGCGCGGGCTGGTCTTCTCCTTGAACACGAAGGTGGCGGCGAGAAAGCTGAAGATCAGCTCCACCTGCCCCAGCGCCTTGACATAGGCCGCCGTCTGAAGCGTGAAGGCCAGGAACCAGCCGCCCGAGCCCAGCATCGAGGTGACCCCCACAAGACCCGCCACCCGCCAGTGACGCAGCACCCGGGTGATCTCGCCCTTCTCGCGCCAGGCCAGCCAGGCCGCCATCGCCAGGCTTTGCGCCGCCGTCACCACCGCCAGCGTCAGCGCCGCGCGCAGGAAAACGTCGTCCAGCCCCAGCGCCAGCGTCGCCCCGCGATAGCCCGTGGCCGACACCGCGAACAACACGCCGGAGGCCAGCCCCAGCCCCGCGGCGCGGTTGAACAGGCGCCGGTGCCAGGGCGGCCCGCCCGCGGAGGGCGTATCCGACAACAGCACCACCCCGGCGAAGCCCACCAGGATCGCCAGCAACCCGCCCGGCGAAACCCCCTCGCCCAGCACCACGAACCCCACCAGCGCGGTCTGCAATACCTCGGTCTTCTTGAAGGTGATGCCGACGGCGAAATTGCGGTGCGAAAACAGCGCGACGACGCACATCGTCGCCAGAATCTGCGCCAGCCCGCCGGCCATGGCAAAGACCCAGAACCGCACCGTGAACCCGGGCAGCCCCTGCCCCGTGGCCAGTAGGTAACCCGCCACGATCGCCGCCACCAGGGGCGCCGAAAAGACGAAGCGCGCGAAGGTGGCGCCACCGGTGGACAGCCGCGTCGCCTTGAGATGCTTTTGCAGCATGAAGCGCAGGTTCTGCACGAAGGCGGCGAACAGCGTGATCGGGATCCAGGGGGCCATGGCATGACCTGCCACCAAGCCGGCCCGCTGTCGAGCGGGAAACGGCACGCCCCCCGGCCCGTCTCGTCGCGCCCTTTCGGTTTCGCCTTGGCTGCGCCAAGGCGACCGGCTGGGGGGCTTTGCCCCCCAGACCCCCCAGGATATTTCGGGCCAGAAGAAGCAGGTCAGGAACTTCTTCTGGCCCGAAATATCCCGGGGGGAGTCCGAAGGACGGGGGGCAGAGCCCCCCTGCCCCGCCCCCAGGGCGAGGATGGCCGCCCGCCCGAAGCCGTCAGCCCGGCTTCTGCCCCACGGCGCGGCCTGCGCCGTCGGGGCGGGGCAGTGCCGCGTGGGCCGTGGCGATCCGGGACAGGCGATGCGCGAGGTCGGGGCCGGGCGGGCAGGAGCGGCGGGTCTCAAGGTTTACATGCAGGAGCAGGTGCTCGCCGGTGGCCAGCAGGGTCTCGCCCGAGAGCATCCGGTGGAACAGGTGCATCTTCTTGCCCGCCCCCTCCAGCACCGTGGTCTCGATGCGGAAGCGCTGGCCGGCATGGGCCTCGGCGAGGTGGCGGATATGGGTCTCGGCGGTGAAATAGCTGTTGCCGGCCGCGATGTAATCGGCGTCGCAGCCGATCATCTCCATGAACCGGTCGGTCGCGTCGGCAAAGGCGTAGAGGTAGCGCGATTCGGTCATGTGGCCGTTGTAATCGGTCCAGTCGAGCGGCACCGCGCGGTCCTGGGTCACGATGGGCCGGGCGATGTCGCCCGCCGCGCCCTGCCGCGCCGCGTCGAAGCGGCGCAGATGCGCGCCGGCCCCTGCACCGGTCCATTTCAGCGCGCGCAGGAGACCCACCAGGTTGGTGTCGCGCGCGCGTTCCAGCTCGGCGATGGTGCGCGTGCCCGATTGCGCGTCGGACTGGTCGGCGATGGTGCGCACCAGCTCGTCGGTCAGCTCGGGCACGTCGGTCAGGTGCGACCAGGGCGCCTTGAGGCAGGGGCCGAACTGCGACAGGAAATGGCCCATCCCCTGCTCGCCCCCGGCGATCCGGTAGGTTTCGAAGAGCCCCATCTGCGCCCAGCGCAGCCCGAAGCCCAGGCAGATCGCCTCGTCGATCTCCTCGGTGGTGGCGATGCCGTCATGGACCAGCCACAACGCCTCGCGCCAGAGCGATTCGAGCAGCCGGTCGGCGATATGGCCGTCGATTTCGTGGCGGACGTGCAGCGGCGCCATGCCGATCCCGGTCAGCACCTGTTTCGCGCGGTCGAGCATGTCCGCTGGCGCGTCGGGGGCGGCCACCAGTTCGACCAGCGGCAGCAGGTAGACCGGGTTGAACGGGTGCGCGACCAGGACCGGGCAGCGCCGGGCGGCGGGCCCCTGAAGCGCAGACGGCGTGAAGCCCGAGGTCGAGGAGGCGAGGATCACCTCGTCGGCGCAATGTTCCTGCACCTTCTGGTAGAGGGTGCGTTTCAGGTCCAGCCGCTCGGGCACGCTTTCCTGGATCCATTCGGCCCCCCGGACCGCCTGCGAGATGCGGTCGACGACGATCACCGCGCCCTCGGGCGGCAGGGGCGTGTCGTAAAGGCCCGGCAGCGCGCGGCGGGCGTTCTCCATCACCCGGTCCAGCCGCGCGGCTGCGGCCGGGTCGGGGTCGAAGACGCGCACCTCCCAGCCCATGAGCGCGAAGCGCGCGGCCCAGCCCGCCCCGATCACGCCCGCCCCCAGGATCGCGGCGACCCCGGTCATGCCGCCGTCCCCGGCGCACGTTTCACCAGGCCCAGCCGGGCGCGCACCGCGTCCGGGCCGATCACCCGCGCGCCCAGCCGTTCGATGATGCCGACCGCGCGGTCCACCAGTTGCGCGTTGGTCGCGGGCACGCCGCGGTCCAGCATCAGGTTGTCTTCCAGCCCCACGCGCACGTTCCCGCCCGCCAGCACAGCCGCCGCGACATAGGGCATCTGGTGGCGGCCCAGCGCAAACGCCGAGAAGGTCCAGCCCGGCGGCACCGCGTGCACCATGGCGAGAAAGGTGGTCAGGTCGTCGGGCGCGCCCCAGGGCACGCCCATGCACAGCTGGACCAGCGCGGGCGCCTGCAGCACGCCGTCGGCGGCCAGCCGCTTGGCCAGCCACAGGTGGCCGGTGTCGAAGGCCTCGATTTCCGGGCGCACGCCCATCGCGGTGATCGCCCGGCCCATGGCGGCCAGCATGCCGGGCGTGTTGACCATGACGTAATCGGCCTCGGCGAAGTTCATCGTGCCGCAATCGAGGGTGCAGATCTCGGGGCGGCACTCGGCGATATGGGCCAGCCGCTCGGCCGCGCCGGCCATGTCGGTGCCGGGGCCGGAGGGCGGCAGCGGCGCCTCGGGCGGGCCGAGGACCAGGTCGCCGCCCATGCCGGCGGTCAGGTTCAGCACCATGTCGGGGCGGGCGTCGCGGATGCGGTCGGTCACCTCGCGGAACAGGCGCGGGTCGCGCGACGGCGCGCCGGTGTCGGGGTCGCGGACATGGACATGCACGATCGCCGCGCCGGCCTCGGCCGCCTCGACCGCGGCCTGCGCGATCTGGGCGGGGCTGCGCGGCACGTGCGGGTTGCGGTCCTGCGTCGCACCGGAACCGGTCACGGCGCAGGTCACGAAGACCTCGCGGTTCATTTCGAGCGGCATGAACATCCCCTGTTCGCACCGATGATAATGCCGGGTCATGCCCCCGCGGCAAGTCCCGGGTCCCCCGCGCCCGCCCGCCGGGTGGCGGGCGTGCCACGGATGCAACGCCCGGGGCCTGGTGGCGGGTGTTCGGGCGGGGGGGGGAACGGCGGGGGGAACGGCGGCGGGCGGGGGCGGCACCCGGGGCGACGGCGCAGGTCCGGCGGCGTTCCGGGCGCGGCCCGGTGGCCTGCGCGGGCGCGGCGGGCCATGGATCGACCGCCCCGGTCCGAGGGGGCGGCGTCAGGCAGGGGGGGCGGCACCGGCCGGGGTTCGGCTTTTGGCCGCTGCGCCTTCGCGCGGGCGGGAGCGGCGGCCAAGGGCCGCCACGCCCCGGGCATGGGCCGGGCGGGGCGCCCGCGCTGCGGACCCGGGCATTGCCGAAGGCGCCCTGGGACAGGCTGCGCCGGGCGTACCCATGCGCGGGCGGGGCGGCCGGGCGGCGGCGGATCGCCACGCGCCCGGCCCGCGCCGCGCCGCCCGGCCGGGTCAGAACGGCATCGGGTGCGCCTTGTGGGCCAGCGCGATATCGGCCAGCACCTCGTCCGACAGGGTCACGTCGGCCGCGCCCAGCACGGTGCGCAACTGCTCGGTCGAGGTCGCGCCGACGATCGGGACCACCGGGAAGGGCCGCTGCGCCACGAAGGCGATGGCCATCTGCGCGGGCACCAGCCCATGCGTATTGGCGATGCCCAGATAGGCCGCCACCGCCTCCCAGACGCGGGGGGTGATGCGGCCGTTCAGGTCGGGCTGGCGTTCGCGCCGCGTGCCGTCGGGGGTCACGTCGCCCGCGTATTTCCCGGTCAGCAGCCCCGCGGCCAGCGGCGTGTAGGCCAGAAGCGTGACGTCCTCGTTCACGCCCAGTTCCGCCAGGTCGGTGTCGTAATGGCGGCAGAGCAGCGAGTATTCGTTCTGGATCGACTGGGCGCGCGGCAGCCCGTGCGCCTCGGCCAGGCGCAGCCATTGCGCCATGCCCCAGGCGGTTTCGTTGGACAGGCCGAAATGGCGGATCTTGCCCTCGGCCACCAGCTCGCCCATCGTTTCCAGGCAGGCCAGCATGTCGTCCAGCGTGGCGGCCGCGTCCTGGCCCGAGGGGTCATAGGCCCAGTTCTTGCGGAAATGGTAGGAGCCGCGGTTCGGCCAGTGGACCTGGTAGAGGTCGATGTAATCGGTCCGCAGCCTGCGCAGCGAGCCCTCGACCGCCTCGCGAATGATCGCCGGCGTGATCGGCGCGCCGTCGCGCACCGCCTTCTGGCCCGCGCCGGTGATCTTGGTCGCCACCACCCATTCGTGCCGGCGGCCGGTGTCCTGGAACCAGTTGCCGATGATGCGCTCGGTGCGGCCGACGGTTTCTTCCTTGATCGGGGCGACCGGGTACATCTCGGCGGTGTCCATGAAGTTCACCCCGCGGTCCAGCGCCAGGTCGATCTGCGCGTGGCCCTCCTCCTGGGTGTTCTGGCTGCCCCAGGTCATGGTGCCCAGGCAAAGGCAGGACACGGTCAGCCCGGTTCGGCCCAGCGCAACTCGTCTCATGGTGGTCCCCTGTTCTTGTGGTCCCGCGCAGAGTTATCGGCTGAGGCGCCAAGAGCAACCCCCAAGCGCCACAGCCGGGGGGTCCGGGGGGCAGCGCCCCCCGGCGGGTCGGCCCGGCGTCAGCCGGGGCGAAACCGGGACGCGGGCCGCCCGGGCCGGCCCTTCCCGGGGCCTCACGGCCGGACGTAGCTGAACCCGTTCTCCTGCAACTCGACCAGCCGCACCACGCCCGAGGGCACGATCCGCGCCTCG
Source organism: Rhodovulum marinum (assembly GCF_004343075.1). Lineage (GTDB taxonomy): Bacteria > Pseudomonadota > Alphaproteobacteria > Rhodobacterales > Rhodobacteraceae > Rhodovulum > Rhodovulum marinum. Next base: position 82,437 of record NZ_SLXP01000005.1, read on the forward strand.
TCCAGCAGGGCGATTTCCCGGCCGGCCCTTGCGCTCATCTTGCGGTGGGTGTTGCCGCAGGCCGAAAAGGTCAGCCCCTCGCCCATCTCCAGCGCCATGGTCGAGATGCGGTCCTCCACCGGGCTTTTGCCGGGGATCAGCATGTTGAGGCCGGGGCCGTAGGCGACGACCTCGATCACCACCGCGTCGCCCTGCCCGCGGTAATGGGCGGCGAGGTTCTGCACGTTGTTCAGCGCCATGTTCATCAGCTGCGGGTCGGCCTGGTTGACATGGACGGCGACGTGATGGGTCCGCCCCTCGGCCCAGGCCATGGGCGCGGCGGCAAGGGCGGCCAGCCCCGCCAGTGCAAGTGGCTTCGTGGTCTCTCCTCCCTTCAGGGGGCGGACGTGTAACAGGGGCGGGCCTTCGGGCAATGCGGGAAAAATCTTGAGAACATTTGATGAACATCTTACCTTTCCCCCATGAGTACCCTCACCCGCGCCCCACACCGGGACCGCCCGGCCCTGACCCTGCTGTCGGAGATCGCGCTGCCGCTGGCCCGCGCGCATGAACTTTGCGGCCCGGCGCGGCACATGCTGGCGCTGCTGCTGGCGGGCGCGGCCGCGGGGCCGGTGCTGTGGATCGCACCGGCCTGGGCGCCCGCCCGGCTCTACCCCGACACGGTGGCCGAACGGCTGGCGCCGGGGCGGCTGATCCTGGTCCGCCCGAAACGGGCCGAGGACCTGTTGTGGTCGATGGAAGAGGCGCTGCGGGCCGGCGTGGTGCCGGTGGTGGTGGCCGAACTGCCCGAACCGCCCCCCCTGACCCCGGTCCGCCGGCTGCACCTGGCCGCCGAGGCGGGGGCCGGAACGGGGCACGGCGCGCCGCTGGGGCTGCTCCTGACGCCGGGCGCGGGCGGCGCGGCGGGGGTCGAAACCCGCTGGCACATGGCCCCGCGCCACGCGCCGGACCGGACCGCGTGGCACCTCGAACGCCGCCGCGCCCGCACCGCGCCGCCGCGCGCCTGGCGGCTCTGCGACACGGACGGCCGGCTGACACTGCACCCCGCCCCGCTCGGCACACCCGCGGGGGCCTGACCCGGCGGCACAGGCCCGGCGGCACAGGCCCGGCGGCACAGGCCCGGCGGCACAGGCCCGGCGGCATCGCCACACCTCCGGTTTCGCCCCGCTTGCGCGGGGCGACCCGCGCCGGGGGCTGACGCCCCCGGCGCGGCCCGGTCCCGGCGATAGCCGCCCACATCCCACCTGTCCGCTTTTTCTTGGCCCAAATACTCCCGGCGGCACAGCCCCCAAGCCGCACGACCTCTGCCCCGGACAGAACCGCACCAAAAACCCTGCACCGATCACCAGCAGGTCCACCGTCCCAACACCCCGGAAACGCCCCTGTCCACCCCGCACGCACCGGCATCCGGGACCTTCCCGACCGGCGCCCGGCCACAACCGTCCCATTCGCCCGAACCTGCCCAGCCCGCCCCCGACCCAAAGGCACACCAGCCAGACCGGCCCCAACACACGCACCCGGCCTCGTGCCAGGCCGCCCCCCATCCCCCCCCGGGGGGGGGGGGGGGGGGGGGGGGCGCGCCCCCCCCCCCGCCCCCCCCCCCCCCCCCGGCCCCCCCCCCCCCCCCCCCCCCCCCCCCACCCCCCCCCCCCCGCCCCCACCCCCCCCCCCCCCCGGCGGCGGGGCCCCCCCCCCCCCCCCCCGGGGGGGCGGGCCCCCCCCCCCCCGCCCCCCGGTCGCCTCGCGCAGCGAGGCGAAACACCTCCCCCGGCACCACGCCGGGCGGAGTCACCCCCGTCACGGAAACGTCACCCCCATGTCGCTTTCCGCCCTGCACCTCATCCCCGCAGCGGCTAGCACGGAAAGGCCATGCGCCTGATGATCTCCTTCGCCGCCCTGTTCCTTTCGGTCGTCCTGCTCCAGCTGTCCTCGGGCGGCGTCGGGCCGCTCGATGCGCTCTCGGGGCTGGCGCTGGGCTTTTCCACGGCCCAGGTCGGCCTCCTGGGTTCGGCGCATTTCCTGGGGTTCTTCGTCGGCTGCTGGTGGGCGCCGCGGCTGATGGGCACGGTGGGCCATTCGCGCGCCTTCGCGGCCTTTACCGCGCTGGGGGCGATGGGGCTGATCGCGCACATGATGGTGGTCGACCCGCTGGCCTGGGCGGGGATGCGCATGGCCGTGGGCCTGTGCGTGGCGGGCTGTTACACGGTGATCGAGGCCTGGCTGAACGCCAAGCTGACCAACGAGACCCGCGGCCGGGCGATGGGCACCTACCGGATCGCCGACATGGGCGCGTCGCTGGCCGCGCAGCTGCTGATCGCGGTGCTGCCGCCGGCGGCCTATGTCTCCTACAACCTGCTTGCGCTGATCTGTTGCGCGGCGCTTCTGCCGCTGACGCTGTCCACCCTGCCCCAGCCCGAAACGCCCGAGGCCCCGCGCCTGCGCCCCGGCCTGGCCTTCCGGCTGTCGCCGCTGGCGACGGTGGGGGTGATCGTGGCGGGCCTTACCTCGGCGGCGTTCCGCATGGTGGGCCCCGTCTACGGCCAGGAGGTGGGGTTGAGGCCCGACCAGATCGGCCTGTTCCTGGCGGCCTTCGTGGGTGGCGGGGCGCTGGCGCAATATCCCGTGGGCGCGCTGGCCGACAAGGTCGACCGGCGCCACGTGCTGATCGGCCTGTCGCTGGCCGCGATCGCGGCCTCGGCGGTCACGGTGGCGGTGGCGGGCGGGGGCACGACGGCGGTGTTCCTGTCGGCCATGCTGTTCGGCGCGACGACCTTCCCGGTCTACTCGGTCTCGGCCGCGCATGCCCATGACTGGGCCGAAAGCCAGGACCGGGTGGAGCTGTCGGCGGCGCTGATGTTCTTCTTCGCGCTGGGGGCCATCGCCTCGCCGCTGGCGGCCTCGGGGGTGATCGACCGGTTCGGGCCGCAGGCGCTGTTCTGGATGATCGCCGCGGGGCATGCGGGGCTGGTCCTGTTCGGGCTGGCCCGGATGCGCAGCCGCCCCGCGCGCGGGCCGCGCACGGCCTATGTCTGGACGCCGCGCACCTCGTTCCTGATCGGCCGGCTGACCAAGCCCAGCCGCGAGAAGCGCCCCACCGACAGCCGCTAGCCATCGCCGCGCCCTTGGGCTAAACGGGGCGCCGACGCTCGGCAAGAAGGCAAGGGCCCCATGGCACGCATCCTCATCACCTCGGCGATCCCCTATATCAACGGGATCAAGCACCTGGGCAACCTGGTCGGCAGCCAGTTGCCCGCCGATCTTTACGCCCGTTATTGCCGCGCGCGCGGCCACGAGGTGATGTTCCTGTGTGCCACCGACGAACATGGCACGCCCGCGGAACTGGCCGCCGCCAAGACCGGCGAGCCGGTGGCGGAGTATTGCGCGCGGATGCATGGCGTTCAGGCGGAACTGGCGCGCGGCTTCCGGCTGTCCTTCGACCATTTCGGGCGCTCGTCGAGCCCGCAGAACCACCATCTGACCCAGTATTTCGCGGGCCGGCTAGCCGAGAACGGCTATATCGAGGAGCGCACCGAACGGCAGGTCTATTCCCACGCCGACAAGCGGTTCCTGCCCGACCGCTATATCGAGGGGACCTGCCCGAATTGCGGCTATGACAAGGCGCGCGGCGACCAGTGCGAGAACTGCACGAAACAGCTGGACCCGACCGACCTGATCGAGCCGCGCAGCGCGATTTCGGGGTCCACCGACCTGGAGGTGCGCGAGACCAAGCACCTGTACCTGCGGCAATCCCTGATGAAGGACGAGCTGGAGGCCTGGATCGACTCGAAAACCGACTGGCCGATCCTGACCACCTCGATCGCCAAGAAATGGCTGAACGACGGCGACGGGCTGCAGGACCGGGGCATCACACGCGACCTGGATTGGGGCATCCCGGTCAAGCGCGGCGAAGACGACTGGCCGGGGATGGAGGGCAAGGTCTTTTACGTGTGGTTCGACGCGCCCATCGAGTACATCGCCGCGGCCGCCGAATGGGCCGAGGCGAACGGCAAGGCCGAGGCCGACTGGCGGCGCTGGTGGCGCACCGACGAGGGCGCCGAGGATGTTCGATACGTGCAATTCATGGGCAAGGACAACGTGCCGTTCCACACGCTGTCCTTCCCGGCCACGATCATGGGCTCGCGCGATCCGTGGAAGCTGGTCGATTACATCAAGTCGTTCAACTACCTGAACTATGACGGCGGGCAGTTCTCGACCAGCCAGGGGCGTGGCGTGTTCATGGACCAGGCGCTGGCGATCCTGCCCAGCGATTACTGGCGCTGGTGGCTGTTGTCCCATGCGCCGGAAACATCGGACAGCGAATTCACCTGGGAGAATTTCCAGCAAGCGGTGAACAAGGACCTGGCCGATGTGCTGGGCAATTTCGTCAGCCGCGTGACCAAGTTCTGCCGGTCCAAGTTCGGCGAAGAGGTTCCGGCGGGCGGCGCCTATGGCGAGCGCGAGAACGCGCTGATCGACGATCTGTATATCCGGCTGCGGGCCTACCAGGACCACATGGACGCGATCGAGGTGCGCAAGGCGGCGGGCGAGCTGCGGGCGATCTGGGTGCTGGGCAACGAGTACCTGCAGGCCGCCGCGCCCTGGACCGCGTTCAAGACCGACCCGGACGAGGCCGCCGCGATCATCCGGTTCTCGCTGAACCTGATCCGGTTCTACGCGGTTCTGTCCGCGCCCTTCATCCCCGATGCGAGCGCCGCGATGCTGGCGGCGATGAAGACGGGGGCGGCCGGCTGGCCGGGCGAGAACCTGATCGAGGAAATGGCGGTGCTGGCGCCCGGGCACGGGTTCGAGACGCCCGAGATGCTGTTCCGCAAGATCGCCGACGAGGAACGCGAGGGCTGGCAGGCGCAATTCGCGGGGCAGCGGGGCTGAGGCGGGGGCGCTCCCGCCCCCGGCCCGCGCGCGGCTGCGCCGCGCTTGTCCGGCGTTGGGCATGGCGCCCGGCCGGGCCGGGCGCGCCTCCGGCGGGGATATTTGCCGCCAGAAGAAGCCGGGGGCGTCCGGCACCGTTCTGCGCGGTCGCCCAGGCGACTGGAGAACGGGTCGAACCGTCGGATCAGGTGGGTTGGCGCACCACGTAGACCGAGCAATCGGAATGGCGCACCACGCGGGCGGCGTTGGGGCCGAGCAGGTAGTCGCGCAGTTCGGGTTTGTGCGAGCCGATCACGATGAGGTCGGTGCCGGCCTCGCGCGCGGCGTGGAGGATTTCCTCGTAGGCCTTGCCGGTGGCCACGATGTGGCGGACGGCCTGGTTGGCCTCGGCACCGATCACGTCGATGGCGAAATCGTTGAGGATTTTCCGGGCCTTGGCCACCGCCTTGTCGTGGAAGCCCTGGTCGAAGAACTGGCCCACCACGCTCATCCCGAAATCGGGGACGACGGTGATCAGGTCGAGCCGGGCGCCGTCGAGGCGGGCGAGTTTCTCGGCCACGCGCAGGACCTCGCGGTCCAGTTCGGGTTGGCTGACGTCGATGGCGGCGAGGATCGCGGCACTCATGCGGGCACCTTTTGGCGTTGGGCGCGGCCCAGTTGCAGCCAGGCGACTGCGCCGAGCAGCAAGAGCGCGGGGAGAAAGACCAGTTCCTGCGGAAGTTGCGGGCGCGGCACGCGCAGCGCCGACAGTGTGACCGGGTCGTCGCCGTAGAAGTCGAAGCCCTGCAGCGTGTCGGCGAAGGGCGTGCCGAACATCGGTTCTTCGAGTTTCACGACGCCGTCCTCTTCATAGGGCAGCAGGCCGGTGGCCTGGAGCCGGGCGGCGCCGCCCTCGGCATCGGGCACCGAGATCACGAGGCTGGTCTCTTTCGGTTCCAGCGTGTCGAAATCGGGCCCGGCGACGCGGACGCGGATGGTGTCGCCCGGGTTCGCCTGGGCCAGCGCCTGTTCCAGCTGGGCGGGCGGCAGGTCGGCGAAGGGGGGTTGCAGCTTGTTCATGAAGTAGTCGGGCCGGAACAGCGCGAAGGCGATCAGGATCAGCGCGACGCTTTCGTAGAGGCGGTTTTTCGTCAGGAACCAGCCCATGGTGCCCGCGGTGAAGACGAGGATCGCGATGGTGGCGACCACGAAGACGAGGATGCCCTGCAGCCAGCCCACGTCGATCAGCAGGAGATCGGTGTTGAAGATGAACACGAAGGGCAACGCGACGGTGCGCAAGCTGTAGAAGAAGGCGGTGAAGCCGGTGCGGATCGCGTCACCCCCGGACACGGCGGCGGCCGCGAAAGAGGCCAGCCCCACGGGGGGTGTCACATCCGCCATGATGCCGAAGTAGAACACGAAGAGGTGCACCGCGATCAGCGGCACGATCAGGCCCGATTGCGCGCCGAGTTCCACCACGACGCCCGCCATAAGAGACGAGACGACGATGTAGTTCGCGGTGGTGGGCAGGCCCATGCCGAGGATCAGCGACAGGATGCCCACGAAGACCAGCATCAGGATCAGGTTGCCGCCCGAGACGAATTCGACGAGATCGGCCATCACCTGGCCGATGCCGGTCAGCGTCACGGTGCCGACGATCACGCCGGCGGTGGCGGTGGCAAGCCCGATGCCGATCATGTTGCGCGCGCCCGCGATCAGCCCCTCGACCAGGTCGACGACGCCGGCCCTGAAGGCGGGCACCATGGCCCGCCCGCCGCGGAACAGCGCCTTGAGCGGGCGCTGGGTCAGCAGGATCGCGAACAGGAGCGCCGTCGCCCAGAAGGCCGAGAGGCCGGGCGATTTCTGTTCGATCATCAGGAAGTAGACCAGCACGATGATCGGCAGCAGGAAGTAGAGGCCGGACTTGTAGATCTCGCCCACCACGGGCAGGCGCACATCCGGGGCGTTGGGATCGTCGGGTTCGAGGTCGGGCACGGTGGCGGCCAGCGCCAGCAGGGCGACATAGGCCACGAAGATCAGCGCCGCCAGCACCCAGCCCGCGCCCTCGGGCACGGCGGCGGCGACCCAGCCGACGGGATACTGCACGAAGTAGCAGAGCGCGGCGAAGCCCGCGAAGAAGGCGAACATCCCCCCGATGGTGCGGCCCAGCGAGACCACGCGGTCGCCCAGCGTGGGCATGTTCCGCTTCACCGCCTCGAGGTGCACGATATAGACCAGCGCGATGTAGGAGATCACGGCCGGCAGGAAGGCATGGGTGATGACCTCGACATAGGAAATGCCGACATATTCGACCATCAGGAAGGCCGCGGCACCCATGACGGGGGGCATGATCTGGCCGTTGACGGAACTGGCCACCTCGACCGAGCCCGCCTGTTCCGAGGTGAAGCCCACGCGTTTCATCAGCGGGATCGTGAAGGTGCCGGTGGTGACCACGTTGGCGATGGAAGAGCCCGAGATCAGGCCGGTGGCGGCGGACCCCACGACCGCGGCCTTGGCCGGGCCGCCGCGCAGGTGGCCCAGCGCGCCGAAGGCCATCTTGATGAAGTAGTTGCCCGCCCCGGCCTTTTCCAAGAGCGCGCCGAACAGGACGAACAGGAACACGAACTTGGTGGACACGCCCAGCGCGATGCCGAACACGCCTTCGGAGGTGATCCACATGTGGCTCATGGCCTTTTGCAGGCTGGCGCCCTTCCAGCGGATCACCTCGGGCACCCAGGAGGACGAGCCGAAGAAGACGTACATGAGGAAGACGGTGGCGATGATCGCCATGGCGGGGCCGAGGGCACGGCGGGCGGCCTCGAACAGCAGGATCAGACCGGCGAGGGCGAACCACTTGTCCACGTTGTCGGCCAAACCGCCCGACTGGACGATCTTTTCATAGAAGAAATAGCCATACATCGCGATGAAGGCGCCGACGATGGCATAGACCCAGTCCTGGATCGGGATACGCCGGCGCGGGCTGGACCGGAAGGCCGGGTAGGCGGCGAAGGCCAGGAAGATCGCGAAGGCCAGGTGGATCTGGCGCGAATTGTTGATCAGGTCGCCGGGCAGCACGTAATTGGCGATGGGCGAGGCCAGCAGCACCTGGAACACAGACCAGATCACCGCGACCGCGGCCAGGAACAGGCCGACCGGCCCGGCGGGGTTGCGCGCGCCTGAATCGGAGGCTGCGACGAGGTCCTGGAGTTCCTCTTCGGACAGGGCACGGCCCTTGGCTGTCGTCTGGGACATCGGCCTGGTTCTCCCGGCTGGGCCGCGAAGGTGGCGCGGCTTTGTCGTTTACCGGCGCTGTTTCCGCGCCTTTCGGGGGCCGGGGCACGCGTCCGCGTGCCCCGGCCGTTGGGTCATAATGGCAGACCGGCTTACTCGATCCAGCCCTTTTCGCGGTAATAGCGCGCGGCACCGTCATGCAGCGGCGCCGACAGGCCGTCCTTGATCATTTCTTCGGCTTTCAGGTTGGCAAAGGCCGGGTGCAGCCCCTTGAAGTCGTCGAAATTGTCGAACACCGCCTTGACGACCTGGTAGACCGCCTCTTCGGACACGTCGGCCGAGGTGACGAAGGTCGCGCCCACGCCGAAGGTGGTCACGTCCTCGTCGGTGCCGCGATACATGCCGCCGGGGATCGTGGCCGTGCGGTAGTAGGAGTTTTCCGCGATCAGCTTGTCGATCGCCGGGCCGGTGACGTTCACCAGCACCGAGTCGCAGGCCGTGGTGGCCTCCTGGATGGTGCCGGACGGGTGGCCCACGGTGAACACGATGGCATCCACCTGGTTGTCGCAGAGCGCGGCGGACTGCTCGGCCGGTTTCAGCTCGGCGGCCAGTTCGAAATCATCGGTGGTCCAGCCCAGTTCGCCCATCACGATCTCGAACGTGCCGCGGGCGCCCGAACCGGGGTTGCCGAGGTTCACGCGCTTGCCCTTGAGATCGGCGAATTCCTTGATGCCGCTGTCGGAGCGGGCGACCACGGTGAAGGGCTCGGGGTGGATCGAGAACACCGCGCGCAGGCCTTCGAACGGGCCGTCCGCCTCGAAATTGTCCGAGGTGCCGTTATAGGCGTGGAACTGCCAGTCGGACTGGGCGACGCCGAATTCCAGTTCGCCCGCGCGGATGGTTTTCAGGTTGTAGACCGACCCGCCGGTGGATTCGACCGAGCAGCGGATGCCGTGTTCCTTGCGGCCCTTGTTCACCAGCCGGCAGATCGCGCCGCCGGTGGGGTAGTAGACGCCGGTCACGCCGCCGGTGCCGATGGTGATGAATTCCTCGGCGGCGACGGGTGCGGCCATCGCGGTCAGCGCGGCGGCGGCAGCGGTCAGTTTCAGTCGTGCAAACATGAAGTTACTCCCTTCGTTGGATTGTCGTTTGCGTTCGCGGCTTGGGATCACGTGCTCCAGAATTCCTCGAGCCGGTGATTGCGGGCCTCCACCTCCTCGATCCGGGCCTTGGCGGCGGGGCCTGCCCGCGCGGCCAGCATGCCGATGATCGTTTCGGCCAGCACCAGGCTGGCGGCGTAGGAGGAGAAGAATTGCGGGCTGTCCGAGGGCAGGATGAAGCCGGAATCGGCCCATTTCAGCGCCGGACAGCTATGGGTGTCGGTCATCACCACCACGTAGGCGCCGCGCTCGCGCCCCATCTCGGCGGCGCGGACGGCGCGGCGGGCGAAGGGCGGCTTGGTCAGCACGATCAGCGCGTCGGCCTGGGTCAGGTCGGCCATCGCGGTGGCCAGCGACGCGCCCATGCGCCCGGCCAGCCGCCAGTTCGAGGCGAAGTAATTGCCCATGTAGGCCATGTATTCGACGATACCGGTGGACCCCAGCGCGCCGTACAGGACCACGTTTTCCGCCCGGTGCAGGCGGTCGACCGTGGCCTCGAGCCGGGCGGGGTCGATCAGGCGGGTCATCGCCTCGATATTGGCCGCGCAGGCGCTGGCCTGGCGCGTCAGGAAGGGCGGCTGGGCGCCCGCCTCGGCCTCGGCCTGAAGGCGCTGGACCCGTTCGGAAAAGCTGACATAGCGCCGGCCGACCGCGTTGCGGGAAAGTTCGCGCATTTCCTCGTAGCTGGCAAAGCCCAGCGCGCGGGCCAGCCGCGAGAAGGTCGCCGGGGCCAGCCCCGAGGAGGCCGAGATCGAGCGCAGCGACCGGGTGGCCACGTCGACGGGATGCCCGGCCACGTAATCGGCGGCGTCGCGCAGCTTGGCGCTGAGCGTGCCGTATGCGGCCGCGATCTTGTCCTCGATGGACGGGCTGTCGGTCATGCACCCCCCGTGAAGAATCGTTGAAACGCAGCGTTTCAACCGTTTTGCCCGTTGTCAATTGCTGAAACGTCTGTTTCAATCTTTGACCGAACGTCACCCGCGCGACTCGCGCCCCAAGGGCCCGCCCCATGTCCCATATCTTCCCCCGCAATTCCCGCGCCGCCCCGCCCATGGTCGCCCGCGGCGACGGCGTCTACCTGATCGACACCGACGGCAAACGCTATCTCGACGGGTCGGGGGGGGCTGCGGTGTCCTGCCTGGGCCATGGCGACCCGCAGGTGACGGCGGCGATCAAGGCGCAGCTGGACCGCGTGGCCTTTGCCCATACCGGGTTCTTCACCTCGGACCCCGCCGAGCGGCTGGCCGACATGCTGATCGACCATGCGCCGGCGGGTCTGGACCGGGTTTACCTGGTCTCTGGCGGGTCCGAGGCGATGGAGGCGGCGCTGAAGCTGGCGCGCCAGTATTTCATCGAGATCGGCCAGCCCACGCGCCACCGGGTGATCGCGCGGCGCCAAAGCTATCACGGCAACACGCTGGGCGCGTTGGCGACAGGGGGCAACATGTGGCGGCGCGAACCGTTCGCGCCGCTGATGATCGAAACCACCCATATTTCGCCCTGCTACGCCTATCGCGGCCGGGCCGAGGGCGAGAGCGACTGGGACTATGGCCAGCGCGTCGCCAACGAGCTGGAGGCCGAGATCGCGCGGCTGGGCCCCGACACGGTGATGGCCTTTGTCGCCGAACCGGTGGTGGGCGCGACCCTGGGCGCGGTGCCGCCCGTCGAGGGGTATTTCAAGCGCATCCGCGAGATCTGCGACACCCATGGCATCCTGTTGATCCTGGACGAGGTGATGTGCGGGATGGGCCGCACCGGCACGCTGTTCGCCTGTGACCAGGACGGGGTGGTGCCCGACATCACCGCCATCGCCAAGGGCCTGGGCGCGGGCTATCAGCCGATCGGCGCGATGCTGTGCACGGCCAAGATTCACGATGCCATCGCGGACGGTTCGGGGTTCTTCCAGCACGGGCATACCTACCTGGGCCACCCGGTCGCGGCGGCCGCGGCCCTTGCCGTGCTGACCAGGCTGACCGAGGGCGGTCTGGCGGACCGGGCGCGGGTGATGGGCGAGCGGCTGCAATCCGCGCTGGAGGCGGCGTTCGGCCAGCACCCCCATGTCGGCGACATCCGCGGGCGCGGGATGTTCCGGGGGATGGAATTCGTCGAGGACCGCGAGACGAAACGCCCCTTCGACCCCGCGCGCAAGGTCAGCGCGCGGCTGAAGGCGGCGGCGTTCGAGGCCGGGCTGATCTGCTACCCGATGGGCGGCACGATCGACGGGCGCCAGGGCGACCACGTCCTGCTGGCCCCGCCCTTCATCCTGGAAGACGCCCATATCGACGAGATCGTGGACAAGCTGGGCACCGCCCTGGCCCGGGCGATCTGATCGCGCTGGTGCCCGCGGCCGGCAGCGAATACCCATATCTTGTGGTCTCACTTACTCTCACGCGCCTTGCCCTGCCTCATTGGTCCCAATTTTTAAAGGGCAGGTCAGATCAGGCCATTTCAAGCCATCTCAATTCATGCTACATGTTGTGGGTGGATTGATGGGTGGTCTGAATGACACGTGCCTTGCACAGGCTCTCGGCAGCAAAGGTTCGGTCGGCCCCGCCCGGGAAATACGCCGATGGCGGTGGGCTCTGGCTCAACAAGCGCCCGGATGGTGGCGCGCAATGGTTTCTTCGCGTCACCGTGCACGGGCGCCGTCGGGAGATGGGGCTGGGGTCGCTGCACCACGTTTCCCTGAAGGAGGCGCGCGAGGAGGCAGAGAAGTGGCGGGCGATCGCGCGCAAGGGCGTCGATCCGGTGAAGGAGCGACAGCGCCTGGCCAGAGTTGCGGCGCGCAACATGCATCTGCTGCGGGACATCGCGCAGGACGCCTTCGAGAGCCGCAAGGCCGACCTCAAGGATGACGGCAAGGCCGGCCGCTGGTTCTCGCCCCTCGAACTCTACGTCTTGCCCAAGCTCGGCGGCGTTCCGGTCAGCCAGATCGACCAGCAGGACATTCGCGACACGTTGCGCCCGATCTGGCACAGCAAGGCCGACACCGCGCGCAAGGCGATGAACCGGCTTGGGATCTGCCTCAAGCATGCCGCCGCCCTCGGCCTCGATGTCGACCTTCAGGCGACCGAGAAGGCCAAGGCGCTGCTCGGGCGGCAGAAGCACAAGGTGCAGCATGTTCCTGCGCTCCCCTGGCGGGAGGTGCCCGCCTTCTATGCCAGCCTGTCGGACGGGACGATCACCCATCTGGCACTGCGGCTCTTGATCCTGACCGCCGTCCGATCGCGACCGCTGCGTTTCCTGCGGCTCGACCAGATCGAGGGGGATGTCTGGACGGTTCCGGGCGAGATGCAGAAGGGCCGCCGTGACCGCACCGCGGATCTTGCCGTGCCGCTCTCGACCGAAGCGATGGCCGTGGTCGCGCAGGCGAGGCCGTTCGCACGAGACGGATTTCTGTTCCCGAGCGTCCGCAAGGGCGTGATCAGCGACGCCACGATGGCCCGCCTGATGGAGCGCCGGGGCATGGAGGCGCGGCCGCATGGTTTCCGTTCCAGCTTTCGCGACTGGTGCGCCGAGGCGACGGACACGCCGCGCGAGGTGGCCGAGACCGCGCTGGGTCACGTGGTCGGCGGCTCAGTCGAGCGCGCTTATCGCCGAACCGATTTCCTGGAGCAGCGGCGCGTGCTGATGGAGCGGTGGGCAGATCATGTCCGCGGTAAGGACGGGCAGGTTGTGAGGCTGGCGCATCGGTGATGCGCGGCTTGATTGGGATTCCGAGTTGCCACCAATTGATCATGAAAGAGGAAGATGAACGAGCAAGAGCGAAGCCTACAGGAACTCATCGACCAAAGGGTGGAGGCAGCCAAAGATCGAGCTTGGGCAGAAAGATTGGATGGAGCCCAAATCACGCTTGAGGAGGCGCGACAGAAAGTCACCGAAGTCCTTCGATCGCAATTGGTCGACCGCCCGGGCAGCTCCAAGGCTCCCGGCATGAGCATTCATATCGGCATGCTCGAGCTGCAAGGGGTCTTCCCCTCGCTGCCGTCACCCCCGTCCGAAGCTGAGGTGGTCGATGCCATCGAGCGTTCGAGCACGGATTACAAGACGTTTCAGGCGCTACGACTTTCAGCGCGGCTCGGCTTCTCGGACCAGTATCCGGCCCTGAAGGCGTGGGAACGCGACTTGATAAGCGGACTGGTGAACGAGCCTCCCCTGCCAAAAGGTCCTTCAAACGCCCGAGACGCACAGCGCAATATGCTGATCGTTTCTCAGATCAGGCAGCTCGATGTGGCGGGATTCAAACCGATGCGAAACGAGGCGACCTCCGCGCGTACCAGCGGCTGCGACATTGTCGCCGACGTCATGACGGATCTTGGCAACCCGATGACATACTCGGCAGTAGAGGCCGTCTGGAAAAACCGTGACAAGGCCCCACAGCCAAAGTTTCTCGCCGACCTGCTCGTGGAAGGTGTTCTACGCAAGCTTCCCGACCAAGGCGAGCCGACGTCGGAAAAGTAAGGCGCCTTTCTTTTCCGATGCGACTTGCTTGGTCAGCATGCGACTGCCTGTCGTGGAAAACGATAGGAGTTGCCCATGTCTGTCAAGAAACTGTCTAATACCGCACTGGCCGGGTTCACTCTGAGCCCGCACAAAGGGGAATGCCTAATCCGCGACGCCGAGGGCGCGGCGCTGCTCGGATGCTCGAAGGCAACCTGGTGGCGCCGGGTCGCCGACGGCACGCTGCCGCCGGCGATCAAGATCGGCGGCATGTCCCGCTGGAAGCTCTCGGACGTGCTCGAGGTGATTGACCGCGCGTCGGAACAGCGCAAGACCTAAAACAAACCCCACCCAGCACTTAGACCGGGCGGGGCGACTTCTTCTTTCGCACCTGTAAGTTACATCCCGCGACCGGTCCTTGCAATGGCGAGGACGTGACATGGCTCTGAAAACCGGTGCAAATCCGGAAGTCGTCTCCGATACGCCGGAACGCGCAATGAGCGGCCGCATCACCGGTACCGATGAAGGACCCACCGGCTCCGACACCGAGTCCCTGCTGCCAAACGCCCGCCCGGGGGGCGGAGATGGCGGCATCACCGGTGCCCACGTGACGGTCATCACCGCACAAAGCCCGCGCCGGCTGTCGAAAGGATTTCGACTGGATGGCGATGATCTCGTCAAGCTGCCGGGGGGCAATTTGGTTTCGGGTTCGATCGAATACGGCACTATCGCGACGCTGGCCGATCTATCCAGGCTCCTGAAATCGCTTACGCCTGCGCAGGCTTTGATCTACGGCAAGCCAAGGAACTCCGCGCAACGGCTCATTACGCGTAAAGCTTTTGCGGCGGCCGGCCATTCGGAAGGGGTCACGACCCGGACGAAAGAGGCGTTCACGTGGCCGTCCGGCGCGGGCGTGCTCATGCTCGACTACGATCCCTGCGCGGATGGCGTTGCGCTTGACCGCGACGACCTTGTGGGAAAGATCCGCACCGCCGTGCCGGGGCTGGCATCTGCAGCAATGCTTTGGTGGCCGTCTGCGTCATCCTGCATCTATGCCGGCGCGCAGGAGTTGCGCGGCGTAAAGGGCCAGCGCCTCTACATTATCGTCACCGACGCGACCGACATTCCGCGCGCCGGCAAGGTCCTCGTCGACCGCCTTTGGCTTTCGGGTCACGGGCATATCGAAATCAGCGGCTCGGGCGCCATGCTGGAGCGGACGCTGATCGACGCGTCGGTCTGGCAACCGTCGCGGCTTGATTTTGCCGGCGGGGCTGACTGCGGGCCAGGCCTGGAGCAACGGCGTGGCGATCCCGCCATCATCGAGGGCACGGCCGAACGCCTCGATACGCGTGCCGCGCTGCCGGCGCTCGGTAGCGACGAACTCGCTCGGCTGGCACAGATCAAGGCCGATGCAAAGCGCGCCGCCGCGTCCGAGGCGGAGCGTGCGAAGGAGAAGTGGGTTGAAGAGCGGGTGCAGGAAATGCTTGCGCCCGAGACGTGCATAGACCCCGAGGCGAGACGGGCGGCCGCGGGATCCGCCCGCCAGGCGTTGGAACGCGGCGTTCTCGGCGGTGACTTCCTGGTGCCGGTAGAGGTACACGGCGAAGTGGAAATGGTCGCGGTCGCCGCACTGCTGGATGACCGAGACCGTTACCACGGTGCGCTGACCCGCGATCCCGTCGAGCCGGATTACGATGGGGGGCGGCTGGTCGGGCGCCTGTTCCTGATGCAGGCAGGCCCGGTGCTGCACAGCTTCGCACACGGCGGTCGCACCTATAAGCTACATCGCGCGCCTGCACGCGTGGAACTGGTGAAGGGACACACCGCCGAGGCCGCAACGGCTACAATCGACCTGTTGCGTCATGATCCGGTGACTTTTGACTTCGGCGGCCAGCTAGTCGTTGCGGATAATGGTCGCCTCCATCCCCTCTGCGAGCATGGCCTTGCACATCACCTCGGGACCGTAACGCAATTCTGGAAGGCTCGTCCGAGCGGCGACGGCATGAAGCCGGTAGATTGCGATCCGCCGGCCGCGCTTCTGAAGCAGATCCTTGCCCACGGCGAGCGCCGCCAACTCAAGCCGCTGGAGGCCGTCATCACCGGGCCCACAATACGCCTGGACGGAACCCTACTGTCGGAACCAGGTTACGATAGCGTCACCCGACTTCTGTTCGACCCGGTGGGCGAAGAAGTGCCGGTCGTTCCGCTGCAACCGAATCAGAATGAAGCCGCCGAGGCACTTGAGCGGTTGTTGGAGCCGTTCAGGTCATTTCCGTTCGTCGATGCCGCGGCGCGCGGGGCGCTGCTGGCCGCGCTCTTGACGGCTGCCGTGCGCCCGATCCTTCCGACCGCACCGGCCTTCGCCTTCGACGCGCCGATCCAGGGGTCAGGCAAGACGTTGTTGGCGTCGTGCGTCGGCGCTTTGACGAATGGGAGGACGCCTGACATCTGGCCACACACGCAGGGCCGCGACGATGAGGAAGTTCGCAAGCGGCTCTTCACTGCGCTGCGGACCGGTAGTCGGGCGTTGGTCTGGGACAACGTCACCGGCGTGATGGACAGCGCGAGCATGGCCGCGTTCATCACTTCCGAGGCGATCGTGGATCGCGTGCTGGGCAGATCGGAAAGCATCAGGATTCCGAACCGTGCGCTGCTGATCCTGACAGGCAACAACCTCTCGCTTGCCGGCGATCTGCCCCGCCGCGTCATCACCTGCCGCATCGATCCTCAGACAGACGAACCCTTCGCCCGGCAATTCGGCCTGGATCCGCTGGCGCACACGCTCGACAACCGCATCGAAATGCTGGCAGCCGCCTGCACCCTGATCCGCGCGCGCTTCACACATCTCGATACGCCTGCGTTGGGCCGGCTGGCCTCGTTCGAGGCTTGGGACCACCTTGTCCGCCAGACAGTCGTGTGGGCCAACCGCGTTCTGCGACCAGGTGCGTTCGGTGACCCGATGGATCTTGTCCGTGCGGCACAGGCCGCCGACCCCGCGGCAGATGCCCTGTTCGCGCTCCTCGCAGCCCTGCATGAATGTTTCGGTAGGGAGGAGTTCTCGGCAAAGGATGTGATGCGCCAAATGGGAAGGGACTTCAGTCAGACGCCCATACAGATCGCGGTCGCGGATTTGGCCGGCGACCGCGCGGTGCGCTCCGCGCGCAGCCTCGGACGCGTCTTGCAGTTCCGAGAAGGGCGGATCGTAAACGGACTGCGCCTTACAAGCCGTCAAGACAGCAGCGCCGGCGCGCGCATCTATCGCGTATCACGCACCGATGAAACGCCAAATGGCTAGGATATGCGGGTTTGACGGGTTTGACGGGTTTCTTGTCAACCGGGAAGATTCAGCCCCAGCACCCCATCATGGTGAAGGAGGGGAAAACAAACCCGCCAAACCCGTCAAACCCGGATAGCGGAATGTTCAGTATCCGGTTTTCCAGTTGATTTCGAAAAAACGTGCAGCGGAGGCACCATGGGCGGAAGAGGAAGTGGTCGGCATCGCCAATTCGGTTCATGGGACACGGAGGATTTCAGGTCTCTCGACGTGCGCTGGCTCAAACGGGAAGGGCTGCTCGAGCCCGGTCGCATCGCGCAGGTCACGTGGTCCCGACGCGACAGGGTGACCGGCGAGATTGGCATCATAGCCGAAAGGGGCCGGATCATTCTCGACTACCGCCAACGGCCGCGCGGCGGCGAGTGGGAAACGTTGTCCTACCCTGTGGACCTCGTGGAAACGCCCTGCAATCTCGGAGGCGCGCGTCCATGGTTCCTCTGTCCCAATCCGGGCTGCAGACGGCGCGTCGCCATCCTTTACGCGGATCGGCTCTTCGTCTGCCGGCATTGCCTGTCGCTGACCTACCCCTCGCAGCGGGAAGACGCGACGGACCGAGCCGCCCGACGCGCCGATCGGATACGCGATAAACTGGGCTGGAAGCGAGGCATCCTGAATGGCCCCGGTTGGCTGAAACCCAAGGGCATGCACTGGAAGACGTTCCAACATCTTTGTTGGAAACACGATCTGTTCGCGTCGAGGGCGCTTGCCGGCATGAGGGAAGACCTGGATCGCAGATACGGTCGACGGTGACATGCCACTCGTCAATTCAGCCGGTTCCAAAAGTCGCTAGGGTCACGACCCATCGATCTGCTTGAGGCCACCCGGCCTGCGTGATTCAAGCTCCCGGACTGACCGGGGGTGATGATGAGCAGTCTTTTCTGGCTGACGGATACGCGGATGGCGCGTCTGGAGCCCTACTTCCCAAAGTCCCATGGCAAGCCAAGGGTCGATGACCGACTGGTTTTGAGCGGGATTATCTTCATAAACCGCAATGGGTTGCGCTGGCGTGACGCGCCAAAGGAGTATGGTCCCCACAAGACGCTCTACAATCACTGGAAGCGCTGGAGCAAAAGGGGTGTCATCCCCGCGTGGGCGGGGAACAGACTACATCCCGCGGCCGTCCTCCAGTGGTTCCCGGGTCATCCCCGCGTGGGCGGGGAACAGATCGCCGCAGCACGTCCGCGAAGGCCTGCGCGCGGGTCATCCCCGCGTGGGCGGGGAACAGGAGTAGGTCTCGGGCGCATAGCTTTCGCCCACCGGGTCATCCCCGCGTGGGCGGGGAACAGACGGCGCGGAAGTCCGCACTTTTAGACGCGGACGGGTCATCCCCGCGTGGGCGGGGAACAGAGTGAGATTTCCGTAAAATATCCGGGGAGCGACGGGTCATCCCCGCGTGGGCGGGGAACAGCTGGTCGCGCTGCAGACGACCATCGTGCAGTTCGGGTCATCCCCGCGTGGGCGGGGAACAGCTGGGGGTTCCCGCGATCTGGGCTGCGGTGAACGGGTCATCCCCGCGTGGGCGGGGAACAGCGCGATCTGCGTGGCCGTGATCCAACGCCCGCCGGGTCATCCCCGCGTGGGCGGGGAACAGGCTGGTCGAGATGTTTCTGGCGGATACTGCAACGGGTCATCCCCGCGTGGGCGGGGAACAGGAGTCGTGGAACCGCAAGCCGTCCACACCGGCCGGGTCATCCCCGCGTGGGCGGGGAACAGGCGCCAGCCCTCACGGCCATGCCGACGATGACCGGGTCATCCCCGCGTGGGCGGGGAACAGATGTGCAGCGCGACATAGCGGTCGCGCACCGGCGGGTCATCCCCGCGTGGGCGGGGAACAGCCCAGCCCCGAGGCCGCGCCGCGCAGCATTGCCGGGTCATCCCCGCGTGGGCGGGGAACAGAGAACTACATGGCTGACCTGATCGCGGAGCGCCGGGTCATCCCCGCGTGGGCGGGGAACAGGCACCAGGCGGCGGCGGCGGCCTTGCGCGCCTCGGGTCATCCCCGCGTGGGCGGGGAACAGGTGGCCGCAAGCGCCTTGCCGAACTCCAACTGCGGGTCATCCCCGCGTGGGCGGGGAACAGGACCACAGCGCCACGTCGGAATAATCCTCGGCCGGGTCATCCCCGCGTGGGCGGGGAACAGGCGCGCCATGCCGCATCCGCCGCCGCAGCCGTCGGGTCATCCCCGCGTGGGCGGGGAACAGCGTGTCGCCCCGTCGTCACCGGCCCCCTCTCCCGGGTCATCCCCGCGTGGGCGGGGAACAGAACGGGTCGTCATCCTCCATGCCGTGCTCGGCCGGGTCATCCCCGCGTGGGCGGGGAACAGCGCGGCGGAGGCAAGTTGAACGATATCGCCCACGGGTCATCCCCGCGTGGGCGGGGAACAGGCGGCATGGTCTTTGGGATGTACAGGATAAACCGGGTCATCCCCGCGTGGGCGGGGAACAGGTGGCCGACGCCGGGTCCGCGATGTCCGCAATCGGGTCATCCCCGCGTGGGCGGGGAACAGCGCCGGATCGACCCGCCCGAGCCCCGCAGCAACGGGTCATCCCCGCGTGGGCGGGGAACAGCAGGAACATCTCGCGCGGCGCATCGGGGACCTCGGGTCATCCCCGCGTGGGCGGGGAACAGCCGGCCTGCCTCGGACAACGACGCGCCAATCTCGGGTCATCCCCGCGTGGGCGGGGAACAGCATCGCTACGCTATTGGATAGCGTCGTCATGGCGGGTCATCCCCGCGTGGGCGGGGAACAGCGACGAAGACGAGCCACCCCCAGACGAAACACCGGGTCATCCCCGCGTGGGCGGGGAACAGTCACGGTCGACGCCGATCGTCATCTCGTAGGACGGGTCATCCCCGCGTGGGCGGGGAACAGGCGATCTGCGCGGTCACGATGGCCGACAGCGCCGGGTCATCCCCGCGTGGGCGGGGAACAGCGCTCCAGCCACAGCCAGACCACGCGCGCCGACGGGTCATCCCCGCGTGGGCGGGGAACAGTCTTCAACGGGGTCCTTGACGGGGCGTTCGCCCGGGTCATCCCCGCGTGGGCGGGGAACAGTCCTTGGCCGCGCCCGCGAGGCGTTCATCGAACGGGTCATCCCCGCGTGGGCGGGGAACAGTGGCCGGTCTGCCGCAGCGACGCGCTGGCGTCCGGGTCATCCCCGCGTGGGCGGGGAACAGCCCGCCACGTTCGCGGCCTGGATGCGCCTCGCCGGGTCATCCCCGCGTGGGCGGGGAACAGGCTCCAAACGGGCGGCGAATTCAACTGCATGCCGGGTCATCCCCGCGTGGGCGGGGAACAGCCAGCAGATCGGGAACCCGCGCTACGCCGCCGCGGGTCATCCCCGCGTGGGCGGGGAACAGTCTGGGCGCCCCAAGCCGCCAGCGACAGCCTGCGGGTCATCCCCGCGTGGGCGGGGAACAGGCGGTGCTGGATCAGCAGCGTCTCTATGTAGTCGGGTCATCCCCGCGTGGGCGGGGAACAGTAGTGTTTGGCGCGCTCAACGGCCCATTCGAGCGGGTCATCCCCGCGTGGGCGGGGAACAGCAGCGCGGCCGCAAACACGATAATATTGTCTACGGGTCATCCCCGCGTGGGCGGGGAACAGACTTGCTGCAGGCCCTTGATCTACCGAAAGAATCACGATGTCAAAGAGCGTACCGAAACGTCGGCCGATTCTACGGCCGTCAGCGCGGTTTTTCAGGAAAGAAGCTCACCAACTTGAGGCCGTCGAATTCCACCGGCATCCGCCGGTTCGTTCCGGCCGTGAGGAAATCGTAGCCCTGATCGGTGGGCGCCTTCCAGACCATGACCGCATCGCCGGTCTCGAGCCCGGCCAGGACCTGGTCCCAGATCATCTCGCGCGTGCGGGCGGAGTAGTCGCCGACATAGACGCCGGCGCGGATTTCGACCAGCCAGGCGGCCAGCCGGCCGCGCAACCTTGCGGGCGCATTGGAGACGACCACGACCATCATGCGTCACCTGTGTCCCGGATCGCCGGAGGGCGGCGCGTCGGGAAAGGCGGGGGACACGGCCTCGGGCGGTGGATCGGGGCGCGGCAGGTCCCCCGCCGACAGAACCTCTTCGATGGCGGGAATGATCCGGGCCAGGAGTCCGGTGCGCCGGAAGGCATCGCGGCAGGCCAGCCGCACTGCACGGTCGGGCGCCATGTCGAGCTTGCCCTTCGCGGCCTGGCCCGCGATGCGAAAGGCCTCGGGCACCACGGTCTCGAGCTTGTAGAGATCGGCGATGTCGTAGACGAAGGAAAGCGGCTTGCCCGTATGCAGGAACCCGATGGCGGGGGCATATCCCGCCGCCAGGACGGCCGCCTCGGTCAGGCCATGCAGGCAGGCGGTTGCCGCGGAAAGGCAGCGGTTGGGAATATCGCCGGCCTGCCAATCGGCGGGGTCGTAGGCGCGGCGTTTCCAGTACACACCGTATTGCCGGGCCAGAAGTGCGTAGGACTCGCGGACCCGCACGCCCTCGATGCCGCGAAGCTGGTCGATGGACCGGCGCGAGGGCGCGGCCTCGCCGAAGCGCATGGCATACATCTTGCGCACCACCCTGAGACGCGCCGCCTCGTCGAGCGCGATGGCGGCCTGCCAGAGCAGGTGGTCCGAGCGCGCCCCGCCGGGCTGTCCCGCCGAATAGAGTCGCACGCCGCCTTCGCCGACCCAGGTGATCAGCGTGCCCGCCCGCGCCGCCAGTGCGACGGCCGCATGCGATATGCGCGCGCCGGGTTCCAGCATGATCCCGGCCAAGCCGCCAACCGGGATCTGCGTGCGCGTGCCATCCGCATTGAGCGCCACGAAAGCACCGTCCGCCACATCGAGCCTGGCGCGCTCGACGAAAACGAGCGAGGCGCGATCCTTCAACGGGATTGGCCGCGGCGGCGGCAAACCGGGAAGGCCGCCACCGCTCATTGCGCCCGGCGGATCAGCATCAGGCCGCAGCCGAACGCTTTGGCGCGGCCGAAGCCGCGGGCCAGCCGCGCGAGGAAGGCGTCGGGGTCGGTCACCTCGATGCGACCCTCGAGATCCAGAATGCCGAATTGCGGCTGACCCTTGCGCGGGCCGCGATGATCGGAAAGGGCCACGGTCGAATAGTCGCCGGCCGCCGCCCGCACGACCTTGAACCCCGCCGCCTCGCCCTGCCGGGCAAGCCAGGCCGCGCCTTCCCGCCCGGCCACCCCCATTCGCGCGGCGGCGCGCGCGCCCTGAGGAATAGCGTGCAGCGCGTCCATCACGACATCGACGCGGCGCTTGCCGTCGCGTTTCGTCCGTGTCGCATTGGCGCGCAGAACGAAGTCGAGCATCTGGCCGGGCGCAAGCACCGGCGCGAATTCCTTGACCTCGTGCGGCTCGAACAGATCCATCGCGAGAGGCGGACGTTCAGACAGTGTGAGGAATGTCCCGTCCCGTTCCTCGCGCCACAGGAAATCGCGGCGCCGGTTGGGGCCGTCGGCAAACGCCGCCCACAGAAGACCGTGGTGCGCCGAGCGGCGCGGCCCGGCCTCGGTCGGCATCAGCAGCCCCGACAGGGCCTGCGCAGATGGGCTGCGCGACAACCGGATGCGGCTGAGATAGAGGCTCATGACGCACCTCCCACGGTGATCGCGACATCGCGAAGCGCCACGCGACGCGGCGCGAAATGCCAGAGCGCCCGGTCGCGGGGAACATCGTGGACCTGTTCGCGAATGGCGTCGTCCGCCGTCGCATCACAGATCAGGGTGCGGGCGATGGCGGGGGCGCCAAACCGATCGGCGCGGCGCCAAGGCGGAAGGGTCAGCTGCGACAACGCAGACTCGGGGCTTGCCGCCTCGATCACCTTTGCCCCCGGCGGAGCGGCCAGCGGACATGACTTGCGGCCAAGATAGAGCGTGTAGTGCGGACGATTCAGGGCCGCCGCCAGCGCCTCCAGCCCGTCACCCCAGACCGCGACACCATAGAGCCCTCCCACCCGGTAATCGCGCAGGGTGATTGTGGTGTTGGTGCGCCCCCGCGCCGCCGCAAGCGCCTCGGGGCGTGAATTCGGCCTTTTCGCGGCCGCCGTGGGTATGGTCTCGACAGTGTGATAGTCCCGCAGCGAAGCGCCCGTATCGAAGACGGCGACGGCCAGTTCCAAAGCATCCAGCCCGGAAAAGTCGCCTCCGCGGTCGATACCCATGGCGGCGCCAAGCAACCCCAGGATCGCCGAGCGCCCCGGCCAGACCAGCGAACCGCGCCGCTCATGCCCCGCCAATTCGCCCATCGCACCAAGAGCGGCGGTCAGGCTGAACACCAGGTAGGGCTGCATCACGCCCCCCGAACCGCATCGCCTGCAAAGCGCACGACCTCGTCCAGCGTGCCGCCGACGCCGACATGCAGGACGCAGTCGGCCTCCCAGGCCTGGCCATAGGCCGCGTCGATATCGGCGCGGGCCTTGGCAAGAGCGGTCACGGAGTTGTCGAGGAAAGGCGGTTTCCTGACGGGCTCGAAAAAGGCGCCCGACAGGTCGCGCGGGGCCTGCGGCCCTTTCTCGGCGAGGACATAGTGGGCGCGGGGATGGTGGGCAAAGCTGTTCTGCTTGCCGCGCGGGGTGGTCTGCGCGATGGCACGCGCCAATGCCTCGGCCGCCTTTGCCGCGAGGTCACGATCGCCGGCGAGGTTCTCGATCAGCAGGTCGGCGTTCACGCAAACATACTGATAGTAGACACCAGACCCGAAAGCGGTCTCGCCCAGGTGGCCAGCCCCGGTTTCCTCGGCCTTGTTCAGATCGTCGACGGCAGAATACCAGTCTTCCTCGGCCTGCGCGGGATGGGTGGTGATGGCATGGGCCACCTGCACGGCCGCGTCGCGGTTGAAATCGGCATCATCGGCCAACATCCGTCCGAACATCGCGATGTCCACCGCACCATCGGCCCGGCGAAGCACCAGCTTCTTCAGGTCCTTTTCCTTGGGCAGGTCCTCGCCCGCGATGATCTTGCCCGCCAGGCCCTCGGCCAGTTGCCATTCCTCGGGAGAGATGAAGGCCAACGTGGTTGCGACCCGGCTTTCTTCGCCTTTTTTCGGCGTTTCAAGCTTGCCGAAGATTGCCGCCACCTGCTCGGCGGCCGCGCGAACCGCCGTTTCCTGGGCGTCTTGCCGCGACAAACGCTCGACTAGTTCGCCATAGATGCGCTTGGTGCGCGTGCCCATGTTGCCTTCCAGATCCAGCGCGAAGAAGGCGCTTTCGCGCAAGGCGCGCTTGACCGATTGCGAGGACATGCGCAGCCGCGGGCTGCCCCCGACCATCGCCTGTTTCGGGCGCCCCTGGTCGTCGCGGTTCGGGTTCGAGGGGCCATAGCTGGTCAGCAGATGGAATTGCAGAAAGGTGCTCATTCGATCGTCTCCTTCAACTCGTCCTTGGGCGCATCCGCCCCGAAATAGTGAAAACACCAGCGCGGCCGGGCGGCCTCCCAGTGCAGCAAATCACCCGCCAGCGCCGCCACATTGCAGCGCCGGTCCGCCATGACGATCGCCCGTCGCATCAGCGCGGTCAGCTCGTCGCCCTCGGCCCGCATCAGGCGCTGGAACCGCAGATGGGACAGGACCGGCTCTGCCCCTCCCAGCCGTTGCGCAAGCGATGCGCTGTCATGTTCGCGCACCTCGGCCAACAGACCGGCCAGCCGAACGAGATCCTGCGCCCGCGCGGGCCCTAGACCCAGCGCGCGCGCCAGGTCCTGCACGGCGGGTTCGCACAAGACCGCCATCGGCGCCGCCCGCCGTAGCCGGGCCGCCAGCCCACGGGCCGCGGCGCTGTCGCGCGCACCGATATGCGTGCTCCACCAGCCAAGGGCGATGGCCCCCGGCGTCTTGGCCTGATCGCTCATGCTGCTTTCCCCTTCTTTCTTGCCGGCAGTTCCATCCCGAGATGGGTAAAGATCTCACGCCCATGCTTGCCGTAACCTGCGAACGCACTGGCCAGGCCTTTCCGCGCCGTGACGATCTGCGCGATCCGGTCGGTTTCACGCCGGTCCAACCCGGGCACCGCCAGCGCATCGAACTGCCCAAGGGCCTGCGCGCGCAAATCGGCCCGCCAAGCGGGGCGCGGATCATGCCCCGCCTTCAGCGCTTGCACCCGGTGCAGGAACCGATCCTCGGTCGTGACAAAGAACGCCTCGCGCTCGGCTTCACGCGCCTCGCCGCCTGCCAGAACCGACTCCAGCGCCCCGCGCAACGCCACACCGGCAGCCTCGGCGGCAAGGATCATCCCCACCAGGCAGTCTTCGGCTTCGACGGGCAGGTTCAACAGGGGTTGAACCGACAACGTGAAATCGCGCGGCTTCATGTTGTCCATGGCCCAGCCCGCGACGACGACCGACGCCTCGCCGCCCCGCAGCCCCCAGTCGCGCAGGGACAGCGACCGTTCCGAGGTTTCGCTGCCCACCTCCTGCGCCACGACGCCCAACCAGTTGCGATAGCCGAACCGGCCTGCGCGCGGGTGTTTCGGCAGCCATTCCTCGCCCGGCTTCAGGCGGTAATGGGGGCTGAGCGGGTGTTTCCACAGGGCATAGTTCGTGCCCCAGGGTTTCTGGATCACACCGGTGATCCCCTCGTCGTCCCCGATCAGGCGCAGCCGCCGCGGCATGCCGAAGAACGCCTCGGCCCCGAAGACCCGACCCTCGGGCGGCAGGGTCTGCTGCCCCTTGTCGGAGATATTCGTCGGCCGCATCCAGGGCAGGTCGTCGAGTGTGCCGGGCGCGCCGCAGGGGACGTTGGCCCAGACCAGCGACCAAAGCCCGTCGCCCGGGTCGACCAGCGTCACAAGGGGGCCGCCGCCGCGCATCGAGGTACGGATTCCCGCCCCGCCCGCCGGGGCATGCGCTTGAAGGGCATAAAGCGCCATTGCCGCCAGCGGCAGGTCAATCCGCGGATAGCGGCCGCGGTGGACCATGAGGTCGGCATTGTTTTTTGCCGCGTTCGCCCCGGAACTGTCGATGAACAGCATGTCCACCGGGTTCGCGGCGCCCACGAGCGGCTCCAGGTCCTGAAGGAACCGCGGCCCCTCGCCCAACAGGTTGAACGCGGGCGCAAGGGGGGCCAACCGGTCCTTCAGGCGTTGCAGGTCGGGGGCCGTCCGGCGCTGCCACTCGCCGTTGTTGGCGGGCGGGTCGGCCAGAAACACCAGCCCGATCAGGAATTCATGGCAGGCGATGTTCAGATCGGGGCGCGGCCAGTCCGGGCGCAGGATGCCCGGTTCGGCCATCTGCCAGGGCGCGATCACCCGCCGCGTGCCATCGGCGCAGAGAACCGGAATCCAAGGGTTTTCGATCAAATTGAGGGGCATGAAAAACCTCCGACCGCAACGAACAGGTGAAAGGGATCACCCGAAACGAAACCTGTAAAGGCGGTTGAATGGCAGGGTGTCAGCTTTCGTCATGGAAGATCAGCCCGCGTTCCGCGTCATAGCGTAACCCCGTACAGATCGCCCCGTCTTCGGCGACCGGGCACAGGCGGTATTCGGCGCGTTTCCAGTCGGGCCATTCCCGCGTGACGGCCGCGATCTCCGGCGCCGACGGGTCGGGTAGCGGCAGGGCGTCCAGCCGGCCGATGCGGGCGGAAACCTCGGACAGCGACCAGGCCTCGGCCCCCGTCCCCTCCGCCCATGGCCGCAGGGCGCCGGCCTCCTTTCGGGCCAACACAAGCACCCGCTGCGCCTCGCCCAAACGCGTGGGATAGCGCGCGTCGTCATTGGCCTGCCCGCCGGCCCGATAGCCGGCCGCCAGATCGACGATGTTCTGCGCCGCGTGACCGCGCTCGGCGGCGCCCTGCCCTTCGGCCCTGGCTTCGGCCTCAACGAGTGCCTCGGGGACCGGCGCCGCCTCGAGCCCATGCACCGCCTCGATCAAGGCGCGCAGGCCTTCCGGTGCGTCGATCCGGCCGGCCCGGAACAGCACGTCCGCGGTACGCCACTGATCGGCGACCGGATAGACCCACGCGCCACGATCCAGCGTGCCGTGCAGCCAGCGGGCATCGACCACCTGCGCCGGATCGGACGAAACCACGTGCAAGACGGGCGCAGGCACCGGACGCGATGTGGCCGGGCGCAGGTCCATGTGCCGCCACAACCGACCGGCGCGCTGGATCAATGCCGCCATCGGCGCGAGGTCGGACACCATCACGTCGAAATCGAGATCGAGCGAGGATTCCAGAACCTGCGTGCCGACCAGCACGAAGCCTTCTCGCCCTTGCCCGTCCTTCCCCACGCGCGCCAGAACCTCGGCCTCAGTCCGCTTGCGGTCGCACAGGGCAAATCGCGCATGCAGCAGACGCGCCGAAACGCCCCGAGCGTGAAGCATCTCGACCGCGGCGATGGCATCATCCACGGCGTTGCGCACCCAGACACAGGCCGCGCCCTGTTGCGCAGACTCTGCAAGAAGATCGACCGCCTCATCCGCACACGAGAGCCGCTGGACCCCGACCGACCGCCGTGGCCCCGTCGCCTGCGGCAGGGCTGTTGGAGATGCCGCCCCCGCCACCGTCAAGGCCGGATAGGCCGGGCTGTCCGACCGACCGCCGTAGATGGCCAGCAACCGTTCACGCTGCGCCAAAGGCAGAGTCGCCGTCAGCAGGATCGCCGATCCCCCGGCCGCCCGGTGCATCCGCAGCAGCGCCTCAAGCTCGGCCCCGATATAGGGTTCCCCCAGCTCATGCACCTCGTCCACGATCAGGATCTTGGACGACAACCCGAAATGGCGCAGGGCCTGGAACCTGACCGGTAGGACCGACAACAACGCTTGGTCAATGGTCCCAACGCCGACATCAGCCAGCAGAGCGCGGCGGCGGTTTTCGGCTAACCAGTCGGTACAGGTTGCATCCTCTTCGCCGCGCGGGCCGTCGTTCACGAGATCACGGAAATCCACGGAAAGACCGGCCCGGCCATGGGCCAGCGTCAGGGTCGTATGCCGGTCGAACAGCCGGCCGACCGATCCGGCGGCCCGACGGAACATTGCATCCGCGGTGGCCATCGTCGGCAGCGCGAAGAACAGCCCCCGCCCCTTGCCCGCCAGCAGCATCCGCTGGGCCAGGATCAGGGCCGCCTCGGTCTTTCCCGCGCCGGTCTCGTCCTCGATGACGGCCAACATCGGGCCCTCGGCCAGGGCTACCTGCGCGCAGGCGGCCTGCATGGGGCGCAGTGTGAAATCGAACAGGTTCGCGTCACGGGCTGTGCCCGCTGCAAGGCCCGCTTCGGTAACGGCGTTGACCGCGATTTCCTTCGATTCGGCGAGGTACGCGGACAGTGCCGATTCTGGGGCCCGGGGTCCGAACCATCGCGTATTCGATCCAACCCAGTCCGCAGCTGTGCAAAACCCCGGCAGCCACCAGGACAAAGCCGCCACCGCACGGTCATCGGACAGCCCCTCCAGCGAGGCATCCGGCCAAAACGCACACAAGTTCTCCATCGCCTTGCGCGCATCGTCGAGGCCCGAGCCGACAGCCTGCAACGCGAGGCGGTACTCGCGGGGCCGCCGCCCCGGACACACAAGACCGCCCGTGGCGCGCTTCGGCGGCCGCCCGTGATGCCCGGCGATGGCCGCATACAGCGTTTGCCGGTGCCAGGGTGCACCACCGAGCCGTTCCCCAAGAATATGGTCCAGCTCGAACAGAAGTACTTCGGTAAGTTCCCAGTGCCGAAAAGCCTGCGGCACACCCTCCCGCAGCATCCGCCGGAAGCTGTCGCTGATCTTGCCCAGGTCGTGCAGGCCGACCAGAAGGACAAGTGCGTCCCGCAATGGCCAATCGAAGCCGAAGGGCTCGATCAGACGGTCTGCCACGGCCGCGACATCAAGCATGTGGTGGACCGCCATGTGTTCCGGAAGACCCAGAGCGTCGGCACTTTTTCCAGGCCAGTCGAGAAGCCCCATCACACTCTCCCTGTTAACTGGGCCATAAGCGCTGGAAAGACGCATGGCGATAACCCGTCTGGAAAATCGTTCAGCTCGTAAGACATGACCGAAGACCCAGCGCAGCTATAAAGTGCGACCTGCCGATCAACCTCACCGTCATGAAATCCGTCACTTGATACCATCCCTCGAGGCCGGAATCACATCGACAGGCCGCATCCACGTTTCTACGCTCATACGGTGTCAATTTGTGTCATGGAATCTGCGCATGTCCTCCTTCGCCAAGGCCTCCGACCTTCTTCGTCTCGCCGAGATGGCCGCCGCCCGCCACCTCGGCGTGGGCCTCCAGGACATCGAGGAGGAGTTCGACATCGACCGGCGCACCGCGCAGCGAATGACCAAGGCGTTGGAAACCCTGTTCCCTAACGTCGAGACCCGGCAGGACGAGGCCCGGCGCAAGTTCTGGAAGATCCGCGGTTCGGACGCGCAGCTGATGCTGTCGCAGGGCATCCGCGACGGCGAACTGGCCGCCCTCGAGATGGCGATCCGGCGCGCGGCACGCGACGGCGCGAGCAACGAGGTCAAGGCGCTGACCTCACTGCGCGACCGGCTTTTGGCCAGCATGCCCGGCCCCCATGCCCGCCGCGCCGAGGCCGATGCAGAAGCGGTGCTGGAGGCGCATGGATTCGCCTCGCGCCCGGGGCCGCGGGTGCGCACCGATCCGCGCATCCTGGCGACCATCGCCGAGGCGCTGAAGGCGCCGAACATGTTGACCATCACCTATACGGGCGAGCGCGACAACGCGCCCCGCGACCGCCTGATCGAACCCTACGGCCTGCTGCTCGGCATCCGTCGCTACATCGTCGCCCGCGAAAACGGCGGCGACGGCCGGTTCCGGCATTTCCGCCTCGACCGCGTCGGCGCGGCCCGGCTGGAGCCGCACTCCTTTCAGCGCGATCCCGATTTCGACCTCGACGCCCACGCCGCCCGCGCCTTCGGTTCGTTCCACAACGAGGCCGAGTATGGCGAGGTGGTCTGGCGCTTCGCCCCCTCGGCCGCCCCGACCGCCCGCGAGTTCGTGTTCCACCCGCACCAGGAGATGACCGAGGAGGAGGACGGGTCGCTCACCATCCGCTTCCACGCCTCGGGCTGGCTGGAGATGGCCTGGCATCTCTACCAGTGGGGCGACCGGGTCGAGGTGCTGGCCCCCGAGGGCCTGCGCGCGCTGGTCGCAAGTTATCAGAGGTCCGATTTCCCGGCCTTGCCATAACGCCAATTCCGGTTCCGACCATGTTGCGATCAGAAGGCGAGGATTGAAGACAATGACCGCATGGCTGGGATGAGTCGAGCCCGCTGAGAACAGGCCATGGACGTAACGTGCCGCAGGTTTGCAGGGATGCTTCTTTCCCTGCTCGGAAAACCATCCTGGAGTTTGCGGCTCGGGGAAGACGGGCTAAAGGTAAGCGGTAAACCAGCAATGACATCAATTGCTTCAAGGCCAGCACGGAGGCCGCTCGAAGAAAGCGGAGTACTGACCGACATTGACCCACAGACCATAGACTTCTGGCGGGACACTTCTCGATGAAGACCCCGCTCAGTTCTCAGCGGGAATCAACATTGGGTCGTCAATATGCGTCATAGAGATCGAGCAGCAAGTTCGGATTTCCACCCTCGCCGCGCAGATATTTCAGCAGGTCGTCGAGGATCGGCACGTATTTTTCGCGCCGTCTTGCAAAGGCCTCGTCGACACGCCGACGCGACATCAGATCTTGTCGCGCGGCTTCGATCACCTCGAACAGGCTGTCGGCGAGGGTGTCATTGCCGGTCAGCAGGGCCCTCGGCTCCTTCAGCCTCCAGCGGAGGAGTCCGCCGACAAGGAAGGGGGCGTAATTGAACCGGGTATAGTGCCCGCCCAGTTCCTCGCGAAACTCGATGACCGCGCGTTGCCCGATCTCGTCAACATCCTGGCGCTCGAGAAGCATCGGCGCGGTTTCGGATCTCGAGAGCATCAGCGCAACACACGCGCTTTCGGCACGATAACTCCAGCGTTCGATTCCACGGCGCAGCACAGCGCGCAACACCCGTTCCTCCAACGCGGCATCCCGCACGGTTCTGGAAAAGCCTTGATAGATCAGCACCCAATTACTCTGGTGCCAGATGAACGGATGCGTGCCGATGGTTCCGGCATGGTTTTCGATACAGGTTGCGAGCCATTCGCTGACTTCGGTCGGACAACGTCGGAATTGCCAGGTCAGGAACTTAAGGGCTGCATTGTCCCGTATCCCCTGGGCCGGTCGCGACGTAAGGCGCTCAGCCGTAACGGTCAACGCGGCGTGCGTAAGCATGTCGAGTTGGCGGACGGCATCATCCGAAACCTCCGCCGGGAGGTGCCCATCGCTCGAGACACAGTATTCCTGATAGGGCCGCGCCGCCGCCTTGCGGGCATAAGGCTCCCAATCAGAGACCCCGTTGCTCTCCATCTGGTCGAGCAGCGTGAACATGCCGGGGGCACCCGATGAATCCCGCCAGGGATGCATGCCGCATTTCAGCACTAGGCGGTCCGGAAAGGCGGGCGGGGGCGTTTCAAGTGCCGTGATGATGTCGTCCCAAGCGCGCTCGTCGTCTTCGGCGTTTTCCCAGTCTATGGTGATGCTGCGTGCCAGAGATGGGACCTCCAATACGATCCTGGCGCGACCGGCAGCCGGTTTCTGTTCGACCCAGACAGAGACGGGCGTCTCCTTCTTTAGCGCGACATCCAGCTTGACAAGCGCCTTGCGGGGATGCGGTGCTGCATCCTTTCGGAGATAAACGGGTATTTCGTCGACGCCCTTCGGGATCGCGAACACTGCGGGGCGAGGGCTGCGATAGATATGCCCCGCTTCGAGCGTTTCACTTTCGTCAATCAAATCGAAATTCTGCGCCCGGCCATTCGAAGAGACGATCGTGGAGATTCGTGGAAGAAAGTCGAAATAGACAGGATCGCCGTCACTCATGCGGCAGGCGGCGACAAGAGCACCCTTCGCGACCGCATCCGGCGGCAAGGTTTGCAGGTCTCCGATCTTGAGATCGGTTATCAGTGTCGCAAGGTGTGAGCGGACGTCGCCTTCTGCGATGGTCTCGAGGAACACCTGATCGCAGTCCCCCAGGGACGGGAAAGGGCCGTCCATCGTAAACGCGGGCAGATCACCCGCGCCCGCGAGCGCGATCTCTTCCCAGTCACCGTTCGGCAGGCGCAGGATCTCTCGATCGCAACGCAGACCGAGCGCGAGGCGACCGACCGTTCGCGCCATGGCAAGATTGGCGGCCCGACCGTTTCCACCGTTGTCTCCGATCACCCGATGCCTCACGCGTTCGACGAGGTCTCGCAAACCTATCGAACACCCAAGCATTTGCGCCGCGTTCCGCCGCTCGGGCGCAAGAACGTCTCGGAGGGTGCCAGCACGGCGCACTCGAAGCTTCTGGACTGAAAGCCCCGACGATGCGTGGGACACGATCCCGACGGTGCACTCTTCTTCGATCATACCGGCATCAATGGCGTAAAGAATACCTAGAACCGTCCGCCAGACCAAGGCTGCGTTCCGCATTCTGGCTTGGGACAGCCCGGCGAGCAGGCGTTCCTGCAAAGTCTCCGTGGTCTCGGGGCTGTCCTCGATTGCCAGCACCGTATGGGCGGCACCGCGCGCCAGATCAGAGAAGGCTGCAGCCAATTGTTGCGGACCGCCCGACACTCCTTCCAACAAGGCTCGCAACTGGATTCGTCGGCTTTCGTCTCCGATCGCGCCCCAGCCACCGCCAAGCCCGTGTGGCGCAATATCGGCCGGAAACCCGCCGATCCATCGACCCGTGCGTTCATCGCCGATGCGAACGACCGACCCGAGCGGCCCTGCGGCTCGGACATGAACGCCACCGATCCGTTCGTCCTCGCCCGGGAAAGTGGTCCAGTTGCGTGCGACGTGATCGCGCCAGCCGTTGATATCGAGACCGGCAGCCTTCCTCCTGCTCATGTCGGCAAGCCGTAGAATTCGCTGCGCACGAATTCACGAACGGCACGCAGTCCTGCTGCCAGGCTTTCACCCGAAGCACCCAATGCAATGCCGTTTACGCGGCTGACCCTCCCGTTAGCTCGCGCGGTCTCGGGACTGCCGTGAGCGGGAGTGAGAATGAGTCCGTGACGGAGGATTTCGGTCATGGCGAGCGGTTGCAATTGATCGACAAGGGCCGCTGCCTCCTGCACGGCAGCGTCAAGATCGATGCGCCGCATGGCGTGGGGCGTCCAAACGGCGACACGGTGCGGGATTTCCGAACGTGTCGGGTCCGTAATCCTGAGCGCAACATGCGCTCGCGCTGCCGTGAGCAGCGAGCCAGGTGTCTCCGGCCGCGCTTGCACCTCAACGATCCGGCCGGTCTTACGCAGCCAGAAGACGGCGATCGGCCGGTCCTGGTCGAACCAGCGGCCCGTCTCGGCCTCTGCCCGCCAGTTGATCGGAGACTGGGCAACAAGCTGGGCTTCATCGAGTTCATCAATGGCAAGCGTGACTGCAAGAACCGCGAAATCGGTCCATGTCTGCGCCTGCCATGCCCACAGGTCGTCAATCGCCTTGTCGCGTTTCAGCAATCGCTCCCAACCTTCGCGAACACTGCGGTAGTCCCGATCCTGCATGAGGACGTAGTTGGGTGTGCAACCCGGTTCCGCGACGGACACATCGAGCTCCACCAAGACCGCCCCAAGAGTTCGGCATGTCTTGCGGAGAGCATCGACCTGGGCGTATCGGGCGCTTTCCTTTGCCCGAGGATGCTCACGCATCCACTCCCGTGCCGCGTCGGCGGCGAGCCGGGCATATGCATGGAGAACTCGATTCTCGAGTGTGTCGAAGTTTTCCTGTCGAACCGTCGCGAGGATCCGCTGTCCGGCGCCTGCGCGCTCCGCCACGCTTCGCCCCGGTTGGCGGCTGAGCCAGACCATCGAGGCCCGGTCCATCTCTTGCACGCGGTCCAGAGGTGTAAGTTCCCTATGGCGCCGAAGCACGCGCCGGATGCGTTTAAGCAATGCACCTAGGACCGGCTTGAGTTCCCGTGCCTGCTTGACGATCTCGGCCATACGAGGGTCTTCTTCCCGTTCTGCGCGCTTCCAGGCGGCCCGCAAACGTGCCCATACATCACTCGGATCATCGAGCGCCTCTTCCAGCTCCTGAATCCGCGCGAGCACCTCGTTCATCCAACGCAAAGCGTCCGCGGCAAAGAGCTCGCTTTCGTCCTTGGGATCATGCCCTTTGCGCGGACGGCTGGGGAATCCCGCTCTATCCGGGTTCTCCGCCTGCTCGCGCTTGGGATAGGGGCAGAGCGCCAGGCAGGTATCCTGCCCCCGGACGTTTCCCTTCATGAGAACTGCATGTTGCACGCCCCTCGGCGGCAAGCCTTCGTAGGCGATCATCAGGCAATCGTCGGGTCCAAAAGGTCGGTCCTGCGGAAGGGGGTGCGCGGACCAGGGCCGCGGCAATCTTCGCATCAGCGCGTAACTCCGCTCCACACAAACTGACCGGTCTCCTCGGATGACTGAATCGAGTCGGAGATTGCGTGGGCCAGCTTCTCGTCACCAAGGTCTTGCTCCACGAAGGTCCTGAGCCGGGAAAAATGTGCAGCAGCGACCTCCACATCGACACCTCTGAGTTTCGGGAGTAGGCGCATCTCAACCTGATCCGCCAGCGCGTCTTCGATCGGCCGGGTGCCTTCCGCTTTGGGATAGTTGGCAACGTAGGCCATGATTGCCCGACCCAGCCGGTGTCCGATCGGCCGTTTGAGGTCTTTCATGATCTCGACCATCGTCTCTACGCTGTTGCGAACCCGGGCTTCGCCTTCGACCTCCGAGACGGGACGTACCCAGCCTTGCCAGCGTTCCTGCGACAAGGCCCGCACCTCCGAAACCTCGCCTTCCGGCCGTGCGGTGTTGATCGCGCGAGGTGCAGCGAAACGCAAAACGTTCGCGCGGTCGACGACCTTGTCAGACAAAGACTGTGTGCTTTCGTCTTCGTTCATCGTGCCCGCAAATAGCAGATTGTAGCCTGGGAAGATGCGCGGCGGGTACTGCATGTTGGGGATTTCGAGTTCGATTTCGGCGTCCTTGCGTTCGTTGGCGTCACCGACGTCTTCCGGTTTCGGACGGCTTTCAAGCCGGCTCAGGAAGTCGGAGAAATAGTATTCGACTCGCGCCAGGTTCATCTCGTCGAGGAGGATCATCATCATGCGATCCTGTATGGCGTCGTCATTGTTGATCTCGTCCAGTGCCCAGAGGGCCCTTGCCATGTCGGTAGGCCGGAACTTGCCTTCGATGTAGTTGTAGAAACCCATCAGGTCCTGTGGGCTGTCCCATCTCGGCTGAACTGGAACCTGCAGGAACCCGATTCCCATGCCGGCCGCGTATTGCCGTGGAAGTTGGCTCTTGCCGGTGCCCGAAATCCCGGCAAGCACCGCCATCTGCGTGGTTTCGTTCACCTTCATGGCGGTATGAAAGGCATAAAGCGTTCGGGCCGGATAATGGAGGCCCTTCGCCCGGAAGCGCCGTTCCACCCGTTTGAGCGCGTCGGTTTCGTTCTCTCGGTCAGCGAGAGGCCAGTCAAGCATGGCCCGGATGACGGGCGGCTCTTCCCGAAGCTCGCGCAGCTTGTCGCTCTCGGCAGCCTCGCCATCCGGCGTACGTCCTTCTGCTTTGGCAATTTCCCCCTTGAGATAGGCAAGCCGCGCTTCCAGGGCGGTTCGCGTTTCTCCGAGGGCTTCGAGTTCTCCCTGCTGGCGCCGAAGCTCGACCTTTTCTGCTGCAGACTGCGCTTCGGTGCGCGAGTGCTCCGACTGCACCTCGGCCAACGCATCTCGCGCCTTCGCAACGCGGGCTGTGAGTTCGGCCAGTTCATCGTTCTGCGATG
This sequence comes from Rhodovulum marinum, assembly GCF_004343075.1. Classification (GTDB taxonomy): domain Bacteria; phylum Pseudomonadota; class Alphaproteobacteria; order Rhodobacterales; family Rhodobacteraceae; genus Rhodovulum; species Rhodovulum marinum. The sequence goes on from NZ_SLXP01000005.1 coordinate 118,248, forward strand.
CAATTCGCCCTTCCAGACGGGCGCAGTCGGCTTCAAGCTCGTTTCCGCGGTCTTCCAGGCGCGCCACGCGAGCCTCGGCCTCTTCGAGCCGGCGAAGTTCACCACGCATCGCCTCGACCTTGCCCGATATCTCGGCGTGCTCGTTGGTCAAAGCGTCAATCCTGCCGACAAGCTCCTCCGCTTTTTCAAGGCGTTCCTTGACCGAGAGATATTCGGCCCGCAGCGGGGCGAGCTCGGCTTCGAGCGACTGGCGCTCGATGACGACATCCTCGATTTCGCGGCGCATGGCCTGAACTTCTTCACGCTTGTCACCCATCGCGTTCCATTCCGCGAGGAGTTCTTCTTTCTGTCGGCGCAGCCCGTCGACCTCGGCGCCGATATCAGCGACAACCGCCATCGCCTCGCGCCGTTTGGCGAGTTCCTCCTCAAGGTCGTCCATGAGGCGCTGCTTCTCTTCGAGGCGTTTTTCATAGACGGCAAGCTCCTCGATGGGGCCGGCAGCAGAAACCAGACGATCCTGCCGGATCGCGAGGGTGATCTGCACAATCGCCAAAAGCGCGAGAGCGCCGACGATGATGAACACGATCAGGGTATTGTCGGTGATCATTCTCCCGTCTCCGCTTCTTGCGAGGTCGCCTCGTTTCCGGCTGCCGCGGCCTCCGAAAGCCTGTCGCGCCGATTCGCCAAGGCGTCTTCGGCGGCGGCAATGCGCGCTTGCAGGTCTTCGATGCGATCCTGAAGATCGGTGCGCCGTTCGGCGACGGCGTTCAGTTCGGCCCGGGCCGTCGCCTTCTCTGCCTCGAGAGAAGCGAGGGTCGATTGTGCTGCTTCTGCCGCCGCTTCGGCGGCCTCCGTCGCCGCGATCAATTCGGATTGCTGCTGCTCGAGTTGCGCTATCCGCTCTTCCAGCACCGAGGCACGCCCGGTCAATGCGGCGACGGTCTCGCGCGCGGCATCCACCCGCGCCTGTTCCTGGTCCGCAAGCGCGCGCGCGGCATCCGCCTCCTGCCGCAAGCCGGGTAGCGCGCTTTCCAAGCCGGCCTTTTCCGCCTGAAGGCGCTCGACATCAGCTGACAAACCCTCGACTTCCATCCGCAGCACATCCAGTCTGGTCACCTCCGCTTCCGCGCTATCGACCCGCGCACGAAGTGCTGCGAGCGCGTCAGCAAGCGTAGCCTCTTCCGAGCGGGACGATTTCAGCGCCTCTGTGGTTTGCGCCAGTTGCGCACGAGCCTCCAAGAGCCGCTCTTCCGCAAGCTTGGCTTGGGCGTCCAACTCTTCTGCCGTGGTTCGCTTCACCGCCAACTCGGCGATTAGGGCGTCGCGCGTTTCGCTAAGATCGGTCAGATCGCCGTTCAGCGTTTCGACCGATACCCTCAGTGTTTCCGCCTCTTCCGTGCGCGCGGCGATCGCGTCCTGAATACCGCGGAGAGTTTCATTCGCGGCGGCAAGCGTGGCCCTGGTTTCACTCTCTTCGGTCCGAAGCCCCTCAAGAACCGACCCCAAGCGATCCTCTTCGTTTTCGAGGTTCCGCACCTGCCGTATCTGGGCCTCGAGGTCTTTCACCTGTGGCCCCAACTCGTCGAATTGAGCTTGAAGGGCATCCCGTTGACCCGTGAGCTGGTTATTTTCCTCTGCGAGACGGGCATTCCTCGCCTCCGCCTCATCGCTTCTTTCGGTCAAGGACTGAACGGTCTTCTCGAGAGACGCGATCTCGGCCTCGAGTTCCCGTCTGCGCGCGGTCAGGTCGCGGGTTTCGCGCCGCAAACGCTCCGCTTCTGCAATGGTGGACCGCGCCGCACTCGTCTCTGCCGCAAGCGCTTCGAACTCCGTACGGGCCGCCTCGATCCTCTTTAGAGCATCGGCCTCCAGTTTTCTGGCACTTTCCAGGGCCTCTTGGCGCGCAGCGACTTGTTCTGCGAGATCAGCCTCGGAAGCCCGAAGCCCCAGGATTTCGAACCTTGCCGCCGCCACCAATTCACGTGCCGCATCACGTTCCTTGATCGCGCTCGCAAGCTGGTTCTGCAAATGCGGCAGATCGCTCTTTATCCGTCCGTATTCCCGATCCAGACCATTGACCTGAAACAGGAGGTATCCCGACGTTGCCAAGGCGACCGTCGCGAGTCCGAGCGCTACAAAGGTGTTGCGGCTGGATTTACGAGAGGTCCCGTTCGACGATGTCAATGCATCCCTCCATATCCTTTGCAAGTTCATCGACCCAGAACCGACGGACGCGCCATCCCAACGATTTGAGCTGGTGATCACGCCAAAGATCGGATGTTTTCCGGCGTCCGTCCGGTGTCTGGTGCCAGCGTCGCCCGTCCACCTCTAGATCGAGCTTCACGCCATTGGTGCCAAACAAGGCGAAGTCGAGCCGCCGCCCGGCGATCTCGTGCTGCGGCTCCGGATCGAGACCGCGTTCCTTGAGGGCGTAGAAAACCCGCCGCTCCCAATCGCTGTCGAAAACACCTTCACCGGACTGCCGTTTCGGCTCGGTCGCCCGGGCGTCCAGGGTCCTAAGCGTCTTGGACCTACCGGACCGGGCGAATTCCAGATCGCCGAAGATCATCGCGATGGCCCGCGCCCGCGAGATCGCGACGTTGAGCCGCCGCGCGTCCCTTTGGAAGAAAGTCAGTCCCGATTGCGGGCTGCGGGGGCCAACGCAGGGTGAAAACAGGATCAGATCCCGTTCCTGCCCCTGAAAGCCATCCACCGTCCCGATCTTCAGATCGGCCGCCACCCGCTTATGTTCCGGTATGCTCGCCACTGCTTCCTGCAAGGCCATCACCTGGGCGCGGAACGGTGTGATAACGCCGACGCTCCCCTGATAATCCTGCTCCTCCAGAAGAAGCCGTAAATGTCGCGTGATCGCGGAAACCTCTGCGGGATTGACATTTCCGGCCTGCGGAATTCCGGGCGCCGGAACGTGTTCCCAAGCCAGGCCAGGCTTGGCGCCCTTCGGCAGGATAAGGCCCTTGGGGTCATAGGAGGTCTCGAGCTGGCCGCCGTAGAAGTAGTCGCTGATGTACTCGACGATCGGGCCGGCGGAGCGATACTGATGGCGCAGCGTGACGCGCGGCACATCCGGCACGCGCGAGGCGAAGTCGAACAGCGAACGCCGGCTTTGTGCGAACCGCGCCATCTTCGCGACCGGGAGGTTCTGCGCCTGCATGAGGTTCCTGTCCTGTGCGCGCCCCAATTGCGCAATGAAAGACAGCTGTTGATCGTCACCGACGACCACCGCCCTCTTGGCCCGGGCGAATAGTGGGATGGCTGTGGCGATGTCGCACTGGCTTGCCTCGTCGAAGATGACCAGATCGAAGAGCCCGTCATCGAGGGGGATACGCCGCGGCGTTCCGAGGATGGAGGCCAGCCAGAGTGGCCTGTGCTCCAGAACGGCCCGGGATAGGTCGTTGGGAAGGTGCCCCCTTCCCCCGGCAAAGGTCCAGTCGTCGTAGGTCTCGGCGATCGCCTGCCGCCTTGCCTCGCCGATAGCCGTTCGGCGATGCATCGCCCGCGGAAGAACCGCTTTCGCAAGCTCTTGAACGCGTTCTCCGAGTTCGACCGGGTCCGCGACCGGTTGCAGCGCATCGCGGGACGCCCGCTTGCGGTCAAGTTGGCTTCGCAGATCGGACAAGCTTGCACCATGGAGTAACGTTTCACCGGAAGCCGTCTGCGAACCCGTTCCTTTGGAGAACATGCGAAGAAGTAAGACGATAAGGCGGCGCCATAGGGACAGCGCCGGAGCAACGGGTGCATGGTCAAGGTCCCGCCTGCCGCGGCTCTCCCGATAGGCTACGCTTTCAAGCAGATCGGCGATTTCGCATTCCAGCTCCGCACGTGCGGAAAGAGTATCGATCGCAGCGCTCCTTTCGCGGGCTGCCACCCTCAGGTCGCCGATCATCGCATCATCGAAATCTCCGAGATGTTGATGCGCGTGATCCCGGTCGATCAACGCCTTCAACGCATCGACGAAACCGATATCGATCTCCTCTTCGGGCTTAAGCGTGCGCGTCACGAACGGGGCATCGGGCGCAAGCGCGCCAAGGCGGTCTTCGACGGCGTCTAACGCCTGATGGTTCTTCGATGCCACCAGAACGCTGCCTCCGGACAGCAGAACCGATGCGGCCATGGATACGATTGCCTGGCTCTTGCCGGTTCCCGGCGGTCCGGTCACGACCGAGAGGGCTTCGGAACAGGCATTTCGGACCGCCATGGTCTGTTCCGCATTCAACGGACCGACGTTGATCGCGGCAAAGTCCCGGACATCAGCCTGCGATGCGATGCCGAAGACTTTCGCAAGGGCAGTGCGGGCGATTCTCTCGGTTGGCCAAGTCGCGATCGTGTCCAGATCCCGCGCGGCGCCGGCGGTGAAGCTCGAGTCCGTTGGAAGAAACAGCGCTGCCGCATCGAAGATTCCGGTCGAGGTCTCATCGAGCCGGGGGGCAAGATCTTCGCCGACGAGACGTCCACGGATTTGGCTCGCCACCGCATCCTTTACCTTCAGGAGGAAATCGCTTGCATGCAGGCCGACTCCGTCCTCCGCATCGAACAGTTCCCTGAGCGCATCTCGGTGCCACCCGGTCTGACGCGCCGCTTCGCGAAGCCAATCCGGATTCACCAGCACATCGTCCGCATCTACCGACAGCACGAGGTCGCCGTCGCGGCGTTCCCACCTCGCGGAAAGCAATCCGACCGGCTGAAAGGCTGGAACACCCCGTACCCTCGTGACGGCCATGGGCCAGCCGACGGCAAGCGCGTTCTCGTGACCTTCCCTGAGCACGATCGCTTCACGGAATGATGGCGTCAGTGCATCCAGCGCCATGGTTAGCCTTAGCGTTTCGCCTTCCGAAGGTGCGATCGGTCCGCGCCCGCAAATGAGGGTCCATTCCACCCCGTGCTTGTCGGCAACTTGCGTGGTCGCCCCGCGCGGGTCCGCGCGGAGGGCCGAGCGCCAGTATCGCAAAAGGGCCTGATAATCGACGGTTGCTCCGACCTCGCCCGGATCCAGCGGCGACTGTTCCTCATCGGGAGCCGGCATTCGCGCGAACAGCGCAGGCGCCGCAACAAGATCATTCCGGGATTGTTCCGGCTGGGAGCCGGCATGTGCGCTGCCAGCGCCTACCCTTTCGTCAATTCGGCGCGAAGCCACACGCCACTTTCCATCGCGCCCCCTCTCGACGTGACCATCGCGCAGGAGATGATCCAACTCCGCTAATGCGGCCAAGCGTTTGTCATGGGAGAATGCTGCACCGACCAAGACAAGTAATTCCTCGGTCGTGCGTCCGCGCGGAAACGCCTTCAAGGTACGAAAAAGAAGCGACATCCTAGAAATACTGGTCCCCGAAGACCCCACAAGCAGCCCGTTTCGGGAAAGCGATCATGCTACTATCTTGCGACAACAACCCCTGATCGCAATTTTGTGCCATGCCGCATCATGGATATCAACATGCAGTCGGACAGCAGTCGCACGGGGTTCCGGCCTAAGCATATGAAATTCTTTTATTTCAGGGTGGCCATTGTTGCAGAACTCTCGCCGTGAAGCATTCGCATCACGAATCCATGCGGTTAGACGGATGGCATGAGCAAGCCCAAGCCCGCCCGTTACCGCACGACGAACTGGTCCGCCTAGAACGCTGCGCCCCGCAAGCGCGGGTCGTTGTTGATCTGGCTGGACAAGGAGATGGCCTGGCACGCGCCGCATGAGGGCCGCCCTGGGCGCCAGCCGGTGTTCTCGGCTGCGGCGATCCAGTTCTGATGGGTTGGACACCCCCGCCCGACGGCATCGCAATGTGCCATGGTGGTGATGTCGAAATCGCCACAGAGGAGAGGTGTCCATGGAAGCAATTACCATAGTCGGGGTCGATCTGGCCAAGAGCGTTTTCCAGGTTCACACCGCAAATTCAGACGGGCGAGCCGTCATCAGAAAGCGGCTGCCGCGCACCCGTTTCCTGTCCTTCATGTCACAGATCAAGCCCTGCGTGGTCGCGATGGAAGCTTGCGCAACCTCGCACCACTGGGCGCGTGAACTGACGTCCCTCGGACACAACGTTCGTTTGATACCACCGATCTACGTGAAACCTTTTGTGAAGCGCCAGAAAAACGATGCCAACGACGCTGAGGCTATTGTCGAAGCGGCGCTGAGGCCAGCGATGCGCACGGTGCCAGTCAAATCTCCGGAGCAGCAGGCCCTTGCCATGCTATTCCGGACACGCGAACTGCTGCTGACGCAGAAGACCCAACTGGTAAACGCGCTTCGGGCCCATCTGGCAGAGCATGGGGTCATCGTGGCGGGAGGTCGTCGATCGATTGATCCGTTCATCCGCATTCTCGATGATGTGACAAACACGCTTTCTCATGTGGTGCGCAAGGTCGGCGCCATTTATCTGGACCGGATTGCCCGGACAGCTGGCGAAATCGAAGATCTGGAGCGGCAGATCGACGAGCATGCCAAGGAGCAAGAGATGGCGCAGCGCCTCCGCACCATTCCGGGGGTCGGGCCAGTCACGGCCATGGCCATTGAGGCTTTCGCTCCGGCCATGGAGAGTTTTGCGCGCGGCAGGGATTTCTCGGCCTGGCTCGGGCTTGTTCCCCGGCAACATTCCAGTGGAGGCAAGCAGCGCTTGGGACGAACGTCGAAAATGGGGCAGCGCGATATCCGCAGGTTGTTGATCAGCGGCGCGATGTCGATCATCCACTGGAGGGGGCGGAACGGTGGAAAGCCCGGATCATGGCTGGCGCGAATGCTTGCATGCAAATCGCGGATGCTGACCGCCATCGCCCTGGCCAACAAACTCGCCAGGGTCATCTGGGCCATTATGACACGGAAAGACGTTTACAGAGATCCTGCGGGTGCGATCTGCTGACCGCGCCCTGTCAGGAGCGTCGGTGACGCAAGTAGAGCACTGATCTCGTATGGGCAAAAGATCGACCGATCGGGGTGGGGCAGCCAGCGAAAGGCAAAGAGCTTCGAGCTCGCAGTTCTGATATGGCCTCCATCCGCGCATCACCATCCCGGCCAGCGGCATGAACGGCCGCGCACGAAGGCCTTACACATGTTAGCAGCCGGTCACTTGCTCGCGAAGATCACAAAAATACTTGCGCAAGCGGGGGTATCCACACATGCCTGTCGATCAAGGTGCTGTTCAGGCTGCCGCTCAGACAGCCCGCCGGGATGGTCGCCAGTCTGCTGCGGCTCGCGGGGCTGGACTGGCCCGTTCCGGACTACTCGACCCTGTGCCGCAGGCAGAAGACCCTGGAGGTGTACATCCACGATCGCCGTGCTGGCGGGCCGCTGAACCTGCTGGTGGACAGCACCGGCATCAAGTTCCTCGGCGATGGCGAGTGGGGCTCCGCCCGTTCAGGGCTGAAACGATCCCCCGGATCGTTTCCAAGGCGCCCTTCACCCCCGAAGCATGGTGTTCAGGGGCGACGGTGAGCCATTCCGCGCCATTGGTCCGAGCGACAATGGCGAACGGCGCAAGGTCCATCTGGCCATGGACACCGCCACATCCGACATCCGCGCGGTCGAGTTCACCCCGAGCCGGGAAGGCGACAGCCCCGTCCTGCCAGACCTGCTGGACCAGATCCCGGACGACGAAGACATCGGGACCGTGACCGCAGATGGCGCCTGCGACACCCGCCGCTGCCACGGCGCCATCATCGCACGCGGTGGCACGGCGATCATCCCGATCCGCAAGAATGGCCGACCGTGGAAGGAGGATTGCTCAGCCGCGCTCGCCATTGTCCTCGGACCAATGGCGGACAATGGCTCGCCCCGCAACGAAACCCTGCGCGCCACACGTCACTACGGCCGGGCGTTCTGGAAACGGTGGACGGGAGACCACGCCCGCAGCCGCGCCGAGGCCAGGATGCGCTGCCTCAAGTCCTTCGGCGAGCGCATCGCCGCGAGAGACCCAGACCGCCAAACCGCCGAAATCCACATCCGCGTCGCACTCATCAACCGCTTCAATGCCCTCGGCACCGCCGAGATCGTCCGCGTGGCCTGAACCGGAAGGGCAAGGGGAAGTCACGCCTCAAGCCACTTTTCTGCCAAAATGCCGGTCGGGAGCATAATCGACCAATACTCAAAGGATGGATTCTTGGGTGGACAATCTCCCGCATCCAAACACTAACCTATTGAATAAAAAACACTTTCGAAATTAATATGGTGCCCGCGGCCGGACTCGAACCGGCACGGCGTTCGCCTAGGGATTTTAAGTCCCCTGTGTCTACCAATTCCACCACGCGGGCGCGGCGCGGACCATAGCGGCGCGACCGGGCGATGGAAAGCGCTAGCGGCGCGCGGTGACGACCGTGTCGCCCCCCGCGATCAGATGAAGCGCCCCGTCGGGCGCGATGTCGAACCGATCGACCCGCGCCAGCGCGTCGAGCAGGCGCCGTTCCTGCGCCATCAGGGCGTCGGGGCAGGCCATCATCGTCACCGCAAGCGGCGCGAAGTGCAGCCCCTCGCCCGTCATCTCGACGCCGCCGCTGAACCGGTTGCACCCCGCCGACCCGGCCACGCGGCCGCCCGGCGTGAAGGCCAGCGTCACGGTCGAGGCGTCGATCACCCCCTGCCCCGCGATCTCCGCGACCCACCAGGGATGCGCGGTCAAAAGGTCCATCGGGTCGCCGCCACAGCCCGACAAGCGCCGCCCGCCCGTTTCGACCGTGGCCCGGGCGGGATAGGGCATGCCCGTCATGTCGTCATGGCAGAGGTCCAGCCGCAGGCTCAGCACGAGATCCGCCCCCTCGGCCGCGTAACGCCGCACGCCGTCGACCGTTTCGGGTTCGGGCAGCGGGGCCGTGATGTCGGTTTCGCCGTAATCGCCAAGGTAACGCATCTGCCCGCCTGCGATCTGCAGCGTCCAGCCAGGTTCGTTGCCGAGGGCGGTGTAGCTTTCGCCGGGAAGCGTTTCGGTGCATTCGGGAAACGCCGTGCCGGACAGGCGGAGCGTGGCGGCGTCGCCCTTGGTCCAGATCCAGGTTTCGGGGTCACCGGACGCCACGTATTTCGCCCCCGAGGCCGTAGGTTCGGGCACGAGGTCCAGGTAGCGGCCCCCGACCCGCAGCCGCGCGCCGCCTTCGACGACGCCCAGGTCCGCCGTCAGTTCGCCGCAACTGAACGTCGTGGCGACCCCCATCGGCTGGACCCCCCGCAGCGGCACCATCCCGAGGGTGACCGGATCGGTCCCGGCCTCGATCGTGACCGGTAGGGACAGCCAGCGGACCGCGCCCCCCACCCGCAGGCCCGCGCGCAGCGACAGGGCCGGGCCGGACGGCGCCGCGACCGCGAAGGGCAGCGGCACCTGCGCGCCCTCGGTCGGCGCGGCCCGGCGCGCCACCAGCGCGCCCGTGTCGTCGCGCAATTCGACCAGCATCCGGGCCTCGGGCGGCAGCGCGATCCGTTCGCGATAGGCCAGGCTGCCCGAAACCGGGCGGGTGTCCTGGGCGGCGGCGGCCAGCGGCAGGGCACACAGGACAAGGGCGGTGATGCGTTTCATGGCGGCGGCCTTCGGTTGCGATCGTCACGCCAGCCTAGCACGGAACCGCGCGCCCCGGTCACGTGAGGTTCGCCAGCCCGGTATCCTTGACCGCCTCCATCGCGACATAGGTGGAGGTGTTGGCGACATGGGGCAGCGCGGACAGGCGGTCGGCCATCACCTCGCGATAGCTGGCCATGTCGGCGGTCCTGACCTTCAGCAGGTAGTCGAAGCCGCCCGCGATCATGTGGCATTCCTCGATCTCGGGGATCGCGCGGACGGCGGCGTTGAACTGTCTCAGCGCGGCCTCGCGGGTGTCGGTCAGGCGCACCTCGACAAAGGCGACATGGGCCAGGCCCAGCCGGATCGGGTTCAGCATCGCGCGGTAGCCGGTGATGATGCCGTCCTGTTCCAGCCGTCGCAGACGCGCCTGGGTCGGCGTCTTGGACAGGCCGATCCGGCGGGCGAGTTCGGCCACGGGGATGCGCCCCTCGGCGGCGAGAACGCGCAGAATCGCGCGGTCGTGGCGGTCGAGCGGCGGAAGATCGTTCGGCATGTCCTGGTCCCTGATTTCAGTCGAACCGCCTATGACCTGGCGCATTTCAGGCCGAACAGGCGAGCCATTCGACGATATACTGCCCGCACATCAGGGAAAATGCCATGACCGACGCCATGACCGCGCTGCGCGCCCGCATCGAGGCCGCCACCTATGCCCCCGAGGGCCCCGTTCTGAACCGCCTGCTGGCCGAGGCCGCGCTGGATGCCCCGACCCGCGCCCGCATCTGCAAGGCCGCCGCGGGGCTGGTGCGCGACATCCGCGCCAAGGACCGCCCCGGGCTGATGGAGGTGTTCCTCGCCGAATACGGCCTGTCGACCGAGGAGGGCGTGGCGCTGATGTGCCTGGCCGAGGCGCTGTTGCGGGTGCCGGACGCCGAGACGATGGACGCCCTGATCGAGGACAAGATCGCGCCCAGCGACTGGGGCCGGCACCTGGGCAAGTCGGCCTCGCCGCTGGTCAATGCGTCCACCTGGGCCTTGATGCTGACGGGGCGCGTGCTGGAGAAACCCGAACCGGGGCTGGCCTCGACCCTGCGCGGCGCGGTGAAACGGCTGGGCGAACCGGTCATCCGCAGCGCGGTCGGACGCGCGATGCGCGAGATGGGGCGGCAGTTCGTCCTGGGCGAGACCATCGAGGCCGCCATGGACCGCGCCGCCGGGATGGAGGCCAAGGGGTACACCTATTCCTACGACATGCTGGGCGAGGCCGCGCGGACCGAGGCCGACGCGCAGCGCTACCTGCGCGCCTATGCCGACGCGATTTCAAGGATTTCCCGGGCTGCCACCCGGGGCGACGTGCGCGCCAACCCAGGCATCTCGATCAAGCTGTCGGCGCTGCACCCGCGGTATGAGGTGGCCCAGCGCGACCGGGCGATGGCGGAACTGGCGCCGCGGCTGTTGCAGCTGGCGGTGCAGGCCAAGGACGCCGGGATGGGCCTGAACGTCGACGCCGAAGAGGCCGACCGGCTGACCCTGTCGCTGGACGTGATCGAACGGGTACTGGCCGATCCGCAGCTGGCGGGATGGGACGGGTTCGGCGTGGTGGTGCAGGCCTATGGTCAGCGCGCGGGGCTGGTGCTGGACTGGCTGTATGCACAGGCAAAACGGTTCGACCGCCGGCTGATGGTGCGGCTGGTCAAGGGCGCCTATTGGGATACCGAGATCAAGCGCGCGCAGGTGATGGGGGTGGACGGGTTCCCGGTGTTCACGCGCAAGGCGGCCACCGATGTCAGCTATATCGCCAATGCGCGCAAGATGCTGGGGATGACCGACCGGATCTATCCGCAATTCGCCACGCATAACGCCCACACGGTGGCCGCGATCCTGGAAATGGGGGCGGACCGGAATGCGTTTGAATTCCAGCGGTTGCACGGCATGGGCGAGTCGCTGCACGACCTGGTGATGGCGCAGCATAACGGCACGCGCTGCCGGATTTATGCCCCCGTGGGCGCGCATCGCGACCTGTTGGCCTATCTTGTGCGGCGGCTTTTGGAGAACGGCGCGAACAGTTCCTTCGTGAACCAGATCGTGGACGACAGCGTGCCGCCCGAAACGGTCGCCGCCGACCCGCTGGCCGAGATCGAGGCGCATCTGGACGTGCCAGAACACCCCGCGATCCGGCGCGCGCCCGCGCTGTTCGGCCCGGACCGGCGGAACTCGCGCGGTTGGGAGCTGACCCACGGCCCCGACCTGGCGGAGATCGAGGCCGCCCGCGCGCCGCACCGCGCCGCGCGGTTCGAGGCCGTGCCGCTGATCGCGGGAACCGCCCTGCCCGACGAGGTGCTGGAACTGCGCAACCCCGCCGATCCGCGCGATGTAGTGGGCACCGTGTCCCCGGCCTCGGCCGCGGATGTGGACAGGGCCCTGGCCGCCGCGCGGCCCTGGGACGCGGACCCGGCCACGCGTGCCGAGGTGCTGCGCCGGGCGGCCGACCTGTACGAGGACCATTTCGGCGCGATCTTCGCCATCGTCGCGCGCGAGGCGGGCAAGTCGCTGCCCGACGCGGTGGGCGAGCTGCGCGAGGCGGTCGATTTCCTGCGCTACTACGCCGGGCAGGCCGAAACGCTGGACGCCCCGCCCCGCGGGGTGTTCGCCTGCATCTCGCCCTGGAACTTTCCGCTGGCGATCTTCACGGGGCAGGTTTCGGCGGCGCTGGCCGCGGGCAACGCGGTGCTGGCGAAACCGGCCGAGCAGACGCCGCTGATCGCCCATTACGCGGTCGGGCTGCTGCACGAGGCGGGGGTGCCGCGAGACGCGCTGCAACTCTTGCCCGGGGACGGGGCGACGGTGGGCGCGGCGCTGACGGCCGATCCGCGGGTGAACGGCGTGGCCTTCACCGGCTCGACCGAGACCGCGCGGATCATCGCGCGGTCGATGGCGGAAAACATGGCCCCCGGCACGCCGCTGATCGCGGAAACCGGCGGGCTGAACGCGATGATCGTGGATTCCACCGCGCTGCCCGAACAGGCGGTGCGCGATATCCTGGCCTCCAGCTTCCAGTCGGCGGGGCAACGCTGTTCGGCGCTGCGATGCCTTTACGTGCAGGAGGATATCGCGGACGGGTTCCTGAAGATGCTGACAGGCGCCATGGCGGAACTGCGGCTGGGCGATCCGTGGGATTTTTCGACCGATGTGGGCCCCCTGATCGAGGCCGCGGCCAAGGAGGATTTCGCGGCCTATATCGCCAAGGCCCGCGCCGAGGGCCGCGTGATCTGGGAGGGGGACGTGCCCGGGGCGGGGCATTTCCTGTCGCCCACGCTGATCCGCGTGCCCGGCATCGCGGCGCTGGAGCGCGAGATCTTCGGCCCCGTGCTGCATGTCGCGACCTTCGCCGCGGACGAGATCGACGCGGTGATCGGGGCGATCAACGCCACCGGGTATGGCCTGACCTTCGGGCTGCATTCCCGGATCGACGACCGGGTGCAGCACGTGGCGGACCGGCTGGCGGTGGGCAACCTTTACGTCAACCGCAACCAGATCGGCGCCATCGTCGGCAGCCAGCCCTTTGGCGGCGAGGGGCTGTCGGGGACCGGACCCAAGGCGGGGGGGCCGCATTACCTGGCGCGGTTCACCGCGCGGCCCGCGCCCGCGCTGGCCGATGCACCCGAGGGCGTGGCAGAGGCGGACGAGATCGCCCGCGCGCTGGCCGCCGCCGCCCCGCCGCGCGGGGTCGAGACGCGCGCCCTGCCCGGGCCGACGGGCGAATCGAACCGGCTGTCCACCCATCCGCGCCCGCCGATCCTGTGCCTGGGACCGGGGCGGATCGCGGCGGCGGCACAGGTGGACGCGGTCCATGCCCTGGGCGGGGCGGCGGTGGCGGTGACGGGGGCGGTCGCGCCCCGGATGCTGGAGACGCTGGACGGGTTCGCGGGCGTGATCTGGTGGGGCGATGCCGAGACGGGCCGCGCCCATGCGCAGGCGCTGGCGCGCCGCGGCGGGCCGCTGGTGCCGCTGATCGCGGGGCTGCCGGACACGGCCCATGCCCGGCACGAACGCCACCTTTGCGTCGATACCACCGCTTCGGGCGGGAACGCCGCGCTGCTGGCCGAGGTCGGTTCCGCTTGACCGGGGCGGGCGACCGGCTAGCCTGCGGGCGATGTTCCCGATCCGCGACCACAACCCCTCGACCAGGACGCCGCATGTCGTCTATGCGCTGATCGCGGCGAACGTGATCGTGTTCCTGTCCTACTGGGGCAAGCTGACCGACCCCGACCCCGAGGCGGTGCAATACGTGTTCCTGCGCTGGGCGCTGATCCCGGCGGCGATCAGCGAGGGGATCAACCTGCACGGGCTGTTCACCTCGATGTTCCTGCATGGGGGCGTGATGCACCTGGGCGGCAACATGCTGTTCTTGTGGATCTTCGGCGACAACCTGGAGGAAGAGCTGGGCCACCTGGGGTTCCTGGCCTTCTACCTGGCGGGCGGGCTGGCGGCGGGCCTGGCGCAATACGCGATGGACCCCTATTCGATGGTGCCGATGGTCGGGGCCTCGGGGGCGATCGCGGCGGTGATGGGGGGGTACCTGCTGCTGTTTCCCAAGGCGCGGGTCGATATCCTGATCTTCCTGATCGTCATCATCCGCATCCTGCCGGTGCCCGCCTGGCTGATGCTGGGGCTGTGGTTCGGATTGCAAGTGGCGGGCGGCGCCGCGACCCCGACAGATGCGGGGGGCATCGCCTATTGGGCGCATGCGGGCGGGTTCGTGGCGGGGCTGGGGCTGATGCTGCCGTTCTGGCTGAGGCGCGGCGGGCCGGTGTTCTGGGCGCGCACCCATGGCCACCCGCCGCATCCCGAGATCGCCTATCGCCGGACCTCGATCCCGCGGGCGGGACGGCGGCGATGACGCGGCTGTCGTGCCATTGCGGCGCCGTGGTGCTGGAGGTGGCGCTGCCGCCCGGCGCGCTGGCGGCGGCGCGGCGCTGCGACTGTTCCTATTGCCGGCGGCGCGGGGCGATCATGGCCGGGGTGCCGCTGGACGGGCTGCGGGTGGTGAAGGGGGCGGATCACCTGGCGCTGTACCAATGGGGCACGGGGGTGGCGCGGCATTATTTCTGCCCGACCTGCGGGATTTACACCCATCACCGGCGGCGGTCGAACCCGAACGAATACGGGGTCAATGTCGGCGCGCTGGAGGGGGTGAACCCGCGCGACCTGGGCGAGGTGCCGTGGAGCGATGGCGTGAACCACCCCGCCGACCGGCGCTGAGCCGGGCACGGGCGGCGGGCCGGGCGCGCGCGTCTACCAGTCGTTGACCGTGCCCAGATCCTTGACCGTGGCTTCGGACAGGCGTTGGCCAAGACCTTCGCCCACGCTGTAGATGCCTGTATTGACCGAGGCGAACATGCCGATGCACAGCCCTACCGCCGCGCCGGTCAGAACCACCCAGTCGACGGTAACCGCGCCCGCCTCGTCGGTCACAAAGCCGCACAGGCGCGACCGCAGGTCGGCCGCGGCGGTCGCACTCGTCATCTTACACATGCTACGCTCCCTCGCCTTCTGGTTCTGGCCCAGTGTTGATTAAACAAATGGGCAGAACGAGGGCGTGGCGCGGGCCGTTAAGTGTTTCTTATGAGATCGGCCAGCGGGTCGAACAGGGACGGGTTGGCCACCAGCACGTCGCCATGTTCGATCGGGTCGTGGCCCGGGCGGATCGCGTCGACCAGCCCGCCCGCCTCGCGCACCAGGATCAGCCCCGCGGCGATGTCCCAGGCGTTGAGTTCGCGTTCCCAGTAGCCGTCATAGCGCCCCGCCGCGACATAGGCCAAATCGAGCGCGGCCGACCCCCAGCGCCGCACGCCCGCGCAATGGGGCATCAGCCGGGCAAGGTCCTGCAGCGTGGCGGGCAGGGTCCGTTTGGCGGCAAAGGGCACGCCGGTGGCGAAGATCGCCTCGACCATGCGGTTGCGGCCCGACACGCGCAGGCGGCGTTCGTTCATCCAGGCGCCCGCGCCCTTTTCGGCGACGAACATCTCGTCCTTGGCCGCGTCGAAGATCACGCCCGCGACCACCTCGCCCTTGTGTTCAAGGGCGATGGACACCGCCCAATGCGGCAGCCCGTGCAGGAAGTTGGTGGTGCCGTCCAGCGGGTCGACGATCCAGCGGCGGGTGGGATCCTCGCCCGGTTCCTCGCCGGTTTCCTCGCCCAGCCAGCCGTAATTCGGGCGCGCGCCGCGCAACTCCTCTTTCAGGATCGCCTCGGCCGCGGTGTCGGCGCGGCTGACGAAATCGCCCGCCCCCTTCATCGAGACCTGAAGGTTCTCGACCTCGCGGAAGTCCTTGACCAGGCTGCGGCCGGCTTTGCGCGCGGCCTTGATCATGATGTTGAGATTGGCGCTGCCTTGCATCGGGGTCTCCTTGGGCTTGGCGCCGCCTTACACGGGCAAAGGCGCCATGCCAAGGCCCCCGGCGCCGCCTCAGCCCGCCGCGCGCAGCATCTCCCACACCCTGTGGGGCGTGAACGGCATGTCGGCGCGGCGCACGCCCCTGCCCCACAGCGCGTCCTGCACGGCGTTGGCGACCGCCGCCATCGCGCCCACGGTGCCCGCCTCGCCGCAGCCCTTCATGCCCAGCGGGTTCGCGGTGGACGGCACGGGTTCAGTGGTGAAGGTGACGAAAGGCACATCGTCGGCGCGCGGCATGGCGTAATCCATGAAACTGGCGCTGAGAAGCTGGCCGTATTCGTCGAACCCCACCTGTTCGCAGATCGCCTGGCCCAGCCCCTGCGCCACGCCGCCATGGACCTGCCCCTCGGCCAGGCGGGGGTTCATCAGGTTCCCGAAATCGTCGGTGACGGTGTATTTCACGACGCGCGTCTTGCCGGTCTCGGGGTCGATCTCGACCTCGGCGACATGGGCGCCGTTGGGATAGGAGCGGCCCGGCAGGGTGTATTCGGCGCGGTGATTCAACAGGTCGCTGCGCCCGGCGGCGCGGGCCATCTCGGCCGCCTCGACCAGCGTGGGCGTCAGGTTGGAGCCCGGCGCGCGGAAGGTGTGGCCGTCGAAATCGACCGCGGCCGCGTCCACCCCCATTTCATCGGCCAGGAAGGGGGCGAAGGCGCCCACCATCTGCGCGACCGTGGCGACGGTGGCGTTGCACTGGGTGGTGACGGACCGCGACCCGCCGGTGCCGCCGCCCGTGGCGATCCGGTCGCTGTCGCCCTGGATCACGCGGATCTGCTCCACCGGGATGCCGGTGCGGTCGGCCAGGAACTGGGCATAGACGGTTTCGTGCCCCTGCCCGTTCGACTGGGTGCCGACATACAGGTTCACGGTGCCATCCTCGCAAAACTCGACCTCGGCGGCCTCGCTCGGGTCGCCCAGGATCGACTCGATGTAATAGCACAGGCCCAGCCCCCGCAGCCGCCCGCGCCCGGCGCTTTCGGCCCGGCGCGCGGCGAAGCCCGCGACATCGGCCGCCGCGTGCACCCGGTTCAGCACCCGCGCGAAATCGCCCACGTCGTAAAATTCGCCCGTGGGCGTGCGATAGGGGAAGGCGCCGACGGGGATGAAATTCTTGCGCCGCAACTCCCACGGGTCGACGCCCAGTTCGCGCGCGGCGCGGTCCAGGGTGCGTTCCAGGGCATAGATCGCCTCGGGGCGGCCCGCGCCGCGATAGGCGTCGACCGGCGTGGTGTTGGTATAGACGCCCTTGACCTGCAACAGCGCGGCGGGGATGGCATAGGCCCCGGTCAGCACCTTGGAAAACAGCTGCGACTGGATGAGCTGGCCGAATTGCGAGTTGTAGGCGCCGAGATTGGACAGCGTCGTCACCCGGTAGCCGGTGATCCGGTGATCGGCGTCGAAGGCCAGTTCCACGGTCGATGTCAGGTCGCGCCCAGCATTGTCGGTCAGCATCGCCTCGGTCCGTTCCGACATCCAGCGGACCGGCCGGCCCAGTTCCCGCGCGGCATGGCCGAGGACGAAATATTCCGGGTAGGGCATCCCCTTCATGCCGAAGCCGCCGCCCACGTCGGGGTTCGTCACCCGCACATCCCCGGGGGCAAGGTGCAGCATCTCGGCCAGCCGGTCCTTGTGGACCCAGACCCCCTGCCCCGACAGGCAGACATGCAGCCGCCCGTCGGCCCATTCGGCCCAGGCGCCGCGGGGTTCCATCGAATTCACGATGATCCGGTTGTCGGGCACCTCCAGCGTGACGGTATGGGCCGCCGCGGCAAAGGCCGCCTCGACCGCGTCCGCGTCGCCCATCGCCCAGTCATAGGCCAGGTTGCCGGGCACCTCGTCATGGACCAGCGGCCCGCCGGTCGCCAGCGCCAGGTGCGGGTCCAGTTCGTCGAAATCGAACTCGATCAGCTCGGCCGCGTCCTTGGCCTGGGCCAGCGTCTCGGCCACCACGACGGCCATCGCCTCGCCCACATGGCGCACCTTGCCCGTGGCCAGGAGCGGCCGGGCGGGCGCGGCGGCGCGCGTGCCGTCGCGATTCTTGACGATGGTGGCGGCCATGGCCATGCCCAGCCCGGCCGCGATCAGGTCGTCCGCCGTCAGCACCAGGTGCACCCCCGGCGCCCGGCGCGCCGCGGCCACATCCAGCGCGCGAATGTCCGCATGGGCCACGGGGCTGCGCAGGAACACCGCGTAAAGCGACCCCGCGGGCGCGGTATCGTCGACATAGCGCCCCTCGCCCTTCAGCAGGCGCACATCCTCGATGCGCTTGACCGTCTGGCTTTCGCCGAATTTCCTGTCCATGGGGCGCCTCCCTGTGCCTGCCGGGCGGACGATAGCGGCCCCGCGCCCCCTGTCCAGCCCCGCCGGGGGTTGGCCTTGGCCCGGCCTTTCGCTAATTGACCGCCAAGCCCACTGCCATGCGAAGGACCCGCGCCCCATGCCGATGGAAAAGACGTTCGACGCCGCCGAGGCCGAGGCCCGGCTTTACGAGGCCTGGGAAAAGGCCGGTTGCTTTACCGCAGGCGCGAATGCCTCGCGGGCCGAAACCTTCTGCATCATGATCCCGCCGCCCAACGTGACGGGGTCGCTGCACATGGGCCACGCCTTCAACAACACGTTGCAGGACATCCTGGTGCGCTGGCACCGGATGCGCGGGTTCGACACCCTGTGGCAGCCCGGGCAGGACCATGCGGGGATCGCGACCCAGATGGTGGTGGAACGGGAACTGGCCAAGGCGGGCAAGCCGTCGCGGCGCGAGATGGGGCGCGAGAAATTCCTGGAAACCGTCTGGGAATGGAAACAGCAATCCGGCGGCACGATCATCAACCAGTTGAAACGCCTCGGCGCCTCCTGCGACTGGTCGCGCAACGCCTTTACCATGTCGGGCGCGCCCGGGGCGCCGGCGGGCGAAGAGGGCAATTTCCACGATGCCGTCATCAAGGTCTTCGTGGACATGTACAACAAGGGCTACATCTATCGCGGCAAGCGGCTGGTGAACTGGGACCCGCATTTCGAAACCGCGATTTCGGACCTCGAGGTCGAACAGGTCGAGGTCGACGGCCACATGTGGCGCCTGCGCTACCCGCTGGAGGGGGGCGCGACCTATGAACACCCCGTGGAATGGGACGAGGACGGCAACCCCACCGCGTTCGAGACCCGCGATTACCTGGTGGTCGCCACCACGCGCCCCGAAACCATGCTGGGCGATACCGGCGTCGCGGTTCACCCCGAGGACCCGCGTTACAAGCACCTGATCGGCAAGACCGTGCGCCTGCCGCTGTGCGGCCGGTCGATCCCCATCGTCGCCGACGACTACGCCGACCCGGAAAAGGGCACGGGGGCCGTCAAGATCACCCCCGCCCATGACTTCAACGACTGGGAAGTGGGCCAGCGGACGGGCCTGCGCGCGATCAACGTGATGACTACCCGCGCGGCGATGTGGCTGAAGGACAACCCCGATTTCGCCGAGGGCTGCGACCCCGACCTGGTGGCCAAGGCGATCGAGCGGCTGGACGGCACCGACCGCTACGAGGCGCGCGAGGCGATCATCAACGAGGCCACCGATGACGGCTGGCTCGACGGCATCGACAGCGACCGCCACATGGTCCCCCACGGCGACCGCTCCAAGGTCGCCATCGAGCCCTACCTGACCGACCAGTGGTTCGTGGACACCGCCAAGATCGTCGGCCCCGCGCTGGACGCCGTCCGCGACGGGCGGACGAAGATCCTCCCCGAGCAGCACGAAAAGGTCTATTTCCACTGGCTGGAAAACATCGAGCCCTGGTGCATCAGCCGCCAACTATGGTGGGGGCACCAGATACCGGTTTGGTATGGGCCTTCGAAGGAAGAACTGGATGCGTATCCCGCGGTTTATAGCGGACTGCCTCAGAGTTTTTGCGCACCCAGCTTTGAAGCGGCAAGAGAACTCGCTTCGCAATACTACGGCGAAGACGTCCAGATTGGCGAGTTTCCGTCGACCGGACCTGCCCGTTCGTATGCCTTCGGCTGGAACGGACCGAAGCTCTCCATCGATCTTCAGCGCGACCCCGACGTCCTCGACACCTGGTTCTCTTCCGGCCTCTGGCCCATCGGCACCCTGGGCTGGCCCGAGCAGACGGACGAACTGAACAAATACTTCCCCACCGATGTCCTGATCACCGGCTTCGATATCATCTTCTTCTGGGTCGCCCGGATGATGATGATGCAGTTGGCCGTGGTCGACCAAATCCCGTTCCACACCGTCTATGTCCACGCCCTCGTCCGCGACGAGAAGGGCAAGAAGATGTCCAAGTCGCTGGGCAACGTCCTCGACCCCTTGGAACTGATCGACGAATTCGGCGCGGATGCGGTGCGGTTCACGCTGACCTCGATGGCCGCGATGGGCCGCGACCTGAAGCTGTCGACGCAGCGCATCGCCGGCTATCGCAATTTCGGCACCAAGCTGTGGAACGCCGCGCGGTTCGCCGAGATGAACGGCGTGTTCGAGGGCTATGCCCCCGACGGCACGATCCCGCAGCCCGCCGAGACCGTGAACACCTGGATCATCGGCGAAACCGCCCGCGTGCGCCAAACCGTCGATGACGCGCTGGCGGCCTATCGCTTCAACGACGCGGCGAACGCGCTTTATGCCTTTGTCTGGGGCAAGGTCTGCGACTGGTACGTGGAATTCTCGAAACCGCTGTTGATGGACGGCACGCCTGCGCAACAGGCCGAAACGCGGGCCACCATGGCCTGGGTGATCGACCAGTGCCTGATCCTGTTGCACCCGATCATGCCCTATATCACCGAGGAATTGTGGGGCACGCTGGGCCAGCGGGACAAGATGCTGGTCCATGCCGATTGGCCGACCTATGGGCCCGAACTAATCGACGCGCAGGCCGACCGCGAGATGAACTGGGTGATCGGGTTGATCGAGGAGGTCCGCTCGGCCCGCGCGCAGATGCACGTGCCGGTGGGCCTGCAGATCCCGATGCTGTTCACCGAACTCGACGCCGCGGGCCGCGCCGCCTGGGACCGGAACGAGGCGCTGATCCAGCGGCTGGCCCGGATCGAGAGCCTGGAGGCCGCCGAAACCCTGCCCAAGGGCTGCGTGACCATCGCGGTCGAGGGCGGCAGCTTCGGCCTGCCGCTGGCGGGCATCATCGACGTGGCCGAAGAACAGGCGCGGCTGGAAAAGACGCTGGCCAAGCTGGAAAAGGAACTGGGCGGGCTGCAGGGGCGGCTGAAGAACCCGAAATTCGTCGAAAGCGCGCCCGAGGACGTGGTCGAGGAAACCCGCGAGCTGGCCGCGGCCAAGGGCGAGGAGGCCGACAAGCTGCGCGCCGCGCTGGCGCGTCTGGCGGAACTGGCCTAGGCCTCGCGCAGGGTAAACGCCATCGCCGCGCCCGCCGCGGCGATGGCCGCGAACAGCCCCAGCGTGACGGCCGCGCCATAGGCCCCGGCCAGCGCGCCAAAGCCCCCTGCCGCCAACAGCGCCACGCCCACCGTGGTGTTCGCCACCGCCGTATAGGCCGCGCGGTTGTCGCTGGGCGCCATGTCCACCAAGTAGGTCGACCGGCCCAGCCGCACCCCCTGATAGGCGATCATCAGCCCGAACAAGACGCCCGGCGCGGCCCACGCGGTGCCCATCACCCCGGCCGTGTTCAGCGCCACCGCCAGCCCCAGGAACCCCGCCGCCACCGCGCCCGAAAAGGCCAGCACCAGCCGGCTGGACCGGTCCGCCAGCCGGCCCCAGACCCAGGACGACACCAGCCCGGCCAGAGACGAGGCCAGCACCATCGCGCCCAGCGCCCCGAACCGGTCGTCGCCCGCCTGCCCGGCCAGCAGCACGATATAGGGCGGCGCCAGCGCGGTCGGCAGCAGCAGCACGCGGGCCAGCACGAACCGCCCCAGCCCCGCATCGCGCCACAACAGCGCCAGTTGCGACAGCCCGATGCCCTGGGCCGACTCGCCCGGCGCGTCCTCTTCGCGGATTGTGGAAAAAATGAAAGCCGCCAGCAGCCAGAAAGCCCCGGCAAGGCCGATCGCCCCCAGCACAAGTTCGAATCGTGCAAGCGCCCCGGTCAGCAAAAGCGCCGCGAAAACCAGAACGCCCGCCGCCGCCACGCTGCCCGCGAGCCCGGTCGCGGTGCCGCGCCGGGCCTTGTCCACGGTCTTGCCCAGCACGTCCTTGTAGGAGACCGACGCCACCGAGCGCGCCACCGCCAGCACCGCCAGCGCCCCCACGATCACCGCGCCCGCAGCCCAGCCCGAAAGCGTCAGCGCGGCCACAAGGATCGCCAGCGCCGCCAGGCCCTGCCCCGCAGCCCCCGCCGCCCAGGCCCATTTCCGCCGCCCCATCGCCCGGATGCGCGCCGCGGTGAACAGCTGCGGCAACAGCGCGCCCGCCTCGCGCACCGGGACCAACAGGCCCACCAGCGCCGCGGGCGCGCCCAGCGCGCCCATCAGCCAGCTGAGCACCAGTTTCGGGTCGATCAGCCCATCGGCCAGCTTGGACAGCGACAGCGCCGCGCCATGGCGCAGGAAATTCCCCGGCTCGGCGGCGCGGGCGGCGTCGGTGATGTCGCGGGCGGGGGCGTCGGCATTCTCGACCAGCAGGTCGAAGGCGGTTTCGGCAATTCGGGACATGGCCCAATCAGATAGCGTCCCGGCGTCGCGGGCAACCCCGCTTGACACCGGGACGGCACAGGTTCACAGAAGCCGCGACCATAACCCGCAACCGGGCGTTCCGTGGGCGCCAAACCGACGAGGAGGCCGCAATGGGCCAGATCACCCTTACCTTCCCCGATGGCAATGCGCGCGACTATCCCGCCGGGATCACCCCGGCCGAGGTGGCCGCCGATATCTCGACCTCGCTGGCGAAAAAGGCGATTTCGGCCACGGTGAACGACGCGCATTTCGACCTGCAATGGCCGATCACCGAAAGCGCCGCCATCGCCATCAACACGATGAAGGACGAGGCCCCCGCGCTGGAACTGATCCGCCATGACCTGGCGCATATCATGGCCCGCGCGGTGCAGGAGATCTGGCCCGAGGTGAAGGTCACCATCGGCCCCGTCATCGAGAACGGCTGGTACTACGATTTCGACCGGGAGGAGCCTTTCACCCCCGAGGATCTGGGCCAGATCGAGGCCAAGATGCGCGAGATCATCAACCGCCGCGACCCCGTGACGACCGAGCTGTGGGACCGCGACCGGGCGGTGGCCTATTACGAGGCCAACAACGAGCCCTACAAGGTGGAACTGGTCGGCATGATCCCCGAGGGCCAGCCGATCCGCATGTATTGGCACGGCCATTGGCAGGACCTGTGCCGCGGCCCGCATTTGCAGCACACGGGGCAGGTGCCCGCGGATGCCTTCAAGCTGATGAAGGTGGCGGGTGCCTATTGGCGGGGCGATTCCAACCGCCCCATGCTGCAACGGATCTATGGCGTGGCCTTCCGGACGCGGCAGGAATTGAAGGATTACCTGACCTTCCTGGAAGAGGCCGAGAAACGCGACCATCGCCGCCTGGGCCGCGAGATGGAGCTGTTCCACATGCAGGAAGAGGCGCCGGGGCAGGTGTTCTGGCACCCCAACGGCTGGCGCATCTATACCACGTTGCAGGATTACATGCGCCGCCGGCAGTTCGACGGCGGCTATGTCGAGGTGAACACGCCCCAGGTCGTCGACCGCAAGCTGTGGGAAGCCTCGGGCCACTGGGAAAAATACCAGGAACACATGTTCATCGTCGAAGTGGACGAGGAACACGCGCGCGAGAAATCGATCAACGCGCTGAAACCGATGAACTGCCCCGGCCATGTGCAGATCTTCAACCAGGGGCTCAAATCCTATCGCGACCTGCCCTTGCGGATGGCCGAGTTCGGATCGTGCAACCGCTATGAACCCTCGGGCGCGCTGCACGGGTTGATGCGGGTGCGCGGCTTTACCCAGGACGACGCGCATATCTTCTGCCGCGAGAGCCAGATCGAGGAGGAGACGCAGAAATTCATCGAACTGCTCAGCTCGGTCTATGCCGATCTGGGGTTCGAGACGTTCCGCGTGAAATTCTCGGACCGCCCGGAAAAACGCGCGGGCAGCGACGAGGTCTGGGACAAGGCCGAAACCGCGCTGAAGGCCGCGACCGAGGCGGCGGGCTATGACTACGAGTTGAACCCGGGCGAGGGCGCGTTCTACGGGCCCAAGCTGGAATTCGTGCTGACCGACGCGATCGGGCGCGACTGGCAATGCGGCACGTTGCAGGTGGATTTCGTCCTGCCCGAGCGGCTGGAGGCCAATTACATCGCCGAGGACGGCGCGAAACACCGCCCCGTCATGCTGCACCGGGCGATCCTGGGCAGCTTCGAACGCTTCCTCGGGATCCTGATCGAGAATTTCGGCGGCAAGCTGCCCTTCTGGCTGACCGCGCGACAGGTGGTCGTGGCCTCGATCGTGTCCGATGCCGACGAGTTCGTGCACGAGGTCGTCGCGGCATTGAAAGCCGCGGGCGTGCGGGCCGAGGCCGACACCCGCAACGAGAAGATCAACTACAAGGTCCGCGAACATTCGGTCGGCAAGGTGCCGGTGATCCTGGCCATCGGCCAGCGCGAGGTCGAAGAGCGCACCGTCACCGTGCGGCGGCTGGGCGAAAAGCAGACCCGGACTGTAACATTGGACGAGATCGTCGCGGAACTGGCCCGCGAGGCCACGCCCCCCGACCTGGCCTAAGGCCCCCGCCCACCCCGTTGAAAAGGCGCCGAAAACCGGCGCCTTTTTCTTTTTCCTACATTTTTCATAAATATTTCAAGACCCTGACGCGCCCTCACGCCCGCGTGCTGCACCGTCCTGTGACTGGCAGTTGATCGGCCCTGGACGGCTCACTGGACCCGTCGCACAGCGCGACACAGCGATCCAACCAAGGGAGAGAGACCATGTCCGATACCACCAAGACCCTGGCCCTGGCCGGCGCCGTGGCCGCAGCCCTCGCCGCCCATGGCGTGACCCCCGCCCAGGCCCAGGAGAACGAGAAATGCTATGGCGTGGCGCTGGCCGGCGAGAACGACTGCGCCGCGGGCCCGGGCACGACCTGCGCCGGCACGTCCAAGGTCGATTACCAGGGCAACGCCTGGAAACTGGTGCCCGCGGGCACCTGCGAGACGATGGAGGTGCCCGGCGACCGCATGGGCGCGCTGGAACCGCTGGATCGCGACATCCCGTCCTGATCCGTCCCCCGGCCCGGGCCACACGCCCGGGCCGGCCCCCCAAGGGAGGCTGCCATGTTCGACACCACACGCCCCGCCCTGCCGCCCCGTCCCGGCGTCGGGTTCAAGGCCCGGCATTTCGCCGCGATCCTGGACGACCCGGGCCCGGTGGCCTGGCTGGAAATCCATGCCGAGAACTACATGGGCGATGGCGGGCGCCCGCTGGCGCAGCTGCGCGCGGTTGCGGATCGTTTCCCGATCTCGGTCCACGGCGTGGGCCTGTCGATCGGCGGCGCGGGGCCGCTGGACCCCGACCACCTGGCCCGGCTGAGTCACCTGCTGGGCTGGCTTGCCCCCGCCAGTTTCTCGGAACACCTCGCCTGGTCGACCCATGAGGGCGCCTATCTGAACGACCTGCTGCCCCTGCCCTACACGGCCCGGACGCTGGCCCGGGTCTGCGATCACATCGACCTTGTGCAGGACAGGCTGGGCCGCCGGATGCTCTTGGAAAACCCCGCGACCTACCTGGACTTCGCCGAAACCGAGATGGCCGAGACCGATTTCCTGGCCCGGGTCGTGGCCCGCACCGGCTGCGGCCTGCTGCTGGACGTCAACAACGTGCATGTCGCCTGCACCAATCGCGGCGCCGACCCGGTGGCCTATCTCGACGCCTTCCCGATGGCCGCCGTGGGCGAGATCCATCTTGGCGGTCACGACGTGCAAAAGGACGAGCACGGCGCGCCCCTGCTGATCGACAGCCACGGCACGCAGGTGGCCGACCCGGTCTGGGCGCTGTACGCCCATGCGCTGCGGCGGGCCGGGCCGGTGGCCACGCTGATCGAATGGGATACCGACCTGCCCGACTGGCCGACCCTCGCCGCCGAGGCCGCCCGCGCCGCGGCCCTGATCGACCGGGTCGCGGCATGACCGGGCAGGACGCCTTTGCCGCCGCCCTGCTGGACCCGGACCGGGCCCCGCCCGGCAGGCTGACCGGGGCGGGCGGCGCGCCTGCCGGGCGGCGCTTCGACGTCTACCGCAACAATGTCGTGGCCGGCCTGATCGAGGCGTTGGAGACCGGGTTTCCCGTGGTCCGCGCCCTGGTGGGCGCGGCGTTCTTCCGGGCGATGGCCGGGGAATTCGTCCGTGCCCACCCGCCGCGCACGCCGCTTTTGATGCTGTATGGCGAAGCGCTGCCCGGCTTTCTGGCCGGTTTTCCGCCCGTCGCGCATCTGGGGTACTTGCCCGATGTCGCCCGGCTGGAACTGGCCCTGCGCGACAGTTACCACGCCGCCGACGCGGCCCCCGTCGATCCCGGTGCGCTGGCCGCGCTATCGCCCCAGGCGCTGGCGCGCGCCCGGCTGAGACTTGCGCCCGCGGTTCGGTTGGTCCGCTCGGACTGGCCGATCCACGGCATCTGGCAGGCCCACCACGGCGGCCCCCGCCCGCCGCAGGGCGCGCAAGAGGTGCTGGTCGCGCGGCCCGGTTTCGACCCCGTTCCGCACCTGTTGCCGCCGGGCGGATACCGGGGCATCGCCGCGCTGCGGGCCGGCGTACCGCTGGGCGCGGCCCTTTCCGACTTGCAGGAATCGAACATTTCCGCCCTGCTGCAGCTTTTGCTGCAAAGCCGGGCCATTTCCGCCATCACCCCGGAGGATGCACAATGAAAGCCCTTGTTCGCCTGTCCGACAGGCTTGGCCAGCGGGCCGAGGCCGCGCTGGGCCCCGCGGTCCTGCCCAGCCTCGCGCGTTTCACTTTTGCTGCAACCTTGCTGGTTTATTACTGGAAGTCGGGACTGACCAAGCTGGACGGTGGATTGACCGGGCTCGTCTCACCTTCGCTGGGCGCCTATGCCCAGATCTTCCCCCGCGCGATGGCGGCGGCGGGCTATGACGCCAGCCAGCTGGCCGGCTGGCAGCACGCGGTGGTGATCGCGGGCACCTGGGCCGAATTCCTTCTGCCCGCGCTGCTGTTGATCGGGCTGGTCACGCGGCTGGCCGCGCTGGGGATGATCGGCTTCGTGCTGGTCCAGACCGCGACCGACCTGGTCGGCCATGGCGCGCTGTCCGATCCGGCGGCGCTGGGCGCCTGGTTCGACCGCGCGCCCGATGCGCCGATCCTGGACCACCGCTTGCTGTGGGTCACCGTCCTTGCGATCCCCGCGCTGATGGGGGGCGGGCCGATCTCGGTCGACGCGCTGTTGCGCCGCCGGGCCTATGCCGTGTCGGGCTGACGCGCGGCCAGCGCCAGGATACCGCCCAGGCCGCACATCGCGATCGGGAACATGGTGAACACGTTGAAGCCGAAGCCCCAGTACATCCCCGCGCAGGACAGCAGCATCAAGACGCCCCCGAGGATGTTCCGCGACCGCGCCATCGCACCGCCCGCGATCGCAAGGATCGGCGCGCCCAGCGAGATGATCCGCGTCTTGTCGGGGTTGTCGACCTGCCGCGCCAGGTCCCCCACCTCGCCGAAGCTGTCGATGAACACGGTATAGCCATAGCCGAAGAACCCCACGACCAGGGCCAGCAGCCCCGCGATCAGCCCCAGCACCAGGGCGGCGTTGCGCATGGTCTCGCTCCTCTTTCGTCGCCCCGGTCTAGGCCTTCGCCGCGCCCGTGCCAAGCAGCGCGGCCTGCACGTCCTTGCCCCAGCCCAGATACAGCCGCCCGCCGGCCTCGATCACCGGGCGTTTCATCAGGGCCGGGTGCGCGGCCAGCAAACCCGCTGGATCGCCCGCGCGTTCGGCCTCGGACAAACCGCGCCAGGTGGTCGAGCGGCGGTTCACCAGCGCCTCGCCGAAGGCCTCGAGAAACCGCGCGATCTCGGCTGCCGACAGCGGTGTTTCGCGCACGTCGCGCAATTCCGCACCGGGCAGCAACCCTTTGGCTTTGCGGCAGGAATCGCAGGTTTTCAGGCCAAAAATCACCATTTTTCACTCCGTTTGGGGGGGTGTTGCGGGAGTCTTTTCTTGCTTTTTAGGCGATTCGTCCGTCATCATCTCGCCCCGTGACGGCAGACGACCTGGACGACCGCTCCTCGCTCGGGGCAGCCGGTAGACTGGAAGACCTGGCTGTGACCCGCGCCCTCCGCAATCCCGCAGGCGCGGAAACCGACGAAGGAGAGACTGACGATGCCCACCGGCACCGTGAAATGGTTCAATACAACCAAGGGCTTCGGGTTCATCGCGCCCGATGACGGCGGCAAGGACGTGTTCGTGCATATCTCGGCGGTGGAACGCGCCGGGCTGACGGGCCTGGCCGACAACCAGAAGATCGCGTTCGAAATGATCGAAGGGCGCGACGGCCGGAAATCGGCGGGCGATCTTAAGCTTTTGTGATCGGGCCCACGGGGCGGCATATGAATCGCATATGAATTCCATATGACTCCCATATGAGCTTTGTCGGACGCGGCCCGGGTTAACGGGCCGCGCGCCGCCTCAGGCGAAAATCCGCGCCACGGTCACGCCCACCCAGGCCGACCCCCCGGTCAGAACCGCGCCCCAGGTCGTGTCGACCACCACCTGCACCACCGACCAGTTCTTCAGCGTCGCGTAATTGGTGAACTCGTAGGTGCCATAGGCCATGGCCCCCAGGATCGCCCCCTGCACCAGCGCCTGCATCGGATCGCCCGCGATCAACGCCGGGCGCGAGACCAGATAGACCAGCCCCCCGACATAGGCGAGGTAGAACGCCGCCGCCGCCCCCATCCGCGGATCCTCCAACAGCCAGTCGCCGACATAGCGCTCGAACAACGGGCGCATGACGGTCTTCAGCGCGACGACATCGACCGCGAGGAAAACCACCGCGGTGACAAGGTAAAGCACGATCAACGTGACGATCGACATGACGTCCCCCTTTTCCGGTTTTGCCAATCCTAGGGCGCGGGCGGGGTTGGGCAATGCGGCACGGGCGGGGATTTCGGGGCGGCGGGCGACGGGTCGCCCCCCCGGCCGCATGGGGGGCGAGGACCGGCCCGCGCCCCCGGGGGTCAGAGCGGTGGGTTGGCACCCACCCTACGGGTGAGGAGGCGGGTGAGGTCGGGCATGGGGGGAGGATAGCGGAAACGCCGGGGCGCGTCATGCGGCGCGCGGGGTGTGGTGGGTTGGCACCCACCCTACGCTTGCTTACAGCGAGGCAAAAAGCGTTCAATCAGTTGCCAAGGATGAACGAAAGTACGAGCGAAGATCGCTTGAGATTCGGGAGACCTCTGGTGCGCATTTTTCTTTTAAGTCGCTCCAAGCCTCATGCCCCATTCGAAAATCATCCGACTCCTGAGCAATTCTTTTATTTACTATCGCCCCATAAATATGATCAGCGATAGAGCGAAAGTCCTTTACCGTCTGCTCCGACATGAAAATTTCATGGATACTCACACAATTCCGAAACTCGATGTGCGCGTTAATCGCGTCATTGTGCCGCCTAATATTTTCTATCCGCATATATTCACCAGTTGGATTTGCGGATTCCAAAATTTCTTTCTTTTGGAAATCGAGTATATCAAGCCTATTCACATACTCCTCTCGCGCACCCTCACTCATCCGGCCAACATCCTGATACTCCTGCATCGGAGAAACAAATGCGTACGTCTTTCCAAATGCCAGATTCATTAACCTCCAGCACTCTGAAAGAACTTCAAACTCCTTCTCCTGAACGCGAAACCTGACATTTAAAGCGCCATCAATATTTGCCTTAAGGGCCTGTAGTTCTTTTGCGTTCTGGTGCCGGAATGATTCAAGTCTTTGAGCGAACATGTCGTCGAGCCACGACTTTCCGAGCACGCGAAATATTCCGTAGGCAACCATCGCTGCGCCACCCCCGGATGCAAGGAGCGCCAATATAGCGTCAGAGATATCCACGCCCAACGGATCAGCCACCAATCACCCCCTCAAACTCCCGCCATTCCCCCTTGGACATGCCGGAATTCTCCTGCGTCACCGTCTCGCCCTTCAGCATCCGGCGGACGCACTCCATCGCGGTGGCCGACAGGTTGACCCCGCCCATACGGTAATCGGCAAAGGCTTTATACGCCAGCGGCACCCAGTCGGCGACGATCTCGCACATCACCTGGGCATAGACGCGGATTTCATATTGCGCATGCACGTCGGCCCGCAGCCGCAAAAAGTGGAAGAGGTTGTGCAGATCGGTCTTCCAATACCATTGGGTATAGATATTGGCGGGCAGGTTCATCCGGGCCAATTCGCGGGCCAGGCCCTTTTGCCCCTCGGTGGACAGCATCGCCTCGTAATTGTCATAGGCGCGGGCGGCGTCGGTTTTCAGGATGTCGAGGACGCGGGCGGCCTCCTCCCCCTCCAGCAATTCGCCGCGGCCCTGGTTGTTGGTGGTGGACTGGGCGGCCAATGCCTCGGGCGCGGGGATGTAGAATTCGCGGTCGAGGATCGAGTAGCGGGCGGAGTATTCGTTGACGTTGGCGGTGCGGTGGCGGATCCACTGCCGCGCGACGAAGACCGGCAGCTTGACGTGGAATTTCACCTCGCACATCTCGAAGGGGGTCGAGTGCCAGTGGCGCATGAGGTAGCGGATCAGCCCCTCGTCGTTCGACACCGCCTTGGTGCCACGGCCGTAGGAGACCCGCGCCGCCTGGCAGATCGCGGCGTCGTCGCCCATGTAGTCGATCACCCGGATCAGCCCGTGGTCGAGCACCGGATGGGCGGTGTAGAGGCGGTTTTCCATCCCCGGCGCGGTGGCCCGCAGGGTCTGGCTGGGCTGGCCGCGCTGGGCCTCGATCTCGGCGCGTTGGTCTTGGGTGAGCGGCATGGGGCCCTCCTGCTGCGGGGTGCGAGTCGGGGGACACTATATCTATGCGGGTGCGCGCGGGAAACAGCCAGATGATGTGAAACGGCGCCGCATCGCGGGGGGTCGCCGGGGGCGCGGCGCGTGCTAGGTTGGGAGTGGCAAAGGAGGGAGAGATGGACGTTCGCTATCTGCACACGATGGTTCGGGTGAAGGACCTGGAGAAATCCAAGGCGTTCTATGAATTGCTGGGGCTGAAGGAGACGCGCCGGATCGACAGCGAGGAAGGGCGGTTCACGCTGGTCTTCATGGCGCCGCCGGGGCAGGAGGACTGCCCGGTGGAGCTGACGTATAACTGGGACGGGGACGAGGGGTTGCCGTCGGACAGCCGGCATTTCGGGCATCTCGCCTATGCGGTCGAGAATATCTACGAGATGTGCCGGCACCTGATGGACAACGGGGTGACGATCAACCGGCCGCCCAGGGACGGGCGGATGGCGTTCGTGCGCAGCCCCGACAACGTGTCGGTGGAGCTGTTGCAGATGGACGGGCGGCTGGAGCCGGCGGAGCCATGGGCGAGCATGCCCAATACCGGCCACTGGTAGGGCTGCTGGCGCTGGGGGCGCCCGGCCCGGCGGAGGCCTGCCGGCTGGCGCTGGTGCTGGCGCTGGACATCTCGTCCTCGGTCGATGCGGCCGAGGACGCGTTGCAGCGGGCGGGCGTCGCGGCGGCGCTGATGGCGCCCGAGGTGCAGGCGGAGCTGCTGGCCGGGCCAGAGCCGGTGGCGCTGGCGGTTTACGAATGGAGCGGGCGGTACCAGCAGGACGTGGTGCTGGGCTGGCGGATGCTGGACAGCGCGGCGGCGATCCGGGCGGCGGCGGAGGCGATCGCGGGGTCGCGCCGGTCCTATGCCGAGTTCCCGACCGCGATGGGCTATGGGCTGGGCTTTGCCACCGAGATGTTCGCCGCCGCGCCCGACTGCCTGTTCCGCACGCTGGACGTGTCGGGGGACGGGGTGAACAATGACGGGTTCGGCCCGGCGCTGGCCTATCGCAACTTTCCCTTCGACGGGATCACGGTGAACGGGCTGGCCATCGGCGGCGCGACCGAGAACGACGCCGAGCTGTTCGATTTCTACCGGCAAGAGGTCATCCGCGGCCCCGGCGCGTTCGTCGAGACGGCGCGGAATTTCGACGATTTCGAACGCGCGATGCGGCGCAAGCTGAAACGCGAGGTCGCGGCGCGGGTCTATGGCGCCCTGCCCGGCCCGGCGGCGGGGGACGGATGAGGGCGGCGGCGCTGGCGCTGGCGTTGACGGCGGGGGCGGCGCAGGCCGACTGCCGGCAGGCGCTGGCCATCGGGCTGGACGTGTCGGGGTCGGTCGATGCGCGGGAATACCGGCTGCAGATCGACGGGCTGGCGGGCGCGCTGAACCACCCCGAGGTGCGCGCGGCGCTGTTGCAGATGCCGAACGCGCCGGTGGCATTGGCGGTCTATGAATGGAGCGGGGCGGCCGATCAGCGGCTGGTCCTGCCCTGGACGGCGATCGACGGGCCCGAAACGCTGGCCGCGGTGGCGGCGCGGCTGCGCGGCACCGCCCGAGCCGAGGCCAGCCGGACGACGGCGATCGGCGCGGCGCTGATGCGGGGCGCGGCGCTGTTGGCAGAGCGGCCCGAATGCTGGCGCCACACGCTGGATTTGACCGGGGACGGCAAATCGAACGAGGGCCCCCGCCCGCGCGAGGTGCCCGCAGGCGCAGAGACGGTGAACGCGCTGGTGATCGGGATCGAGTCGGCCGCCCGGATGGACCATGCCGAGGCGGACCTGGCCGAACTGACCGCCTATTTCCACGCCGAGGTGATCCGCGGGCCGGAGGCCTTTGTCGAGACGGCGCAGGGATTCGCCGATTTCGAGGCGGCGATGGTGCGCAAGCTGCTGCGCGAATTGCAGACCGTGGCCGTGGGCGCGGCGCGCGCGGCGCCCTATGTCGTGGCGAAAGGAGACGACCGATGAAAGGCCCGGTTCTGGCCGTGGGGTTGGCGCTGGCGGCCGCCCCGGCCCCGGCCCAGCAAATCCCGTTCGCCGCCGGCTGGACCGAACAGCGGTTTTCGCTGCTGTCGAGCAACGATTACCGGCTGAACGGCGACAGCCTGGGGGTGCGCTCGGACGGGACCGTGTCGCTGTTGTGGACACCGTTGCCGCCGGCGCTGTGGTCGGGGCGGGTGGCGGCGTGGGACTGGCGGGTGGACCGCTCGGTGCCCGCGACCGACCTGGCGCGCAAGGGCGGCGACGACCGCAACCTGTCGCTGTATTTCGTGTTCCTGCCCGAGGCGGCGGCGCGCGCGGCCACGGGCCGCGGCGTGCGGGCCCTGTTGGACAACCCCGAGGCGCGGGTGTTGATGTATGTCTGGGGCGGTGCCCATGCGCGCGGCGACCTGCTGGCCAGCCCCTACCTGGGGGCGCGCGGCAAGACGCTGATCCTGCGGCCGGCGGGCACCGGGTCGGCCAGCGAACGGGTGGACCTGGCCGCCGACCACCGCCGCGCCTTTGGCACCGACCCCGCCCGGCTGGTGGGGGTGGCGGTATCGTCCGACAGCGACGACACGGGCAGCGCGGTGCTGGCCCGCATCGACCGGCTGCGGATCGAGTAAGCCGTTAGTAGATATAGCGGATCTGGTCGGTCCAGTAGCGTTCCATGCGCTTGAGCGAGTCCGTGATCTCGGTCAGCCCGTCGGCGGTGACCACGCCCCGCTCGACCAGCCCCTCGGCATGGCGTTCGAACAGGCCCGCGACGACATCGCGGATCTTGCGGCCCTCGGGCGTCAGGCGCACGCGCACCGACCGGCGGTCGATTTCGCAGCGCTGGTGGTGCATGAAGCCCTTTTCCACCAGTTTCTTGAGGTTGTAGGACACGTTCGAGCCCTGGTAGTAGCCGCGGCTTTTCAACTCGCCCGCGGTCACCTCGTTGTCGCCGATGTTGAACAGCAACAGCGCCTGGACCGCGTTCAGTTCCAGCACGCCCAGCCTCTCGAACTCGTCCTTGATGACGTCGAGCAGAAGCCGGTGCAGCCGTTCGACCAGTGAAAGCGCCTCGAGATAATCACTCATGACGCCCGTCTTGCCGCCCGAATCGATGGGGGAATGGATACTCATTTCTCTCTCCGCCGTTCGCTTGCTGAACGAAGAGATAAGGACCAAGTCGCGAATATTCGGTTAAAGCGTGAAAAAAGCGAACTAACCGGCGGTGCGGGCGGCCAATGCATCGACAAGGGGGGCATGGCGCGCGGGCGGCGGCACCTGGCCGGTCACCCATTGGTAGAGGTCGTGATCGTCCTCGGCCAGCAGCGCGTCGAAGGCCTCCAGCGCGGGGGCATCCATCGCGGCCAGGTGCGCGTCGGCATAGCCGCCCAGGATCAGGTCCATTTCCTTGGTGCCGCGCCGCCAGGCCCGGATATGCATGCGCTTGCGGCGCGCCTCGGTCGATTCGGTCATGTCTCAGCCATGCTCCTTGAGGGTGTGGCGCAGGCGTTTTTCCAGGATGCCCAGCCGGTCGGACAGGCGGCCCATCTCGGTCTTGACCTGCCGGATCTCGGTCAGCACCTGGCGCACGTCGCCGGACAGCGGGGCCTCGTCGGCGGGGGCGTCCAGCCCGTCGCCCTGGCCGTTCAACAGCCACATCATCGACACGTTCAGCACGCCCGCCAGCATCTGCAACTTGTTCGCGCGGGGTTCGGCCAGGTCCTCTTCCCAGGCGCGCACGGTCTTGAGCTTGACGCCCAGCCGCTTGGCCAGTTCCGTCTGGGTCATGCCCAGCGCCTCGCGCGCGCCGGCCAGGCGGTCGCCGAAGGTCGCGGTCTCTTCGGAATACCAGTCGGAGGCGTCGTCGGTCATGTCGGTCATCGCGGGAACCCCTTGCGGCAAAGCCGCTTGAACGGCCATCGCGGGAACCCTATGAGAAAGGGAATTCCTTTTCAAACCGGAGGCGACCATGTCCTTTCTGTCTGCGACACTCGCGCGGGTCAAACCCTCGCCCACCATCGCGGTGACGACCAAGGCGCGCGAGTTGAAGGCGGCGGGCAAGGACGTGATCGGGCTGGGCGCGGGGGAACCCGATTTCGACACCCCCGACAACGTCAAGGCCGCCGCCAAGGCCGCCATCGACCGGGGCGAGACGAAATACACCGCCGTGGACGGGCTGCCGGAACTGAAGAAAGCCATTTGCGAGAAGTTCAAGGCCGATAACGGGCTGGACTATACCCCCGCGCAGGTCAGCGTGGGCACGGGCGGCAAGCAGATCCTTTACAACGCGCTGATGGCCACGCTGAACCCCGGCGACGAGGTGATCATTCCCGCGCCCTACTGGGTCAGCTATCCCGACATGGTGCTGCTGGCGGGCGGCGAGCCGGTGATCGTGGAAGGCGGCATCGAGACGGGCTTTCGCATCACGCCCGAGGCGCTGGAGGCGGCGATCACGCCGAAGACCAAGTGGTTCATCTTCAACTCGCCCTCGAACCCGACGGGCGCGGGCTATACCTGGGACCAGCTCAAGGCGCTGACCGACGTGCTGATGCGCCACCCGCATGTGCACATCATGTCGGACGACATGTATGAAAAGCTGACCTATGGCGATTTCGAGTTCTGCACGCCGGCGCAGGTGGAACCGGGCCTTTACGACCGCACGCTGACCTGTAACGGCGTGTCCAAGGCCTATGCGATGACCGGCTGGCGGATCGGCTATGCGGCGGGGCCGGCCGAGATCATCAAGGCGATGGGCAAGATCCAGTCTCAGTCCACCTCGAACCCCTGTTCGATCGCGCAATGGGCCGCGTTGGAGGCGCTGACCGGACCGCAGGATTTCATCCCCGAGAACAACGCCACCTTCCAGCGCCGCCGCGACATGGTGGTGGAAATGCTGAACGCCGCCCCCGGCATCACCTGCCCGGTGCCCGAAGGCGCGTTCTACGTCTACCCGTCGATCGCGGGCTGCATCGGCAAGACGACGCCGGGCGGGGTCAAGATCACCGATGACGAGGCCTTTGCCACCGCGTTGCTGGAGGAAAAGGGCGTCGCGGTGGTGTTCGGCGCGGCGTTCGGGCTGTCGCCCAATTTCCGCGTCAGCTATGCCACCTCGGACGAGAACCTGAAGGCGGCCTGCACCCGCATCCAGGACTTCTGCGCGTCGCTGACCTGACCGGGGGGCGACCGATGGCCGCCGACCTGCCCGAGTTCTATTTCCGCACCCGTGAAAACGGGGCGCAGGTGTTCCGCGTCGACACGGCGAACCGGCACCAGCGCATCGAGATGGAGCCCATCGCGACGGTCAACACCCGGAGCGGCGAGATCAAGCCACAGGGGGGCCGGGCGCTGGGCGCGGCGGAACAAGCGGCCATCGAGGACTGGCTGGCGGCGCGGCGCGCCGTGCTGGCCGAGCGCGAGGTGGACGACATCCTGCGCACGGTCGATCACCTGAACCTGACGGCCCACTGGGCGCAGACCCGCGCCGACGACGCGGCGCTGGACCGGGTGACCGACGCTCTGCTGATGGCGATGCACGACCTGCGCACGGTGCTGGTGCGCAAGAAGGCCGAGCGGATGGGGAAAGGCGGGGAATAGGGCGGGGTCCGCTTTGCGGACGGAGCTGACGCATGAGAAGAAGGAGCGAATGTCTCGATTGGGGCCGGTTCCAGAAGGTCAGACTCGAGGTAAGAGATCGCCAATCCGTCCATTCCGGCCTCTGATTGGATCTACGAAACTTGCCCATGCCTATCACTATATGGCGGCGCAAGTAAGGCGCCCACCAACCCGCAGCATACTTCGTTGTCAGATTGTTTTACGCGGACTAGCCTTTGGGTCAGGATCGGCATCGAGGAGTACGCGCAATGGACGGAAAGAGGCTCCGAAATTTTTGGAACCAAGAAGTCAAGGCACTCTTGGCGGTGTACCGACAGTTTGAAACCCTACTGCCCAGCCCGGCTACGGATGGCGCAGCGCATCGCGGTGAGGATGGCCGTTACGTAGAAGCTTTGCTCCGCAGTTATCTGCAAAAATACCTTCCCAAGGATCTGGAGGTGCTGACAGGCTTCATTTTGCGACCGGCCGTCAAGACGGGCAAGAACACGCGCTACAGGAAAGGGGAAACAGACCAGCATTCGACCCAGCTTGACATCATTGTCTATGAGACTGCCGCCTTTCCAGTGTTTCAGCGCATCGGCGAGACGGTGATCGTACCGCCTGAGGGCGTCATTGCTGTGCTGTCGGTCAAAAAGAAGCTGCGCGATTCAGATGTAGTCGCCGAATGCAAAGCCTTAGCAGCCGTGGGCAAAGTTTGCCGCTCTGATGAGAGTAAGCCACAGGAGAGGCGCCGCGGGCCGTTCCTTGCACTAGTGGGTGCTGGCTCGCAACTTGCTGACACAGAAGCGCGGAAGGAAAAGAAAATTTTCGAGAAACTCGAAGGGCTTTACACTAACCCCTTTGCTTTCGATGACATGGTCGGCTTCATCGGCGATCTGTCAGGCTGGTATGTCTTCAAGGAGCGCCCACCGAAAAAAACCACACCGGGCAATAGTGTGGCGACATATCGGTATCTTTCTCTAAGTGATGATGAGTTGCATCATGGCTTCCAATTCCTCCTCACCAGCATTCTATCGGTCTATTATGATGAAACCAGGCGCACAGTGAAAAGACCTGGATATACGGCATTCCCGAAAAAGCCGGCTATCAAACTGGGTGGCATCCCATTCGCAAGCCTTCGGTGATAGCTCGCAATCATAGGGCTACTTGAAAACAGCGGCGCCTATATGAAAGGACCGCTTTGGAGGCCAAAGCGGTCCTTAATCCGGTTTTTTCCGCTATAAGCCGTCAGGAGTGACCGGAAACACACTTTGGCTATTTCGTCGGCAAGCTGAACTCTCGCCTTCCGCCCATGCATATAGCGCAACTTGCGAAGCGCTTCAAGGGAGGCGTCATCTCAGGAGGCGACCTTCGTTCAAGCTGCAGCATCGGTCAATTTGGGCTCAAAATACCCGTCCGCCCGCCCCTAGTTCCCGCCGAAGAGTTTCTTCAACCCCTTCTTCGCCTCTTCCTCCAGCCGCCGCCGGGCCGCGTCCTCGACGCTTTCGCCGTCTTCGGTGCGCGCGCCCAGTTCCTTGGCCAAGCTCTCCTTGGCCTTTTCCTCAAGCGCCTTTTTCTGCTCGTCCAGGCGTTCCTCGGCCAGGGATTCGAGGTCGAGCTGGAAGCGGGGCTTGGCCCAGGGGCCGGTGATCATCAGCGGCACCTTGACCCCGCCATTGCCGTCGCCGCCGGGCAGCGCGGTGGGCACGATGCGGTAATCCAGGGTGCGCGCGCCGATCCCCACCTTGCCCTTGCCGGTCGCGGTCAGAAGCGGCGCGGTGAAGCGCAGGTCGTTATTGGACAGCACGCCCTTGTCGATGGTGAAGCTGGCGGTGATCGCGTCGAAGATGGTCTTGGCGCCCTCGCCCACGTAAGCGGTGTCCATGGTGCGGATCATGCCCACCAGGTCGAAGCCGCGCAGTTCGCCCTTGCCGAAGCTGACCGCGCCCGAGCCGGACAGGCCGGACATGAGCGCGGCCATGGAATTGCCGACGCCCAGGAATTTCAGCCGCAGGTCGCCCTGCCCGATCAGCCGGTCGTAATCGGCCAGATCCGACAGCAGGCCTTGCATGGCGACGCCCGCCACGTTCAGGTCGCCGCCGACCGACAGGCCGCCGCGCCCGTTGACGACGAAATTGCCGGTGACGGTGCCGCCATAGGCACTGACCTGCCGCAGGTCGAGCACGAGGCGGCGGTCGGTAAGCGTGGCGCCGAGGCGGGTGGGGCCAAGCCGGGCGGTGCCGAGGTTCACGCTGTCGGCACTCAGCGACAGGTCGGCATCCAGCGCGCCGAGGCCGCCGACGTCGATGGGGGCGGTGGACCAGCCGTCTGCGCCACCGCCACCGCCATTGCCACCGCCACCGCCGGAGCCGCCCCCGCCCCCGGTCAGCGCGGACAGGTCCAGCGCACCGGCGGCGAGCGTGCCGGTCAGGCGCGGGCGGTCGCCGAAGGCAAGGTCGGCGCCGCCGGTGATCGTGTTCGCGTCCTGGCGCAGGGTCGCGTCGCGCAGGTGGACCGTGCCCTCGGGCGCATAGGTCAGCTGGCCCGCCAGTGCCAGACGCTGGCCGACGCCGGGCGGCAGGTCGGGGGCGGGCTGGCCCAGGGCGGCGAAGACCGCGGCGAGGTCGGAAAGGTCGGCGTCCAGCGCGCCCTCGGCGGCCAGCGGGTCGAGGCCCGCGCGCCCGTCGAAGGCAAGCTGCGTGCCGCCCAGCGTGGCGTTCAGCGCGAGGCCGGAGACCGCGCCGCCGGTGAAATCGGCAAAGCGCGCGATGCGGGCGCTGGCCGAAAGCGGCTGGCCACCCAACTCGGCCGAGAGCGTCACCTCGGCGGGGCCCGCGAAATCGGGGAGTGCCACGGCGGCATCCAGCGCGGCCAGTTCCACGCGGGTGCCCGCGGCGCGGTCGATGTAGAGGATGGTGCCGTCGCTGATCTGGCCGCGATCGAGGGTGAAGCGGCGCATCTCGGCGGGGGCGTCGGCGGGGGCCTGCGCGGCCGCGGGGGCGGATTCTTGCGCGGGTTCGGCGCCGAACACCCAGTTCGCCCGCCCGTCGGCGGATTTCTCCAGCACGATGCGCGGCGCCTGGACGGTCACCTCGCGGATGACGATATCGCCGCCGATCAGCGCGCCGAGGTCGAGCCCGACCGACAGCCCCTCGGCGGCCAGCATCGGGCCTGCGTCGGACCAATCGGCATTGGACAGCGTCACCGGCCCCGTCGCCACCCCGATCTGCGGCCAGAGCGACGGCGACAGCCGCCCCGACAGCGTCAGGTCGCGGCCCGTGGCGGCGCGCACCTGGTCCTGCACCAGCCCGGCGATGCGCTCGCCCGGCAACAGGAACAGCCCGCCGAGGCCAAGCACGGCCAGAACGAGAACGGCAAGAACGAGACGGATGATCCAGCGCATGGCAAGCCCCCGGGTTGGTGGCCCGAGTCTAGGCGCGCGGGCGGGCGGCCTGCAAGAACGGCTTGCGCTTTCCCGCGGCGGGGCGGGTCGCTATATGGGGCGCATGGCAACGAACCCGCCCGATCTGCGCCCCGACCTGGCCCCCCGCGCCCGGATCGAGGGCACCGCCCGCCCCGGCCAGCCGACCATCGGCATGGTGTCCCTCGGCTGTCCCAAGGCGCTGGTGGACAGCGAACGGATTCTGACGCGGCTGCGCGCCGAGGGTTACGCGATCAGCCCCGATTACGCGGGCGCCGACGCGGTGATCGTGAACACCTGCGGGTTCCTCGATTCCGCCAAGGCCGAAAGCCTGGAGGCGATCGGCGAGGCGCTGGCCGAAAACGGGCGGGTGATCGTGACGGGCTGCCTGGGGGCGGAGCCGGGATATATCACGGGCGCGCATCCCACGGTTCTGGCCGTCACGGGGCCGCATCAATACGAACAGGTGCTGGACGCGGTGCATG
This sequence comes from Rhodovulum marinum, assembly GCF_004343075.1. Lineage (GTDB taxonomy): Bacteria > Pseudomonadota > Alphaproteobacteria > Rhodobacterales > Rhodobacteraceae > Rhodovulum > Rhodovulum marinum. The sequence continues at coordinate 158,635 of NZ_SLXP01000005.1, forward strand.
CCGCGGTGCCGCCCGACCCCGACCCGTTCGTGGACCTGTTGCCCGCCTCGGGGGTGAAGCTGACGCCGCGCCATTACAGTTACCTCAAGATTTCCGAGGGCTGTAACCACAAGTGCCGGTTCTGCATCATTCCCGACATGCGCGGGCGGCTGGCCTCGCGCCCGGCGCATGCGGTGATCCGCGAGGCCGAGCGGCTGGTCGAGGCGGGGGTGCGGGAATTGCTGGTGATCAGCCAGGACACCTCGGCCTATGGCGTCGACCTGAAACATGCCGAGGACCGGGGGCACCGGGCGCATATCACGGACCTGGCGCGCGACCTGGGGGGTCTGGGGGCGTGGGTGCGGCTGCATTACGTCTATCCCTACCCGCATGTGCGCGAGCTGATCCCGCTGATGGCCGAGGGGCTGATCCTGCCTTACCTGGATATCCCGTTCCAGCATGCCCACCCCGAGACGTTGAAACGGATGGCGCGGCCCGCGGCGGCGGCGAAAACGCTGGACGAGATCGCAGCGTGGCGGGCGGTGTGCCCCGAGATCGCGCTGCGCTCGACCTTTATCGTGGGCTATCCGGGCGAGACGGAAGAGGAATTCCAGACCCTGCTGGACTGGCTGGACGAGGCGCAACTGGACCGGGTGGGGTGTTTTCAATATGAAAACGTCGCGGGCGCCCGGTCGAACGCCCTGCCCGACCATGTGCCGGACGAGGTCAAGCAGGAGCGCTGGGACCGGTTCATGGAAAAGGCGCAGGCCATTTCCGAGGCGAAGCTGGCGGCCAAGGTGGGCCAGCGGATGCAGGTGATCGTCGACGAGGTGGACGAAGACGGCGTGGCCACCTGCCGGACCCGGGCCGATGCGCCCGAAATCGACGGCTGCCTGTTCATCGACGAGGGCGCGGGGCGTCTGGCGCCGGGGGACATCGTCACGGTCGAGGTGGACGAGGCCGGCGAATACGACCTGTGGGGGCGGTTGATGCCCTGAGCATCGCCGCCCGGTTGACGGCGGTCAATGCGCCGCCTGCCCCGCCGCCTAGGCTGGAACGCGGGGGACGAGTTGCCGAAGGGACGAGGGTTTGCAACGCGCCCGGCCGGGCCGGTGCGGGCGCGCAGACGCTTCGGGAGGCGCATCATGGAACTTTGGAAACGGACGCTGGCGCTGGCCTCGGCGGCACTGGTCGCGGGCTGCGGGGCCGACCTGGTGGTGTCGAACGTGCAACCCAACGGGGCGCCGGTGATCAATGCCGACAACGCGGTGGAATACCCGCTGCGGGTCGTGGTCACCAACCAGGGCACGGACCCCGCGGGGCCGTTCAAGGTTTCGACCCATTACAGCGGGGGGGCGATCGACCCGGCGCGCACCTTCTCGGTGGGGTTCGACGTGCCGCCGGGCGCACCGTTCGTCTATTACCCGTCGACCACCACGCCGCTGGCGCCGGGGGCGTCGGTCACGTTCGACGGGCACCTGGTGTTCCACCCGGCCGAACACGGGGTGAACGTGGCGCTAAGCGCGCGGGCCGACAGTTGCGCGGGCGACGAGATGATGCCGCCCTATTGCCGGGTCGAGGAAAGCAACGAGGGCAACAACGCATCCGCGCCGATCACGCTGGCGCTGCCCTAGGGGCTTAACAGCGCGGCAGGGGCGGCTAGGATGGGCGGGTCACCAGCCGGAGGCCCGCCCATGATCCACGTCACCACCACCTGCCCCGACCTGGACAGCGCGCGCGCCATCGCGCAGGCGGCGCTGGCCGAGCGGCTGGCGGCCTGTGCCAATATCGTGCCCGGTGTCCTGAGCCTGTTTCACTGGCAGGACGAGGTGTCGGAGGACGAGGAGGTGCAGATCACCTTGAAGACGACCGAGGCGGCGCGCGAGGCGCTGGTCACGCTGATCGAGGTGGAACACCCCTATGAACTGCCGGTGATCACCTGGGAAACCGTGGGGGCGACCAAGGAGGCCGAGGACTGGCTGGCCTGGGAGACGCGCCGGCCCTGACAGGATGCCGCAGCCCGCGACGGAGCGGGGCGCGGACCCGGCGGCGGCGCGGATCCGGGACGCGCCCGGCGGGTCAGGCGTATTCCTTGAGCGCCTGGAGACGGGCCTTGAGCGGGCACCAGTCGGGGATTTCCTCGGCGCCGGCGCCCTGTTGGGCGAGCCAGGGCATGCAGCGTTCGGTGCGGTCGCATTGGCAGCACCGCGCGACCAGTTCGGCGAATTCGCCGCGGCCCAGGTGACCGTCCCTGAGCGCGTCGTTGACATTGGCGCCGATGGTGCGCGCCATGCCCTGCGTCAGCCAGAAATGTTTCGACAGCCTGCCCTGATCTTCCATCGCCACTCAGGCGGACACCAGACGGGTCCGCATCGCCTCCAGCAGATCCTTGTTGCGGCAATAGCCGGGGGTTTCGTCGGCCCCGGCGGTGTTCTCGCCCAGCCAGCCCTTGCAATGGGCGGGATCGGTGCAGCCCAGGCAGCGCGACACGGTGGCCTGCATGTCCTCGGGCGTCCAGTTGCCGGCCATCATCTCCTCGGTCAGGTCGACGCCCAGCGTTTCGGCCATCTTTTCCACCAGCTGGGCGTGTTCGTCATACTTGTTCTGGCCGGACATCGCATTCTCCCGTAACCTCGGTTCCCGCTTAGTAAAGCGAACGGGGCGCATTAACGCCTTGATGCGTGTCAAATCGCCGGGAGGGGCCACGGACGGCGGTTTTCGGCCCGGTCGGGCGTGCTAAATGCCGGGGCATGGCGGAAACGGAAGTGATCTATAACGGGGCCTGCCCGGTCTGCGCGCGCGAGATCGCCGGGTATCGGCGGATGGCCCGGGCCGAGGGCGCGGCGGTGCGGTTCACCGACCTGAACGACGCCGACCTGGCGCACCTGGGCCTGAGCGCGGAGGACGCCGCGCGGCGGCTGCACGTGGTGCGCGACGGCCAGGTGATCGCGGGGTTCCCGGCCTTCCTGGCGCTGTGGTCGGGGATCGGGCGCATGCGCTGGCTGGCGCGGGTGCTGGGCCTGCCGGGGGTGCGGCAGGTGGCGGACCTGGGATACGAGCGGATCGCGGCGCCGGTTCTTTACGCGATGCACCGGCGGCGGCTTCACAAGGGGCGCGCGGGCGGCTAGCCTGAGCCCATGTTCACCATCGAGCACGAATTCGACGCCACCGTCATCACCCTTGTCGACGAGGGCCAGAGCCACCTGCAGGAGGACGTGACGATCACGGCCTTCGAGGATTGCGTGACGATCGAACAGTTCGACCCGCGCACCGACCGGGTGCAGAAGGTGACGCTGTCGCTGGCGCAGCTGCACGAGTTGGGCGCGGCGCTGGACCTGCCCGAAGGCATCTACCGGATCGGGCCCGAGCGCGACTAGCTGTTCCGTCCCGGCGCCCGGTGGATCGGCTTGGTCAGCCGATATCCGATCCCGCTTACCCCGCAGATCATGTCGAACCGCATTGGCCGAGAGATGATCGTGATCCGGTTTCGCGGCTGTTCGGCGAACGGGATGCCGTTGTCGGTCAGGATCGTGTGGATGCGCTAGAGGCAATCGTCCAGCGGCCGTAGCGTATGGCGAGGCAAGGCGGAGATGCCGGACCTGGGCCGGCAGGCCACCGTCAAGGGGCGAGGCATTGGGCGGGGCGCGCGTGTTCCGGACGTGTGGGGGCCTCAGCCGCCGACCCGCACCAACTTGTCGCGGGCGGTGTGGCCGCGGATGATTTCCAGCCGCGATTTCGGCACGCCCAGCGCCTTGGCCAGAAGTTTCAGGACGGCGGCGTTGGCCTTGCCGTCCTCGGGGACCACGGTGACATAGACCCGCAGCACGCCGTCCTCGGCCACGATGCGGTTGCGCGAGGCCTTGGGCGTGACGCGCAGGGCGATCTCGGTGCCGGGGGCGGAAAGCTGTCTCAGGTCCATGGCCGGTTTGCTGGGCCATGGGCGCGGCGGCGTCAAGCCGGGCTTGAACCGGGCGGCGCGATGGCCGACATGAAACCTAAGGACAAAGGAGGCCCCCATGCCCGAGCCGCGCCCCGAGGTGCTGGATTTCCTGCTGACCCGCCGCTCGCGCCCCGCGAAGACGCTGCGCGCCCCCGCGCCCGACCGCGACGCGCTGCGCCCGATCCTGACGGCGGCGGCGCGCACCCCCGATCACGGCAAGCTGGAACCCTGGCGGTTCATCGTGCTGGAGCGCGGCGCGCTGGACCGGCTGGCGGGGCTGGTGCGGACCCGCGGCGCGGCGCTGGGACTGGCGGCGGAGGCGATCGACAAGGCGGCGGCGGCCTATGAGGGCAGCCCGCTGGCCGTCGCGGTGATCGCGGCGCCGAAACCGTCGGACAAGATCCCCGAGATCGAACAGCTCTACTCCGCCGGGGCGGTCTGCCTGGCGCTGGTGAACGCGGCGCTGGCGGCGGGCTGGGGGGCGAACTGGCTGTCGGGCTGGCCGTCGCATGACCGGGAATTCGTGGAAAGCGGGCTGGGCCTGTCGCCGCACGAACGGGTGGCGGGCGTGATCCATATCGGCACGGAAACGGCGGCGCCGCCCGAACGACCCCGCCCCGACCTGGACGCGATCACGACCTGGGGGACGGAATGATCTTTTCGGCCTTCCTGAAAACGCTGGGGCAACTGGGCGACCGGGCGTTCCGCAAGGTGCTGCTCCTCGGCATCGGGCTGTCGGTGCTGTTGCTGGCGGTGGTGTACGCGGCAATCTTCGTGCTGATCGGGTGGCTGTTGCCCGACAGTTTCACCCTGCCCTGGATCGGCGAGGTGCAATGGGTGGACAACCTGATTTCGGGCGCGTCGCTGATCCTGATGCTGGTCTTGTCGATTTTCCTGATGGTGCCGGTGGCGTCGGCCTTTACCGGGCTGTTCCTGGACGACGTGGCCGAGGCGGTTGAGGCGAAGCATTATCCCCATTTGCCCAAGGTCGCGCCGATCCCGGTCTTCGACCAGATCCGCGACGCGGTCGGGTTCCTTGCCGTGGTGGTGGGCGTGAACCTGGTGGCGCTGGTGCTGTATTTCATGGTCGGCCCGCTGGCGCCGATCCTGTTCTGGGCGGTGAACGGGTTCCTGCTGGGCCGGGAATATTTCCAGATGGCGGCGATGCGGCGGCTGGGGCGCAAGGGTGCCGTGGCACTTAGGAAGCGCCACGGGCTGACGGTGTTCGTGGCGGGATTGCTGATGGCGGTGCCGCTGTCGCTGCCGCTGGTGAACCTGGTGATCCCGATCCTGGGCGCGGCGGTGTTCACCCACCTGGTGAACCGGCTGGCCCCGCAGGGCGCGGCCTGAGCGCGGTGCTCAGACCTGTTCGAGTTCGACCAGGCAGCCGTTGAAATCCTTGGGGTGCAGGAACAGCACCGGCTTGCCATGGGCGCCGATCTTGGGCTCGCCCGTGCCCAGCACGCGGGCGCCCTGTTCCTTGAGCCGGTCGCGGGCGGCCAGGATGTCGTCCACCTCGTAGCAGATATGGTGGATGCCGCCCGCGGGGTTCTTTTCGAGAAAGCCCTTGATCGGGCTGTCCTCGCCCAGCGGATACAACAGTTCGATCTTGGTGTTGGGCAGTTCGATGAACACCACCGTGACGCCGTGATCGGGTTCGTCCTGGGGCGCGCCGACCTTGGCGCCCAGCGTGGTGGCGTATTGCTCCGCGGCCGCCTTGAGGTCGGGGACGGCGATGGCGACGTGGTTCAGGCGGCCGATCATGGGGCATTCCTTTCGGGCTGATGTCGGGGCGGTTTATCGGGCCTTGCGCCGTGGTTCGCAAGCCTTCAGCCAAGGGCGGGATCACTGCTGACGCGGATCGGCGCGGTCAGGTCGCCCAGGGGCACGATCTGGCGGCCCGATGCGTCGAAATTCGACGGCGCCAGCCAGCGGTCATAGGCCGATTTCAGCGCGGGCCATTCCCCGTCGATCGCGGCGAACCAGGCGGTGTCGCGGTTGCGGCCCTTGACGACGTTCTGCTGGCGGAACACGCCCTCGTAGCTGAACCCGAAGCGCTGCGCCGCCCGGCGCGAGGCCAGGTTCAGCGCGTTGCATTTCCATTCCACCCGGCGATAGCCCGCCCCGAAGGCCCAGCCGACAAGCAGGGTCACCGCCTCGGTCGCCGCGGGCGTGCGTTGCAGCGCGGCCGAGAAACAGACATGGCCGATCTCGATCGAACCGGCCTCGGGCTGGATGCGCAGGTAGGACAGCACCCCGGCGGCGTCCTGATCGTGCGGGCGGATGGCGAAGAACACCGGGTCGGCGCCCGCGGTCACGGCGTCGATCCAGCCGGCGAAGGCGGCTTCGTCCGGGAAGGGGCCGTAGGGCAGATAGGTCCAGATCGACGGATCGGCGGTATTGGCGCGGTGGAGCGCGGCGGCGTGGGCGTCGGCGGTCAGCGGGTCGAGCGTGACCCAGCGCCCGCGCAGCGCCTGGCGCGGCGGGCGCGGCGGCGGCACCCATCCGGGCACCTCGACGCCCAGGGGGGCGGGCTGGTCCATGCGGTCCTCCGTGCGCGACGTGCCGATCTAGCGCCAAAGCGCGGGCGGGCGAAAGACCGAAACCAACCGATTTTAGAACGCTTCCCGCCGAATTGCCGCCCCATTGCGGTGGCATCCCTGATCCGATCCAAGAGGGGAGCCAAGCCATGCCGACCGACCGCCTGAAAGCCCTGTTCGACCGCGGCCTGTTCCTGGGCGGCATCGCCTCGTTCTCGGTGGCGGTGCTGGGCACGGTCTGGCCGGTGTAACCGGCCCCGCGGCCCGGCGGAAAGGGTTTGTCAACGCCTGGATGTTCCACTAATGTTCGTGTTGGACCATCGGGGGTTTTCCGCCAATATGTTGGATATGACAAGCTCGGCCGCACAAGACCTGCGTGAGTTCCTGGGGAATGACCGGTTCGGCACCGTTCTGGCCGACCCGCCCTGGCGATTCATCAACCGGACCGGCAAGGTCGCCCCCGAACACAAGCGGCTGTCGCGATACCCGACGCTGGAGGTCGACGATATCTGCGCCCTTCCGGTGGCCGACCACCTGGAGGACCGGGCGCATTGTTACCTGTGGGTGCCCAACGCGCTGTTGCCGCAGGGGTTGCAGGTGCTGGCGGCCTGGGGATTCGAGTACAAGTCGAACATCGTCTGGCACAAGGTGCGCAAGGATGGCGGGTCGGACGGGCGCGGCGTGGGGTTCTATTTCCGCAACGTGACGGAATTGCTGTTGTTCGGCACGCGCGGCAAGAACGCCCGCACGCTGGCGCCCGGGCGGCGGCAGGTGAACATGCTGCAAACGCGCAAGCGCGAGCATTCGCGCAAGCCCGATGAACAATACGATCTGATCGAGGGCTGTTCCTGGGGGCCCTACCTGGAGTTGTTCGGCCGCGGCGTGCGCGAGGGCTGGACGGTCTGGGGCAACCAGGCGGATGCGGATTACAAGCCCGACTGGAAGACCTACGCCTATAATTCGGGAATGGCGGCGGAATAGTCAGTCGACCAGAACGCGGTCGGGCAACCCCAGCAGCAACAGCGGACAGGGATTGCCGACGCCCCGGTCCAGCCGCGCCACCAGCTTGTCCCAATGGGTGGTGGCCTGGCCGAACTTGCTGGAGACGAAATTGCGGGTGAACGCCTCGGCGAAGGGCAGGCCCTGGGCAACCAGCCGGGCGACCGCCTTGCGCTGGGCGGCGGTGCGTTCGGCGATGCCGTAACGGGCAAGGTCGGCCTCGCAGGCCACGCCATCGGCGGCAAGGCGTGCGGCGATGCGCGCGCGGAACGCCGCCTGCATGGTGGCGCCGCGGGTGACGATCACGCCGACGCTGAGGGCCGATTGGGCGTGCAGGCGCTGGAAATTCTCAAGGTCGCGGTCGTAGAACGGATCCTTGTTGTTCCACTCGATTTCGAGGGCGAGCGTGCCGGCCGGGGCGCGGCGGACATGGTCGATCTCGTGGCTGATGCCTTCGCGTTCGACGCCGTCGACGATGGTCTGGACGTGGAAGACATGTTTCGGCCAGCCCGCCTCGGCCAGGGATTTGCGCAGCCGCTGGGTAAAGCGCGCCTCGCCGCCGCCGCCCCCGATGATCTCGGGGATGGCGATGCGGAACTCGGCCAGCACGGAGACGAGTTCGCCGAGTTCCGCGGGAAAATCCTGGGTCAGGATGGCCAGCGCGTGGTTCTTGGCCCGCACATCGTATCCCAGATCCTCCAGCGGACGGAGCATCACTCCTCCGGCGGCAGCACCCGCAGGCGCAATTCGCGCAATTGTTCGTTGGTGGGCAGCGTGGGGGCGCCCATCATCAGGTCTTCGGCGCGCTGGTTCATCGGGAACATGATGACCTCGCGGATGTTCTGCTGGTCGGCCAACAGCATCACGATGCGGTCGATGCCCGCCGCGCAACCGCCGTGGGGCGGCGCGCCGAAGCGGAAGGCGTTGACCAGGCTGGGGAACCGGGCGCGCACCTCGTCCTCGGTGTAACCGGCCAGGCTGAACGCCTTGAACATGGTGTCGAGGCGGTGGTTGCGGATCGCGCCCGAGATCAGTTCGTAGCCGTTGCACGCGAGGTCATACTGGTAGCCCAGAACCTGAAGCGGGTCGCCCTCCAGCGCTTCCATGCCGCCTTGGGGCATGGAGAACGGGTTGTGGGAAAAGTCGATCGCGCCGGTTTCGTCGTCCTTTTCGTACATCGGGAAATCGACGATCCAGCAAAAGGCGAAGCGGTCCTTTTCGGTCAGGCCCAGTTCCTCGCCGATGACGTTGCGGGCACGCCCCGCGACGGATTCGAAGGCGGCGGGCTTGCCGCCAAGGAAGAACGCGGCGTCGCCCTTACCAAGGCCCAGTTGCTGGCGGATCGCCTCGGTGCGTTCGGGGCCGATGTTCTTGGCCAGCGGGCCGGCGGCCTCCATCCCGTTTTCACCGTCGCGCCAGAAGATGTAGCCCATTCCCGGCAGGCCCTCTTTCTGGGCGAAGCTGTTCATGCGGTCGCAGAACTTGCGCGAGCCGCCGGTGGGGGCGGGAATGGCGCGGATCTCGGTGCCGTCCTGTTCCAGGAGCTTGGCGAAGATGGCGAAGCCCGAGCCCCGGAAATGGTCGGACACATCCTGCATCTTGATCGGGTTGCGCAAGTCGGGCTTGTCGGTGCCGTACCAGCGGGCGGCGTCGGCATAGCTGATCTGGGGCCAGTGCTTGTCGACCTTGTGGCCGCCGCCGAACTCCTCGAACACGCCTTCGATCACCGGCTGGATCGTGTCGAACACGTCCTGCTGGGTGGCAAAGCTCATTTCCATGTCGAGCTGGTAGAAATCGGTGGGCGAGCGGTCGGCGCGGGGGTCTTCGTCGCGGAAGCAGGGCGCAATCTGGAAATAGCGGTCGAAGCCCGAGACCATGATCAGCTGCTTGAAGATTTGCGGGGCCTGCGGCAGCGCGTAGAAGCGGCCCGGATGCAGGCGCGAGGGCACGAGGAAGTCGCGCGCGCCCTCGGGCGAGGAGGCGGTGATGATCGGGGTCTGGTATTCGCGGAACCCCTTGTCCCACATGCGGCGGCGGATGCTGGCCACCACGTCGGAGCGCAGTTTCATGTTGTCCTGCATCGCCTCGCGCCGCAGGTCGAGGTAGCGATAGCGCAGGCGCGTTTCCTCGGGGTATTCCTGGTCGCCGAACACCATCAGCGGCAGTTCCTCGGCCGATCCCAGAACCTCGATGTCGCGGATATAGACCTCGATCTCGCCGGTGGGCAGTTTCGGGTTGATGAGCGATTCCGCGCGGGCCTTCACCTCGCCGTCGATGCGGATGCACCATTCGCTGCGGACCTTTTCGACCTCGGCGAAGACGGGGCTGTCGGGGTCGGCCAGCACCTGGGTGATGCCGTAATGGTCGCGCAGGTCGATGAACAGCACGCCCCCGTGGTCGCGGACGCGGTGCACCCAGCCCGACAGGCGGACGGTTTCGCCCACATCGGCTTTGGTCAGGTCGGCGCAGGTATGGCTGCGGAAGGGATGCATGGCGCTTGTCCTTCAGGCTTGCGGCGGGTCCGCGCCGATACACCCTTGATGCGGCGCGAAGTCAAGGGAGGCGGCGGGGCAATTTGGGGGATCGCGGGTTTTAAGGTATGTTAACGCGCGAGGCGGGGCACAGGCATTGCAGACAGGTGGGGTTTGCGATGTGGCAACAACTCTTGGACAGGATGCTGTCGCGGTTCATGCGCGAGGGCGAATTGGGGGTGGATTTCCCGGACGGCACGTCCCGGCGGTACGGGCCGGGCGGCGGGGATGCGGTGCGGATCGCGATTGCCGATGCGGCGACGGTTCGCGCGCTGTGCCTGAACCCGGACATGGGGCTGGGCGAGGGATACATGGAGGGGCGGATCACGGTCGAGGGGGACCGGCTGCACGCGTTGATGGTGCTGCTGTTGCGCAACCGGCGGCGGGCGGGATTGCCCGGCTGGGTGCGGGCGGCCACCGGGGCGCGCAACCGGCTGGCGGCCTGGGTGGCGCGCAACACGCCGGAACGCGCGCGGGCGAACGTGGCGCATCATTATGATCTGTCGAACGAATTCTACGGGCTGTTCCTGGATTCCGACCTGCAATACAGCTGTGCCTATTTCCCGCGGCCGGGCCTGAGCCTGGAGGAAGCGCAGGCCGCGAAAAAGGCGCATATCGCAGCCAAGCTGCGGCTTGAGCGGGGTTTGCACGTGCTGGATATCGGCTGCGGCTGGGGCGGGATGGCGATCACGCTGGCGCGCGATTACGGGGTGCGGGTGACCGGCGTGACGCTGTCGAAGAACCAGCTGGCGCTGGCGCAGGAGCGCGTCGCGGCGGCGGGGCTGGGTGACCGGGTCGCGTTGCGCCTGGTGGATTACCGCCGGCTGACGGGGCCGTTCGACCGGATCGTCAGCGTGGGCATGTTCGAACATGTCGGCAGCGCCCATTACGACGAATATTTCGGCCAGTTGGAACGGTTGCTGACCGATGATGGCGTGGCGCTGATCCACACGATCGGGCGGGTGCAGGGCGCGGCGATGCGGGCGGGCTGGATGCAGAAATACATCTTTCCGGGCGGATACGTGCCGACGCTGTCGGATGTCGCGCGGCCCGTCGAGCGGACGGGGATGTGGCTGACCGACCTGGAGATTTGGCGGCTGCATTACGCGACAACGCTGGCGGAATGGCGCGCGCGGTTCGAGGCGCGGCTGGACCGGGTGCGCGCGATGTATGACGAACGGTTCGTGCGGATGTGGCGGTATTACCTGGTGGCCTGCCAGGCGACCTTCGAGGTCGACCGGCAATGCGTGTTCCAGATGCAGTTCGCGAAACGGGCCGACGCGGTGCCGCTGGCGCGCGATTACATGGTGCAGGCGGCGGCGCGCGCACGGCACGCCGCCGAATAGCTCAGCCGCGGGAAATCTCGAACCGGCAGACCGATGCGCCGGAGGCGGTGCATTTCGTCTCGCGCGTGCGCAGGCGGCGGTCGACGAGGGTCTGGAACAGCCGGTCGAACACGGCCTCGTGCCAGCCGCAGATCGGGTGCGGCGCGCTTTCGCCGCGGATCAGCGGGTTGTCGGTGAGTTCGAAGACCAGCGGCCGGGTCGAGATGACGCGGAATTCGCCCGATCCGGCGAAGGTCCAGCTGTGTTTCGCGATGGCCTTGGCGAGGATCGGGGCCGCCAGCACCGGGGGCAGCGCCTTGAGCACCTTTTGCGCAAGCGCCGGGATGCGGTGGGCGAGGATATAGTCCCCGGTGCGCGCGCCCGCCTCGCGCAGGAGGTCGGGCGCGCGTCCGGGCAGGCGGCGGCGCAGGGCGCGATGCATGGCGGCGGCCGGTCCCTCGTCCATAAGGCCGGTGTCCGACGGGGGTTCGGCAAGGCCCGCCGCCTCTAGCATCTCGTCGCGGAGCGCCGCCCCGCCCGCCGTCTCCAGCACAGGGAGAAGCTGGAGCACGGCATTCGGTCCGATCCGGCCCGCGTGGCCGGACAGGGTGTCTTTCATCAGGCGTCTTCCATCTGCTGGTCGCCGCCGCCGCAGACCTTGGCCTCGGCCGCCTGTTTCGCCGCCGCGCCCTCAACCGGCATCTTGAAGCTGGCATCCTTGGACTTGCGCTTGGCCGCGGCCTGTGCGGCCTTGTCGGCGTTCGACACCCAGTCGTCGATCTGCGCCTGGGCGGGCTGGCGGGTCATGTCGAATTCGAACTTGACCTTGTCCTTGGACTGCGGGCCCCAGTAGTTGTTCTTGCCAAGGTCATAGAACGAGCGCTGCACGCCGGCCTTGAGGAATGCCTTGAGGCAGCCCAGCAGGTAGCGCCGGCGGAACCCGGTGCCGCGCCACGGGTAGTGGAACAGCGCCTTGCGCATGTAGAACCGGCGGTAGTTGTTCATCACCCGGTCCAAAAGCTCGGCACGGTCCATCGCCTCGGGCTTCATGATCGGGTTCACGAAGTTGTAGCGCGAGTAGTCGAAGACCTCGACCTTGTTGTGCAGTTCCTGGAACAGCGGCGTGAACGGCCAGGGGGTATACATCGCCCAGTTGGCGAGATCCGGCTGCCAGTCCCAGCACAGCTGGAAGGTTTCTTCCAGCGTCTCGGGGGTTTCGTTGTCGAGCCCCACGATGAACTGCGCCTCGGTCAGGATGTCAGCGTCGCGCAGCAACTGGATCGCGCGCTTGTTGTCCTCGACGCGGGTTTCCTTGTTGAACTGGTCAAGCTTCAGCTGCGCCGCGGCCTCGGTGCCGAGGCTGATGTGGACCAGGCCCGCCTTGCGGTAGAAGGGCAGCAATTCCTCGTCGCGCAGGATGTCGGTCACGCGGGTGTTGATGCCCCATTTCACCTTGTCGGGCAGGCCGCGGTCGATCAGTTCCTGGCAGAAGGCGATGAACTTCTTGCGGTTGATAGTCGGTTCCTCGTCGGCGAGGATGAAGAAGCCGACGCCGTGCCGTTCCACCAGGTCCTCGATCTCGTCGACGACGAGTTTCGGGTCGCGGATGCGGTAGTCGCGCCAGAATTTCCACTGCGAGCAGAACGAGCAGGTGAACGGGCAGCCGCGGGCCATGTTGGGGATGGCCACCTTGCAGTTCAGCGGGATGTAGATGTACTTGTCCCAGTCGAGGATGTCCCAGTCGGGTTTCAGCGCGTCGATGTTCTTGATCGTCGGCGCGGCGGGGGTGGCGACGATTTCCTCGCCATCCAGGAAGGCCAGACCCTTGATGTCGCGGCGGCATTCCGGCCAGCGCTTGTCGCGGATCGCGTTCATCAGCTCGACGACGATCTCTTCGCCCTCGCCGCGCACGATCACGTCGACCCAGGGGGCCTCGGACAGGACCTGCTTGAACATGAAGGTGGCGTGGATGCCGCCCAGGACACGCACCGCGTTCGGCACCACTTCCTTGGCGATTTCCAGGAGCCGTTCGGCGGCGTAGATCGACGGCGTGATCGAGGTGGTGGCGACCACGTCGGGTTTCAGGTCCTTCAGCTGGGCGCGGACGTCATCCTCGGACAGGTTGTGCGTCATCGCGTCGATGAAGGTGATGTCGTCATATCCCGCAATCCGCAGCGAGCCCGTGAGATAGGCCACCCAGGCCGGCGGCCAGTTGCCCGCGATCTCGGCGCCACCGGACTTGTAGTTGGGATGCAAAAAGACAATGCGCATGGATCGACTCCCCGTGTTTCGCGAGACAACATGACACAACCTCTGTCAACTCAACTTGACACAAGTCAAATCGCTGTCAGGTTTGTAAGGCACCCTGCCCCGGGCCGGAACGCGGGGCGTATCCCACTGTAGTAAAAAGGTTTTTGCGAAGCAGCGGTGAACGCGGCCCGGCCCGGCGGGCCCGGTGGCGGGCCCGGAGGCGGAATTTTCCTGCCAGACTCGCCGGCCCGGCCAAGGCGATTCCGTCGCAGGCGCCGGGGCCGCGCGGCTGTTGCAAGGGCGCCGCGGCGCGCCGTGCAATCGCATACGGCGCGCGAAAGGAGTTCGAAAGCCCCGGCGCGCTATGGTGATCTGCCCGCCACACCCGCAGGAGGCCCGCCCGCCCCATGATCCCCGTGCCCCAGGACAGCCCCCCCGCCCGTTCCGGCGGCCCGGCCGCGTGGCGGGCGGCGGGCGTGGCGTTGGGCATGCTGGTACTGGGCTATATCGCCATCGCCCTTGTCGCCGCGCCGCGGATGTCGGGCGATTTGTTGCCGCTGTGGCTGGCGGGCGAGGCATTCGCCGGGGGCGGGCCGGTCTATGCCCCCGCCGACGGCCTTTTCCGCATGCTGCCGCCCGAGGGCTGGACCGCGCGCGCCGCCGCGCTGGGCCATGAGGGCCATGTCTATCCCTTCGTCTATCCGCCGCTCTGGGCCTGGGTGTTCGGGGGGCTGACGCGGGTGACGGATTTCGCGACGGTCGCGGCGGTGGCGGGCGCGCTGAACACCGCGCTTCTGGTCGCGATGCCGCTGTTGGCGCGGCGGGCCGCGGGGGCGGGCCCCGGGGTCTTTGGCTATCTGGTGATCAGCCAGGTGCTGATCCACATGACGCCCGTGGGCATGATCGCGCTGTACCAGAACCAGTCGCAGATCCTGGTGGCCTTCCTGGTGGTGCTGGCGCTGGAGCGGGCAGAGGCGGGACGGCCGGCAAGCGCGGGGGCGGCGATGGCGCTGGCCGCCTCGATCAAGCTGTTCCCGGCGGCGTTCGCGCTGATCTGGCTTGTTTCGGGCGAGCGGCGCGCCTTTGCGTCCTTTGCCGCGGTCGGGCTGGCGCTTGGGCTGGTATCGGTCGCGGTGGCGGGCTGGCCGCTGCACGCCGCGTTCCTGGGCCATGTCGCGGCGATCGGCGAGACGGGCTTTTTCAGCGCGCTGTCCTTCAGCCTGGATGCGGTGGCCGCACGGCTGGCGGGGGCAGAGCCCGTATCGGTGCCCCTCGCCAATACCCATCCGGGCCAGATCGCGCCGCAGGTCATCGCGGTGTCGGACAAGCCCGCCGCCCTGGTCCTGGCCGGCAAGGCGGCGGTCGTGGCGGCGATCCTGGGCCTGGGCCTTGCGATGCGCAGGGCCGGCCGCGGGGCGCGGCGCGCCGCGCTGTGGCCGGCCGCACTGACCCTTTTGCCGCTGCTGGGGCCGATCGCGTGGGGCTATTACTTCCTTGCGGCGACGGCCTTTGCCCCGGTGCTGCTGTCGACGCTGGGGCGTGTGCGGGGCGGCGCGATCCTGTGCCTGGTCTATGCGCCGCTGCACATGGCCGTTCTGAACGTGCTGCGCGATCGGGCCGTCGATCTGCAGGTCGTCGGCGCGTTGCTGTTCCTGTTTCTGGCGGCCGCGTTCCTTGCCTCGGCGCGGACATGGCGCGACGCGGCCTGAAAAACATCCCGCCGCCCTTGCGTGCCCCCCGCGCTTGGCTATAACCCGCAGCAATTTGCCAATCCGGGGGACGGGCGCATGCCGAAGAGAACCGATATCAAGTCCATCATGATCATCGGCGCGGGGCCCATCGTCATCGGGCAGGCCTGCGAGTTCGACTATTCCGGGGCACAGGCCTGCAAGGCGCTGCGCGAAGAGGGCTACCGGGTGATCCTGGTGAACTCGAACCCGGCCACGATCATGACCGACCCGGGGCTGGCCGATGCCACCTATATCGAGCCGATCACCCCCGAGGTCGTCGCCAAGATCATCGAGAAGGAACGCCCCGACGCGCTGTTGCCGACGATGGGCGGGCAGACGGGGCTGAACACCTCGCTGAAGCTGGCGGACATGGGCGTGCTGGACAAGTACGGGGTGGAACTGATCGGCGCCAACCGCGCGGCCATCGAGATGGCCGAGGACCGCAAGCTGTTCCGCGAGGCGATGGACCGGATCGGGCTGGAAAACCCCAAGGCGACCATCGCCAACAACATGGACGAATGCATGGCCGCGCTGGAACATGTCGGCCTGCCCGCGATCATCCGGCCCGCCTTTACCCTGGGTGGCACCGGGGGCGGCGTGGCCTATAACCGCGAGGAGTTCGTGCATTACTGCCGCACGGGGCTGGATGCCTCGCCGGTGAACCAGATCCTGATCGACGAAAGCCTGCTGGGCTGGAAGGAATTCGAGATGGAGGTGGTCCGCGACAAGGCGGACAACGCGATCATCGTCTGTTCCATCGAGAACGTGGACCCGATGGGGGTGCATACGGGCGATTCCATCACCGTGGCCCCGGCGCTCACGCTGACCGACAAGGAATACCAGATCATGCGCAACGGCAGCATTGCCGTGCTGCGCGAGATCGGGGTCGAAACCGGCGGGTCGAACGTGCAATGGGCGGTGAACCCCGAGGACGGCCGGATGGTGGTGATCGAGATGAACCCGCGGGTGTCGCGGTCGTCCGCGCTGGCGTCCAAGGCGACGGGGTTCCCGATTGCCAAGATCGCGGCGAAACTGGCGGTGGGTTACACGCTGGATGAGCTGGACAACGACATAACCAAGGTGACGCCCGCGTCCTTCGAGCCGACGATCGACTATGTCGTGACCAAGATCCCGCGCTTTGCCTTCGAGAAGTTTCCCGGCGCCAAGCCGGAACTGACCACGGCGATGAAATCGGTGGGCGAGGCGATGGCGATCGGCCGGACGATCCACGAATCGCTGCAAAAGGCGCTGGCGTCGCTTGAGACCGGCCTGAGCGGGTTCGACGAGATCGCCATCGAGGGCGCGCCCGACCGCGCGCAGGTCATTGCCGCGCTGTCCAAGCAAACCCCCGACCGGCTGCGGGTGATCGCGCAGGCGATGCGGCACGGGCTGTCGGATGACGACATCTTTGCCGCCACGAAATACGACCCCTGGTTCCTGTCCCGCATCCGCGAGATCGTCGAGGCCGAGGCCGAGATCCGCAAATCGGGCCTGCCGGTCACCGAAGAGGGGCTGCGCAAGCTGAAGATGATGGGCTTTACCGATGCCCGCCTGGCCACGCTGACCGGCCGGGACGAGGCGCAGGTGCGCCGCGCCCGCCAGAACCTGGGCGTGACGGCGGTGTTCAAGCGGATCGACACCTGCGCGGCCGAGTTCGAGGCGCAGACGCCTTACATGTATTCGACCTATGAAACCCCGGTGATGGGCGATGTCGAATGCGAGGCCCGCCCCTCGACCCGGAAGAAGGTGGTGATCCTGGGCGGCGGCCCGAACCGGATCGGCCAGGGGATCGAGTTCGACTATTGCTGTTGCCACGCCTGTTTCGCGCTGACCGATGCGGGCTATGAAACGATCATGATCAACTGCAACCCCGAGACGGTGTCGACCGATTACGACACCTCGGACCGGTTGTATTTCGAGCCCCTGACCTTTGAGCACGTGATGGAGATCCTGCGGGTGGAGCAGGAACGCGGCACGCTGCACGGGGTGATCGTGCAGTTCGGGGGGCAGACGCCCCTGAAACTGGCCGACGCGCTGCAATCCGAAGGCATCCCGATCCTGGGCACCACGCCCGACGCGATCGACCTGGCCGAGGACCGCGAGCGGTTCCAGGCGCTGGTGGTCAAGCTGGGTCTGAAACAGCCGAAGAACGCGATCGCGTCCTCGGATGCCGCCGCGATGAAGGCCGCCGAGGAGATCGGCTATCCGCTGGTGATCCGGCCCTCTTACGTGCTGGGCGGGCGCGCGATGGAGATCGTGCGCGATACCGCGCACCTGGAACGCTATATCTCCGAGGCGGTGGTGGTGTCGGGCAAGTCGCCGGTGCTGCTGGACAGCTATCTTTCCGGCGCGACCGAGGTGGATGTCGATGCGCTGTGCGATGGCAAGGATGTGCATGTCGCGGGCATCATGCAGCATATCGAGGAGGCGGGCGTGCATTCGGGCGACAGCGCCTGTTCGCTGCCGCCCTATTCGCTGGCCCCCGGGATCGTCGAGGAGCTGAAGGCGCAGACCCGTGCGCTGGCCCTGGAACTGGGGGTCGTGGGGCTGATGAACGTGCAGTTCGCGGTCAAGGATGGCGAGGTCTACCTGATCGAGGTGAACCCGCGCGCCAGCCGCACCGTGCCCTTCGTCGCCAAGGCGGTGCTGTCGCCCATCGCGTCGATCGCGGCGCGGGTGATGGCGGGCGAGAAGCTGGCCGATTTCGACCTGGTGGACCCGCAGATCGAGGGCTTTGCCGTCAAGGAGGCGGTGCTGCCCTTTGCGCGTTTCCCGGGGGTCGACACGCTGTTGGGGCCGGAAATGCGCTCGACGGGCGAGGTGATGGGCTATGACCGGTCCTTCCCGCGCGCGTTCCTGAAGGCGCAGCTGGGCGCGGGCACGGTGCTGCCGCACGAAGGCACGGTGTTCCTGTCGATCAAGGATGCCGACAAGACGCCCGAGCTGGCGGAAACCGCGCGCATCCTGACGGGTCTGGGATTCACCATCCTGGCGACGCGGGGCACGGCCGGTTTCCTGGCCGAGAACGGGATCGAGGCCGAGATCGTCAACAAGGCCTATGAAGGCGGGCGCACCATCGTCGACGTGATGAAGGACGGGCTGGTGCAGCTGGTGATGAACACCACAGAGGGCGCGCAGGCGGTCGAGGACAGCCGCTCGATGCGGGCGGTCGCGCTGTCGGACCGGATCCCTTATTTCACCACCGCCGCGGCCAGCCATGCGGCGGCCCTTGCCATGAAGTCGCGCGAGGACGGCGAATTCGGGGTGGTCAGCCTGCAGGAGTGAGGCGATGGCCAAGCTCTATTTCCACTATTCGACGATGAACGCGGGCAAGTCGACGATCCTGTTGCAGGCCGCGCATAATTATCGCGAGCGGGGGATGGAGACGCTGTTGCTGACCGCGGGTGTCGACACGCGGGCGGGCGCGGGGCGCATCGCCTCGCGGATCGGGTTCGGGGCCGAGGCGGGAACCTTTGCGCCGGGCGATGACCTGTTCGACCTGGTCGCGGCGCGGCTGGCGGCCGGGCCGTGCGCCTGTGTCTTCGTCGACGAGGCGCAGTTCCTGACCCGCGATCAGGTCTGGCAACTGGCCCGCGCGGTCGATGAACTGGGCGTGCCGGTGATGTGTTACGGGCTGCGGGTGGATTTCCGGGGCGAGCTGTTCCCCGGTTCGGCCACGCTGCTGGCGCTGGCCGACGAGATGCGCGAGGTGCGCACGATCTGCCATTGCGGGAAGAAGGCCACGATGGTGGTGCGGATGGGCCCCGACGGGCAGGCGCTGCGCGACGGCGCGCAGGTGCAGATCGGCGGCAACGAGACCTATGTCTCGCTGTGCCGGCGGCATTGGCGCGAGGCGGTGGGCGAGGCGGGCTGAGGTTTCGCCCCGGCTGACGCCGGGGCGACCGGCTGGGGGGCTTTGCCCCCCAGACCCCCCGGGTATTTTCACCAGGAGAACATCCATTGCCGCGGCGGCCTTGCGGGGCCGGAGCGATGCCCATCGTTCAGGCGCGTTTCGGGCCGGGCGCAAAGCGCCCGGCCCCGGTCGCCTCGCGCAAGCGAGGCGAAACCCGAAGGGCCTGTCGCGGTGTGGAGATCCGGCACGGGCGGCGGGGCCGGCCTAGCCCAGCGCCACGTCCAGCACCATCATCAGGATCAGACCGGCCGTGAGCCCCGTGGTGGCGCGGTTCTGGTGGCCGTAGCGGTGGGTTTCGGGGATGATCTCGTGGCTGATGATGTAGATCATCGCCCCCGCCGCAAAGGCCAGCCCCCAGGGCAGCAGGTGCACCGAGACCGACACCGCCGCCGCCCCCAGCACGCCCCCCACCGGTTCGACCAGCCCCGTGGCCAGCGCGATCAGGAAGGCCGACAGGCGCCGGTAGCCCTGCCCGCGCAGCGCGACCGCGACGGCCAGCCCTTCGGGGGCGTTCTGCAGCCCGATGCCGGTGGCCAGCGACATCCCGTTCGCCACGTTGCCGCCGCCGAAGCCCACGCCCACGGCCATGCCCTCGGGGAAGTTGTGGATGGTGATCGCGAAGACGAAGAGCCAGATCTTGGCGAGTGCGGCCGCCTCGGCGCCTTCGCGGCCCGCGATGAAATGTTCGTGCGGGATGAACTCGTTCATCGCCGCGACCGCAAGCGCGCCCAGCGCGATGCCGGTGCCCGCGATCAGCGCGGCCAGCAGCACGCTTCCGTAAAGGCCTTCGGCCGCGTCGATGCCGGGCAGGATCAGCGAGAAGAACGAGGCCGACAGCATCACGCCCGCGGCAAAGCCCAGCATCGTGTCGCTGGACTTGCGGCTGATCGAGCGCCCGAACAGCACGGGAAGCGCCCCTACCCCGGTCATCAGCCCGGCGGCAAGCGACGCGAGAAGGCCCAGGGCGACGATGCTCATGCCCCCTTGCATGGCCGATTGCACGCGCCGCGGCAAGCGCCATCGCCGTTGCGGCCCGCCCGCCCGATTGGTAAGGGAACCTGACCACCGCGAGGAGCCGCCCATGCCCATCATCACCACCGTCGAGGATCTGCGCCGGATCTATGCCCGCCGCGTGCCGCGGATGTTCTACGACTATTGCGAGTCGGGCAGCTGGACCGAGCAGACCTTTCGCGACAACGTTTCGGATTTCGCGGATATCCGGCTGCGCCAGCGCGTCGCCGTCGACATGGAGGGCCGGTCCACGGCCACGAAGATGATCGGCCAGGACGTGGCGATGCCCGTGGCGCTGGCGCCCGTGGGGCTGACGGGGATGCAGTCGGCCGATGGCGAGATCAAGGCCGCCCGCGCGGCCGAGAAATTCGGCGTGCCCTTCACCCTGTCGACGATGTCGATCTGTTCCATCGAGGACGTGGCCGCCCACACCACGAAACCCTTCTGGTTCCAGCTTTACGTGATGCGCGACGAGGAATTCGTGGCGGGCATCCTGCAAAGGGCCAAGGATGCCGGGTGTTCGGCGCTGGTGCTGACGCTGGATCTGCAGATACTGGGCCAGCGGCACCGGGATGTGAAGAACGGGCTGTCCGCACCGCCCAAGCTGACGCTGCCCACGCTGATGAACCTGTCGACCAAGTGGGGCTGGGGGCTGGAGATGCTGGGCACGAAGCGCCGGCAGTTCGGCAATATCGTGGGCCATGCCAAGGGGGTGTCGGATGTCTCGTCGCTGTCGGACTGGACGGCGGAGCAGTTCGACCCGCGGCTGGACTGGGACAAGGTCCGGCGGCTGAAGGAGCAATGGGGCGGCAAGCTGATCCTGAAGGGCATCCTGGATGCCGAGGACGCGCGCCGCGCCGCCGATGTGGGGGCCGATGCGATCATCGTGTCGAACCATGGGGGGCGACAGCTGGACGGGGCGCTGTCCTCGATCCGGGCGCTGCCGTCGATCGTGCGGGCGGTGGGCGACCGGGTGGAAATCCATGTCGATGGCGGCATCCGCACCGGGCAGGACGTGCTGAAGGCGTTGGCCCTGGGGGCGAAGGGCACCTATATCGGGCGCGCCTTCGTCTATGGGCTGGGTGCGATGGGCGAGGCGGGCGTGACCAAGGTGCTGGAGGTCATGCACAAGGAGCTGGACACGACCATGGCGCTGTGCGGGCGCAAGAGCGTCGACAGCCTGGACCGCGACATCCTGCTGGTGCCCGAGGATTTCGAGGGGAAATGGGCCTGAGCGCCGGTTTTCCCCCTTTCCAATCGGGCCGGTCTCGGCTATGGGCACGGCTTCATCCGGGCATACACCCTTGGAGGATGCCCATAACCTTAGGAGAATGACCCATGGCAGGTGAGATCCCTGATCTTCACGCCACGGAACGGACGGGGACAGGCAAGGGGGCCGCTCGTCAAGCTCGTCGTGAGCAACTCGTTCCGGGCATCGTTTACGGCGGCGGCGCCGATCCGCTTCCGATCAACCTGAAATTCAACGAGCTGTTCAAGCGGCTCAAGGCGGGGCGCTTCCTGTCGACGCTGTTCAACCTGAAGGTGGACGGCCACGAGGACGTGCGCGTGATCTGCCGCGGCGTGCAGCGCGACGTGGTCAAGGACCTGCCGATCCATGTCGACCTGATGCGGCTGAAGCGCACCTCGCGCGTCAACCTGTTCATCCCGGTCGAGTTCGTCAACGAGGACAAGGCGCCCGGCATCAAGCGCGGCGGCGTCCTGACCGTGGTGCGCCCCGAGGTGGAACTGGTGGTGACCGCGGGCGATATCCCCGATCACCTGACCGTCGACCTGGCGGGCCTGGACATCGGCGACATCGTCCACATCTCGAACGTGACGCTGCCGGAAGGCGCGCGCCCGACGATCACCGACCGCGACTTCGTGATCGCCAACATCTCGGCCCCGTCGGGCCTGCGGTCGTCGGATGGCGCCGAGGGTGACGAGGACGGCGAAGGCGACGAGGGCGGCGAGGACTGATTCCGCGCCCGCACCCGTCGGTGCGACAGGATTTGCGACGGGGCGCCCTTCGGGGCGCCCCGTTCGCGTTTCAGGGGGGGGTCAGAAGCCCGGCGGCGCGTCGGGATCGACCGTGCCCAGAAGGCCCGGCAGCACGGCACAGAAGCGGTGCATGCGCATCGCGGGTTCGGTCCCGGCAGGGGTACGGATGCCGTCCGGCCACCAGGCGGCGCACAGCTCGCGCTGGCTGTCGGCGTCGATCAGCGGGCGCAACTGGCGGGTTTCGAACTCTTCCACCCAGCGGACCTGCATCCACAATTGCTGCCGCGCCTGCGACCAGGTCCCCGCCCCGTCCAGCGCGTCGAGCAGGTGCCAATGCTGTTCGATCATGTCACGCGCCCAGGCGACGCACAGGATGCCGGCCTTGAGCCGCTGAGTTTCGGTCGCGGCAGGGGACAGGTCCCGCAGGGTGGGCCCGGGATCAAAGGGCGCCTCGCCCGCCATGGCCGGGCCGGCCCCGAGCAGCGCCGCCGCCGCCGCAGCGTGCAGGACCCGCCGGAAGGCCGAATGTCGAAAAACGGTATGCCACATGCGCGTTGCCTCGCTTTTCCACAAGCGTGGCCCAGCGAGGTTGCGAAATGGTTGTCCTGTCGCGGGGTCGGCGGGGCGGATGGCAACGCCTGCCGGTTTCGCGGGCGCCCGCGCGATGCTGCGCCGCAGAAAAAGGCAGGCCGCGACCGGCCCGCGCGGTCAGGCGAGGTGCTGGACCGACTCGAAGATTTCCAGTTCGGGCGGTTCGAGATACATGTCCGACGGCCCCTTGGCGCCCTTGTGGGCGGCGCGGAACGCCTCGGATTTGGTCCAGGCGGTAAACGCGGCCTCGCTGTCCCAGAAGGTGTGCGAGGCGTAAAGGCGATAGCCGTCCTTCTCGGGGCCCTTCAGCAGGTGGAAGGCGACGAAACCCGGCACCGATTTCAGGTGGCTGTCGCGGTTTTTCCACACCGCCTCGAACGCCTCTTCCGCGCCGGGTTTCACCTTGAACCGGTTCATGGTCAGATACATCGCACGTCTCCACCGAATTGCCGCATCGCGCTGGACTTGGGCGCCAGTTCACGGCATCGGGGACAAAGGTTCAAGGGGGAGCGGCGGACGCATGCGTCTCTTCGTGGGTCTGGGCAATCCGGGCGCCAAATACGCGGGAAACCGCCACAATATCGGCTTCATGGCGGTGGACCGGATCGCCGGGGATCACGGGTTCGCGCCGTGGCGGGCAAAATTCCAGGGCCAGCTGTCCGAGGGGCGGCTGGGCGGCGAAAAGGTCGTGCTGCTGAAGCCCGAGACCTACATGAACCGGTCGGGCGATTCGGTGCAGGCGGCGGTGCAGTTCTACAAGCTGGCCCCAGGCGACGTGACGGTGTTCCACGACGAGTTGGACCTGGCGCCGGGCAAATGCCGGCTGAAACAGGGCGGCGGGCATGCGGGGCATAACGGGCTGCGGTCGATCCACGCCCATATCGGGCCGGAGTACGAGCGCGTGCGGCTGGGGATCGGGCATCCGGGGCACAAGGACCGGGTGTCGGGATACGTGCTGAGCGATTTCGCCAAGGCCGATCGCGACTGGCTGGACGACCTGCTGCGCGGGATTTCGGACGGCGCGGCGGATTTGGCGCGGGGCGACGGGGCGCGGTTCCTGAACGCGGTGGCGTTGCGGGTGGCGCCGCCACGCAGTTCGGGCGGCGCGGCCAAGCCCGCCGCCCCGCCGCGCGCGCCCGAGCCGCAGGCCGACCCGCCCGACGACACGCGCACGCCGCTTCAGAAACTTGCCGACCGGTTCAGATAGGAGAGGCCCGATGCCGAACCCCAAGGTCCCTTCGGTGAACGCGCTGGGCGGCAAGCTGGCCCCCTGCTCGACCGCGCCGCTGACCGGGTTTTTCCGCAATGGCTGTTGCGACACCGGCCCCGACGATCACGGCAGCCACACGGTCTGCGCGGTGATGACGGCCGAGTTCCTGGCCTATTCGAAATACGTGGGCAACGACCTGTCGACGCCGCGGCCCGAATTCGGGTTCGAGGGGCTGAAACC
Organism: Rhodovulum marinum; assembly: GCF_004343075.1. Taxonomy (GTDB): domain Bacteria; phylum Pseudomonadota; class Alphaproteobacteria; order Rhodobacterales; family Rhodobacteraceae; genus Rhodovulum; species Rhodovulum marinum. The sequence goes on from NZ_SLXP01000005.1 coordinate 182,892, forward strand.
GGGCGACCGCTGGTGCCTGTGCGCCGGCCGCTTCCTGCAGGCCCATGACGAGGGCTGCGCGCCGCAGGTCGACCTGAACGCCACCCACGAGGCGGCGCTGGAGGTCGTGCCGCTGAGCGTGCTGCGGCGCTACGCGGTCGGTTAGCCCATGTCGAAGCCCAGGTGGCGGGCGACGGTGAAGATGTCCTTGTCGCCCCGGCCGCACATGTTCATGCAGATGATGTGATCGGCCGGAAGGTCGGGGGCGATCTTGGCGACATGGGCCAGCGCGTGGCTGGGTTCCAGCGCGGGAATGATCCCTTCCGTCTCGCAGGACAGCTGGAAGGCGGCCAGCGCCTCCTTGTCGGTGATCGAGACGTATTCGGCCCGGCCGATATCGTGCAGCCAGGAATGTTCCGGCCCGATGCCGGGATAATCCAGCCCCGCCGAGATCGAGTGACCTTCGAGGATCTGGCCGTCGTCGTCCTGCAGCAGGTAGGTCCGGTTGCCGTGCAGCACGCCGGGCCGCCCGCCGGTCAGGCTGGCGCAATGTTCCATGCGGTCGTCGACGCCGTGGCCGCCGGCCTCGACCCCGATGATGCGCACGTCCTTGTCGTCGAGGAACGGGTAGAACAGCCCCATCGCGTTCGACCCGCCGCCGATCGCCGCGATCAGCGTGTCGGGCAGGCGGCCCTCGGCCTCCAGCATCTGTTCCTTGGCCTCTTTGCCGATGATCGCCTGGAAATCGCGCACCATCGCCGGATAGGGATGCGGACCCGCCACCGTGCCGATGCAGTAGAAGGTGTCGCGCACGTTGGTCACCCAGTCGCGCAGCGCGTCGTTCATCGCGTCCTTGAGCGTGCCGCGGCCAGAGGTGACGGGCACCACCTCGGCCCCCAGCAGGCGCATGCGGAACACGTTGGGCGCCTGGCGTTCGACGTCGGTCGCGCCCATGTAGACCACGCATTTCAGCCCGAACTTGGCGCAGACGGTGGCGGTGGCGACGCCGTGCTGGCCCGCGCCGGTTTCGGCGATGATCCGGCTTTTGCCCATGCGGCGGGCCAGGATGATCTGGCCCAGCACGTTGTTGATCTTGTGCGCGCCGGTGTGGTTCAGCTCGTCGCGCTTGAGATAGATCTTGGCCCCGCCCAGCCGTTCGGTCAGCCGTTCCGCGAAATAGAGCGGCGAGGGGCGGCCGACGTAATGCTTCCACAGGAAGTCCATCTCGTCCCAGAAGCTTTGGTCGGTCTTGGCATGTTCATACTGCGCCTCGAGCTCGAGGATCAGCGGCATCAGCGTTTCCGACACGAAACGCCCGCCGAAATCGCCGAACCGGCCCTTGTCGTCGGGGCCCGTCATGAAGGAATTGATCAGGTCTTCGGCCATGTCATTGATCCTTAAATCCAAACTCGGCAGCTAGTATGCGATAAAGCTGCTCAGCCGCTTCTTCACCAAATTGGAGTGTTTGGCTAAGCTTGTCAGGCATATCGCGGTCATTCGAACCATACGAGTTTAATTGCAGAATTCTCCGGCCGTCGCGCTCTGCCACCATGTATTTGCAAACCAGTTCAGTAGGGTGTGCGCTCCGGATTTCGCGTTCATCTTTTTCGATTGAAATCACAAAAGCCATGGTTCGCGCTCCTCTCGCTTGCGCCCCTGTCTACAGCCAGTCCCGGGCACGGTAAAGCCGGGGCGCGGCGCTCAGCCCCGGTTGCAGAAGATGCGCGTCAGGACGCCGTAGCAGGTGGCGCTTTCGGCCTCGCCCAGCGACACGCGGGCCTGCGAGAACAGCACGCGGTCCTGGTAGTCCAGCGCCATCATCGCGCGGATCAGCTGGGCGCATTGTTCGCGGCCCATCTTGCAGGTCGCGGTCAACAGCGCCGCGACCGGGTCGGCCCGGGTGGCGGGGTCGGCGGCGTCGATCCGGGCCAGAAGCTGCGCCTCGAGCGCGGCCTCGAAATCGGCCTGGGTCGGCTTGGTGAAGGCCAGCACGAGGCCCAGCACCCCCAGCGCGGCAACGAGGCCGATCAATCCCTTCATCGCACGTCCTCCATCCGCGCGGCGGCGATGAACCGGTCGATCAGCGCCGCGTCCTTGACCCCCGGCGCGGATTCCACGCCCGAAGAGACATCCACCTGGATCGCGCCGGTCAGGCGGATCGCCTCGGCGACGTTGTCGGGGGTCAGCCCGCCGGCCAGCATCCACGGCACCGGCCAGCGCCGGTTCGCGATCAGCCGCCAGTCGAAGGACAACCCGTTGCCACCGGGCAGCGCGGCGGTCTTGGGCGGTTTCGCATCGACCAGAAGCTGGTCGGCAACGCGGGCATAGGCGGCCAGCTGCGGCAGGTCGGCCTCATCGGCGATGCCCACCGCCTTCATCACCGGCAGGCCGAAGCGGGCGCGGATCGCGGCCACGCGCTCGGGCGTTTCATGGCCGTGCAATTGCAGCATGTCGATCGGAACGCGGTCCATGAGCGCCGCCAGCGCGGCGTCGTCGGCATCGACCGTCAGCGCAACCTTGGCGATGCCCGGGGGCACCTCGGCGGCCAGCGCGCGGGCGGCGTCATGGCCAAGGTTACGGGGCGATTTCGGGAAAAAGACAAAGCCCAGGTAGGATGCCCCGGCGGACACGGCGGCGGCCACCGAAGCGGGGTCCGTCAAACCGCAGATCTTGACCCGGATGCGCGATGCCATGGCGGCCATCAGCCGGCCTTCGCGTCCTTTTCAAGCAGCGCCAGCACCTCGTCGCGGCCCTCGCTCTTGTGCTGGTCGGCCTTGACGCGGTCGAGTTCGCGCTTGAGCTTGGCGGCCTCGCGGCGCTGGCGGCTGGCCTGCGACCGATACTTGCCCTCGCGCAGCCATTCCCAGAAGAACCCGATCAGCAGCCCGGCCAGAAGCCCGCCAAAGCCCACCACGTAAAGCGGCAGGTCGATGGATTTCGAGATCCCCGAAAAGGTCGCCAGCTCGTCCGGCAGAAGGTGCAGCGTGACCATCTGGCGGTTGGCCATGGCGACGACGACAAGGCAGATCGCGAGAAGCAGCAGGAAGAGATAGCGAATGGCGCGCATGGTCTGACCCGATTATTTACCGTTGAGCCGATCGCGTAGCAGCTTCCCCGTCTTGAAGAAAGGCACGTATTTCTCGGCCACCTCGACGGATTCGCCGGTGCGCGGGTTGCGGCCCGTGCGCGCGTCGCGCTTCTTGACGGAAAACGCGCCGAACCCGCGCAGTTCCACCCGGTCGCCGCGGGCCATCGCGGTGATGATCTCTTCGAAGATCGTGTTCACGATCCGCTCGACGTCGCGCTGGTACAGATGCGGGTTCTCTTCGGCAATCTTCTGGATCAATTCCGATCGGATCATCGCTTGGGTGTCCCTGTTCAATGCCTTTCTGGCCCGGGGGCGGAGGCTTGGGGACTATAGGCATGTTTTGCCCGCCGGAGAAACAGAAAGCCTTTGAAAATCCACCGGGAAGCGGCGGAAAGCCGCGTCGGAAGGGGTGTTTCCCCACCCTTTCGGCGCTGTGATCCGACGCCCCGCGGCACCGGGCGGGGCAAGCGGACCCGCACGGGAATCCGTGATTCGCGGAACGGAAAACGGCCCCGCATCCGCATGCGGGGCCGTCCATGCTCCGGCAGGGCCGGGGCGGTTTACTTGTCGTCGCCCTTGAGCGCGGCGCCCAGGATGTCGCCCAGCGAGGCGCCCGAATCCGAGCTGCCATACTGTTCGACGGCCTCTTTCTCCTCGGCGATCTCGCGGGCCTTGATCGACAGGCCCAGGCGGCGGGTCTTGTTGTCGATATTGGTCACGCGGACGTCCACCTTGTCGCCCACCTGGAAGCGCTCGGGGCGCTGTTCCGACCGGTCACGCGACAGATCCGAGCGGCGGATGAAGGATTTCATGCCTTCGTATTCCACCTCGATGCCGCCATCCTCGATCGCGGTGACCGCAACCGTGATGACCGAGCCGCGCTTGACGCCGCCCACGGCCTCGGCGAAGGGGTCGCCTTCCAGGGCCTTGACCGACAGCGAGATACGCTCTTTCTCGACATCCACCTCGGTGACGACGGCCTGGACCATGTCGCCCTTGCGGTAGTCCTGGATCGCCTCTTCCCCGCGCTGGTCCCAGCTGAGGTCGGAGAGGTGCACCATGCCGTCGATGTCGTGTTCCAGGCCGATGAACAGACCGAATTCGGTGATGTTCTTGACCTCGCCCTCGACCTGGGTGCCCACGGGGTGGGTTTCGGCGAAGACTTCCCACGGGTTGCGCATGGTCTGTTTCAGACCCAGGCTGACGCGGCGCTTGGCGGTGTCGATTTCCAGCACCATGACGTCGACTTCCTGGCTGGTCGAAACGATCTTGCCGGGATGGACGTTCTTCTTGGTCCAGGACATTTCGGACACGTGCACCAGGCCCTCGACGCCCGGTTCCAGTTCCACGAAGGCGCCGTAGTCGGTGATGTTGGTCACGCGGCCCTTGTGCACCGATTCGATCGGGAACTTGGCCTCGACGGTATCCCACGGATCGTCCTGCAGCTGTTTCATGCCCAGGCTGATGCGGTGGGTTTCCTTGTTGATCTTGATGACTTGAACCTTGACGGTCTCGCCGATCGACAGGATTTCCGACGGGTGGTTGACGCGGCGCCAGGCCATGTCGGTGACGTGCAGCAGGCCGTCCACACCACCCAGATCGACGAAGGCGCCGTATTCGGTGATGTTCTTGACCACGCCGTCGATGGCATCGCCCTCGGTCAGCTTGGAGATGATCTCGGCGCGCTGTTCGGCACGCGATTCTTCCAGGATGGCGCGGCGCGAGACCACGATGTTGCCGCGGCGGCGGTCCATCTTGAGGATCTGGAAGGGCTGTTTCAGACCCATCAGCGGGCCGGCATCGCGCACCGGGCGCACATCGACCTGGCTGCCGGGCAGGAACGCCACGGCGCCGCCCAGATCGACGGTGAAGCCACCCTTGACGCGGCCGAAGATCGCGCCCTCGACGCGGGCCTCGCCGGCATAGGCCTTTTCGAGACGGTCCCAGGCCTCTTCGCGGCGGGCCTTGTCACGGCTGATCGACGCCTCGCCCCGGGCGTTCTCGACCCGGTCGAGATAAACCTCGACCTCGTCGCCGACGGCGATTTCCGGGGCCTCGCCCGGGTTGGCGAATTCTTTCAGATCGACGCGGCCTTCCATCTTGTAGCCGACATCGATGATGGCCTGGCCCGCCTCGACGGCGATGACCTTGCCCCTGACGACGCTGCCCTCGGCAGGCGTGTCGATTTCGAAGCTTTCGTTCAGGAGGGCTTCGAATTCCTCCATGGATGCGTTGCTAGCCATACGGTCTAAAGTGTCCTTCTGGGGTTTTCCGGCCGCGCGGTTGTCTCCGCCGGTCTTTCAGTTGGTCTGCGGCGCCGTCCGAAGAGGATGGAGGGGTTTCAATACGACAAAAGGGCCGGTGCAGTCCCCGACCCTGCTCGTCGCATCGTCTCCGCGGTTCTTCGTCCGTCTCGACGCGCGCCTTTTAAAGGGGTGCGGGCCATGAATCAAGGGGAAACGGGGCGCGGCGATCAGCAATACCGCTCGATGCCGACCCATTGCATCGGGCCGTAGCGGTCACCATGGGCCCAGCCCACCGGCAGCGCGGCCTCGATCGCGGCAAGGGCGTCCGGGGCCAGCCGCAGGCCGGCGCCGCAGGCCAGGTCGCGGAAATGCGCGACCGACCGGGTGCCGGGGATCGCCAGCACATGGCCCCCGCGCGACAGCACCCAGGCGATGGCAAGGGCCGCGGCCGGTTCGCCCATCTCGCGGGCCAGCGCGCGCAGCCGGTCGGTGGCGGCGATGTTGGCCGCGTGGTTGGGCGCCTGAAAGCGCGGGTTGCCCTTGAGAAACGGCAGGCCCTGCGCCACGTCCAGCGGGATCGGCGCATCGGTCAGCAGCGACCGGCCCACCGGCGAGAAGGCGACCAGCGCGGTGCCCAGGTCCGCACAGGCCTGCACCAGGCCCAGCTCGGGCGCGCGGGTGGCCAGCGAATATTCCGATTGCACCGCGGCCACCGGATGCACCGCCGCCGCCCGGCGCAGCGAACCCGGCGCGATCTCGGAAAAGCCGATGGCGCGCGCCTTGCCCTTGCGCACCAGCGCGGCGAGCGTTTCGGTGACCTCTTCGATGGGCAGGCGGTCGTCGCGGCGGTGGACATAGAACAGGTCGACCGCCTCGATGCCCAGCCGCGCCAGGCTCTGGTCCAGCTCGCCCTCGAGATAGGCGGCGGAATTGTCGATCACCCGCCGGCCCTGCGCATCGCTGGTGATGCCGGCCTTGGTGGCGATGGTGAAATGGGCCCGCGCGCCCTGCCGCGTTTTCAGATAGCGCCCGATGGCGGTTTCCGACCGGCCCGCGCCATAGACATTCGCGGTGTCCAGATGGGTGATGCCCAATTCCATCGCCGCGTCGAGAATGGCGTGGCTTTCGGCCTCGGTCGTGGGGCCGTAGAAATCGGCGAACGACATGCCGCCGATGCCCAGCGCCGAAACCTCCGCGCCGTCGCGGCCCAGCCGGCGGCGGTCCATCTCAGCCCTGCCCGGCGCGGCGGCGGTCGATCTCGGCGATGGCGGCGGCCACGGCCTGGTCGATGGACAATTGCGAGGTGTCCAGGATCACCGCGTCCCCGGCCGGTTTCAGCGGCGCGGCGGCACGCTCGCTGTCGCGCGCGTCGCGCTCGCGCATCTCGGCCAGCACCTCGTCAAAGGTCGTCTCGATGCCCTTTTCGGCCAGTTCGCGATACCGGCGTTCGGCGCGCACCGTGTCCGAGGCCGTCACGAACAGCTTGGCCGCCGCCTCGGGGCAGATCACCGTGCCGATGTCGCGCCCGTCCAGCACCGCGCCGCCCGCACGCGCGGCAAAGGCGCGCTGGAAATCCACCAGCGCCGCGCGCACCTGCGTGATCGCGGCGACCTTGCTGGCGGCCTGCGCGACCTCGGGGCGGCGCAGGTCATCGCGGTCAAGGTCGGCCGGATCCAGCGTTTCGGCCGCCTCGACCGGGTCCAGCCCGTCCAGCATCCGCGCCCCGACGGCCCGGTACAACAGCCCCGTGTCCAGATGGGCAAAGCCGAAATGCGCGGCCACCGCGCGGCTGATCGTGCCCTTGCCGGCGGCGGCGGGGCCGTCGATGGCGACCGTGAAACTCATGCCTCGGCCCGCGCGAAGACCGCGCCCAGCCCTTCCATCAGCGGCTCGAACACCGGGAAGGAGGTGGCGATGGGCGTGCAATCGTCGACGGTGACGGGGTTTTGCGCCGCCATCCCCGCGCAAAGGAACGACATCGCGATCCGGTGGTCCAGGTGGGTGGCACAACGCGCCCCCCCGGGCAGCCCCCCCGGCCCCATCCCGGTGACCGCCATCCAGTCCTCGCCCGTCTCGACCCGCGCCCCGCAGGCGATCAGCCCCTCGGCCATGGCCGCGATCCGGTCGCTTTCCTTGACCCGCAATTCCCGCACGCCGCGCATCATGGTCACCCCTTCGGCGAAACAGGCCACCACCGACAGGATCGGGTATTCGTCGATCATGCTGGGCGCGCGCTCGGGCGGCACCTCGATCCCCTTCATCGCGGGCGAGAAGCGGGCGCGCAGGTCGGCCACCGGCTCGCCCCCCTCCTCGCGCGGGTTCTCATAGGTCAGGTCCGCCCCCATCTCGCGCAGCGTGTCGAACAGCCCCGCCCGCGTCGGGTTCAGCCCGATGCCCGGCACCAGCACGTCCGACCCCTCGGTGATCAGCGCGGCACAGACCGGGAAGGCGGCGGAACTGGGGTCGCGCGGCACGGCGATGGTCTGCGGACGCAGCTCCGGCTGGCCGGTCAGGGTGATGACGCGGCCCTCGTCCGTGTCCTCCACCCACAGCGCCGCGCCGAACCCCGCCAGCATCCGCTCGGTATGATCGCGCGTCGCCTCGCGCTCGATCACCACGGTTTCGCCCGGCGCGTTCAGCCCCGCCAGCAACACCGCCGATTTCACCTGCGCCGAGGGCACCGGTACGGCGTAACGCACCGGAACGGGGTCCGCCGCCCCCACGATGGTCATCGGCAGCCGCCCGCCCGCGCGCCCATACGCCGCCGCACCGAACAGCGCCAGCGGATCGGTCACCCGTCCCATCGGACGGCCCCGCAGCGAGGCGTCGCCGGTGAAGGTCGCGGTGATCGGCGACGTCGCCATCGCCCCCATGATCAGCCGCACGCCGGTGCCGGAATTGCCGCAATCGATCACGTCCCCGGGTTCGGCAAAGCCGCCCACGCCCACGCCATGCACCACCCATTCGCCCGGGCCCAGGTGGCTGACCTCGGCCCCGAAGGCGCGCATCGCCCGGCCCGTGTCCAGCACGTCCTGCCCTTCCAGCAACCCGGTGATCCGCGTCTCGCCCACCGACAGCGCGCCCAGGATCAGCGCGCGGTGGCTGATCGACTTGTCGCCCGGCACCTCGGCGGTACCGCTCAGCGGCCCCGCGCGCCGCGCGGTCATCGGGATCGGGTCGCCATGGGCGGACATCGGTAGGCTCCTCTCGCACGGGATCGCGCCCCAGCGGATTACCTAAACCGGACGGGTGCGTCCAGCCTCGCCCGCCCCCCCTTCAGGTCAGCGCGCGCCCCTGCCCTTCTTCTTGGTCCAAATACCCATGCCCCCGGCCCCGCCTCACCGACGCCGGAAGGTCAGGTAATGCGGCACCCGCCCCTCGCGCAGGGCCTTCTGCTCGTAGCGCGTCGAGATCCAGTCGCCCCACGGCGCCCGCCAGTCCGCCGGCCCCTCGGCCAGCCAGTCGAACCCGGCCCGCGGTACCTCGACCAGGGTCTGGCGCACGTAATCGGGAATGTCGGTCGCCACCCGCAAAACCGCGCCGGGCCGCATCACCCGGTGCAGCGGGCCCAGGAACTCGGGCGTGACGAAACGGCGGCGGTGGTGCTTCTTCTTCGGCCAGGGATCGGGATAGAGCAGGAAGGCGCGGGCAATGCTGGCCTCGGGCAAGACGTCGAACAGGTCGCGCACGTCACCCGGGTGGACGGCCACGTTCTCCACCCCCGCGTCGCGGATCTTGCCCAGCAGCATCGCGACGCCGTTGATGAAGGGCTCGCAGCCGATGATCCCCACCCCGGGGTTTTGCGCGGCCTGGTGGACCATGTGCTCGCCCCCGCCGAAACCGACCTCCAGCCAGACCTCGCGCCCGCCGAAGCGCGCGTCCAGGTCCAGCGGCCGGCGCTCGGGGTTCGCATCCCAATCGACCGGACCGGGCGAAAGCGCGTCCAGGTCGCGGTCCAGGTAATCCCTCTGGCGGTCGCGCAGGGTCTTGCCATGGCGGCGGCCATAGAAATTGCGCCATGCGCGGCGCGGGCGATCGGCGGTCGGGCGGGTGTCGGTCATGGGGCGCGGCCATAGGCCCCGGCCGCGCGCGGGTCAAGCCTCGGCCGACAGTGGCACGCCGGGGCGGACGGGGCGCAACGTGAAAAGGGGGCGCGCGCCGCAAGGCGCGCGCCCCCCCGGGCGACGGGCGTCAGCCCGGCGCAATCCCTCAGATCGCGGCCTTCAGCTCCGCGGCCAGGTCGGTGCGTTCCCAGCTGAACCCGCCATCGGCCTCGGGGGCGCGGCCGAAATGGCCATAGGCCGCCGTCCGGGCATAGATCGGCCGGTTCAGGGTCAGGTGCTCGCGGATGCCGCGCGGCGTCAGGTCCATCACCTGGGCCACCGCCTTCTCGATCACCTCGTCGGGCACCTCGCCGGTGCCGTAGCTGTCGACATAGATCGACAGCGGCTTGGCCACGCCGATCGCATAGGACAGCTGCAGCGTGCATTTCTTCGCCAGCCCCGCCGCGACCACGTTCTTGGCAAGATACCGCGCGGCATAGGCCGCCGAGCGGTCCACCTTGGTCGGGTCCTTGCCGGAGAACGCGCCGCCGCCATGGGGGGCCGCGCCGCCATAGGTATCGACGATGATCTTGCGCCCCGTCAGCCCCGCGTCGCCGTCCGGGCCCCCGATCACGAAGGTGCCGGTGGGGTTCACGTGCCACTCGGTCTTGTCGTGCAGCCAGCCCTCGGGCAGGACCTCGCGGATATAGGGTTCCACGATCTGGCGGATGTCGTCCGAGGTCTGGCTTTCGCTTTCATGCTGGGTCGACAGCACGATCGAGTCGACCGCCACCGGCTTGCCGCCCTCGTAGCGCACGGTCAGCTGCGACTTGGCATCGGGGCGCAGGGTCGGTTCCTTGCCGGATTTGCGCACCTCGGCCAGGCGGCGCAGGATGGCGTGGGAATACTGGATCGGCGCGGGCATCAGTTCCGGCGTCTCGTCGGTGGCAAAGCCGAACATGATCCCCTGGTCGCCCGCCCCGTCGCGGTCCACCCCTTGCGCGATATGGGCGGATTGCTCGTGCAGGAAGTTCAGCACGTGGCAGGTGTTCCAGTGGAACTTGTCCTGTTCATAGCCGATGTCGCGGATGCAGTCGCGGGCGATCTCGCCGATGCGGCCCATGTAGTTCCTGAGCCGGTCGCGATCCGAAAGACCGACCTCGCCGCCGATCACCACCATGCCGGTGGTCGCGAAGGTTTCGCAGGCGACGCGGGCGTTCGCCTCCTCGGCGAGGAAGGCGTCGAGGATCGCATCGGAAATCCGGTCGCAGACCTTGTCGGGGTGGCCCTCCGAAACGGATTCGGAGGTGAAGAGATAGTTCTGGCGGGTCATGGAATAGCGCTCCGTTGTGAAATCCCCGCCACGCCAGGAAGCCGTTGTGGCGGTTCGACCGACCCCGCTTACGCCCGTGCCCGGGGGGAATCAATCGCTATTTCCGGCGCCGGGCTGCGACCAAGACGGCCAGTGCCGCCGCCAGCCCCAGCGCGCCCGGCCCGTCGCCCGTCCGCGCATAGACCGTGGGCGGCAGCGCGGCGGGCAGCGGCGCGGTCAGGTGGCCGGCGGTGTTCAGGGGCAGGCTGTGGGTGATCCGCCCGCGCGCGTCGATCACCGCCGAGACGCCCGTATTGGCCGCGCGCAGCAGCGGCAGCCCCTGTTCCACCGCCCTGAGCCGCGCCAGCGCGAGGTGCTGGAACGGCCCCGAGCGTTCGCCGAACCACGCGTCGTTGGTGATCTGCGCGATCCAGCGCGGCCGCCTGTCCACGCGCAAATCCTGCGGGAACACCGCCTCGTAGCAGATCAGCGGCAGCGCGGCGCCCAGCCGCGGCCCGAGATCCAGCACAACCGGCCCCGGCCCTGCAGCATAGCCAAAGCTGTCGCGCGCCGCCAGCCCGCGAAAACCCAGCCGCCCCAGCACCCCGCCGAAGGGGATGTATTCGCCGAAAGGGACCAGGTGGTGCTTGTCATAGAGATGCGTGACCGCGCCGCCCGGCCCCAGCACCGCGAGGCTGTTGAAGGTGCGCGGCCCCTCGCTGCGCTGGATGCCCAGCATCACCGGCACGCCGCCCGCCTGCTCGGCGATCAGGGCCGGCGCGCCGCCCGCGCGGTTCAACAGGTAGGGCACCGCGGTTTCGGGCCAGACGATCAGGTCGGGCGCGGGGTCGGACGGCGCGGCGGTGAAGGCCAGCTGGCGTTCCCAGAACACCGGGATCATGTCGCGGCGCCATTTCAGGTGCTGGGCGGCGTTGGGTTGCACCAGCCGGATCTGCGGCGGGTCGGGGTCGGCGGGCATCGGCGCGTCGAGCCTGAGCGCCCCCCACAGCCCCGTCCCGGTGACCAGCAGCGCGGCGAGGGTCGCACCCAGCGCCCGCCCCGGCCCGATGGGCAGGATCAGAGGCAGCGCGGCGGACAGCGTCGCCAGAAGCGTCAGCCCGGTCTGCCCGGTCAGCGCGGCCAGTTGCATCTGCGGCGCGCCGATCCAGATATGCCCCGGCAGCGCCCAGGGAAACCCCGTCAGCACGTAGCCGCGCGCCAGCTCCGCCGCCGGCAGCGCCAGCGCGAAGGCCAGCGCCCGGCCGCGCGGCCCGCGCCCGGCCCAGCCCGCGAACGCGCCCGCCGCCCCCCAGAACAGCGCAAGCCCCCCCGCCATGAACACCAGCGCGAAGGGCGCCATCCAGCCATGGGTGCGGATATCCACCAGGAAAGGTTCGACGATCCAGGACAGCGCCAGCGCGAACTGCCCCGCCCCGCCCGCCCAGGCCGCGAGCGCCGCCGCCCGCGGGCCCGGCGCGCGCGCCACCAGCCAGGTCAGCCCGGCCAGCCCCGCCAGCGCCACCGGCCACAGCCCGAAGGGCGTCTGGCCCAGCGCCACCAGCAGGCCCAGCCCGAAAGCGGCCACCGGCCTGCGCGCCAGCGCCTGCGGGAAACGGGGCAGGCGCGCGGTCATCGGGTCAGTTGGCCCCCGCGGCGGGCGCGCGCACGCGCAACCGCTTGATCCGCCGGGGGTCGGCGTCGATCACCTCGAACTCGGCGCCGGTTTCGTGGCGGATCACCTCGCCCCGCGTGGGCACCCGCCCGGTCATCATGAACACCAGCCCGCCCAGCGTGTCGACCTCTTCCTCGTCCTCGCCCTCGACCAGGCGCAGGCCGATCTCGGCCTCGAAGGCGTCGAGCGGCGCGCGCGCCTGGGCAAGGTAGACGCCGGGCTTTTCCACCGTCCACAGGGCGCCCTCGTCGACGTCGTGCTCGTCCTCGATCTCGCCCACGACCTGTTCGATCAGGTCCTCGATCGTCACCAGCCCGTCGACCCCGCCATATTCGTCGATCACCAGGGCCATGTGCATCCGCTGGCTTTGCATCTTCTGCAACAGCACGCCGATCGGCATCGAGGGGGGGGCGTACAGCAGCGGGCGCACCATCTCCTTGAGCACGAAGGGCGTGCCCTTGCCGTTGAAGCCGTGGCGCAGCGCGAAATCCTTGAGGTGGATCAGGCCCACCGGCGTGTCCAGCGTGCCGTCATAGACCGGAAGCCGCGTCAGCCCCGATTCGCGGAACACGCGCACCAGCTCGTCCTTGTCGATATCCAGCGGAACGGCCTCGATCTCGGCCTTGGGAACGGCCACGTCCTCGACCCGCAGCCGGCTGAGATTGCCGATGCCCAGGGGCAGTTGCGACCGCGCCGCGCCACTGGCGGCGCCCGCTTCGACGTCGTCATCGGACGAATCGCCTGTCGCGGGCATGAAGGCGGCCACGAACCGGCCCAGAATGCCCCGGTTCTCAAGTGTTTCGGTGTCTTGCGCGCCCTGCGCGGCGCTAGACGACCCGTCGGTCTCGTCGCCCATCAATCCTTACCAAAATGCGCGGGCACGGCGCCCGTGTTCAGCCATATGGGTCAGCCACCCCGAGTTTGGCAAGTAGTTCCACCTCGAGCGTCTCCATGCGGGCGGCATCTTGCGGACGGATGTGATCGTAACCCAACAGGTGCAGGCATCCATGTAGCACAAGATGGGTAACGTGGTCGTTAAGGGCGATGCCCTGCGCCGCGGCCTCGCGCGCGCAGGTGTCATAGGCGATGGCGATGTCGCCCAGTTCCAGCGCCATGCCGGGGGGCGGCGGCGTGGGGGTGCCGGGCGCGGCGCCGTCGGCCTCGGGGGCCAGGTCCTCGGCCGGCCAGGACAGCACGTTGGTGGCGGCGGGCTTGCCGCGGAACTCGGCGTTCAGCGTGGCGATGCGGGCATCGTCGCAGGCCAGCAGGCTGATCTCGCAGGTTTCGGGGTCCAGCCCGTGATGGGCAAGCGCGGCATCGCAGGCGGCCTCGGCCAGCGGGGCCAGCCCGGCCGCCTCCCAGCGGGTATCCTCGAACAGAATCTCGACACTCATGGGCCGGGGTCTAGCCGGGATCGGCGCCACGCGTAAGGGGGCGACGCGTCCAGAGGGGTCCGCGGGACCGAAGAATCCCGCGGACCCGGGTTCCGCGCCCGGGTCGCGTAGGCAGGCGACCCAAGGTCGGCAAGGGGTCGCGCGGAACCGTTCCTGGGGCGTCCCGGCGATCAGGACGCCTGGGGCCAGACGAAATCCGGGCGCAGCCCCTCGTGCACCGGGCGGCCGTCGGCCGGCTTGGGCACGCCGGTCTTGGGATCGTAGAAGGCGTGATAGGTCGCCGGCATCCCCGCGGGCGGATAGCCCATCAGGTTGGGCACAATCACCCGGATGCGGTGCTGCTTGTCGTCCAGCATGATCGGCGCGCCGCAGGTCTTGCAGGTGCACAGTTCCAGCGGGCCGTCGGGGTTTTCGCTGTTGAACGGCTGGCGGTTCATGTTGTGCTCGTTCACGCCGTGCAGGTCGCCATGCTTGAAGAACACCACATGGGTGGTGGGCTGGCCGGTGACGCGCTTGCAGACCGAACAGTGGCAGGTGTGGTTGTCGATCGGGTCGTGGTCGGACCAGGTGCGCACATGTTCGCAGCCCCCGACATATCTGTGAGACATCGCTTTTCTCCCTCGCGCGGGCGGCGGGCCGCCGCCCGGTGGCCCGGGCTCCTCCTGCCCGGGATGGCCAAAGATACGCCCGGGATGACCGAACCGTCGATCTGGACTTTGGTCTGCGGTGAGGCGGAGGCGATCGCTCTTCTGCCGAAAACCAGACCACCCGGCGCCGGATACCGGCCCATTCGATATGGCGCGCGCGGTCGCGCAGGGGAAACCCCCGCCTGCCTTCTACTGGCTCCAAGTATCCCGGGGGTCCGGGGGCGGCGCCCCCGGCTGGTCGCCTTGGCGCAGCCAAGGCGAAACCCGAATGACCGGCACCGCCCCTGCTGCCGCGCCCGTCCCGCCCGCGCCTAGCTCTGTGCCCCGTCGGCGTCGTAGGCCTCGATGATCTTCGCCACCAGCGGATGGCGCACGACATCCTTGGAGGTGAAATAGTTGAACGAGATCTTCTCGATCCCGGTCAGCAGGCGCTCGGCATCGGCCAGCCCGCTGGCCACGCCGCGCGGCAGGTCGACCTGGGACCGGTCGCCGGTGATCACCATGCGCGAGCCTTCGCCGAGGCGGGTCAGGAACATCTTCATCTGCATGGTGGTGGCGTTCTGTGCCTCGTCCAGCACCACGAAGGCATTGGCCAGCGTCCGGCCCCGCATGAACGCCAGCGGCGCGATCTCGATGCGCTTTTCCTCGATCAGCTTGGCGACCTGCTTGCCCGGCAGGAAATCGTTCAGCGCGTCGTAAAGCGGCTGCATGTAGGGATCGACCTTGTCCTTCATGTCGCCGGGCAGGAAGCCCAGGCGTTCGCCCGCCTCGACCGCGGGGCGGGACAGGATGATCCGGTCGACATGGCCGCCGATGAACATGTTCACCGCGACCGCGACCGCGAGATAGGTCTTGCCGGTGCCCGCGGGCCCGATGCCGAAGGCCAGCTCGTTTTCGTAAAGCGCGCGGACATAGGCCTTTTGCGCCTCGGTGCGGGGTTCGATCAGCTTCTTGCGGGTGTGGATTTCGACGCGCCCGCCCTGGAACATCTCCAGCTGGTCGCCCGGGTGGCTGCCGGTGCCGTCGCCGGAATCGCCCAGCCGGATCGCGCCGTCGATATCGCCCGCATCCACGCCCTTGCCGGACTCGAGCCGGCCGTAAAGCTGTTGCAGCACCACCGCGGCCTGGCCCCGCGCCGCGCCCTCGCCCACCACGGCCAGCAGGTTGCCCCGGCGCAGGATGTGAACGCCCAGCTTGTGTTCGATCTGCGCGAGATTTCGGTCGAATTCACCGCAGAGGTCGATCAGCAGGCGATTGTCGGGGAATTCGAGACGGGTCTCGTGAACGGTGTCCGAGTCCGTGGGCGGGGTCAGGGCACTGATTCCCAAGAACGACTCCCTTCGTTCATGCTCGCACAGATATGGTGCCAACCGGTCCTTGAAACCGCAAGCAATAGCTGCGCGGTTTTCGCGAATTGATACAAAATTCACCCGCGCCGTCCCCGGCGGGGCCATCGCGCGGGCAGGCCCGGCACGCGCGCCCCCGTCTCAGGCGCCCTTTTTCAGGGCGCGCAGTTCGGGCTGTTTGCGGGGCTTGTCGGCCAGCCGGCGCAGCAGCGCGGCCAGGTCGGGTTCGTCCACGCGGCGGGCGGCGGCACGCGCCTTGAACCAGCGCCGCTTGCGCGCGCGCCGCTCTTTCCAGTCGCGTTTCAGCCGGTCGACCAGCATCGGGAACACCACCACCTCGCAGGGCACCGAGGTGCCGTCATCCAGCAGCTTGTCATAGCGGTAGGTGCCGATCGGGTCGGTGCCGACCTGGCCCACGGCGCCGGCCTCTTCCAGGGCCTCGATGCGGGCGGTTTCCCACGGGCGGTCGGCGTCGATGCGCCAGCCCTTGGGCATGACCCAGCGCCCCGTCCCGCGCGAGGTGACCATCAGCACCCTTAGCGCGCCCTTGCCGTCCCATTGCACCGGCAAGGCCGCGATCTGCGCGCCGGTCTTGCCGTTCCCGTTTCCTGCCATGTCCGCCCTGCCCGCCCGGCACCCGCCGGGGTTTTCGTTCGCCTCATGCCGCGTCGCGCCCGTCCGTCCCCCCGGACGTGGCATGCGGCCCGACGTGGAGGGGTACGCGGGATTTTCAAGAGAGCACGCCGCGGCCGGCGCCATGAGACGGCGAAATTCCTTGCAATCGGTTAAAATTGTCCCGTTTCCGGCGCAAAACGCGGGCCGCGGGGCGGTTTCGCCCGCGCGGGCGGCGCCGGATGCAGACCCCGCCTCAGGTGGCGAGGCGGCCGGCCAGAGAATTCGGCGCCGCGGCGATGATCTCGACGGGTGCGATCCGGCCCAGCCAGTCGGTGCCCGCCTCGACATGGACGGCCTGCAAGTGGTCGGACTTGCCCACCACCTGGCCCGGCATGCGGCCCGGTTTCTCGAACAAGACGCCCACGGTGCGGCCGACCATGGCGCGCTGCGCCTCTTCCTGCTGGGCGTTCAACAGGGCCTGAAGCCGGGCGAGGCGGTCGGATTTCACGTCCTCGTCGACCTGGTCACGCTCGGCCGCGGGGGTGCCGGGGCGGGGCGAATACTTGAAGGAATAGCACTGGCCGTAGCCGACGGCGCGCACCAGCGCGAGGGTGTCCTCGAAATCGGCATCAGTTTCGCCGGGAAAGCCCACGATGAAATCGCCCGACAGCAGGATGTCGGGCCGGGCGGCGCGGATGCGTTCGATCAGGCGCAGGTATTGCTCGGCCGTATGTTTCCGGTTCATCGCCTTGAGGATGCGGTCGGACCCCGACTGCACCGGCAGGTGCAGGTAGGGCATCAGTTCCGGGCAATCGCCATGGGCGGCGATCAGGTCGTCTTCCATGTCGTTGGGGTGCGATGTGGTATAGCGCAGCCGGTCCAGCCCGTCGATCTTCGCCAGTTCCCGGATCAGGCGCGCCAGGCCCCAGGTGCCGTCCGGCCCCGCGCCATGATAGGCGTTGACGTTCTGGCCCAGGAGCGTGAGTTCCCGCACGCCCCGGTCCACCAGCTCGCGCGCCTCGTCCAGGATGCGGGCGGCGGGGCGCGAGACCTCGGCGCCGCGGGTATAGGGCACCACGCAGAAGGCGCAGAACTTGTCGCAGCCTTCCTGCACGGTCAGGAACGCGGTGGGGCCGCGGCTGGCCTTGGGGCGGCCGCCCAGCCGGTCGAACTTGTCCTCTTCGGGGAAATCGGTATCCAGCGCCTTTTCGCCGCTCCGGGCCCTGGCCTCCATCTCGGGGAGGCGGTGATAGCTTTGCGGGCCGACCACCAGGTCGACCAGCGGCTGGCGGCGCAGGATTTCCGCGCCCTCGGCCTGGGCGACGCAGCCCGCCACGCCGATCTTGAGGTCCGGGTTCGCGGATTTCAGCCCCTTGAGGCGCCCCAGTTCCGAATAGACCTTTTCGGCGGCCTTTTCGCGGATGTGGCAGGTGTTCAGCAGGATCATGTCGGCGGTTTCGGGCGTGTCGGTGGTGACGTAACCCGACGCGCCCAGGGCCTCGGCCATGCGCTCGCTGTCATAGACGTTCATCTGACAGCCATAGGTCTTGATGAAAAGCTTCTTGGGGGTGGTCATGGCGCGGTTCCCGGGGCTGGTCTGAGCCGGGTTCCTACACGAAACCCGCCCTGCCCCGCAACGCTTGCATCGGGGGCGGGATTGTCGGACGCTGCGGGCCAACGACAAGGGGCAGCAGGGGCAAACCCATGGCGCCAGAGCGGTATGACGGCCTGGACGATTTCCTGAAACGCGGGCGCGGGGCGCTGGCGCAGGGGCCCGTCGCGCTGATCTTCGTCGAGGACCTGGCCGAGATCGACAGCACCGTGGCCCACCACGCCGGGCTGGGCTTTGCCGCGATCGTGCTGTTCACCCCCGACGGGGTGGAGCTGGACGCCGAAACCGCCGCCCGCGTCCACCGGGTGCGGCTGGACACGCTGGGCGACGGCGCCGTGCCCGCCGCCGTCAACCGGGTGATCGCGGCCGCGCCGGGGCTGTGGCTGTATTACTGCTATAACGCCGAATACCTGTTCTTCCCCTTCTGCGAGACGCGGACCGTGGGCGAGATGCTGGCCTTTCACGCCGAGGAACGCCGCGACGCGATGCTGACCTATGTGGTCGACCTGTACGCGGGCGACCTGGAACGGTTCCCCGACGCGGTTTCGCGCGAGACGGCAATGATCGACCGGTCGGGCTATTACGCGCTGGCGCGTCCCGACCCGGCCAACCATGGCCACCCCAAGGAACGGCAACTGGATTTCCACGGCGGGCTGCGCTGGCGGTTCGAGGAACATATCCCCAAGGACCGCCGCAGGATCGACCGGATCGGGCTGTTCCGGGCCAGGCGCGGGCTGCACCTGCTGGAAGAGCACCTGTTCGACGACGAGGAATACAACACCTATGCCTGCCCCTGGCACCACAACCTGACGGCGGCGATCTGTTCGTTCCGCACCGCCAAGGCGCTGAAGACGAACGCGGGGTCGACCTTCGACATCGCGGATTTCAGGTGGCGCGGCTCGGTGCCGTTCGCGTGGTCATCGCAGCAATTGCTGGATCTCGGGCTGATGGAGCCCGGGCAATGGTTCTGAGGAGACGGGCATGAGCATCAAGCGCGCGGAATGGGCGGTTTTCTTTTTCACCATGGCCTATATCGCGGGCTTCGCGGCCTGGTTCTTTTCGAACGGGAATTACGAGTTCGTCTGGTACGTCGCCACGATGCTGGCGATGATCACGCTGGTGGCGCGGGGCCTGCGCAAGGCCGAGTTCCCGACGGGGCTTCTCTGGGCGCTCAGCCTGTGGGGGCTGGCGCATATGGCGGGGGGCGGCGTGCCGGTGGGCGATAGCGTGCTGTATTCCTGGGTGATCTGGCCGCTGGTCGGCAGCGGCGAGATGACGATCCTGAAATACGACCAGGTGGTGCATGCCTATGGGTTCGGCGTGACGGCCTGGCTGTTGTGGCACCTGATGGTGCGCCATTTTCCCGGCACCGCGGACAGCTGGACCGCGCTGACCTATCCGGCCTTCGGGGCAATGGGGCTGGGCGCGCTGAACGAGATCATCGAATTCATCGCGGTGCTGGTGTTCCCCGATACCAATGTCGGGGGCTATTACAACACCGCGCTGGACCTGGTGTTCAACGCGGCGGGCGCGATCATCGCCGTGACGATGATCGCGCTCTCGCGGCGGTTCAGGTAGGCCGGGTCAGGAGACCTTGCGCAGCCGGATGACCACGTCGACCTTGGAAATCTCGGCGCCTTCCGGGGCCTCCGGCAGGCGAGAGATCTCGACCGAGCCATGGGGGGCGTCGGTCAGGTGGCCTTCGTCTTCCCAGAAGAAATGGGCGTGGTCGTCGACGCGCGTGTCGAAATAGCTCTTGGTGCCGTCGACCATGACTTCCTGCATCAGGCCCGCGTCGCAGAAGGCCCGAAGCGTGTTGTAGACCGTCGCAAGCGACACCTTTTCGCCGGTCGCGCAGGAGGCGGCGTAAAGGGTTTCTGCCGTGACGTGACGATCCTGCCCGTCGCCGATCAGAAGGGCGGCGAGGCTGACGCGCTGGCGCGTCGGGCGCAAGCCGGCCTTGGACAGCCAGCGGCTGCTGCGGTCGACCGCGTCCGGGTGGGTGGGATTATCATTGAGCTGTGCCATGCGTACTATATGGTCATCCGAGTTTCAGAATTCAAATGATTCCGACTTGCAGCGGCGCTTTGGCGCGGCAACCGGGCACTATTGCCACTCGCTGAGGGCGGGTGTTACAGGGGGCGGGACGCGAGAAACGCCGCAGGCAGGGGGCCAGGCCCGCATGACCGACTACCCGACGAGCTTTGACCGGGACGACCTTTTGAAATGCGCACGGGGCGAACTGTTCGGCCCCGGCAACGCGCAATTGCCCGAACCGCCGATGCTGATGATGGACCGGATCACCGACATCAGCGCCGATGGCGGCCCGCATGGCAAGGGCCACGTGGTGGCCGAATTCGACATTCACCCCGACCTGTGGTTCTTTTCGTGCCACTTCCCCGGCAACCCGATCATGCCGGGCTGCCTGGGCCTGGACGGGCTGTGGCAGCTGACCGGGTTCAACCTGGGCTGGCGCGGCTGGCCGGGGCGCGGCTATGCGCTGGGCGTGGGCGAGGTGAAGCTGACCGGCATGGTGCGGCCCGACCGCAAGATGCTGACCTATCACGTGGATTTCACCAAGGCCGTGCAGACCCGCCGGCTGACCATGGGCGTCGCCGATGGCCGGGTCGAGGCCGATGGCGAAACCATCTACCAGGTGCGCGACATGAAGGTCGCCCTGTCCGAAAGCTGACGAGGGAAACAATGCGAAAATTGTCGAACTTTGAGAAGCTTATGGTCCTCTTGACCGCGAGCCAAAAAAAGGAGGGCTACTGGGTTGACATCGATCTCGTAGCCGAACTGGTAGCGTATGGAGACGAATGGGCTCTTTCGTGGAAGTACCAATGGTTCGATGAAGAAGACCACCCCAAAGACCCTATCGTTTCAGAAACCGTCAAGATTTTCGAGATGATGCGGCATGCCAAGAACAGCGCCGAAGAACTCGGGAAGCCGGAGTTGTTCAACGACCTCTATTTCGATGGCTTCGATGGGAACAACGACGAACATCACGGAATAGCGCAAGTGCTGGTCAACAAATTGGACCGTTTTACGGACATCCCCAATGCGGCCAGCAACTCCCACTCGGCAGGCTCACTTCCCCGATACCGGGCAATGCTTAAACGATACGCGCCGATCAAAGAAGAACTTTTGGCTGGCGCTCAATACAAACTGATGAGTGAAGAGCAACTCAAGATACTAGCGGGAGAATAACATGCGCCGCGTCGTCATCACGGGGCTGGGCATCGTCTCGCCCATCGGCAACACGGTGGCCGAGGTCGAGGCATCCCTGCGGGCCGGCCGGTCCGGCATCCGCTTTGAACCGGCCTATGCCGAGAACGGGTTCCGCAGCCAGGTCGCGGGGATCCCGCAGATCGACCTGGAAGCGTTGATCGACAAGCGCCAGCTGCGGTTCATGGGGCCGGGCGCGGCCTACAACTTCATCGCCATGGACCAGGCGATCAAGGATTCCGGGCTGGAAGACAGCGACGTGTCGAACGAGCGCACCGGCCTGATCATGGGGTCCGGCGGGCCGTCGACCTCGAACTTCTTCACCGCGCACCAGATCGTCAAGGAAAAGGGCAGCCCGAAACGGATGGGCCCGTTCATGGTGACGCGCTGCATGTCGTCGACGAACTCGGCCTGCCTGGCCACGCCGTTCAAGATCAAGGGCGTGAACTACTCGATCACCTCGGCCTGTTCCACGTCGGCCCATTGCATCGGCAACGGCGTCGAACTGATCCAGATGGGCAAGCAGGACATCGTGTTCGCCGGCGGCGGCGAAGAGGTGGACTGGACGCTGTCCTGCCTGTTCGACGCGATGAACGCGCTGTCGTCGAAATACAACGACACGCCCGAGACCGCCTCGCGGCCCTTCGACGCCACGCGCGACGGGTTCGTGATCGCGGGCGGCGGCGGCACCGTCGTGCTGGAGGAACTGGAACACGCCAAGGCGCGCGGCGCCAAGATCTATGCCGAGGTGACGGGCTATGGCGCCACGTCCGACGGCTATGACATGGTGGCCCCTGCGGGCGAGGGCGGCGAGCGGTCGATGAAACTGGCGCTGTCGACCCTGCCCGAGGGCCGCAAGATCGACTATATCAACGCCCACGGCACCTCGACCGTGGCGGGCGACGCGACCGAGATCAAGGCCGTGCGCAACGTCTTCGGCGAGGGGAACGTGCCGCCCATCGCCTCGACCAAGTCGCTGACCGGGCATTCGCTGGGCGCGACCGGCGTGCACGAGGCGATCTATTCGCTGATCATGATGGACAAGGGGTTCATCGCGGCCTCGGCCAACATCACCCAGTTGGACCCCGAGATCCACGAGGGCGAGATCGTCACCGAACTGCGCGAGGGCGTCGAGATCGACAGCGTGCTGTCCAACAGCTTTGGCTTTGGCGGCACCAATGCCTCGCTGGTGATGAGCAAGTATCAGGGGTAAGCGCCGATGCCTGAACTGATGAAGGGAAAGCGCGGGCTGGTCATGGGCGTCGCCAATGACCGGTCGATCGCCTGGGGCATCGCCAAGGCGCTGGCCGACGAGGGCGCGGAGCTGGCCTTTTCCTACCAGGGCGAGAATTTCGGCAAGCGGGTGGAACCGCTGGCCGCCAGCGTGGGGTCGTCCTTCCTTGTCGACGTGGACGTGACCGACGACGCCTCGCTGGACCGTTGTTTCGGGCGGCTGGAACAGGAATGGGGCAGCCTCGATTTCGTGGTCCACGCCATCGCCTATTCCGACAAGACCGAGCTGACCGGCCGGTTCATCAACACCACGCGCGAGAACTTCAAGAACAGCCTCGCGATCTCGTGCTATTCGCTGATCGACGTGGCGCGGCGCGCGCAGCCGCTGATGCCCAATGGCGGCACGATCCTGACCCTGACCTACCAGGGGTCGAACAGGGTGACGCCGTTCTACAACGTGATGGGCGTGGCCAAGGCGGCGCTGGAATCCACCGTGCGTTACCTTGCATCCGACCTGGGCCCCGAGGGCATTCGCGTCAACGCCATTTCCCCCGGCCCGATGAAGACGCTGGCCGGGGCGGCCATCGCCGGCGGGCGCAAGACCTATCGCCATACCGAGATGAACGCGCCGCTGCGCCAGAACGCGACGCTGGAATGCATCGGGGGGACGGCGGTCTACCTGGCGTCCGATCACGGGGCCTGCACCACGGGCGAGATCATCACCGTGGACGGCGGTTATCACGTGCTGGGCATGCCCCGGTTCGAGAACATCTGAGGGCGGCGGGCGCCGGCGGAACAAGCGGCCCGATCAGGGAAACGTGTGCCGCGGCGCCCGGCCCGTACGCTGCTGCCAGTGGCGAAAGGCGCGGGCCTCGACATCGAGGGCGGTCTTCAGGCCCGCCGCTTCGAACCGGGTGACATGGTCCCGCAGCGCCGCGGGGGCCAGTTGCCATTTCCGGGCCACCTGGCGCAGAAGGCTGTCCTCGTCGATGTCAAAGCCCCGCTCCCTGACCCAGCCGACGACGCGACAGTAATTCGCCGCGGCGGCATCGCACCGGACACGCTCGGGCGTCAGCGCGTCCAGCGCCGCCCCGCGCTTCAGCTTGGGCGCGTTTTCAAGCGCACCGGACAACCACGCGGCCATCGCGATGCGGGTCCGCCTGGAAACCGGGTCTTCGTGCAACAGCAGCGCGACAAGGTCCGAAGGTTCGCCGCATACCGCACGCCAAACCTCGACCGGATCGGCGAAGTCGTATTCGTGCATGTGGTCTCCCTCAAAGGCACGGCCATCTTGTCGCATATTGGCCCGTCGCGCAATCGACCGCGATCAAGGCCCCGCCCCGGCCAAGCCCGCGGCATCGCGATGATCGCCCGCCCCGGCCCGCCTCAGGCCAGCCGGGTCACCGGGCAGCGGTCGAACAACGCCTCGGTATCCTCGCGGGTGCACAGCGCCGTGGCATCGGTCATCACCGCCGCGCTGGCCGCTGCCGCGCCCCATTGCAGCGCCACGGCCAGGTCGTCGCCGCGCCCCAGCGCCAGCGCGAAGGCGCCCAGGAAACTGTCGCCCGCGCCCACCTTGGAGCGCACCGGCACCCGTGCCGCCTCGGCATGCAGCCGCAGCCCGTCCGCGGCCAGGACCGACCCGTCCCCGCCGCGCGCCACCACCACCACCGAGGCCACCCCCCGCGCCACCAGTTCGGCCGCGAAATCCGCGCTTTCGGTGCGGCCGTCCAGCCGCCGCCCCGACAGCGCCCGCGCCTCGCTCCGGTCCATCCGCAACAGGAAGGGCGGGCTGTCGGTGCCCTCGGCCAGCCGGGTCAGCGCCGGGCCCGAGGTGTCGACGATCAGCCGCGCGCCGCGCTTGGCCAGCTTGTAGCCGATGCAGCAGGCGATATCGTCGGGCAGGCCCTTGGGCACGCTGCCCGACAGCACGACATAGCCGTTCTCGGGCACCGCGGTGGTGATCGCCGCCAGGATCGCCTTGAGGCCCGCGGCGTTCCAGATCGGGCCCGGCAGCACGAAACGGTATTGTTCGCCCGTGGCATCATCGGTCACCGCCAGGCTCAGCCGCGTCTCGCCCGGGGCCTGCAGCGGGATCAGCCGGATGCCCTCGTGCTCCAGAAGCGCCTTGAGCTTGTCGCCGTTATGCCCGCCCAGCGCGACCAGCGCGCGGCTTTCCCCGCCCAGCAGGCGGATCGCGCGGGCGACGTTGATCCCGCCGCCGCCCGGGTCGGTCACCGCCGGGGCACAGCGCAGCTTCTCCCCCGGCACGACATGGGCGACCGAGGTCGACAGGTCCACGGTGGGGTTCAGCGTGACGGTCAGGATATCGTTCATGGGCGGCGGCGGCTCTGCTTTTTCGGGTCGCCGGAGAGTGACACCCCAGGCCGCAGAGGCCAAGCCCGTACGGGGTCGCATGCCCGGAACGGCGGCCCGGCGCCGGATGGCCGCCACGCCGGGCACGGCGCGCAGGCACGGGGCCAGTACCACGGCAACGGGCCGGGGGCGTCAGCCCCCGGCCCCGGTCGCCTTGGCGAAGCCAGGGCGAAACCTCTTTCCCGCCGCGCACCGGCACGGGAAACGCCGCCCGCGCCCGCCGGGACAGCGGCCTCAGCCCAGCATCATCTGATAGCTGGCCGGCACATAGTGGAACCCCTCGCCCCGCGTCTCGACGAAGCCGTAGCCCGGGAACGGCATGTGATAGCCGATGAAGGGGATCTTGTCGGCGGCCATCATGTCCAGCATGCGCCGGCGCGTGGCCGCGGCGGCCGCCTTGTCGCGGTCATACAGCACCTCCCAGTCGGGATGGGCCAGCGACCAAACATAATGGTTGGCGAAATCCGCGCCGATCACCAGCGCCTTGCCCTCGCTTTCCAGCATATAGGCCATGTGGCCGGGCGTATGCCCGAAGGCGGCCATCGCGGTGACGCCCGAGGCGACCGTGCCGCCATCCTCGACGAAGGTCGTCTTCTCGGCCAGCGGGCGCATCTTGGCCTCGAAGGTCTCGTTTCCCGACATGTCCCAGGCATCGAACTCGGCCGCGCCGGTGTAATAGGCGGCCCCCGCAAAGGTTTCGCCCGCCTCGCCCGACAGCCCGCCGACATGGTCGCCATGCATGTGCGTGATGACCACCTTGTCGATCTGGTCGGGCGCATAGCCGGCCGCGGCCAGCGCGGCGGTGGTGCCCTCGGGCGACAGCCCGGCGTCGAACAGGATCAGCTCGGCCCCGGTGTTCACCACCGTCGGCGTGAAGAAGAACTGCGCCTTGTCGGTGGGGATCATGTTGGCGGCCGAAACCTCGGCAAAGCGGTCGGGTTCGACATTCAGGCCGAAGATCTTCTGCGGCTCCTCGACGGTACGGGTGCCGGCCAGAAGCGTCGTCACCTCGAAACCGCCAAGCTGGAATCGATTGAATTGCGGCATCGCCGCGCCCAGCATCGGCGCGGCGGCCCGCGCGGTGCCCGCGGTCGCCGCCGCCAGCGGCAGGGCGGCGCCCGCCATCAGCGCCTGGCGGCGGGTAAGGCTCGTGCGTGTCATCGGGGATCTCCCTGGTTGTTCCCAGGGGGAAACATAGCCGCAAACGCGCGGCTTTCCACCGGGCGGCCAGGATCTGCGGTGCGGATGCACAGCGCCTGTGCGCCTATTCCCACCAGCGGTCGATCGCGGCGATATCGTCGTCGGACCAGCCGAAATGATGCGCGAATTCATGCACCAGCACATGCGCGACCAGCGCCGGCAGCGGCACCTCCTCGCGCTCGACCCATTCGTCCAGGATCGGCCGGCGGAACAGCCAGATCGTGTCGGGGCGGTCGG
This sequence comes from Rhodovulum marinum, assembly GCF_004343075.1. Classification (GTDB taxonomy): domain Bacteria; phylum Pseudomonadota; class Alphaproteobacteria; order Rhodobacterales; family Rhodobacteraceae; genus Rhodovulum; species Rhodovulum marinum. Next base: position 209,120 of record NZ_SLXP01000005.1, read on the forward strand.
GCTGGTCCATCACCGATTTCTCGGTCAGCGGGATGCCGTCGTAAAGCCCGGTCAGCTCGAACGCATCGTCGATCCCCATCTCGGCGAGGATGTCGTCAGGGGCGAAATCCTCGACCCGGATCGCGACGGCGCGGGCCGGCGCCCGGAACGGGTCGGGCAGCGCCTCGCGCGCCTCGTGGGCAAGTGCCGCGATCTCGTCGAGGCTGGGGGGCGTGGTCAGGGGGCGAAGATCGGTCATCCGGGGTCTCGGTCGCTTTGCCCCTCATATGGACAAAACCGCCCGTCTGTGAAAGAGCGTCGCGCGAACTAGGAGAGTGCCATGACCACCGTCACCCGCTTTGCCCCCTCGCCCACCGGCTATCTGCATGTCGGCAACCTGCGCACGGCGCTGTTCAACTTCCTGATCGCCCGGAAAACGGGGGGCACCTTCATCCTGCGGCTGGACGATACCGACCCGGAACGCTCGAAACAGGAATATGCCGACGCGATCATGGCCGACCTGGAATGGCTTGGCCTGACCTGGGACCGGGTGGAACGGCAATCCGCACGGCTCGACCGCTATCACGCCGCCGCCGACGCGCTGCGCGACGCGGGCCGGTTCTACGAATGTTTCGAGACGCCCACCGAACTGGACCTCAAGCGCAAGAAACAGCTGAACATGGGCAAACCCCCGGTCTATGACCGCGCCGCACTTGCGCTATCGGACGCGGACAAGGCCCGGCTGCGCGCCGAACGGCCGGGGCACTGGCGCTTCCTGCTGAACCAGGAGCGGATCGAGTGGACCGACGGCATCCTCGGCGACATCTCGATCGACGCGGCCAGCGTGTCGGACCCGGTGCTGATCCGGGGCGACGGGCAGGTGCTCTACACGCTGGCCTCGGTGGTGGACGACACCGAGATGGGCGTGACCCATATCGTGCGCGGCTCGGACCACGTGACCAACACCGCGACCCAGATCCAGATCATCGAGGCGCTGGGCGGCGGCGTGCCGGCCTTCGCGCACCATTCCCTGCTGACCGGCCCGCAGGGCGAGGCGCTGTCGAAACGCCTGGGCACGCTGTCCTTGCGCGACCTGCGCGCCCGCGGGGTGGAACCGCTCGCCCTGTTGTCGCTGATGGCGCGGCTGGGGTCGTCCCAGCCGGTCGAGCTGGCCGAAAGCATCGACCAGCTGGCCGAGGGGTTCGACCTGGCACAGTTCGGCGCGGCCCCCACCAAGTTCGACGAGAACGACCTGTTCCCGCTGACCGCGCGGCACCTGCACAGCCTGCCCTTCGCCGCGGTGCAGGACGAGATCGCCGCGCTGGGCGTGCCGTCCGACATGGCCGAACGCTTCTGGACCGTGGTACGCGAGAATATCGGCACCCGCGCCGAGATCGCGGACTGGTGGGCGCTCTGCCGCGATGGCGCGACGCCGGTCGTCGACGCGGAGGACCGCGATTTCATCGCCCAGGCGCTGGCACTGCTGGGCGAGCCGCCCTATGACGCCGACACTTGGGCCGCCTGGACCGCGGCGGTCAAGGACAAGACAGGGCGCAAGGGCAAGGGGCTGTTCATGCCGCTGCGCAAGGCCGTGACGGGCCGTGCCAGGGGGCCCGAGCTGGCCGACCTCATGCCGCTTCTGCAGAAAAAGCCGGGCTGAGGCCCACCGCCGCACCGCCCCTGTCTTCTTCTGGCCCCAAGTATCCCGGGGGAGTCGCCCCTCCGGGGCGACGGGGGCAGCGCCCCCTGCCCGGCCAGCCGCCCCTAGCTGTCGTCGCGCCAGCGGTTGACGATGGGATAGCGGCGGTCCAGCCAGAACGCGCGCGGGGTCAGGCGCGGGCCCGGGGCGGACTGGAAGCGCTTGTATTCGCTGATATAGACTAGGTGTTCGACGCGCTTGACCACCTCGCGGTCAAAGCCCTGCGCCACCAGGTCCGCCACCGATTTCTCGTCGTCGATCAGCCCCTGCAGGATCCGGTCCAGCACGTCATAGGGCGGCAGGCTGTCCTCGTCCTTCTGGTCTTCGCGGAGTTCCGCCGAGGGCGGCTTGTCGATCACGCGGGGCGGCATCACCTCGCCCGCGGGGCCCTTCATCCAGGGCCGGTGATTGGCATTGCGCCAGCGGCAGGTCTCGAACACCCGGGTCTTGTACAGGTCCTTCAGGGGGTTATACCCGCCCGACATGTCGCCGTAGATGGTGGCATAGCCCACCGCCACCTCGGACTTGTTGCCGGTGGTCAACAGCATCTCGCCGAACTTGTTCGACAGCGCCATCAGGATCAGCCCGCGCAACCGGGACTGGATGTTCTCCTCGGTCACGTCCGGCGCGGTGCCCGCGAACAGCGGCGCCAGCGCCTCGGTCACCGCGGCGCGGGGGCCGGCGATCGGCACCTCGTCCAGCCGGCAGCCCAGCGCGCGGGCCACCGCCGCGGCATCCTCCAGCGAGTGGGCCGAGGTGTATTCGGAGGGCAGCATCACGCAGCGCACGTTCTCGGGCCCGATCGCGTCGGCGGCGATGGCGGCCACCAGCGCGGAATCGACACCGCCCGACAGCCCCAGCACCACCTTGGAAAACCCGCTCTTGCCCAGGTAATCGGCCAGCCCCGTCACCATCACCCGGTAATCCTGTTCCCAAGGATCCGGGTGGGGCACGCAGGCGCCGGTCTCGGCGCGCCAGCCCTGGGGCGTGCGGGTGAAATCGACATGCACGATCTCTTCGTCGAAGACGGGCATCTTGACGGCCAGCTGCCCGCCGGGGTTCAGCACGAAACTGCCGCCGTCGAACACCTGGTCGTCCTGCCCGCCCACGAGGTTGAGATAGACCAGCGGCAGCCCGGTCTCGACCACGCGGGCGACCATGTGCGACAGCCGCACGTCGAACTTGTCGCGGAAATAGGGCGACCCGTTCGGCACCAGCAGGATCTCGGCCCTGGTCTCGGCCAGGGCCTCGGCCACGTCCTCGTACCAGGCATCCTCGCAGACCGGCGTGCCGATGCGCAGCGGCCCCACCGAATAGGGCCCGTTGATCGGCCCGCTGTCATAGACGCGGCGTTCGTCGAAGACGCCGTCATTGGGCAGGTGGTGCTTGAAGATGCGGGCGGTGACCGCGCCGTTCTGGCAGACATACCAGGCGTTATAAAGGTGCCCGTGCGCGGCATAGGGCGCGCCGATGCCCAGCGCGGGCCCCTGCGCGCAGTCGCGGGCCAGCGCCTCGACATGGGCCATAGCGTCGGCGGTGAAGGCGGGCTTCATCACCAGGTCCTGCACCTGGTAGCCGGTCAGGAACATCTCGGGCAGCGCCACCATGTCGGCGCCCGCGCGGCGCCCCTCGTCCCAGGCGGCGCGCGCCTTTGCCGCATTCGCGGCAAGCGCCCCGGTGGTGGGGTTCAACTGCGCCAAGCTTAGGCGGAACCGATCTGCCATGGGCATCCCCGTCTCGTCGTCACCGCGTCTTAGCAGACTGACGCGCAAGTGAAAGCCGACATCTGGCGAAAACCGTTGTAAGCCCGGCGCGGCTCAATTACGGTTTGGGCGCTTTCAGGGGAACCGGGGCGCGGCAGAGGGGGCTCAGGTGCACAAGGCTGGCAAGGCAATCGCACATCTGGCGGTGGCGGGCGTCCTGATGGGCGCGGCGCCGGGCTTCGCGCAGGACGGGGGCGATGTCGTCACCCGCCAGTACGAGGACGGCGGCATCTACGAAGGCACCTTCAAGGACGGCAAGCAGCATGGCCGCGGCACCTACCGGCTGCCCAACGGGTACGAGTATACCGGCGAATGGGTCGACGGCCGGATCGAGGGCGAGGGCATCGCCCGGCTGGTCAACGGGTCGGTCTACGAGGGCGAATTCCTGGACGGCAAGCCGCATGGCCTGGGCAAGATCACCTTTGCCGATGGCGGCACCTACGAGGGCGAGTGGGAGGACGGCAAGATCACCGGCACCGGGGTCGCCGTCTATGCCAACGGGGTCCGCTACGAGGGCGAGTTCCGCAATGCCGTCCACCATGGCGTGGGCACGATGACCAGCCCGAACGGCTATGTCTACGAGGGCACCTGGGTCAACGGCGTCAAGGACGGCAAGGGCAAGATCACCTATCCCGGCGGGCGCGTCTACGAAGGCGAGATGATGCAGAACCAGCGCGCCGGAAAGGGCACGCTGACCACGCCCGAGGGGCTGACCTATGCCGGCGCCTGGAAAGATGGCGAGATGAACGGCCTGGGCACCCTGACCCAGCCCAATGGCGACATCTACGAGGGGCTGTTCGTCAACGGCGAACGGCATGGCACGGGCAAGGTCACCTATGCCAATGGCGATGTCTACGAGGGCGAGTACCGGAACGACAAGCGCCACGGCAAGGGCAACTTCGTGGGCACCGACGGCTATCGCTATGAGGGTGACTGGGTCGCGGGCCGGATCGAGGGGATGGGAACGCTGACCTATCCCGACGGGTCGGTCTATGTCGGCCAGTTCCGCGACGACCTGCCCGACGGCCAGGGCAAGGTGACCTATGCGGACGGTTCGACCTATGAAGGCACGTGGAAGGCCGGCGTGATCGAGGGCGAGGGCAAGGCGACCTTTCCCAATGGCCTGGTCTACGAGGGCCAGTTCAAGGACGCCGCCTATGACGGCCAGGGCACGATGACCCACGAGGGCGGCTATACCTATTCCGGCGCATGGCAGAACGGGCTGCGCCACGGCGAGGGCACCGCGACCTATGCCGACGGCTCGGTCTATTCGGGCAGCTTCGTCAAGGGCCAGCGCGAGGGCCAGGGCACGATCACCATGCCCGACGGGTTCAGCTATACCGGCGGCTGGAAGGCGGGCAAGTTCGACGGCCCGGGCACCGCGACCTATGCCAATGGCGACACCTACGAAGGCATGTTCGCCATGGGCAAGTACGAGGGCGAAGGCGTGATGCGCTATTCCGATGGCGAGGTGCGCGCGGGCACCTGGCGCAACGGCGTGCTGACCACCGGCGCCGAGGCCGCCGCGACCGAGTAACCCGCCGCCGCAGGGGCGGCGTGGCTGCCCCCCCTTGGCGCCCCCGGCATGGCGCGCGGCGGGGCCACATCGCGCCACGGCGGCCTTGCGCAGGTGCCGGGTTCGGTGATACCAGCCGCTTTTTGAATGCTGTTGCACCGGGCACGCGATGCTGAAACAGGTCTGGACCACGCTGATCCTGCCGCTTCTGGGGCGCCCGTCGCGATTCCAGGTGGCGGCCCTGTGCTATCGCAAGACCGGTGGCGCGCCGGAAATCCTGCTGATCACCTCGCGCGAGACGCATCGCTGGATCCTGCCCAAGGGCTGGCCCAAGGCGGGCTATGACGCCTCGGGCATGGCCGCCGAAGAGGCCTGGGAAGAGGCCGGGGTGAAACCCCGCCACGTCTCGCCCACGCCGATCGGCCAGTACCGCTATGACAAGCGGCTGAAGGGCGGCGTGCCGGTGGCCACCGATGTCAACGTGTTCGCCATCGAGGTCGAGGCGCTGGAGGACCATTTCCCCGAGATGGCCGAGCGCGAGCGCCGCTGGATGAGCCCCGCCGAGGCCGCCGAGGCGGTGGACGAACCCGAGTTGAAGGCGTTGCTGCGCAAGCTTCCCGCAGAGCTTTCCGCATGAGGCGCCGGGCGCCCGCAATCCCCCGCTGACAAGCCCAGGAGGCCCGCGCCCCCGTGACCGACACAGACAAGACCCACCAGTGGCGCACGCTGGACAAGGACCTCAACCGCCTGTCGCGGGTGGAATACGCCACCATGCATGTCGCGCGCCCGCTGGTGGGCGTCGGCGTGTCGCTGGCCTTCATCGTGCTGGCCGCGCTGCTGGCGATGGTGCTAACCCAGCACAGCCCGGGGTCGCTTTTCATCGTCGCGGCGGCCGGGTTCGGGGCCTACATGGCGCTGAACATCGGGGCGAACGACGTCGCCAACAACATGGGCCCGGCGGTCGGCGCCAATGCCCTGTCGATGGCCGGCGCCATCGCCATCGCCGCGATCTTCGAAAGCGCGGGCGCGCTGATCGCGGGGGGCGACGTGGTCTCGACCATCTCGAAGGGGATCATCGCCCCCGAAAGCGTGCCCGATGCCGGGGTCTTTACCTGGGCGATGATGGCGGCGCTTTTGTCGGCGGCGATCTGGGTGAACATCGCCACCTGGCTGTCGGCGCCGGTTTCGACCACGCATTCGGTGGTGGGCGGCGTTCTGGGCGCGGGCGTCGCGGCGGCGGGTGTTTCGGCGGTGAACTGGCCGACGATGGGCGCGATCGCGGCCAGCTGGGTGATCTCGCCGCTGTTGGGCGGGCTGATCGCGGCCGCCGTTCTGGCCTTCATCAAGTGGCGGGTGATCTATGTCGAGGACAAGATCGCGGCGGCGCGCACCTGGGTGCCGGCGCTGATCGGGCTGATGGCGGCGGCCTTCGCGGCCTACCTGGCGCTGAAGGGGCTGAAACGGGTGGTCGATATCGACCTGGCCCACGCCCTGGGGATCGGCGCGGGCGTTGGGCTGGCGGCCTGGCTGGTGGCGATCCCGGCGATCCGGCGCCAGTCGCGCGGGATGGAGAACCGCAACAAGTCGCTGAAGGCGCTGTTCGGCGTGCCGCTGGTGATCTCGGCGGCGCTTTTGTCCTTTGCCCACGGGGCGAACGACGTGGCCAACGCCGTGGGGCCGCTGGCGGCCATCGTGCACGCGCAGGAATTCGGCGCGGTGGCGGGCAAGGTGGCGATCCCCGCCTGGGTGATGGTGATCGGGGCCTTCGGCATCTCGTTCGGGCTGGTGCTGTTCGGGCCCAAGCTGATCCGCATGGTGGGCAGCCAGATCACCAAGCTGAACCCGATGCGCGCCTATTGCGTGGCGCTGTCGGCGGCGATCACGGTGATCGTGGCGTCCTGGCTGGGGCTGCCGGTCAGTTCCACCCATATCGCGGTGGGCGGCGTGTTCGGCGTGGGGTTCTTCCGCGAATGGCACGCGGAACGGCGCGCGCGCACGATCAACCTGAACCGCCCGCCGGCCAAGCGCCTGCCCGCCGAGGAACGGCGCCGGCGCAAGCTGGTGCGCCGGTCGCATTTCATGACCATCGTGGCGGCCTGGGTGATCACCGTTCCGGCGGCGGCCCTGATCTCGGGCGGGATGTTCCTGGCGATCCGCGCGGTTCTGGGCTGATGCCCGGCCTCAGGCCTTGATCTTGGTGATCTTCAGCGTCTTCATGATGAATTTCTCGTAGAACGGCTCGCTGACGCCGGTGCGCACCTTGCGCATGAAATACCATTCGAAGGCCAGCTTGGCCCAATGCACCCAGCGCCCCTTGGACGTCCAGGCGACGTTGCGCGGCGGGTTCTGCGGCATCGCCAGGAACGCCGCGCCGCGGTCGCCGAAATCGGCCAGGCACAGCGCGTTCCAGGTGGGCTGCTCGATCGGCGCGGCCCCCGCGATCACCCGCGGCAGGTTGTGCGCCGTCGCGGTCACCATGCTTTCGATCATGAACCCGGTCTTTGGCACGCCGGTCGGCACCGGGGTGGCCACGGGCGGCGCGATGGCGATGCAGACCCCGATGGCGAAGATGTTCGGATAGGCCGGGTTGCGCTGGTATTCGTCGGTCAGGATGAACCCGCGCGGGTTCACCAGCCCCTCGATCCCCCGCACCGCCGGGATGCCGCGGAAGGCGGGCAGCATCATCGCGTATTTGAACGGTTCCTCGCGGGTCTTCTTGGGCTTTCCGTCGTCGTCATGCTCGGTAAAGAAGACGCGGTTTTCCTCGAACCGGTCGACCTTGGCATTGGTGACCCAGCGGATATCGCGTTCGCGCAAGAGCGACTCCAGCATCCCCTTGGTGTCGCCCACACCGCCCAGGCCCAGGTGGCCGATATAGGGTTCCGAGGTGACGAAGGTCATCGGCACCTTGTCGCGGATGCGCCGCTTGCGCAGGTCAGTGTCGATGGTCAGCGCGTATTCATAGGCCGGGCCAAAGCAGGACGCCCCCTGCACCGCGCCCACCACGATCGGCCCCGGATTGGCGCAAAAGCTCTCCCACTTGTCGCCAGAGGCGGCCGCGTCCTCGATATGACAGACCGAATGGGTATACGCCTTCGGCCCGAACCCCTCGATCTCGTCAAAGGCGAGATCGGGCCCGGTGGCGATCACCAGATAGTCGTAGGTGACGCTTTCCCCGCTTTCCAGTTCGATCCGGTTTTCCGCGGGGTACAGCCGTTTCGCCCCGTCGCAGACGAACCCGATGCCGCGACGCTTCATCACCGGGGCAAGGTCGACGGTGATCTCGTCCTTGCTGCGCCAGCCGACCCCGGCCCAGGGGTTCGAGGGGGTGAACTGGAAATAGGGCTTGTTCGAGATGACCGTGATCCGGTCGTCGGGCCCCAGCGTTTCCTTCAGCTCATAGGCCTGAAGCGTGCCGCCCAGCCCCGCGCCCAGAACAACCACATGCGCCATCGGTCTTTCCTCCGCGTTGGGCGGCAGCGGATTCGCAGATTGCCCGGGAATCGGGCAGGCCGCCCTGAACATATTCAAAATTCAGAATGGACCCGGAACGCGGATTCTCAAAGTCCTATTTCTGCGACATATGTTTTTCACGCGCAGGTTGCGCGGGCGATCAGACCGTTTCGCCTGCCGAAAGACGGTCGAGGATCGCCTGCGCGCCGTCCAGAACCGCGGCGCGGCGGTCGGCCGCCATCCGGTCCCAGGTGCGATACATCTGCGCCATGCGCGGGTTGCCCTGGAACCGGTCGCGGTGGCGGTCGAGAAATCCCCAGTAAAGCAGGTTGAACGGGCAGGCCCCCGCGCCCGTCTTCTGCGTCACCTTGTAGGCGCAGCCCCGGCAATAGTCGGACATCTTGCTGATATAGTTGCCCGAGGAAATATAGGGCTTCGACGCGATGATCCCGCCATCGGCGAACTGGCTCATGCCCACCGTGTTCGGCGCCTCGACCCATTCATAGGCATCGGCATAGACGGCGAGATACCATTCGTGCAGCTCGGTCGGGTTCACGCCCGCCAGCAGCGCGAAATTCCCCGTCACCATCAGCCGCTGGATGTGGTGGGCATAGGCCTCGTCCCGGGTCTGGGCGACGGCATGGGCCACGCAGTTCATCCGCGTTTCGCCGCCCCAATAGAAATCGGGCAGTTTCCGCTGGTGGTTCAGCGCGTTCCGGCGGGGATAATCCGGCCCTTCGCGGTAATAGATGCCGCGCACGTATTCACGCCAGCCGAGGATCTGGCGGATGAACCCCTCGACCGCGTTGATCGGCGCACGGCCCGCCCGGTATTCGGCCTCGGCCCGCCTGCAGATGTCCAGCGGGTCCAGCAGCCCCGCGTTCAGATAGGGCGAGATCACCGCGTGATAGAGGAAGCGGTCGCCCTCCAGCATCGCGTCCTGGTAATCGCCGAAACAGGGCAGCGCGTGTTCCAGGAAATGGTCCAGCGCCGTGTTCGCCTGGTCGGCATCGGTGGCGAACCAGAACGGGCGCAGCCGGCCGAAATTGTCGGGAAAGCGGCGTTCCACGAGGTCCAGCACCGCGTTCACCGTCTCGTCGGGGTCGAATTTCAGCGGACCTTCGCGGAACAGGTCATCCGAGGCGGGCTTGCGGTTGTCGTGGTCGAAATTCCACTTGCCGCCCGCGGGGTCGTCACCCTCCATCAACAGGCCGGTCTTGCGGCGCATTTCCCGGTAGAAATACTCCATCCGCAGGCTCTTGCGACCCTCGGCCCAGGCATCGAATTCGGCATGGCTGGCGATGAACCTGGTATCGGGGAGTTGGCGCACCTTGATCGGCGCATGGCTCAGCGCCTCGATCAGCCGCCATTCGCCCGGTTCGGTGGCCAGCACGCTGTCGGCGCCCTCGGCCTCGGCCCGGCGCAAAAGTTCGCCGACGATGGACTGGCTGTTCTCGGCGTCATCGAGGCGGGTATAGGCCACGCGCCAGCCGTCCCGTTCCAGCCGGGCGGCGAACTTGCGCATCGCCGCCAGGCAAAAGGCGATCTTCTTGGGGTGGTGGCGAACATAGGCGGCCTCGCCCATCACCTCGGCCATCACCACCAGGTCGCGCGCCTTGTCGGCCTCTTGCAGCGCCGACAGCCCGGGCGACACCTGGTCGCCCAGGACCAGGACAAGGCGGCTCACCACGGCACCCGTTCGCCGGCCCAGTCGAAGAACCCGCCCGTATCGGCGGGCGTCAGCCCGTCGATCACCCGGATCAGGTTCGCCGCCGCCTCGGCGGGCGGCACCGTCTTGTGCCGGCCCGCATAGGCGGCGGTAAAGGGCGTTTCCACCGTGCCCGGGTGCAGCGCCACGCAGATCGCGTGCTTGTGCGACCGGCCCAGCTCGATCGCCGCCGAATGCAGCCCCTGGTTCAGCGCGGCCTTGGCCATGCGATAGGCATACCAGCCCCCCAGCCGGTTGTCGCCGATCGACCCCACCCGCGCCGACAGCGCCGCGAAGACCGAACGCCGGTCCCGCGGCAAAAGCCGGACGGCATGTTTCAGCACGATCATCGGGCCGATGGCATTCACCGCGACCTGGTCGGCCAGCGCCGCGGGCGACACCTCCCGCAAGGCCTTTTCCGGCGGATGCCCCGCCCCCTGCAACGCCCCCGTCGCCACGACCACCAGGTCGAACGGCCCCTCCAGCGCCCCCAGCACCCGTTCCACGCTGGCCTCGTCCGTCACGTCCAGGCCGTCGCCCGACCGCGACAGCCCGACCACCGCCCCCACGCCCGGCCGCTCGGCCAGGGCCGCGCCCATCGCCGCCCCGATCCCGCCGCTCGCCCCTATGATCAAGGCCCGCTCCATGCCGCCTCCAGCTAGGGCGAACGCCCTGACCTTCCATCTTCTTCTGGCCCGAAATATCCCCGCCGGAGGCGCATATCGACGCCCGGACCCCGCGTCGAAAGATGCTTTCCCTCGGCCCCGCCTGCCCCTATACTACGCGCCATGAACCGCCAAGCACATATGACCCCGGCCGCCCCGCGCCTGCCGCGCGCGCTGCCGCTTGGCCTTCTGCTTCTCCTTAGCCGCCTCTGAGCGTGCCGTTCCGGCGCGACCGCTCAGAGGATACGCCCGCAGCGCCACACCCCCCACGGCTAAGGTTCAGACGAGAGATTCAGCCATGACCGACACGACCAAGCAGGACCGCGTCCTGATTTTCGACACCACGCTGCGCGACGGCGAACAAAGCCCCGGCGCGACGATGACCCATGACGAGAAACTGGAAATCGCCGCGATGCTCGACGAGATGGGCGTCGATATCATCGAGGCGGGCTTCCCGATCGCCTCCGAGGGCGATTTCGAAGCGGTGCGCGACATTGCAAAGCAGGCGCAGAACGCGGTGATCTGCGGGCTGGCCCGCGCGCAACTGCCCGATATCGACCGGGCGTGGGAGGCGGTAAGGCACGCCAAACGGCCGCGCATCCACACCTTCATCGGCACCTCGCCCTTGCACCGCGACATCACCAAGCTGACCCAGGACGAGATGGTCGAGCGGATCGAACAGACCGTGACGCACGCCCGCAACCTGTGCGACAACGTGCAATGGTCGCCGATGGACGCGACGCGCACGGAACACGACTACCTCTGCCGGGTGGTGGAAACCGCGATCCGCTGCGGCGCGACCACGATCAACATCCCCGACACGGTGGGCTATACCGCGCCGCGCGAAAGCGCCGACCTGATCCGCATGCTGCTGGAACGCGTGCCGGGCGCGGACCGGGTGATCTTCGCCACGCACTGCCATAACGATCTGGGCATGGCCACGGCGAACGCGCTGGCCGCGGTCGAGGCGGGCGCGCGACAGATCGAGTGCACGATCAACGGGCTGGGCGAACGCGCAGGCAACACCGCGCTGGAAGAGGTGGTGATGGCGCTGAAGGTGCGCAACGACATCATGCCCTTCACCACCGGCATCGACACGACCCGCATCATGGGGATCAGCCGCAAGGTCGCGACGGTGTCCGGTTTCGCCGTCCAGTACAACAAGGCCATCGTCGGCAAGAACGCCTTTGCGCATGAATCCGGCATCCACCAGGACGGCGTGCTGAAGAACGCCGAAACCTTCGAGATCATGCGCCCCGAGGATATCGGGCTGAACGCCACCAACCTGGTGATGGGCAAGCATTCGGGCCGCGCCGCGCTGCGCGCCAAGATGAAGGAACTGGGCTACGACCTGGGCGACAACCAGCTGAAGGACGTCTTCGTGCGGTTCAAGGCGCTCGCCGACCGCAAGAAGGAGGTCTACGACGACGACCTGATCGCCCTGATGCGCGACAGCGACCTGGATGCGGAACACGACCGGCTGCAGGTCAAGTTCCTGCGCGTGATCTGCGGCACCGAGGCGCCGCAATCGGCCGACCTGATCCTGTCGATCGACGGGGTGGAACACCGGGTGACGGCGCAGGGCGACGGGCCGGTGGACGCCACCTTCAACGCGGTCAAGCAACTGGTGCCGCACCACGCGCACCTGGAACTTTACCAGGTGCACGCGGTCACGGGGGGCACCGATGCCCAGGCCACCGTCAGCGTGCGGCTGCAGGAAGACGGGCATATCGCGACCGGCCAGGCGTCGGATACCGACACCGTCGTGGCCAGCGCCAAGGCCTATGTGAACGCCCTGAATCGGCTGATGGTGCGGCGCGAAAAGACCCGGCCGGACGAGGCCAAGGCCGCCGTCTGATCGGCCGACCGCATCCGGGGGCGGCGTCCTGGGCGCCGCCCCTTCCCTTGCGAATGCAGGAAAACTGCAAGGATTTGCCGGTGAATTGCCGGGCTCGCCCCAAGCGATTGTTCGAAAAGTGAAAGCGGCGGAAAGGCGCCGTGTCGCGCCCGAATGCGCCCTTTACCCCGATGGGCGCGACCGCCTATAACATGACCCGGCCCGATGGACGGAATCGCGGGCTTTTTTCTCCAATTTCGGGTGGTCGCGCACATGGTAAGTTTTGGCGGTTTGTTCTCGTCGGATATGGCGATCGACCTCGGCACGGCGAACACGCTGGTCTATGTCAAGGGGCGCGGCATCATCCTGAACGAGCCCTCGGTGGTCGCCTTCCACGTCAAGGACGGCCGCAAGCAGGTTCTGGCCGTGGGCGAGGATGCCAAGCTGATGCTGGGCCGCACGCCGGGCAGCATCGAGGCCATCCGGCCGATGCGCGAAGGCGTGATCGCCGATTTCGACGTGGCCGAGGAGATGATCAAGTTCTTCATCCGCAAGGTCCACAAGCGCACCACCTTTACCAAGCCCAAGATCATCGTCTGCGTGCCCCATGGCGCGACGCCCGTGGAAAAGCGCGCGATCCGGCAATCGGTGCTGTCGGCGGGCGCGCGCCGCGCGGGGCTGATCGCCGAACCCATCGCGGCGGCCATCGGCGCGGGCATGCCGATCACCGACCCCACGGGCAGCATGGTCGTCGATATCGGCGGCGGCACGACCGAGGTGGCGGTGCTGTCCCTGGGCGACATCGTCTATGCGCGGTCCGTGCGCGTGGGCGGCGACCGGATGGATGACGGCATCATCAACTACCTGCGCCGCCAGCAGAACATCCTGATCGGCGAGGCCACCGCCGAGCGCATCAAGACCTCGATCGGGTCGGCGCGGATGCCCGATGACGGGCGCGGTGCGTCGATGCAGATCCGCGGGCGTGACCTGTTGAACGGCGTGCCCAAGGAAATCGAGATCAACCAGGCCCAGATCGCCGAGGCGCTGGCCGAACCCGTCCAGCAGATCTGCGAGGCGGTGATGACCGCGCTGGAGGCGACGCCCCCCGACCTGGCCGCCGATATCGTGGACCGCGGCGTGATGCTGACCGGTGGCGGCGCGCTGCTGGGCGAGTTGGACCTTGCGCTGCGCGAGCAGACGGGTCTGGGGATTTCGGTCGCCGACGAGTCACTGAATTGTGTGGCGCTGGGGACCGGCAAGGCGCTGGAATATGAAAAACAGCTCCGGCATGTGATAGATTACGAAAGCTGATCCCCGGGCAGGCCGCGCGCCGCTAGCGAGGCAGACTTGGCCGCAGACCGCAACTCACATCTCGATTATGCCCGCCCGATCCGGCGTATCCTGATCGGTGGCACGATCTTTGTGCTTCTCGCCCTGTTCGTTCTGTGGCGGATCGACAGCCCGCGGGTGGAACGGTTCCGCGCGGCCCTGGTGGACGCGGTGGTGCCCAGCTTCGACTGGGCGCTGGTGCCGGTGACCAAGGGCGCGGAACTGATCGAGGGGTTCCAGTCCTATGCCCGGCTTGCCGAGCAGAACCAGGAATTGCGCCGCGAATTGCGCCAGATGAAGGCCTGGAAAGAGGCCGCGCTGCAGCTGGAGCAGGAAAACGCCAAGCTTCTGGACCTGAACAAGGTGCGTCTGGACCCCAAGCTGACCTATGTGACCGGCGTGGTGATGGCCGATAGCGGCTCGCCCTTCCGGCAGTCGGTTTTGTTGAACGTGGGGGCGCGCGACGGCATCTTGGACGGCTGGGCCACCACCGACGGGCTGGGGCTGGTGGGGCGCATCTCGGGCGTGGGGCAGAATACCGCGCGGGTGATCCTGCTGACCGATTCCAACAGCCGCATCCCCGTCACGATCCAGCCCTCGGGCCAGCGCGCGGTTCTGGCCGGCGACAACTCGGCCGCGCCGGTGCTGGATTTCGTCGAGGACCCCGCGCAGGTGCGCCCCGGCGACCGGGTGGTGTCCTCGGGGGATGGCGGCGTGTTCCCGGCGGGGCTTCTGGTCGGGCACGTGGCCCTGGGCCGCGACCAGCGGCTGCGCGCGCGGCTGGCCGCGGAATACGACCGGCTGGAATTCCTGCGCGTGCTGCGCAGCCACGCCAACGAGGTGATCCGCGACCCCGGCGCCCTTGTGGCCCCCGCGCCCATCGGCCCCGCGCCCATCGGCCTGCCCGCCGCGGCGCTGGAGGCCGGCGATGGTTGATCCGCTCACGCTCGACCGCTGGACCTACCGGCTGATCTATGTCGCGGTGGCGGGGGTCGTGGTTTTCGTGCAGATCCTGCCGCTGGAAGAGCGCAGCGGCATCCTGCCCGGCCCCGACTGGATGCTGTGCCTGACCTTTGCCTGGCTGCAGCGCCGCCCCGATTACCTGCCGCCCTGGCTGATCGCGGGGGTCTTCCTGATGCTCGACATGCTGCTGATGCGGCCGCCGGGCCTGTTGACGGCCTTTGCGCTGATCGGCGCGGAATTCCTGCGCGCGCGCCAGCAGGTCTCGGTCGAGACGCCGTTCGGCCCGGAATGGCTGCAGACGGCGGGCACCGTGGCGGGCATCTTCCTGGGCCTCTGGACGGTGCTGGCGCTGTTCGGCGTGGCCGAGGCGAACCTTGGCCTGTTGGCGGTGCAGGCGGTGATGACGGCGCTGGCCTATCCGCTGGTGGCGCTGGCCTCGCGCTATCTGTTCGGGGTGCGCCGGGTGACGCCGGGCGAGTTGGACCCGCGGGGGCTGACGCGATGAAACGATCGCCCAAGGATACCGAGGAAAGCGGCCGCCGGATCAGCCGCCGCGCGCTGATCCTGGGGGGCACGCAGGCGGTGTTCGTGACCGCGCTGGCGCTGAGGATGCGGCACCTGCAGGTGACCCAGGCCGACGAATTTCGCCTGCTGGCCGAGGAAAACCGCATCAACATCCGCCTGATCCCGCCCGCGCGCGGGCTGGTCTATGACCGCGTGGGCCATATCGTCGCCGAGAACGAACAGAATTACCGCATCGTCGTGGTGCGCGAGGATGCCGGCGACCCCGAGGAGGCGCTGGCGCGGCTGACGCGGCTGGTGCCGCTGGACGAGGACACGATCGAGCGCGCGATCCGCGAGATCGAACGCCACAGCCCGTTCGTGCCGGTGACCATCGCCGACCGCATGCGCTGGGAGGACGTGGCGCGGGTGGCGGTCAACGCCCCCGTCCTGCCCGGGATCAGCCCCGAGGTGGGGCTGTCGCGGTTCTATCCCCTTGGCCCCGATTTCGCCCATGTGGTGGGCTATGTGGGCCCCGTGTCGGATTACGACCTGTCCCAGATCGAGGACCCCGACCCGCTGTTGCAGATCCCGCGGTTCCAGATCGGCAAGACCGGGATCGAGGCCAAGCACGAGGAACGCCTGCGCGGCAAGGCCGGCACCCGCCGGATCGAGGTGAACGCCGCGGGCCGGGTGATCCGCGAGCTTGACCGGATCGAGGGCCAGCCGGGCAGCGACCTGCAACTGACCGTCGATGCGGGGTTGCAGAACTTCATCCGGGCGCGCCTGGGCGAGGAAAGCGCGGCCGCCGTGGTGATGGACCTGGCCGAGGGCGACCTGCTGGCCATCGCCTCGTCGCCCAGCTTCGACCCGAACAAGTTCGTCCGCGGCATCTCGGTGCCCGATTACCGCGCGCTGACCGAAACCCCCTATCGGCCCCTGTCGAACAAGACGGTCCAGGGCGCCTATCCGCCCGGCTCGACCTTCAAGATGATCACCGCGCTGGCCGCGCTGGAGGCCGGCGAGGTCACCGCCGACGAAACCGTCTGGTGCCCCGGTTTCCTGAAACTGGGCACGCGCCGGTTCCATTGCTGGAAACGCGGCGGGCATGGCCACATGGACCTGTTCGAAAGCCTGCAACAATCCTGCGACGTGTATTACTACGACATCGCCCAGCGCGTCGGCATCGACAGGATCGCCGAGATGGCGCGCAAGCTGGGCCTGGGCGAGGCGCATGACCTGCCACTGTCGGCGGTGGGCGAGGGCCTGGTGCCGGACAGGGCGTGGAAACGCGCGCGCTATGGCGAGGAATGGCGCATCGGCGACACGCTGAACGCGGCCATCGGCCAGGGCTATGTGCTGGCCACGCCGCTGCAACTGGCGGTGATGAGCGCGCGGATCGCCACCGGGCGCGCGATCGTGCCGCGGCTGGTGAAATCCATCGACGGGGTGGAACAGCCCCCGGTGCCGGGCGGGCCGCTGGACGTGAACCCGGCGAACCTGGCGCGGATCCGCCGCGCGATGGACGCGGTCGTGAACACCCGGCGCGGCACCGCCTGGGGCAGCCGCGTGGTCGCCGCCGAGATGGCGATGGCGGGCAAGACCGGCACCAGCCAGGTCAGGAACATCACCGCCGCCGAACGCGCCGCGGGCGTGTTCCGCAACGAGGATTTGCCCTGGGAACGGCGCGACCACGCCCTGTTCGTGGCCTATGCGCCGACCGAGGCGCCGCGGATCGCGGTGGCGGTGGTCGTCGAACATGGCGGCGGCGGGTCCAGCGCGGCCGCCCCCATCGCCCGCGACATCACGCTGCGCGCGCTGTATGGCGACGTGCCACCGCTGAGCGCCTATCCCGAGCGCGACCGCTGGAAGATCGACGAACGGATGCGCGGGCTGGACCTGCGCGACCCGGGCGGCCCGCCCGCCAGCGGACGGAGCCGCGCGTGAGTTACCTGGAATATACCGTCAAGCGGGTGCCCACAGGGGCGTCCAAGGTGCTGTATGTCAACTGGGCGCTGGTGCTGTTGCTGTGCGCGGTGGCGGCGATCGGGTTCCTGATGCTCTACTCGGTGGCGGGCGGCACGCTGGATCGTTGGGCCGAACCGCAGATCAAGCGGTTCGCGCTGGGGCTGACGGTGATGTTCGCGGTGGCCTTCGTGCCGATCTGGTTCTGGCGCAACGTGGCGGCGCTGGCCTATGGGCTATCGGTGCTGTTGCTGCTGGCGGTCGAATTCTTCGGCGAGGTGGGCATGGGCGCGCAACGCTGGATCGACCTTGGATTCATGCGGCTCCAGCCGTCCGAACTGATGAAGATCACCCTGGTGATGATGCTGGCGGCCTATTACGACTGGCTGGACATCCACAAGGTTTCGCGCCCGGTTTTCGTGCTGATGCCGGTGGCGCTGATCCTGCTGCCGACCTTCCTGGTGCTGAAACAGCCCGACCTGGGGACCGCGCTTCTGTTGATGGCGGGCGGCGGGATCCTGATGTTCCTTGCCGGCGTGCACTGGCTGTATTTCGCGGTGGTGATCGCGCTGGGCGCGGGGCTGGTGACGGCGGTGTTCCTGAGCCGCGGCACCGAATGGCAGCTGCTGAAGGATTACCAGTATCGCCGCATCGACACCTTTCTCGACCCGGGCACCGATCCCTTGGGGGCGGGCTATCACATCACCCAGTCCAAGATCGCGCTGGGCTCGGGCGGCTGGTCGGGGCGCGGCTTCATGCAGGGCACGCAATCGCGGCTGAACTTCCTGCCCGAGAAGCATACCGATTTCATCTTCACCACGCTGGCCGAGGAATTCGGCTTTCTCGGCGGCGTGTCGCTTCTGGCGCTCTATGTGCTGATCATCGTGTTCTGCATCAGTTCGGCGATGAAGAACAAGGACCGGTTCTCGTCGCTGCTGACGCTGGGGATCGCGGCGACGTTCTTTTTGTTCTTCGCGCTGAACATGTCGATGGTGATGGGAATGGCGCCGGTGGTCGGCGTGCCCCTGCCGCTGGTGTCCTATGGCGGCTCCGCGATGCTGGTGCTGATGGCGGCCTTCGGGCTGGTGCAAAGCGCGCATATCCACCGGCCAAGGGGGCGCTGAGATGTTGACGGTGTTGTTCGCGGCCCGGGACGGGCTTTGGGAAGCCTACCGGGCGCCGCTGACCCGCGCGCTGGCCGAGGCGGGGATCGCGGCGCGCGTGGTGACCGAAACCGACGCCCCCGAAACGGTGGATTACATCGTCTACGCCCCGAACGACCGGCTGACGGATTTCACCCCCTTCACCCGCTGCCGCGCGGTCCTCAGCCTGTGGGCCGGGGTGGAGCGGATCGTGACCAACGAAACGCTGACCCAGCCGCTGTGCCGGATGGTGGATTCGGGGCTGGAGGAGGGCATGGTCGAATGGGTGACGGGCCATGTGCTGCGCCATCACCTGGGGATCGACCGGCAGATCTGCGCGCGCGCGCCGTCCTGGGAGCAGGTGGTGCCGCCCTTGGCGCGCGACCGGACGGTGGCGGTGCTGGGGCTGGGGGCGCTGGGGCGGGCCTGCGCGCAGGCGCTGGCCGGGCTGCGGTTTCGCGTCTCGGGCTGGAGCCGCACCCCGCGCGCGATCGAGGGGATCGCCTGCGACCACGGGGCGGACGGGTTGCGCCGCGTGCTGGAACGGGCCGAGATCGTGGTGCTGTTGCTGCCGCTGACCGCCGAGACCGAGAGCCTGATGGATGCCGAGCGGCTGGGCTGGCTGCCCGAGGGCGCGGTGCTGATCAACCCCGGGCGCGGCGCGCTGATCGACGACGCCGCCCTGATCGCGGCGCTGGATGCGGGGCGGCTGGGCCATGCGACGCTGGACGTGTTCCGCACCGAGCCCCTGCCCGCCGATCACCCGTTCTGGGCGCATCCACGGGTGACGGTGACGCCGCATATCGCGTCCGAAACCCGGCCCGACAGCGCGGCCCGCGTGATCGCCGAGAACATCCGCCGCGGCGAGGCGGGCGCGCCGTTCCTGTTCCTGGTGGACCGGTCCCGGGGGTACTAGGGGGTGCTCCCGCCCCCGGCCGGCACGGGCCTGCGGCCCGCTTGTCCGGGGTTGGGGGTGGCGCGCGACCCTTCGGGCCGCGCGGGGGGTATTTCGGCCAAGAAGACGGGATCAGCGCAGGCGCGGTGGGGCGTCGGTATCGTGCAGCGGGACCGGGGTTTCGGGCGCCGGGTCGGGCAGGTCGATGCGCAGGCCCAGCCGGGAGAGGCGCGCCGCGGCCGGGTGGTCTGCGGCGAGGAAGGCCAGGTCGAGCGCGGCCTCGTCGAGCCCGCTGAAGCGGAGCGCCTCGGCGATGGCGCGGGCGAGCGCGGGTTCGGCGCCGGGGCGGGCATCGAGCACGGCAAGCAGCAGCGTGTCGCTGCCATCGGCGTGGCGGAGGCCGGCGAGGATGGCGCCCGCCGCCAGACCCGCGGCGTCTGCAAGGCGGGCGTCGAGCGTGGCGACGAGCGCGTCCGGCAGGGCGCGGGGGGCAGTGATCGCCTCGGGGCGGATCTGGACGGGCTCGGGCGCGGGGGTCAGCGTTTCGGCCCACCAGTCGACCGCGGCGGCGGGCAGGAGTTCGGCGTGCGCGGTGCCCAGATTGATGCCCAGGCCCAGCCCCTGCCCGGCCAGCATCCCCGCCAGCGCCCGGCCCGGCAGCGCGGCATAGGGCGCGGGCGCGCCGGTGAAGGCGGTCAGCCGGGTTTCCCGGTCGAAGGCCAGCACCACGGGGCCGTCGTCGAGGTCGAAGACCCGCGGCGCGATGCGGTCGCCATCCGGTTCATGGTCCAGCAGCAGGACGAGTTCGGCCGCCGAGAGCGCCCCGTACCAGCGCAGGCGGGGCGCGGGGTCGTCGGGGGCGGCGGCCATGGCGGCCTGGGCGCGGTCGAGGGGGGTTGTGTCGGTCATGCGGGGGATCCGTCGGGGACAGGGGCACAAGGGGCGGTCATGCCAGCACCCGGGCCACGCGGGCGCGCAGGGCGGGGAGCAGATCGGCCTCGAACCAGGGGTTGCGTTTCAGCCAGGCGGTGTTGCGCCAGGACGGGTGCGGCAGCGGGAACACCCGGGGCGCATGGGTGCGCCAGTCGGCCACCGTGGCGGTGACGCCGCCGCGCGCCGCCGCACCCAGGTGCCATTTCTGGGCATAGCCGCCGATCAGCAGGGTCAGCGGTACCTCGCCCAGCGCCGCCATCACGCGGGCGTGCCAGGTGTCGGCGCATCGGCGGGGTGGCGGCAGGTCGGCGCCTTTCGCGTCATAGCCCGGAAAGCAGAAGGCCATGGGCAGGACCGCGACGCGCGACAGGTCGTAGAAGGTGGCCATGTCGATCCCCGTCCAGGCGCGCAGCCGGTCGCCCGAGGGGTCGAAGAACGGCTTGCCGGCCTTGTGCACGCGCATCCCCGGCGCCTGCCCGCACAGAAGGATGCGCGCGCCGGGGGCGAACCAGGGCACGGGCCGGGGCGCGTGCGCCGTGGCGGTCGCGGCGAAACGGTCCGCGCAGAGGCGGCAGGCGGCGATTTCGTCCGAAAGGCGGGCGGGGGCGGTCATGGCCCCGATCTAGGCCGGTTCGGCGCGGGGCGCAATTCGGGGCTTGCTTTCATTTCGATATCTCTAGAAACTTGGAACCATGAATCAGGTGGCGCAAGACGACATCACCCTGGCCCGCATGGCCTCGGCCTTTGCGGCGCTGGGATCCGAACAGCGGCTGTCGGTGCTGCGCACGCTGGTGCGCGCGGGGCCGGGCGGCCTGCCGATCGGCCAGCTGGGGGCGCGGTCGGGGATCACGGGATCGACCCTGACCCACCACGTCAGGATCCTCGCGCAGGCGGAGCTGGTGACCCAGACCCGGCAGGGCCGGTCGATCATCTGTGCCGCGGCCGCCTATCCCGAGATGCGCGCGCTTTCGGATTTCCTGCTGTCGGAATGCTGCGCCGACGCGCCCTGCCCGCATGACGAGGGACACCATGGCTGATCTCACCGGAACCCCCGGCGGGCTGCCCGCGCTGTGGCGGCGGGTGGACAAGGCGTGGCTGGCGATCCTGCTGGTGCCACTGTTGGTGGCGCTGTTCGATCCGGGGCAGGCCTGGCCCACGGTGCGTTTCGCCCTGGGCGCGCTGGGCCATACCCTGCCCTTCATCGTCTTCGCCGTGCTGGCGGTCGCCTATCTCAAGGCCAGCGGGGCCGAAACGCTTCTGGCGCGCGCCTTCGAGGGGCGCACGGCGCGGATGATCGTCCTTGCCGCCCTGCTGGGCGGGCTGTCGCCCTTCTGTTCCTGCGAGGTGATCCCGTTCATCGCCGCCCTTCTGGCGGTCGGCGCGCCGCTGGCGGCGGTGATGGCGTTCTGGCTGGCCTCGCCCTTGATGGACCCGGCGATGTTCCTGATCACCGCCGGAACCCTAGGCACCGATTTCGCCGTGGCCAAGACGCTGGCCGCGATCTCGATCGGGCTGATGGGCGGGTTCGCCACCTATGCGCTGGCGAACAGCCCGGTCTTTGCCGACCCGCTGCGCCCGCGCAAGGCGGCGGGTTGCTCGTCCTGCGGCTGCGGGGCGAAGCCCGCCTTTTCCGGCCGGCCCGTCTGGCGGTTCTGGGCCGAGGCGCCGCGGCGCGACACCTTCCGCGAGGCGGCCGTTGAAAACGCGCTGTTCCTGGGGAAATGGCTGCTGCTGGCCTACATGATCGAGGCGCTGATGCTGCATTACGTGCCTGCGGACGCGGTGGCGGCGGTGCTGGGCGGCGAAGGGATCAAGCCGATCCTGCTGGGCGCGCTGGTGGGCGGGCCGGCCTACCTGAACGGCTATGCGGCGGTGCCGCTGGTCGACAGCCTGCTGCAACAGGGCATGAGCGACGGGGCGGCGATGGCCTTCGTGATCGCGGGCGGGGTCAGTTGCATCCCGGCCGCCATCGCCGTCTGGGCGCTGGTCAAGCCGCGGGTCTTTGCCGCCTATGTGGGGTTCGCCAGCCTCGGCGCGGTGATCGCGGGGCTGAGCTGGGGCGCCATCGCCTGAACAGGCCCCGCGCAGTTGCCCACCCTGCCCCGTTCGATTAACCAGCGGTCAACGCCCCCAGGAAAGGACCGCCGCGGATGTACCGCG
The DNA here is from genome assembly GCF_004343075.1 of Rhodovulum marinum. Classification (GTDB taxonomy): domain Bacteria; phylum Pseudomonadota; class Alphaproteobacteria; order Rhodobacterales; family Rhodobacteraceae; genus Rhodovulum; species Rhodovulum marinum. The sequence continues at coordinate 231,628 of NZ_SLXP01000005.1, forward strand.
TTTGGGATTTCATCACGACCTATTCGATCCTGCTGATCGCGGGCGCGGTCGCGGCGCTGACCTGGGCCAACTTGGCGCCGGGGTCCTATCACGACTTCGTCGAGTTCGTGCTGGCCGAGGATTTCATCATCGGCCACGCGCACGAGGTCGAGGGCGAGATCCGGCGCACGCTGACCCTGCATTACCTGGTCAACGACGTGCTCATGGCGCTGTTCTTCGCCATCGCCGCCAAGGAGGTGTGGGAGGCGATCATCCTGCGAAACGGCGCGCTGAGGGGGCGCAAGGCCGCCACGCCGCTGATCGCGACAGCGGGCGGCATGCTGGGGCCGGTGGTGGTCTACCTGGGTCTGGCCGCGATCCTCGGGTCCGATACCTATGACGCGGTGGCGAATGGCTGGGCGATCCCGACGGCCACGGATATCGCGTTTTCCTATGTGGTGGGGCGGATCGTGTTCGGCGCGGGCCACCCGGCGGTGCGGTTCCTGCTGTTGCTGGCGATTGCCGACGATGCGGGCGGGCTGTTGATCCTGGCGATCTTCTACCCCTCGGCCGCACTGGCGCCGGGCTGGCTGTTGCTGTCGGGCGGCGCGGCGCTGGGCGTGTTCACGCTGTTCAACTGGCTGCCGCGGGTGCTGGACCGGGGCGACCAGGTGCGGCCGCGCTCGACCTGGGTGCGGCGGCACCTGGGGCTGTTGCCCTATGCCATCGCCGGCGCGGCCAGCTGGTACGGCTTTCAGCAGGCGGGGCTGCATCCCGCGCTGGGCCTGTTGCCGGTGATCCCGGCGATCCCCCATGCCGACCGCGCCTTCGGCATCTTCGCCGAGGCCGAGCGGTATTTGACCGACCTGCTGAACCGGGCCGAGCACCTGTTGAAACTGCCGGTCGAGATCGTCCTGTTCCTGTTCGGGCTATGCAACGCGGGGGTGGAATTCGGCGCGATCGGCACGCCGACCTGGCTGGTGCTGGCGGCGCTGGTGATCGGCAAGCCGCTGGGCGTCGGGCTGTTCGGCTGGATTGCCGCACGGCCCCTGCGGCTTGGCCTGCCGCGTGGCATGGGGATGGCCGACCTGGTGGTGACCGGCTGCGTCGCGGGGATCGGGTTCACCGTGTCGCTTTTCATCGCCTCGGTGGCGTTCACCGGCGGCCAGACCCTGGAAGGGCTGGACGTGCAAGGGGCCGCCAAGATGGGCGCGCTGTTCAGCTTTGCCGCGGCGGGGATCGCGATCCTGGCCGGGCGCGCGCTGGGCGTCAGACGTGTCCCCGACCGGGTGGCGTCAACCTGACGGTAATCTGAATGGCGCCAAGCTGGCAAATTACACGGCGCGGTGTTGCCTGGCCGAACGCTTTCGCGTGGCGCCACAGCGGCTTGGGACATAATATGGCCGTAAAGGCCCGTTAGATTACGAAACGGAAACAACGGCCCGGCGCGACCGGGTCACGGGCCGAGAGGCACGGGCAAGGGATGCTGGAGTTCATCGAGGTCAGCAAAAGCTTCTGGACGGGCAAGCAGCGCAAGGTGATCCTTGACCGCGTGTCGTTCCGCGTGGAACTGGGCAATTCGCTGGGCATCCTGGCCCCGAACGGCACCGGCAAGACCACGCTGATCAACATGATGGCCGGGCTGGAAAAACCCGATGAGGGGCGGATCCACCGCGGCTGCCGCATCTCGTTCCCGCTGGGCTTCATGGGGGGCGTGGTCAACCGCCATACCGGCACCGAGAACGCCCGCTATATCGCCCGGCTCTACGGCCTCGATCCCGACTATGTCGAGGCGTTCTCGCGCTGGCTGTGCGGTATCGGCGAATATTACGACATGCCCGTGGGCACCTATTCCTCGGGGATGCGGGCGCGGTTCACCTTTTCGCTGATGCTCGCGCTGGATTTCGACATCTACCTGATCGACGAGGGGATGCCATCCACCACCGATGTCGAGTTCAACCGAAAGGCCGGCGCGATCCTGCGCGAACGGCTGGAAAGCACGACCGTGGTGATCGTTTCGCACCAGCCCGCCACGCTGGAGAAATTCTGCCGCACGGCGGCGGTCCTGCACCACGGGCAATTGCACATGTTCGACAGCCTGGAAGAGGCAAAGCAGCTGTATGACTATGAAACCCAAGGCTAAGAAGTTCCGCATCCGCCGCGGCGAGGCGCCCGGCCCGCGCGCCGGGCAGCCGGCCGGCCACGAACAACCCCCCACCCGTGCGGACGGCGCGGGCGACGCCCCCGTTCCCACCGGCACCCAGACCGCCCCGGCGGGCGGCGCGGCCGCACGCCCCGCCACGACCCGGACGGCCGACCAGGAAATCGATGCGATCCGGCGCGAGGGCCTGACCGGGCGCCAGCTGCGCATGGCCCGGCGCGTCGCCCAGAAACACGGGCTTGCGCCGACCTCGGATTACGACGCCGTGCGGCTGTTGCGCCACAAGGGGGTCGACCCGTTCCAGCGCGCCAACATGCTGGAACTGGTCCGCAGCGAGGCCGCGGGCGCCGCCGGCACCGGCAAGGTCCAGCTGCCGCGCACCGTGCCCCAGCCCAGGCGTGGCGTTCCCACGACCGGCGATGGGGCGCCCGCCGCCGGCCCGCGCGACAGCCGGATGCGCGAGGTGCGCGAAATCCAGATGGATATCGCCCGCCGCCGGCGCCGGGCCTTCGTACTGATGATGGCCCGCCTGGCCGCCTTCGTGCTGCTGCCCACGGTGATCGCGGGCTATTACTACCACGCCGTCGCCACGCCGATGTACGCCACCAAGTCGGAATTCGTCATCCAGCAGGCCGATTCCCAGGCCGGCGGGGGGCTGGGCAGCCTGTTCCAGGGCACCGGGCTGGCGATGCAGCAGGATTCGATCGCGGTGCAAAGCTATCTGCAATCGCGCGACGCGATGCTGCGGCTCGACGACGACCTGGGCTTCCGCGCCCATTTCTCGCAGGATTTCATCGACCCGATCCAGAAACTGCCCCCCGATGGCAGCAACGAGGCCGCCTACAAGATCTACCGGAAGGCGGTCAAGATCGGCTATGACCCGACCGAGGGCATCCTCAAGATGGAGGTGCAGGCCGCCGACCCCGCGACCAGCGCCGCCTTTTCCGAGGCGCTGATTTCCTATGCCGAGGCGCGCATCGACGGGCTGACCCAGCGCCTGCGCGAGGACCAGATGGCCGGCGCGCGCCAAAGCTATGAAACCGCCGAGGCCCGCGTCGAGGAGGCCCAGCAGCGCGTGCTGACGCTGCAGGAAAAGCTGGGCGTGCTGGACCCGGTCAGCGAGACCAGCGCGCTGATGGGCCAGATCACCACCTTTGAAACCCAGCTGCGCGAAAAGCGCCTGCAATTGCAACAGCTTCTGGACAATCCCAGCCCCAGCCAGGCCCGCGTCGACGGGGTCGAGGGCGATATCCGCCGGCTCGAGGACCTGGTCACCGACCTGCGCGCCTCGATGACCGAAAGCGGTACGGCGGGCGGGTCGCTTGCGCGCGTGTCGGCCGAGCTGCGCATCGCCGAGGCCGACCTCGCCAACCGCCAGCTTCTGCTGCAGCAGGCGCTGCAACAGCTGGAAACCGCCCGGATCGAGGCCAACCGCCAGGTGCGCTATCTTTCGCTGGGCGTCAGCCCGGTCGCCCCCGACGAGGCGACCTATCCGCGCGCCTTCGAGAATACCGCGCTGGCCTTCCTGATCTTCGGCGGTATCTACCTTATGATCTCGCTGACGGTTTCGATTCTCAGGGAACAGGTATCCGCCTGACATGACAGATGTGACGATCGGCGGGCTGACCGTCGGAAACGACCGCCCGCTGACCGTGATCGCGGGCCCCTGCCAGCTGGAAAGCCTGGACCACGCGCTGATGATCGCGCGCGCGATGCGCGACGCCTGCGCCGCGGCCGGTGCGGGCTATGTGTTCAAGGCCAGCTTCGACAAGGCCAACCGCACCTCGCTCTCGGGCAAGCGCGGCGTCGGCATCGAGGCCGGGCTGGAGATCCTGGCCCAGGTCCGCGAATCGCTGGGCGTGCCGGTGCTGACCGACGTGCACACGCCCGAGCAATGCGCCCCCGCGGCCCGGGCCGTCGACATCCTGCAAATCCCCGCCTTCCTGTGCCGGCAGACCGACCTGTTGCTGGCCGCCGGCGAGTCGGGCGCAGCGGTCAACGTGAAAAAGGGCCAGTTCCTCGCCCCCTGGGACATGGCGAACGTGGTCGCCAAGGTCGAATCGACCGGCAACCGGCGCCTCCTGCTGACCGAACGCGGCACATCCTTCGGCTACAACACGCTGGTGGCCGACATGCGCGCGCTGCCGATCATGGCGCGCACCGGCTGGCCGGTGGTGATGGACGCCACCCATTCGGTGCAACAACCCGGCGGCCTGGGCGGGGCCAGCGGCGGCCAGCGCGAATTCGCGCCCGTCATGGCGCGTGCGGCGGTGGCGCTGGGCGTGGCCGCGGTGTTCATCGAAACCCACGAAGACCCCGACCGCGCGCCCTCGGACGGTCCCAACATGATCCCGCTGGCCGAGATGCCGGCGCTGATCGACACTCTGATGGCCTTCGATCGGCTGGCCAAGGCGCATCCGCTGCGCCCCTGACGGCCCCGTGCGCCCCATCGCGATTTTTCGCGCGATGGGGCTTGAAGCCGGCGCGCACCCGGCGTATCTACGCGCGCACCGTTGGGGTGTAGCCAAGTGGTAAGGCAGCGGTTTTTGGTACCGTGTACCGTAGGTTCGAATCCTACCACCCCAGCCATCTTCCACCATCCGATCTAGAGATAACGCGCGCCCGAGCCTCTGGCCAGCGACGTGCCGCATTCGATCCCCCCGGGTCGGATGACGGCGAGAGCGCCTGGGGCGCGGCCTTCGCACGGGGCCGAACCGGGACGGCGAATTGCGGACGGGTTTCATCGCCAATCGCCGATCGCGGCCGCGAGATTGCGGCTATCGATCCTGGGCCAGTCTCGCTTTTGGTTGCCCTGCGCCCGGCGCGGGGTATGGCGATGTCCTGCGCCGAGGCTGAGTTGCGGGGGGTGGCGCGGTCCGTCCGACCCCGCCAAGACGCGCAGGCATCGTCGCCATGTCCAGCAATCGCCGATGCCCCGCGATTTCCGATATGTGCCTTACACCACTGGCAGACCGTGATCGGTTGACGGGCGGACGATTTCAGCCGCATGAACGGGACCGACTCGGAAAGGAGAACCGATGATGATCAGAAGAAAGTTCCTTGCCGCCACCCTGGGCGCGACCGTTGCCCTGGGCGCGCTGCCCGCCGCCGCGTCCGATTTCGACGCGATGGAGCCCGTCACCCTGCGCCTGGCCCATGTGGTCAACGAACAGGACGGCTTCCACGTCGCCGCCGAGAAGTTCCGCGACCTCGTGGCCGAACGCACCGACGGCAAGGTGACGGTCGAGATCTTCCCCAACGCGACGCTGGGCGACGAACGCACGCTGCTGGAGGGCATGCAGATCGGCAGCGTGGACATGGGCGTCATCACCAACGGCCCCGTCGCGAATTTCGTCGAGGAAATGGCGGTGTTCGAACTGCCCTTCCTGTTCCCCTCGCGCGAGGCGGCCTATCAGGTGCTGGACGGCGAGATCGGGCAGGAACTGCTGGACCGGCTGGCGGACGTGAACCTCAAGGGCCTGGCCTATGCCGAGCGCGGGTTCCGCAACCTGACCAACAGCCAGCGCCCGGTGGCAAGCCCCGCTGACCTGGACGGGCTGCGCATCCGGGTGATGGAGAACCCGGTCTATACCGACACCTTCCGCGAACTGGGCGCCAACGCGATCCCGATGGCCTGGACCGAGGCGCTGACCGCGATGCAGCAGGGCACCATCGACGGGCAGGAAAACCCGGTCGGCGTGGTCCATTCCTTCAAGCTGAACGAGACCCAGACGTACATGACGATGACGCGCCACACCTATGCGCCGGCGGTCTTCGTGATGGGGATGCCGGCCTGGAACAAGCTGCCCGAACCCGCGCAAGAGGTGGTCGTTCAGGCCGCGCGCGAGGCGGCCGCCCATGAACGCGCGGTCAATGCCGAGATGGAGGCCAAGCAGCTGGAAGAGTTGAAGGCCAGCGGCATGGCGGTGATCGAGGATGCGGACCTGTCGGCTTTCCAGGCGGCGGTGGCGCCGGTCTACGAGAAGTACGGCGCGCGCTTCGGTGACTATCTCGACCGTATCCGCGCCGAGCTGAACTGACGTGCTGCGCCTCTTCGGCCTGGTGGACCGCGCCATCGGCGCGGTCCTGCGCCCCGTCCTTGCGGCGGGGATGGCGGCGCTTATCGCGGTGATCACGTTGCAGATCGTCTCGCGCGTGGCGTTCACCGCGGTGGGCTGGACCGAAGAGGTGGCGCGGTTCCTGCTGGTCTGGCTGACCTTCCTGGGTGCGGTTCTGGCCTGGCAGCAGCACCGCCATATCGCGGTCGGCGTGCTGGTCGACGCCCTGCCCGAACGCGCCGGGCGCGTTGTCTCGGGCGTGGCGCTGGTGGCGGGACTTGTCTTTCTTCTGGCGCTTGCGTGGATCGCGCAGGACTACAGGGCTTTGCAAAGCTTTCAGAAATCGGCATCGCTGCGCCTTCCGATGTCGTATGTCTACGCGGTGATCCCGATCAGCGCCCTTCTGATGGCGCTGCTCGCGTTGTCGGACCTGGTGCATCTGGCGGTCACCGGGAAACGGCCACAACCCTCGGAGCCCGTGGAATGAGCCTGCTGCTCTTCGGCCTGTTCTTCCTTCTGCTGCTGATGGGCCTGCCGGTCGCGCTGGCCATCGGGGCGGCGACCATGGTGGCGCTGCAGTCCGACGGCGTGCCGCTGTTGGTGCTGCCGCAGCAGATGTTCGCGGGCGTCAATTCCTTTGCGCTGGTGGCGGTGCCGATGTTCATCCTGGCGGGCGACATCATGGCCCAGGGGCAGGTCAGCGCGCGGCTGGTGGCGCTGGCCGATGCGCTGATCGGGTTTCTCAAGGGCGGGCTGTCGATCGTCTCGGTGCTGGCGTCCATGTTCTTCGCGGCGATTTCGGGCTCGGGCGCGGCGACCACGGCCGCCGTCGGTTCGACGCTGGTGCCGGAACTGACGCGCAAGGGGTACGACCCGGCCTCGGCGGCGGCGTTGATCGCGGCGGGGGGCACCATCGGCGTGGTGATCCCGCCCTCGGTGCCGATGATCATCTACGCCGTGATCGCGCAGGAATCGGTGTCGAAGCTGTTTCTCAGCGGGTTCCTGCCCGGCCTCGCGATGGGCCTGGGCCTGATCGCGCTGGCACTGGTTCAGGGGCACCGCCGCGCCTATCCGCGCGGCAGCGCGTTTTCGCCCCGCACAATCTGGCGCACCTTCCGGGCGGCTTTCTGGGGCCTGCTGACGCCGGTCATCATCCTGGGCGGCATCTTTTCCGGCATCTTCACCCCGAGCGAGGCCGCGGTGATCGCCGTGAACTACGCCATCATCGTGTCGCTTTTCATCTACCGCGACCTCGGGCTGGCCGACATCTACCGGCTGTTCGTGCGCGCCGCGGTGACCACGGCGGTCATCATGTTCGTGATCTCGGCCTCGGCCGCGCTGAGCTGGACCCTGTCGAACTGGCAGGTTCCGGTGCAGATCGCCGAGGTCGTGCTTGGGGTATCCTCGAACGGGCTGGTGGTGATCGCGCTGATGCTGGTGCTGATCCTGTTGACCGGCGTTTTCATCGAAACCGCCTCGGCCCTGATCATCCTGACGCCGATCCTCTTGCCGCTGGCGCTGCAACTGGGGATCGACCCGGTCCATTTCGGCATCATCATGGTCGTGGGGCTGGCCATCGGGATGATCACGCCGCCCGTCGCGATCAATCTCTATGTCGCGTCCTCGGTGACCGGGCTCGGGCTGGAGCGTATCTCGCGCGCGGTCGTGCCCTATCTCCTGGTCCTCCTGACCGTGCTTGTTGCGACCGCTTACATTCCCTTGTCCTGGACAAACTAGGAAAGACCTGCGCCCCGGCCACGGGGCAGCCGCGAGGGCTTTTCGCCACATCAGAATTCTCTCCATGCGCCCCCACACGGGCGGGCCGCGCCGAATCCGTGCGTGACGGGTTCCGATCCTCTCGGGTGACCCGGCCCGCACATCGATCTGAATGCGTGCCTGTGCTGCACGTGCGGGGTGGGTGCAAGGTTCGGCGAAAGCAGGACATCCCGTCCGTCTCGCGCCCAGGATCACGGCGCGCTTTGCGGCTCGCCACGCGCACCTTAGACTGCGGGGCATGGGGTATGTGACGTCGCTCTTCGCGCGCAAGGTGGTCGCCGCGGCGGGCAGTGGGGTTGATGCGGCGGCGATGCTGGCCGGCGTCGGGATCGACGCCGATGACCCGCTGGACCCCGCGCAGATGGTTCCGGCCGCGCGCTACTACGACATGCTCGAGAGGATCGCCGATCAGATCGACGCGACCGACCTGCCGGTGCGCGTGGGCGCCTCCATGCGGCTTGATGAATACGGCGCGCTTGGGCTCGCCTTCAAGGCGGCCACGACGCTTGGGGCGTCCTATGCGCGGGTGGAACGCTATGCGCGCCTGTGGTCCAGCGTCGTCGAATACGAGTTGCGCCCGGCGACCGGGGGCACGCTTTTCATCCTGCATCGGGCGGGCGAACGGCGGCTGGGGATGCGGCTGTCGAACGAGGCGACGCTTGCCAGCGCCGTGTCGATTGCGCGGCAGGTCTGCCCGGTGCCGCTCGCGCCGCTGGAGGTGCTGGTCCGGCATCCCGCCCCGCGCAGGGTCGCTGCGCACGAGGAGTGGTTCGGCTGCCCAGTGCGCTTCGGCGCAGACCTCGACGCGATCCTCTATGCCGACGAGGTGCTGGCCCGGCCCAACATCCTCGGGGACGAGGGGATCTCGCACTACCTCACCACGCATCTCGACGCGGAACTGTCCGAGATCACCCGCGAGCCCGACCTTGTCAGTCAGGCGAAAGCCGCGATCGCCCAGGCCCTCAGCGAGGGGGCGCCGAAGATGGCCGGGATCGCAAGCGGCCTCGGGCTCAGTGCGCGGTCCTTCCACAGGCGCCTGTCCGAGCACGGAATGACCTTTCAAAGCCTCACCGAGGAAACCCGCCGCGACCTCGCCGTGGGGCTGTTGCGGGACGAGCGCCATTCCCTGGCCGAAATCGCGTTCCTCACCGGTTTCTCCGAGCAAAGCGCCTTTACCCGCGCGTTCAAGCGCTGGGTCGGCACGACGCCCGCGACCTATCGCAAGGGGATCTCCCGCCACTGAAGGGTGCGTTGGCGGCGACGGTCAAAAGGCTGGCATCGTCGGTCAAGACCGCGCGGCCCCCCCGCGCCTATCCCTTGGCGACCGAAACCGAAGCCAGGGAGAGACCCGATGCAAGACCGACCGATCCTCGTCATCGGCGCAACCGGCAAGACCGGCCGCCGCGTCGCCAGCCGCATCAAGGCGCGGGGCCTTCCCGTGCGCCGCGGCTCGCGCAGTTCCGCAACACCCTTCGACTGGGAGGCGCCCGAGACCTGGGCGCCGGCGCTCCGTGGGGCGCGTGCGGCCTATGTCACCTATTTCCCCGATCTCGCCTTCCCCGGCGCCTTGGAAAAGCTGGAATCCCTTTGCGAGACGGCCCGTGACGTGGACGTCGAGCACCTCGTGCTGCTGTCAGGCCGCGGCGAACACCACGCGCGGCTGGGCGAAGAGGTGGTGCGCAATGCGGGCGTCGACTTCACCATCGTCCGGGCCGCGTGGTTCGCGCAGAACTTTTCCGAAGGCTATCTGCGTAATCCGGTCCTTTCTGGGGTCCTGCCGATGCCCGGCGGGGATGTCGCGGAACCCATCATCGATATCGACGACATTGCCGATGTCGTCGTCGCGGCGCTGGTCGAAGAGGGCCACAAGAGCGAACTTTACGAAGTGACGGGACCGCGGCTGATGACCTTCGCCGAGATGGCCGCAGAGCTTTCGCACGCAACCGGCCACGAGATACGGCATATCCCGATCAGCTTCGAGGAGTTCCACGCGAACATCGCCGACGCGGGCGGCACCTTCGTCGCCGACGTCTTCACCGCCATCGCGCGCGAAACGCTGGACGGGCGCAACGCCCACACCACGAACGGCGTGAGGCGCGCGCTCGGCCGTGCCCCCCGCGACTTCGCGGGTTTCGCCCGGGCCGCCGCCCGGAGCGGCGCCTGGACAAGCGCCGCCTGACACCACCCGATGAAAGGAGCATCACATGCGCCCCACCCTGCTCGAGAAGTTCGCACTCGGTCTCTCCGGCCTCACCGCGCTCACCATCGGCGCTTGCATCCTGTTGGTGCCGCACGCCTTCTACGCCAGCTACGGCATCACGCTTGGCGATGACGCCAGCCTGCTGAGCGAATTGCGTGCCCCCGGCGCCGGTCTAACGGGGTTCGGCCTTCTGATGCTGCTTGGCGTTCGGCGGAGCGCGGTCGCGCCCGTTTCCATGGCGGCGGCCCTGACGGTGTTTATCACCTTCCCGGTAGGGCGGCTGGTTGGGCTCGCGGTAGATGGGATGCCGTCGGGCAGTGTCATCGGCGCCCTCGTTGTCGAACTGATCATCGCCGCGCTCTGCCTTGCGGCCTTCCGCCGGCGTCTTTGGCAGCCGGCGCCCTGCCTCTCCACGGCGCAACCCGGGCGCTGAACCGGCTGCGGCGAAATGATCGCACCCGCCCCGCAAACTCCCATGGACGCTGTCGGCAATGAAGAGAGGGGAGAAGACACATGGATGAACCGCGTTACCGCCGGGCAACCGCCGCGGACCTGGCTGCGATTGTCACGATGCTGGCCGATGACGTCCTCGGTGCGTCGCGGGAAAGCGCCTCGCCGGCCCGGGAGGATTGCTACCGGGAGGCATTTGCCGAGATCGATGCCGACCCGAACCAGTTTCTTTGTGTGGTCGAGGACGGGCAACAGATTGTCGGAACCCTGCAACTCACCTTCATCCCCGGTCTCTCTCGCGGTGGCAGCAAGCGTGGACAGATCGAGGCGGTGCGGATCGCGAGCGATCGTCGGGGCGGCAAGCTTGGCGAAGCGATGTTTGCCTGGGCGATCAGCGAATGCCGGGCGCGCGGCTGTTCATTGGTCCAGCTCACCACGGACAAGGCCAGGACAGACGCCCATCGCTTCTATGACCGTCTGGGTTTTGAACCGACCCATATCGGATACAAGCGAAAGATCTAGGGAAGGGCGGGCAAGGTCTCCGACCACCCCGGCCACCTTCCCGATCCGCATGCCCGGGGCCAAGTGACCCCGGCCCCATTGGCGGGATCCCTCGCGGCCAACCGACAGGCGTGGGCCGCCGCGCGGCCTAGCCCCAGGGGCCGGCGAACGGTGCGCGCCCGGCGGCGGGCGCCTGCATCCCCGCCATCCGGCGCAGCGCGGCGACGCGGTTCTCGGTCGCGGGATGGGTCGAGAACAGGTTGTCGCGGGCGTGCGCGTGCAGCGGGTTGATGATGAACATGTGCGCGGTGGCCGGGTTGCGTTCCGCCGCGTCGTTGTCGATCCGCGCGGCGCCGGCCTGGATCCGCTCCAGCGCCGAGGCCAGCCACAGCGGATGGCCGCAGATCTCGGCCCCCGCCTTGTCGGCGGCGTATTCCCGCGTCCGGCTGATCGCCATCTGCACCAGCGCCGCCGCCATGGGCGCCAGGAACATCATCGCCAGCGTGCCCACCAGCCCCAGCCCGCCCTCGCGCCGCCCGCCGAAGAACAGCGCGAAATTGGCCAGCATCGTGATCGCACCCGCAAAGGTCGCGGTCACCGTCATGATCGCGGTGTCGTGGTTGCGGATATGGGCCAGCTCGTGCGCGATCACACCCGCCAGCTCCTCGCGCTACAGCGCCTGGATCAGCCCCGTCGTCACCGCCACCGCCGCGTTCTGCGGGTTGCGCCCGGTGGCAAAGGCGTTGGGCTGCGGCGTGTCGATCAGGTAGACCGCCGGCACCGGCATGTTCGCATTGCGCGCGAGGTCGGCCACCATGCGCGACAGCCCCAGCCGGTCGTCCGGCCCGACGGGCTGCGCGTTGTGCATGCGCAGCACCATCTTGTCGGAATTCCACCAGGTGAACGCGTTCATCGCGCCGGCCACCAGCAGCGCGATCATCGCCCCGCCGCCACCGGCCAGCAGATAGCCCAGCCCCATGAACAGCGCGGTCATCGCCGCCATCAGAAGCGCGGTCTTGGTATAGCCCACCGGTCCGATCCTCCATCCATGCGCCCGGCTCGGGCGCGGTTGCCTCGGATATAGGAACCGCCGCGCGCCGCGCAATCGGGCCTAGCGCAGGATCAGCCCGCGCCCTTCGGCCACCCGGCCCACCGCCGCCGCGTGGTCGAACCCCTGGGCGGCGAACAGGTCCAGCACCGCGTCGGCGGCCTCGGGCGCGCAACTGACCAGCAAGCCGCCGCTGGTCTGCGGGTCGGTCAACAGCGCGCGCTCGGCCTCGGCGAAACCGTCGGGCAGGGTCACCTCGGCGCCATAGCTGGCCCAGTTCCGCCCCGAGGCCCCGGTCGCACAGCCCCGGGCCAACAGGTCGCGCACCTCGGCCATGACCGGCACGCGGGACCAGTCGATCTCCACCCGGCAACCCGCCCCGCGCGCCAGTTCCAGCGCGTGCCCCGCAAGGCCGAAGCCCGTCACATCGGTGATCGCGTGCACGCCCGCCATCTCGGCTAGGTCGGGGCCGGGCGTGTTCAGCCGCGTGGTGGTGTCCAGCATCTCGGCATAGCCCGCCGCACCCAGCAGCCCCTTCTTGAACGCGCCCGACATGACGCCCGTGCCCAGCGGCTTGCCCAGGATCAGCACGTCGCCCGGACGTGCGGCGCTGTTCTTGCGCACCCGGTCGGGATGGACCAGGCCCAGCGCCACGATGCCGTAGATCGGTTCGACGGAGTCGATGCTGTGCCCGCCCGCGACGGGAATGCCGGCCGCCGCGCAGGCCGCGGCGCCGCCCTCCAGGATGCGGGCGATGGTGGCGGGCGACAGCCGGTCCAGCGGCATGCCGACAAGGGCCAGCGCCATGATCGGGCGCCCGCCCATCGCGTAGACGTCGCTGATCGCGTTGGTCGCGGCGATCCGGCCGAAATCGAACGGGTCGTCGACGATCGGCATGAAGAAATCGGTGGTGGCCACCAGCGCCTGCGCGTCGTTCAGCCGGTAGACGGCGGCGTCGTCCGATGTGGCCGTGCCGACCAGCAGTTCGGGCGGCACCGGCAACCCGGCGGTGCCTGCCAGCAATTCGGACAGCACGCCGGGCGCGATCTTGCAGCCGCATCCGCCCCCATGGGCAAGCGAGGTCAGGCGGGGTTCATCGGTGAGGGTCATGGCGCGGCTCCGGTCGGGGACGACTTGTCATACCCCCGACCGGGCCGCGCGCGAAACGCGACTCTTGCGCCCGCGCGCTCAGGCGGCGGCGCGCTTGGCCAGCACGTCGGCCATGGTCTGGCCCATCGCCGACGGGTTCGGCGCCACGGTGATGCCCACCGCCGACAGGATTTCCACCTTTTCCTGCGCGCTTTCGCCAAAGGCCGAGATGATCGCGCCCGCGTGGCCCATCTTGCGGCCCTTGGGCGCCGACAGCCCCGCGATATAGGCGACCACGGGCTTGGTCATGCTTTCCGAGACATAGGCCGCGGCCTCGGCCTCCTGCGGGCCGCCGATCTCGCCGATCATCATCACCGCGTCGGTGTCGGGGTCGGCCTCGAACAGTTCGAGGATATCCTTGAAGGACGAGCCGTTGATCGGGTCGCCGCCGATGCCCACCGATGTGGACACGCCGATGCCCAGGTCCTTCATCTGGCTTGCCGCCTCATAGCCCAGCGTGCCCGACCGCCCGACGATGCCGACGCGGCCCGGCATGTAGATATGCGGCGGCATGATGCCCATGAACCCCTTGCCGGGCGAGATCACGCCCGCGCAGTTCGGCCCCACCAGGCGCATCTTCTTTTCGCGCGGATAGCGGCGCAGGAACCGTTTCACCCGCATCATGTCCTGCGCGGGGATGCCGTCGGTCACGCTGACCGCCGTCTTGATGCCCGCATCGGCCGCCTCCATCATCGCGTCGGCGGCAAAGGGCGGTGGCACGAACAACAGCGACGCCTCGGCGCCGGTGGCCTCGACCGCCTCGCGCACGGTGTTGAAGACGGGGCGCCCCAGCACGGTTTCGCCGCCCTTGCCGGGCGTCACACCGGCCACGACATTGGTGCCGTACTCGATCATTTCCTCGGCATGGAACTTGCCGATCCGGCCGGACATGCCCTGCACCACGACGCGGGTTTTCTCGTCGATCAGAATGGCCATTGGCTCTCCTCCTCAGGCGGCAAGTTTGGGACGGGCGGCGACGGCCTTTTCGGCGGCCTCGGCCAGCGTTTCGGCGGTGATCAGCGGCAGGCCGGAGGCGTCGATGATTCGGCGGCCCTCCTCGACATTGGTGCCCGCCAGGCGCACCACGACCGGCAGGGTCAGCCCCTCGGCCTTGTAGGCCTCGACCACGCCTTTCGCGACCCAGTCGCAGCGGTTGATGCCGGCGAAGATGTTCACCAGGATCACACTGACATTGGGGTCCGACAGCACGGTGCGGAAGGCGGTCATCACCCGTTCGGGGCTGGCGCCCCCGCCGATATCCAGGAAATTCGCAGGCTCGCCCCCCGACAGCAGGATCATGTCCATCGTCGCCATGGCCAGACCCGCGCCATTGATGATGCAGCCGATATCGCCGTCCAGCCCCACATAGGACAGCCCCGCGTCATGGGCGGTGGCCTCGCGCGAATCCTCCTGGCTGGGGTCGCGCAGCGCCTCGACCTGCGGCCGGCGATACAGCGCGTTGGTGTCGAAACTCATCTTGGCGTCCAGCGCCACCAGGTCGCCCGACCCGGTGATCACCAGCGGGTTGATCTCGACCATGGTGGCGTCGAGGTCGCGATAGGCGCGGTAACAGGCGCGCACCGCCTTGACCATCTGGCCGACCTGCGCCCCCTTCAGCCCCAGCTTGAACGCCAGTTCGCGGGCCTGGTATTCGACCAGCCCGTGCGCCGGGTCGACGACCATGCGCACCAGGCTTTCGGGGTCTTCCTCGGCGATCTCCTCGATCTCCATGCCGCCGCTGGAGGACGCCACGACCATGATCCGTTCCGATTTCCGGTCGAGCACGAAGCCTAGGTAAAGTTCCTGCGCGATGTCGGACGCTTCCTCGACCCAGATGCGGTAGACGCCCTTGCCCGCGGCGCCGGTCTGGCGCGTCACCAGCTGCTTGCCGAACAGGCCGGCGGCGAACTCGGCCACCTCCTTTTCGGACTTGCAGACCTTGACGCCGCCCGCCTCGCCGCGGCCGCCGGAATGGATCTGCGCCTTGACCACCCAGGCGTCGCCGCCCAGTTCGCGGGCGCGATAGGCCGCCTGTTCGGGGCTGTAGGCCAGCCCGCCGCGCGGCACCGGCACGCCGAAGCCCGCCAGGATCTCCTTGGCCTGATGTTCGTGAATGTCCATCGCTCACCTCCCTTGGGGTGCGTAGGTTTCCGGTTCCGTCCCTTGTCCGTCAGCCCTTGGCCGCGATCGCGTCGGCGACCGTGATGACGTTCATCGCCATACGTTCCGAGGCCGCGTCGATCATCTTGCCGTCCAGCGCGGCGGCACCGCGGCCCTCGGCCTCGGCTTTTCTCAATTCCTCGATGATGCGCCGGGCGCGGGTGACCTCGGCCTCGGGCGGGCTGAAAACCTCGTTGGCCAGCGCGATTTGGCTGGGGTGGATCGCCCACTTGCCCTCGCAGCCCAGGGCGGCGGCGCGCCGCGCCCCGTCCCTGTAGCCCTCGGGGTCCGAGAAATCGCCGAACGGCCCGTCCACCGCCCGCAGGCCATAGGCGCGGCAGGCCACCACCATTCGCGTGATCGAGGCATGCCACTGGTCGCCCGGGTAATCGGGGTTCAGAACGCCGATATTCACCGTCCGCGCCCGCATCGACGCCGCGTAATCCGCCACCCCGAAATGCAGCGCCTCAAGCCGCCCGCCGCAGCGCGCGATCTCTTCGACATTGGCCATGCCCAGCGCGGTTTCGATCAGCGCCTCAAGGCCCACGCGGGTCTCGTATCCCTTGCCCTGCTCGATCTGGTTCACCATCGCCTCGACCATGTAGAGGTCGGCCGGCACCCCCACTTTGGGCACCAGCAGCGTGTGCACCTTGTCGCCCGCCTGCTCCATCACGTCGACGACGTCGCGGTACATGTAATGGGTGTCCAGCCCGTTGATCCGCACCGACACGGTCTTGCCCTTGCCGGCCCAGTCGATGTCGTTCAGCGCGGCGATGGCGTTCTTGCGGGCCTGGTCCTTTTCGGGGGGCGCGACCGCGTCCTCGAGGTCGAGGAACACGTAATCGGCGTCGCTGTCGGCGGCCTTCTCGACCATCGTGGGGTTCGAGGCCGGGACCGCGAGTTCGGACCGCTGCAGGCGTTGCCGCCTGAGCGGGTGAAGGGTGTGGCTCATGCCGTGTGGCTCCGTTCTGGAGGGGGGGAACCGCCGCCTTACTCGGCGGCGATGTTCATTCGGGCCGCGGGGGCGTTTTCCGCGTACCAGTCCTGCGCGGCGGCGACGCCCGCACCGAACTCGACCTTGGCGCCGGCGGCGGCAAGCGACAGTTCCGCCAGCGACAGCGCGGTCAGGCACATCCCCTCGTTCAGGTCGCCCAAATGGCCGATGCGGAACACCTTGCCGGCCAGTTGCGCCAGCCCCGTGCCGAACGAGATGTTGTAGCGTTCATAGCCGATGCGGATCACCTCGCGCGCATCCACGTCCCGCGGCACCCGGATCGCCGACACCGTGTCGGAGTAGAACGCCGGCGATTCCGCCACCAGGTGCAGCCCCCAGGCCTGCACGCCCCGGCGCACGCCCTCGGCCAGCCGGTGGTGGCGCGCGATGACGTTGTCCAGCCCCTCGGCAAAGATGCGGTCCAGCGACCGGCGCAGCCCGTGGAACAGCTGCGTCGGCGGGGTATAGGGGAAATAGCCCGTCGCGTTCAGGTTCACCATGTCGGAGAATTCGAAATAGGCCCGGCGCATGGTGGCCGCCTTCGACGCCTCCATCGCCTTTTCGCTGACGGCCAGAATGCCCAGACCCGCGGGCAGCATCAGCCCCTTCTGGCTGCCGGTCACGGCCAGGTCCACGCCCCAGTCGTCCATGCGGAAATCGATCGAGGCGATGGACGACACGCCGTCGACGAACAGCAACGCGTCATGCATGCATTCGTCCAGCGCGCGGCGCACCCCCGCCACGTCCGAGGTCACGCCGGTCGCCGTCTCGTTATGCGTCACGAACACGGCCTTGATCTGCCCGTGCTTGTCCGCGCCCAGGCGGCGGGAAAATTCCTTGACCGGGCAGCCCGCGCCCCAGGGCACGTCCACCACCTCGACATCCAGGCCCAGCCGCTGGGCCATCTCGACCCAGAGATGCGAGAACTGGCCGAACCGCGCCATCAGCACCTTGTCGCCGGGGTTCAGCGTGTTGGTGATCGCCGCCTCCCAGGCGCCGGTGCCCGAGCCTGGGAACAGGAAGACCTGGCCCGTCTCGGTGCGGAACACCCGCTTCAGATCGGCGAACAGGCCCAGCGTCAGGTCGCCGAAATCGGGCGCCCGCATGTCCTGCATCGGCACGTTCATCGCCTGGCGAACGGGCTCGGGAATGTTGGTCGGTCCGGGGATGAACAGATGTGTCTGGCCGGTCTTCATGTCGGGGTCCTCCTCGCGCGCCACGATTTCCGAAATCACCGTTGTAATGCCCAGTTTTCGGGCAAGCGCGAAGCGAATCCGGGTTCTGCTGTGAACGCGAGATTTTACAAATGTTAAAAAATGTGAAAATGTAAAATCAACGGAACAGGCGGATTCATGCAAAAGACCTTTATCGGCCCGCATCTGCGCCGGCTCAGGCTGGAACGCGGCGAAACCCAGGCCCAGATGGGCAAGGCGCTGGGGATCAGCACCTCTTACGTCAACCTGCTGGAAAAGAACGAACGCAGCGTGTCGGCCGCGGTGATGCTGCGGCTGTTCGAAACCTATGGCGTCGACTGGCGCGAGATCGCCGAGGACGAGGACACCACCGTTCTGGCCGACCTGCGCGCCTCGCTGCAGGATCCGCTGTTCGACGCGGGGCGGCCGGATCTGACGCAACTGCGCGCCGCCCAGGTCCACAGCCCCGGCCTGGTGGCCTGTTTCCTGCACCTGCACCGCACCTACCTGGCCACCACCGACAGGCTGTTGTCGGTCACCGATACCGCCGCCGAGGGCGGCACGCTGCTGGCCTCCTCGCCCGAGGCGACGGTGCACGATTTCTTTCGCCGCAAGCGCAACCATTTCGCCGAACTGGAAACCAGCGCCGAGGCGTTCTGGGACGGCCGCCGCATCGCCCCCGACGACATCTACCCCGCGCTCAAGGACCGGCTGCGCGACCGGCTGGGCCTGGCCGTGCGCGTCGTCCCGGTGGCGGACCTGCACCTGACCCTGCGCGAATACGACGAAACCCGGCACGAGGTGCTGCTGTCCGAGGGGCTGGACCATCCCAACCGGGTGTTCCAGCTGGTCCATGTGGCGGGGCTGATCGAACAGCGCGCCACGCTGGACGCGCTGCTCGACCAGTCGGGGATCACCGACGCGCAGGGGCTGTCGCGCTGCCGGGTGGAACTGGCCAATTACTTCGCCGCCGCCGTGCTGATGCCCTATGACCGCTTCCTGGCCGAGGCGCGCGCCTGCAAGTACGATTTCGACCACCTCGCCACCCGCTTCGGGGTCAGCTTCGAACAGGCCTGCCATCGGGCGACCACGCTGCAACGCTCGGGCGCGCAGGGGGTGCCGTTCTTCTTCCTGCGGATCGACAAGGCCGGCAACGTCACCAAGCGGTTCAACGCCACCGATTTCCACCTGGCCGAACATGGCGGCGCCTGCCCGCGGCTGGACGTGCACACCTCGTTCCGCACGCCGGGGCGAATCGTGCCGCAATTCGTCGAGATGCCGGACGCCAGCCAGTTCTTCGTGTTCTCGCGCACCGTCGACCGGCCGACCTTTACCCGCCACGCCCAGGATTTGCGGCTGGCCGTGGCGATGGGCTGCGCGATCGAACATGCCGGGGAAATCGGCTATTCCGAGGGGCTGACCGGGGCACGCGTCACGCCGATCGGGATCAACTGCCGGGTCTGCCCGCGCTCGAACTGCGACCAGCGCGCGCACCAGGCGGCGATCCTGGCCACCCCGGTCGACGAACGCCGCCGCGGGGCGACCCGCTATGAAAGCTGACCGCGCCGGCTGCAAATTGCCCCAGCGTCACCTTTTTCGGCGGAATCCGGCCCCGCCCCTTCCGGAATCGGTAAATTCCTTTACAGTCCGAACGCCGTTTCCGGTCATCGCCTTCACAATTTCACGGTCGGGCCAGTGATGCCACGTTGATTTTTTACAAGAATTGGTAAATGCCCACCGCGAGAGGGCTGGTAACGTCCGGGCCTCCGCCCGCAGCCAGGAAGAGGAGATCCACAAGAATGACCGAGGCCGCGACCGAAACCGACCACATCTACCCCCCCAGCGATGATTTCGTGAAGACCGCCCATATCGACGCGGCGCGATACGATGCGATGTATGCGCGGTCGATCGAGGACCCCGAGGGGTTCTGGGGCGAGGCGGGCAAGCGGCTGGACTGGATCAAGCCCTACACCGAGGTGAAGAACACCAATTTCCACATGGGCGAGGTCGAGATCCACTGGTTCCGCGACGGCACGCTGAACGTCGCGGCCAACTGCATCGACCGGCACCTGGCCACGCGCGGCGACCAGACCGCGATCATCTTCGTGCCCGACGACCCCGCCGACCCCACCCTGCACATCACCTATCGCGAGCTTCATGAAAAGGTGAACCGCATGGCCAACGTCCTGCTGAGCCAGGGCGTGATGCGCGGCGACCGGGTGGTGCTGTACCTGCCGATGATCCCCGAGGCGGCCTACGCGATGCTGGCCTGCGCGCGGATCGGGGCGATCCACTCGAT
>NZ_SLXP01000006.1 GCF_004343075.1 Rhodovulum marinum
CCATCCGGAGCCGCTTCGCCGGCCACACCAGCCGTAGCGCCAAGACCCCTCATGCACTAAGACTGAAACCGGACCACTTCATCGGGGCAGGTCAGGTTCGGTCGAAAATTTCCTCGCTTTTCCATAGGCCTGACTTGCAACGCCGCCAAAACTGCGCGCCCTGTTCCCATCGCTATCGACCGAAACAGAGGCTGATCGCGCAGGGCTCGCCGCGCACGACCAGCCGCTCGAGGACTTCCGGTGCCAGACGCTCCTTCTTCTTCAAGATAAGGTCATAGGCGTCCACATCCTGAGATACGCCAACTTTGCGACCAGTTTCGGCGTCTTTCTTCTGCTTGATCGATTCATCGATGTCTCGGCCGGTTTTTTTGTCGATGGAGGAATAGCCGTTGTGGATCTCGGCGGGGTCGATGGCGGCAAGATATTTCCGGTACGCTGCATTGTCGATCGCGAGTTCGGACAGGTACTCCGCCCTCAGTAACTCGTACTCTTCCTCGAAGACCCGGGCATAAACCCGGGACGGTTCAGTGGAATGGGAACGGGTGTCGACGGTTGATGTGGCCGAAGGAGGTGCCTAAGAGGGCGCCAACAGAAAAAGGTGATCCCATGACTGCTCCCGACCGCTTCGCCAGTGCACTGCAACGCAAGATCGACTTCAAGACCAAGCCCTTGGGCGCGCTCGGTCGCATCGAGACGCTGGCGGCGCAGATCGCCATGCTGCAGGGCAGTCTGACCCCGCGGATGAAGACCTGCCAGCTGACGATCTTTGCCGCCGATCACGGTATCGCCGCCGAAGGTGTTTCGGCCTTCCCGCAGGAGGTCACACGGCAGATGGTGCTGAACTTCCTTGGGGGGGGCGCGGCGGCCAGCGTCTTTGCCCGAAGCGTCGGCGCGGCGTTGCGGGTGGTCGATGCGGGGGTTGCCGGTGCGCCGTTCGGTGCCGAGGGACTGATCGAACGGCGTATCGGCGCGGGCACGGCGAATTTCCTAACAGGCGCGGCGATGACCGAGGCGCAATGCCAGGCCGCTCTGGCGGCTGGTCGCGAGTTGGGTGCGGACGGAGACTGGGACGCCGTCGCCTTTGGCGAGATGGGTATCGCCAACACCGCGGCCGCCGCTGCGCTGGGGCACAAGCTGACGGGCGTGGGGCTGGACGTGCTGACCGGGCGGGGCACAGGGCTTGATGATGCGCAGCTTGTCCACAAGCGCACGGTTCTGGAACGCGCGGCGGCGCGCACGGGCGATCTGGCGCCCGCGCAGTCGCTGGCCGAATATGGCGGGTTCGAGATCGCGATGATGGCGGGCGCCATGCAGGGTGCGGCCGCCGCGCGCCGGATCGTGATCGTGGACGGGTTCATCGCCACGGCGGCGGCGCTGGCGGCGGTGCGGCTGGCGCCGGAAACCCGCGGCGCGATGGTGTTCGCGCACCGCTCCGAGGAACAGGGCCACCGGGTACTGCTGGAGGCGCTGTCGGCCGAGCCGCTTTTGGCGTTGAACCTGCGGCTGGGCGAGGGGACGGGCGCGCTTTTGGCATGGCCGCTCCTGAAGGCGGCGGCCGACATGCTGAACGAGATGGCCAGTTTCGAGGATGCCGGGGTGACGGGGCCGGTATGAACGGGCGTCTGGCCGAGGAGGCTCGCCTGGCCCTGCTGGCGGTGCAGTTCCTGACCCGGCTGCCGGTGCCTGTCGACCCTGGTTTCACGCCCGAGCGGATGACGCGGGCAATCCGCTATTTCCCGCTTGTCGGGCTGGGTCTGGGACTGGCGCTGGCGGCGGTTTACGGGCTGTCGGCACTGGTTTTTCCGCCGGTCGTGGCAGCGTTGCTGGCGGTTGCGGCGGGGGTGCGGCTGACCGGCGCGCTGCACGAGGACGGGCTGGCCGACCTTGCCGATGGGCTGGGCGGCGGGCTGACGCGGGAGCGCGCGCTCGAGATCATGCGCGACAGCCGGATCGGCAGCTATGGCGCGGTCACGCTGGGGCTGGTTCTGGCGCTGAAGGTGGCAGCGCTGGCGGGGCTGGGCGGCGCTGTTGCGGTGGCGGCGCTGGTCGCCGCGCACACGCTGAGCCGTCTGGCGACGGTGGTGATGACGGGGCGGCTTGCCTATGCGCGGGCCGAGGGCAAGGCGGGTTTCGCCAGCACCGGCCCGGGGCGCGACGGGATGCGGATCGCGCTGGCGACGGGGGCTTTGGCGCTGGCCGGGCTGTGGTTGGCCGCCGGGTCCGGGGCAGCGGTTGGCGCGGTGATCGCTGCGGGCATCGTCTACCTGTGGTTCGAGGCGATGCTGCGCCGGCGGCTGGGCGGACAGACCGGCGATGCGCTGGGGGCGTTGCAACAGCTGTGCGAGACCGCGATCCTGCTGGCGGTGCTGGCATGGCTCTGAGCCTGCTGCGCCACACCGCGCCCGATGTGGCGCCTGGCACCTGTTACGGCCGGCTCGACCTGGCGCCGGGCCCGGATTTCGCGGCCGAGGCGCAGGCGGTTCTGGCGCGACTGCCCCGCGCAACACGGCTTATGACCAGCCCGCTGCGCCGATGCCGGGCGCTGGCCGAACATATCGGGGCGCAGGTGGGCCTGCCGGTCGAGGTCGAGCCGCGCCTGATCGAGATTGATTTCGGCCGATGGGAGGGGCTGGCCTGGGATGCGGTGCCGCGCGACGAACTGGACCTGTGGGCGGGGGATTTCTGGCACGCCCGGCCCCATGGCGGAGAGAGCGTGGCCATGTTCACATCTCGTGTCGCGGGCTTTCTGGCGGATCAACGCGAGGCGGCGGATTGGCTTGCGGTGACCCATGCCGGGATCATGCGGGCCGCGCTGCATCTGCTGGGGCGCGACGAGACCTGGAGCCGGCGGTTCGGGTATGGCGAACGGCTTGATCTCGGCCCCGACGATTTGGCGGCATGCGCGGCCGTGACGCCGGTTTGATCGTGCCGACGGTTCGTTGAAACACGCACCTTCAGCCCCTGTGGAACGACCGTTGCATTCCTAGAGCCTGATCTGTTTTCGTCATCCCGGAGCGCGCGGGGCAAAGGCCTGCATGCGGCCGGGTCGTCCCGGTGCCGGAAGGCGTGGGCGCGGGGGCGGGATCGTTGGATTCCAGTTGCCAAGGCATCCCGATTGTTGTGGACTTCCGACAGGGCGACAAGCAAGCGTGGCGCGTTCTCGCAGGCTAAGGACGCTCGACGGACAGAGGCGCTTTGCCGACCCGGGGGACGAACCGGATCGGTGCGCCCCGACCGCAGAACCGGCCGGAGACCGACATGACCGCAAATGGCGCCGATCCCAAGCCTGCGCCGGGTGCCATGCACCATCGCCGGAGCCGGGGGGAACGAAGGGCGGCCTGATGGGCGATATCGAAACCCTCGGTACACTATCGACGACGCTTGTGGGCGGCCTTGCCCTGTTCCTGTTCGGCATGGAGATCATGACCCGCGCGCTCAAGCAGGTCGCGGGCGCCTCGATGAAGATGATGCTGGCGCGGATGACGGGCAACCGTTTCGCCGGCTTGGTGGCGGGCGCGGTGGTCACTGCGCTGATCCAATCTTCGTCGGTCACGACCGTGTTGCTTGTGGGTTTCATCTCGGCCGGGCTCATGACCACGGCGCAAAGCGTCGCGGTGATCTTTGGGGCCAATATCGGCACCACCATAACGGCACAGATCCTGGCCTTTGACGTCGACGCGCTTGCATTGCCGCTGTTGTCGATCGGCTTTTTCGGGGCGTTCCTGGCCCGGCGCAGTCGGTTCGCCGAGATCGGCCGGATCGTGCTGGGGTTGGGGCTGATCTTTTTCGGCATGGCGACGATGAAGGCCGCGATGGAGCCTTTGCGTGACGTGCCGGCCTTTGTAGATTTCCTCGCCGCGCTGGACAACGTGGCGCTGGCGGCACTGGCCGGTGCGGCGATCACCGGCATCATGCAGGCCTCGGCCGTGACCGCGGGCCTTGCGATCGTGTTGACCGCGCAAGGTCTGATCGATCTGGACACGGCGATCGCGATCGCGCTGGGGGCCAATATCGGCACTTGCGTGACTGCGCTACTGGCCTCGATCGGCCAGCCGCGCGAGGCGGTCCGGGCGGCGATGGTTCATGTCATCTTCAACGTGGTGGGCGTGCTGCTGTGGATCGGGTTCATCGACCAGCTGGCGCTTCTGGCCAAGGTGGCGGTCCCCGAGGGGGCGTCCACGCCGCGCCACCTCGCCAATGCGCACACGATCTTCAACGTGCTGAACGCCTTTGCCTTTCTTGGTTTCACCACGCAGATCACCCGTTTTGTCGAATGGCTGCTGCCCGACCGGCCCGAGCGTATCGAGCCGCGTTTCGCACCGCGCCATCTGGATGCCAAGTTCCTCGAGGTGTCGGCTATCGCGCTGGATGCGGCGCGGCTGGAGATCGGGCATCTTTGCGAGCTGGTGCGCAGCCTGCTGGATGCCGCCGTGCCTGCGGTCGTCACGGGCAGTCCGCTGGAGATCGACCGGCTGCGGGTGATGGACCGGCCGGTCGATCTGTTGCACCGCGAGATCGTCAGTTATCTGCGGCAGGTCAGCCTGGGCAGCCTGCCCGAGGGTCAATCGGCGCGGATGATGGCGCTGATCCGGGTCGCCAATGACCTGGAGCATATCGGCGACCTGGTGGCGACAGGGCTGGTGACCTCGGCGCGCAAGCGCAACGAGGAAAATGTCGTGATAAGCCCGCAGACCGCGGCAATGATCGCCCGGCTTCATCGCGAGGTGATCCGCGCGTTCGACGGGATCGCGAATGCGATGGACGCGCAGGATGCGGGCCCCGCGAAGGCGGTGCGCGAGATGAAGGCGGGGTTCACGCAGTTGCTGGAAGAGGCGGCCGCCCACGAAGTGGCACGGCTGCGTGCCGATGCGCCGCGCAGGTTGCACACCTATACCCGCGAGATCGAGTTGACCGAGACCTTCGAAGACATCTTCAAGATCCTTCGTCGCATCGCCCGCACCGAGATGGAGATATTCACCACCCGGCCCGAACAGCCGCAGTCCGACACCACGGGGCATCAGGCCGCCGAATGAACCGGCATCGACCGTGCCTATAGGCGTGGTCTTGTGAGAAAGGATCGGTCACCGCCGTCGGCGAACGCTGTCCCTGTAGCCCCAAGGATAAAATCGGTTCAGCCGACGGCGGCTCCGTCTCGCGGGTGTCGACGCTGTCCTACCCCTCTTCGCGCGCCCGGCGCAGAATAACGCCGCGGCGTACGCTCCCCCGGGCAAGGCCGCTCCTCCCGTCGAGATATCGACTTTAGCGCGCAGACCCGCCTTGAGAATTGACGACCGTCAACGGGCCGACTGGCCGGGCAACGCTTGACGGCGGTCAATTAAAGCGGCGCGCGTACATGGTACAGCTTCCAATCGTCGTGTTCTTTGTCGGAGGGGGCGATGCAGCATGACCGTGTATGGATCGTTGCAATCACCGCGACGCGGGCGCGTATCCTGCGCGACCCCGGGGGAGGGTCGGCGGGCCTTGCAGGCACGGCCGACCTGGTGATGCGCGCCGATCACCGGAACCTGCGCGACGCGATGGACCGCCCGGCGGATCATGCCCGGCTGCGGCGGCTTTGCGGGATGGCGGAGACGGTCCTGACCGATCCGGTGCAGGCGGACCAGCGCGACTTTTTTCGGCAAGTCGTTCAGGTGCTGGAAACGCACCGTCTGGCTGGCGATTTTACGGGCCTTGCAATCTACGCCGAGGCGGGCCTGCTGCAACGGTTTCGTGCAGAGATGCCGGCGCGCCTGGCGGCGCTGGTGATCGCTGAACAGCCGCCGTTCGACGGTGACCTTGGGCTTGGTGCGTTGGAATGGCTGGCGCAGACCGCCGCGGAACAGTAGCGCGCTCGGGCAGGGTGCGCAGCATGAAGAACCTTGCCCCGTTTCGCGTAAACGCGGCGCCCGCAGGCGCGGGGCGGCGACGTTCCCCCACCAGACCGAATAAACCCCCAGACAGACTCCAAAGGCCGCGTCAATCCGGGCGTCGGGCCCTTCATGCTGGCAATTACGAGGCTAGCGATGGACCCCCGGCCGGTCATTGATGAACGTCATGACGGCCGGGTCCGACGCCATCACCGGAGCATGTTCGCGGTCGGGCAGGCCCGCGCGCGCGGCAAGTCCCGCGGGATCGAGAAACAGGACATGTGCCGGATCGAGCAACCGGATGAGACCGTCTTTTCCCAGGCTCTTGAAGGTTCGGCAAATCGTCTCGACCGAGGTGGCAAGCAGGTCGGCGATATCCCGTCGGCTGATCGCGAGCGAGATCAGGCCGGTGCCGTCAGGAAGATCGCGATAGGGCAGGAAACCGCGGGCGTTCAACAAAAAGGCGGCGATCCGTTCTTCCGGCCGCAGCGCACCGATGGTCCATGTCAGCCAGTGTAGCCGGTCGAGATTGCGCGAGCCATAGCGGTAAAGCGCGCGGCGAAGGCTGCCATCCTCGATCAGCAATTCATCGAACACCCTGCGGTCGAAACGGCAAAGCACCGCCTCGGTCGCGCTTTCCAGGGAAAAGCCCTCGTTGCGTTCGTCTTCATGGCCGAACAGGTCGCCGGGCACCGTCAGGTTCAGGATCTGCCGCCTGCCGTCGCGATTGTGACGCTGGAACCTCAGATATCCCGACACCAGAAGTCCCACCGTCCGGCAGGGCGCGTCGTCATGCCAGAGCACCTTGTCTGCAGGTATCGTTTCAATATGCGCAGCCCGAATAAGCCGGGCGCGGGGCGCCGGGTCGACCTGGATGCAGAACCGTGACTGCTCGAGGGCGCAGGCTGGCGGCTTGGCTACCGTTGTGGATTGGCCGTGCAGCATCGTCTTCCCCCTTTCTGCCAGTCGTTCACACTTGTCGATCAGTGCCGAGTTCCGTGTTTTGGCATCGCCCTCCCTTTTTCGTGACCGCGGGGCAGACAGCTGTCGCGCAGCGCGTGCAGTATGCCCTAGTGTCGCATCGGCTACATTGACGGTGGTCAATGCAGCACCTAATCCGATGGACGACGCAGTCCGTCGCTATGTCTTCGCCGGTCCTCCGCGCGGAGCGATCGGGGGGAGGGGAGGACCGGCATGACGAAGACCGACTTGCGCAGCCTGCTGCCTGGACCCAATCGTGACGGGGTGGGGGGCCTGCTTGCCGAAATCCTGGAAACCCTGCCCGATGCGCATGCGCGATCGCTGGGTGCGATCGCGCGCGTTCGCGATCTGGCACGGGGTGAACATGTCGTCGCCGAAAGCGGACGCCCCGAAGAGATCGGCTATCTGCTGCATGGGGCGCTGGGGATGCAGAAATGCCTGCCCGACGGCCGTACCCACATCATCGGTCTTCTGGTGCCGACCGACATGTACGGGCGGCTTTTCGATGGCCCGTCTTCCTATGACATCGTGGCGTTGACGGACGCGCAGGTTCTGAGCTTTCCACGGGATCCTTTCGAGGACATCCTGAAGGCCAGCCCCGAGATCGAGAGGCTGTTTCTGGTCAATGTCCTAGATGAACTGGATTCGGCCCGGGAATGGGTGCTGCTGATGGGCGGTCACAAGATCGTCGAACGTGTGGCGTCGTTCATCCTGATCCTGTTCCGCCGAAAGCTGCGTCTTGCGGGTCATCGTGGAGCCGCCGTGGCGCGCAAGGTCGAGATTCCGATCCGTCGTGCGGATCTTGCGCATTACCTGGGCACCACGCCGGAATCGGTCAGCCGGGCACTGCACGAACTGGAACACGAGGGCATCCTGCGCCTGTTGGATGCCTATGAGATAGAGATCGCAAATCTGCCGGGGTTGGTGCGGGTGTCGGGTGCCGATCACCTGGCTGGGTCTGCCGACTGAGCGTCGCGGGTGCCATGGCCGCCGGCTGGGTGTTTCCGAGGCACGTTCACCCGAGGGATCGGATGCACAGGACGCGTGCGCAGCGTGGTGCGGAGTCAAGTACGGCAAGACCGCCGGGGGGAAGCATCGAGAACAACACGCTGCCCGCAGCCGGTGGCGGCGTTACGGTTCCCGGTTGGGCGGCCGAAAGGTCGCGAAGTGGACGGCCAAGGCGTGTGGCGGTGGCCCGCGCCAAGGGTCCCAACCCCTTGTCCGCGCCTGAATCGAGGACGAGTTCGCGCAGGGGGGCGTGGAACGGTGAGGCGGGAAGTACCAGCAGATCGCCCGGTACAGCCAGCGCAGCCAGTATTTCGGTCGAGCGCCCCGACGCGCGCCGGAATGACCAGCGCAACGCTGATTTTGCGGCGGTGTCGGTCAGCAGGCGTTCGAACCGCGCCGCATCGCGGGCATAGGCAGCGCCCATCCGCTCCGGGCCGGGGAGCGCTATGGTCCGCCCCGCCGTATCGACGAATCGCGCGGCGCCAAATGTCGCCAAGGCAAGCCCAGCCTCTTCGACAAGCACGCCCTCGAGAATGGCGCCCGCTTCGGCGGCCAGCCCGGTCGCCAGCGCCAGCATCGCCTTGGCATCGGAAAAACAGCTGGCCGACAGGATTACCCGCATATTTCCTGCTCGGCTCATGCCCGGTCTTCCGGCGGGGCCGGGCGCTGTCCGAACCTGCGCCGAGCCTCGGCGAAAGCGAACAGCCGTGCTTCGACGCGTCCGTTCACGCTGTCGCCGGGATAGAGGCCATCGGTGCCGCGAACGCCCGCCGGTTTTCCCGTCAGCTGCGCGATGCCCTCGTCCACCGTGGCGATCGGGATCACGCGGAAATCGCCATTTGCCATCGCCGCGCGCACCCGTGGGCGCAGCACCAGGTGCTTGACGTTCGCCGCCGGGATCAGCACCCCCTGACGGCCGGTCAGTCCGCGGGTGGAACAGACGTCGAAAAAGCCCTCGATCTTTTCGTTCACGCCGCCGATGGCCTGCACGTCTCCGAACTGGTTGACCGAGCCGGTCACCGCGAAGGACTGGTCGATGGGCAATTCGGCCAGCGCGGAAAGCAGTGCGAACAGTTCCGCGGCTGACGCGCTGTCGCCCTCGACCCCGCCATAGCTTTGCTCGAACACGACGCTTGCCCAAAGCGACATCGGCAGGTCGGGCGCATATTGCCCCGCGAGGTAACCCGACAGGATCATCACCCCCTTGGAATGGATCGGCCCGCCCAGTTCCGCCTCACGCTCGATATCGACGACCTTCCCGGTGCCCATGCGCACCCGCGCGCTGATCCGCGTGGGCCGGCCGAACCGGGTCTTGCCGACCTCCATCACCGAGAGCGCGTTGACCTGGCCGATCCGCGTGCCATCGGTGTCGATCAGAAGGGTTGCCCGTGCGATGGCCTCTTGTCCCAATTCGCGAAGGCGACCCGCCCGCCGCTCCGCCGCGGCGATCGCGGCTTCGATTTCGTCCCGGCCGATGGAGCCGGCACCGGCCTTGCCCGCCCGGTGATCGGCCTCGCGCAGGATGTCGTCCAAGGCGGCAAGGTTCAGCGTGAAGCGTTCGGAATCATCGGCAAGGCGCAGGCTTTCGGCCAAGAGCCGCGCCACACCCTCTGCCGTCACGCCGCGCAGCCCGCCGGTCTGTGCCGCGGTGCCGATCAGCCGGGCGAACAACAGTGCGCTTTCCGCGCTACGGGGCATCCGGTCGTCGAAATCGGCCTCGAGCTTGAACAGACGTCCGAAATCCGGATCAAGCGCCGAAAGCAGATAATACAGCAGCCGGTCGCCCACCAGCACCACACGCAGCTTCAGCGGGATGGGGGCGGGGTCCAGCGTCTCGGTCGAGATCAGGCTGAACCTTTCGCCCGCGGAGTAGATCGCGACCTCGCCCGATTTGAGGCTGCGTTTCAGCGCGTCCCAGGCCAGCGGTTCGGTCAGAACCTGGGCCGCGTCGAGGATCAGGAAGCCGCCATTCGCCCGGTGCAGCGCGCCTGGCCGGATCATCGTGAAATTGGTGACCAGCGCGCCCTGTTCCGAGGTGTATTCGATCCGCCCGATCAGGTTGGCCAGTGTCGGCAGGCTTTCCTCGATCACCGGTGCGCCGCCCTGCGGGCCAGTGTCTTGGCCTACGATCACGTTCACCGCGTAGCGTTGGAACTGTGGCTTGAGGTAGTGGCGCGAGGTCGCCACCGGGAACGCGCCGGCCTGGGGGCCGTCCTCGCGGATCAGGAACAGTTCGGCATTGTCGATCATGTCCGCGCGCATCGCGTTCAGGTGAGCCGTGACGTCCGCGTGCCCCTCGAACCGCTGAAACGCCTCGGCAAGCGCGGCGTCCACGCCTTCGCGCGCCATCGAGATGTTCAGTTCCTCGACCTCGCGGCGCTGCGCCTTCAGGCCCTTGGGAACCTCCTTCAGGATATCCTCCAGCCGGGTGCGCACCTCGTCGATGGCTGCGTCAATTCTCGCTCGTTTGTCCTTGGGCAGTTTTTCATATTCTTCGGGCGGCAGGATCTCCTCGCCTTTCCGGGGCGCGACGCCAAACCCCATCGGGGTGCGCACGATGGCCACGCACTTGTCCCGGGCCATGTCGGCCAGCGTACCCATCTGCTTTTCGTGGCCTTCGGAATAGCTGTCCTCGATGGCGCGGCGGCGGGTCTGATAATCCTCGGATTCGAAGATCGCGGGAATGTCGTTGGCCAAGTCGTTGACCGCCTTGCGCAGGGTGTCTCGCAATTCCCCCGCGCGGCCCGGTGGCAAAGCGATCGCAATGGGCCGGCGCGGGTCGTCGAAGCGGTTGACATAGACCTGGTCGCTGGGCCGCGGGCGGTCGGCCGCCGCCTGGGACAACAGCCGGCGTGCCGCGCTGTGGCGCCCGGTGCCCGGCATGCCGAGGACATAGAGGTTGAAACCCGTATGGTCGGTTTCCGCGGCCAGCCGCATCGCTTCGAGTGCCCGGTCCTGTCCAGGCCAGTCCTCCAGCGGCTCCAGATCAGCGGTCGTCTTGAAATCGAGTACGAAATCCTGTTCGCCCGTCAGGTCAGCGGGGTTCAGCGGCTGGCCGGTAAGGATCTGGTCCATGGGCGTGCCTCGGATGCCAACGGCCGCCTGTGTCGGCCGGGGCCGTCATCGCGTTCAGCGAACACGGTTTCGGGCAGCGGCGCAACCCCGACCGCGTGTCAGGCCGGGTGCAGCACCGCGAGGGCGCCGATCGGCACCTGGTCGTAAAGGTGGATCACGTGCGAATTGAACATCCGAACGCACCCGTTCGAGGCGCGGCTGCCGATGCTGCGGGTATCCGTGGTGCCGTGGATGCGTAACATGCTGTCGGCCCCGCCCGCGGTGAAGAGGTACAACGCACGCGCGCCCAGCGGATTGTTCGGGCCGCCCGGCATGCCGTCCTCGTATTTCTTGTACTTGTGCGGCTCGCGTTCGATCATCTCGTCGGTTGGCCGCCATGAGGGCCATTCCTTTTTTGCCCCCACCCGGAAACTGCCCGGTTCGTAAAGCCCGTCGCGCCCGATCGCGACCCGGTAGCGGATCGCGCGGTCTTTGCGGTCGGGCAGGGTCCAGTAAAGGGCGAAGTCGCGTGGAACCACGTGAATCTGCCCGGGCGGGATGTTCCGGATCCGCACCAGCTTGGCGGCAAGCGGGTTGTCCTCCGGGGCCTCGGGCGCGCCGGTCTGGGCGAGTGCCGGGGCGGCGAGCAGGCTGGCGCTGACGGTCTGAAGCAGGAAAGATCTGCGTTTCATCTTGGAAATACCATTTTGCACAACATTTTATCCAAGGTTAACCCGAGAATCGCGTGACGCAAGCACCAAGCGCGGTGCGTCAATGTCCGCGAAACCGTCAGCCTTCGCCGTCCCGGTTTTTTCCACGCCCGCGCAAGCGATGCGCGAGCGCAGCGATATCCAGCCAGATCAGCGCAAGCCCCAGCGGAATCATCCAGAATCCCACGACCGGCAGGAACCCCACCAGACCGCCCAGCACGAACAGCACCCCCGCAAGACTGCGCAGGCCGGGCGGCAGGCGCGTCCGCGCCCAGTGGACGACGGCCCGGATGCGCGGGCCAAGCCTGTTGCTTTCCGGTTCGTCTGTCATCTCGCCGCCGCCGTGGGCGGGTTATCCTGCTGCCTTGGCGATCTCGGGGAACATCGCGGCCAGTCCAGCGGCATTGGCCTGGGCGACGCCGCGTTCGGTGATCAGCCCGGAAACAAGCCGCGCGGGCGTCACGTCGAAGGCGGGGTTTCGCGCCGGTGTTTTCTCGGGCGAGATCAGCACCTGGCCGACGGTCCCGTCGGGCATTCGGCCCTGCACATGGGTGACCTCGGCCTGGCCGCGTTCCTCGATCGGGATTTCCCGGACCCCGTCGTGCACCGTCCAGTCGATGGTGGGCGAGGGCAGGGCGACGTAAAATGGCACGCCGTTGTCATGGGCGGCCAGCGCTTTCAGGTAGGTTCCGATCTTGTTGCAGACATCGCCCCGGGCAGTGGTGCGGTCGGTGCCGACGATGCACAGGTCGACCTCGCCATGCTGCATCAGGTGGCCGCCGGCATTGTCGACGATCAGGTCGTGGCTGACGCCGTGATTCAGCAACTCCCAGGCGGTCAATTGGGCACCCTGGTTGCGCGGCCGGGTTTCATCGACGAAGACATGGATGTCGATGCCCGCCTCGACCGCGTGGTAGATCGGCGAGGTGGCCGTGCCCCAGTCAACCGTGGCCAGCCAGCCCGCGTTGCAATGGGTCAGCACGTTGACGCGCCCGCCGCCCTTGCGTTCCGCGATCTCGCGTATGAGCTGGAGACCGTTCACGCCGATCCGACGGTTGATCTCGACATCCTCGTCGCAGATCTCGGCCGCGCGGCGAAACGCGGCTTCGGCCCGGTCGGTCGGCGCCAGCGGGTTGAGCAGCCTGGTCATCTCGTCCAGCGCCCAGCGCAGGTTGATCGCCGTGGGGCGCGTGGCGTGCAGCACCTCGTAGGTTTCGGACAGCGATGCGTCGGACGGGTCATCGGCCATCTGCACCGCCACGCCATAGGCCGCCGTCGCGCCGATCAGCGGTGCGCCGCGGACCCACATGTCGCGGATTGCATCGGCGAAGTCCTTGCGACTGCAGAGGGTGACGATCCGCAGTTCATGCGGAAGCCAGCGCTGGTCGATGATCTTTACAGCGCCGTCCGCCTCGCGCCAGATAGAGCGGTAATGGGTTCCGTCGATCTTCATCGGGGGATGTCCTTTCGATCATGGTCAGGTCTATGTGGCCCGTTCCTGGAATGGGCGAAACGCGGTGCCTCGTCTCACGCTGTGGCCGCAAGATACCCCGCGCAGCCGGTCAGAGCGGCGAAATCGTCGGCGATGGTGGCGATGGCAAAATCCTCCATCAATCCCGAGAAGCGGCCCTTCGAACGGAAACTGTCCGCCAAGCCGAGCCGTGCAAGGTGGGGGGTCACGGCGCGTGCCACGCCACCGATCAGGTAAATGCCGCCATAGGGAAGGTGGTGCAAGGCAAGGTCGCCCGCGACCCGGCCCAGCATCCGCGTGTAGGCGCGGAGCGTTTCCGTCGCCGCCGGATCTTCATCCACGGCAGCGATGATCGCATTGCCCTCCAAACGGCGCGGGCGCCCCGCCCGCGCCGTCTCCCAGGCGAAAAGCGCCTCGATGCCGCGCCCGGCGAGAATGTCCTCGACGGCGGCGAAGCCATCGGCGCCGGCGGCGAAGCGCGCCAGCGACAGGTCGTCCGCGCTGGCCACGGGAAGGCTGACATGGCCCGCCTCGTTCGCCGTGACGAGCGTGCCGCTGGCGATGCGGTGCACTACGGTGACGTTGACCCCGGTGCCCAGTCCCAGCACCAGC
Organism: Rhodovulum marinum; assembly: GCF_004343075.1. Classification (GTDB taxonomy): domain Bacteria; phylum Pseudomonadota; class Alphaproteobacteria; order Rhodobacterales; family Rhodobacteraceae; genus Rhodovulum; species Rhodovulum marinum. Next base: position 13,704 of record NZ_SLXP01000006.1, read on the forward strand.
CGCGTGCCGCCCGGTGCGCGTCGCCCGTCCAGCACCGGGATCAGCGCATCGGACGCAAGGTGGTCCAGCGCGTGACCCTGTGCCTGCAGGTCGTTCAGCAGTTTGACCTGACCCGCGCCGGTGACCCGCGCGATGGTGTCCTCGTCGATGGTCCAGTCGAGATTGGTCAGCCGCCCGCACCCGTCGCGCACGGGACCGGCCAGCGCGGCGCAGGCGCCCGCGATCTCGGGGCTTCCCGCTTCGGACAGGAACCGCGTGAGCACCGCCGCCAGCCCATCGAAATCGGCGTTGGAATATTTGCGCACGCTGTCTGCGTCGACCCGAGGGCCATCGGCAAGCGCCAGGCGAGTATTGGTGCCGCCGATATCGGCCACAAGCGCGGTCATGGGGCGTGTCCTTTCAGCATGCTGGCCAGTGCGTGGTAGGATGCCTTGGGCGTGCGCTGCAAGCTTTCGAAACCCACATGGACAAGGCCGAAGCGTTTGAAATAGCCGAAAGCCCATTCGTAATTGTCCAGCAGCGACCACACGACATAGCCGCTCAGCGGTACGCCCCCGGCGATGGCCTCCCTGACGGCGTTCAGATGGGCGCAAATATAGGCGGTGCGGTCGTCATCCCGCACCGCGCCGCCGCGCAGCGCGTCGGGAGCGGCCATGCCGTTCTCGGTGATCAGGAGCGGCAGTGTGCCGGTATATTCCCGGGCAAGCCAGGTCAGCACAGCGGTCAGGGCCTCGGGCGCGATTTCCCAGCCCATGTCGGTCACCTGACCCCGCGGTGGTGCGGTGCGCCAGGCGGGCCATGGACCGGCGGCAGCTGTGATACGGCGGATCGTGTAGTAGTTCACGCCCAGCCAGTCCAGCGGGGCAGCGATGGTTGCCATGTCCGCTTGCCAGCGGTCGGGAAGGTGGCGTTCCAGGCCGTCCAGCGCCGTCTCGGGATAGCTGCCCCGCGTCATCGCCTGCACGAAGAAACGGTTGTAGGTCGCATCGTGCCGGTCGGCGGCGGCGATGTCTTCGGCGCGGTCGCTCTCTGGTCGGGCAGGTTCGAAATTGAGAACCACACCGAGGTTTCCCGCGCCATGCGCGCGCAAGGCGGCCAGTCCCAGACCGTGGGCAAGGCTGACATGATGCATTGCCCGCGCGGTGGCCCGGATGTCGCGCAGGCCGGGCGCGTGGTGGCCGTCGAAATGGGATAGCCATGACACGCACCAGGGCTCGTTGATCGTGGCCCACGACCAGACCCGGTCGCCAAGGCGGCTGCCCATCAGCGCGGCGAACCCGGCAAAGCGTTCGGCCGTTTCGCGGTTCGCCCAACCTCCCCGGTCGGCCAGCGCGGAGGGCAGTTCCCAGTGATAGAGCGTGAGTGCGGGCCTGAGGTCGCGGGCGAGTATCGCGTCGACAAGCCGGTCGTAGAAGTCAAGCCCGTCCTCGTTCACCGTCTCGCCATCGGGCATCACGCGCGCCCAGGAGGTCGAAAACCGGTACAGATCGAACCCGCCTGCCGCCACCAGGTCCAGGTCTTCGTCGAAGCGGTGGTAATGGTCGCACGCGATCCGGCCATCGGCTGCACCCGCCACGTTTCCCGGTGTGGCGGCGAAGCTGTCCCAGTGGCAGGGGCCGGCCCCGCCCGCTGCGTGACCCTCGATCTGGTAGGCCGAAGTGGCGGTGCCGAACAGGAAGCCCGGGGGAAAATCGCTGCGCGTCAGGTCCATGAAAAAAGGGTCCCGCGGCGCGGGGCGCAGGTCAAGCGGGCGATTGCGTGGGCGGGGTGTGGATACCCGCGTCGGTTGACAGCCCCGGGGGCATCGGCCACCGTGATCGCAACAGGCACGAGCCGGGCGCGCGCAGGCATCATCGCACCGGGGGGAGGACATGATGAGAATAAACGCGATGGCGGGCGCTGCGGCGTTTGTGTTGTGTGTCGGGCCGGCTCAGGCCCAGGCGCTGAAATTCCAGCCGGGCGAGGGTGCGCAATTCACCTGGAGCAGCTATGACAGTTTTGCCGCGGCGCATGACCTGACGGGGCAGGTGCTGACGATCACCGGGCCATGGATCGGTCCCGACAAGGTGCTGGTGGAGAGCGTGCTGGCCTATTTCGAGGCTGCAACCGGCGCGCAGGTGAACTATTCCGGCTCGGACAGTTTCGAACAGGATATCGTGATCGCGACCGAGGCCGGTTCTGCCCCCGATATCGCGGTGTTTCCTCAGCCGGGGCTAGCCGCGGACATGGCGCGGCGCGGTTTCCTCGTGCCTTTGGATGACGAGACTGCCGACTGGGTCCGTGCGAACTATGCCGCGGGCGAAAGCTGGGTCGATCTGGGCACCTATGCCGACGCGGACGGCACGGAGAAGCTGTTCGGATTCTTCTACAAGGTCGATCTGAAGTCGCTGGTCTGGTACGTGCCCGACGCCTTCGACGAGGCGGGTTACGAGATCCCCGAAACGATGGAGGAACTGAAGGCGCTTACGGAACGGATGGTCGCCGATGGTGGCACGCCCTGGTGCATCGGGCTGGGGTCTGGGGCTGCGACCGGATGGCCCGCCACGGACTGGGTCGAGGACATGATTCTGCGCACCCAGCCGCCCGAAGTCTATGACCAGTGGGTGACCAACGCGATCCCGTTCGACGACCCGCGCGTGGTTGCCGCGATCGAGGAATATGGCTGGTTCGCGCGGAACGATGATTTCGTGGCGGGTGGGGTGCAGAATGTGGCCACAACCGATTTCCGCGAAAGCCCGGCCGGGCTCTTCACCTTCCCACCCGAATGCTACATGCACCGGCAGGCAAGCTTCATCTCGACCTTCTTCCCCGAAGGAACCGAACTGGGGCTTGATGCCGATTTCTTCTACTTTCCGGCCTATGCGGGCAAGGACCTGGGCACGCCCGTCCTTGGCGCCGGCACGCTGTGGGCGATCACCGCCGACAGCGAGGCCGCGCGGGTGTTCATGGAATTCCTGAAGACGCCCATCGCGCACGAGGTCTGGATGGCGCAATCGGGCTTCCTGACGCCCTTTGCCGGGGCGAACCCGAAGGCCTACGGCACCGAGGCGCTGAGCGCGCAGGGCGAGATCCTGACCAGTGCGACCACTTTCCGGTTCGACGGGTCCGACCTGATGCCCTCGGAAATCGGGGCGGATGCGTTCTGGAAGGGGATGGTGGCCTACAGCTCGGGCGAGGATGCGGCGGCGGTCGCACGCGGCATCCAGGACCGCTGGGACGCGATCCGGTAGTTCACCGATGTCACCGCTGATCCAGGGGCTGATGACGATCCTGATCGGGATTGGGGGCTGCGTGGGCTATTTCTGGCTTTCGAACCTGCTGCTGGACCGGGTGATCTTTCCGGCCCGTGGGCCCGACCAGGGCCGCAACATCACCCGCGCCAACGCGGTGCGCCCCTGGCTCTTCCTGTTCCCGGCGCTGGCGGCGCTGGGTCTTTACCTCGTCTACCCGGTGGTCGGGTCGTTCTGGCGTTCGCTCTTCAACCGTGACGGTGACACGTTCATAGGGCTTGGCAATTACGTGGCGCTTGCCGGCGATGACGGGTTCCGGACTGCGGTCTTCAACAACCTTCTTTGGGTGCTGGTGGTGCCGGCGGCGGCCACCTTCTTCGGGCTGGTGGCGGCGCAGCTGACCGACCGGCTGCGCTGGGGCAACCTCGCGAAATCCATGATCTTCATGCCGATGGCGATTTCCTTCGTGGGCGCCTCGCTGATCTGGAAATTCGTCTACGCGAACGAGGCCGATATCGGGTTGATCAACGCGATACGCGCCGCATTGGGCGCGGACAACCCGGTCGACGTGATCCAGATCCCGTTCTGGAACAACTTCTTCCTGATGGTGATCCTGATCTGGATCCAGACCGGGTTCGCCATGGTGATCCTGTCGGCCGCACTTCGCGGCATTCCCGAGGAAACGGTCGAGGCCGCGATCATCGACGGGGCGAACCCGTTCCAGATCTTCTTCAAGATCAAGGTGCCGCAGATCGTGGGCACGATCCTCGTGGTGTGGACGACGATCACCATTCTCGTGCTGAAGGTGTTCGATATCGTCTACACCATGACGGGCGGCAATTTCGGCACGCAGATCCTGCCCAGTTACATGATGAGCTACATGTTCCGCGACGACGGGCGCGCGACGGCCGTGGCCTTCGTCATCATGATCCTGGTGCTGCCGGTGATGGCCTGGAACATCCGGCAGTCCCGGCGGGAGATGCGCTGATGGCGGGGATCGCGGGGAGGGGAACGCGGCTGGGCTGGGTTATCAACCTCAGCGTGCTGGCGCTGGTGATCCTGTGGCTGATCCCGACCGTGGGGCTTTTGGTATCGTCCTTCCGCGACCGCGACCAGATTTCCGAAACCGGCTGGTGGAAGGCACCCTTTGCGGTCGAACAGACCTATCGCGCGCGGGTCGATGCGGGGGGCGCGGTGGCCGAGGGCACGGGCTTCGTCATCACGGGCAACGTGTTCGAGGCCGCAGGCGTGGGTTCGGGCCAGGTCACCGCCTTTGGCGTGACCGGGCGCGATCCGGCGGCCTTTGCGCCGGGCGACATGGCGGAGCTGAGGGGTGGGGGCATGCTGACTGTCGCAGGGGATGGCAGTTTCCGCGCCACTTCTCCGGAAGAGTTCGGGCGCCGCGGCCCCAGCATCTACTTCCAGGCCGCCACGCCGCCGAAATTCACCCTCGACAATTACCGCCGCGTGCTGGGCGCCGACGCGATGGACCGCGCCTTCATCAACACGCTGACCGTCACCATCCCCGCCACCATCATCCCGATCCTCATCGCGGCCTTCGCGGCCTACGCGCTGGCGTGGATGGAGTTTCCGGGACGGGGCCTTCTGATCGCGGCCATCGTCGGGCTGTTGGTGGTGCCGCTGCAACTGGCGCTCGTCCCACTCTTGTCGCTGCATTACAAGGTCGGCATCGGGCAGGGCTTTCTAGGGATCTGGATGGCCCATACCGGGTTCGGGCTGCCGCTGGCGGTATATCTGCTCAGGAACTACATGGCCGGTCTGCCGCGCGACATCATCGAAAGCGCCAAGGTGGACGGCGCGACCGATTTCCAGGTCTTCACGAAGATCGTGCTGCCGCTGTCTTTCCCGGCGCTGGCCAGTTTCGCCATCTTCCAGTTCCTCTGGGTCTGGAACGACCTGCTGGTCGCCAAGGTGTTCCTGCCCTCGACCGACGAGGCCAAGGTGATGACCGTCAAGATCGCCGATGACCTGCTGGGGTCACGCGGGGGCGACTGGGGCATTCTGGCGGCGGCGGCCTTCACCTCGATCGCGGTGCCGCTTCTGGTCTTCTTCACCCTGCAACGATACCTCGTCCGCGGCCTTCTGGCCGGGTCGGTGAAATAGGGAGGATACATGCCCTCGGATCCCGAATGGTGGCGTGGCGCCGCGATTTACCAGATCTACCCGCGCAGTTTTCAGGACAGCAATGGCGACGGGGTGGGGGACCTGTTGGGCATCGTGGAACGCCTGCCTTACGTTGCGTCCCTTGGGGTGGATGCAATCTGGATATCGCCCTTCTTTCCCTCGCCGATGAAGGATTTCGGCTATGACGTCTCGGATTATTGCGACGTCGATCCGATCTTCGGAAGCCTTGCCGATTTCGACGCGCTGCTGGACACCGCGCACGCGCTGGGGCTCAGGGTCATGATCGACCTTGTACTGTCGCATTCCTCGGATCAGCACCCGTGGTTCATCGAAAGCCGGGCGAGCCGCGATAACCCTCGCGCCGATTGGTATGTCTGGGCGGATCCGAAACCGGACGGGACGCCGCCCAACAACTGGCTTTCGATCTTCGGAGGGGCGGCCTGGGCCTGGGATGGCGCGCGCGAGCAGTATTATCTGCACAACTTCCTGGCCAGCCAGCCCGACCTGAACCTGCATTGCGAAACGGTGCAGGATGCGCTGCTGGATGTCGCGCGGTTCTGGTTGGACCGGGGCGTGGACGGGTTTCGCCTGGATACGATCAACTTTTATTTTGCGGACCGGCAGTTGCGGGACAACCCGCCGCTGCCCCCCGACGAGCGCAACGACAATATCGCGCCGCGGGTGAACCCCTACAACCATCAGCGCCACCTTCACGACAAGAACCAGCCCGAGAACCTGGATTTCCTGCGCCGTTTTCGGGGCGTCCTCGACGGGTATGGCGCCGTGGCCTTGGGCGAGATCGGGGATGCGCAGTGCGACCTTGAACTGCTGGGCGAGTATACCTCGGGCGGGGACAAGGTGCAGATGTGCTATGCCTTCGATTTTCTTGCCAAGACGCCGCTGACGGCCGCCCGCATCGCCGAGGTCTATGCCCGGCTTGACCGGGTCGCCGCCGAGGGTTGGGTGTGCTGGGCGCTGTCGAACCACGACGTGATACGCCACGCCACGCGCTGGGATCTGTCGCCCGCGGCGTTACGCGGATTTACGACCCTGATGATCTGCCTAAAAGGCACGATCTGTCTGTACCAGGGCGAAGAACTGGGCCTGCCCGAGGCCCACGTCCCCTTCGATGCGCTGCAGGACCCTTATGGCATCGCCTTCTGGCCCGAGTTCAAGGGGCGCGATGGCTGCCGCACGCCGATGGTCTGGTCGGCCGGGGCCTTGCATGGCGGGTTTTCGACGGCGCCCCGCACCTGGCTGCCGGTTCCGCACGAGCACCTGTCGCATGCGGTCGATCTGCAGGAGCGCGCGCCGGAGGCCCTTTTGCACCATTACCGTCGCGCGCTGGCCTTTCGGCACGCCAACCCGGTGCTCGCCAAGGGTGCACTGGTCAACATGGTCGCGCAGGGCGACGTGCTGTCCTTTACCCGGGTGGGAGAGGCGGCCGAGATGTTCTGCGCTGTCAACCTGGGTGACCGGCCCGCGACACTGACCCCGCCCGATGGCGACTGGCTGGCCGTGGGCGGTGAAATAAATGCGGCCCACCCGGGGGCCGACGGGCTGGTGCACCTGGGGCCTTGGCAGCCCTGCCTGCTGTTGCGCCACGGTGGCGGGTGACATGGCCGATCTGAGATTGACGGGCGTCGGCAAGACCTATGGCGGCACGGTCGAGGTGCTGAAAGGCATCGACCTGGAGATCGCGACGGGTGAATTGATCGTCTTCGTCGGCCCTTCGGGGTGCGGCAAGTCCACTCTTCTGAGGATGATCGCGGGGCTTGAGAAGATCACCGACGGCACGCTGGAAATCGACGGGGTGCGGATGAACGACGTGCTGCCGGCGCAGCGCGGTATCGCGATGGTGTTCCAGTCCTACGCGCTTTACCCGCATATGAGCGTGCGCGACAACATGGCCTTCGCGCTGAAGATCGCGGGCAAGTCGAAGGCCGAGATCGACGCTGCTGTTGCCCGCGCGGCGAAGACGCTGCAGCTGGAACCCTATCTCGATCGTCTGCCCAAGGCGCTGTCGGGCGGGCAGCGCCAGCGTGTCGCCATCGGTCGGGCCATAGTGCGCGATCCGAAGGTCTATCTTTTCGACGAGCCGCTTTCGAACCTCGACGCGGCGCTGAGGGTCGCGACGAGGATCGAGATCGCCCAGTTGAAAGAGGCAATGCCCGACAGCACGATGATCTACGTCACCCATGACCAGGTCGAGGCCATGACGCTGGCCAGCCGCATCGTGGTTCTGGCCGACAAAGGTGTGGCGCAGGTGGGTGCCCCGCTCGAGCTCTACGAGCGGCCGAACTCGGAATTCGTGGCCCGGTTCATCGGCAGCCCCGCGATGAACCTGTTCGCCGGCGAGGTGGTCGAGGCCGGTGAAACGACACGGGTCAGGCTGGTTGCGGGCGGCGGGAGAATTGCGGCGAATATCCCCACGCGGCCCGAGGATATCGGTCTGGCGGTCAGGATCGGCATTCGTCCCGAGGACATGGTGGCGACCGACGGCGCGGAATATGCTTTCGAGGGCCGTGTGGACATCGTCGAGGCGCTTGGCGAGGTGACACAGCTTTATTTCCAACGGACCGACCCCGGGCAGGATCCAGTGATCGCGAAGCTGCCCGGCATCCATACCGGACTTCGGGGGCGAGTGGTGCGCATGACCGCGGATGCAGGAAAGGTGCATCTGTTCGCCGGGGGGCGGTCGCTCCTCTGGCGTTAGCGCACAGGCTGTGCCGGTCTTTTCGGCATGTGTTGAGGTTTTGCCCACGGCGTGGGCGTAGTGCCCGTTGGCTGGCGTGCGGGTGGGGCCACGGCGTTGATCTTGATGAACGCGTCGTGAAGCGTACTGGCGTTCCGAGCAAGGAAACGACCATGCCGATATATGCCTATCGCTGCGGGGCCTGTGGAGCGTCCTGCGAACTTTTGCAGCGCAGCACCGATGCACCGCCCGTATGCCCTGAATGCGGCGGCGCCGAGATGAAACAGCTTCCCTCTCGTATAGCGCCCCAGGGCCGGCTGGCCGGTGATCTGGCCAGCGCCCGCCGGCAGGCCGCGAAAGAGGGACATTTCAGCAATTACTCGAAGGCTGAAAAGGCCAACTTGAAATCCTGACCGCGCCAATTCACGCGAAACTTGGCAGCCAGAGCACGATTCCAGGCACCATGATCAGAACCGCGATGGTAATCGCGTCGGCGATGAAGAAGGGGGTCACGCCCTTGAACACGTCCTGCACGGTCAGGTCGTCGCGCACACCGGCCACCACGAAACAGTTCAGCCCGATGGGCGGTGTGATCAGGCAGAACTCGGCCATCTTGACCACGAGAATTCCGAACCAGATCGCGCACATCGGTCCCGACATGCCGAAGGCGCTGTCCTCGGCCGAGACGAACTCGCCCCCGTTCAGTGCCATAACGGCGGGGTAGACCACCGGAAGCGTCAGAAGCAGCATTCCGATGGCGTCCATGAACATGCCCAGCACGGCATAGGCCAGTAGGATCAGCACCAGCGTCAGCATTGGCGATTGATCCAGCGAGGTGATCCAGTCCGAAAACGCGCCGGGCAGGTCGGCGAAGCCGAGGAAGCGCACGTAGATCAGCACGCCCCAGATGATCGTGAAGATCATCACCGACAGCCGCGCGGTCTCCAGCAGCGCGTCCTTGAACTGCGGCCAGCGCATGCCGCGCCAAAGGGCCATCAGGAAAACCACGAAGGCGCCGATCGCGCCGCCCTCGGTGGGCGTGCCCCAAGCGTCGCCCCCGAACGGGTTGTAGACGAAGAAGATGATCGTCACGACGACGAAGACGATGGGCAGCGCCGGGGGCAGGGCGCGGAACCTCTGTCCCCAGGTGAAGCCCCGCACCGGCGGGCCGAAATTCTTCAGCGTGAGTGCAAGCCCGACGATGAGCAACCCGTAGATACAGGCCGAGACGACGCCGGGGATAAAGCCCGCCAGCAGCAGCTTTCCCACGTCCTGTTCGACGATGATCGCATAGATCACCAGGATCGCCGAAGGCGGGATCAGGCTGGCCAGCGTGCCACCTGCGGCCACGACGCCCGCGGCGAAGCGCTTGTCGTAGCCGATCTTGAGCATCTCCGGGATCGCGATCCGGGCAAAGACCGCGGCCGTGGCGACCGAGGCGCCCGATACGGCGGCGAAGCCAGCCGTGGCAAAGACGGTGGATACTGCCAGCCCCCCGGGCACCCAGGCGATCCAGCGTTTCGCCGCCTCGAACAGCGCGCGTGTGAGGCCCGCGTAGTAGGCGAGATAGCCGATCAGGATGAAGGTCGGGATCAGTGACAGCGCCTGGCTGGCCACCTTGGAGTGGGGCACCTGGCCCGCGGTCTTGACCGCGACGGTCAGCGCCCAGAGGAAGTCGTCACCGGCATAGCCCTTCTTGGACCAGAAGATCCAGACAAGGCCCACCAGCCCGGCGAGCGCCGCGGCAAAGGCCACGCGCATCCCCAGCACCACCACAAGGAACAGCCCCGCCGTGACCCAGATGCCGATGTCGATGGGTTCCATCCTGCCGCCCCCTATCCGTCCGCACCCGAGACATGCTCGGCCTCGGCGGCGGCCTGTTCGGCGGCCGATTGCACCAGCGGTACCGCGACGGGTTCCACGAGCCCCAGCACGAACGCCCGGCCATACGCCCAGAGTTGCAGCCCGAGGCGCAGGCACAGCACCGAGAAGGCGACCGGCGCCAGAAGTTTGGCCGGCCACAAAGGCAAGTTGATGTCAAAACTGGAATCCCTGCTCCACATCGGTGCGGCGAAATCGAAGCTGCGCTGGAAATGCGCCCAGGTGCCCCACACCAGCAGCGCCATCAGGATCAGCATCGCGAACGTCGTAAGGAACTCCGCCGCCCACAAGAATCGCCCCTTGAGCGCGCCGATCAGGATGTCCATCCGTATATGGCCACCGTCGCGCTGGGTGAACGAGATGCCCATGAAGGCGATCAGCGGCATCGCCTGCTGGATCCAGTCGACATAGCCGGGCACCGGCTGGTTCAGGAAATTGCGCCCACCGACCGACATCACCGCCAGCACCATCAGCGCGAAGACCGCGAGGCCGGACAAAAGCGCCAGCACCCGCTCGACGCGGTACAGCACACGGTCAAGACGGCTGAGGAGGCTGTCATCCTCAAGCACGGGGACATGGGCGGCCATGGGGTTTTCTCCCGGCGAGCACCGTCCGCGCGGGACGCGCGGACGGTGCGTCAGGGGTTATTGTCCGACCATGCCGGTCACGAAGTCGTAAAGCTCCTGCGCAGGCAGGCCGCGGGCGCTGTTCTCTTCGATCCAAGCCGTGGCGGCCGGACCCGCGGCGGCTGCCTTGAAGGCGGCGATTTCTTCGGGGCCATAGCTGACCCGTTCGATCCCGCGTTCATCAAGCGCCGGGCCCCATTTGGCCATCGTCTGGTTGTTGTAATAGTCGATGTAGTATTCCAGCGCCTCGTCGACCGAGCCCAGAAGCGCCGTGCGTTCGGTGTCACTCAGAGCATTCAGCGCGTCGGTGTTGATCACGACGGGGCAGTTCACGGTGCCGGGGTTCAGGTTGGTCGTCCACCAGCTGCCGGTTTCGATCGTGCCGAAGGACATGTGGGCATGCGGCGCAAAGGAAACCGCCTTGACCACGCCCGAATCCAGCGCCTGGCGCACTTCGGTCGCCGACATCGAGGTGGGCACCGCGCCGATCGTCTCCATCGCGGCGCCGATACCGCCGGTGGCGCGCACGCTCAGCCCCTTGAAATCGTCCAGCGTGCGGGGCGCGTCGCCCACGCCCACGAAATTGTACTGCGGCAAGGGCGAGGGCATCAGCAGCGTGGCGTTCCAGCGGGCCAGGTCGGCCTTGACCGCCGGGTGGTCGTAGAGCGCCATGGAAATCTCGCGCTCCTGCTCCAGGCTTTCGACGCCGAGGAATGGAAGTTCCAGAACGGTGATCGAGGGGTTCTTGTCGCGATGATAGCCCGCGCAGAACTGCGCCATCTCGAAGGCACCGATGGAAATGCCGTCAAGGTTCTCTGTGTTCTTGGACAGCCCGCCATAGGAGATGTTCAGGGTGAATTCTCCCCCGGTCTTTTCGCTGACCAGCTCCGCCAGCTTCTCGACATGCTCGGTAAAGGCGCGGCGCTTGCCCCAGAGCGAGACGTTCCACTCGGTGGCCAGCGCCTCGCTGGCGAAGGCGAAGGTCATGCTCGCGGCAACGGCCGCCGTGGTCAGCGTTTTCATGGATCGAACCTCCCAAGTCTTTTCATTGGGGCAGAGAGTAACGGGCAGGGGCGGGGCGGCAAGGGAAAACTGGCCGGGCATGGGCTTGCGTGGGCGGTGCGGTTGGGCCGCTCTGCCATAGGGTCAAAGGGGGGGGGCGGAGAGCGATATCGGCCATTTCGTTCGTTGATTGGCGATCTGGGCATCGTCGCCGCCGCGGGTGGTGGCGATGCTCGTGGCGTTCATGCCGAGTTGGCTCGTCTTGGTGCCAAGAGGGCGTGGGCTCGGCGCCTTGGCCTTTAGCGATCCTTTCGCGGTAGGACGGGTCTAGCCGGGCCTTCCTTGCCGGAATGCGGAGGAAGTCCGGTCACCGCGTGGATCGACCGCGCCCGCCACAGCCCGCTGCATGCCGTCCGCGCCGGACCAAAGCTGGCGCTGATCTGGATGGTGACGCTGTTGCTGTTGGGCTTTGCGTTCGGCGTGCTTTGGGCCTTCGTCGAGCGGGGTATAATAGGGGGTCTCGGGTGGTATTCGACGCCCTTTCTTGGATCGCCCGCGGGCCTGTCGGGACATTCTGATCCGGTTGGCCCTCACGGTGGGCTGATTGGACGGTGGCGCGCGGCGCGAGTAGGATGTGCACGATCACCCAAGCCCGGAGGCCCCCATGATCCGCCCCGCCGCTCTTGCCCTGCTTGCCGCCCTGACGGGCGTGCCTGTCATGGCGCAGTCGCAACTGGCCCGGGATGTCCTGCCCGAGTTACGCCGCGCGGGCGTTTCGCAGGACTGTATCTCGCGGCTGAGCCAGCATGATTTCGCCGCGATCAAGGGCATCCGCGATTCCATCACCCTCAGCCCGGGTAACAAGCTGCGCGAGATGAAGTTTCGCGCCGAGCGGGGTTGCGGCGAAACCCGGTCTTTCATCTTCGATATCTTCAACTAGGCCAGGGTGGTCTGTCCGCGTGCGTGGAAGATGAAGCCCAGCGTGTTCAAGAGAAGCTGTGCGGCCAGGATCGCGGTGACGCCGCCCGGGTCATAATCCGGCGCCACCTCGACCAGGTCCAGGCCCACAACATCATGGCGGCGCGCGATCCCCTGTATCAGTTCCACAACCTCGTAATACATGAATCCGCCATGGCTGGGTGTGCCGGTTCCCGGCGCGATCGAGGGGCAGAAGGCGTCGATGTCGATGGTCAGGTAGACCCGCGCGCCCGCCGGGATGCGCGTCACGACGGCCTCGGTGCCGAGCTGCCGGACCTGCCGGACCGAAAGGATGTCCGCCCCCATTGCGCGGGCATCCTCATAGCCTTCGCGCGCGGTCGAGGAGACGTTGCGAATGCCCAGTTGCGTCAAACCGGTGACATGATCCCGTTCGGCGGCCCGCCGCATCGGGTTGCCATGGCCATGCCGCACCCCGTGGCGTTCGTCCACGAAATCAAGGTGGGCGTCGATCTGGACGATGTGGAATGGCGCCTGCCCGTCGAAGGCCCGGATGGCGGGGATGTTGACCGAATGATCGCCGCCGATCAGCACGGGCAGGGCGCCCGCAGCCAACGCGGCCCGAACGCCGGTCTCTATGTTGGCGTGGCTTGTCTCGGTATCAGTATGCACGATATCGGCGTCCCCCATGTCGACGATCCGCACGTCCGGGCCCAGGTAGACCGCGTCGTCCTCGTGGTCATAGGCGCCGGCATGGCCGAAGGAGAACAGCGTGGAGGCCTCGCGCACCGCGCGCGGCCCGAACCGCGCGCCGGGCCGGAACTGGGTGCCGCCGTCGAAGGGGGCTCCCAGGATGGCCGCATCTGCCTCGATCCGGTCCCAATCACCCGCATGTGGCCGTTTGCCGAAGGTGCAAATCCCGACGAAGGGAAGGTCCAGCCGGCCCGTGTCGTAGCCATGTCCCGCCATCGTTGTCCTCCGCTTGCGGCCCGGGCGATCCTCGCCAATCGCCGCTGGCAGGGCAAGCGGCTTGCCCGGCGGGGGCGGCCGTGGCAGATGGGTGGGTATGGCACGGCAGGTTCCCCCCGTCTTCACACCGCGTCCGCGTTTCGGCGATGCGGTGCCACCTGCCATCTTTGCCCCGGTACTGGGCGCCTTGGCGCTTGGGTTGGCCTGGCGCAGTGCGTCGTTCAGTTTCGCGGTGCCGGGGGCGGTGGCCGACCTGATCCTCGGGGCGGTCACATTGCTTTTCCTGTTCTGCGCTCTGGCCTACGGACTCAAGGCGATGCGCCATCCTGGCGTCGTGGCCGAGGATCTTCGGGTATTGCCGGGGCGCGCCGGTCTCTCTGCGATGGTGCTGTCGGTCTATGTGCTGGCCACCGGGCTGGTGCCACTTGTGCCGGGTCTGGCCGGGCTGCTTCTCGCTATGGGCTTTGTGCTACATCTCGGGCTTGTCGGGCTGGTGCTACGCATACTCATGACGGGCCCGGCCGAGCAACGCCGCGTCAGCCCGGTCTGGCACCTGCAATTCGTGGGGTTCATCGTCGGTGCGGTGACCGCGTTGGCGTTGGGCCAGGTGGGACTGGCGACGATCATCCTATACGCCACCGGGGCTTGTGCTGCCGCGATCTGGATCGCCAGCATTGTCCAGTTCGCCCGTGCCGACGTACCCGCCCCGCTGCGGCCGCTGCTTGCCATCCATATCGCACCTGCCTGCCTGTTCGGAACCGTGGCGGTTCAACTGGGGCTGCCCGCGCTTGCCTGGTGTTTTGCGGTCCTGACCGCGCTTGTCCTGCTGGCGCTGCTGTTCCGCCTGCGCTGGCTGCTGGCCGCGGGGTTTTCGCCGCTGTGGGGTGCCTTCACGTTCCCGCTGGCCGCGCTGGCGAGTTTCTTTCTGACGATGGATGCAGCGGGGCAGGGCGCAGCCTTCCGCATCTTGGGCGGAGTGGCGCTGGTGGTGGCCACGCTCGCGATCCCGGCTATCCTTATCAAGGTGATGCAGGCCTGGGCCAAGGGCGGCCTCGGGGCCCGCACGAACGCCGCCCGCGTCTGACAAGGTATCCCTTTCGGCCGAAGACCTGCCGCATCGGACACGCGCCCGACGAAGCGGGTGCATCATCCCAACCCCGGACAAGTGGAAGCAAGCTGCGTCTTGGACCGGGGACAGGAGTGCCGATCGTCCGCCGCGCATTCGCAAACTGGTCGCGTGCTGGGCATGGCGGACCGATCTTGCCCGATCCGGCGGCAGCACTGTGCGTCTTCCGGCCATCCCGCTTTCGGAGCGCTGACAAGTGTCGGAAGGGCTTGTAGCGCCATGCGAGAAACGCCAAGAGGATGCCCCACCGATGAACGACGCCACCCTCGACCGCTATGTCAGCTTTCAGGGAATCGATTGCGACGGCAACGCCGATCGCCTGATGGGCATGCTTGCCCGCCAAATGGCCACCACCGAATCCCGCTGGGTTGGTTATTTCGAGAAGAAACTGGCCGAGAAACGTCGCATGGGTGCGGACAACCTGCACTTCATCGGGTCGCAGGTTAATACGCTTTCGGCCTTCTTCGCGGAAGAAGGCGATACCGAGGCGCTGGACCTGCTGGCCTACCTTGAAGAGACCTGTTGCTAGGGGCGCCTGCCCAGACCTTTTGCCCCTTTCCTTTTCGGCCTCCACATGAAATAGGGAAGCGCCAAACGAAGACTCCCCAGGAGACCCCCATGGAGATTCGCGAGGCGCTTACCTTCGATGACGTTCTGCTTGTTCCGGGTGCCAGTTCGGTTCTGCCGAGCCAGGCTGATACCGGCACCCATGTCACCCGGTCGATCCGGCTGAACATCCCGCTTCTGTCTTCGGCGATGGACACGGTGACCGAACACCGGATGGCGATCGCGATGGCCCAGGCGGGCGGGATCGGCGTGATCCACCGCAACCTGACGGTCGAGGAACAGGCCCGTGAGGTGCGCCGGGTCAAACGATTTGAATCCGGGGTCGTCTACAGCCCGATCACGTTGACCCCAGATCAGACGCTTGCCGATGCCAAGGCCTTGATCGAGCGGTATAATTTTACGGGATTCCCGGTCGTCGACGGCAAGGGCCACGTGGTCGGCATTCTGACCAATCGCGACATGCGTTTCGCGTCCAGCGATGCGACGCCAGTCAGCGCGATGATGACCTCGCAGAACCTTGCCGTGCTCAAGGAACCGGTGGACCGTAGCGAGGCGCTGAACCTCATGAAGGCGCGGCGGATCGAAAAGCTTTTGATCACCGACGAGGCGGGCAAGCTGACCGGGTTGTTGACGCTGAAGGACACCGAGAAATCGGTTCTGAATCCGCAGGCGGTGAAGGACGAACTGGGCCGGTTGCGCGTCGCCGCCGCGACCACGGTGGGGGATGCGGGGTTCGAACGCTCCGAGGCGCTGATCGACGCAGGCGTCGACCTGATCGTGATCGATACCGCGCATGGCCATTCCGAAGGCGTGGCAAAGGCCGTCGCGCGGATCAAGGGAATGACGAACGCGGTGCAGGTGATGGCCGGCAACGTCGCCACCGCCGAGGCGACGCGGGCGCTGATCGATGCTGGAGCGGACGCGATCAAGGTGGGCATCGGACCGGGCTCGATCTGTACCACGCGGATGGTGGCGGGTGTGGGCGTGCCGCAGCTGACCGCAATCATGGATTGCGCCGCTGCTGCGGGCGATATTCCCGTGATCGCCGATGGCGGTATCAAGTATTCCGGCGATTTCGCGAAGGCGATCGCGGCGGGGGCGTCCTGCGCGATGGTAGGGTCGATGATCGCGGGAACCGACGAAAGCCCCGGCGAGGTGATCCTGTACCAGGGCCGGTCCTTCAAGTCCTATCGCGGGATGGGCAGCCTGGGTGCGATGGCGCGTGGCTCGGCCGACCGCTATTTCCAGAAAGATGCCGCGTCAGACAAGCTGGTGCCCGAGGGGATCGAGGGGCAGGTGCCCTACAAGGGATCCGCGGGCGCTGTAATTCACCAACTGGTTGGCGGTTTGCGCGCGGCGATGGGCTATACCGGATGTGCCACGGTGGAGGAGATGCGTCGCAACTGCCGCTTCGTTCGGATCACTGGGGCAGGGCTTAAGGAATCCCATGTCCATGATGTGCAGATCACGCGGGAGAGTCCGAATTACCGGGTGATGTGACGATGGCCCCCAATTCAATTTGGTCAACGGCTTGCGGGGCGAACTTCATGTTTTTCTCGACGGGGGTCGCGTGACCCCGGGCGCACGGGTTGCCGCAGCCATCGGCATTCTGGACGATTGGCTGGCCGGTGCGCCCATAGAGAAACTTTTGACCACCTGGGGCCGGCAGAACCGGTTTGCGGGCTCGGGCGACCGGGCCGCGATCCGCGATCTGGTGTTCGACGCGCTGCGCTGCCGACGGTCCTGTGCGGCGCTTGGCGGCGCTGAAACCGGACGCGGGCTGATGCTTGGCCTGTTGCGGGCCTCGGGTCAGGACCTCGACGCCGTTTTCAGCGGTGCCGGACATGCCCCGCCCCCGCTGACCGAGGCCGAGCGCGCCTCGCCCCGGCGTGTCGCCGATCTGCCCGAAGAGATCGCCTGCGACTGCCCCGATGCGTTGGCCGAGGTGCTGCGCGACAGTCTGGGGAACGACTTTCGCCCGGTGATGGAGGCGCTGCGGCACCGGGCACCGGTCTTTCTGCGTGTGAATACCCATCGTACGTCTCTTGCGGCGGCTGCGGCGGCGCTTGCCGAAGAGGGCATAGCGACCCGGCCGCACCCTTTGTCGCCGACTGCGTTGGAGGTCACGGAGAACGCCCGACGGGTTCAGCGGAGCCGGGCCTATATGGAGGGATTGGTGGAGTTGCAGGACGCGGCAAGTCAGGCGGTGGCTGATCTGATGCCTATTCCGCCAGAGGGCCGCGTGCTGGATTACTGCGCCGGCGGCGGTGGCAAGACTCTGGCGCTGGCGGGCCGCGCGAAGGCACGGTTTCACGCCTTCGACGCGGCGCCCGAACGGATGCGCGACCTGCCGGAGCGCGCCACGCGCGCGGGTGTCGGGGTGCGCAGGATGACCCGGGCGGATCTGGAAGGTGGCCCCCCCTTCGACCTGGTTTTGTGCGATGTGCCCTGTTCGGGCAGTGGTGCATGGCGGAGGTCACCCGAGGCGAAATGGCGGACCTCTCCCGACGATCTTGCGCGACTGACAGCCACGCAGGACGCGATCCTTTCGTCGGCGGCAAAGCTTGTCGCGCCCGGTGGTGCCCTTGGCTATGCGACCTGTTCGCTGATCGCAGTCGAAAACAGAGCGCGTGTCGCGGCCTTTCTGGGACGCGAACCGGGCTGGCACATGATTGACGAACGCCGCCTGACCCCGCTGGACGGAGGCGATGGATTCTACGCGGCGGTATTGCGCCGTACCTAAGCGATCTGCCGCCTGCAGGACGCTGCGTTAACAGATGGTTAACCGCCGCCGGCCCAAACTGACACAGCGATCCGAATCCGTCCCGAGGCTGTCGACGTGCCGCGACTTTCCCCTGCGATTTCAAATATCAGTCAGTCTGCGGCATTCTATGCCGAGAGAGCCTGGGCCATTCTGCTGTGCGGCATCGCGCTTGCGTTGGTGGCGCGGGCGACACCGATGCACTGGCTGGCTGTGCTTTTGCTGTCGGCGGCCGGCACGTTGGCGGCGCTGGCAACCGTATTACGTCTTGCGGACCTTTGGGGCAGGCGCCTGCCGGCCGGCCGTTTGCGCCGGTTATGTTCGGGTGCGCCTGGGGCATGTGTGCTGACCGACCGGCGGGGACGTGTCCTGATGGCCAATACCGCCGCGTTGCGCCGGGTGCCCGCGGCACGCGGTCAGCCATTGGCCGCGGCTTTGGCTGCGATTTTCGCCGATCCCGAGCGGGCGGTAGCGGGCCTGATCTCGGCCGCTGCCCGCGGCGAAAGCGCGACACATGTCCGGCCTGGATCCGAGGGAAACCTGCGCCTGAACGTCGAACGAGTCGCGCCGGGGGTGTTCATGTGGCATGTCGATGGCGGAGAGCCACCCGCGACCGACAGCGCCCTTCCGATGCTTCGGCTCGATTCCGAAGGCAAGGTTCTTACGCTGAACGCGGCGGCGCGCGGTTTGCTGGGCCGCAGCCCTGCCTCCCTGGCGGAACTGCGCCGCGGTGCGCCGCCGCCGTCGCACGCCGTTGGTGACGAAATCGAGATCGACACGTGCAAAGGGCCGGCGCGGCGTCGGTTGATGACGCTTCGCGGACGCGACGGAACGAGCGAGCTTTACATTCTTCCTCCCGGGGCTGCGGTGGGTGA
This sequence comes from Rhodovulum marinum, assembly GCF_004343075.1. Taxonomy (GTDB): domain Bacteria; phylum Pseudomonadota; class Alphaproteobacteria; order Rhodobacterales; family Rhodobacteraceae; genus Rhodovulum; species Rhodovulum marinum. Next base: position 32,517 of record NZ_SLXP01000006.1, read on the forward strand.
GACGCGCCCCCCCGAGGGGCTGCTAGATGCACTCCCCGTGGCCATCCTGCAACTCGACATCGACGGTACGGTGCGGTTGGCCAATGTGCGTGCGCGGCAGTTCCTGGGGGGCGATCCAGATCAACCGCTGAACCTTTGCGATCGCCTGGAAGGCCTGGGGCGTCCGGTCAGCGACTGGCTGGCCGAGGCCGCTGAGGGACGCGCGAGCAACATGGCCGAAGTGTTGCGCGTTGCGCGTTCCGATTGCGAGCTTTTCGTGCAGGTCGCCCTTGCGCGGATGGAGGGCAGCGGGCTTGTCGCGGTGCTTCACGACGTCACCGAGATGAAAACCCTCGAGGCACAGTTCACGCAAAGCCAGAAAATGCAGGCGATCGGCCAGTTGGCCGGCGGTGTGGCGCATGATTTCAACAACCTGCTGACAGCCATATCGGGTCATTGCGACCTGTTGATGCTGCGCCATGATGCGGGCGACCCCGACTATGGAGACCTCGTGCAGATCCATCAAAACGCCAATCGTGCGGCGTCGCTTGTTGGCCAGTTGTTGGCCTTTTCTCGCAAACAGACGCTTAGTCCCGAGGTATTGGACCTGCGCGACACGATGGGCGAGTTGGCCCATTTGCTGGATCGACTGGTTGGCGAACGGGTCAAGCTGCGTATCAGTCACGGCGATGACCTGCCGCCGATCCGCGCCGACAAGCGGAAGCTGGAACAGGTCGTGATGAACCTCGTGGTGAACGCCCGCGATGCCATGCCCAGTGGCGGCGAGATCCGATTGGAAACCGCGGCGCTTGATTTGTCGACCGAAATGCGGCGCGACCGCGCGGTGGTGCCAGCGGGTGCCTATGCCGTGGTGCGGGTGCGCGACGAGGGTGAAGGAATTCCGCCCGACCGGCTGACGAAGATTTTCGAACCGTTCTTCACCACCAAGCGTCCGGGCGAGGGAACCGGCTTGGGCCTGTCGACCGTCTATGGCATCGTCAAGCAGACTGGCGGTTTCATCTTCGTCGACAGCGCGCCGGGCGAGGGAAGCACATTCACTTTGTACCTGCCCGCTTATCGCGGTGGCGCCGAGACCGATGCACTTGCCGAGACCCAGGCCGAGGATGATGCGCCAGACGCCGGCGTGGTCCTTCTGGTCGAGGACGAGGCCCCGGTGCGTTCGTTTGCGGCACGTGCGATGACCATGCGCGGCCATACCGTGCTCGAGGCCGAGAGCGGCGAGCAGGCGCTGGAAATCCTTTCGGATCCCGAACTCAAGGTCGATGTATTCGTGACCGACGTGGTGATGCCCGGGCTGGACGGACCCGGGTGGGTCGCGAAGGCGTTGAAGGATCGGCCGGGGACCCGCGTGGTCTTCGTTTCGGGGTATGCCGAGGACAGTTTTGGTGAAATCCGCGGTCGTATTCCGAACTCGGTATACCTGCCGAAACCGTTTTCTCTGTCCGACCTGACCACGACCGTGCAACGGCAATTGCGCGCCCCGACCAGACCCGCCGGCGCCAGCCCCTCCGGTCAGACCGCTCCGAGCGCGTCGTAAAGCGCGAAATCCTCGGCCCGTTCGCGCCGAAGCCGGGCACGTGTCGCAGCGGACAGGTTCAGCGGGGCGGTCGGTGAAGCATTGCGCCGGGGCAGTTTGATCGGTTCGCCAAGGCGCGTCTGCATGAAATCGAGGAGCGCTTTCGGGTCGTCGTAACGAAAGAGATGGTCCACTCCGCGCCTGTCGCTGCCCGGCGCGACGAAGCGGGACTGTGACCCCAGATCGGCATAGGCCGGCCTGTCGGTCCCGAGATAGGCGATCACGAAGTCCTCGAAGCTGATGCCCCGGGTGCTGGCGGCGCGCCCGGCCAGGGCGGGCCGCGCGCGGTAGCGATACCAACTGCCCAGCCATTCCTCTGGTTGGCGGATCACGGCCACCGTTTCTATGCCGGTTAGACCTGCCCGTTCCAAGACCGGCACTAGCCGGGTGCGGAAACGCCGCAAGGTCATGTGTTTCAGCGGGGGCGGGGCGCGCACGACCATGTCGGCCCGCTCTCCGAGCGCCGCGGCCCAGGCGGTCGATCCTGTCTTGGGCACCGCCAGAAGCGCCAGTCTTTCGCGCGCGAACAGCAACATCGACATGCTCCGTATGGCCTGCGGCAACTTTTGCCGAAGCGCGTGAACCAATCCTTAACCGTTTCCCGGAATGCTGGGGAAGTTCGAATTTGACTTGAAATGTTCGCGCTTTGATCTCATAAGAATGAGAACAAGAGGCGAACAAAAGCGATCATTGCCGCCCGCTCCCGGGTGTGGAATAAGGATTGAAAACATGGGCACAGCAAACCTTCTGGACATGGTGGACAAGCAAAACTCCGATAAGCAGAAGGCCCTCGATTCCGCGCTCGCGCAGATCGAGCGGCAGTTCGGCAAGGGCTCGATCATGAGGCTCGGTGCCGACAACCCGGTGCAGGAGATCGAGGCCACCTCGACCGGCTCGCTGGGCCTCGACATCGCGCTGGGGATCGGCGGGCTGCCCAAGGGGCGCATCATCGAGATCTATGGCCCCGAAAGCTCGGGCAAGACGACGCTGACGCTGCATTGCGTGGCCGAGGAGCAAAAAAAGGGCGGCGTCTGCGCCTTTGTCGACGCCGAACATGCGCTTGACCCGCAATACGCGAAGAAGCTGGGCGTAAACCTTGACGAGTTGCTGATTTCGCAGCCGGACACCGGCGAGCAGGCATTGGAAATCACCGATACGCTGGTTCGATCCGGTGCGGTCAGCATGGTGGTGGTCGACTCGGTCGCCGCGCTGACCCCGAAATCGGAACTCGAAGGCGACATGGGCGATTCCAGCGTTGGCGTTCAGGCCCGGTTGATGAGCCAGGCGATGCGCAAGCTGACGGGGTCGATCAGCCGGTCGAAATGCACCGTGATCTTCATTAACCAGATCCGGATGAAGATCGGCGTGATGTTCGGAAGCCCTGAAACCACGACCGGTGGCAACGCCCTGAAATTCTATTCCTCGGTGCGGCTCGACATTCGCCGGATCGGTGCGATCAAGGACCGCGACGAGGTCGTGGGCAACGCAACCCGCGTGAAGGTCGTCAAGAACAAGGTGGCCCCGCCGTTCAAGCAGGTGGAATTCGACATCATGTATGGCGAAGGCATCTCGAAGACCGGCGAATTGATCGACCTGGGCGTCAAGGCTGGCGTGGTAGAGAAATCCGGGTCCTGGTTTTCCTATGGCGATGAACGGATCGGGCAGGGGCGGGAGAATGCAAAGAATTTCCTGAGGGAGAACCCCGAGATCGCTCTGTCGATCGAGGACAAGATCCGTGCGGCACACGGGCTGGACTTTCATATGGGGGATGACGACGGCGGCGATGGCGAGGTGATGGAGTCCTGATCCGCCCTGCCGGGGCTGATTGTTTGGTTGCGGAAACCCGCCGGAGTGATCCGGCGGGTTTTTTTGGTGCCGGGCAGGTCGGGCCGTGCCGGCGGCCATGCGCGCCCGCTTGACCGTTCTTCGTCCGCGCAGTAGCCACCGGCCATGGCGCGCGCTCCCCTTTTGCAATTGTCCGACATTTCGCTGGGCTACGGCGGCAGCCCGGTTTTCGCCGGGCTGGACCTTGTGATCCAACCCGGTGACCGGGTGGCCCTAGTCGGCCGCAACGGGTCGGGCAAATCGACGTTGATGAAGGTGATGGCGGGGCTGGTCGAGCCCGATGCAGGTGCGCGCGTTCTGTCCCCCGGCACGACGGTCGGGTACATGGAACAGGACCCCGATCTTGCGGGCTTCGCCACGCTGGGGGAATTCGCTGTCAGTGGTCTCGACCACGGCGAGGCCTACCGCGTCGAGATGGCTGCCGACGGGCTGAAGTTCGATCCGTCAACTCCGGTTGCGACCGCATCGGGAGGGGAACGTCGGCGCGCGGCGCTGGCCAAGCTGTTGGCCGAAGCACCGGCTTTGATGCTGTTGGACGAACCGACCAACCACCTGGATATTCAGGCCATCGGCTGGTTGGAATCGCAATTGGCCGAGACGCGCTCGGCATTCGTTCTGATCTCGCATGACCGGGCTTTTCTTCGGGCGCTGACGCGTGCGACGCTGTGGATTGATCGCGGCGAAGTTCGCCGGCAGGAACGCGGTTTCGCGAGCTTCGAGGAATGGCGGGACAAGGTCTGGGCCGACGAAGACGAGGCCCGTCACAAGTTGGATCGCAAGATCAAGGCCGAGGCGCGTTGGGCGGTCGAAGGGATCTCAGCGCGGCGCAAGCGCAACCAGGGGAGGGTGCGCGCGCTGCAAGGGCTGCGCGAGGAACGGGCGGCGATGATCCATCGGCAGGGCGTGGCGGCGATGGCGCTGGAGTCGGGTCCCAAATCGGGCAAACGCGTGATCGAGGCGCGCGGCATCTCTAAGCGGTTCGGCGACCGGATGATCCTGCGCGACTTTTCCCTGCGCATTCACCGGGGCGAGCGGGTGGCGCTGGTCGGGCCGAACGGCGCCGGCAAGACGACGCTTTTGAAGATGCTGACCGGAGAAATTTCCCCCGACACCGGCGAGGTTATCGTGGGCGCAAATCTTCAGATGGCGGTGTTCGACCAGAACCGTTCCGCGCTCGACCCGGACATGACGCTTTGGGAAAGCTTGACGGGTGATTCCGAGATGCGCGTCTCGGGCAAGGCCGATCAGGTCCTCGTGCGGGGCCAGCCGAAACACGTGGTGGGGTATCTCAAGGAATTCCTGTTCGACGAGGCGCAGGCCCGCGCCCCGGTCAGGTCGCTGTCCGGGGGGGAACGCGCCCGGCTGTTGCTGGCACGGATCATGGCGCGGGATTCCAACCTTTTGGTGTTGGACGAACCCACGAACGATCTTGATGTGGAAACGCTGGACCTGTTGCAGGAATTGCTGTCGGACTTCGATGGGACGGTTCTGCTGGTCAGCCATGACCGGGATTTTCTCGACCGGGTGGCCTCGACCACCATCGCGATGGAGGGCGATGGGCGGGCGGTGGTCTATGCCGGGGGCTGGTCGGATTACCAGGCGCAGCGGGGCGCAGAGGGCGACACGCACGTACCGGATCGTGCGAAACCCGCGCCGACACAAAAGGTGCCGGTGGCCAAGGCAAAACCAGCTGCAAGCGGGCTTACCTTTACCGAGAAACACCGGCTGGAGGAACTGCCCGCCGAGATGGAGCGGCTTGCGGCCGAGATTTCCAAGCTGGAGGTGTTGCTGGCCGATGCCGAGCTGTTCACACGCGAACCGGTGAAGTTTCGCAAGGCGACTGAGGCGCTGACGGCACGGCAGTCGGCGCTGAGCGCGGCCGAGGACGAGTGGCTGGCCCTGGCCGAGAAAGCCGAGAGCTCGGGCACCTGACTGTGGCTGATGTGTCGGGCGGGCGCGGCATCCATGGGTTAAGAACGGTGTCACCGACCCAATCGCAAGAGAAATGCCGCCCCCGCTGAAAAGCGAGTGCGGCGAAAAGACTCCACTGTTTCAAGCGGTTCTCGAGACGGATCGGTTTGATCTCACGTCATCCTGAGGGCGCCGTCCAGCCGGATCACCTCGCCGTTGAGGTAGCAGTTTTCGATGATATGGCAGACCAGCCGGGCGAATTCGGCCGGGTCGCCCAGCCGGGGCGGGTTCGGCACGTCGGCGGCCAGCGTGTCCATCACCTCTGAGCCCAGCCCCTCAAGCATGGGGGTGCGGAACACCCCGGGCGCGATGGCCATCACCCGGATACGCAGGCTGGCCAGATCGCGGGCCAGCGGCAGGGTCATCGACGCGATCCCGCCCTTGGATGCGGCATAGGCGGCCTGGCCTTTCTGTCCGTCGAAAGCGGCGATCGAGGCGGTGTTGACGATGACCCCGCGGCAGCCATCGGACTCGTAATCGTTGGTGGCCATTTCGGCCGCTGCCAGACGCAGCACGTTGAAGCTTCCGATCAGGTTGATTTCGACCGTGCGGCGAAAGCTGTCCAGTGCATGCGGCCCGGACTTGCCCAGCGTGCGTTCGGCGGTGGCGATCCCGGCGCAGTTGAGGCAGGCGGTGATGCCGCCCATTTGGGCCGCGGCTTCGCCGATGGCCTGGGTGACGGACGCCTCGTCGGTGACGTCGACCGGTTGAAAGCCAGCGCCGATTTCGGCGGCAAGCGCCATGCCGCGTTCCGTGTCGCGGTCGAGGATCGTCACGGCGGCCTCGCTGGCACAAAGCATGCGCGCCGTTGCCGCGCCAAGCCCTGAGGCGCCCCCCGTCACGATGGCTTTCGTATCGCCGATGCGCATGTCCGTCTCCTCTTTGTTCATCGCGTCGCGTGCAGAGCTAGCGCGGCCCGCGGCGGATTGTCCATGCGGCCATGAGGCCCGACCGGGATGTCCGGCGCGGGGTGCGTCGGCCGGGTTCTGCCCAGACCATCCAGCAGCGCCGGCGGGAAAATGCCGGGCCAGCGATGCAGGTAGCAGGATTGCTCACATCCGCGTGTCCGCATCTTTGCGAACACAACGCGCGGGCCTTTCTTTGACGCGGGCGCCAACGCGGTGCCCTGCAGACGACTGCCAAACCAGAACCACCATAGAGGCAAGGAGACACTCCATGCGACTTTTCCGTTTCACCCTTCCGCTGGCTGCAATGCTGGGGGCGCCGGCGCTGGCCGGCGGCTATGATCCGGCCCCCGAACCCGTCCAGGTGATGCCCGCCGCGCCTGTGCCGGTCGCCAATGGCGACTGGAATGGCGGCTATGCCGGCATTCAGCTTGGCTATGGCGATGTCAGCGCCGATGGCGGGCTGGACGGCGATGGCGAAATCTACGGTCTGCATGCCGGTTATCGCTGGGACCTGGGAACGCTGGTCTACGGCGTCGAACTGGATCATGACAGGGCGGGTATCGACATCGGCGGCGGTGCGGCCGAACTGGATGACGTCACCCGTCTGAAGGGGCAAGTCGGCTACGATATGGGCCAGACGCTGGTCTATGCGACGGCGGGTGTCGCGAACGGCGATACCGATCTGGGCGATGAAACCGGTTGGGTTGCGGGCGCCGGGTTGGCCTGGGCGGTGTCACCGTCCTGGGTGATCGGCGGTGAAGTGCTTTACCATGACTTCGACGAGTTCGGCTCGTCCGGCGTGGGGGCGAACGCCACGACCGCGACGTTGCGTGCGTCGTTCCGGTTCTGATCGGCGCGTTCGGGGCCTTTGATGATCAAGTGGCCCCGGTCAACTCGGCCAGCACGCGCGGCAATGTCATGACGTCGTCGCGCGTGCAGTCGAACTGTCCCACCTGCACACGGATGACGAAGCGGCCACGATGCCGCGTCTGGGTCAGATAGACCCTTCCGTCGTCGTTTACCCGTTTCAACAGATCCTCGGTTGCCGCATCATCGCGCCATGCGAACGTGAAAAGCGACAGCCGGGGTTCGGTCACGATCTCGAAACCGGGCAGCGCGGCGATGGCATCGCGCGCCTCCGTCGCCCATTGGACGTGGTTACGGATGCGCGTGCGCAACCCCTCAAGCCCGTAGGCGCGCAACACGAACCAAAGCTTGAGTGCGCGGAACCGGCGGCCCAGGGGTACCGTCCACTCGTTGAAATCCGTGACGTCGGTCTGGCCCAACGTGTGCAGGTAATCGGGTCGAAGGCCCAGTGTGCGCACTTGGGGCGTTGGATCGGCAAGGAACTGGAGCGAACAGTCGAATTGTGCGCCCAGCCATTTGTGTGGGTTGAAGACGATGGAATCGGCGCCATCGATGCCCGCCCACCATGATCTGAACTCTGGACAGATCATGGCCGCACCGGCCCAGGCGGCATCGACATGGGTGTAAAGCCCGTGATCGCGCGCCACGATGAGGGTTTCCGCGACAGGATCCGTGGCGCCGATGCCGGTGCCGCCGACGCAAAGGATCACGCCCGCCGGCACATGGCCTGCATCGAGATCGGCGCGGATCGCGGCCTCTAGCGCGGCGGGGTCCATCCCGACATCGGAGTCGGTTGGCACCTTGACCAGGTTCGCCTGTCCGATTCCGGCGATGCGTACCGCCTTGTCGATGGAGGAATGTGCCTCGGCACTGGCGTAAACCCGGAGCCGCGGCTGCTGTGCAAGCCCGTCCTCGTTCCCGGCCCATCCCAGTGCGCGCTCGCGCATCGTCAGAACCGCCGACAGCGTCGCGGTGGTGGCACTGTCATGGATCGTCCCGGTGAAATGCGACGCCAGGCCCAAGGCATCGCGCAGCCATCCGATCATGACCTGTTCGATTTCGGTCGCAGCAGGCGCGGTCTGCCACAGCATGCATTGCGCGGCCATCGCGTTTGCCAGTTGCTCGGCCAACATGGAGGCGGGCGCGGCGTTCGCCGGGAAATAGGCGAAAAACCTGGGATGTTGCCAATGGGTCATTGCGTCCGGCACAAGCCGTTCGAAATCGGCGAAGATCGTCTCGATCGCCTCGGGCTGTTCGGGGGCTTGCCGGGGCAGTTTCGCGGCGGTGTCTCCAGGCGCGCAGGTCGCGCGCACGGGCCGGTCGCGCAACGTCGCGTGGTAGTCATGAGCCCAGTCCGCGGCGCGTTTCGACCAGTGCACCAGATCGTCGTGGTTCATCGCTTGCGCCCCTCGCTGCCATCGGATGCCTTGATCGGGCATATGTGCGGCCCGGAAAAGGAGCAAGGGGGCGCCGTGTCTCAATCGAGTCTCTTGCGACCGGCGCGCCTATCCCCGCCCGTTTTCGCCATGCCTTGTCGGCAGATACCCAGGCAGGGTACGGGCGTTGTATTTCCATCTTTCCGGATATGTGCCAGAACCCGCCGCGGGACGCGCGCGAAGGACGGACGCATGACCGAGATCACCCTTTACAATACCCGGACCCGCCGCAAGGACCGGTTCGAGCCGATCGACCCCGACAATGTGCGGATGTATGTCTGCGGGCCCACGGTCTATGACCGGGCGCATCTGGGCAATGCACGGCCTGCTGTGGTGTTCGACGTGCTGTTCCGGTTGCTCCGCCATGTCTATGGCGCCGACCACGTTACCTATGTGCGCAACATCACCGATGTCGACGACAAGATCATCGCGCGGGCCGACGAAACCGGTCGTCCGATTTCCGAGATCACTGAAGAGACGGCGCGCTGGTATGTCGAGGACATGGCTGCGCTGGGTGTGTTGGAGCCGTCGCATATGCCGCGGGCGACGGCCTTTATCGGCCAGATGATCGCGATGATCGAGGAACTTATCGCGCGGGGGCATGCCTACGCCGCCGAGGGCCATGTGTTGTTCGACGTGAAGAGCTATGCCGCCTATGGGGCGCTGTCGGGCCGGTCGGTCGATGACATGATCGCCGGCGCGCGTGTCGAGGTGGCGCCCTACAAGCGTGACCCGATGGATTTCGTGCTGTGGAAGCCGTCGACGCCGGATCAGCCGGGCTGGGACAGCCCCTGGGGCCGCGGTCGGCCCGGCTGGCATATCGAGTGCTCGGCGATGAGCCATGCGCTTTTGGGGGAGACGTTCGACATCCATGGCGGCGGCAACGACCTGACCTTTCCGCACCACGAGAACGAGATCGCGCAAAGCTGCTGCGCCCATCCTGGCAGCGACTTCGCACGGGTCTGGATGCATAACGAGATGTTGCAGGTCGAGGGCAAGAAGATGTCCAAGTCCCTGGGCAACTTCTTCACCGTGCATGACTTGCTGGAGCAGGGGGTGCCGGGCGAGGTGATCCGCTTCGTGTTCCTGTCGACGCATTACCGCAAGCCGATGGACTGGACGGCGGAGAAGGCGAAGCAGGCTGAGGCGACGCTGGCTGGCTTCTATTTACAGACGGATGGGGTCGAACCGGCGAAGTCGGTGCCGGAAGACCTGGTCGAGATTCTGGCAAACGATCTGAACACCGCTGGCGCTTTGGCCCTACTCCACGATTATTCCGCCAACAATCGACCTGCTGATCTGAAAGCGGCGATGACGTTACTTGGTTTGCCCGAGGCCGAGAACTTGGAATGGTTCAGAGACCGCAGAGTGTTTGTTTCGGCAACCAACGATCCGCACCGCGCGCATGTTCTTTGGCCGCATCTTGATGCATGGATGGAACTCAGGAATGCCAAGAATTATTCCGCTGCCGATGAACTGAAGGCGAAGATTGAAGCCGCCGGAACGGTTTTGACGGTAACGCCGACCGGCCCAAATGCGGAAGTGCTACCTTCGTTCGACCCCTCGAAGCTGGAGGAACCGCTGGAATGGGAGTGACGAAAGTTGGGCACAGTTGCAGGGTCCGCCCCCAACGAGGTCGGCGAGAAGCGCCCGCCCTGTGGGGGGCGGGGCGGACGCTTTCCGGGCCCTTGGCCCGGGCTGGGATTGGCCTTTGCAGTAGTAAGCAGGTCGGGGGCGACCCGTACCGTTGGCCCGGGGTGCGGGATGGTATCGGAGGGGCATGATGGCTGAACGTCTCTACCTCTACGACACCACCCTTCGCGACGGCCAGCAGACTCAGGGTGTGCAGTTTTCCACCGCCGAGAAGATCCGGATCGCCGAGGTGCTGGACGCGCTCGGCGTTGACCATATCGAGGGCGGCTGGCCCGGCGCGAACCCGACCGACAGCGCTTTTTTCGAGATGGCCCCAAAGACCCGCGCGCGGCTGACCGCGTTCGGGATGACCAAGCGCGCAGGCCGCAGCGCCGAGAACGACGAGGTGCTGGCCGCGGTACTGAACGCGGGCACGCCGTCGGTCTGCCTTGTCGGAAAGACCCATGATTTTCACGTCGAGACGGCGCTTGGGATTACCCGCGACGATAATATCGAGAATATCGCGAAATCCATCGCACATGTTGCCGCACAGGGCCGCGAAGCGCTGTTCGACGCGGAACACTTTTTCGACGGCTGGAAATCGGACCCCGATTACGCGTTCGACTGCCTGAAGGCCGCCCATGATGCGGGCGCGCGCTGGATCGTGCTTTGCGACACAAATGGCGGAACGCTGCCCCACGAGGTAGGCGAGATCACGGCACAGGTGATCGCCCGCGGCATATCGGGCGCGCAGATCGGTATCCACACGCATGACGATACCGGCAACGCGGTGGCGGGTAGTCTTGCCGCCGTGGACGCGGGCGCGCGGCAGGTGCAGGGCACGCTGAACGGGCTGGGGGAACGCTGCGGCAACGCCAACCTGGTAACTCTGATCCCGACGCTGCTGTTGAAGGCGCCCTATGCCGGGCGGTTCCAGACCGGCGTCACCGAAGAGGCGCTGGCACAGCTGACCCGTGCCTCGCGGCTTCTTGATGACATCCTGAATCGGGTGCCGGTGAAAAGCGCCCCTTATGTCGGCGCCTCGGCCTTTGCTCACAAGGCGGGCCTGCACGCCAGCGCGATCCTCAAGGATCCAGCGACCTACGAACATATCGACCCTGCGCGGGTCGGCAATATCCGCGTCATTCCGATGTCGAACCAGGCCGGGCAGTCCAACCTGCGCCGACGACTGGCGGAGGCGGGCATAGAGGTGGACGAGGCCGATCCGCGCCTCGCCCAAATCCTGGACGAGATCAAGATGCGCGAGGGCGAGGGCTATTCCTACGACACTGCGCAGGCGAGCTTCGAACTGGTAGCGCGGCGGTTGCTGGACGGCCTGCCCGCCTATTTCGAAGTCAAGCGCTATCGCGTGACCGTGGAACGGCGGAAAAACCGCCATGACCGGATGGTCAGTTCGTCCGAGGCGGTCGTGGTGGTCAAGGTCGGTGGCGAAAAGAAGCTTTCGGTTTCCGAAAGCCGCGATGCAGAGGGGCGCGACCGGGGGCCGGTGAACGCGTTGTGGCGGGCGCTGGCCAAGGACCTGGGCCCTTACCAGCCCTATATCGACGACATGAAGCTGGTGGATTTCAAAGTGCGGATTACCAACGGTGGGACCGAGGCGGTGACGCGCGTCATTATCGACAGCGAGGACGGGCAGGGGCGTCGGTGGTCCACGGTGGGGGTTTCGCCGAACATCGTCGACGCCTCGTTCGAGGCGCTGCTTGACGCCGTCGTTTGGAAGTTGGTGCGGGATGGGGCCGGAACCTGATGGATGGGGACGCGTTCGTCAAGCTGCATGCCGGCCTGCCGTGCGAGGGGCAGATGCACCGGGATGTCGGGCGGGCCGAGGATGGCAGGATATGCAACTCGGGCTGGGGGCGGAGGACTGATCTTGCCTCATTGCGGGTGCCTGCGCCGCGCGGCCGGGTCAAGGCGGTGTGGGCGAATGGTGAAGTCGCAATACCCTGCGCCTGTCGGGGTGTGGTCGAACGTCTGTTGAACGTCTTGCGGCCCCGATGAGCCTGGAGGCCTGTGCAGATATCGTTCGCCGCGGCGACCCTGACCGATTCCTTGCCGTCATGGCCGCGCCGGTGGCCGTGCGGGTACGTCTGTTGCCGCTGTACGCCCTGAACGTCGAAGTTGCGCGCGCGCCCTGGCTGACCGAAGAGCCCATGATCGCCGAGATGCGGCTGCAATGGTGGCGCGACGCTTTGGAGGAGATCGCCGCGGGCGGCCCGGTGCGGCGGCACGAGGTCGCGACGCCGCTGGCCGAGGTTCTGGGTCCGACCGAGGCTAAGTTGCTTGACGGTCTGGTGGCGGCGCGGCGCTGGGATGCCTATCGTGATCCCTTCGGCGATGGCGCCGCACTGGAAGCCCATCTGGATGCAAGCTTTGGTACGCTGATGTGGGTTTCGGCCCGTGTTCTCGGCGCCACACAGGGCGAAGGGGCGCTGCGGGATCTGGGGCGCGCGCAGGGTTTGGCAGCTTGGCTTGTCGCGGTGCCCGAACTTGAGGCGCGTGGACGCATTCCGTTGATCGACGGCCGGCCCGAAGCGGTTTCGGCGCTTGCCCGGCGGGGGTTGGGCTGGTTGCGCGCGGCATACACGGCCGCCGATCCGGTGCCGGTGCTGGCACGGCCCGCAGCGCGGGCAGCCTGGCGGACAGGGCCGATTCTGCGCCAGGCCGCCGCCGAACCCGACCGGGTGGCCGAGGGCCGGCTTGGCTCCTCGGAATTCCGCCGGCGGGCGGCGCTGATTGCCCGCGTGCTGACCGCGCGCTGGTAGGTTCAGGGCCCGGAAGTTGCCCGGCGCGGGACGCTGTTGGGGCATGGCCGAGCGGGTATCGTTCTCGGCAGCAGGCGCTATTCCGGTTCCTGTTGGTCCTTCAGCCGGGCAAGAGCGGCAAAGGGGCGGGTATCCTCGTCGCGCATCGGGGTTGTGCCGGGCGGGCCAAAGACCGCCTGCCCGATCTCGGCGCCCTCGGCCCGCGGATATAGTGGCAGCGCCAGGGCCAGAGCTTCTTCGACGACGTCCATCGGGTCCAACAGCTCGGGCAGCGGCTCTTCGGTGTCGTCCTCGGGCATCTCGATCTCGTGGTGCACCGGCGGCGGCATCTCGGCGCGATAGGTGCGCACAACGTCGGTTTCGATCCGCGTCGTCACCGGCGCAAGCGTCACGACACAGGGCTGGACCACAGTTGCGCCCAAGCGACCGGTCAGCCGCCAGTCGCGTCGGCCCTCGGGGGCGAATTCACCCTCGAACCGCAGTTTCTTTACCGCCAGCAGCCCCAGCCGCGCAGCGATAGCGTCACGCACCGCGTCAGAAGGCACCAGAACCAGAGGCAGGGGAGCGCGTCCGGACAGCGCCGAGGGGCGAATGGTGGGGGTGCTTTCGTCGTGATCGGCCATGGGCGGCGTTCCTTTCTTGAACCCGGGGGGCTCTCCGATGTAAGGGGATAGGAGGCAAGCGCCCTTGTGACAAGAGGTTGGCATGGCAAGGCCCCGGGCAGGTTCCGCCAGATTGGCATTGGTGGCCGTGCTGTGCACGGCGCTGGTGTCCTGTTCGCCCATCAGCCGCACCCACGGTTATGCACCCTCGGAAGAGGACCTGTCGCAGATCGTGGTCGGGGTCGACACCCGCGACTCGGTGGCCGAGGTTGTCGGGACGCCGTCGACAGGAGGCGTGATCCGCGACGAGGCCTGGTACTATGTCGAGAACACCTGGGAGACGGTCGGTTTTCGTGCTCCCGAAAATGTCGACCGGCAGGTGGTTGCGATTTCCTTTGCCCAGGATGGCACCGTCGAGAATGTCGAGCGGTTTGGGCTGGAGCAAGGTCGCGTCATCGCGCTGAACCGGCGCGTGACCGAGGCCAACGTCAAGGGCATTTCGTTCCTGCGCCAGCTTATGGGCAATATCGGGAACTTCCGGGCCGCCGACGTGATCGGCCCGGATTCCTGATCGTTTAGCCGCGTTCCTCGAACTTAAGCGCCACGCCGTTGATGCAATAGCGCATTCCGGTGGGGGCCGGGCCGTCGGGAAAGACGTGACCCAGATGTGCGTCGCACCGCGCGCAATGGACCTCGGTCCGGGTCATGAAAAAACTCTTGTCGGTGCTTTCTTCGACGGCATCCGACTCCATTGGCCGGGTGAAGCTGGGCCAGCCGGTGCCGCTGTCGAACTTGTCGGCCTGGTCGAACAGGTCCGCGCCGCAGCAGACGCAGCGAAATGTGCCGGGCGCCTTGGGAAAATCGTCATGGGTGAAAGCGCGTTCGGTGCCATGCTTGCGGGTGACCTTGTAGGCCAGGTCTGACAACTGGTTTTTCCATTCGGCGTCGGTTTTGGTGATCTTGTGGGGCATGTTGTCTCGCGCGCTTGTCGTTGGGGTGTCACATCTTGTGTGCTATCGGCCTGACAAGCATATTTAGCCAGGCGGAAGGCATCCGCCAATCCGGTGGAGCAGTCACGATGCTGTCACTTCGCAAGGGGCGCTATGTGGCCCGCCTGGCCGAAAGCCCCGCAGATGTCGAGGCCGCCCAGAGTTTACGCTATCTGAGTTTTCGGGCGTCGGACGACGCGCCCGCCGGACTGGACACCGACCGGTTCGATCCCCAGTGCCGTCACGTTCTGGTCGAGGAACAGCGCAGCGGCACCCTGGTGTGCTGTTTCCGCCTGCTTCCGCTGAAGGGCGGGGCCGAGATCGGACAGAGCTATTCGGCGCAGTATTACGAATTGTCCGCACTGCAGCAATTCGATGGCCCGATGGTCGAGATGGGGCGGTTCTGCATTCACCCCGATTGGCGCGACCCGGATATCCTGCGCGTCGCCTGGGGGGCGATGACACGGTTCGTGGATGAGGAAGGGGTCGAAATGCTTTTCGGCTGTTCCTCGTTCAAGGGCACCGAGGCCGAGGCCTACATGGATGCCTTTGCTCTGCTGAAAGAGCGTCACCTGGCGCCGCCGCGCTGGCTTCCGCGGGTCAAGGCGCCGAACGTGGTGCGGTTCGGCCAGATGCTGCGCCTGTGCAAACCGGATGCGAAGCGCGCCATGCTGGGCATGCCGCCGCTGTTGCGCAGCTATCTGGTCATGGGCGGATGGGTGTCCGATCACGCGGTGGTTGACCGCGACCTGAACACGCTTCACGTCTTTACCGGGCTGGAGATTCGCGCCATCCCAGCGGCGCGCAAGCGCCTGTTGCGTGCCGCGGCGGGTTAACCGCGGTCCGTCAGGTGTGCCTCGTGCCGCCTTGCCCATGGACAGCCCTGCTGCACGGCGATACATCGTGCCCAACACTTGCCCCTTGATCCAGAGGCCAAACACTCATGCCCAGCCTGAACGAAATCCGCTCGACCTTCCTGAGCTATTTCGAACGTAACGGCCACGAGGTGGTGGACAGTTCGCCGCTTGTGCCGCGGAACGATCCCACGCTGATGTTCACCAATTCCGGCATGGTGCAGTTCAAGAACCTGTTCACCGGTGTCGAAACCCGCGACTACAAGCGTGCGACGACCTCGCAGAAATGCGTGCGCGCGGGCGGCAAGCATAACGACCTGGACAACGTCGGCTATACCGCGCGGCATCACACTTTTTTTGAGATGCTGGGGAATTTCAGCTTCGGCGATTATTTCAAGGACCAGGCCATTCCGTTTGCCTGGGAACTGCTGACCCGCGATTTCGACATTCCCAAGGATCGACTGCTGGTCACGGTCTATCACACCGATGACGAGGCCGCCGATGTCTGGAAGAAGGTCGCGGGGCTGCCGGATGAGCGGATCATCCGCATCCCGACCTCGGACAATTTCTGGCAGATGGGCGATACCGGCCCCTGCGGCCCCTGCACCGAGATCTTCTACGATCACGGCGACCACATCTGGGGTGGCCCGCCGGGCAGCAAGGACGAGGACGGTGACCGGTTCATCGAGATCTGGAACCTCGTCTTCATGCAGTTCGAGAAGTTCGAGGACGGCACCCAGCGCGACCTGGAGGCGCAGTCGATCGACACCGGCATGGGGCTGGAACGGATTGGCGCACTGTTGCAGGGCAAGCACGACAACTACGACACCGACCTGATGCGCGCGCTGATCGAGGCCTCGGCAAACGTGACCTCGACCGAACCAGACGGGCCGGGCAACGTGCATCACCGAGTGATCGCCGACCATTTGCGCTCGACCTCGTTCCTGCTGGCCGACGGCGTGATGCCGTCGAACGATGGACGGGGCTATGTGCTGCGCCGGATCATGCGTCGCGCGATGCGGCACGCGCATCTGCTGGGCGCGACCGACCCGGTGATGCACCGTCTGGTGCCGGCGCTGGTGACGCAGATGGGCGCGGCTTATCCCGAGTTGCGTCGCGCGCAGGCGTTGATCGAGGAGACGCTGAAGCTGGAGGAAACGCGGTTCAAGCAAACGCTCGACCGTGGGCTGCGGCTTCTGGACGAGGAACTTGACCGCCTACCCGAGGGGGCGGCGCTGCCCGGCGAAGCGGCGTTCAAACTGTATGATACCTATGGCTTCCCGCTGGACCTGACGCAGGACGCGCTGCGTGAGACGGGTCGCGGCGTGGATGTGGCCGGCTTTGACGCCGCGATGGCCGAGCAGAAGGCCAAGGCGCGCGCAAGCTGGTCGGGGTCTGGCGAGGCAAAGGAGGCGCGCGTCTGGTTCGACGTGGCCGAGCGCGTGGCCGCGACCGAATTCCTGGGCTATGACACCGAGGTGGCTGAGGGCCAGGTGATGGCGCTGGTCATCGATGGCGCCCAGGTCGATGCAATCGCCGAAGGCGCCGAGGGCTGGATGGTCGTGAACCAGACGCCATTCTATGCGGAATCGGGCGGCCAGGTCGGGGACACGGGCACCTACCTGAAACCCGAGGGGGCCGGGATGATCCTGGATACCCAAAAGATGCCGGGGGGCCTGTTTGCTCACAAAGTGCAGCCCGAGAAGGCAGCGCTTGCGGTGGGCGACGCGCTTGAATTGCGTGTCGATCACGGGCGGCGCACGGCGATCCGTGCCAACCATTCGGCCACACACCTGTTGCACGAGGCGCTGCGCCAGGCATTGGGCGATCATGTTGCGCAAAAGGGGTCGCTGAACGCGCCTGACCGGCTGCGCTTCGACTTCAGCCATGGCAAGGCGATGTCGCCACAGGAACTGGCCGCGGTCGAATCCGAGGTCAATGCCTTCATTCGCCAGAACACGCCGGTCGAAACCCGGATCATGACGCCGGACGACGCCCGCGCGATCGGTGCGCAGGCCCTGTTCGGCGAGAAATACGGCGACGAGGTGCGCGTGGTCTCGATGGGCCGCGCGGCGACGGGCAAGGGCCATGACGGGAACACCTGGTCGATCGAGCTGTGTGGCGGTACCCATGTGCGTCAGACCGGTGACATCGGGCTTTGCGTGGTGCTGGGTGACAGCGCGTCGTCGGCGGGTGTGCGCCGGATCGAGGCGTTGACGGGCCAGGCCGCGCTGGATCACCTGATCGCCCAGCAGAACCGGCTGGCCGAGGTGGCCGAGGTGCTGCGCGCTCAGCCTGCCGATGTGGCGGCGCGTGTGCGGGCGCTGGTCGACGAGCGCCGTGCGCTCGAGAACGAGGTGGCGAGCCTGCGCCGTGAACTGGCCCTAGCCGGTCCCGCGGGTGCCGCCCCCGAGACACGGGAAGTGGGCGGGGTACCGTTCTTCGCCCAGGTTTTTGCGGGCGTATCGGGCAAGGACCTGCCGCCGCTTATCGACGAGCACAAGGCCCGGCTGGGCAGTGGTGCTGTGCTGTTGATCGCGGACTCTGGCGGCAAGGCGGCCGTTGCGGCCGGTGTCACCGACGATCTGACGGGCCGGGTCTCGGCCGTCGATCTGGTCAAGGCGGCGGTCGCGGAACTGGGTGGCAAGGGCGGTGGCGGGCGGCCCGACATGGCGCAGGGCGGCGGAAAGGATGCCGCGAACGCCGAGGCCGCGATCAAGGCCGCCGAAGCGGTGTTGGAGGGATAGATGGGCGCACTCTGGATCGCGCATGTCACGGTGACTGACCCCGAGGCCTATGGCAAATACGCGGAACTGGCCGGGCCTGCCATTGCGAAACATGGCGGCACCTTCGTCGCCCGCGGCGGCAGGTTCGTTCAGCTCGAGGGCAGGGAACGCCCGCGCAACGTGGTGGCGCGTTTCCCGTCCGTCGAGGCGGCGGTGGATTGCTATAACAGTCCCGAATACCAAGAGGCGCTGAGCCATGCGCGCGGCGCCTCGGAGCGCGAGCTGTTGGTGGTCGAAACCAGCGAATAAGGCGGCCCTGTTTCCCGTGGGTCAGTACGGATCGACCCACAGGGTCCGTTTGCCGCGCACCAGATCCCCCACGAAGGCGCATCCATTGTCGGGCTGGCTGAAATGCAGCCATGCGGCCTGTGCGAAATAGCCCGGGTCCATGCGTGCGATGAACCCGTTCAATCGACCGGTGTTGTCCGGGTCGTCGATGCCGTTGCCGTCCAGGATGGCGGCTTGATCGGCGGGCTCCAGCGCGTCGATCTGCAGTGCGAACGCGATGTATTCGTGATCGGCGAGGCACGGGGTCCCACTGCACTCGGCCTGGTCTAGGAACGCGTGGACCAGTTCATGTACTATCAGGCTGTCGAACAGCGCCTGCGGTGTGATGCGCCGCCAGATGCTGTCCGGTGCCAGAATCGATGGCAGCGCCCTGGGCGCAGTCACCGAAATGCTATCGTCGTGGCAGTGGTATTGAGCCATGCACGCGGTCAATGCGTGGGTAATCTGCGGAAGGACACGGATGGTCAGCGGCTGCGCCTGATGCAGATTGCAGGCATCAAGTCTGGGGCGGGCACGGGCCACGGCGGCACAAACTGCCGCGGCATCGTCAGGAGATTCGGCTTCAACCGAGATCAGTGGGTCACCGGGGCAAGAATGGGGCGCGGCGCGGCCGGGCCCCGTCCAAATCGCCAGCGCGATGCAGATACCCACTGCCGTTGCCGCGGCGCCCATGTCCCCCGTTCCCTCGCCCGAGCCTAAAGCCTAGGACGGGCAAGGGATACCTGTCCAGTGCCGGTTATCCGGCGGCGCGAGACTGGCGCTTGCGTTCATGCGGATCGAGGAAGCGCTTGCGCAGCCGGATCGCCGTGGGTGTCACCTCGACCAGTTCGTCGTCGTCGATATAGGCGATCGCCTCTTCAAGGCTCATCTTGACGGGCGGGGTCAGCGTGACCGCGTCATCCTTGCCCGCGGCGCGGACGTTGGTCAGCTTCTTGCCCTTCAGCGGGTTCACCTCGAGATCGTTGTCGCGCGAGTGTTCGCCGATGATCATGCCCTGGTAAACCGGCTCTTGCGCCCCGATGAACAGCCGCCCGCGGTCCTCGAGGTTGAACAGCGCGTAGGCAACCGACGTGCCGTCCTCCATCGAGATCAGAACGCCCGCGCGACGCCCGGGGATCGGGCCTTTCCAGGGCGTCCAGCCATGGAACACGCGGTTCAGCACGCCGGTGCCGCGGGTATCGGTCAGGAATTCGCCGTGATAGCCGATGAGCCCGCGCGAGGGCACATGGGCGATGATCCGGGTCTTGCCCGCACCTGCAGGCCGCATCTCGACCATCTCTCCGCGCCGCGCACCGGTGATCTTTTCGATCACCACGCCGGAATAGTCGTCATCCACGTCGATGGTGACTTCCTCGACCGGCTCCAGCCGCTGGCCGTCCTCTTCGCGCATCAACACCTGCGGGCGCGAGATCGACAGTTCGAACCCTTCGCGGCGCATGTTCTCGATCAAGACGCCCATCTGCAATTCGCCGCGGCCTGCCACCTCGAAGGCTTCGCCGCCGGGCGTGTCGGTCACGTGGATCGCCACGTTCGATTCCGCCTCGCGCATCAGGCGGTCGCGGATCACGCGGGACTGCACCTTCTTGCCGTCGCGGCCCGCAAGCGGGCTGTCATTGATGCCGAAGGTCACGGAAATCGTGGGCGGGTCAATCGGTTGGGCGGGCAGGGGGGCGGACACCGAGGGTGCGCACAGCGTATCGGCAACGGTCGCCTTGGACATGCCCGCCAGCGACACGATATCGCCGGCCTCGCCCATCTCGATGGGCTGTTGTGACAGCCCGCGGAAGGCCAGCACCTTGGACACGCGGAAACTCTCGATCTGATCACCCTTGCGCGACAGCGCCTTGACCGTGTCGCCCGGCTTGACCGTGCCGCTTTCGATGCGGCCCGTTAGGATGCGGCCGATGAACGGGTCCGCGCCCAGCGTGGTGGCCAGCATCCGGAACGGTTCGGCGGTGTGGTTCAACTGCTTGGGTGCGGGAACGTGATCGAGGATCAGGTCGAACAGCGCGTGCAGGTCCTTGCGCGGCCCGTCCAGCGTCGCATCCGCCCAGCCTGACCGTCCCGAAGCATACATGTGCGGGAAATCCAGTTGTTCTTCGTTCGCGCCGAGGCTTGCGAACAGGTCGAACACCTCGTCGAGGGCGCGGTCGGGTTCGGCGTCGGGTTTGTCGACCTTGTTCAGGACCACGATGGGGCGCAGGCCAAGCGCCAGCGCCTTGGAGGTGACGAACTTGGTCTGCGGCATCGGGCCTTCGGCGGCATCGACCAGCAGCACCACACCATCCACCATGGACAGGATGCGCTCCACCTCGCCGCCGAAATCGGCATGGCCGGGGGTGTCGACGATGTTTACCCGGTGTCCGTCCCATTCGACCGAGGTCGCCTTGGCGAGGATGGTGATGCCGCGTTCGCGTTCCAGGTCGTTCGAATCCATCGCCCGTTCGGCAACGGCCTGATTTTCGCGGAAAGCGCCGGATTGGCGCAGGAGTTGGTCCACCAGGGTGGTCTTGCCGTGATCGACATGCGCGATGATCGCGATGTTGCGAAGGTCCATGGGATGCCTCATGCAGGGATTGCCGCGGCCATAGCCGGTTCACGCTGAAAAGGCGAGGAGAAAAAGGGAACTGCGCGCGATGGTGATACAATCGCGTGGCAATACGGGAATTCCCTACCTTCCAGAGCGATCAAGATGGTTGCTCATCCAGCTTGGAATCGTTCAAGGTTGTACTGCGGTCGATTGGGCCGTTACGATCAATTGGGATTTGGAATGGGAAATTTCACGTGTTTTGAACGCTTTGCTGTCACCGCGGCTGCTACGTCTCTGCTTGCTCTGGTGGGGGCTTTCGGTGCATCGGCGGAAACCATTGTCTACAACGGCCTCGCCGGAACCTCTGTGGCCAACGGTTATGCCGATTTCGATCTGAACGGCGATGGCTTTGACGATATAGGGTTCTACGCCTTCGATTACGTGAGTGGCACCCAGGAAGGTGGGGTGGGAACGTATTCGTACGAGCTTGGAGGAAAGTTGTATCGTACCTCTATCGTGAACGAGTCCGACGCGACCATTGGTGCGACCCTCGCCGTCGGGTTCAATCCGGGTGACGCGATCGACGCGACCTCTGGCGATTTCGGTGGCGGCGGCGAGCTTTACGTCAATGGTAGCGGTACGCCTTACGGTATCCTGGCGGCTGCCGGATCATCGGCTTACCTCGGGTTCCAGATCGAGGTCGGCTCCAATTTCGGAACGAATGACGGTTATTATTTCTTCGGTGCCGCTCAGGAAACCTACTACGGCTGGATCGCGGTGGAGCGTGGAAGCGTCATCCTGGGGGATTACGGCTTGCAGAACGTCTCGGGTGAAGCTGCTGCCATCCCGACGGTTGGTTCCGGGCCCAGCCCAGTCCCGCTGCCCGCAGGCCTGCCGTTGCTGCTGGCCGGGCTTGGTGCACTGGGCTTGGTTCGCCGCCGGCGCTGAGCACCCTATAAATCATGGGCCGCGCGGGGCGCGGCCCTTTCTCAATGGGTCGAGGTCTTCGAGAACAGGTGAATCACCAGAATCCCGAGAATGATCAGCCCCATCCCCAGCAATGCAGGCAGGTCAATTCGCTGTCCGAAGACCCACCAACCGATGGCGGCGATGAACACGATGCCCAGCCCCGACCAGATCGCGTAGGCGATGCCCACCGGGATGGTTTTCAGCGTCAAGGCAAGGAAATAGAACGAAAGCGCATAGGCCACGACCACCAACGCAGATGGACCAAACCGTGTGAATTGCTGGCTGGCATGCAAGGCAGAGGTGCCGATCGTTTCGGTCAGGATCGCAAGCACAAGAAAAATATAGGATTTCGGCACTGGACACGATCCGATCTCGAAATTTCAAGGACTGCACAGACAGTCGCGTGCGGGGACGCTCTTGGCAAGCCGCTCCTTGCCGAGGAGGCGGGTCGTGTTGCGACACGAAGCCACGCGTTTGCATTCACGGAGTTGGTGAGTACCTCGCTTCGGGTCTGGTTTTGAAATGGTTGCAGAGACTCCTGAGAATCGGCATGCACCCCGTCCGGACCAAGTTTCTCCACCGGCGTTATGTCGATCAGATCATTGCGATCCACGGTCGCGTTTGACCGCTTGCGAAGGGGCTGCAAGCCCTGATCGGAAGGATGATCTGCCTTTCAGTGCATCTCGAGGTAGAGCCCCACGATCTCCATGACCTTGGCCTCGAACTGCGGGTCGTTGGACACCTTGAAGCCCTTCGTCAGATGCGGCTTGAGACCGGCCTCGGCCCAGATGCGCCCCACGCTCGACGGCGATATGCCCGCCGCCGCCGCCGCCGCCATCGTGGCGCGGCTCCAGTGCGTGGCATCGGGTGGCGTCTCCTTCACCTTCTTGGTGATCACCGTCAGGCGCGTCTCCCTCGGCAACGGCGATACCCGCGACGGCCGGGTCTTGTCCCGCTGCAGCCCCTCGATGCCTTCGTCGAGATACCGCGCCTGCCAGCGCCAGACGGGTCGGCTTTGACGTCCCGGCGCGCCGCATGATCTCGCTGGTCCCGCAGCCATCCGCCGTCGCCAGGACGATCTCCGCACGCCAGACATCCTTGCGCGGCGTGTTTTGATTGACGCAGAGCGCCATGAGTTGCTCGCGATCAGCGGGGCCAAGATACAGGCAGATGTCGTCACGTCTCATGCTTCGATAGTGACACATCCGTTCACCGTTGGGAATCTTCCGTCAGGTGGCGAACACTAGCGGGCTATATAACGGTCGCGCCGGTGGTTGGTCGCGATGATGACGTTCAGAAGCGCCGCTCCCAGCAAAGACCAGGCCACCGTGACGACCGGGATCACCGCCAGCGCGAGGGCAAAGACCACCGCATCAAAGCCCAACTGCACCCAGCCCGCCCGGATACCGCGGCTGTCTTGAAGCCAGACCGCGACGATGCCGACGCCGCCCAGGCTCGCGCCGTGGCGGAACAATGCCAAAAGTCCCGCACCCGCCGTGACACCGGCAAGGATGGCGGCGACCGGCGGGGTCAGCGGCGTGACGACAAGGACATGGGGCATCACTTCGGTGAACAGTGCCAAGAGCCCCACCGCAGCGAAAGTTTTCAAGGTGAAGGCCCGGCCCATCCGGCGCAAGGCAAGCCAGTAGAACGGCAAGTTCAACGCGAAGAACACCAGTCCGAACGCCCAACCGGTCGCATAGCTCGTCACCAGGGACAGGCCTGCGATCTGTCCCGTCACCAGTCCGGCGCCCTGCAGAAATTGCAGCGAAAGGGCGACCAACAGGGTGCCGACCAACAGGCCTTGTAGGTCTTCGAGAAGAGAATGACGAGCGAAACCGGACATGGTCCGGAAATGGCGCGGCACGGCGCCGATGTCCAGAAGAGGCGAAGGCCCCCGGCGTGCCTCGGGGAATGAAAAAAGGGCCGGCGTCGCGCGCCGACCCTTTCATATCTTGGTCTCAGCCGAGCGCCTTGTTCAGGTTCTCGTCCACCTTTTCGAGGAAGCCCATGGTGGTCAGCCATTTCTGATCGGGCCCGACCAGAAGCGCCAGGTCCTTGGTCATGAAGCCCGTTTCCACGGTCTCGACCACGACCCGTTCCAGCGTTTCGGCGAAATGCTTCAACGCGTCGTTGCCGTCCAGCTTGGCCCGGTGCTTGAGGCCCCCGGTCCAGGCGTAGATCGACGCGATAGAGTTGGTCGAGGTCTCCTCGCCCTTCTGGTGCTGGCGATAATGGCGGGTCACGGTGCCATGCGCCGCTTCGGCCTCGACGATCTTGCCGTCGGGCGTCATCAGCTGGCTGGTCATCAGCCCGAGGCTGCCGAAGCCCTGCGCGACCGTGTCGGACTGCACGTCGCCATCGTAGTTCTTGCAGGCCCAGACGAAGCCGCCGTTCCACTTCATCGCGCAGGCGACCATGTCGTCAATCAGGCGATGTTCATAGGTGATGCCAGCTTCCTTGAACTTGTCCGCGAATTCCTCGTCAAACACCTTCTGGAACAGGATCATGAACTGGCCGTCATACTGCTTCAGGATAGTGTTCTTGGTCGAAAGATACAGCGGCCAGCCCATCGACAGCGCGTAGTTCATCGAGGCTCGGGCAAAGTCGATGATCGACTGGTCGAGGTTGTACATCCCCATGTAGATGCCCGAGGACGGCGCCTTGAACACCTCTTCCTCGATCACGGTGCCGTCCTCGCCCACGAATTTCATCGACAGCGTGCCGGGGCCGGGGAATTTCATGTCCGTGGCGCGATACTGGTCGCCATAGGCGTGGCGGCCGATCACGATGGGCTTGGTCCAGCCCGGCACCAGGCGGGGCACGTTCTTGCAGATGATCGGGGCGCGGAACACGACGCCGCCCAGGATGTTGCGGATCGTGCCGTTGGGGCTGCGCCACATCTTTTTCAGGCCGAATTCCTCGACGCGGGCCTCGTCAGGCGTGATCGTCGCGCATTTCACGCCGACGCCGATTTCCTTGATCTTCTCGGCGGCGTCGACGGTGATCTGGTCATCGGTGCGGTCGCGCTCCTCGATGCCCAGGTCGTAATACAGCAGATCGATGTCGAGATAGGGCAGGATCAGCTTCTTCTTGATGAAGTCCCAGATGATCCGGGTCATCTCGTCGCCGTCGAGCTCGACGACCGGGTTGTCGACTTTTATCTTCGTCATTTGGCCCCTCGTTGTTGGTATCGGGAATCGCGCCTCGCCTGCGTGATAGCCGATTTCCAAGAGTTCGGCCAGAGCGGTATGCGTTGGTATACAGGAGGGTCTGCAAGGGTCCTCTATCGCTGCCAACGGCGCGGGTTCGCCAGAGCCGACCAATGTCTCTGACGGCGCATTCGGCGCATCAGTGGCCCTGTTGCGCGGTTCAGGCCCGATCGCGCCCCAGGTCGGACGCAGGGCGGGTATCCGGCCGGACATGTTCCGGGGACGGGCCGTGCCGGTCGGTGGGTATTCACCGTTTGATAACCCGTTCCGCTCATTCTCCAGACCTATGACGCGCGTGCGACCCTCCGATGCCGTTCTTCTCGGGCTGACGCTGCTTGTGACGGCGGCGACGGTCCCCGTCAGCCTGGTCATGGCCGGACCGGCCGCGTCGGGCCGGCCGGCGCTGGTCGTGGTGCCGCCATGGGGGGCACGGGCCGCGCAGGTGATTGCAGCGGGCCAAGGATACGAGATCGGCCCTTATGTCGCGCCGATTGCGCGCTTCGCGGTGTTGCAGAATCCGCATGCCGCCCGTGCGGCGGGGGCCTGGGCGGTTCTGGATGCAGAGGCGTTGTTGACGCTTTGTGGATTCGAAGGAACTCTTCCATGACAAGCGAAGCTCTTGGTGCCGAACGCGGTGTCTGCAAACTGTCCGAACGCGTGCTGATCTGGATGGCACCGGTTCCGGTCTTGGCCGCGTGGCATGCGGGAAATGCGGTCACGCCGATGCTGGTGATGGCGGTGGCACTGGCCTCTGCCGGGATCGCCGCGCGCCAGATGCGCAGCGCCTTTCGACGCGAGGTGATCGCGACCGGGCTGATCGGCCAGTCGGCGCTTTTTACCGCCGCGATGGCTGGCCATCCTTGGCAGATCGACACGCACATGATGTTCTTCGCGCTGCTCGCGGTGGTCTCTACGATGCGTAGTGTGCCGGCACTGATCCTTGCCTGCGGGGTGACGGCTGT
Source organism: Rhodovulum marinum (assembly GCF_004343075.1). Lineage (GTDB taxonomy): Bacteria > Pseudomonadota > Alphaproteobacteria > Rhodobacterales > Rhodobacteraceae > Rhodovulum > Rhodovulum marinum. Next base: position 58,727 of record NZ_SLXP01000006.1, read on the forward strand.
GCATCACCTTTCGCTCAGTTTCCTGATGCCGGCGCTGGTTTATCCCTCGGCGGACCTGGCCGCCAATCTTGCACGCACGACCCTGCATGGCACGATCGTCGTAATCGAGGGGGCGATCCTGACGCTGTCGATGCTGCATGCCCAGCGCCAGCGCCAAGAGTTGGTGACCCACCGGCACGAGGCCGAGACATTGGCGCGCGAGGCCGAGATTGCCAAGCAGGCGGCCGAGCGGGCCGGCGCGGACACCGAAACGGTGGTCCAGACGCTGAGTACGGCGCTTGAAAGGCTAGCGGCGGGTGATCTGCGCTGTGCCATCGACGCGCCTCTGCCGCTTGCGCATGACGCGCTGCGGCGCGATTTCAACACCGCGGTGGCAATGCTGGCCGAAAGCCTGTCCGACGCGGTGGCCGCCGCGTCCGAATTCCACCGCGAGGCGGACGCGATCGCCGAGGCGGCGGGAAATGTCTCGCGCCGGGTCGAGGGCCAGGCCAATGACGTGACCGAGGTGGCGCAGGTGTTGCGCGACCTGACCGCAACGCTCGCCCACACGGCCGATGGCGTCAGCGAGGTCAGCGAAAGCGCGTCGACCGCCTCACGCAGCGCTGCCGAGGCGGCGGCCGTGGTTCGCGACGCGATCGCGGCGATGGCCCTGATCGAGAAAAGTTCGGGCGAGATTTCCTCGATCATCCAGTTGATCGACGACATCTCGTTCCAGACCAACCTGCTGGCTTTGAATGCCGGTGTCGAGGCGGCAAGGGCCGGTGAGGCGGGCAAGGGGTTCGCCGTGGTCGCCTCCGAGGTGCGGGCCCTGGCCCAGAGCACCGGGAACGCGGCGCGCGACATCAAGACGCTGATCCAGACCTCGGCGGGCCATGTCGCCAGCGGGGCGGAACTGGTGATGCGGGCGGGAAGCGCGTTGGAAGGCATCGGCGCCGAGGTCGACCATGCCAGTGCGCGCGTCACCGAAATCGACCGGACCGCGCGGTCGCAGGCCGACGCGTTGTCCGAGATGAACGGGACCGTGCAGCGTATCGACACCAGCCTGCAGGCCAATGCCGCGCTTGCCGAAGAGATGTCGGCGATGGGGGCGCGGATGGCACGCGGGGCGGGTGCGCTTGACGATGCCCTGTCGGGCTTCGGGCTTGGGTCGGCCGGGGCCGTGCCGCGGCGCATATCGGCCTTGGGCTGACCGGGTTCGCCGGGTGCGGTACGCTCGGGACGGAAAGCGGGTCGCAAACGGGCATGGCGGGATCCGGCAGTTGCGTGACAGTGAACTCTGGCCCGCGATCTGCCTCAATCCGCTCTTCGAAAGCAGGGCGTATGTCCGGGGGCGGCTAGTGGCACCCGTGAGGCACCGCAAAGACGTACACCCTTGCGGGCGAGCCGTCGTCCTGTACTGAAAGAGCGTTGAATAATGGCCCGCCCCGGCTTGTCCGGCGTCATGAACATGTTCGGGGTGCGCCAGCGGTCGGTCGGTGCGGCGGCGGAACGCCGCACCGTCGAGGAGGCATAGGGCTAGTCCGTGCGAGGCGCAGCGGTCCCGCCGTCCGGGCTTGGCCCCGGTGCAGGCAGGGCGCGTTCCGCCTGCTTGCGCTCCATCAGTACGCGGCCCCGCCCCAGCGCGCGCCGGATGCGCACTGCGGTCATGAACGCCTCTTGCGTGGTGGGTGAGGATTCTCCGATGGCCTTCGACATCTCGTCGATCAGGCGCTCGTCGCCAAGCTGTTCGGCCGCCTCAATCGCCTCGCGCGCCAGCGCATCGGCAAGATCCTCAAGCAGAGCCATCGGCCGATCCTTTGCTAACGGGTGCCTTCGGTCAGGCGGCGTTGCACATAGCCTGTCACGTGTTCGATCAGCGTGTCCATGTGCGGGTCCTGGAAGAAATGATCGGCGCCCTCGATCTCGTCATGGGTGATCGTTATGCCCTTTTGTTCGTGCAGCTTGTCGACAAGCGCACGGGTATCGGCGGGCGGTGCGACGCGGTCGGCCGACCCGTTGATGATCAGCCCCGACGAGGGGCAGGGCGCGAGGAACGAGAAATCGTACATGTTCGCAGGCGGGCTGACCGACACGAAGCCGGTGATCTCGGGGCGCCGCATCAGCAGTTGCATTCCGATCCAGGCCCCGAAGGAAAAGCCAGCTACCCAGCAATGCTTGGCGTTCTGGTTCATCGACTGCAGGTAGTCGAGGGCCGCAGCGGCATCGGACAGTTCCCCGATGCCTTGATCGTATTCGCCCTGGCTCCGGCCGACACCGCGGAAATTGAACCGCAGCACGGTGAAACCCATCCGGTGAAAGGCGTAATGCAGATTGTAGACGACCCGGTTGTTCATCGTGCCGCCGAATTGCGGATGTGGATGCAACACGATGGCGATCGGTGCGTCCTTGTCCTTCTGGGGGTGGTAACGGCCTTCGAGGCGGCCTTCGGGTCCGGGAAAGATGACCTCGGGCATTTTTGTTCTTCTCGTTCGCGGGGCCCGGTTTCTTGACGAAATCGGTCGGGCTTAATAAGGACAGGGTACCCGGCGCGCGCGGGCCGGAGGGTGCATTTCGAGGTAATGGGCCGTCCGCGCGCCGTCAACCGTTTGCGGGAGTATGGCGATGAAGTTGAGCACCAAGGGCCGCTACGCGATGGTGGCACTGGTCGATTTGGCGTTGGCGCCCGAGGATGCCTTGGTGTCGTTGTCCGAGGTCTCGCGGCGCCAGGACATTTCGCTTCCATATCTCGAGCAGTTGTTCGTCAAGCTCCGGCGCGCGGGGCTTGTCGAGTCCGTGCGTGGGCCGGGTGGGGGGTATCGCCTCGCGCGGCCGGCTTCCGAGATCCGGGTGGTCGACGTGCTGGGCGCGGTCGATGAGACCGTGAGCGCGATGCACAAGGGGGCGGGCGTGTCGGGCGGGCTGTCGGGCAGCCGGGCGCAATCCCTGGCGAACCGGTTGTGGGAGGGGCTCTCGGCCCATGTCTACGTCTTCCTGCACCAGACGCGGTTGTCGGATGTGACGTCCAACGACCTTGCACCGTGCCCGGCAGTGCCGGCGCTGTTCGAGGTGGTGGACGACAGCTAGGGCTTTGCCCCCGTCCACAGATGCGAGGGCCCCGGGGCTATTTCGGGCCAAGAGGAAGGACAGTGCATGGCTGGCCGGGTCTACCTGGACTGGAACGCGACGGCGCCGCTGCGCCCCGAGGCACGGGCGGCGATGATCGCGGCGATGGACGTGGTGGGAAATCCGTCTTCGGTGCACGCCGAGGGCCGGGCCGCGCGGGCGCTGGTGGAAAAGGCCCGCGCGCAGGTTGCCGCGGCGCTTGGGGCCGAGGGCGCGGAGATCGTTTTCACCTCGGGGGCAAGCGAGGCGGCGGCGCTGGCTTGTGCGGGGCGCGGTCTGGAGGCGCCTGATATCGAGCACGATTCGGTCGCGGCCTGGGTCGACCCCTGCCTGCCGGTGGATCGGGATGGCCGGGTCACGGTGCGCGACCCGGGGCGCACGGCGCTGCAACTTGCGAATTCCGAGACCGGCGTGATCCAGGACCTGCCAGCGGGCATTGCGGTCTGCGACATGACCCAGGCGTTCGGCAAACTGCCCGTGGCGTTCAAATGGCTGGGTTGCGACATGGCGTTGGTTTCCGCGCACAAGATCGGCGGGCCGAAGGGCATCGGCGCGCTGGTGATGCGGCCGGGCAGCGAGATCGTCGCGCGAATCCGTGGCGGCGGTCAGGAGAGCGGGCGGCGGGCCGGAACCGAGAACATCGTGGGAATCGCCGGGTTCGGTGCGGCGGCGAGCGCGGCAGCAGGCGACCTTTCCTCTGGAAAATGGCTAGAAATCGAGCAATTTAGAAATATTCTAGAAAATATCGTTGAGGCCGGCGCAAAAGAGACTATTTTTGTCGGGAAAGCTGCGCGAAGGTTGCCCAACACCGCTTGTTTTGCCACTCCGGGTTGGAAGGGCGAAACCCAGGTGATGCAGATGGACCTGGCCGGGTTCGCGATTTCCGCGGGCGCGGCCTGTTCCTCGGGCAAGCTGCGCGCCAGCCGCGTGCTGGTCGCGATGGGCTTGGGTGAGGCAGCGGCCGCGTCGGCGATCCGGGTGTCACTTGGGCCCGGGACGACAGAGGAAGACGTGACGCGCTTTGCCGAGGCATGGGTTTCGGCGGCGGCGAAATTCAGGGCCCGTGCGGGCTGAAAGAAGAAGGGACCGGGGCGCCCGTTGGGGTCCGGCAGGAAAAGGCGGAAGGATCACATGGCTGCTTTGGACAATTCCGATCACGACGAGATCACCGAGGTGCGCGAGGGCGTCGATCGCGAGACCGTGGAAACCGTCCAGTCGATGGCCGGCAAGTACAAGTACGGCTGGGAAACCGAGATCGAGATGGACTATGCGCCGATGGGCCTTACCGAGGACATCGTGCGGCTGATCTCGGCCAAGAACGAAGAACCCGAATGGATGACCGAGTGGCGGTTGGAGGCGTTCCGCCGCTGGCAGAAGATGGAAGAGCCCGACTGGGCGATGATCGACTACCCCGAGATCGACTTCCAGAAACAGTATTACTATGCCCGTCCCAAGAGCATGGAGACCAAGCCGAAGTCGCTGGACGAGGTCGACCCCAAGCTTTTGGAAACCTACCAGAAACTTGGCATCCCGCTGAAGGAGCAGATGATCCTAGCGGGCGTCGAGGGCGCCGAGGACGCGCCCGCCGAGGGCCGCAAGGTCGCTGTCGACGCGGTGTTCGACTCGGTCAGCGTGGGCACCACTTTCAAGAAGGAGTTGGAGAAGGCGGGCGTTATTTTCTGCTCGATTTCCGAGGCGATCCGCGAGCATCCCGAACTGGTCAAGAAATACCTCGGATCGGTCGTTCCGCAGACCGACAATTTCTATGCCACGCTCAACAGCGCGGTCTTCTCCGACGGCTCCTTTGTCTACGTGCCGCCTGGCGTGCGCTGCCCGATGGAGTTGTCGACCTATTTCCGGATCAATGCCGAGAACACCGGCCAGTTCGAGCGTACGCTGATCATCGCCGACAAGGGGGCGCATGTGTCGTACCTGGAAGGCTGCACCGCGCCCCAGCGCGATGTTGCGCAGCTGCACGCCGCGGTGGTGGAAATCGTGATCCTCGACGATGCCGAGGTGAAGTATTCCACCGTCCAGAACTGGTTCCCGGGTGACGAGAACGGCAAGGGCGGCATCTACAACTTCGTCACCAAGCGCGCCGATTGCCGGGGTGCCCGGTCCAAGGTGATGTGGACGCAGGTGGAAACCGGCTCGGCGGTGACGTGGAAATACCCTTCGTGCATCCTGCGCGGCGACGATGCCCAGGGCGAGTTCTACTCGATTGCCATCACCAACAACTGGCAGCAGGCCGATACCGGCACCAAGATGGTGCATCTGGGCAAGAACACGCGAAGCCGGATCGTGTCCAAGGGGATTTCCGCAGGCCACGCCCAGAACACCTATCGCGGTCTGGTCAGCATGCACCCCAAGGCCAAGAACAGCCGAAACTACACCCAGTGCGACAGCTTGCTGATCGGCAGCACCTGCGGGGCGCATACGGTGCCGTATATCGAAGTGCGCAACAATTCCTCGCGGGTCGAGCACGAGGCGACCACGTCCAAGGTGGATGACGACCAGCTGTTCTATTGCCGTTCGCGCGGGATGGACGAGGAAGAGGCCGTTGCGCTGGTGGTGAACGGGTTCTGCAAGGAGGTTCTGCAGGCGCTTCCGATGGAATTCGCCATGGAGGCGCAGCAGTTGGTGGCAATTTCGTTGGAGGGAAGCGTCGGCTGATGGGCTCGTCGTGGTTTGTGCCAAAGACGCATGGCTATGGTGCCTTCCCGGCAAACTGGAAGGGCTGGGCGGCGGTGGCTGTCTTTTCGCTGCTGCTGGGGCTTGTGGCGATTGCGGTTTTCGCCCCGTTGGGGCGGCTGGGTGTGGCGCTGTTCTGGCAGGTGGCGCTGTATTTGCTGCTGACCGCCGTTCTGGCGCTTGGGTTTATCGTGATCGCCCGGCGCAAGACGGGCGGTAACTGGCGCTGGCGCTGGGGTGATGATGACTGAGGAAGATACGATGATCGTGACCACCACTCCTTCGGTCGAGGGCAAGACCATCTCCGCCTATCATGGCGTCGTCGTGGGCGAGGCGATCCTCGGCGCGAACGTTTTCCGGGATATCTTCGCCGGGATCACCGACATCATCGGGGGCCGCTCCGGCGCCTACGAGGCGTCGCTGGGTGAAGCGCGCGAAACCGCTTTGCGCGAACTGGAAGAGCGGGCGCGGGCTGTGGGCGGCAACGCGGTGGTCGGCGTCGACCTCGATTATGAAGTGATCAACAATATGCTGATGGTGTCCGCTTCGGGGACTGCCGTCACTCTCGTGTAAAGGAATAAACATGCTGGAAATCAAAAATCTGCGGGCCTCTCTTGAAGAAGAGGGCAAGGAAATCCTCAAGGGCGTGAACCTGACAATCGAGGCCGGCAAGGTGCATGCGATCATGGGGCCGAACGGCTCGGGCAAGTCGACGCTGTCCTATGTTCTCTCGGGCCGCGACGGCTACGAGGTGACCGAGGGTTCCGTGACGCTCAATGGCGAGGATATCCTCGGGATGGAGGCCGAGGAACGTGCCGCCGCGGGCCTGTTTCTTGCCTTCCAGTACCCGGTAGAAATTCCCGGCGTCGGCAACATGACCTTCCTGCGCACGGCGGTGAACGCTCAACGCAAGGCCCGCGGCCAGGAAGAGATGGACGCGGCGAGCTTTCTGAAGGAGGTGCGCGCCAAGGCCAAGGAGTTGAAGATCGACGCCGAGATGCTGAAGCGGCCGGTTAACGTGGGCTTTTCGGGCGGCGAGAAGAAACGCAACGAGATCCTGCAGATGGCAATGCTCGAACCCAAGGTCTGCATCCTCGACGAGACGGACTCGGGTCTGGATGTCGATGCGATGAAACTTGTGGCCGATGGCGTGAACGCTATGCGCAGTTCCGACCGTGGCTTCCTCGTCATCACTCACTACCAGCGCCTGTTGGACCATATCGTGCCCGACGTCGTGCACATCATGGTGGATGGCAGGATCATCAAGACCGGCGGGCCCGAACTGGCGCTGGAAGTCGAGAAAAGCGGTTATGCCGACCTTATCGGGGAGGCGGCGTGATGGGGCTGCCGCAGGCGAAACTGACCGCGACCGAGGCGCGGCTGGCCGCGCTCGACATGCCGAAGGCGCCGGGCTGGTCCAGTCTTGCGCGGGCCGCGGCGCTGGCCCGAGTGGAATCGATGGGCCTGCCGGGGCGGCGGGATGAATACTGGCGGTTTACGGATCCGGCCGAGCTTTTGGCGCCGGCGCCGGTACCGGCTGCGCTGTTCCGGGGCGAGGACAAGCCCGTTTTCGACGACATGGACCGGGTCAAGCTGGTCTTCGTGGACGGCGTCTTTGATGCGGAAGCCTCGGATGACCCCGCGCTCGCGGGCGTCGAGATCAGCCGGCTGGCCGAGGCGCAGGCGCTGGACATTCACTGGGCCGCCGATCTTTACGGTGTGCTCGAGGCGCGCGCGCAGGAACCGGTCGAACGCCCCTTCGCGGCGCTGAACACCGCCTTTGCGACCGATGGTGTGTTGATCCGCGCCACAGGCCGCGCCGAAAAGCCTGTGAACCTTGTCTACCTTCATCACTCGGAGTCGTCCGACGCGGTGCTGCATCACGTGATCAAGGTCGAGGCGGGGGCCGATCTGACCGTTCTGGAAAACGGTCCGGCGGCGGCGCGCTTCAACAAGGTCATGGAGGTTGACATCGCCGATGGCGGCGCCTTCCACCATGTTCGCGTGCAGGGGCGCGACCACGAACGGCGCGCGGCCACGCATCTCTTTGCCCGGCTCGGGCGTGAAAGCACGTTCAAGTCCTTCACGATGACGGCGAACGGCGCGCTTACGCGCAACGAGTGCATCATCGAGTTGACCGGTGACGATGCGGTGGCCCATGTCGCGGGGGCCTGCGTCGGCGATGGCAGTGATTTCCACCATGATGACACCGTGTTCATCACCCATGACGCCGAACGCTGCGAAAGCCGCCAGGTGTTCAAGAAGGTGCTGAAGAACGGTGCGACGGGTGTCTTCCAGGGCAAGATCCTTGTCCAGCCGGGCGCGCAGAAGACGGATGGCTACCAGATTTCCCAATCGCTATTGCTGGACGAGGACAGCCAGTTTCTTGCCAAGCCGGAACTGGAAATCTATGCCGACGACGTCGCCTGTTCGCATGGATCGACCAGCGGTGCCATCGACGAGACAGCGTTGTTCTACCTACGCTCGCGGGGCGTGCCGCGGTCCGAGGCGGTGGACCTGATGGTGCTGTCGTTCCTGGCCGAGGCGATCGAAGAGATCGAGGCCGAGGCGATCCGAGAAGAGATCACCGAACGGCTTGCCCAATGGCTGGCCCGTCATCGGAGGTAAGATGCCGATCACGCAAGAAATTATCGCGACATGGCGCGGTCCCCGCGCCGCGATGCGCCGCCAGTTGAAAGCGGGCCAGCGCGAGGACCGGGCGCTGGCCTATCTGATGCTGGCCTGCTTCCTGATCTTCGTGGCACAATGGCCGCGCCTCGCACGCGAGGCCTATCTCGACTCCGAGATACCTCTGGAGGCGCGGCTTGGGGCGGCGCTTTTCGGTTGGATGGCGCTTGCGCCGCTTTTCTTCTATGGCATCGCGGCGTTCAGCCACCTCTTCGCCCGGATGATGGGCGGCGAGGGCAGCTATTTCGGCGCGCGTTTGGCGCTGTTCTGGACATTGCTGGCGGTGTCGCCGGCCTGGCTGCTTTACGGGCTTGTGGCGGGGTTCCTCGGCGCGGGCGCCGCGCTCAACCTTGTCGCATCAGTTCTGACGGTTGCCTTCTTCGCGATCTGGATGTTGTCTCTGGCCGAGGCCGAGGCGTTCGGCCGTGCCTGAAAGCCAGAGAAATCACTCCATGCCCCACAGCTTTCCGTCGTTGATCGCGCTTGCGCGCGAGACCCTGAGCAATCCCCGCGGCGGCGCCCGGGCGGTTCTGTCCCTCGGGCTACCCGAGGGCGTGCTGTGGCAGATGCTCGTCGCGATTGTCTCGATCAGCGTGCTGCTGACGCAATTGGGCGAATATCTTGTGCCTGCGCCGATGGACCCGCTGACACCGGTATTCCGCGCGAACCCGCTGCTGACGGCGGTCGTGCAGGGCGGGCTTTTGGTGGTGACGGTCTACGCGATCCATGTGATCGGGCGGCGGTTTGGCGGGCGGGGTGATTTCGCCGGTGCGCTGGCGCTGACCGTGTGGCTGCAGGCGCTGATGGTTGGCCTACAGGTCGTGCAAACCCTGTTCCTGGTGGCCTTGCCGCCGGTGGCAGGCCTGGTCGGGTTGTTCGGAATCGGGCTTTTCTTTTGGCTTCTCAGTCATTTCGTCGCTGAACTTCACGGGTTTTTCTCGGCCATCAAGACCTTTGCCGCGATCATCGCCTCGATGGTCGCCATCATCCTCGGCATGAGCTTGTTCATGTCGATTCTCGGCATCACCTTTGGCGGAGCGCTCAGCGATGTATGACGTGGACAGGATCCGCGCGGATTTCCCGATTCTCTCGCGCAAGGTCAACGGCAAGCCGCTGGTCTATCTGGACAACGGCGCCTCGGCGCAGAAACCCAAGGTGGTGATCGACGCCGTCACCCGTGCCTACACGGAAGAGTACGCGAACGTCCATCGCGGCCTGCACACGCTGTCCAACATCGCGACCGACAAGTACGAGGCCGTGCGGGGCATCGTCGCGCGCTTCCTCGGTGCGCGGGACGAGGACGAGATCGTGTATACCACCGGTGCGACGCAGGGCATCAACCTTGTGTCCTACGCCTGGGCGGCGCCGCGGATGGAACCGGGCGACGAGATCGTCCTGTCGGTCATGGAACACCACGCCAATATCGTGCCGTGGCATTTCCTGCGCGAACGCCAGGGCGTGGTGCTGAAATGGGTCGACGTGGATGGGGCCGGCAACCTCGACCCCCAGGCGGTGGTCGACGCGATCGGGCCGCGCACGAAACTGGTCGCGGTCACCCACATGTCGAACGTGCTGGGCACCGTGGTGGATGTCGCCGCCATCGTGAAGGGCGCGCATGACAAGGGCGTGCCGGTGCTGGTCGATGGCAGCCAGGCCGCGGTCCACATGCCCGTGAATGTCGACGCGATCGGCGCCGATTTCTATGTCATCACCGGGCACAAGCTTTACGGCCCTTCGGCATCGGGGGCGATCCACATCCGCAAGGAGCGTTTGGCCGAGATGCGGCCCTTCATTGGCGGGGGTGACATGATCCGCGAGGTCCACAAGGACGTGGTCACCTATAACGATCCGCCGATGAAGTTCGAGGCCGGCACGCCGGGAATCGTCCAGCAGATCGGGCTTGGCGCGGCGTTGGAATACATGATGGGCGTGGGCATGGATGCGATCTCGGCGCACGAGGCCGATCTGGGATCCTATGCGATGTCTCGGCTCAAGGGGCTCAACTGGCTGCAGGTCCAGGGCCATGCCCCGAAACGGGGTGCCATTTTCTCGTTCACGCTGGAGGGGCCGGCACATGCTCATGACATCTCGACCGTGCTCGACAAGAAGGGCGTGGCGGTGCGTGCGGGCCAACATTGTGCCGGGCCATTGATGGATCACCTTGGCCTGACCGCGACCTGTCGTGCGTCCTTCGGAATGTACAATACCCGGGCCGAGGTCGATACTCTGGTCGACGCGCTGGAACTGTGCCGAGATCTTTTCGCCTGAGGCCAAAGCCAATTCCGCGCCCGGCCCGCAGGTCTTGCCCTTACACGCGCTGCGCGTGACTTCGTCCATCCAGGGTCTTGACGGCCAGGGGACTCGATGATCAGCGCGCGGCGCAACTGGCGGTCAGTCGAACAGGTTGCCCAGGCCCACCAGACGATCGATCGGTGCGAAATCGTCGGTCAGGATCGTCGGGTCTTTAGCGGCCATCAGGCGGGTCACGAAGGCGTCGTCCAGCGGCGCGAAATCGGTCGGCTCCGGCGCCGCAAGGGTCAGCGCGTCGACCGGGCTTTGCGACTGGCCCGCCAGCAGAACGAAGACGCGACGTTCTTCGGGTTCGGGCGGCCGCATCTCGGTCCAGACCTCGACGGACGGAAACACCGTTTTCAGCGTCGCGACCAGCGCGGTCAGCGCCTCCAACCGGTCGACATGGTCGATCACGTTCATCGCATAGATACCGTCGGGCGTCAGCCTGTCGTGTACCAGTTCGAAGAATTCGCGCGTGATCAGGTGTGAGGGGACGGCGATATCGGTAAAGGCATCGCCCACGATCACGTCATAGCGGGTGTCGGGCCTGTCCAGCAGCGCCCGGCGCGCATCCTCGTGCAGAACCGTGGCGCTTGCCGGGTCGAACCAGAAATCGCGCGCGGCGATCCGGGTCACCTCGGGGTCGATCTCGGCCACTGTAATTCCGCCGATGCCCCGCGCCGCCCAGGCCCGCGGAACGGAATAGCTGCCGCCGCCGATGAAGAAAGACCGGAATGGCCGCCCCGCCATCCTCATGCGCGGCAGCCCGTCCAGCATCGCCCCGTGCTGAGTCTGCATACGCAGCGGTTCGTCCCGGGCGGTAATCCCGTGGGCCAGATGATCCAGCACCATCAGCCGCACCGTTCCGGGTCGTTCGGGAGTCATTTCAACGGTTCGTATACAGAAATAATGGCTTTCGCTGTCGCAGATGCGCGGCAATCCAAGGCCGCCCACGGCCAGACCCAGGGCGGTCGCCAGCACCACCAGCATCGGCGTGGCGCGAACTGCCCCAATGCCGGCTAGTTGGAACAACGCGAGCGCGATCATGGCATAGGTCGCGGTCACGGCTGACAGGGTGGCCACCGAGCCCAACCAGGAGATGAACAGGAACCCGGCCAGCAAGGTACCCGCGATCGCTCCGATGGCGCCGGCGGCGAACATTGCGCCCAGCGCATGGCCGGACTGGCCGTCCCTGCGGATCGCGACGACAGCCAAAACCGGGGCAGGGACGCCTGCAAAGAACGACGGTAGGAAGAAGACCAACGCCGTCAGAACCGTGATCGCGGCCAGCGGATCGGGCACACCGTGCAGCACCGGCTCTGCCAGCTGGCGCAAGACAAGCGCCGCCCCCCCGGTGGTCAGCGCCGCGCCCACGATCGCCCAACCGGTGCGCTTCAAGGCGGCCGTGCTGTCGCGTTCGGCGATGCGTCCGCCCCACCAGTGACCGGCGGAAAACCCGGCCAGGACAACCGCGATGATCGATGTCCAGGTATAAAGCGACATGCCGACATAGGGGGCGATCATGCGTCCGGCGACGATCTCGACCACGAGGCTCGCGGCCGAGACGGTCGCCTGCAAGGCGACAAGCAACCAGAGCGGTGCAGATCGGTCGGTTTGGGTCATGGCTGGGCCTGAAAGCGTCCTGTCGCAGCCATTAACGGTTCGCCCGAACCGCCCGGCAAGTGAAATCTCGCGAGGATTTCCGATTGCGGGCACTGATTTGCACGGCTATACCGCGCATGGAAGCACCCGTAGCTCAGCTGGATAGAGCGCTGCCCTCCGAAGGCAGAGGCCACAGGTTCGAATCCTGTCGGGTGCGCCAATAAAATCAATAACTTGACCGCAATGCGGGGCTGACTAAAGCTGATTGGGTAAGCGATGGGTAAGCGAGCGCTAGCGGTAGTTGTCTTGATGACTCGCATTTGCCGCGCCGCAACGTATCCGGGTGATCCACGTTCGTCGGTGGGTCGTGGACGCTGAAATATCGGGAGTCGCCACGCGACCTAGCCTCGATGTGCTGGCGCAGGACTGGCCGGACCGGAAGGGCGCTGCGCTACGCGTTCCTTGGCGAGCCTGTCACGCGCGGTGCATGCCCGGATGCAGACGCGAAGGGCTGACCAAGTTGGGGGTCGGCGACCCAATTCAAGCTGTGCCCCCATCCGCCCTTGCAGCGCCCCGGAGAGCGCGAAGGGGGAGGGGGTCAATCGCGAGGTGGGCGGGGGTAAAATCGCGCCTCACTAGGCAGTGTGTCCACCCTCGTGCGAGCAAGTTCACATTTTTTTCTGTTTTGGTAAGAATGATGCCCAGACACATGGAGATGCCATGAGACGTTTGGCCCTCGTAGCGGTGTTTTCAGCGATCCCGGTTTCAGGTCTCAGTCAATCTGAGCCTGAGCCATTGCCTACGCGCTACCTGTGCGTGAGGTCCGCGACGCCAGACCCTGACGAGATGCCGACGACGGTCCTTGAGATGCTCGACTATGTCAGGCGCCAACTGAGCGCGGCGCGCATTCTTGAATTTAATGGAGCAACGGCGGACTTCGAGCAATCCCTGCCTGCTGACCCCTATCATGTGCAAGCCCGTCACAACGAAGTGTCAATCATGAGCCGTGGGTATCTCATGGACGGGGGACCGCAATGCGCCGCGCATAGCGCCGCAGACCCTTTGCGCGCCTGCAATTGGAGCTTTCGAGAGATCACCGATCAGGACCAGTCGTCCGACAGTGTTCGTCTCGTGTGGGAGACTGCGGTTTTGGATGGAAACACGCTTAAAATCACAAGCATCGTCAGCGGCCAAGTCTCGGACACGGTTGAAGTTTTCGACTGCGAAGAAGCTGATGAGGTTGAGCGCCATCTGAATCGCTGAATGGTGCGGTGCCTTTCTCGCGGGCTCTCGGTGGTGCATCTTGCCCCCATGCCCAACGTTCGCGCGCTCCATACCCCGACACCCCGCATCTCCGCGAAAGTCCGTGCCGCCGTCGAAGCCCGCGTGAGGCAGGGCGCCAGTCTTGCCGAGGCGGCCAAGGCGGCTGGCATGTCCAAGAACGGCTTCCACAAGGCGCTGAAGCGTCCCGCGGTGCAGGACTACATGCAGGAGGTGCAGCGCGCCTTTGTGGCCGAGGTCGAGGCCAGCCGCGCAGTCTACAAGGCGCGGGCCTTGGAGGCGGCGCTAGAGCTCATGCAGAACGCCAAGAGCGAAGCGGTTCGCGCCCGGATGGTCGAGTTCCTGGCCGGTGACGGGAAGGCGCCCCAGGTGGCGGTGCACGTCGATGCCCGGCAGGTTGGTGGTTACGAATATCCGCGACCGGGCGAGCGTGTGGTCGAGATAGCCTCTGCCTCTAACACACTCGCGGAGTGTTCTAAGCACCTGCCCATCCGGCTGCCTTAAGGTCGCTTTGCGCCTCAAAAATCATACGCATGCGACGCTTGTTCTGCACGCGGGCGTGTAGGTAATAAAACGCGCTAGCGGCCAAAGCGCACAATAGGCCCGCACCGTTCGCTGCAGGGAATGCAATCGCCAAGACCATTTCGTTGAGTGTCGTAAGCGCGAGTGCGATGGGAACTGCGGCTGCCTCTTCTAGATATGCTGGCGCCCCCCTTGCGTTCGCCAGTTTCTCCGCTTCGGTATATAGATCATGCGAGGAGAGTTCTGGCGAGAAGCGTGATTCGACCTGCTCTTCAACTTGAGGCTCTGCCTTGCCAACTGGCGTGTCAAACCTCGTGAGCATCTGCGCCACGCCATCCCGCACCCTTATCGCTTCCCGCCTCTTGCTGTCTGAGAGGTTGGGATCGGACAGGATGTCCTCCATGCGCTTGTAGAGACGCTGAAGCCGAATTTGTTGCGGTTTCATTGCTCCTCTCCCCGGGTCCAGACCGCGCGTGTTCTTCGCCTATTCACGCGAGAGACCCTATCACAAAGCGAAGGTTGTCGTGTCGGGGTTTCGAGGGTGCTGTTGTCGCTGGCTTTGATGCCCGATAAAGCCGCGACGGGGCGGCCCATACTATGCGGCGGCGTCCACAAGGCTGCCCAGGCGTCTCCATACGGCGTTCTAACGGAGCCCAAAGCATCGAGAGCGTTGTTCGACGTGCCCAGACATTTATCCCCTGATAATCGAAGTTGACCGAACGGGCACCGCGAGAGGAAGAAGCCGGGAAGCGGAAACGCCCGAAATACAAAGGTCATGCTGACACGGGCTGGTTCGCCAAAGTGGGAAAGAGTGGAGTTCTTCGCGGGCGAGCGACAACGACTTTGCCCCGTGTCGATGCTGTACCCTTCTGATGTTCCGCTGTGGCTTGGGAAAGGGTTCAGCGGGACCCCTTCGGTGCGGTTCTGAGCGCAGCGCTGGTGCTGGCTCTATTTCTCAGCAAACTGCGGGACGTTTCAGCCAAGGCGACGAGCGTGGGTCGCGGTCACGGTGGCCACAGCGAAATGACTTTGGCGGATGAGCGATGCGCGTCGGCGTCCTCGATCACCTCGGGATGGTCAACGGGCCAATCAGGGCCACGGCTCGGGGGGGGCTCCCCTTTAGAGGATTCTCTACTTAATGGGGTTGAATTTGAACCGGTTGAAAAACGACCCCTACAACCCCGAATATCGGCGGTTTCTAAGGGTTGCTTTTTGGCCCTTAGAGGGGAGAAGTCTGTGCGCACTCGAAAGCCCACAATTTCCTGCTTTCCGGTATCGGAATTTGGCCCCCGAACGCGGGTCGTCTCAAGATAACCGCCGAGAACGAGTTCCTTCCGATATTTCTTGTATCTCGCGCGGCCCCACCCGAGGTGGCGGCAAACGTCCTCGATGCGCAACACCCAGGCCGGGTCGTGGCTGGAAAGATAGATGAGCAGAAAACGTGCCTCGCTGGAAAGTTCGTGCTCGTCCAGAAGTTCGCGGGGCACTTTGTGGAAGCCGGGCCTTGCCTTGCGTGTCTTCGTCATCTCCGCCCCCCGCTAGCCACCAAGGCCAGCCAGAGGCGCAAAGCCATTCGCAGGCTGGAGCAACCGCACAGAGACAGCGCACGCCCGTCTGCGGCGCTCTCCGCGCCTCTCAGGGCCATGACGCGCCAGTAGCCATTGCGGCGTTCGAGGCGGTAGTGCCGATCCAATTGCTCGGCCACGAAAGGCGAGATGTCGGACGCTTCGCGGTGATCGCCGCTACCATGGTGTTCGGGGGCGACGTCAGCTATGAAAGGGAAGCCCGGTTTTCCGACAGAGCATCCCCGCCCCGTGCGCCGCGTCGTCGGCGCCGGGGCGTTCTCTTCTTTGGCCATGGCCTCACGCTGCGTCGTTCGTGTGACGCTGGACAGGTCCGAGCGCCTCGGCGGCCCAGGCATCAAGGGCTTCCACAGGATAGACCGTCCGCCGTGCTCCGAACCGCCGGAAGGCCGGTCCTCCACCTGTCGAGCGTTTCTTGGCCAGCGTCTTTGGGCTGATCGGGATACCGTGTCGCTGGCTCAGGTAGAGGGCCGCCAAGTCGGGGGACAGCATAGGCGGCAGCGGCGAGGGAAGGACGGTCGGAATGGGGTTGTTCTCAGTATTCGTCATCTTAGACGACTCCTTTTCAGAGATGTGCGCCTAAGGCTGGGGTGATCGCGCTCCGAGTGGTATGCACACTCGCCGATTGGTCCCGATCCCGCTCTATCTGGGCCTTCGTTTTGCTTTCATAACAAAGACTTCCGCTTCTAGCGGGCTGTCTCCAAGAGCCATTGCGATGTGCTCGGCAACCCGATCGGCAGCGGCGATCAAGACTGAATCAACCCGGCCGATATAGCCCTCGGTCACGCTGCCAGAAGAATGGCCCAAAAGGGCCTTCACGGTTGGAAGGGTCAGGCCCAGCCCGTTGGCCGTGGTCGCGAGGGCATGGCGCAGATGGTGCAGTCCGAAGCCTGTCAGCGCCTCGCGATCTTCCTCGGCAAGTTCGGGGTCGTTGACGATCCGTGCTAACGCTCGCGGCATACCCCCGAAGGAACCACTGCCCGAACGAACGGCGGGAAACACGAAGCCCTTGCCATCGGAGTAGGGCCGCACGCCGCCCAGAAGGTCGGAGACACGTCGCGCCATGGGGCGGGTGCTGTCGCCGGTCTTGGTCGCGGTCAGTCGCAGCGCGCGGTGTTTCTCGTCAACTTCGGACCAGCGCAGTCCAACTGCCTCTCCCGCCCGCATCCCCGTGAGTGCGACAAGTCGGATGATCGCCACCGCCTGCCACGTCTCCCCCTTCGCCTCTGCCAACTGGATCGCGTTTCCGAGGGCAGCATAAAGACGATCAGGATCATTCACGGAACGGCGCCCGTCCTTGGGAAGGCGGACCCCTAGGGCCGGGTTTGCGTCGATCACGCCCTGCTCTACGGCATAGGTGAGGATTGCGGAAAGCAACCCGGTTGTCCGCTTCGCCGTGCCCTGTCCGCCTTCGACAATGGCTCGGCCCCGCGGCTTGCCCGTCAGGACGTCCGCGGCGGTCTTGCCCGTCTTTACAGCAGCGAAAAAGGCGGCAACGTCCTTTCGGGAGAGGTCGCGCACCGGTTTCTTGGCTAGAAGAGGCAGAATGTGTCGTTCGATCCGCCCACGATCCGTGGCGATGGTGCTTTCGGATTTCGGCGCCCCACGTCGGGTAATGAGATTCCCGGTCTCGACGGCTTGCATGTAGTCCGCGCAGAGGTCCGCCACGGTCCAGGCATTGCGGATAGCATCACGTTCTGCACGCGGATCGCCCCCGAGGCGCACGCGGGCGAGTTCCTTGCGCGCAGCCGTCCGGGCTTCGTCCACCGTTAGGACCGGAAAGCGGCCCAAGGTGACGCGCTTCGATCTTCCGACAGCGTCCCGATACTGGATGACGAAGCTGCGTGTGTCGGGCGCCTTCACTCTCAGTCCGAAGCCCGGAAGGTCGGTGTCCCAGATGAACAGGTCCGCATTGTCGGTCTCGGCCTTGCTGACAAGCCGTGTCGTGATCTTGGCTTTTGGCATAGGGTGCCCCTTTTGAAAGAGGGTAAGCGTAAGGTAAGCATGGGTAAGCAAGCTCGGGCGCGCTTTAGTAACGACTAGAGTACGGCGTTTGCCATAAAATACAAGCTAAAACGGCACTATAGTATGAATAGGGCGGGATCAGAAATGATGGGGAATACCTTGTGTTCTGCCCTCCGAAGGCAGAGGCCAGAGGTTCGAATCCTCTCGGGTGCGCCAGCGTATTCTTGGCCTTCGTAGAAGCAAATTCCGTGTGGACCCGTTGCGAAAATCGGCAGCCGGGGACGAATTGGCACGGGCGACAGCGACGGGACGAGGTTTGGCGGTTATTGGTGAAAGGGCGGCTCCAGGTCAGCCAAGCCCTGAACCCTGCCAATTCGCGTGATCCGGCGTGTGGTGATGACGGGCCCTGTTGGGGTGTGCCCGTGGTGTCTCACCGCATCAGCACCACCGGGACTTTGCATGACCGGATCATCTCGGTCGTGGTCGAACCTATGACCATCGTGCGGATCCGCGAGTGCCCATAGGCGCCCATCACGAGCAGATCGACTGTGCCGCCCTCGACCATCTGGGCCAGTGCCTTTTCGGGCGCGCCCTTCAGCACTTTGATTTCTGCTTCGTGGCCGCCGGCCTGCAGGGTGGCACGCGCATTCTCAAGTGCCTTGCGCAATTCGGCCGTACCCTGGCCGGCCGTGGCCACCGTGACCTTGAGACCGGCAAAAAGCGGGTCACGCGCCACGTAATCGACCGCTTTCATGGACGATACGCCGCCGTCATATGCGATCAGCACGCGTTCGATGGGCCGAAACGCGCGGTTCGCGACGAACACGGGTTTGTGGCTGGCGCGTACGATCCGTTCGAAATTCGATCCCAGATGCGCTGCGGCATTTCCGGCGGCTTCGCCGCGCTTGCCGATCACGATCATGTCGGCGATCGCTTCCTTGGCCTCGACAGTGGCGACGATGTCATCGTTTCGCAGTCGAGTTATGACCTCGTCGACGCCGTCGGCCTCGATCAGCGCCTTGGCGTCTTCGAGGATCGCTCGGCCTTGCGCCTGGGCCAGCTTGGCGTGTTGCTCGTCCAGCGCGCTGAGTTGTTCCATCAGCTTGGATCGCGCGCCCAGTTTGATCGAGCCCGACAGGTCACGCCGGCCGGGCGTGCGGCGCGGATCGAGCACATGGTACAGTTTGACCTGCGCGCCCGTGCGCCTGGCGATCCAGGCGGCGTGGTGGCAAACGCTTTCCGAATAGGCCGACCCATCGACCAGTGCCATCAGGATTCCCGACATCTCTTGCCCCCTCAGTGGCCCAGCAATTCATCAATCGCGCCCGGCTTGTCGTGTACGGCCAGCTTGTCGACGATTGTTTCGGATGCGGCGTTCATGCCCTTTATCTCGACCTCGGCGCCCTCGCGGCGGAACTTGAGCACGGCCATGTCCAGCGCCGCAACGGACGAAACGTCCCAGATATGGGCGCGGCTGACGTCGATGGTGACGCGCTCCAGCGCCTCCTTGAAGTCGAACGCCTTCATGAAGTCCTCGGTCGAGGCAAAGAAAAGCTGGCCTTCGACGGTGTAGGTCCGGGTGCGCCCATCGGGCGAGATCTCGGAGGTGACGCGGAATAGCTGTGCGATCTTGCCCGCGAAAAAGATGCCCGACAGCAATACGCCGACCAGCACCCCGATAGCGAGGTTGTGCGTGTAGACCACGAAGAAAACCGTCGCGAGCATCACGACGGACGAGGACCGGGGGTGATCGCGCAGGTTCCGTATCGACGACCACGAGAATGTCCCGATCGAGACCATGATCATGATCGCCACCAGCGCGGGCATCGGGATCTGGCCGACCAGGTCGCCCAGCACCACGATCAGGAATAGCAGCATCGCGCCCGCGGTGAAGGTCGACAGTCGCCCGCGGCCGCCGGATTTCACGTTGATCATGGATTGGCCGATCATCGCGCAGCCCGCCATCCCGCCGATGAAGCCGGTGCAGGTGTTCGCGATGCCCTGTCCGATGCATTCCTGATTGCGGTTGCTGGGCGTGTCGGTCAGGTCGTCGACGATGGTTTGCGTCATCAGGCTTTCCAAAAGTCCAACCGTGGCCACGCCGATGGAATAGGGCAGGATGATTTGTAGTGTTTCCAGCGTCAGAGGGATGTCGGGGATCAGGAACACCGGCAACGTGTCGGGTAGTTCGCCCATGTCGCTGACCGTGCGCACGTCCAGTCCCAGTGCCATCGTCACCGCGCTGAGCACGATGATCGTGACCAGCGGCGAGGGCACCGCCGTCGTCAGAAGCGGAAACAGGTAGATGATCGCAAGCCCCGCCGCGACCATGACATAGGTGATCCAGCTCACGCCGATCAGTTCAGGCACCTGGGCCAGGAAGATCAGGATCGCCAGCGCGTTCACGAACCCGGTGATCACCGACCGCGAGACGAACCGCATCAACGCCCCCAGCCGCGCCAGTCCCGCGCCGATCTGGATCAGCCCCGCCAGCACAGTCGCGGCCAGCAGGTATTGCAGCCCATGTTCCTTGACCAGCGTCACCATCAGGACCGCGGTCGCCGCCGTCGCCGCCGAGATCATACCGGGTCGCCCGCCGGTGATTGCCACGATCACCGCGATCGAAAACGAGGCGTACAGCCCCACCTTGGGGTCGACGCCGGCGATGATGGAGAAGGCGATCGCCTCGGGGATCAGCGCCAGCGCCACCACCAGCCCGGCGAGGATGTCGCCGCGGATATTGCCGACCCACTGGTCGCGATAGGCATGGATTGCGTTCATAGGTCACCCCGATGGCGGCGCGTCTAGGGCGATCCGCGGCAGACGCGGAGCACGCGTGCTGATGTTGGTTTTCCGGAAGAATGGCGGCGAAAGGCACCACCCGGCAATGCGCCGGGCCCGGGCGAGTCGCGCCTTGGATACAGAAAAACCAGCCGTTGGAAAACGATCAATACAGCGCAGGTCGTGCGCGCTGCCTCGATCGTAACGGGGCTCGGCCAGCCCGAATTGCGGGGTCCGCGACCTCCGGCAAATAAACGGTCAGGGTGCGGAAACAGGCCGCAGTCTGGCCGTTCGGTCAGTGGACTCCGCGTTGCTCGAATGCCCCGCGCCCGGGGGCGGTCACTGCCGCTGTCGAATTGATTATCCGAGGTGCACAGGTTCAGGTGGCCATCCCCTTGCGCGGCATGCTGCGGAACCGTCGGGCCGCAGGCAGAGACGGCTTATTTTTTGTGCACAAAGGGCCATGCAGGCGCCGTCATCGGGGTCGAAAGCTGTGCATAACGTCACATCGTCGTCATCCATCGGTGTTAGCCCTTGGTCTTGACATACCCTTCATGTTGCGGGGCTTGCCAGGCGGGAAACGCCATATATAGTTAAAGTCATGCAGGGGCGGGCGCGTCCCGCTCCGAGGTCGGGACAGGCGGACGGAGCGGAGGCCGAGTCAGAGATGGATGGCGATTTCAGGACCAGTTTTGTCCGCGAACCGGGCAGCCTCAGGCATCATCCTGCGCTTGTGCTGAACGCCGATTACCGCCCTCTTTCCTACTACCCTTTGTCGCTTTGGCCCTGGCAAGAGGCTGTAAAGGCTGCGTTCCTTGACAGGGTCGATATCGTGGCCGAGTACGACAAGGTCGTGCGCAGCCCCTCGATGGAAATCCGAATACCTTCGGTGGTGGTTCTGAAGGATTATGTCCGACCGCAGAAGCGCGTGGCCTTCACGCGCTTCAATCTTTTTTTGCGGGATGAATTCACCTGCCAGTATTGCGGGACAAGGGGCGATCTGACTTTCGATCATGTCGTGCCGCGCGCCGCGGGCGGAATCACGAGCTGGGAAAATGTCGTCGCGGCCTGTGCGCATTGCAATCTCAAGAAGGGGTCGAAAAGCCTGCGCCAGGCGGGTATGAGTCTGCGTCGAGCGCCGCGGCGGCCGGGTGCCGAGGAACTGCGGAACACCGGGCGAAAATTCCCACCAAACCACCTGCACGAGACCTGGCTCGACTTTCTGTACTGGGACGCCGAACTGGAGGCCTGAGGCAGCGGGATTGTTGCGCCGCAGTCCGGGCGTGGTAGACAGGACAGGGTCGGGGGAAACGCCCCGGTTGGCGTTCCGGCGAGGGCATCCATGGTATCACGCGTTATCCCGGTCGATCCTTTCGACCTTGTGATTTTCGGTGCGACCGGCGATCTGGCCACGCGCAAGATCCTGCCCGGGCTTTACCGGCGTGACCTGGCGGGCCAGTTGCCCGAGGCGGCGCGTATCATCGGCGCGGCCCGCTCGGAGTTCGACGACGGCGCCTGGCGCAGCGAGGTGCGCGCCGCCATTACAGAACACGTGCCCGCGGACCGGGTCCACGCCGCTGCGCTGGATCGTTTCATGGCAAGGCTTTCCTATGTCCGTGTCGATGCCACTGGTGAAGACGGCTGGCAGGAACTGGCGCAAAAGATGCGGCCGGGCATGGTGCATGCCTTTTATTTCTCGGTCGGACCCGGGCTTTTCGGCGATCTGGCCCATCGCCTGCACCGCCACGGCATGAACAGCGACGGCTGCCGGATCGTGGTGGAAAAGCCCTTTGGTCATGATCTCGCTTCGGCGCGTGCACTGAATGCGACACTGGCCGCCCATTTCGACGAACAGCAGATCTATCGCATCGATCACTACCTCGGGAAAGAGACGGTCCAGAACCTGATGGCGGTGCGCTTCGGCAACATGCTGTTCGAGCCGCTTTGGAACGCACAATACGTGGATCACATCCAGATCACGGTGGCCGAAGCCGTGGGCGTGGCAGGGCGCGGTGGGTATTACGACAAGTCCGGCGCGATGCGGGACATGGTTCAGAACCACATGATGCAGCTTCTGTGCCTGATCGCAATGGAGCCGCCCTATGCCTTCGAGCCCGACGCCGTGCGCGACGAAAAGCTCAAGGTGATCCGCGCTCTAGACCCGGTAGCGCCGGCCGACATCGTGCGCGGGCAATACGGCGCGGGGAACGGCCATGCCAGCTATGTTGACGATGTCGACAATCCGAAGAGCTTCACCGAGAGTTATATCGCGCTCAAGGCGCACGTCTCGTCGTGGCGCTGGAAGGGCACGCCGTTCTACCTGCGCACCGGCAAGCGGTTGCGTGCGCGCACCTCGGAAATCGCCATCACCTTCAAGGACCCGCCGCATTCTATCTTTGGCGAGCAGGAGGGGCAGCGGTCGAATGCATTGGTGATCCGGTTGCAGCCGAACGAGGGGATCAAGCTCAAGGTGACGATCAAGGAGCCCGGTCCGGGCGGCATGCGTCTGATCGAGGTTCCTCTGGACATGTCCTTCGCCGAGGCGCTGGGGCCGGGAGCCGAGGATATTCCCGACGCTTATGAGCGCCTGATCATGGACGTGATCCGCGGCAACCAGACGCTGTTCATGCGTGGCGACGAGGTCGAAGCTGCCTGGGCCTGGACCGATCCGATCGTGGCGGCCTGGCAGGCGCGCGGCGACCGCCCGCAACCCTATGATCCGGGTAGTTCCGGACCCGAGGATGCACTGATGCTGATGCATCGCGACGGGCGGCGCTGGCGCGAGGTTCGGCCATGAAGCTGGTGACCTACCCTGATATCGAAATGATGATGATCGACCTGGCAAACGTGCTGGCGGGAGAGATCAACAACCAGCTGTTTCATGCCGAAAAGATGACCATGGCGCTGCCTGGTGGTTCGACCCCGGGACCGCTGTACGATGACCTGTGTGGAACGTCGCTCGACTGGGACCGGGTGCGGGTCATGCCCACGGACGAACGATTGGTGCCCCGTGACCACCCACGTTCGAACGAGGGGATGTTGAAGGCGCGTCTTCTGATGGGCAAGGCCGCGGCGGCCCGGTTCATCGGTCTTCGGCCCGGTGCCGATGGCATGGCCGGGCTGACCGACAGGGTGAACCGTGCACTGCCGCTAGATATCCTTGTGCTGGGGATGGGAGCGGACATGCACATCGCCTCGCTGTTTCCCGGTGCGCCCGAGTTGGAGGCGGCGCTTCGCCCGGATGCGCCCCCGGTTATGGAGATCACCGCACCCGGCCAGCCGGAGCGGCGGATCACGCTGACCGCGCGGGTGCTGCGCGATGCGATGTCCACCCATATCCTGATCACCGGCGCAGAAAAGCGCGCGGCACTGGAACGGGCGGCAGAACTGAACGACCCGCACCTGGCGCCGGTCGCGACCGTTCTCAAATCGGCCACGGTCCACTGGGCGGAGTAGGGTGCGCATGGAAGAAATCTGGAGGCGTCTTGACGCCAAGGCACGCGCAGTGGCCGAACGCCCGATTGCCGCGCTGTTCGAAGACCCATCGCGTGCCGGGTCGTTTAGCGCCCGCATGGGCGACATGCTGTTGGATTTCTCAAAGACGAATATCGATGCGGAAGCCCTTGAACTATTGATCGACCTTGCCGATGCAGCCGGCGTGGCAGCGTGCCGCGAGGCGATGTTCTCGGGCGAGAAGATCAACGAGACCGAAGGGCGCGCGGTGCTGCACACCGCACTGCGCAATCCGAGCGCGTCGATCGCGGTGGACGGTGTTGATGTGATGCCCGGGGTCCGCAGGACGCTTGCGCGGATGCGCGACTTTGCCGATGCCGTGCGCGGGGGTGCGTTCGTGGGGCAGGGCGGGCCGATCACCGATGTGGTGAATATCGGCATCGGTGGATCCGACCTTGGCCCGGCGATGGCGTGCCTTGCGCTGGCCCCCTACCATGACGGGCCGCGCTGTCATTTCGTCTCGAACGTGGACGCGGCGCATATCGCCGACACGCTGAATGGGCTGGACCCGGAAACGACGCTGGTGATCGTGGCTTCCAAGACCTTCACCACCGTCGAGACGATGACCAATGCGCGCACCGCGCGCGACTGGATGGCGGGCCGGGTGAAAGACCCGGCCGCGCAGTTTGCGGCGCTGTCCTCGGCGACCGATCGGACCTCGGAATTCGGGATCGCACCCGGGCGTGTTTTCGGATTCGAAGATTGGGTCGGCGGACGCTATTCGATCTGGGGGCCGATCGGACTGTCCCTGACGATTGCGATCGGACCCGAGCGGTTCGATGCGTTCCTAGGCGGCGGTGCCGCGATGGACGCGCATTTCCGCGTCGCACCGTTTCGCCAGAACCTGCCCGTCCTGCTGGCACTGGTCGGGATATGGCATGCACAGGTGTTGGGCCATGCCACACGGGCCGTGCTGCCCTATGACCAGCGTCTCGCCCGGCTGCCGGCCTATCTCCAGCAGCTCGAGATGGAATCGAACGGCAAGGGCGTCACGATGGATGGAACCCCCGCGACACGCCCGACCGGCCCCGTGGTCTGGGGGGAGCCCGGGACCAATGGTCAGCACGCTTTTTACCAGCTTTTGCATCAGGGTACGCAGGTTGTCCCCTGCGAATTCCTGGTGGCGGCGCGTGGTCACGAGCCGCAGCTCGCCCACCACCATCGCCTGCTTCTGGCAAACGCGTTGGCCCAGTCAAAGGCTCTGATGCGTGGGCGCAGCTTGGAAGAGGCGCGCGCGCTGGCCGAGACCGCCGGCTTCCGGGGCAAGGAACTGGATCGCCAAGCCCGCCATCGGGTCTTTCCCGGCAATCGTCCGTCGACGACACTGATCTATCCGCAGCTCACGCCGGCCGTTCTGGGCCGGATCGTCGCGCTTTACGAACACCGGGTTTTCACCGAGGGGGTGATTCTGGGTATCAATTCCTTTGACCAGTGGGGCGTGGAACTGGGAAAGGAACTGGCGACGTCGTTGGCACCGGTTCTGGATGGCGCCCCCATTCCCGAGGAACTGGATGGATCGACGCGGGCGCTTCTTCGCTTTGTTGCCGAGCATGACTAACCGCACGTTGTGTAAGCGGCGCGGAAGACTTCGTTAAGGATTGGCGGCTAAGGTTCTCCCCGTTACCGGAGTGATGAACATATGGCAATCTGTCGAGAATGTGGAAAGGTCCTCGGGCTGTTCGGAACCAAGGCCGACGCCCTGTGCGAAAACTGCGCGCTGGTCCTTGAGGCTGAACAGATGTTCCAGGAAATTAAGGCGCTCGAAGAACAGGGAAAGTCCCGCGACGAGATCGCCGCGACTGTCTGGAAACGGCGCACCGGCACCGAAGACGCCTAGCTGTTCGGCGTGCCGAAAAAGTTGTCGGCAAATCAGCCGTAAGACGGGATGCGTCGTCCCGGTCTATTCGGGTCTGCGCCACGGGTGTGTGTGCCTATCGTCTGTTCGATGCACGGAAGGCCCCTCTCGGAAAATGACTTCGTGACACCGGTTCGTGGGTGCGGCTCTACGCCGACAGACAGGGTTGATAAGCGCAAGTTTATGGGTGTCGTTGCCCTTGGGATGGTTTTATCCTGTCCGGCTTGAACCGACCGCAATCGGGGAACGGATATCGCCAAACCAAAGCGCCTTGCATCTGAACGCCGATAGCACCTGATTGGCCTGCTGCCGGTTTCGTGGACACGAGGATAAGATCGTGACCAAGGAACTGGAGAGTGGACATAACGAGACGGAAGTTCAGCCGCGAGTTCAGGATCGAGGCGGTAAAGCTGGTGACGGAGCGGGGCGTGACGGTGGCCCAGGCCTGCCGGGATCGGGAACTTGCCGAGAGCGTATTGCGGCGATGGATGCGGGAGGCAGCCGAGGCACCAGCCTCGGCGTTTCCCGGGAACGGCCAGCAGTGCGCCGAACTGGCCGAGATCGCGTCGCTGAAGAAAGAGGTTGCCAAGCTCAAGGCGGAGCGTGACATCCTAAAAAAGGCCGCGGTCTTCTTCGCGCGGGAAGCGACATGAGCTTCGTTTTCGTCGCGAGGCATCGGCACATCTGGCCGGTCAGCTGGATGTGCGAGGTGCTGGGTGTCTCCCGGTCGGGCTTCCACGCCTGGCTTAAACGACCGATCAGCGACCGGGCGGCCTATTATGCGAAGCTCGTCAGGGCCATCGACAAGAGTTTCCGGGCCAGCGATCGCACTTACGGGGCCCGCCGTGTCTGGCGCGACGTGCTCGAAGACGGGCTGTCCTGCGGACTCCACCGGATCGAGCGGTTGATGCGGGAGAATGCCATGAGAGCACGGCCCAGGTGGCGCGGGAAGCCCAAGGATGATGGCGAACGGTCAGTCATCGCCGACAACATCCTCGCCCGCGATTTCGAGGCCGACCGTCCAAACCAGAAATGGCTGGCCGACTTCACCGATATCTGGACCGCCGAGGGCTGGCTGTATGTCGCGGTCGTGCTGTATCCGGTCTCGCGGCGCATTGTTGGCTGGTCCATGAAGGCGGATCGCGATGCCGCGCTGGTCATGGATGCGCCGATGATGGCGGTCTGGCGGCGCAGCAAGGCTGACACCCTGCTTCATCATTCGGACCAGGGCTCGCAATACACCAGCGGGCAGTTCCAGCGCCTGCTACTCGACCACGGCATCACCTGCTCGACGAGCCGGGCCGGCAACGTCCGGGAAAACTCGGCGATGGAGAGCTTCCTCTTATCGATGAAAACCGAGCGGACCGCACGCAAGGTATACTGGACCCGCGATACCGCCCGTGCCGATGTCTTTGATTACATCGAGCGTCTCTACAATCCGAAGCGACGCCATTCCAAGCTGGGCTACCTAAGCCCCATGGCGTTCGAGGCCAGAGCTATGAAAACTTAACCCGCTGTCTACGAAACCGGCAGCAGACCAGATCGCCGAAATACCCGTAAAGCGATGGAGCGGGTGAAGGGAATCGAACCCTCGTCTTAAGCTTGGGAAGCTCCTGCTCTACCATTGAGCTACACCCGCCCGGGCTGTTGGGGACGTAGACAAAGCGCGGGCGCGCGTCAAGTCCTGTCCCCTATGACCGGTCCGTTTACGGACGTTGCCACCCTACCGAGAAACTGGCGGGACCGATCCGTACGGATGAAATTCGCTCCGCTTGCTCCCGGTCCGACACAGGCTAACTGCGCCGTCGCCGCCGTCTGGCACCGTCGGTGGCGCCGGTGTTGAAGTCCACCTTTGGAAGAGGCGCGATCTTGGCAAGCTCCAGGAAGGGATCTGTTGCGTGGGGGAGGGCGTTCGCGGCAACGAAATGCTCCTGGAATCGCGGCTCGACGGCAGTCTCGATTTTCTCGATTCGACGTACATTCGCTTCGACCAGCGCCCGCGCCGCGCGCGAACACAGGGCAATCCGCGCCCCTGTTCCTGCGGCATTACCGGCCGATCGAACGCGGTCCAGCGGCACATCCGGGATCATGCCCAGAACCATCGCGTGCAGCGGGCTGATATGTGCCCCGAAGGCGCCTGCCAGTACCACGCGGTCGATGTGATCCACGCCCATTCGGTCCATCAGCAGCCGCGCCCCGGCGTAGAGTGCGGATTTCGCAAGCTGGATCGCGCGGATATCGCCCTGCGTCACCTTGATCAACGGCCCGCTGGTCGCGCGCCCATCATGAAGAACAAAGGCGTGGGTGCGGCCTTCGGGAATGCAGCGTGCCGTGCCCGTCGCCTCGGACGAGCCGATCAGCCCCGAGCCGTCGACCAATCCGGCCATGCGCATTTCGGCCACCGCCTCGATGATGCCCGAGCCGCAGATGCCCGTCACCTTGCCCGCCGCTTCGGCGAAGCCCGCCTCGTCAGACCACAGGTCGCAGCCAATCACCCGATAGCGCGGCTCCTTGGTCGCGGGGTCGATCCGCACCCGTTCGATTGCCCCCGGGGCCGCGCGCTGGCCGGAACTGATTTGCGCCCCTTCGAAGGCGGGACCGGTGGGCGATGAGCAGGCCAGCACCCGGGTCCGGTCGCCCAACAGCATCTCTGCGTTGGTTCCCACATCGACGATCAGCACCAGGTCATCGGATTTCTCCGGCGCTTCGGACAGCGCCACCGCGGCGGCGTCCGCGCCGACATGACCTGCGATCAGCGGCAGGACATAGGCCCGTGCCGCCGGGTTGATCGTTGTCAGCCCCAGATCGGCCGCGTCCAGCGCCAGTGCGTCCGAGGTCGCGAGGGCAAAGGGGGCCTGGCCCAGTTCCACGGGGTCGATACCGAGGGCCAGGTGGTGCATGACCGGGTTGCAGACCAGGGTCGCCTCGACAATGAGGCGAGGGTCGATCGCGGCATCTTCCGCGATACCCTTCGCAAGGTCCCCCAATGCGCTGCGCACCGCTGTCGTCATATCGACCGCGCCGCACGGATTCATCATCGCGTAGGAGACCCTACTCATAAGGTCCTCGCCGAAGCGGATTTGCGGGTTCATTACCCCCGCGGAGGCGCGCACCTCGCCAGTGGTCAGGTCGGCCAGGTGCGCCGCGATGGTGGTCGATCCAAGGTCGATCGCCAGCCCGTAGAGCGGTCCCTCGAAAAAGCCGGGCCAGACATCCAGGATGCGCGGCGTTGCGTCGAGATGACCCTGGTGCAGCGCGACTGTGACCTGCCAGCCGCCCTTTCGCAGTGTCTGTTGCAGACGGCCGAGAACCGGCAGCGATGCGACTGCGGGTGGCGTATCCCATTGCGCGGCAAGCGCTGTGTTCAAGCGTTCCAAATCGCCCGAGGGTGCGTGCATGTCGGGTTCGGCGACTTCGACCATCAAAAGGCGGGTGGCCGGATCCATTTCGACCGCGCGTACCTCGGCGGCCTTGCGCACGACCTGGCGGTGCAATTGGCTTTCGGGCGGCACGTCAAGCACCACATCGCCCAGGATCCGCGCCTGGCAGCCCAGCCGCCGCCCCGGTTTCAACCCTCGCTTTTCATCATAGCGACGCTCGACGGCATTGACCGGCGACAGCGCATCGTGTCCCACGGTGACGCCGTGCTTGGGAAAGGAGCCATAGGCCGGGGCCACCTGGCATTTCGAACAGATGCCGCGTCCGCCGCAGACGCTGTCGAGATCGACGCCGAGGCGGCGCGCGGCCTCGAGCACGGGCGTACCCACGGGTACGCGTCCCCGCTTGCCCGAGGGCGTGAAGATCACCAGCGGATCGGTATCGGCCATGTCGTCCCCGAATTCGTTGTTCTAGCGGCCCATCCGCCGGAAGCTGCCGCGTACATCGTCGGGCCCCGCGCCCAGCCAGCCGGCGAAGACCCGCGCAAGGTGGTTCGTGATGCGCACCTTCTGGGTCTGCCCCGCGCGTTCAGCGGCCAGCGCGTCCTCTCCGGTATAGGCCACCAGATCGGCGCGGATCGCCTCGGGCCCGGCCAGAACTTCGCCGGTGCGGGCATCGGTGACACGCGCGACGAAGGCAATGTCATGCACGCCCGATTGTGACAGGCGCAGCCGCGCGGTGTCGGACAAGGCATGGAACCGCGTTACCTCGACACTCAGCCGCACCGCGCGGCGGCCCCGCAGGCCGGCGGCGCCGCGCTGAGCAGCCTGTTTGACAATGGCCGCGACCTGGGCGCGTCGGTCACCGGGGACATCGCCGCGCCATACGATATCTGCAACCGGAGCATAGACGTTCTCTTCGGAGATGGTCAGGGTTTCGGGCACAGTGACGCTGACCGTGCTGACCCTCCAGCCGCGCGATACCTCGGGCGAGATCGCGTCGGAATAGTCGGTCGCCCATGTGCCGACACAGCCCGTTGTCAGCGCGCAAAGCAAACCTGTGAAAAACTGTCTCTTGCCGAGGGCCATGAGTCGTCTCCTTCTACTCGCACCGAACCTTCATGCCTAGGCCGGCCCCCACCTGGCGCAGGCAGAATAGCGCATCGGTGCCGCGCATGACAGGGGCAGGGCAGAGGGGCGGCGGTTTCGTGGCGCCCCGGTCTCAACCCCGACGGCGCCGGCGTCCGCCTCGACCGCCGCCCGCCTCGGCCGCGGCCTTGGAGGCTTCGGCGAAGGGCATGCCCTCTGCCACCGCATCCAGAACCCGGGAAAAGGCGATCCAAGCACTTCCGTTCGGGTCGTGGTTCATGAGGAAGTTTGCGGCGCGCACCGCCTCCATCTCGACGGGCCGGATCGGGTTCATGATCGCCGACGTCATGCCCGCGCCGATCGCCATCGGCAGGAAGGCCGCATTGATCCCGTGACGATGCGGCAGTCCGAACGAGATGTTGGACGCCCCGCAAGTGGTGTTGACGCCCAACTCATCCCGCAGGCGGCGCACCAAGGCAAACACCTGTTGGCCCGCGCTGGCCATCGCGCCCACTGGCATCACCAGCGGGTCGACCACGATGTCGTGGGCCGGGATGCCGAAATCGGCGGCGCGCTGCACGATCTTCTGGGCAACCGCAAAGCGCACGTCGGGATCTTCGGAAATGCCGGTGTCGTCATTTGAAATCGCTACCACCGGCACGTTGTATTTCTTGACAAGCGGCAGGACACGTTCCAGCCGCTCTTCCTCGCCCGTGACGGAGTTCAGAAGCGGGCGCCCCTCGGCCGCCTCCAGCCCCGCCTCCAGCGCGCCCGGAACCGACGAGTCGATGCACAACGGCACATCGACCAGCCCCTGCACCAGCTCGATCATCGAGCGCATCAGGGGCGGTTCGGTCTCGTTCGGGTTGGGGTTGGAGTTGTAGACCACGCCTGCGTTCACATCCAGAACCATCGCCCCGCAGGCGACCTGTTCCAGCGCGTCCTTTTCCACGGTCGAGAAATCTCCGGCTTCCAGTTCGGCGGCAAGTTTCTTGCGGCCAGTGGGATTGATGCGCTCGCCGATCACGCAGAACGGTTCGTCGAAGCCGATCACGACGGTCTTGGACTTGGACTCGATGACGGTACGGGTCATGGGGTTCCTCAGGGTTGCGGGGTGGGGGCCAGCCCCTTTTCGGCCAGCCAGGCCGCGTTCGTGTTTATCCCGCCAAGCGGGAAGAAATGCACGCCCTCGATCGGGAAATCCGCGGGGCGGCGGGTGGCGGCCTGTGCCAGATCGCTCAGGAACTCGTCGGGCGTGAAGGGCAGCACCAGCTTGGAAACGTCGCGTGCGCGGCGCTGCAGCACCTTGAGCGAGGGGCCGACGCCGCAGGAGATGGCGAACTTGACAAGAGTTTGCAACTTCGCCGGGCCCGCCACGCCGATATGGATCGGCATCTCGATACCCTCGGCCCGCAGCCGATCGGCCCAGGCGATCACCGGAACGGCCTCGAAGGCGAACTGGGTAACGATCGACATCTGTGCATCGGTGCGTTCGGCAAATGCCTGTTTCCAGCGCAGGGCCTCCATCACCAGACGGTCCGACCCGTCCGGGTCGATGTCGCGCGAGCCCTCGGGGTGGCCAGCCACGTGCAGCCGTTCGAACCCGGCCTTGTCAAAAAGCCCTGTTTCAAGGAGTTGCATCGAGGAATGGAATGTGCCCCGCGACTGGGTGATGCCACCGGCCAGAACCAGTGCCTGCCTGACGTCGGCCTCGCCGCGATAGCGCGCGATCCAGTCGGCCAGCGTCGCCGTGTCCGGAATGGACCGGGCCGGGAAATGCGGCATCGGCTCGAACCCTTCGGCGCGCAGTCGGGCGGCGGTGGAAACCATGTCGTCGATCGGCGTGCCGTCGAGATGGGCGATGTAGACCCGGGTGCCGGCGGGCAGCAGGGCACGGAAATCCGCAATCTTCTCGGCCGTGCGCGGCATCACCTCGATCGAGTAGCCCCGGACGAAGTCCGCGAACACGCCGGGCGTGGCTCCGATCGCATCCCGTTTTTTGAAGTTTAGAAGGCCCATTGCCGTCTCCCAAAGCCTGTTCACGCGGTTTCCCATCCGGAAGAGTCGACCAGGGCCCCGAGACGCGCGTTGTCGTATTCCGCGTCAATGCGGGCGGCTTCGGCCTCGGCCACTGCTGCCGGGTCGCCCTCGCGGGAGACCGGGACAGCGCGCCGCCACTCGGCGAGGTATGCGTCGGTGTCCCGTGCCCCCACCCTCATCGCGCAGCGGTCGATCGCCTGTTCGAACCGTTCCGGCAGGATGCGTTTTTCGGCCTTGCGGCCCTTGCCCACGATCACCTGAGCGGGAATGTCGCGCCAATAGACGATGGTGAGCTCGGGCATCTGATTCCCCTTCTTCCGTACCCGCTTGTAATCCGGCGTATTGTCGCGACGACGCCGGTTTTCGACGTGCTGCGCGTGGCGAGCGACCTTGTTCTTGGGTGTAGTCCTGTACAGAGCACGCGGCCAGCGCGCGGGCCTATCGAATTTCTCAACATGATTATGAGTCGCCAACGCCAGTGCCCGTAATCGGTGCCGTGCCGTGCACAATCGGGGGGGGCTGTCGCTTTCGGTTGCCCCGTGCGGTTGGAATTAACCGTCTCCTACCGAAATCTTGGCCATTTCGCGGCAATTGGGGCAAACCCAAGGCATCGCGGCGTGCGTGGGGGCGACGTTGCGGGGGCATAGCCGGTTGGGGCTTTGTCCCGGGGACGGGTCGGCCGGGCACGTGGGGGCGCCGGGCCGGCCCTTTGGGGGCTGGCAGATGCGACGAAAAACAAAGACGGCGGCGATCGCGTTCTGCGCGTTGTTGGTGATGGCCGGGGCGCCGGAATCGACGTCATGGTCATGGAGAGACGCGCAAGAATCGACAGTCGACAAACGCCAGCCCGAAACTGAGGCTGGGATGTCTTCAGGTCGGCTTTACAACGCGGTGTTCGCTGCGCGGGCGCGCGAGATCTGTCTTCTTCCAGGGGGCGGGCTGTGCCTGCCGGCCTCTGGCGGGATGTGTTTGGCCGTGCCTGAGAGCCCGGAAATCGGATGCGTCCAGCCGGTAGCAGGGGACCAAGCCGGGGCGACCGAGCCGAGGCCGATGGACCTGCTCCTCGCGGCTCCCTGGCGGGGCGGTCCACCCAACGATCGGCTGGGGTGGGTGTTTCCCCAACTGGGGGTGGGTTCGATCCTTGAGGTGGGCGATTTGACAGGCGGTGGAGGGGGCCCGAACGTCCGCTCTGCACTGCCAGGGTCCATGTCTCTGTTTGCGGTTGCGCCCGGTGGGTCAGGCGGGGGCGATGAGCCCACTGTTACCGAAACCCTCACTGTCACGGACGCACCGGCCCAGGTCCCTCTGCCGCCAAGCCTGCCTCTTGGGCTTGCCGGGATCGGCGCGCTGGGGCTGTTGCGTTGCTGGCGGCGCTGATCTTCGTTGCAAGGCCGACGCTGCCGGGATAGCTTGGGGATAACTCGATCTGGAGGGCGGTTCCATGGCGCCCAGGCGTCCCAAGGGTGCGGGCGCGTTCCCCAAGGTGGTTGCAACCCCCGCACCAGCCCCGCCGGATCCGGCCTCGCTCTACGCGGCGCTCGATCTCGGCACGAATAGTTGCCGCATGCTGATTGCCCAGCCCAAGGGCAGCCAGTTTCATGTGGTCGACAGCTTTTCCAAATCGGTGCAGCTCGGCACCGGGCTTGAATCCTCGGGGCGTCTAAGTCGCGCTTCAATGGCGCGTACGGTGCAGGCGTTGCGCATCTGCAAGGGCAAGCTGGAAAAGCATCAGGTCGCGCGGATGCGGCTGGTCGCGACCGAGGCCTGCCGACGCGCCACCAATGCGCGGGAGTTCATCGGCTTCGTTCGTCGGGAAACCGGGCTGGACCTCGAGATCATCGAACCAGAGGAAGAAGCGCGCCTCGCGGTCGTGTCCTGTGCGCCGCTGGTGTCCACCCGGACCGAGCAACTCTTGGTCGTCGATATCGGCGGGGGGTCGACCGAACTGGTCTGGATCGACCTGTCGGCGGTGCCGCGCACCGAGCGGCCCCGCGCGATCATGCGGTTGCATGGCGGGTTTCACATGCCCGACAGCCCGTTTCCTGCGGCGCGCGTCGTGGACTGGATTTCGGTGCCGTTGGGGGTGGCGACACTGAAGGAACAGTTCGACGATGTCGAGGACGACCACGCCCGTTTTGCTCTGATGAGTTGGTTCTTCGAAGAAAACCTGGCCGATTTCTCTCCCTACAGCGCCGAGCAGGTGACAGAAGGGTTCCAGATCATCGGAACGTCCGGCACGGTGACCACGGTCGCGGCAAGCCACCTGGGACTGCGCCGCTATGACAGGACCAAGGTGGACGGGCTGCGGATGACCTCGACCCAGATCGACCAGGTAATCCGGACCTATCTGTATCTCGGGCCCGAAGGCCGGCGGGCCGATCCGAGGATCGGACGCGATCGGCATGCACTGATCATGTCGGGGGCGGCAATCCTGCAGGCGCTGATGCGGGTTTGGCCGACCGACAGGCTGTCGGTTGCGGATCGCGGTCTGCGCGAGGGTCTTTTATATGCGCAGATGTCGGCCGATGGCGTGTTGGAGGACGGCCCGTTCTGAGGCGCGCCGTTTCGACCTTGTGTCCAGGACCCGCCGCCGTATTTGGATATTTGTGACCAGAAGAAGCAGAAAGGCTGCGCGGACGGCGTAGGGGCAGGCATGGCGGAAAAACGGGGATCGAGCGGGCGCGGGCAGCGCGATCTGAAGGTCAAGGTCAAAACGGCGCGAGGACGGCGGCTGTCCTCCACGCGCTGGTTGGAGCGACAGCTGAATGACCCTTACGTCAAGCGCGCGAAGGCCGAGGGCTATCGCGGGCGCGCGGCATTCAAGATCCTAGAGCTGGACGACAAGTTCCGCTTCCTGGTGCCGGGCGCCAGAGTGGTCGATCTGGGCTGTGCGCCGGGCGGCTGGTGCCAGGTGGCGGTCCGGCGGGTGAACGCGTTGGGCGAAAAGCCGGGCAAGGCGGTGGGGCGGGTTCTTGGCGTCGATCTGCAAGAGGTCGAACCGGTACCGGGCGCCGAGATCCACCAGTTGGATTTCCTCGAAGACGGCGCGGACGACAAGGTCAAGGCGTGGTTGGGTGGCAAAGCAGACGTGGTGATGAGCGACATGGCCGCGGCCAGTTCGGGACACAAGCAGACCGACCATTTGCGCATCGTGGCACTGTGCGAAGCGGCGGCGGAGCTGGCCTTTGATGTGCTGGAGGAGGGTGGGACATTCGTCGCCAAGGTTCTGGCCGGTGGCGCCGAGGGCGGCCTGCAGGCGATCTTGAAGCAGCGCTTTGACAAGGTGGCGAACGTCAAGCCACCCGCCAGCCGGTCTGAAAGTTCCGAGAAATTCGTGGTGGCAACAGGGTTTCGCGGCTGATCGATTGCGGCGTCAGGTAAACTTTCGGAAAAAGCCGGTTCTATTGAACATCTCGTCCAGCGCCTCCATTCGGCCGTGGGTCTCTCTCCAGCAGCGTTCCTGTACAGCGGCGATCACGGTCTCCACCATGAGCAGTGTCGTTACCGACGAGTCCCAGGCCGAAGGCACCACAGTCCGGCTGACCAGAGCTGTGCGTGCCAGCCGGTGCACGGGCGAGCGCCACTGATCGGTGAACAGCACGATCTCTACGCCCTTCTCAGAGGCCATCTCGGCCAACCGAAGCGTCGCGTTTTCATATCGGCGCACGTCGAAGATCACCAGCACGTCGCCCGCGTCGATATCGAGAAGCGAATGCGCCCAGGCGTTCTGTTGGCCTTGGAGCGGTACGATGCCAGGGCGCACCATTTGAAGATGCAGTGAAAGATAATCTGCCAGCGTGCGCGTGATCCGTCCACCCGCGACATGGACCCGGCGTGCGGGATCGGCCAGCAGGTCACAGACCGCATCGAACTGTGCGGGGTCCACGTGGGCCAGGCTTTGACGGATATTGCCGATCACCGCCTCGGTGAATCGATTCAGGATGTGGGCGCCGGGTGCGCCCTCGGCCCAGGTCTCGCGACGGGCAATGGGCCCCGAGATTTTTGCCTCGAGTTCGCTGCGCAGGGCGGCCTGGAACTCGGCATAGCCCTTGAACCCCAGTTTCTGGACCATGCGTGCAACCGTGGGGGTTGAGACGTCGGCCGCCTGCGCGACCTGAGTGATCGAGCCGAGTCCGGAAATCGGGTACGCTGCCAGGATCGAATCCGCCAGCTGCCGCTCGGCGCGGGTCAGGTCGTCCAGCCGGGCTTGCAGCCGATCGGCGATGGTCTGGTATGGATCAGACACGAAAGCGGCCCTCCTTTGCATAATATAGCGTCAGGTGACTCGCGCCTGAAGAGAAATTTTCAGGAAAGGAATTGACAGCCGTGCAGGCGGTGAAGAACTCTGTTCAGTATGCGCAGGGAGTAACGCATGACCGCAACACCGCCGGACGGAACGGGCGCTGCCCCCTTGGTCGAAAATGCGGCCGGCCGTGGCCGGGTTGTGCTCTTATGCGATCACGCGTCGAATGCGATCCCGCACGAGTTCGAGGGGCTCGGTCTTGCGCCCGGCGATGAAGAAAGCCACGCTGCCTGGGATCCGGGGGCACTTTCTCTGGCGCGGTCGATGGCGCGTTTGCTCGACGCGCCGCTTGTGGCCGCGACGGTATCGCGGTTGGTTCATGACGTGAACAGGCCCGCAGCTTCGCCCGAGGCGATGCCCGTGCGCACGGAATCGATCGCCATTCCCGGCAACGTCGACCTGACCGAAGCGCAGCGAGCCGAACGCGCCCGTCGCTACTACGATCCGTTCCACGCCACGGTCGAGGCCACGCTGTCTGCGCAGCCAGCCGAGGTTGCCTTGATTACCGTTCACAGTTTCACCCCGATCTGGCACGGTGTTCGACGCGACGTCGAGATCGGCATACTACACGACCGGGACAGCCGCCTCGCCGATGCGATGCTGGCGTTGGCCGCAGGCAGAACCAGCCATCGCGTGGCGCGAAACGAACCCTATGGACCCGCGGACGGCGTCACACATACACTGAACCGGCACGGGGACGCGAAGGGGCGCCTGAACGTCATGCTGGAAATCCGCAACGACCTGATCGCGGACGACGCCGGGCAGGCGCGCATGGGAATTCTTTTGGCAGATATCGTGAACGAGGCTCTGGGTCGGCTCGGGCAGGGGGCCGCGGCATGACCGGTTTCATGCGTGCCTATGTTCGGATCGTGGACGGGGTGAATTACCGCATCGGCCGGGTGATGATGTATGGCATCTTCGTGATGATGGGGATCCTGTTATGGTCCTCGATTTCAAAGACCTTTTTTCTGCCCTCGCTCTGGACCCTGGAAATGGCGCAGTTTGCGCTTGTCGCCTATTACATCATGGGTGGGCCCTATTCGATCCAGCTGGGGTCGAACGTACGGATGGACCTGTTCTACGGTCGTTGGTCGGTGACGGAACGGGCCTGGGTCGACGCCTTTACGGTGTTGTTCCTGATCTTCTTTCTCGGCGTACTTCTGTATGGCGGCATCGACAGCCTGATCTATTCCCTGCAATACACCGAGCGCAGCCCCACTGCCTGGCGACCGCTCATTTGGCCGATCAAGTCGATCATGTGCCTTGGGTTTTTCCTTATGCTCCTTCAGGCCATATCCGAGCTGTTCAAGGACATCGCGCATATCAAGGACATTGAGATCTGAGCCATGTCCTATGAAATGATCGCCATCCTGATGTTCGCATCCATGATGCTGATGCTCATGACCGGGCAAAGGGTATTCGGCGCCATCGGGGCGGTGGCCGCGGTGGCCGCCTTGGCGCTGTGGGGGACGGGGGGCTCGGTGATCCCGTTCTCGGCGGCGATGAAGCTGATGAAATGGTATCCGCTGCTGACCCTGCCGATGTTCATCTTCATGGGCTACGTGCTGTCAGAATCGAAGATCGCGGACGACCTGTATCGCATGTTCCATGTCTGGATGGGGCCGGTGCCGGGCGGGCTTGCGATCGGGACCATCGGGCTGATGGTGCTGATCTCGGCGATGAACGGGCTTTCGGTGGCGGGCATGGCCATCGGGGCGACCATCGCGCTGCCGGAACTGCTGAAGCGCGGCTACGACAAGAAGATGGTGACGGGCGTGATCCAGGCGGGGTCATCGCTGGGGATCCTCGTGCCGCCCTCGGTGGTGCTGGTGCTTTACGCCATGATCGCGCGCCAGCCGGTGGGCCAGCTCTGGCTGGCGGGGGTGCTGCCGGGGCTGATGATGGCCGCCATGTTCATCGCCTATATCTACATCCGCTGCCGCCTGAACCCCGCGCTCGGCCCCGCCCTCGGTCCCGAGGAACGCGAGCAGATCACCATGGCTGAAAAGCTGCGCCTGCTCAGCGCGGGGCTCTTGCCCATCGGCATCTTCGCCGCGATGATGGTGCCCTTCGTCAATGGCTGGACCTCGCTCGTCGAAAGCTCGGCCATCGGCGCGCTGACCGCCTTCCTGGCGGCCGTGCTCAAGGGCCGGATGACGCGCGCGGTGTTCGAAACCTCGGTGCGCCAGACGCTCGCCATCTCCTGCATGTTCATGTGGATCATCCTCGCCGCCATGGCCTTCGGCGCGGTGTTCGACGGGCTGGGCGCGGTCAGGGCCATCGACAACCTCTTCACCGAGCAACTGGGCCTCGACCCGTGGATGATCCTCATCCTGATGCAGCTCAGCTTTCTCTTGATGGGCACCTTCCTCGACGACACGGCCATGCTGGTGATCGTCGCGCCGCTTTACGTGCCGCTGGTCAAGGTGCTGGGGTTCGACCTGATCTGGTATGGCGTGCTCTACACGATCACCACCCAGATCGCCTACATGACGCCGCCCTTCGGCTACAACCTCTTCCTGATGAAGGCGATGGCGCCGAAGGAAATCGGCCTGCGCGACATCTATTCGTCCATCGTGCCCTTCGTCGGGGTGATGCTGCTGGCGCTGGCCATCGTCATGGCCTTCCCCGGCATCGCGCTGTGGCTGCCGCACTATGTCTACGGATTGTAACCAGAGCCCCGGAAAGGGGCCGGAAACCGGGGGACACCCCGCCAACAAGGAGAGAGAGATGACCACCAGACGCAAGTTCCTCGCCACTGCGGGCGTCGGCGCGGCCGCGGGCCTCGCCGCCCCCGCCGTCCACGCCCAGTCCACCATCAAGTGGCGGATGCAGACCTATGCGGGCGCGGCCCTCGCCGAACACGTGGTGAAGCCCGCCATCGACAGCTTCAACAAGATCGCCGGCGACGAGATGCAGATCGAACTGTATTTCGCCGACCAGTTGGTGCCCACCGGGGAACTTTTCCGCGCCATGCAGATGGGCACCATCGACGCGGTGCAGTCCGATGACGACTCGATGGCCTCGCCCACCGAAGTCACCGTGTTCGGCGGCTATTTCCCCTTCGCCTCGCGCTACTCGCTCGATGTGCCGGTGCTGTTCAACCAGTATGGCCTGAACGAGATCTGGGACGCCGAATATTCCAAGGTCGGCGTGAAACACATTTCGGCGGGCGCCTGGGATCCCTGCCATTTCGCCACCAAGGACCCGATCAACAGCCTCGCCGACCTCAAGGGCAAGCGCGTCTTCACCTTCCCCACCGCGGGCCGCTTCTTGGCGCAGTTCGGCGTCGTGCCCGTCACCCTCCCGTGGGAGGATATAGAGGTCGCCGTGCAGACCGGCGAACTTGACGGCATCGCCTGGTCGGGCATCACCGAGGATTACACCGTCGGCTGGGCCGACGTGACCAACTACTTCCTGACGAACAACATTTCGGGCGCCTGGATCGGCCATTTCTTCGCCAACCAGGACCGCTGGAACGAGGTGCCGGAACGGCTTCAGGAACTGCTGAAGGTCTGCATGGAACAGTCGCACTACTACCGCCAGTGGTGGTATTGGGGCGGCGAGGCCAGCTTGCGCGTCAATGGCGACAAGATGCAGCTCACCTCGATCCCCGACGAGGAATGGGACCAGGTCGAGGCCGCCGCCCAGAAATTCTGGGACGAGATCGCCGCCGAGTCCGAGACCAAGGCCCGCGTCGTCGAGATCTTCAAGCAGTATAACGCCGACATGGCCAAGGCCGGCCGGCCCTACCGCTACGGCAAGGCGTAACCGCGTCGGGGCGTCCCGCCCGGGGCGCCCCATTGACCCCAAGACCACGAGGCCCCGATGCCCGGCAACCTGACCCTCGACGCCCTGACCGAACTGGTCGAACAGGGCGAGATCGACACCGTCACCATGGCCCAGATCGACATGCAGGGCCGGCTGATGGGCAAGCGCTTCCATGCGCGCCACTTCCTAGATGCGGGCGTGCATGAAACCCATTCCTGCAACTACCTGCTGACCGTCGACCAGGAGATGGAGCCGGTGCCGGGCTTCAAGTCCGCAAGCTGGGCGCAGGGCTACGGCGACTACATGATGAAGCCGGACCTCTCGACCCTGCGCCTTGCCCCCTGGGCGCCCGGATCGGCGCTGGTGATCTGCGACACGCTCGATCACCACGGGGACCACCCCATCGCCGTCGCGCCCCGGTCTGTTCTCAAGGCCCAGCTTGCCCGGCTGGCGGACAAGGGCATGGTGTCCAAGACCGCGTCCGAGCTTGAATTCTACGTGTTCC
Organism: Rhodovulum marinum; assembly: GCF_004343075.1. Lineage (GTDB taxonomy): Bacteria > Pseudomonadota > Alphaproteobacteria > Rhodobacterales > Rhodobacteraceae > Rhodovulum > Rhodovulum marinum. The sequence goes on from NZ_SLXP01000006.1 coordinate 99,687, forward strand.
GCGAAAGCTTCGACCAGGTCCATGACAGCGGCTACCGCGCCCTGACGCCGACCAGCCCCTATAACGAGGATTACCACATCCTGACCACCGCCCGCGAAGAGGGCTTGATGCGTGCCGTCAGGAACGACCTCTATGCTGCTGGAATCCTGGTGGAAAACTCGAAGGGCGAAGCCTGGGCCGGGCAGCAAGAGATCAACGTGAAATACTCCGACGCACTCGACAGCGCGGATATCCACACCATCACCAAGCACGCGGTCAAGGAAATCGCGCTTGCGCAAGGCACCGCCGTCACCTTCATGGCGAAATATGCCGATGCGCCCGCCGGGTCCTCCTGCCACGTCCACCAGTCGCTGTGGTCCACGGACGGCACGCCGCTTTTCCTCGATGAGAACGACCCCCACGGCATGTCCGACACGATGCGGTCCTACGTGGCGGGCCTTCTGAAATACGCCTCCGACTTCACCCTGTTCCTCGCCCCCAACATCAACAGCTACAAGCGCTACGTCGCGGGCACCTTCGCGCCCACCAAGGCCGTCTGGTCGCGCGACAACCGCACCGCGGGCTACCGCCTCGTGGGCGAGAACACCAAGGCCATCCGCATCGAGAACCGCGTGGGCGGGGCCGACCTCAACCCCTATCTCGCCTATGCCGCCCAGATCGCGGCGGGGCTTGCGGGCATCGAGGAAGGGCTGGACCTGGAACCCGAATTCCGCGGCGACGCCTATACCGGCGAGGGCATCCGCGAGATCCCCAAGACCCTGCGCGACGCCCTTGCGGCCGCCGACGAATCCGCCATGCTGCGCGCGGCTTTCGGCGACGATGTGATCGACCATTACGTTCACGCCGCGCGCTGGGAGCAATCCGAATACGACCGCCGCGTCACCGATTGGGAACTGGCGCGCGGCTTCGAAAGGTCCTGACATGACGGAAAGTCTGAAGTGCATCTCTCCCGTCGACGGGAGCGTCTATGCCGAGCGTGTGCTGCTGACCGGCGAAGAGGCCCGCGCCGCCGTGGCCCGCGCCCGTGCCGCGCAACCCGAATGGGCCGCGCGCCCTCTGGCCGAACGGGCCGAGATCGTGCGCCGCGCCGTCGCCATCATCGGCGAGGCCAATGACGAGATCGTGCCGGAACTCGCCTGGCAGATGGGCCGCCCGGTCCGCTATGGCGGCGAATTCCGCGGCTTTCAGGAACGCGCGCTTTACATGGCCGACATCGCCGAAGAGGCGCTGGCCGATATCGCCGTCGAGAACAGCCCCGGCTTCACCCGCTACATTCGCCGCGTGCCGCATGGGCTGGTGCTGGTCGTGGCGCCTTGGAACTACCCCTACATGACTGCGATCAACACCGTCGCGCCCGCGCTGATCGCCGGGAACGCGGTGATGCTGAAACATGCAAGCCAGACGCCCTTGGTCGGCGAACGCATCATCTGCGCCCTGCGCGACGCAGGCGTGCCCGACGACGTGGCCCAGAACGTGTTCCTGAGCCACGACACCACCTCCGCCCTGATCTCGGCCGGCGCCTTCGATTTCGTGAACTTCACCGGCTCCGTGGGCGGCGGCAAGGCCATCGAACGCGCCGCCGCGGGCACCTTCACCGGGCTGGGGCTGGAACTTGGCGGCAAGGATCCGGGCTATGTCATGGAGGATGCGGACCTGGACGCCGCCGCCGATGGCCTGATGGACGGGGCGATGTTCAATTCCGGCCAGTGCTGCTGCGGGATCGAGCGGATCTATGTGCAGGAAACCGTCTATGACGACTTCGTGCAGAAATGCGTGGATATCGTTTCCAAGGCGAAACTCGGCAACCCGCTTAACCCAGACACCACCATGGGCCCGATGGCGCAGACCCGCTTCGCCGACCTGGTCCGCGCGCAAACCTCCGAGGCGATCGAGGCGGGCGCCAGGGCCCTGATCGACCCTACGCTCTTCCCCGAGGATGGCGGCGCCTACCTGATGCCCCAGATCCTCGTCGACGTGAGCCATTCCATGCGCGTCATGCGCGAGGAAAGCTTCGGCCCCGTGGTCGGCATCATGCGCGTCAAGGACGACGCGGAAGCCATTGCGATGATGAACGATTCCGAGTTCGGTCTGACCGCCTCACTCTGGACCGTCGATCCCGACCGCGCGCGCCGGGTGGGCGATGCCATCGAGACCGGCACGGTGTTCATGAACCGCTGCGACTACCTCGACCCGGCGCTCTGCTGGACCGGGTGCAAGAACACCGGCCGCGGCGCGGGGCTGTCGGTGCTGGGCTACCACGCGCTGACCCGACCGAAATCCTACCACTTCAAGAAGGTTTGAGTGATGAACCTCACCGCCAACTGGTCCTACCCCACCACCGTCCGCTTCGGGGCAGGGCGTATCTCGGAACTGCCCGAGGCCTGCATCGCGGCCGGTATCCGCAAGCCGCTGCTCGTCACCGACCGCGGCCTTGCGCAACTGCCGATCACGCAACAGGCGCTGGAGGTCCTCGACAAGGCGGGGCTGGGCCGCGCGATCTTCTCGGAAGTCGACCCCAACCCCACCGAGAAGAACCTCGAAGCGGGCCTTGCCGTCTACCGCGCGGGCGGCCATGACGGGGTGATCGCCTTTGGCGGCGGCTCCGGGCTCGACCTCGGCAAATGCGTGGCCTTCATGGCCGGGCAATCACGGCCCGTCTGGGATTTCGAGGATGTGGGCGACTGGTGGACCCGCGCCGATGCCGACGCCATCGCCCCCATCGTTGCCGTGCCCACGACTGCCGGCACGGGGTCCGAGGTGGGCCGGGCGGGCGTCCTGACCAACAGTGAAACCCACGAGAAAAAGATCATCTTCCACCCCAAGATGCTGCCCGCGGTGGTGATCTGCGACCCTGAACTGACCGTCGGCATGCCCCCCGCGATCACCGCAGGCACCGGCATGGACGCCTTCGCGCATTGTCTCGAGGCCTATTCCTCGCCCTTCTATCACCCGATGAGCCAGGGCATCGCGCTGGAAGGCATGCGGCTTGTGAAAGAAAACCTGTTACGTGCTTACAACGACGGTAGCGATATCGAGGCACGCGCGCAGATGATGTCGGCGGCCGCGATGGGGGCGGTGGCGTTCCAGAAGGGGCTGGGCGCTATCCACGCGCTGTCCCACCCGATCGGCGCGCATTTCGGAACCCATCACGGCACGACGAATGCCGTCGTCATGCCCGCCGTGTTGCGGTTCAACCGCCCGGCCATCGAAGATCGGATCGCACGCGCTGCGGCCTATCTTGGTATCCCGGGCGGGTTCGACGGCTTCTATGACTTTTTTGGGAAACTGAACGCGGAACTGGGCATTCCGGCTGACCTGACGGCGCTCGGGGTGACCGATCCTGATCTGGACGTGCTGGTCGCTTCGGCATTGGCCGATCCCAGCGCCGGTGGCAACCCGGTGGAACTGACCGCCGAGAACACGCGCAAGCTCTTCGAGGAGTGCCTTTAGGGAACGGGCTTTGGGGCGCGCGCGCGCACGGCGTGCGCCCCTAGCTGCGCCAGTCCAGCAGCCGCCGCTCTGCCCAGCCGATGGCCGAACTGGTCGCCACGCCCAGCGCCGACAGGATTACCACCCCCGCGAAAAGCCGCTCCAGGTCGTAAAGCGATCCGGCCTGCAGGATATAGGAGCCGATCCCGTATTCCGCGCCCAGCATCTCTGCTGCGACCAGCAAGATGATCCCGATGGCAAGACTGACCCTTAGGCCAGACAGGATGCCGGGTAAGGCCCCGGGCATCACTATCTTGCGCACGATCGACGCCCAGGACAGGCCAAAGCTTTGCCCCATGCGGATCAGCGTCCGGTCGACATTGTCGACCGCGCCATAGGTCGCGACCACCGTAGGGGTGAAGGTGCCCAGCGCGATCAGTGCATATTTGGACCCCTCGTCGATGCCGAACCAGATCACGAACAGCGGCAGCAGCGCGATCTTGGGGATTGGAAAAAGGGCTGCGATCAGCGGAATCAGCCCCGCACGGATCAGGCTGAACAGCCCGATCAGAACGCCCACGCCAATGCCGGCGCTGATCCCCAGCGCCGCGCCCACGACCAACCGGCTGAGCGAGGGGGCGAGATGGGTCCAGAGCATCCCGGAATGTGCAAGGTTCAACAGCGTCGCGCCGACATCAGAAGGGCGGGGCAGGGTAAGCGACGAGATCCAGCCTGTGCGGGTGCCCCACTCGGCCAGTGCGATCAATAGGACGAAGACGGCAAGCCCCACGCCACGGACGCGGCCGGGCCGGAAGCCGCCGCCGCGGAACGGGACCGGGCGCCCGGCGTCAGCCATGCTGCAACTCCATATCTGCGGCAGCCGCCTGGTCGCGCATCAGTTTCCAGAGCCGTGCCTTGTGTGCCTCGAGCACAGGGTCGCCGTCGCACCGTGCCTCCAGCGGCATGTCGATCTCGACGATCTCGCGGATCATGCCCGGCCGGCGCGACAGCACTACGATCCGGTGGCCGAGCCGCACCGCCTCGGCCAGGTTGTGTGTGACATAGACCGCGGTGAACGGGGCCCGCGTCCAGAGCGTTACGAGGTCATCCATCAAGAGTTCGCGCGTCTGCGCATCCAGAGCCGACAGCGGTTCGTCCATCAGCATCACCGCGGGATTGACCGCCAGCGCGCGGGCGATGGCCACGCGCTGTTTCATGCCGCCGGACAACTGCCGCGGCCAAGCGGCGCGGAACTCGGACAGCTTGGTGCGCGTCAGCACGTCTGAAATGAGTTCGGCCTTCTGCGCACGGCTCAGCGGGTGATCCTCCAGAGCCAGCGAGATGTTCCCTTCAACAGATCGCCACGGCAGCAACGCGAAATCCTGAAATACGAAGGTCAGCGGGTTCAGGCAGCCTTCGGGCGGGGCGCCACGATGCAGGACCGTACCAGAAGAAGGCATTTCCAGCCCGCCGATCATCCGCAGCAGCGTGGATTTCCCACAGCCTGACGGCCCGACGATGCACAGGATACGCCCGCCCGGGATGTCGAGCGAGATGTCACGCAGCACCTCGACGGTGCCATAGCGATGGGAAACGCTGGAAACGGTAAGGTCCATGGGGTAGGAGCCGGGTCAGGATGCGGCCCGGCGTCAACTCAGACGATGGGAACGTATGACGGGTCGACCAGCGTCTCGGCGGTGATCGAGTCCTTGATCAGCCCCTCGGCCTTGAACCAGCCGAGCTGGTCCTCGACCGAACCCATGTTCAGTGCCGCATCCTTGTTGATCCGCATCGCGCCGTTGACGATGCCGGGCTTGGCGGCCTCGTACGCCTTGTCAGTGTAGACGTATTTGTGGATCAGCCGCACCATCTCTTCGGCGGCCTCGTCGCCCGCGGTCCGGTCCACCAGCGCCGCGTTGAAATCGTCGGCACCCCTGGCGAAGGCGCGCAGGAAGGCCTGGGTCTTCTCGCGTTCGCCCGCGGCGGTCGAAGCCGAGGTGAAGACGGTCGTGACCTGATAGTCGGGGATGTAGTCGGCCACGTTCCCGATGATCTGCACCGCGCCTGCGGCCGCCAGCGGCTTGGCGATGTGGGGTACGATCGTCCAGGCGTCGATCTGCCCGGATTTCAGCGCGCCGATTACCGCGGGCACCTTTTGCAGCGGCTTGTAGGTCAGGGTGGCGCCTTCGGCAGCGGCGATCTTCGCGCCCATGTAGTGGAACGAGGACCCCGCTTGTGTGATGCCGAAGCTCTTGCCGTCGAGCCCGGCCGGGCTGGTAAGCCCGGCCTCATAGGCGGCGTTCGATGCCAGGATCTTCTGCCCGTCGATGCCCTTCTCTTCGGACAGCGCACCGCCGATCACCTTGGTTGCGCCCTTTTCGGCCAGCGAGATCAGCCCGCCCGAGATCGCCGTCACGGCGTAATCGGCGTCACCCGAGGCGATGGCAACGGCCATTGGCTGGGCGGCCTGGAAGAACTTGAACTCCACGTCCAAGCCTTCTGCGGCGAAATAACCGCGCTCGTAGGCGACGAAACTTGCGGCATGGCTGGTGAAGCGCAGCGCACCGACGGTCAGTTTCGTCTGCGCCAGCGCCGGGCGGGCCATCAGCGGCAGGGTGGCGGCGGCGCCCATGGCGCCAAGTGCGCCGCGGCGGGTGAAATCTGTCATGGCTTTCCTCCTTGGCAGCGTTCGCCTTTTGCGGCGCAGCTTTTCAGACAGCGCGGGGGAAGGGAAGGGGAAAGGGCGCCGTGTTCAGGGGATCAGCACCGTAGCCCCGGTCGTCGCGCGCCCTTCCAGCGCGCGGTGCGCTTCGGCGGTTTCGGCCAGCGGCCAGGTCTGGCCCACGCGGGGCGTCAGGGTGGCCGCCTCGATAGCGTCGAACAGTTCGACGGCGCGGGTGCGCAGTTCGGCCGCATCCGCGATGAAGTCGAACAACACGGGGCGTGTGGCAGACAGGCTACCCTTGGCGAGGTCGGAGATACGGAACGCGTCCAATGTTCCCGAGGATTGCCCGAAATTGACGAACATTCCCCGTTTTTTCAGGCAGGCGAGAGAACCGCGCCAGGTGTCGCGCCCGACGCTGTCATAGACCGCGTCGACGCCCTCACCATCGGTCGCGTCCATGACGGAGGACACGAAATCGTCCGCGCGATAGTCGATCACCCGGTCAAAGCCATGCGCTCGGGCCAGCCCGACCTTCTCGGACACGCCGGCGGTGCCGATGGCCCGCACGCCGCGCGCCGCGAGCCATTGCCCCAACAACAGGCCCACACCGCCGGCCGCTGCGTGGACCAGCACGGTTTGACCCTCGCGAACCGCGAAGCTGTCATTGATTAGGTAATGCGCGGTCAGCCCCTTGAGCATGACACTGGCGGCGATCTCGTCGGGCACGCCATCGGGCAGCTTGACCAGACGGTCGGCGGGGATCGTGCGCGCGGTGCAACAGGCGCCGTTCGGCGTGGTATAGGCCACACGGTCTCCGGCTGCGAATCCTTCCACGCCTGAACCCAGCGCCTCGACGATCCCCGCGGCCTCTCCGCCAGGGATCAGGATATCGCCCGGCCAGGGATAGAGGCCCGAGCGGAAATAGGTGTCGATGAAGTTCAACCCAACGGCGGTATGGCGCACCAGCACCTCGCCGTCGTCGGGGGCGTGAACGGGCCACTCCACCCAGTCCAGAACTTCGGGGCCGCCGGGCTCGCGGGCGATGATCGCGTGGTCCATTGGTTATGCCTTGAATTCGGGATCGACCGGCACCTGCAACGCGGTCACCAGGGCATTGGTGGTCGCGGCCAACCCTACCACCGCAAGCAGATCCTCGTACTGCGCGTCGGTCATGCCCTTTGCGCGCGCGGAGGCGGTGTGGGAATGGACGCAATATTCGCAGCCGTTCGCAATCGAGACCGCCATGTAGAGCATCTCTTTTACCAACGGATCCAAGGCGCTTTCGCGTGCCATCACCTGTTTGACCTGGGCCCAGGTCGATTCCAGCACGGCAGGCTGGTTGGCGAGCGCGCGCCAGACATTGTTGACGAAGTCGGTCTTGCGGGTGGCGCGGATGTCGTCGAACACCGCCTTGACGCACGGGTCCGCCTCGGCCTCCGCGTCGGTCCAGATTTTCACCGTGGCCATGGGGCCTCCTTGGTGCGTGGGTTGTGCCCCGGGGATACTGGCGCGCGCGCCGTCACGCCAGCGCGAAGATGCGCGCGGGGCCGCCGGTGCCGCCCTTGACCTTGGGTGCACCGACCACCAGCGTGGCGCCTGTCGCGGGCAACTGGTCAAGATTGGCGATGCACTCGATCCCGTAGCGGCCCGCGGGCAGCCAGGCGTAGTGCGTGGCGAAATCGGCCGAAGGCCCGTGGTCGAGCGACAGCGTGTCCACCGCCATGGCGACCGCGTTGGTCTCTTCCAGAAGCATCTGCGTCGCCTCGATGTGGAAGCCGGGAAAATGCAGGCCTCCGGGCCGTGCTGGGTCGGCGCCACGGAAGCCCAGTGTGCCGACCTTGGCCGCCCAGCCCGAGTTCATCGCCACGCAGGCTCCGTCGGGGATCGGCCCATGTGCCGCGATCCAAGCCTTCAGGTCGTCCGGCGTCACCTGGGTGTCGCGGTCCTCGGCGGCGCGTGCGCGAATGTCCAGGATACAAAGCGGGCAGACGAGGCTTTCCACCGGGATTTCGTCCACCGAGGCGCCGTCGGCCGAAAAGTGCAGCGGCGCGTCGATATGGGTGCCCGTGTGCTCGTTCACTGTCAGCGAGTACAGGTTGTAGCCGTTGGCGGCGAAGTCGAACTGCTTGTCATAGGCGATTCCGGGCGAGCCCCCGAAGGTAGGGAAGTCCACGGACAGGGTGTGTGTCATGTCGGTGACCGCCGAAGCCCCCTGCGCCAGCGCTGCTGGCGCGCTGGCCACGCCGCCGACCATGGCAGCCGCCGCCGTTGTCGTCCCGCCCTTGAAAAAGCTGCGCCGCGACAGCATCCGGCCCTTTATGGCATTCATCACGCAGATATCGCACATATGTCCCACTCCCTGCTGGACGGGCCGGTCTGGTGCCGGTCCCGGATCAGCCTATCGGGCTGCGGCATTCTGTCAATTCGGTCGGTGAACATGGTCCGTCGCCAACGACTTGACCGGTTGCTTTTCGACTGTTTCTCGGCGCCTTGCCGTGGAAAGATGTGCATCAAGGAGATTCCGATGGGCAAGACGATCTACATCCTTAACGGGCCAAACCTGAACCTGCTGGGAAAACGTGAACCCGATATCTACGGCCACGAAACGCTTGCCGATGTCGAAAGGGTTTGCGCGACGGTCGCGGGCGAAAACGGGCATGCCGTACGCCTGTTTCAGTCGAACCACGAGGGCGAGATCATCGATAGCATCCAGCGTGCGCGCGACGAGGCGGCGGCGATCGTGATCAACCCTGCGGCCTTCACCCATACGTCGGTCGCCATCCTAGATGCGCTGAACACCTTCGAGGGGCCGGTAATCGAGGTGCATATCTCGAACATCCACAAGCGCGAGGCGTTTCGACATCACTCCTATGTCTCGCTCAGGGCGGACGGCGTGATCGCGGGTTGCGGGGTCGAGGGCTATGCGCTGGCCGTGCGCCGAATCTGTTCGCTGCTCGGATAGAGCCGCGACTTCGCACCATCCCATCGGTCTCGGGCAAAGCGCGCAGAAAGTGGCGGAGAGACAGGGATTCGAACCCTGGGAACCCGTGAAGGCTCAACGGTTTTCGAGACCGCCCCGTTCGACCACTCCGGCACCTCTCCGCAGCCCGTGGCCTTGTGGGACGGTGATCTAGTGCGAACCGCAGGGGCTTGCAACCGTTTTTCCGGGCGGGCGGCGTTTCGCCCGTATTCCCACGGCCGCAGTTGGATTCCATCCGTTTCGGCATTACTTCTTAAAACGTTCAGCCATGCCGGATATCCCCGATGCGACGCCTGTTAGCCCTGCCCGTTGTGTTCCTTCTCAGCCTTGCGCTTCCCGCCAAAGCCGACTCGGCGGCGCGGCTTGACGCGTTGATGGGTGCGCTTGGGGTTCAGGACCTTGTTGGCATCATGCGGGAAGAGGGCATGGAATATGGCGACGAACTCGAGGAAGAGATGTTCCCTGGCCGGGGCGGCGACCGCTGGGACGCGGCGGTTGCACGCATCTATGACGGGGGGCGGATGACCCAGGACCTGCGCGGCGCCCTCGAGCGGGAACTGACCGACAGTGATCTCGATTCGTTGATCGCGTTCTTCACTTCCAAGACCGGCGCACGGATCGTCTCTCTGGAGCTTTCCGCAAGGCGTGCACTCCTCGACCCCGAGGTTGAAGAGGCGAGCATGGAGCGGCTGGAAGAAATGCAGGCCGACGATGAACCGCGGCTTGATCTGATTGAACGCTTTGTCGAGGCCAACAACCTTGTAGAGGCCAACGTCACTGGTGCGCTGAACTCGAACCTCGCGTTCTACATGGGGCTGGCCGATGGGCGCGCCTTCGATTTCGAGCTGACCGAGGAACAGATGCTGGCCGATGTCTGGGGCCAGGAGCCGGACATCCGCGACGAGACGCGCGAATGGCTTTTCTCGTATCTCGCGATGGCCTACGCGCCTTTGGCGGACGAAACGCTGGAGGATTACATCACGCTGTCGGAAACGCCCGAAGGCAACGCGCTGAACGCGGCGCTTTTCGCGGGATTCGACGTGGCTTTTACCCGGATTTCTCGTGAGCTGGGACTGGCGGCAGCGCAGTTCATCGCGGGGCAGGACATCTGAGCGTCCGGACTGGGTGCAGGCCTTGACTTGTGAGAGAAAATCGAAGATACGCACGTTTCCGGCCCCGTGGTATCGCTTCGGGGCCGTCAATATTGACACCGCCCCGGCCGGGGGCGCGCTGTCCGGAGGCGCGATTTCGCGGAAACGCCACCCAGTGGGTGGGGCCACAGGACGCGGCAGACAAGAAGGAAACGGCCCATGTTCGCGGTCCTCAAGACCGGTGGCAAGCAGTACAAGGTCCAGTCGGGCGATGTGCTGCGCGTAGAAAAGCTCGCTGCCGATGCTGGCGAGACGGTTCAATTTAACGATATCCTGATGGTCGGCGGGATCGTCGGAACGCCGACGGTCGCGGGTGCGGCCGTACAGGCCGAGGTGATCGACCAGATCAAGGGTGACAAGGTCATCCACTTCGTCAAGCGCCGCCGCAAGCACAGCTCGAAGCGGACCAAGGGGCATCGTCAGCAGTTGACCCTTCTTCGGATCACCGAGATCCTGGAAAAGGGCGGCGAGGCGACTGGCGTGAAAGCAGCGTTGGGCGCGGGAAGTGTCTCGGCTGCTGCGGTGGTCGCCGCGGAGCCGAAAAAGGGTTCGGCAAAGAAGGCCGTGGCGAAATCCGCCGCGAAAAAGTCTGGCGGTGGTAATGATTTGAAACAGTTGTCGGGCGTGGGGCCGGCGTTGGAAAAGAAACTGCACGAGGCCGGGGTCACCAGCTTTGCGCAGATCGCCGCTTGGACCGATGCGGACATCGCCGAAATGGACGAAAAGCTTTCGTTCAAGGGCCGGATCGAGCGTGAAGGCTGGGTCGAGCAGGCCAAGAAACTGGCCGACGGCTAAGCGAGAGGAGAAAGAGAATGGCACACAAGAAAGCAGGCGGCTCCTCGCGCAACGGGCGCGACTCGGCGGGTCGTCGCCTTGGCGTCAAGATTTACGGTGGCCAGCGGGCCATCTCGGGCAATATCATCGTCCGTCAGCGCGGCACCAAGTTCTGGCCGGGCGAAGGCGTGGGCATGGGCCGCGATCACACCATCTTCGCGACCTGCGAGGGCGCCGTGACCTTCCATAAGGGTCTCAAGGGGCGGACCTTCATTTCCGTGCTTCCGGTAGCCGAGGCCGCAGAATAAGCCGACAGCTCGAAGGTAATGAAAAATTCGGGTGGGGGATCGGCATGGCGCCGGTCCCCCAGTTCGTATTGCGGAACAGAATTGGAACGCACGCATGGGCGTCGAAACGGCTTCCTTTCTGGTGTTTGCAGCCAGCCAGGTCGGCACACCGGGCCCGGCGAACATGGCCCTGATGACCACCGGGGCGAGGTTCGGCCTGCGCGGTGCGCTGCCGTTCGTGGCCGGTGTGGCGCTCGGCAAACAGTTCGTGATCTGGCCGGTCGGTTTTGGACTGATGGGGCTGGCGGCCCGCTATCCGATGGTCTTCGAAGGGCTGAAATGGGTCTCGGCCACCTATATATGTTGGCTCGCGTGGCGCGTGGCCAACAGGCGACTGTCGCTTGGTGTCGCCGAGGGGCGGGTTCCCGGTTTTGCCGCCGGGCTTATCGTCCATCCGCTGAACCCCAAGGCATGGGCTTTGATCGCGGCGGGTTTTGCGGGTTTCGTCGCGCCCGGCACCCCGGCCTTTCAGGCCACCGCCACGATCGCGATCTGCCTGCTTGTTTGCCAGGCCCTGCTGCACCCGGCTTGGACCTACGGGGGCGAACGGATTGCCCGGACGGTTGCGGGCCGTCCTGCCGAGAAATACCTGATGTGGGGCCTCGCAGGCATGACGGTTGCGAGCGTTGCCTACGCGCTTTTCGGAGGAGGACAGGCATGACCCTTGAGATGATCTCGCACCCGCAACCCATCATCCAGGCGACGCGCTTTGTTCTGCGTCCGGTGCGTGGTTCGGATGCGGGGCTCTTGCGGCTTTTCGCGGGTGACGAAAGGGTTGCGCGGTTCACCCGGTCGATTCCGCACCCGTTGCCGCCCGGCGCGACCGAAGCCTTCATCAAGCGCGCACAGGACCCCCAGCGAAGCGAAGATGTCTGGGTGATGGACGGGGCGGCCGACGGTCTGTCCGAGGTTCTGGGCGTTATTGCCCTGGACCGGATGGAGCGCGCTCAGTCCGAGGTCGGATATTGGGTTGCGCCGGCCTTCTGGAACACCGGCATTGCATCCGAAGCGGTGGCGGCATTGATCGAGGCGAACCCCCAGCGTTGCAAGACCATCTTCGCCGAGGTGTTCCAGGACAATCCCGGTTCGGCCCGGGTGCTGACCAACGCGGGCTTCGAATATCTCGGCGATGCCGAGGCTTACTCAGTGGCGCGCGGTGGCAAGGTCGCTACTTGGACCTACCTCAGAAAACTGGGCTAAATCATGGGGGCAGCGTCTGAGTTCCGGGTCGAGACGCCGCGCCTGGCACTTGGGCCGCTGAAGGCCGAGGATGGTCCCGCGCTGGGTCGGATCGCCACCGATCCTCGTGTGGCCCCGATGATGGGAACGATCCCGGTGCCGTGGCCCGATGCAGCGCGCGCGCTTTGGATCGCGAGGTCGCGTTTCCGTGGTGATGTCGGGTTTCGGCTTGGCATTGCAGGGCGGCATGACGGCCGGGTTATCGGGGTTTGCGGGCTGGGTGGTGCGCCCGCTGCGTTGGCCTATTTCCTGGATCCAGATGAATGGGGCAAGGGCTATGCGACCGAAGCCATGCATGCATTTGTTTCCGCCTGTTTTGCACGGTTCCGCTGGCTAGACGTGATTGCCGCGGACCATTTCGCAGACAACCCCGGGTCGGCCCGGGTGCTGGCCAAACTTGGCTTTGAACCGACCGGCCGGGGCATGGGCCGGTCGCTGGCGCGACTTGAGCCCGCGCCCAATATCCACTATCGCCTGTTCCGCGTTGCATTCGAGGCCAGCCATGAAATTCCTTGACCTCGCAAAGGTCCACATTCGTTCGGGTGCGGGAGGCAACGGCTGCATCAGTTTCCGGCGGGAAAAGTTCATCGAGTATGGCGGGCCTGACGGCGGCGATGGCGGGCGAGGCGGTGATGTCTGGGCCGAGGCCGTCGACGGGCTGAACACCCTGATCGATTTCCGCTACCAGCAGCATTTTTTTGCCAAGAACGGCAAGGCCGGGCAGGGCAGCCAGAAGACCGGCGCGTCGGGCGACGACATCGTGCTGCGCGTGCCGGTCGGCACCGAAATTCTGGAAGATGACGAAGAAACGCTGATCGCCGACATGACCGAGCTTGGTCAGCGGGTCTTGCTGGCCAAGGGCGGCAATGGCGGCTTCGGCAACCTGCATTTCAAGACTTCGACCAACCAGGCGCCACGCCACGCCAACCCCGGGCAGGATGGCGTCGAGCGGACCATTTGGCTGCGGCTCAAGTTGATCGCGGATGCCGGCCTTTTGGGCCTGCCGAACGCGGGCAAGTCCACGTTCCTGGCCGCAACCTCGAACGCGCGGCCCAAGATCGCCGATTACCCGTTCACCACTCTGCACCCGAACCTGGGCGTTGTCGGTGTCGACGGGGTGGAATTCGTGATCGCCGACATTCCGGGTCTGATCGCCGGGGCGCATGAGGGCAGGGGGATCGGTGACCGTTTCTTGGGCCATGTAGAACGCTGCGCGGTGCTGCTTCACCTGGTCGATGCGACATCGGACGATGTGGCCGAGGATTACGCCACGATCATTCATGAACTCGAGGCCTATGGTGGGCATCTCGCCGACAAGCCGCGGGTCACCGCCCTGAACAAGGTCGACGCGCTGGACAACGAGGAGCGGGCCGAAAAGAAGGCCGCACTGGAGCGGCTCGTGGGCAGTCCGGTGCTGATGATGTCGGGCGTGTCGCGCGAGGGCGTCACCGAGGTTCTGCGCGCCTTGCGCGCCGAGATCGACGAGGACCGGCTGCGCCACAAGGCGGCGGGTGAGGAGCGCGAACCTTGGCGTCCCTGACATCCGCGCGACGCATCGTCGTCAAGATCGGCTCGGCGCTGCTGGTCGATCGGGCAAGCGGCGATTTGCGCGCCGACTGGCTGCACGCGCTGGCCGAAGACGTGGCAATGCTGAAGGCGCGCGGCGCGGACGTGATCCTGGTCTCGTCCGGGTCGATTGCACTGGGGCGCGGCGCGCTGGGGCTGGGGCAGGGTACGCTGGCGCTGGAACAGTCCCAGGCGGCGGCCGCGGTCGGCCAGATCCGTCTGGCGCGCGCCTACGAGGATTGCCTTGCACCCCATGGGATCACCACCGGCCAGGTTCTGGTGACGCTGGAGGACTCGGCCGACCGGCGGCGCTATCTGAATTCCCGCGCGACGATGGAAACGCTTCTTTCCTTTGGCGTGGTGCCCATCGTGAACGAGAACGACACCATCGCGACCGATGAAATTCGCTATGGCGACAACGATCGCCTGGCGGCGCAGGTCGCCGTTACGGTCGGGGCGGATGTCGCGATCCTGTTGTCCGATGTCGACGGCTTCTATACGGCAAACCCCTCCAACGACTCGTCTGCACGCCGGTTCGACCTGATCGAGGAGATCTCTCCCGAGATCGAGGCGATGGCGGGTGATGCCGGATCCGGTCTGTCCAAGGGTGGCATGAAGACCAAGCTGATGGCTGCCAAGACCGCCACCGGGGCGGGCTGTGCGCTTGCGATCACCCAGGGTGCGGTGTTGCGGCCGATCAAGGCGCTTGAAGATGGGGCTGCTGCGACCTGGTTTCGGCCCAAGGGGGACCCGCAGGCCGCACGCAAGCGCTGGATCGCGGCGATGAAGCCGCGCGGAACGATTTCGGTCGATGCGGGCGCTGCCGCGGCGCTTGGCAAGGGCAAGTCGCTTTTGCCCGCTGGGGTGACGGCGGTGACGGGCGATTTCGGGCGCGGCGATCCGGTGGTGATTCTTGGCCCCAAGGGGCAGGGGCTGGGTACGGGTCTTGCGCGCTATACCGCGGCCGAGGCGCGGTTGATCCGGGGCTGCCGCTCGGGTGACATAGAGGCGATCCTGGGCTACCCCGGGCGGGCGGCGCTGATCCACAGGGACGACATGGCGACATGAAAGACGAGACCGACATTCCCGCGATGATGTCCGATCTGGGCACGCGTGCAAAGGCCGCGGCGGCGGAGCTTGCCTTTGCCGATCCGGTCGCCAAGACGCGCGCACTGGAGGCCGCCGCCGAAGCGGTGGCCGCGCGAGAGGCGGAAATTCTCGAGGCCAATGAGAAGGATATGGAGTTCGGCCGCGACAAGGGGCTGAGCCCGGCGATGCTGGACCGGCTGAAACTCGATCCGGCGCGGATTGGGGGCATCGTCGCTGGGTTGCGCACCGTCGCCGCACAGCCCGACCCGGTGGGTAAGGTGATGGTGGAGTGGGACACGCCGAGCGGCCTGCATATTCGCAGGGTGCGCACACCGTTGGGCGTGATCGGAGTGATCTACGAAAGCCGTCCGAACGTGACGGCCGATGCCGGCGCCCTGTGCCTGAAAGCCGGGAATGCCGTGATCCTGCGCGGTGGCTCCGAGACTTTCCATTCCTCGGGGGCTTTGCATGCCTGCCTGGTCGAAGGACTTCGCGTCGCGGGCTTGCCCGAGGACGCGATCCTGCGTGTACCCACCCGCGACCGTTCGGCGGTGGGCGAAATGTTGCGGATGACTGGCACCATCGACGTGATCGTACCGCGTGGAGGAAAGGGTCTGGTGGGGCTTGTCCAGCGCGAGGCCCGGGTGCCTGTCTTTGCCCATCTCGAAGGGATCGTGCATATCTATGTCGACAAGCACGCCGACCCGAAAAAGGCGCTCGACGTGGTGCTGAACGCCAAAACCCGGCGAACGGGGATCTGCGGCGCGGCGGAATGCCTGCTGGTGCACCGGGACGTGGTGAACACACTGGGCACCGATCTTGTGGCTGCGCTGGTGAGCGCGGGGGTTCGTGTGCATGCCGACGCGAGTCTGTCGCGGCTGCCGGGGACCATGTCCGCGACCGACGCAGACTGGGGCCATGAATATCTGGACATGGATATCGCCGCCCGGGTGGTGGACGACATCGATGCTGCGATTGCCCATATCCACCGTTTCGGGTCGGGGCATACCGACGCGATCCTGACCGAGGATGACTCGGCGGCGGCTCGATTCTTCGAGCGACTGGACAGCGCGATCCTCATGCGCAACGCGTCCACGCAATTCGCCGATGGGGGAGAATTCGGGATGGGTGCCGAGATCGGTATTGCCACGGGCAAGCTGCATGCACGTGGTCCGGTCGGGGCAGAACAGTTGACGAGCTTCAAGTACCTTGTCGACGGCAAGGGTACCGTTCGACCCTGAACGCACGGGGGCGCTCCAGCCCCCGGCCTGTGCACGGCTTTGCCGCGCTGGTCCGGCGTTGGGCGTGGCGCGGACGCTGACGCGTCCTCGGGCCGCCAATGGAAGTGGGAAGTTGCGGGGCCAGGAAAATCTAGGAAGGTCTCAGAGGGCGAGATCGAAGCGGGTTTCACCACGGGACAGGCTTAGGGTCCGGCCTGCCTGGTGCGCGGCGGCGGGCAGCAAGGCGAACTGGACCTCGGCTGGGCTGAGCCCGTCATCGGGCGCGCGCCCTTCGGCGATCGGGTCCCAGAGGCGTGGATCGAGCTGAAGTCGCGGCCCTTCTCCGGTCAGCGCGATCTCACCGGCCTGCCAGCTGAGTGCGATACGACCGCCCCGGACAAGCGCGGTTTCTGCACAAAGCACCGCAAGGAGTGCCACCTTGGCCAAGCCGCGCGGCATCGCGGCCGGCGGATCGGCGGCGATCTCGATCCGGCTGCCGCCATAGTAATCCTTCAGAATGCCGATCAGTTCGCCGCCCGCGACATCGACGCCTTCGCCCGCCGCGCCGAACGCGAGGCGGAAAAGCCGGATCCGGCCATTGGCACGTGCCACGCTGTCCGAAATCAAGGCGAGTTCATCGCGTCCGGCCACACCGGGGGACATCGCAAGGAGTTCCATCCCGTTGCCGATCGCGCCAATCGGGCTAATAAGATCGTGGCAGATACGCGAGCCAACGAGCGCGGTGAGGTCAGCCATGGGGCGTCCTCCCGTTTGGGCGGCAGATAAGGAGTGCGCCGATGAAGCCCCTGAACTCCGTTCTCGAGCCGGGAATGCTGGTGCGGCATCCGGGCCGGCCCGATTGGGGTACGGGCCAGGTGCAATCGGTGATCGGCGATCGGATCACGGTGAATTTCCGTGAAGCTGGCAAGCTGGTCATCGACGGGGAACGGGTCGAGCTCATGCCGGTTTACGAGTCCTGAACAGGCGTTTTCGGCAAGCTGCCGGAAGTTGGTTAACGCAGGCTTAACAGGACTGTCCTATACGCCCCATGCCGCCATTGTTGCGCTTCGTTCGCTGGGCCCCTAGAAGGCGCCGAGTGAACCGCGCCGGCATACGGGAGTTCCTGCCGATGCACCCGCCCGAGGACCATTTCGAACTGCGCCTTGCCGAGACAGAGGCGGACCTGCTTGCGGCGCAGCGGCTTCGCTATGCCGTCTTCGTCGAGGAGTTGGGCGGCGACGGGCCGCTCGTCGACCATGTGGCGCGCCTGGAACGCGATGCGTTCGATCCCCATTACGATCACCTGATCCTCGTGGATACCCGGCGCGATTGCGCCTCGCTGGACCACGTTGTCGGTGTGTACCGTCTGTTGACTTCGGAGCGGGCGGCGGCGTTGGGGCGGTTCTATTCCGAAGACGAATACGATCTGTCAGTGTTGAAGCAAAGCGGTCGGCGGCTGCTTGAACTGGGGCGGTCTTGTGTTCATCAAGACTATCGCGGGGGCACCGCCCTGTATCACCTGTGGAACGGGTTGGCCGGTTACGTGCTGGATCGCGGGATCGAGGTGCTGTTCGGCGTGGCGAGCTTTCACGGTACGGATGTCGATGCGCTGGCCGAACCGCTAGCCTATCTGCATCATCGGTTTCTGGCGCCGCCGCCGCTGCGGGTGCGGGCGGTCGAGGATCATTTCCAGCGCATGGACTTGGTACCGGCCGGGCAGATCGATCGCAAGGCCGCGATGCTGGCGATGCCCGCGCTGATCAAGGCGTATCTCAGGCTTGGCGGCTTTGTGGGTGAGGGGGCCTATGTCGATCGGGCGTTCAACACGGTGGATGTGTGTCTGGTGATGGACACCGCACAGATGAATGCCAAAAGCACCGCGCGCTATACGCGCGGCCGTGGATGAGTACTTGGCGCGGGGCCGCCCCGCCACCCTCGCCGCCGATCGGGCCCGGTGGATGGTGGCGGGTGGCCTGGCGGGGTTTGACGCTGGGTGGCGTGACCTTTGGCTGCTTGGGGGTGTTGCTCTTAGCACGGCTGGTGGAACGTCCTCTCTTCGGCTGGCATCGTCCGCTCACGCCCTTCATCACGCAATTCGTCTGCCGTATGGCATTCGTTATTCTGGGAATGCGCTACACGGTGCGCGGCCGGCAGATGCGCCAGCGCGGCGCGGTGGTGGCAAATCACGCGTCGTGGCTGGACATTTTTGCACTGAACGCGCGCAAGCGGATCTACTTCGTCTCAAAGGCCGAGGTGGCAGGCTGGCCGGGGATCGGCTGGCTGGCGCGGGCGACGGGCACGGTGTTCATCAATCGTGACCGTCGTGAGGCCCGCACACATAACGATCTTTTCGAGGAAAGGCTGAAAGCCGGTCACAAGCTCTTGTTCTTCCCCGAGGGCACCTCGACCGACGGGCGTCGGGTGCTGCCGTTCAAGACCACGCTTTTCGCGGCGTTCTTCACCGAGGGCCTGCATGACATCCTGCATGTGCAGCCCGTCACGGTGATCTATACCGCACCCCCGGGTCAACACCCCGCCTTTTACGCCTGGTGGGGAGACATGGGTTTTGGCGAACACCTGCTGAAGGTACTGGCGGCTCGCCCCCAAGGTGGTGTGGAAATCGTTTACCACGCTCCGGTCCGGGTGTCGGACCATTCCGACCGCAAGGCATTGGCCAAAGCCTGCGAAGACGCCGTGCGATGTGCAATGCCAGAGTCGCGAGCGCAAGGCGTTTAAAGGACGCTTTGTCCGGCAGTGGTGGAATCCAACCTTGCTGCCTAGCCCATCGCGGCGCGAAGTCGGGCAAGAGCGGCCGACGCATCTTTGTCGCGCCAGATTTCCTCGCCGATGCCGAAGAAATCCACAACGGGCGCAAGGCTTGCGATCAAGTTCTCGTCCAGCGCGCCTTCGGCGACGACAGGCAGTTCGATCATTTCAGACCACCATGCGAAAAGATCCTTCTCGGCCCGAGTGCCGTCGCCAAGTCCGGTTTCGCCCACCGGCCCGAACGCCACGTAATCGGCGCCCGCCTCTCCTGCTGTCATCCCGTCATGGCGCGAGTTCCCGCAAAAGGCGCCGACGATGGCATCGGCGCCCAGGGCCTTGCGCACCTTGCGGACGTTGCGCGACCCGTCGGTCAGGTGCACGCCGTCCAACCCCAGGCGTTCGACAAGGCCAAGATGTGCCTCGATCACCAGGGGAACATCGCGGGTATGGGCGATGTCGCGCAGGGCGTCGGCGGCACGCGCCACCGCGTCCTCGTCCCGCGTGGCCAGTGCCAGGCGAAGACAGGCCACGGGGTGGGTGTCCAGCACCGCCGCCAGCCGGTCGGGAAAGCTGTCGAGGTCGAAGGCGGGCGGGGTGATCAGGTAGATCTGGGGATGCTCGATCTCGGCCATTCGCGGGCTCCTCGCGGGTTTTCGCCCCTATAGCGGGCTTTGGCGGGCTTGGCTATGGCGATGCGGACGGACGTATGTGGCGGTTCCGGGCTTTGGCTTGCCAGCGTGCGGGGGGCGGCGTATCACACCGGCCGATCCAGTATAAGGCCCGTATATGTCCGACCCTGCACAACCCGTCTTTGTTCTGGTCCGCCCGCAGATGGGCGAGAATATCGGCGCCGCAGCGCGGGCAATGTGGAATTTCGGCCTGGACCGGATGCGGATGGTCGATCCGCGCGATGGCTGGCCGAACCCGCGGGCGGTGGCGTTGGCAAGTGGCGCGGGGCGGTTGCTGGACCGGGCCGCGATCCATGCCACCACCGCCGAGGCGGTCGCCGACTGCGACTTCGTTCTGGCCACCACGGCGCGGGGGCGGGGGCTGACCAAGCCGATCTTGACGCCCGAACGTGCGATGGCAGAGGCCCGTGCGATGTCAGGGCAAGGGCGGCGCGTTGCGGTGCTGTTCGGACCGGAACGTGCGGGACTGGAAAACGATGACATCGCGCGGGCGAATGCCATTGTCTCGGTGCCTGTGAACCCTGGCTTCCCATCGCTCAACCTAGCGCAATGCGTGTTGCTGACGGCCTATGAATGGCGTCGCCAGACAGCCGACATCCTGCCCGAACGGATGGAATTGGCCGGAACAGAACCGGCCAGTGCGCTGGAAGTCGAGAAACTGGCCGAGCATTACGAGGTGCGCCTGTCGGACGCGGGATTCTTTTTCCCCGACACCAAGGCGCCCGGCATGAAGCTTGCCCTGCGCAACCTATGGAGCCGAATGCCGCTGACCCGAGCCGATGTGCAGGTCTTCCACGGCATGCTGCGTCAATTGACGCGGGCCCGTGACCGCGGTGAGTGACTTGAAGGCTCACCGCGCGGGCCCTACTCTTCGCGTCACACCCGATACGGGGCGCTGCAAGCGCGCCCGACCGAGAGGGAACTCATGACAAAGAAGCGCAACATCTTCGAGGAGGTCGGCACCGAGGCCCCGCGCGAGCGACCCGTGGTGCAACCCGGTGTGATCGACCGTGCCGCCCGGCGCGGGGCGCGCGGAGCGGTGCGGCTGTGGCTGATGATGTTGTTCCTGATCGTCGCCGCGATGCTGGTTATCGGTGCTTTTGCCCGGCTGACCGAGATGCTGGTACCGATGCCGGACTGGAACCCGTTGTTCGGTGCGTTGCCGCCGTTGGATCCGGGCGACTGGCTGGCCGCCTTCCAGCGGTTCCGCGACAGCCCCGTGTATCGCGGCGAGGCGCACGGGATGGGGCTGGATGAATTCCAGCTTGCCTATTGGTGGGGCTGGGGCTCTCGCCAGTTGGCTCCCACGGCGCTTTTTCTTTGGGCGGTGGGGTTCGTCGGATTTCTTGCGGCCGGCAAGATGCCCAAGGGCTGGACGCCGAGGCTGTTCGGCCTTGGCGTGCTGATCCTGTTGCTGGGTGCGGCGGACTGGCTGATGGGGGGCGCCGGCATCGCGCCGCCGCCTTTCGATTTCCTGTCCTATCGAATGGCGCTGCATATCGGTTTCGGCTTTTCGCTGATAGGGGTAACGGCCTGGTTCATCTTCAAGCTGGCCCGTAGCGAAGCAGACCTGCTGCAGGCGCGCCGGGTGCGAGATCGGACGGGTTACAGGATGGCCACGGCACTGATGCTGCTGGTGTTTCTGCAGATACTGCTGGGCTCGCAGGTGGCGGGGCTGTATGCGGGCCGGGCCTATACCGACTGGCCGCTGATGGCCGGCGGGTTCTTCCCGCCGAGCCCGTTCTACATCGAGCCGCTTTGGCGGAACTTCTTCGAAAACCACGCGCTTGTGCAGTTCATCCACCGGATGAACGGTTACCTAGTGGTGATTGTGGGCCTTCTGACATGGTTCATCGGGCGCAAGAGTGCCTACCGCCGTACCCGCCGCGCCTTCGATCACGTGGCGTTGATGGCGTTGGCGCAGGCCACGTTGGGGATCGGGACGATCCTTTTCGCGGCACAATGGCCCATCGCGGTCGCGCACCAGATCGGGGCGATCACGCTTTGGACCCTCGTGCTGCGCGCGCGGTTCCTAGCGCAATACCCCGTACAGCAATCCACGATCCGGGGTTGATCGTATGAGCGCATTCGACGAGCTGATGGCCTTCCAGCGCGAGACCGAAGCGCTGGGGCAGGTGATGGGGCGGCTGGGTTGGGACCAGGAGACGGTGATGCCCAGGGGCGCAGCCCAGCAGCGCGCCGATGAGATGGGCGCGCTGGAATCGGTATTGCATGCCCGGCGCAGCGATCCCCGGATCGGTGACTGGCTTGCCGCGGTGGATGAGGGCGCGCTGGACGATGTGGCCCGTGCGCAGATCCGGCACATTCGACGCAGCTACACCCGCGCCCTGCGTCTGCCCGACCGGCTGTCGGCCGAGATCGCGCGGGTGACGAGCCGCGCCCAGGGCATATGGGCCGAAGCGCGGGCGGCCGACGACGTCTTGCATTTCCTGCCGGTGCTCACCGAAGTCGTGCGGCTGAAACGCGAAGAGGCCGCCGCGCTGGCCGGTGGTGGCGACGCCTATGATGCGCTTCTGGACGATTACGAACCGGGCGCGACTGCTGCCGGTGTCGGCACGATCTTCGACCGGATGCGGCCGCGCCTTGTGGAACTACGCGAGCGTATCATGGAGGCCGATCGGCACCCTGCTGTCCTTTCGGGACGCTTCCCTGCCGAAAGCCAGATGATCCTGGCGCGAGAGGTTGCCACGCATTTTGGCTATGACTGGCGGCACGGGCGGCTGGATCAGTCGGTGCATCCGTTCACCAGCGGGTCTGGTACGGATGTGCGCATCACCACCCGCGTGGACGAGGTCGAGCCGCTGGGTTGCCTTTATTCAACGCTGCACGAGGTCGGCCACGGCGCTTATGAGCAGGGGATCGATCCGGCCTATATGCTTACGCCGCTGGGCGCGGGCGTGTCGATGGGCGTTCACGAAAGCCAAAGCCGCATCTTCGAAAACCAGTTGGGCAGGTCACGCGCGTTCTGCGGCTGGCTATACCACCGGATGTCTGAACTTTTCGGCGGCTCGGGCGCGGCGGATGCCGACGCCTTTTATGCCGCCGTCAACCGCGTCCATTCCGGCTATATCCGCACCGAGGCGGACGAGGTACATTACAACCTGCACATCATGCTTCGCTTCGATCTGGAACGCGACCTGATCGCCGGTCGGCTGGAGGTGGCCGACTTGGAAGAAGCATGGAATGCGCGCTTCGAGGCCGATTTCGGGGTTGCGGTCGATAAGCCCTCGAACGGGGTGCTGCAAGATGTGCACTGGTCGGTGGGACTCTTCGGTTATTTCCCCACCTATGCCTTGGGCAACGTCTATGCCGGCTGCCTTTTCACTGCGCTTCGCACCGATGTTCCAACGCTGGACGACGATCTTGCCAGGGGCCACGCGGAACCCGCCACCGCTTGGCTGCGCGAGCATGTTCAGTGCCCCGGAGGGTTGTACACGCCAGCCGAGACCATCGAACGTGCTTGTGGGTTCGCGCCCCACGAAGGGCCCCTGCTCGAATATCTCGACGCGAAGTTCGGCGCGCTCTACGCTTTGTAAAGGTCCGGTCTCCGGACTGGAATCGGCGCGGATGCGCTGTTACAAGGCGACATGATGCGGCGCGACACACTCTTCGGCGAGCTGTGGCAGAGTGCCCGGCGGGTGGCCTTCGCCATTCTTGGCGGAGTGATACGCCGTTATACGCCCGAGGAAATCGAAGAACGCGTCTCGCGCAGGCCGGGCTATGAACAGGCGATCATCGTGGTGGCCGTTCTGGCGGCTCTTTTGTTTGGCAGTCTCCTGTTCGCCAATGCCGGGGTTATCGGCCTTCTCGTGTTTTTCCTGATCGTCATAATTCTGGTGAAATAGGGCCGTGCCGGGGCAGAGCGGTACTTTTTTCTCGAACTGGGCGGCGTTCACATTCGTTTGATCTCTGCGGCTGCGCGTCCAATTCACGTTCCCACTCAAGCCTTTAATCAATGGTATGCCCAAGTATGCACATGAAATTGCAAAATTTTCTCCACACCTGTGATCCGGTTTCAGAGACGACCCGTATTCCCTGCATAACCAGCTACAACAAAAGGGAACTGAAACATGGATATCATCGGCCCCCTCGCTCTTGGCACGATCGGCTTTGTCGTCGCCTTCGCCTACATCAACATGCGTCAGACCGAAGACCAACTGGCCGAAACGCGCAAGCGCAAGGCCGAGAAGGCCGCCGCCGAAGCGACGCCGGCAATGCAGATGGCTGCTGAATAATACACTCTCGCGATCAGGGCCGGGCGGGCAACCGCCTGGCCCCGATCCACGTTGTCACGCCTGCCAATCTGGCGGGCGTTTTTCGATGAATGCGGCGATTCCTTCGTCGGTATCACGCCACATCATGTTTTCCACCATGACCGCGCCGGAATGGGCATAGGCCGCATCTAGACCCAGCTCAAGCTGCTCATAGAAGGTGCGCTTGCCGATCCGGACCGCGGAATTCAACTTTTTCGCAAGCGTCTCCGCCAGAGCGTGGGTTTCACTGTCCAGTTCCTCGTGGGGCACGGCACGGTTGATAAGGCCAAGCGCTTCGGCCTTGTCCGTTTCGATGAACGCGCCCGTGGTCAGCATTTCGAAGGCCTGCTTTCGGGGTATGTTGCGTGACAAAGCAACCATGGGCGTGGAACAGAACAGCCCGATATTGACCCCGTTCACGCCAAAACGCGTGCCCTCCGCCGCCACCGCGAGATCGCAAGAGGCGACCAACTGACAGCCCGCAGCAGTCGCGATGCCATGGGGCGCGGCGATAACCGGTTGCGGCAGCCGAATGAGCCCCGTCATTACCCGCGCACATCGCGCGAAGAGATCGGCGAAATAGGCGCGGCCGCCATCCTCGGCCTGGCGGCCAGCCTGCATTTCCTTCAGGTCATGGCCGGCGCAGAATGCCTTGCCGTTGCCTTTGAGTATCACCACCCGGGTCTCGCGGTCGTCGCTCAGCGCGTCGATCTGCGCCTGAAGGGCCGCCAGCATCGCGTCGGACAGGGCGTTCAGCCGTTCCGGCGCATTCAGCGTTAGCGTGGCAATGCCGCCTGCATCCTCGCGTATCAGGATCTCGCTCATCTTGTTTCTCCTCACCTTTGCGGCAAAGACTATGCGGCAAAGGAAGAGGGGGGAAGGGGATGAACCTTGCGATGGACAAAGCCGCGCTCGAGGCCTTCCTTGCGCGTGACTTTCCACAGGTCGGTGATGATTTCGTGCTCGAGGAGGTGACACCGATGGTGGTGCGGGTGCGGATGCCGGTGGCCGAACGCCACCTGCGCCCCGGGGGAACGGTGTCGGGGCCGTCGATGTTCGCCTTGGCCGACGTCTCGATCTACCTGGCGATCCTCGCGATGATTGGCCCCAAGGCGCTGGCGGTCACGACGAACTGTTCCATCGACTTCATGCGCAAACCGGCGGCGGATCGCGACCTGATTTGCGACGCGCGACTGCTGAAGCTGGGTAGGGTGCTTGCCGTGGGCGATGCTATGATCTTCTCGGATGGGCTTGAGGGTGCGGTTGCGCGGGCTGGGCTGACCTATTCAATCCCGCCGACATGAGGGCAGGGGGCGGAGGGCCAATCGGGCTGGTCCCCGCGACTGCGTGTTCTACCTCTCGGGTGTCAGTTTCCCGCTGAGCTGCGCAATAGGAAGGTAAACTGGATGACCGCATGTAGGCTGGGCCTGGCGCTGGCTGCCGTGATGACCTGCACGGGCGCGTTCGCGGAAGAGTTCGGCAACGAGATCGAAGCGTGGACCCCGGCGGCCGAAGCCGGCGACCCGGTCGCCCAGGAATTGCTCGGCCTGATGTATCGCCGCAGCAAGGAGTACTCCGAGGCGGCAGATTGGTTCCGGCGGGCCGCAAAACAGGGCCGCACCAAGGCGCAGATCGGATTGGGCTGGATGTACGAGAGTGGCGAGGGCGTGCCGCTGGACCCTGCGCGGGCGCATATGTGGTACGACATTGCGGCTGAGAACCGTCAGGGCGTCGGCTCGGACTACCCTTGGATCGCAGCCGAAGTGCTGAACCGCGCCGCAGCCTATCGCCAGAGGGTCGCCGCCCGGATGACCGAGACCGAGATCGCCGAGGCGCGCCGAATGGCACGCATCTGCGCAACGTCGGACAACGCCGCCTGCGACTGAAGCAAGGCGCGCAGCGCGCTCCGTGGCCTGTTGCTTAGGGCATCAGCCGTTTGACATAGCCGGGCAGGGCAAAGGCGCCCTTGTGGACCTCGGGGGTGTAGTACGCGGTTTCGATACCAGCCGCCGCAAATCGGTCGGCCAGTACTTCGACCGAAACGGCCCCCGCGTCCCCGTCGGTCCCCCAGCCAAAGGCCATGGGACCGCCCGCATAGGTCGGAATCGTGGCCAGGTAACAACGCCAGTCGGCGAACAGCGCCTTGAAAGCGCGCATCGTGTTGGTCAGTTCATCGCCTTGCATGAACGGTACGCCGTTCTGCGTGACGAGGATACCGCTCGGGGTCAACGCCCGCTTGGCGTGGCCATAGAACGTATCGGTGAACAGGACTTCGCCGGGACCGATCGGGTCGGTGGAGTCGACGATGATGACATCGAACTTGTCCTGCGTGGCCCGCATGAAGGCCGCACCGTCATCGATCACCAGGGTCAGCCGCGTATCGTCGAAGGCGCCCTGGCTGAGCATCGGCAGATACCGCTTCGAGAAATCGACAACACCCGCGTCGATCTCGACCATGGTGACATGCTCGACCGATTTGTGCCGCAGCACCTCGCGCGCCATGCCGCCATCGCCGCCCCCGATGATCAGAACCCGTTTGGCGGCCCCATGTGCCAGGATCGGCACATGGGTCATCATCTCGTGATAGATGAAGTTGTCGCCCTCAGTGGTCTGCACCACGTCATCCAGCGTCAGAACACGACCGAAGGTGCCGTTCTCGAACACCTTCAGGCGCTGATGCTCTGTCTTGCTGTCATACAACATCTTTTCCACGCGCAGCGCCTGCGCGTAGTCACGGTGCAACGTTTCGCGAACCCAGTCGGTCATGCCGCCTGGGTTTCCGTGACCAAGCCGTCGCCGCGCAGCAATTCCTTGACGCGGACATCGTGGGTCGCGAAAGCGCGCTTTAGCACATCTACCGCGCGCCAGGGTTCGGCATCGCCGCACATGAACACGTCGAACGCGCCATAGCCGATCTCGGGCCACGTATGCACCGAAATGTGGCTTTCGGCCAAGACGGCTACCCCGCTCACGCCCTGGGGGCTGAACTTGTGTGTGTGGATGTGCAGCAGCGTCGCCCCGCATTCGTCAACACAGTCGCGGAACGCCTGCTGAATGCGCGCCTCGTCGTCCAAGCCATGTCCGCTCACCACCTCGATAATGAGGTGCGTGCCCGCAAAGACCCGGCCGTCGCGCCGGATGAAATGATCGTCGCGGGTGTCGTCGAACACGTCGCGGGTTACGGGTGCAGCCGAGTGGCTGCGGTTATCTTCCGCATGGGCGCCTGTCTCCAGACCGATCCCCAGTTGGAAGAGGTTGGCGTCTTTCATGGCGCTCCCCTTCTGACCAGCAGATTGAATCCAGTCGGTCCCTTAGCGCCCCCCCGGGTAGTCCGAAGTTGGGATCGGTTCCGATCGTGTGGACGGCCACCTAAGGCGTTTATCCGAGTCGATCAAGTGCCGATTTCCACGAAATCGAAGGTTTTTCGCGCGCCGCGTCCACGCTGCCGTTTTTGCGCCTCCATTATGCGGCGGGGTGTCGATAAGAGATGAGGTATTATTATACCGTTTTCGCAAGCCTTTGATACTGTGATACAAATTCCATCCAAACACGCTTGACTGGGCCTTTGAAATGCTTAGAACTGCGCCATCCCGAAAGGGCGGGGCCGAAGGTGCCCGTCCAGGACCACCCAGCCGAATAGGGCAGAGACATGAAAACCTACACCGCTACCCCGGCGGAGATCGAGAAGAAGTGGATCGTGATCGACGCCGAGGGCGTCGTTCTGGGCCGCCTCGCCTCGATCATCGCCATGCGTCTGCGCGGCAAGCACAAGCCGTCCTTCACCCCCCACATGGACATGGGCGACAACGTGATCGTCATCAATGCCGACAAGGTGCAGATGACCGGCAACAAGCGCGCCGACAAGAAATACTACTGGCACACCGGCCACCCGGGCGGGATCAAGCACCGTACCGCCAGCCAGATCCTCGAAGGCGCGCATCCCGAGCGCGTTGTGACTGCCGCCGTCAAGCGCATGCTGCCGGGCAACCGGCTGAGCCGCAAGCAGATGACCAATCTGCGCGTCTACGCGGGCGCCGAGCACCCGCATGAGGCGCAGAACCCCGAAGTCCTGGACGTCAAGTCCATGAACAAGAAAAACACCCGGAGCGCGTGATGGCCGACGAAATCAAATCCCTCGACCAGTTGAACGAGGCCGTCTCGGGCGAGGCGGCGGTTCTGGCCGATGCCGACGCTCCGCGTGAACCCGTCCGCGACGAGCTGGGCCGGGCTTATGCCACCGGCAAGCGGAAGGATGCGGTCGCCCGCGTCTGGATCAAGCCGGGATCGGGCAAGGTCTCGGTCAATGGCAAGGACATGGGCACGTATTTCGCCCGTCCGGTTCTGCAGATGATCCTGCGCCAACCCTTCACCGTCGCCGGTGTCGAGGACCAGTTCGACGTGCAGGCCACCGTCAAGGGTGGCGGGCTGTCGGGACAGGCGGGTGCGGTCAAGCATGGCATCTCGAAGGCGCTGCAACTCTACGACCCCAGCCTGCGCGGAGCGCTTAAGGCTGCTGGCTTCCTGACCCGCGACAGCCGTGTGGTGGAACGCAAGAAGTTCGGTCGCCGCAAGGCTCGCCGCAGCTTCCAGTTCTCCAAGCGCTGACCAGCGCTTGCATCGTGTTACGAAAAGGCCGTGCTCAAGGTGCGGCCTTTTCATTTCTGCGGCCTGGGGGCGGTCAGGCGAGTACATCTCGCAATGGCATGATTTCGTAGGTGTCGGGTAAAACGGTCTCTTGATGAAACACGCATTCGACCACTGTGCCCGCTGTTCCCTCGAAATCGCACGCCGGCAAGAAGGTCGATGGCCCGCGGGGGCTCTTGTGCCCCCCGCTGCTGCGCGGAGCCCCGCTATTGAAACGACAGAAAAGCGGGGATGCGTTCCGACGCAGGACCTCGAGGGTTGACAGCTTCAGGACGAGACCGCCCTCGTTTCGGTAGCGTGCAAAGTGATTGCGACCGGTGGAAACCGGTGCCTTTGCAGTCCCCGGCCAGAAGAAGACATGCGCATTCAATAGGCACAACACGTACTCGAACGTGGCTTGATCCTCGAATGCGATGTGTCCGGCGCGTAGTGTTTGTTGATCTCGCAGGGCTATCGCATGTCCGTCAACGACAAGTCTCTCTGATTGCGAGCGTTTTTCTGGGCGTGCGGCAACACCGGCGCGGAGACGGAGCTTTTCCGCTGAAAAAAGCCGACCGGACGCCTTGATCGCCGGGAGATTGGCTTCGTAGGTCAGGTGCCACAGGGTGGGGCGCAGCCAAGCGAAGTCTTTGAGAGAGAACGGCATTCCGTGTTCTTGAGATTTATTCCGCGAACCGCACTGCTCCGATATAGGGCAGGTTTCGGTTTCGCTGGGCGAAGTCGATGCCATAGCCGACCACGAAGTTGTCCGGGATTTCGAAGCCGACCCATGTGGCCGCGACGTCCACCTCTCGCCGCGAGGGTTTGTCCAGAAGCGCGCAGCACTCCAACCGGCGGGGTTTTCGAGCGTTAAGCAGGTGCAACACATGGGCAAGGGTGTGACCCGTGTCCACGATATCCTCGACCACCAGCACGTCGCGCCCTTCGATCTTTCCGCGCAAGTCCTTGAGAATGCGCACTTCACGCGAACTTTCCGTGGCATTTCCGTAAGACGAGGTCTCTATGAAATCGACCTCGACCGGCAGCCGCAGTTCCCGCACCAGATCGGCGATGAACACGAAGGAGCCGCGCAGAAGGCCCACCACCACCAGCTTGTCGGTATCCGAGAAATGCCGCGTGATCTCGGCCGCCAAGGCCTCGACCCGGGCCGCGATTGTCTTGGCCGACAGCATCTCGTCTATGACATAGGGTCGCTCGCCCATGCCTTCCCCCTTGATTTCTGGCGCTCACTAGCAGAAATGGCGGCCCACTGTCAGTAGCCAAACGGGATCATGCCCAGACATTCCGAAAACCGCGAGATGCCCTACACCGCCCAGCAGATGTACGATCTGGTGGCCGATGTGGCCGCCTATCCGAAATTCCTGCCCTGGACGGCAGCGGCGCGAATCCGCTCACGCACGGATTTCGGCGATCACGAGTTGATGGAGGCGGATCTGGTGATTTCGTTCAAGGTGTTCCGCGAACGGTTCGGCAGCCGGGTGACGCTGTGGCCCAGCCTGCACCGGATCGACACCGAATACCTGGACGGTCCGTTTCGTTACCTGAAATCCTACTGGCATTTCGAGGATATTGGCGAGGGTCGCTGCAAGGTCGAATTCTTCGTGGATTTCGAGTTCAAGAACCGCGTGTTGCAAAGCGTCATCGGCGCGGTGTTCAACGAGGCGATGCTGCGTATCGTCCGGGCCTTCGAGGCCCGCGCCGAAGCGCTTTACGGCACCTCCGCGGCCTGACCACTTGTGGTCCCGCCGCCCCCGCGGCAGTCTGCATTCGGCGCAAGTGGGGAGGCAACAGTGCGATTATCCAGCCGATTGGCCACGTTCGCGGCACAGGCCCGCCCGCCCGAGGCCGCACGGACGATGATGCGGCTGTCGGTGTTGGACTGGGCAGCTTGCGCCATGGCCGGGGCACAGGAGCCCGTGGCCCGGATCACCCGCGACATGGTGCTGGAGGAGGGCGGCGCGCCGCAGGCGGGTCTCGTGGGCAGCGTCACGCGGGTACCCGCGCGCGCGGCGGCACTGGCCAATGGCGCGGCGTCGCACGCGCTTGACTACGACGATACGCATTTTGCCCATATCGGGCACCCTTCGGTCGCCATTGTGCCCGCCGCTCTTGCGCTGGCGCAGAAAACCGGGGCCGGGGGCACCGACTTCCTCGATGCCGCACTGGTAGGCGTAGAGGCCTCTATCCGCGTGGGCGTCTGGTTGGGGCGCGAGCATTACCAGGTGGGTTTTCACCAGACTGGTACGGCAGGTGCTTTCGGATCGGCCCTGGCCGGTGCGCGTTTGTTGGGCGCCGACGCAGAGCAGGCGGTGGGGCTGGTCTCGACCCGCGCCTCGGGGCTGAAATCGCAGTTCGGCACCATGGGCAAACCGTTCAATGCCGGGATCGCAGCCGCTAACGGGGTCGAGGCGGCGCTGATGGCAGCACGGGGGTTCGTTTCCAATCCCGATGGTCTTGAAGGGGCGCAGGGCTTTGGCGAGACCCACGCGGGTACTGCCGACGTCGGCGCACTGGACGGTCTGGGCGAGCGCTGGCTGTTCGAGACCGTCAGCCACAAGTTCCACGCCTGTTGCCATGGCACACATGCCATGATCGAGGCGCTAAGCAGCCTAATGCCACTCGACCCTGCTGCCGTGACGAAGGTGAGTGTCATCACCCATCCACGCTGGCTGAAGGTCTGCAATCAACCCGCACCTGTAACAGGTCTGGGCGCCAAGTTCAGTTACCGGTTGATCGCGGCAATGGTATTGTCCGGGCGCGATACCGCGGCGCTCGCCACCTTCAGCGATGCCGCCTGCGTCGATCCCGCCCTTGTGGCATTACGCGACAAGGTAACGGTAAAGACCGACGGGGCGCTGCCTGAAACCGCTGCCCGTGTCATCGTGGAAACCGACACCGGCGCTGTCGAGGCCGCCCATGATCTTGATGCGCCGTTGCCCTTGGAAACCCGCACGGACAAGCTGAAAGCCAAGGCCCGTAGCCTGCTGGGCGATGTGCGCGCCGCACAGCTCTGGGATATCGTCAGCGCCCCGGGCGGGCCGGATCCGGCCGCGCTCGGGGCGCTGTTGTCAGGTCACGACGCCATGTCGTAGGCGCGTTCGCCGTGCACCGACAGGTCGAGACCGTTGGTTTCGGTCTCGGCGTCCACGCGCAACGCTGTGACCAGTGCGACGGCCTTTGCCAGCACCACGCTCACCACCAGCGTGAAGACGCCAACGATCGCCAGGCTGCCGAACTGTGCGACCCACGACCCGGCACCGAAGACCGCGATCATGATCGTGCCAAAGATGCCGCCGACGCCATGCACGGCAAAGACGTCCAACGTGTCGTCGATGGCCAGCTTGTTGCGGATCAGGTTTACCGCTTCCTGGCACAAGATGCCGGCGACCGCCCCGATGATCAGCGCCGCCACCGGACCGACAAAGCCGCTTGCGGGCGTGATCGAGGCCAGCCCCGCGATGGTGCCGGTCACGATGCCCACCAGGGACGGCGTGCCATACTTGATCTTCTCCCACAGCGCCCAGGTCAGCGAGGCCGTTGCCGCCGAGATATGCGTCACCAGCAAAGCCTTGGCCGCGCCCGCATCGGCCGCCAGCTGCGAGCCGCCGTTGAAGCCGAACCAACCGACCCACAGCATCGCCGCCCCGATGAACACGAAGCCCGGGGAATGCGGGGGCGTGGTGCGGTTGCGCCGCGCGCCCAGCATCACCGCCAGCACCAGCGCCGCAAGGCCCGCGGTCTCATGCACCACGATGCCGCCCGCGAAATCTCGCACTCCGGTCTCGCCGAAGATGCCGCCATCGGCCAGGAACCCGCCGCCCCAGACCCAGTGCGCCACCGGCGCATAGCAGAGCAGCATCCACAGCGCCGAGAACAGCAGCACGAAGCCGAATCCGATGCGTTCGACATAAGCGCCGACGATCAGCGCCGGCGTGATGATGGCGAATGTCATCTGGAAGGCGACGAACAGGTATTCCGGCAGGCTGCCCGACAGGCTCTCGTCGCCCACACCCGCCAGGAACGCCTTGGACAGCCCGCCCCAGAAGGCCCCTTCGCCCCCGAAGGCGATTGAATAGCCCGCCACCAGCCACAACACGCTCATCAGGCAGGCGATGGCATAGCATTGCATGAAGACACTCAGCACGTTGCGTGCACGCACCAACCCGCCATAGAAAAGCGCAAGCCCTGGCAGTGTCATGAACAGCACAAGTGCCGTCGCAACCAGCATCCAGGCGGTATCAGCCCCGTTCATCCCCTCGTTCCTTTCGATTTTTCGGTTGGCGAGGGTTGAAAAGCGCAGGTCCCGCAAAGAAAAGCGGCAAACGGCCAAATCGACGCTTATCTGTTGAGCGGTTTTTCAAGTGAACGGAAATCGGGCGGCTTGCGGCGCGTTTGCCCACAAAGGGGGCGGGTCATGACTCGCGGTCTAATGCCGAAATCAGAAGGTCCAAGGCATGGTCGCGGCTAGCCGCCCTGACCGTGTCACGCCCTAGCGCACCGAACTCAACCGTTTCGGTGCGCACCGGAGCACCGGTTTGCGCCAAGGCGAAACAGACGCGGCCCTCGGGCTTGTATTCGGAGCCGCCGGGCCCGGCTATACCGGTTACCGCAACGGCGACACCTGCCTCTGACCGGGCCAACGCACCGGCTGCCATCTCGGCCGCAACGGGTTCCGAGACCGCCCCATGGGCGGCCAGCGTTTCCGCCCTTACGCCCAGCATTTCCTGTTTCGCGACGTTCGAATAGGTCACGAATCCCCGGTCGAACATCCTTGACGAGCCCGGAACATCGGTAATCGCGGCCGCAACCATTCCGCCGGTACAGCTTTCGGCGGTGACAACCCGCACGCCCTGGGTGCGGCCCAGCCTGACGAGTGTTTCGGCCTTGGTGCTCACATCAGGAAGATATGCCAGAACGCGGCCAGTGCAATCACCAAGATCGCCGTCGCGATCCCGGCCAGCACATCGTCCAGCATCACGCCTAGCGGTGTCTTCTTGCGGTCGGCCCAACCGATCAGACCGGGTTTCCAGATGTCGAACAGGCGGAACCCGAAAAAGGCGACGATCCAGCCCGGGTAAAGCGCCAGCACGTCGACACCGGCGAAAGATGCCCCATAGGACAGAGGCATCAGCGCCAGCCACATTCCCGCGACCTCGTCGATGACGTATTCGCTGTGGTCGGGATCGCTGTGCCCGGCCGAATCCCGGGCAATCGCCCACCAGCCGCCCAGCGTTACCGCGACGACGGCAAGCGCGGCCAGAACCGGCCCACCCAGAACGTGCAGCGCCCAGAAGATCGGCAGCGCAGCCAGAGAACCCCAAGTGCCCGAGGCAGGCCGCAGATAGCCGACGCCGAACCAGGTCGCGACAAGGCGCGCAGGGGTCACGGACGCACCAGCGTCACGGTGGCAAGCGCCGCAATCCCTTCTTCTCGGCCGGTAAAGCCCAGCTGTTCGGATGTGGTGGCCTTGATGCTCATCCGGTCCAGGTCGACCCCCATCAGGCGTGCCATCTCTTCGCGCATCGTTCCCGCAACGGGGCCGATCTTGGGGCGTTCGCAGATCAGCGTCAGATCGGCATGTGCGATGCGATAGCCGCGCTCGGCCGCGCGGCCAACGGCATGTTTCAGGAAGATGTCCGAGGCCGCGCCCTTCCATTGCGGGTCCGACGGCGGAAAGTGTTGCCCAATATCACCATCGGCCAGCGCGCCATAGATTGCGTCGGTAACCGCATGCATCCCGACATCGGCATCGGAATGGCCCTTGAGCGCCTTGTCATGCGGTACCTTTACGCCGCACAAGATCACCCCGTCGCCCTCGCAGAACGCGTGCACGTCAAACCCGTTGCCGGTGCGAATGTCCATGTCCTTCTCCCGCAAGACCCGCTCGGCGCGGGCAAAATCCTGTTTGTGGGTGATCTTGAGATTGTCCTCGTCGCCTTCGACGATCGCCACGTCAAGCCCCGCGGCCAGCGCCACCTCCACATCGTCGGCGGCACCGCCCGGATGGGCCGCATGGGCCGCACGGATGGCATCGAGGTGAAACCCCTGGGGGGTCTGCGCGCGGAACAGCCCGTCCCGCGGATGGGGCGCCTGGACGCGGCCGTCCGCGCCGCGCCAGAGCGCGTCGGTGACAGGCAGGGCAGGGGCGGCCCCGGGGTTGGTTTCCAGCGCGTCGATCACCCGGTCGACCAGCGCAGAAGAGACCAGCGGGCGCGCCCCGTCATGGATCAACACCCGGGTGGTGCCGGGCGGAACCGCGGCAAGGCCGGCCTGGACCGAGGCGTCGCGCGTGGCGCCGCCGGCCACCGTCGTCACCGAAATGCCGAGCCCATCGATGGCCTCGGCAAAAAGATCCTCGTCCTCGGGGTGCAGTACCGCCACCAACCCAGCGATCCGCGGGTGGGCGGACAAGGCCCCAAGCGTGCGCCCCAGGACAGCGCGCCCGCCAAGTTCCTGATATTGTTTGGGTCGGTCGCCGCCCACCCTTGTGCCGCGCCCCGCGGCCACGATGATCGCTGTGACGGTCATTTTGCGCCCTCGCTTCATGCCGGGCCTCTTTAGGCGGGGGCGCGCTGCGGGGCAATGGGGCAATAAGGCGGCATTGGTCGCTTAAATTATGGGCAATCCCAGTTTCGGACGTCGCCAGTGCCACCCTCAGATTGTATTTCTCCGAACCTCAAGCTACATCCGTGGCAACTGCACAAGGTTTAATCACTTGTCCATTCAGGTGGCAAATATCCCGCTCGATCCTCCTGTCCTGCTGGCCCCGATGGCCGGTATCACGGATTTGCCGTTCCGCCGGCTGGTTGCTTCTTTCGGCGCCGGTCTCGTCGTGTCGGAAATGGTGGCCAGCCAGGAGATGGTTCAAGCCAAGCCGGGCGTTCGCGAACGCGCCGCGCTGGGCTTGGACGATGGCCGGACGGCGGTTCAGCTTGCCGGGCGCGAGCCCGAATGGATGGCGCGCGCAGCGCGTATGGTCGAGGATCAGGGCGCGCGGATCATCGATATCAACATGGGCTGTCCGGCCAAGAAGGTGACGGGCGGGGCGTCGGGCTCGGCGCTGATGCGCGACCCCGACCGGGCGCTGCGGCTGATCGAGGCGGTGGTTGCCGCCGTAAAGGTGCCGGTGACGCTGAAAACCCGGCTGGGCTGGGATGATGAGATGCGCAATGCGCCAGACCTTGCCGCCCGGGCCGAGGCGGCGGGGGTGCAAATGATCACGATTCATGGCCGAACCCGTTGCCAGTTCTACAAGGGCCGGGCCGATTGGGGCGCGATTCAGACCGTAAAAGATGCCGTTTCCGTGCCGGTGATCGCCAATGGCGACATCGTGGACGCCGAGACCGCCCAGGCGGCGCTCGCCGCCTCGGGCGCGGATGGCGTGATGGTGGGGCGTGGCGCGCTGGGCCGGCCGTGGCTTTTGGCCGGGATCGCCGCGCGGCTGGGCGGCCGCCCGGTGTCCGCCGCGCCCGAAGGCGCGGCCTTTGCCGATATGGTGGTCACCCATTACGAGGCAGCCCTCTCCTTCTATGGTCGCTCCCTCGGTGCGCGAGTGATCCGCAAGCACCTAGGCTGGTACATGGACGAGGCGGCTACCCCGGACACCCTTCGGCGTGCGGTGCTGACCGAACGCGATCCCTCGCGCGTGCTGGCGCTGCTTCCGCGCGC
Organism: Rhodovulum marinum; assembly: GCF_004343075.1. Taxonomy (GTDB): domain Bacteria; phylum Pseudomonadota; class Alphaproteobacteria; order Rhodobacterales; family Rhodobacteraceae; genus Rhodovulum; species Rhodovulum marinum. The sequence goes on from NZ_SLXP01000006.1 coordinate 136,188, forward strand.
GCTGAACCGTCCCTGCGAAAGGTCCGCGGTATGACGCTGGACAGCGACCCGATCTGGACCGCCCTGCCGATCCCGGCCTTCCTGCTGGATGCCGAGGACCGGATCGCCGCGATCAACCCTGCGGCGGAACTGTTCATGAATGCCACGATCAAGACCCTTCGCGAGGTGCCCGTCTTCGACCGACTGGCCGTCGATGCCGCCCTTGACGAGGCGTTTTCCCGGGTGCGCAGCAACCATGCCGCGCTGTTCATCAACGATGTGGCCGTCAGCGCGGGCATGCGTGCCCCGGTTGAATGCAACATCCAGATCGCGCCGATGAACGACCAGGCGGGTCACGTGCTGTTGCTGGTCAGCCCGCGCGAGATCGCCGGGCGACTGGGGCGTGCGCATTCGGTCAAGACCGCGGCGAAGTCGGCGATCGGCATGGCCGAGATGCTGGCCCACGAAATCAAGAACCCGCTGGCGGGGATCACCGGCGCGGCGCAGCTTCTTTCCATGAACCTGCGCAACGGCGATCTGGAACTGACCGACCTGATCGTCGCCGAAAGCCGCCGGATCGTGAAACTGCTGGACCAGGTCGAACAGTTCGGCAATCTCAGCCCACCCAATTGCAAGGCGGTCAATATCCACGACATCCTGGACCGCGCGCGCAAGTCGGCGCTGGTCAGCTATGCCGCGAGCATGACGATCCAGGAAGAATACGATCCCTCGCTGCCGCCGACCTGGGCCGATGCCGACCAGTTGATGCAAGTCTTTAGCAACCTGATCCGCAACGCCGCCCAGGCCGCAGGGCCAGGGGGCGGCACGATCCGGCTGCGCACCTTCTACGACCTGTCGCTGCGGTTGCGGCATCCGGATGGTTCCGGCGTGCCGGTTCCCCTGCAGGTCGAGATCGTCGATGACGGGCCAGGCCTGCCGCCGGACATCGCCAACGACGTGTTCGAGCCTTTCGTGTCGGGGCGCGAGAACGGCACCGGGCTGGGACTAGCACTGGTGTCCAAGATCATCAACGACCATGGCGGCTGGATCGCGGTCGACTCGGTGCCCGGACGCACCGTGTTCCGCATCTCGCTGCCCGTCGCCCCCAAACCCCAAGAGGATGAGACCTGATGGACGGAACCGTTCTTGTCGCCGACGATGACCGCACAATCCGCACCGTTCTGACCCAGGCGCTGACGCGGGCGGGCTGCAAGGTGCACGCGACATCGTCGCTCACCACGCTCATGCGCTGGGTGGGGGAAGGCAAGGGCGACCTCGTGATTTCCGACGTCATCATGCCCGACGGCAACGGGCTGGAAATGCTGCCCAAGATCGGTCAGGAACGTCCCGGCCTGCCGGTGATCGTGATTTCGGCGCAGAACACCATCATGACGGCGATCCAGGCCGCCGAGGCCGAGGCCTATGATTACTTGCCGAAACCGTTCGACCTGCCCGACCTGATGAAGCGCGCGGCGCGCGCGCTGGAGACCAAACGGCGGGTGCGCCCGGCGCGCGAGACCGTGGAATTGCCAGGTGAACAGGACGACCTGCCGCTGGTGGGGCGTACGCCGCAGATGCAGGCGCTTTACCGTCTGGTGGCCCGGGTGATGAACGCGGATCTGCCGGTGCTGATTACTGGCGAGTCGGGAACCGGGAAATCGCTGATCGCCCGCGCCATCCACGATTTTTCCGACCGCCGCTCCTTGCCCTTCGTCATCGCTACGGCAAGTGATCTCGAGGGACTTGATGGCCCGTCTGCGCTGGTGGCCCGTGCCAAGGGCGGTTCTATCCTGTTCGACGAGGTGGCCGATCTAGACGAAGAGGCGCAGGCGCGCATCGTGCGCATGCTGGACAGTTTCGGCGACACAGCGCCACGTGTCATGGCCACCAGCCAGACCGACCTGATGGGGCGGATGGAGGCGGGCCAGTTCCGCCAGGACCTGTTCTATCGCCTTGGCGGCGTAACCATCGCTGTGCCGTCCTTGCGCGAACGGGTCGACGACATTCCGCTGTTGGCGGAGCATTTCCTTGGTCGGTGCGAGCGTGACGGGGCCGCGCGGCGGACGATCGCCCCCGAGGCGATGGAGCTGATCCGCGCCTACAGCTGGCCCGGCAACGTGCGGCAACTGGAACACACGGTCCGGCGGCTGGTCGTCACCAGCCCGGAAGAAGTCATCACCCGGATTGAGGTTGAAGCTGTTCTGGGCAACCAGCCCGAGATCGAACCCCTCGTTGGGGGTGGCGAGGGCGAAAAGCTGTCAGCGTCGGTGGCCAAGCATCTGCGCCGTTATTTCGACCTGCATGGCGGCGTGCTGCCGCCGCCGGGCCTGTACGCACGGATCCTTCGCGAAGTCGAGTTGCCACTGATCGAAATCGCGTTGGACGCAACCGGCGGCAACCAGGCCAAATGTGCCGATTTGCTGGGTATCAACCGCAATACCTTGAGGAAAAAGATAACCGACCTTGATATTCGCGTGACTCGCCGCCGCAAGTTGATGTAATTTCGCAACAGCGCGTTGCGCCGAATCCGCAGGTAAGCGGCGCGCAGGCGAAAGAACAGCCGTCGATCGCGCGGCGCAACGAGACGAGGCACGCAGTGGCCAGCGCCACCGGCCGAATGGCCATCGAGTGGTTATTTCGGAAACGCCCATCGCGGCGCGCCCGGAATGCGGCGACGCTGGGTCTGGTCGTTTTGGGGCCGGCCCTGGCGATTGCAACCTTTCTTTTGCTTGGGCCGCTGGATCAAGGCGCCACTTCCCACGGTCTTCGCGCCATCCTTTTGGCCGACCTTGTCTATGCCCTTGTAGTGGCGGCGCTGGTCTTCCGGCAAATCGCCCGGATGGTGGCCGCGCGGCGCAGTCATTCGGCCGGGTCTCGGCTGCATCTGCGCCTTACCGGTGTTTTTGCGACAATCGCGCTGGTGCCGACGGTGCTGGTTGCCGTCTTCGCTGGTTTGACGATCAATATCGGTCTCGAGGGCTGGTTCTCGGAACGGGTGCGCAACGTGGTCGGCGCATCGCTGTCCGCGGCCGAGGCCTACGAGGAAGAGCACCGCCGCGACCTGTCTGCCGATGCCGGGACGCTTGCGGGCTATCTCAACATCGCGCGTCAGGCCACCTTCTTCCTGTCGGATGGCGAGTTGCGGCAATTGCTGACCCAGGCGCAGGCCAAGGTGCAGCGCGGCCTGAAAGAGGCCTATGTCATCGACGGCAGCGGCGAGATCAAGGCTCGGGGCGAACGGTCGTACCTGTTCGATTACGAACAGCCGCGTCCAGCGGAATTGACCCGCGCCTCGCAGGGCGAGACGGTCATCATCGAGGACTGGGACAATAACGAGTTCCGGGCCCTGATCGCACTCGAGGCCTATGTCGACCGCTATCTTTACATCTCGCGCAGCGTGGATGGCGAGTTGCTCAGCCTCCTTGACGACACGCAGGCGACCTCGCGCCTTTACCAGCAACTTGAAAACGAACGCGGTCGTGTTCTGTTCGAATTCGGCCTGCTCTATCTCGGTTTCGCGGTGATCCTGATCCTGGCCGCAGTCTGGCTGGGCATGTGGTTTGCGGAACGGCTCTCGCGGCCCGTTGGCCGGCTGGCTGGCGCGGCGCAGCGTGTGGGGGCCGGCGATCTGGATGTACAGGTGCGCGAAGAATCCGGAGACGACGAGATCGCGATGCTGGGGCGGATGTTCAATCAGATGACCCGCCAATTGAAGGGACAGCGTGACGCGCTCTTGGAAAACAACCGCCAGACCGAACGCCGGCGGCGTTTGTTCGACTCGGTCCTGTCTTCTGTCACGGCGGGTGTGATGGGGGTCGATGCAAGGGGACGGGTGGAATTCATGAACCGTTCGGCGCTGACACTTCTGCAACTGGACGACGCGCGCGACAATGGGCATGAACTGCAGGTGGTCGTTCCGGAGTTCGCCGCGCTGTTCGACCGTTTGCGGAACGAGCATCGTACCACTGCGCAAGAGGAAATCCGGCTGATCCGTTCGGGCAAGATGGAAAACCTTTTGGTGCGGATGGCTACGCGCCGTGGCGTGGACGGGCGGCGCGAAGGCTACGTGGTGGCCTTCGACGACGTGACCGACCTGGTGACCGCGCAGCGCATGGCCGCCTGGGGCGACGTGGCCCGTCGCATCGCGCACGAGATCAAGAACCCGCTGACGCCGATCCAACTGTCGGCGGAACGGATCAAGCGCAAGTTCCGGGACCGTCTTGGCGAGGATGCCGATACACTGGATCAATATACTGACGTGATCGTGCGCCAGACCGGGGACTTGCGCCGGATCGTCGACGAGTTTTCCAAATTCGCCCGAATGCCCGAACCTGAACGCAAGTCAGTGGACCTGGCCGCCCTCGTCAAGGACGCTTTGGTTCTGCAGGAGAGCGGGCAGCCCGACGTGCGCTTCGTCTCGTCCCTGCCCGAGGGGGCGGTGCCCGCCGAACTGGATCCCACGATGATCAGTCAGGCCTTGACAAACCTTATAAAAAACGCAGGCGAAGCCATTGAAAGTTTGCGGGAAAAGGGTGCCCCGGAGGGCTTTGAACCCGAGATACGGATCCGTCTTGTGCGACAGCGCGGCTTCGGTGTGATCGAGATTGCCGATAACGGGATCGGTTTGCCCGAGGACCGGGCACGGCTGTTCGAACCCTATGTGACGACGCGCGACAGTGGCACCGGCCTTGGTCTTCCGATCGTTAAGAAGATCATCGAGGAACATGGCGGCACTCTGGAACTGATCGACGCCGAGCCCTTCGCGCCCAAGGCGCACCGTGGCGCCATGGCGGTGATCCGGTTACCGATAGCCGAGGTCGAACACCCCGGCATGACGGCCGTTGGTGCGCCCGAGGGCGGCGAATCCGCTGATACGGGTGTGCGACATGACACGAAACGAGCGGTATCTGGGGAGTAGGACATGGGCGATATCCTGATCGTCGACGACGAGCGTGACATTCGCGAATTGATCGCGGATATCCTTCAAGACGAAGGATATACCACGCGGCTGGCCGCCAATTCGGATGCCTGCATGGCCGAGATCAACGCCGATCCGCCCGCGCTGATGATCCTCGACATCTGGCTGAAGGACAGCAACATGGACGGGATCGACATCCTGTCCCGGGTCAAGCGCGACAATCCAGACATTCCCATCGTCATCATCTCGGGTCATGGCAACATCGAGATCGCGGTCGCGGCGATCAAGCAGGGCGCCTACGACTTCATCGAGAAGCCGTTCAACATCGACCAACTGTTGGTGGTGATCCGCCGCGCGATGGAGGCCTCGCGGCTCCGCCGCGAGAACCAGGACCTGCGCCGCAAGGATGTCACCCAAGCTGACATGATTGGATCAAGTCCGGCCTTCAAGGCATTGAAGTCCCATCTGGACAAGGTAACAAAGTCGAATGGACGGGTGATGCTTTCCGGGCCACCCGGATCAGGCAAGGAGGTGGCCGCGCGGTATGTTCACGCCCAGTCGAACCGGGCGAACGGTCCCTTCGTCGTGGTCAACTCCGCTTCGATCGAACCCGAACGGATGGAAGAGGTGCTGTTCGGGCGGGAAAGCACAGCCCGCGGCGTCGAGCCGGGTTTGCTTGAGCAGGCTCATGGCGGCATCCTCTATTTCGACGAGGTGGCAGACATGCCGCTGGGCACGCAGTCGAAGATCCTGCGCGTATTGGTGGACCAGCAATTCCAGCGTGCCGGCGGCACCGACAAGGTGCGCGTCGATATCCGCGTGATCTCTTCGACTACCCGCGACCTGCCCGCCGCGATCGCCGAGGGCAGCTTTCGCGAGGAACTCTATCACCGGCTGAACGTGGTTCCGATCGAGGTTCCCGCGCTTGACGAGCGCCGCGAGGATATTCCCGAACTTGCGCGCCACTTCATCACTGCGTTCAACCGAACGCAGGGCCTGCCGCTCAGGGCCCTGTCGGACGAGGCAGAGGCGTTGCTGCAGACGATGGCCTGGCCCGGGAACGTGCGCCAGTTGAAGAACGTGATCGAACGGGTTCTAATCCTTGGCGAAGGCACGGATCCTATTGCGGCGGACGAACTTCCGTTGCCTGCGGACAGCCCGTCGGAAGAAGGGCGTGTCGTGCTGTCTGCGGGCCTGGCCACCCTTCCGCTTCGCGAAGCGCGCGAGTTGTTCGAACGGGAATATCTGCTGACCCAGATCAACAGGTTCGGCGGCAACATCTCGCGGACCGCCAATTTCGTCGGCATGGAACGCTCGGCGCTGCACCGCAAGCTAAAGTCGCTGGGCGTCGTCACCTCGGCCAAGGCGGGCGCGCGCGTCGCCCATGTCGAGGAAGACGAGGAGATGGGGACCACGGCCGATTGACCGTCTCCCGGCCATCTGCAATGCATGAGGCGCGTGTTTCCCCAGCCGGGTGGCGTGAATGAAGGTCATCATCTGTGGCGCGGGCCAGGTCGGTTGGCAGATCGCTCGCCACCTCTCGGGCGAGAAGAACGACGTCACGATCGTCGACATGAACGCCGATCTGATCCGTCGGGCGACGGATGCGATGGACGTGCAGGGCATCACCGGGCATGCATCCTATCCGGATATCCTTGAACGTGCCGGCGCGCGCGATGCCGACATGATCATCGCGGCGACCCAGTCCGACGAGGTCAACATGGTCACCTGCCAGGTGGCTCATTCCGTTTTCGCCATCCCGCGAAAGATCGCGCGGCTCAGGTCGCAATCCTATCTGACGGCGATCTACTCCGACCTTTACCGCCGCGATCACATGCCGATCGACGTGGTCATCAGCCCCGAGCGCGAGGTCGCCGAGGCGGCACTGCAGCGGATCGCGGCGCCAGCGGCCTTTGACACCGAGAGTTTTCTTGGCGGCCAGGCGCAGCTTCTGGGGATCACGCTGGAAGAGGATTGCCCGGTGGTGAACACGCCGCTGAGGCAACTGACCGACCTGTTCTCGACCCTCCGGGCCATCGTGGTGGGCGTTCGGCGCGAGGGCACGCTGTTCGCGCCCGAACCCAACGATCAATTGTTCCCCGAGGATCAGGTCTATGTCTTTTCCCATGTCGAGGACGTGAACCGCACGCTGGAAATCTTCGGCAAATCGACCAAAAAGCAGGAACGCGTGGTCATCATCGGCGGTGGCAATGTCGGGCTGGCCGTGGCGCAGGCGCTGGAGAAACGCGAGGACCGCATCCGCGCCAAGGTGATCGAGATGGACCGCGCGCGTGCCGAGATCGCCGCGGACGCGCTGGAACGGACCATCGTGCTGAATGGCGACGGGCTGAACGTGACCTTGCTGGAAGAGGCCAATATCGACCGGGCCGACGCAGTTCTGGCGGTGACAGATGACGACAAGACGAATCTTCTGGCCGCGGTTCGCGCCAAGCTGGCGGGTTGTCCGATGGCGATCGTGCTGGTCAACGACCCCTCGCTGGTGCCGCTGATGGGGCCGCTGGACATCGACGCCTATATCAATCCGCGGGCAACGACCGTCAGTTCCATTCTGCGCCACATCCGCCACGGGCGCGTGCGCGGTGTTTATTCCATAGGCGACGCCGAGGCCGAAGTTCTCGAGGCGCAGGTCCTGTCGACCTCGCCCATGGCCGGCAAGAAGGTGCAGGACATCGACTTCCCCGAAGGTGCGCTTATCGGTGGCGTGATGAAGAGCGGCAAGGTGATCCGGCCCAGGGGCGACACCCGCATCGAAGAGGGCGACGTGGTGGCGATCTTTGCGCTCGCCGCAGACGTGCCCGAAGTGGAGCGCCTGTTGCAGGTCTCCATCGATTTCTTCTGATCCCATGCGCCGGTTTGCGGACCTTCCGTTCCTGGTGATCCTCATGGGGGTGGGGGCGCTGGCGATGTTTCTGCCGGTTGGCGTCGCGTTGGCGGAACGCGATTGGCAAACGGCGCGCAGCTTTTTCTATTCGGGGCTGATCTTTGGTGTCTTGGCCGCGCTGATCGGCCTCGCCACGATCAACAATGAAATCGAGAATCAGGGCCGCAGCCACCTTCTGGCAATGCTGGGGTTCTATACGCTTCTGCCGCTGATGCTGGCGGTGCCTTTCGTCGAGGCGGTGCCCGGCGCGGTGTTTCTGGACGGCTATTTCGAAATGGTGTCCAGCCTGACGACCACGGGCGCCACGCTATACGACCCGGGCTGGCTGTCATCGGGCGTGCATTTGTGGCGCGCGCTGGTGGGATGGTTTGGCGGGTTCTTCATCTGGGTGACCGCGATTTCGATACTCGCGCCGATGAATCTGGGCGGGTTCGAGGTGACGGCCGGGGCAGGAGGCGCCGGCGGGGTACGGGGCGAGGGGGCGGTGTCCAGCCAGGCTGCGAACCCACGGGGGCGGTTGGTGCGGTTCGCCGGACAGCTTGCGCCGGTCTACCTGGGCCTGACGGCCAGTCTTTGGGTGCTGATGCTCGTCGCCGGCGAAGGACCGCTGGTCGCCGCCTGCCACGCCATGTCGGTATTGGCGACCTCGGGGATTTCGCCGGTGGGCGGTGTGCCGGGGGGGGAAAGCGGGCTTGTGGGCGAATTGTTCCTCTGGGGGTTTTTCATCTTCGCCTTCACCCGGCAGACCTTCATGTTCGATTTTCGTGCCGAAAGCTGGCGCGCGCTGAAATCTGACATGGAACTTCGGATGGGTGTCGCGATCGCCTGGGCGGTAACGCTGTTTCTGTTCGCGCGCCACTGGCTGGGTGCTTATGAAATCCAGGCCGAAGAGGATTTCATCGCGGCGCTGCGCGCGCTGTGGGGGGCGGTGTTCACGGTGACCTCGTTCCTGACGACCACGGGATTCGTCTCGACAGACTGGGCAGATGCGCAAAGCTGGTCGGGTTTGGCCACGCCCGGGTTGATCCTGGTGGGGCTCGCGGTGTTCGGGGGCGGCGTGGCGACCACGGCGGGGGGCGTCAAGCTGCTGCGAATCTACGCGCTCTACAAACACGGGGTCCGCGAGATGGAAAAGCTTGTCCATCCGCATTCGGTGGGCGGCGCGGGCGCCTTCGCGCGGCGCATCCGGCGACAGGGGGCTCAGATCGCCTTTGTCTTCTTCATGCTGTTCGCGCTTTCGGTGGCGGTGACCATGACTGCGCTGGGCGCGGCGGGCCTGAGTTTCGACACGTCCATGGTGCTGACCGTGGCTGCGCTGACCACGACGGGCCCGCTGGCCGCCGCCGCGACCGAACCTGCGATCTCTTATGCCGCGCTTGGCGATCCGGCGCGGATGGTGCTGGCCGCGGCCATGGTGGTCGGCCGGCTCGAGACGCTGGCGATCATCGCGCTTCTGAATCCTGAATTCTGGCGCAACTGAAAGCGACCTGCGAAATTTCACTGTAAAGACCTGTTGAGAGGGGTGGAATCTATCAATTCCTCGCGACATACTCCAACGACGGAACGACGGCTGTCCGCCGACGGGCAGGACCAGAAAACAAGGGCAATAATCGAATGGCTGCCGACAAGCAGAATTTGCAGGACGCTTTCCTTAACCATGTTCGCAAGACCAAGGTTCCGGTCACGATCTTCCTGATCAACGGCGTCAAGCTGCAGGGGGTGATCACCTGGTTCGACAATTTCTGCGTGCTGTTGCGCCGCGATGGCCAATCTCAGCTGGTGTACAAGCACGCGATCTCGACCATCATGCCATCGCAGCCGATCAATCTGTACGACGGTGAGGATTGAGCCCTTCCGAGTTCGAGGACCACGGCCCGCGCATCACCCGCGCATGGGTGCTGCATCCCGACATCACGTCCAATCGTGGTCGGCGACCTGCCGGTCCGGCTCTGGATGAGGCCGTAGCCCTCGCCGCCGCGCTTCCCGACCTCGAGGTGGTCGGGTCCGATATCGTGCCGCTACCGAAGGCGCGGCCCGGGCTGTTGTTCGGCACCGGCAAGATCCAGGAACTGGGCGCGCAGCTCAAGGCCGCCGAGGTGGAACTCGTATTGATCGACGGACCCGTGACGCCCGTTCAGCAACGCAACTTGGAACGGGAATGGGAGGTCAAGATCCTCGACCGCACCGGTCTGATTCTGGAAATCTTCGCCGACCGCGCGCGTACCCGCGAAGGTGTACTTCAGGTGGAACTGGCCGCGCTGTCCTATCAGCGCACGCGGCTGGTGCGTGCCTGGACGCACCTTGAACGCCAGCGCGGCGGCCTTGGGTTCGTGGGCGGGCCCGGCGAAACCCAGATCGAGGCCGACAGGCGGGCCATTGACGAGGCGATCACCCGGCTGCGCCGGCAACTGTCCAAGGTCGCCAAGACGCGCGATCTGCACCGGGCCGCGCGGCGCAAGGTTCCGTTCCCGGTCGTGGCGCTGGTGGGCTATACCAACGCGGGCAAATCCACGCTGTTCAACCGGCTGACCGGTGCCGAGGTCTTGGCCAAGGATATGCTGTTCGCCACCTTGGATCCGACGATGCGTGCGGTGACTCTTCCCACGGGTCTAAAGGTGATCCTGTCCGACACGGTGGGTTTCATTTCGGACCTGCCGACGCAGCTGGTCGCGGCCTTCCGCGCGACACTGGAAGAGGTTCTCGAGGCCGATCTGATCTTGCACGTGCGCGACATCGCCCATCCCGACACCGAAGCCCAGGCCGAGGATGTGCGCACGATCCTTGCCGAACTCGGTGTGGCCCAGGCGACACCGCTGATCGAGGTGTGGAACAAGACCGACCTGTTGGAACCACCGGCAAAAGCGGCGCTTGAGGCGGTCGCGGCACGCCACGAGACGGTGATGACACTGTCGGCCTGGACGGGCGATGGGCTGGACGCCCTGCTGGACGGCGTCACCCGGGCACTCGATGAAACGCGCACACGCCGCGAGGTGCGGCTTGGACATGACGAGGGCAGAAAACGCGCCTGGCTTTATGCCCAAGGCGTGGTCGAGGCGGAAGAGCAGGGCGAAGACGGTCCGGTTCTGACCGTGAACTGGACCGCTCGGCAGGAACAGCGTTTCCGCATGATCGGCCAGGGATAGGCGCCTCATTCGGCCGCGACCTGAATCACCGGCTCCATCGGTAGCGCATTGCGTTCGCAAAGGTTCGCCGGAACGCTGTCCTTCCAACGGCATCGCGTCAGAAACGGGCAACCGGACTGTGGGTCCAGGCCGAAGTTCCGCAAGAGCCTGCGCAATGACATCTCGAGCGCGATGAGCAGCACAGTGCCCGCGCGCCGATGTACTCACTTACCTGACCGGCGGTGACGAAGAGACGGATCGGACGCCAGACGCTGTCCGTGACGGCATGCAGCTTGGTGTTCATGCTGCCCTTGGTCCGTCCGATCAGACGTCCACGCCCCCTTTTCACCTGCAGGCACGTCCCCGTGCGGAGCGTCTTGAGATACTTGCGCGGGCGCGCTCGAACCAGTGGCGCCTGCGCCCGCTCACGTCGATCATCGCCGTTTTCTCTTCGGGCTGATCCCCGGTTAGTGCCGCGAGTAGCCGGGCGAAGACGCCCCGCTCGCTCCAACGCTTCCAGCGGTTGTACAGGGTTTTGTGCGGGCCTTACTCTCTTGGCGCATCACGCCATCGCAACCCATTGCGATTGAAGGAGATTATGCCGGAAAGGACGCGCCGGTCGGCGACACGGGGTTTGCCGTGGGTCTTTGGGAAGTAGGGCTCCAGACGCGCCATCTGGTCGTCTGTCAGCCAGAAGAGATGGCTGATGACACCGCTCGCTTTTCGAGCAATGAATCAGAAGCTTACGGACTGCTCAATGGGTCCTGAACCTAAGGCTTGCTGGTCGAACACCACTCAGTCGGCCTTGCGGAATTCCTTGGGCGTGGCGCCTGTACGGGCCTGGAAGGCGCGGGTGAAATAGGCGGGCGATGCATAGCCAAGCGCCTGGGCGATCTCCTTGACCGGGGCGCGGGTGTCGGCCAGCAGGCGGCGCGCTTCACTGATCTTGCGCTCTGCCAGCAGGTCAGATGCGGTGCGCCCGCAGGTCTGGTTGCAGACCCGGGTCAGATGCGTCGAGGTGACGCCCAGATCGGCGGCATAGTCGGATACCGATTTCGGGCTTCGGAATTCCTTTTCCACCAGCGCAGCGAACCCCGCGGCCAGCCTACGCGCCGAATCCGGTGCCGTCGCTACGTCTTCGGCCAGCAGAACCTGCCGCTCCAGCCAGACCGAGATGAGCCCCGCGTAATGTCGGATCGCACGGCGCGACCCCGTCCGTCGGCCCGCCAATTCGCGTTCCAGGCTGTCCAGAAGGGTCGTGATCTCGACCTGGACCTGGCCATCGCGAATCCGCAGGTGATGCGGTGTATCGGGTAGATCGAGGTCGGGAATGCCGGAAAACATCACCGCCGAGCCGTAGACCTGTCCGGTCATCTCGAAGCCATGCATCGTATGCGGCGGAATGAAGATCGCGTTGTGCGCACCATAGCCTCGGGTGGCGCCCGCCACGGTGATCCGGCCCTGGCCCTTCGTGATCCACAGAAGTTGGGGCGCGGAATAGCTGCGCATCGCTTCGGCACGCCAACGGCTGCCCTGCGTAAGCCGCGAGAACGGCACGACACGAATCTCGGGAAACAAAGTCATGGCGGTGAAAACCCATGTAGGAGGCACAAGGAGATTGCGCCCCGCAGGGGGACCCAGGTCCGAACCCGGCAAGAATTCACCGATTCGCTCCCTTCGGTAAACCCGATCGCGTTGAAATTGTGCAGTTCTGTCTTTTCTGTGCCTACGCGGGCGGTCAATCCGTGCGAATCAACCGCCACGCACCGAACCGGGCGCGGAACCAGCTGCGCTGGCGCTTTGCATATTGCCGGGAGGCGATCTGGGCCGCCGCGATCGCGTGGTCCAGCGTCAATTCCCCCCTGAGATGGGCGATCAGTTCAGGCGCGCCTATCGCGCGCACCGACAGTAAAGCAGGGTCCCAGCGAGCCATGTTGGCGCGGGCCTCTTCCAGCGCGCCGTCCTCGACCATCCGTTCGAAGCGCCTGTCGATCCGGGCGTTCAGCCAGTCGCGTTCCGCTTCGATCACCAGCGGTTGGGCGGCAGACAGCGGCAGCAGGGGCGGCGGCGTGTCGTCCTGCCAACTCGCAAGGCCGCGGCCCGTGGCTTGCAGCACCTCCCAGGCGCGCTGGATGCGTGCCGGGTTTCGGGTGTCGATCCGCGCCGCGGTGGGCGCATCCAGTTCAGCCAGCAATGCGTTTCCCCCCTCGGATGCGATGCGGGCATCGGCCTTTGCGCGGATTGCGGGCGGGGTGGGCGGGATCTCGGCCAGCCCTTCGGTCAATGCCGTGAAGTAAAGCCCCGTGCCGCCGACGATGATCGGCCTATTGGGCCCGTGCAGGATCGGCGCGAGGTCACGCAGCCAATGGCCGACGGAATAGGCCGCGTCCCATGCGACATGACCATACAGCGCATGTGGCACGCGCGACTCGTCCCGGACGGTGGGCCGCGCGGTCAGGACTCGCCAGCCTTCGAACACCTGCAATGCATCGGCGTTGACGATCACGCCGCCCTGCGCCTCGGCAATGGCCAGTGCCAGCGCCGATTTGCCGCTGGCCGTCGGTCCTGCGATAAGAACCGGGCGGGCGGGATCGAGATCGGGCAGCTCCATGCGTGTCATGGCCTCGTTCGCCGTTGAACCTTTCGGGCTTTTCCGACATTTTGCCCGAAATGCAAGAACACGGAACTGGGGCAGAGCGTATGGACGACGGCGGTGCCAATAAACCGAAACCCACCTACAAGCGGGTCCTTCTGAAAATCTCGGGCGAGGCGCTGATGGGCGACCAGGGCTATGGGTTGCACCCTCCGACGGTCGAGCGCATCGCCCGCGAGGTCAAGGCTGTCCGCGATCTAGGCGTCGAGATCTGCATGGTGATCGGCGGAGGAAACATCTTTCGCGGACTCGCGGGCAGCGCCCAGGGGATGGAACGGACGACCGCCGACTACATGGGAATGCTCGCCACCGTCATGAACGCGCTGGCGATGCAGTCCGCGCTGGAAGGGATGGGCGTTTTCACCCGCGTGATCAGTGCGATCCGTATGGACGAGGTGGCCGAGCCCTACATCCGCCGCCGCGCCGTGCGGCACCTTGAGAAAAAGCGCGTGATCATCTTTGCCGCCGGGACGGGCAACCCGTATTTCACCACCGACACCGCGGCGACCCTGCGCGCGAACGAAATGGCCTGCGAGGCGATCTTCAAGGGGACCAAGGTCGATGGCGTCTACGATAAGGACCCGATGAAAAATACCGATGCCAAGCGGTATTCGGACATCACCTATGACGACGTCTTGGTGAAGAACCTCAAGGTCATGGACGCCTCGGCGATTGCGCTGGCACGTGACAACGATCTGCCGATCATCGTTTTCAGCCTTGATGAACCGGGGGGGTTCCGCGGCATCCTCTCGGGGCAAGGCACCTATACAATCGTGCACGGATAGCGCTATAGCAATCGCGACACGTGACACCGAACCGGACCAGCAAGAGTTCAGACATATGGCCGACGACGACCTTGAAATCGACCTCGACGATCTGCAACGCCGCATGGACGGCGCCATGACCGCCCTGCGCCACGAATTCGCCTCGCTCCGGACCGGTCGGGCATCGGCCAGCATGCTTGACCCCATCATGGTCGATGCCTATGGCGCCGCGACCCCGATCAACCAGGTCGGTACTGTCAACGTGCCCGAACCCCGCATGGTCACGATCAACGTCTGGGACAAGTCGCTGGTAAACAAGGTCGAAAAGGCGATCATGGAATCAGGCCTGGGGATCAACCCGCAGACCAACGGCACGATCATCATGCTGCCGATCCCCGAGTTGAACGAGGAACGGCGTAAGGAATTGACAAAGGTTGCCGCGCAATATGCCGAACAGGCCCGCGTGGCCGTGCGCAACGTCCGCCGTGACGGGATGGAGCAGTTGAAGAAGGCCAAGGGCGCGGGGATGAGCGAGGACGATCAGAAGGTCTGGCACGACGAAATCCAGGAGCTGACCGACAAGCACATCGCCGAGATCGACAAGGCGCTGGACAACAAGCAGCACGAGATCATGCAGGTCTGATCCCTGCGGGTCGGAAAGGGGGCGGCGTGGCCGCGAAGGACAATAACGGGACCGGCCCGACCCATGTGGCGGTGATCATGGACGGCAATGGCCGCTGGGCGCAGATGCGCGGGCGGCCCCGTCTGTTCGGGCACCAGGCCGGTGCACGCCGTGTGCGCGAGATCGTCGAGGCCTGCCCTGACCTGGGGATCCGCTACCTGACGATCTTTGCCTTCTCGACCGAGAACTGGAAACGCACCCAGGCCGAGGTCACCGGCCTGATGACCCTGTTCCGCCGCTATATCCAGAAAGAGGCGCAGGCGCTTCTGAACGAGGGCGTGCGGGTGCGCTTCATCGGCGATCGAGACCGGCTTGACCCCAAGCTTGTGCGGATGATGCGCGGACTTGAGGAATTGACCGAGGGCAATGATGTCGTCCACCTGACGATCGCCATAAACTATGGCGGCCGCGACGAGGTGGCCCGCGCTACCAAACGGCTTGCACGCGAGGTCGCTGCCGGTCGGCTCGATCCCGAGGACGTGGATGCCGAGACGCTGGCCCATTTCCTGGACACCTGCCTGCTGCCCGATCCCGACCTGGTGATCCGCACCTCTGGCGAGGCGCGCATCTCGAATTTCCTTCTCTGGCAGTCGGCCTATGCCGAGTACGAGTTCACACCGGTTCTTTGGCCCGATTTCACCCGAGAGCATTTCGCCGAGATCCTGGCGAATTATGGCACCCGCGAACGCCGGTTCGGAGCGGTCAAGGCGTAATGGCAGTCCGAGGCTCTTGGGAGGATTTGTCGGCAAGACTGGCCTCGGGCGCGGCGATGGCTGTGATCGGCGTCGTTTTGATCGCGCTCGGCGGCATCTGGTTCGCAGGGCTGGCGGCGATCGTCTCGGGAATCATGATCTGGGAGCTGGGCCGGATGATGGCGCCCGAAACCGGCCGCCTGCCGGTGGCGCTTGGTCTGCTGTCGGGCGCGGCTGTGCTGGCCGCCTGGGCACTGCCGGGCCTTTACGCCTTGCCGCTTCTGATCGCGCCGGCTCTGGTGGGCGCGGGGCGGATTGCGAAGGACCGGCTGCTTTACGTTGCCTACGCGGGCGCCATCCTGGTCGCTGGCTATGGGCTTGCCAGTTTCCGGGTGGAATATGGCATGGTCTGGCTGATCTGGCTTGTGCTGGTCGTGATCGCCACCGACGTGGCGGGGTATTTCGCCGGCCGTTTCATCGGCGGTCCCAAGTTCTGGCCAAGGATCAGCCCGAAAAAGACCTGGTCGGGCACCGTGGCGGGCTGGGTATCGGCTGCACTGATCGGGGCATTTTTCCTGACCTTCACGAATGCCGGGCGCGACCTGCCGTGGATTTCGGTCGCGCTGTCCTTTGCCAGTCAACTGGGCGACATCGCCGAAAGCGCGATCAAACGCCGCACGGGGGTCAAGGACAGCTCTTCGCTCTTGCCCGGCCATGGCGGTCTGTTCGACAGGTTCGACGGGTTGCTGGGGGCGGCGTTGCTGATGCTGCTGGTGGCCCAGCTTGTCTATGTTCCCGAAGTGAGGTTCTGAAAAACGCATGGCACGGCGGCGGATCACGATCTTTGGGGCGACAGGATCTATCGGCGAGAACACGGTCGACCTTCTGACCCGGCAGGGCGGGGCCGACGCCTATGATGTGGTTGCATTGTCCGGCGGGCGCAACGTCGCGCGCCTGGCGGAACAGGCCCGTGCCTTGAAGGCTGACCTGGCGGTGACGGCCTATCCCGAATGCTACGACGATCTGAAGGCCGCTTTGGCGGGGTCGAGTGTCGAGGCCGCGGCCGGAACCGATGCACTGGCCGAGGCGGCAGACCGTCCTGCCGACTGGATCATGTCTGCCATTGTGGGGGCCGCGGGCCTGCCGCCCGGAATGCGCGCGCTGAAGCACGGAACGACCCTGGCGCTGGCGAACAAGGAAAGCCTGGTGACGGCGGGGCCGCTGTTGCTGGCGACGGCCAAGGCGCATGGCGCCCGCATCCTGCCGGTGGACAGCGAACATTCGGCGATCTTCCAGGCGCTTGTCGGTGAAGAGATCGACGCGGTGGAGCGCATCATCATCACCGCTTCGGGCGGGGCGTTCCGCGACTGGCCGCTGGACGCACTTGCCAACGCCACGCCGGAGCAGGCGTCGTCGCACCCGAACTGGGACATGGGACAGCGGATCACGGTCGACAGCGCCTCCATGTTCAACAAGGCGCTGGAACTGATTGAGACCAAGGAATATTTCGGGGTTGATCCCGCCCGCATCGAAGCCGTGGTTCATCCCGAATCGTTGATCCATGCGCTGGTCGGGTTCCGCGACGGTGCAATCATGGCCCATGTCGGGCCGCCGGACATGCGCCACGCCATCGGATACGCGCTGAACTGGCCCGATCGGCGCGACCTGCCGGTTGCCCGCCTGGACCTTGCCCAGATCGGTCAGCTGAATTTCCGGCCCGCCTGCGAGAAACGATGGCCCGCCCTGCGTCTTGCCCGTGAGGTGATGCAGGCGGGTGGCCTGACCGGCGCCGCCTTCAACGCCGCCAAGGAAGCGGCGCTTGACGCCTTCCTCGCCCGCCGCATCGGGTTCACGCAGATGGCCGAGGTGGTCGAGGACGTGCTGGGGCGGCTTTCGCGCGACAGCACGCTGACAAAATCCCCGCTCAGCCTTGAGAAAGTGCTGGAAGTGGACCATCTGGCACGAGAGGCGGCGGCCGAGGCGGTCAGCGCCCTCGCGTCATAAAGCAGTCACAAGCCCGGGCTCTGAGCATTTGGATTTCGTTTCTCTGATTCCCTCCGCTGGGAACCTCGTGTTCACCGTTGGCGCCTTCATCCTGGCGCTGTCGATCATCGTTACAGTTCACGAATACGGCCACTACATCGTCGGCCGCTGGTCGGGGATCAAGGCCGAGGTATTCTCGCTGGGCTTCGGCCCCGTTCTCGCCAAGCGCACCGACCGGCACGGCACGCAATGGCAGATCGCGGCGCTGCCGCTTGGCGGGTACGTGCGGTTCCTGGGCGATGCCAATGCCGCCAGTGCCAAGGCCGCCCCCGAGGTTGCCGGGATGGATGCCGAAACACGGCGCCACACGATGCATGGCGCACCGCTTTGGGCACGCACGGCAACGGTGGCCGCTGGGCCGCTGTTCAATTTCGCCCTATCGATTCTGGTTTTCGCGGTGTTGGCGCTTGGCCGCGGTGTCGCGATCGAGCCGCCGACCGTGGCCGATTTGGCCCCGCTCCCCGCCACCGTGACCGACCGAAGCGACTTGCTGCCTGGCGACACTATCCTCGCGCTGAACGGTACATCGACGCCCGATTACACCACGTTCTACGCGGTGGTCGACACGCTGCCCACCGATGAACCGCCCACCTACACGGTGCGCCGCGACGGTACCGAACGCGAGGTGACCGGGCCGTATCCGTTCCCGCCCATCGTGGCCTCGGTGCAACCGAATACCGCGGCCTCCGAGGTAGGGATGAGGCCCGGCGACGTGGTCCTGTCGATCGACGGCACCCCGATCCGCGCGTTCCGCGAATTGCAGTCCCGCGTGGCCGAAACCGGCGGCAAGCCGGTCGATGTTGCCGTCTGGCGCGACGGCGAGACCTTGGAATTCCGCCTGACGCCGAAATCCATGGACCTGCCCATGCCCGACGGCACGTTCGAGACGCGCTGGCTGATCGGCATGACCGGCGGGTTGGCCTTCGAAAGTGCGACCCGCACGCCCGGCCCGGTCGAGGCGCTGGCCTATGGTACCGATCAACTGGTGTTCATTCTGCAATCCAGCTTGTCGGGCCTGTACCACATGGTCACTGGCGCGATCAGTTCCTGCAACCTGTCCGGCCCCATCGGCATCGCCGAAAGCTCGGGTGCGGCGGCCAGCCAGGGCCTGGAAACCTTCGTGTGGTTCATCGCGATGCTGTCGGCCGCAGTGGGGCTGTTGAACCTGTTCCCGATCCCGGTACTCGATGGCGGTCACCTGGTGTTCTATCTCTACGAGGGGATCACCGGACGGCCGCCCAGCGACCAGGCGATGCGATTCCTCATGGCGCTTGGGCTTGCGCTGCTGATCGGGCTTATGAGTTTCGCCCTGACAAACGATATCTTCTGTCCCTGATCGGCGCGGGCCGGCCCGGTGCGGCGGCCCAAATCCTGCCACATTGCTCGGCTACGCTGCTGCGCATAGCGCAACGACAGGGCCATTCGACGGATTAGCCATGACCCAGGCCATCCAGACACTCCGGGACGGATACCAGGGGCTGATGCTGCTTATGCAGATCAGCCTTGATCGCCTGCTGTTTCCAACCGCCATCGGCCTTTCGCTAAGCTTCTGCGCCTATATCATGACCCTTTGACGGCGCTGCCGGAGGCAGCGACCATGGCCGATGCACCGCCAGAGCCGCGCTTCTTCTGCGGAGCCGGGGCAACGGTCGCGATTTCCCCGTCCTTAGGCTTTTGACATCGGCAGGCGTTCCCGGTAGCAAAAGTCGAAGAAAATAACGTCAGGGCGGAACGGCGACATGTCGAGAATCGGACGCGGGGAAATCGGCCGGCGCGGGCGGGCGCACCTTGTTGCAGCATCGGTATTCCTTGGCGTGGCGGGGGCATCCGCTGTGGCGCCCCAGGCCGTGCTGGCGCAAACCTATCGCTTTTCCAGCGTCGAGGTGAACGGCAACCAGCGCGTCGATGCCTCGACGATCCTGTCCTATGCCGGGATTGGCCGGGGCGAAGCGGTTTCGGCGGCGCGCCTGAACGACGCCTATCAGGCAATCGTCGATACCGGTCTTTTCGAGAATGTCGAACTCGTGCCGCGTGGCGGCACCTTGGTGATCAACGTCACGGAATATCCGACGATCAACGTCATCAACTTCGAAGGCAATTCGCGCATCAAGGATGAGGACCTGGCTGAAATCGTTCAGTCCCGCTCGCGCCGGGTCTATTCGCCCAGCGCGGCCGAGGCGGACGCTGCCGCAATCGTGGCCGCTTACGAACAGCAGGGCCGGCTGGCTGCCAGCGTGATGCCCAAGATCATCCGCCGGACGGACAACCGCGTGGATCTCGTCTTCGAGATCACCGAAGGCGCCGTTGTCGAGATCGAGCGCATCTCTTTCGTCGGCAACCGGGCTTATTCCGAACGCCGCCTGCGCCGGGCACTGGCGACCAAGCAGGCCGGCATCCTGCGCCGTTTTGTGCGCTCGGACACGTTCATCGCCGACCGGATCGAGTTCGATAAACAGGTGCTGGCGGATTTCTATTCGTCGCGCGGCTATGTCGATTTCCAGGTCCTTTCGGTGACGCCGGAACTGACGCGCAACCGCGACGCCTACCTTTTGACGTTCAACATCCGCGAAGGGCAGCAGTTCCGCTTTGGCGAGATCACGACCGTGTCCGATCTGGCCGAGGTCGACCCCGAGGAATTCCAGCGCGCCGCCAATATCGACGCAGGCCAGGTCTACACCCCTGTCGCGGTCGAGAACGTGATCGCGCGCATGGAACGGCTGGCGATACGGCAGGGTCTGAATTTCGTCCGGGTCGAACCGCGCATCGTGCGCAACGACCGCGATCTGACCCTGGATGTCGAATTCGCCGTGACGCGTGGCCCGCGCATGTTCGTCGAACGGATCGACATCGAGGGCAATGCCACCACGCTTGACCGCGTGATCCGACGCCAGTTCAAGACCGTCGAGGGCGACCCGTTCAACCCCCGCGAAATCCGCGAGGCCGCGGACCGGATCCGCGCCTTGGGTTTCTTTTCCGAAACCGAGGTGAGCGCGCGCGAAGGCACCGCATCCGACCAGATGATCGTCGATGTCAATGTCGAGGAACAGCCCACGGGATCGCTTTCTTTCGGGCTGAGTTACTCTGAACTCGACGGGCCCGGGGCGGCTGTTTCCTTCACCGAGTCCAACTTCCTCGGGCGGGGTCAATATCTCAGCTTGCGGCTGGACTCGAGCGCGGATGACAACACCTCGCGCCTGGTCTTCGCAGAGCCTGCCTTCCTGGGGCGGGACGTGCGGTTCAAGTTCTCGGCGCTTTATGCCGAAACCGACGAGGCCTACAATTCGCTGTACGACACCCGGATGATCGAGGTCTCGCCGGCGCTTGAATTCCCGCTTTCCGAAGCCAGCCGGTTGGAACTGCGGTACACCTTCGGCGAGTCGAACGTGCGAAATTATTCCGGCGAGTCGCCGATCATTCAGGCCGATTCAGATCGCGGGGCGCTGACCTATTCCAAGATCGGCTATACCTATAGCTATGACAGCCGGCAGACCGGGCTTGATCCCAACCGCGGCGTCCGGCTGGAGTTCAGTCAGGATTTTGCCGGTCTGGGCGGCGATCTTGAATATATCGAAACCACTGCGCTGATGGCGGCGCAAACCACGGCCTGGAACGAGGAAATCACCCTGCGTGCGGAACTCGAAGGCGGCGTTCTGTCGATGTTGGGGGGCGATGATAGCCGGGTCACGGATCGCTACTTCCTGAACGGAAAGATCCGTGGATTCGAGGGCAACGGCTTGGGACCGCGTGACCTCACGACGACCGAGGATGAAGCGCTGGGCGGCAACATGTTCGCGGTGGCCCGCTTCGAGGCGCAGTTCCCGTTGGGTCTGCCCGAGGAATACGGCGTCAGTGGCGGGCTGTTCGCCGATTTCGGCTCCGTCTGGGGGCTGGATAGCGCCGGCACGGTGGATGATGGGTTCAACCTTCGCTCCGCGGTCGGGTTCTCGGTCTTCTGGGACACGCCGATCGGCCCGCTGCGCTTCAACTTCTCGAAGGCGGTGATCAAGGAAGATTACGACGAAGAGCAGAATTTCGACCTGACGATCTCCACCCGGTTCTAGGTCGATGCGCAACATGCGCACGGTGATACTGAACCTGTTCCTTGGTTGTACCATGGTGGCAGGACCGCTCGCGGCTCAGGAAACCGGCGGAGGCGTTCTGCTGCGTAGCCCGATCCTGACCATTGATCAGGACCGACTGTTCACCGATAGCCGCTTTGGGCAGGCCCTGGTCGAGTCGCTGGAAGCCGAAAGCGCAGCGCTTGCTGCCGAGAACCGCCGGATCGAGGCCGAGCTGATTGCCGAGGAACGCGCACTGACCGAACGCCGGACCGGCTTGCCAGCCGAGGAATTCCGCGCGCTCGCCGAGGCCTTCGATGCGAAGGTTGTGGAAATCCGCCGCGCGCAGGACACCAAGTCGCGCGCGCTCAATCAGCGTAGCGAGGCCGACCGCCAGGCCTTCTACCGTCAGGCATTGCCGCTGGTCGCCGAGATCGTGCGCGAACGCGGCGCCGTTGTGGTGCTGGAACGCGGTGCGGTGATCCTCTCGGCCGAGCAGGTGGACATTACCGACGAGGCGATTCAAGCAATTGACAGGACCCTCGGCACCGAGGCGATCCGCGACATGCCCGCCCCGCCGCCGGCGAACCCGGATGACCCGCCCGCCCGTGCCGAGTAGCGCGGCTTGCCCCGGGCGTGGGGAGTTGCTAGGCCTCTGCCGGACCCGGGCCGCCGAGCCCGGCCCCGGACTGCAAGGAGCCCGTTGAGATGACCAGTGCCGCCGTGACCGAAGCCGATATCCAGCTGATCCAGCGGATCATCCCGCATCGTTACCCGTTCCTGCTGATCGACAAGGTGCGCGACATCGTGCCGAACCAAAGTGCCGTGGGCATCAAGAACGTGACGATGAACGAGCCACATTTCCAGGGTCATTTCCCGGGCACTCCGATCATGCCCGGTGTCACCATCATCGAGGCGATGGCGCAGACCGCGGCGGTGATGACCGGCATCTCGATGGACATGGTCGACAAGGAGCTGCTGGTCTACTTCATGGCCATCGACAAATGTAAATTCCGCCGCAAGGTGGTTCCCGGCGATGTGCTGGAGTTGTACATCACCGTCAAGCGCGGCGGCTCCAAGGTGTGGAAATTCGAAGGCGTGGCCAAGGTCGAGGGCGAGATGGCGGCCGAGGCGGAGTTCACCGCCATGATGGACTTGCCGCAGGAGTAGGTCTATGGGCGTCGATCCCAGCGCGCGCATCCATCCCTCTGCGGTGGTCGAGAACGGGGCCGAGATCGGCCCCGGTTGCATCGTCGGCCCGTTCTCGGTGATCGGACCCGGTGTTCGGCTAGGGCCGGATGTCGAGGTTAAAAGCCATGCCATCGTCACAGGGCTGACCGAAATCGGCGCGGGCACCGTCATCTTTTCCTTCGCCAACATCGGCGACGTGCCCCAAGACCTAAAGTATCGCGGTGAGGAAACGCACCTGATCGTCGGCGCGCGCAACCGCATCCGCGAGGGCGTGACGATGAACACCGGCACCGCGGGTGGCGGCGGTGTGACGCGGGTGGGCGACGATTGCCTGTTCATGACAGGCGCCCATGTCGGCCACGATGCACAGGTGGGCAACGGCGTCATCATGGCCAACCATGCCGCACTGGCGGGGCATTGCGTTATCGGCGACGGGGTGATCATCGGCGGTCTGTCGGGCATTCACCAGTGGGTGCGCGTGGGCAAGGGCGCGATCATTGGCGCGGTGACGATGGTCACGAATGACGTGATCCCCTACGGGCTGGTGCAGGGGCCACGCGGCACGCTGGATGGGCTGAACCTGGTCGGGCTCAAACGGCGCGGTGTCGCGCGCGAGGATATCGCCGCGCTCAGGGCGGCGTTCCAGGCACTGGCGCAGGGCGAGGGCTCGTTTCAGGAACGCGCGCGGCGGCTCTCGGACGAGGCCACCAGCGCCTATGTGCGCGAGATGGTAGGGTTCGTTCTGGCCGAATCCGACCGGTCCTTCCTGACGCCGGGCTGATGGCAGGACGGACCGCCCTCATCGCCGGCCGTGGCGCGTTGCCCGCGCATCTGGCACGCGCGCTCGCCGCTGGCAACGAACCTTTCGTGATCGCCCAGGTCGAAGGCTTCGAGATGGAGAACCCCGACGGGCTGCCGGTCGAGACCTTCGCGCTGGAACGGCTGGCGCTTCTGTTCGACCATCTGCACGACCGCGGCGTTGAACGGGTGGTGATGGCAGGTGCCGTCACACGCCCGCGTCTGGACCCCGAGCGGATCGATCCGAAAACCGCGCAACTTCTGCCCAGGATCCTCCCGCTGCTGGCCCAGGGCGACGACGCGGCGTTGCGGGCTGTCCTGGCCCTGTTCGAGGAAGACGGGTTCACGGTTGCCGGCGCGGACGCGATCGCGCCTGACCTGCTGCCCGATCCCGGCGTTCCGACCCGCGCCCGGCCCGGTTCCGCGGACAAGGCCGATGCCGCGCGCGCCGCCGGGATCGTCGCCGCGCTGGGGGCGGCCGATGTGGGGCAGGGGGCGGTGGTGGCGCAGGGGCTTTGCCTTGCTGTGGAAACACTGCCCGGCACCGATGCGATGCTCGACTGGGTGGTCGCGACCGCCGGGGCGTGCCGGCCGGACCCCGGCGGCGCCAGGGGTGTCTTCCTGAAGGCGCCGAAGCCCGACCAGGACCGGCGTATCGACCTTCCGACCATCGGCCCGGCCACGATCGAGGCCGCGGCCCGCGCTGGTCTTGCCGGGGTCGCGGTCGAGGCAGGCGGCGTGCTGGTGCTCGATCCCGATGCAACGATCGCGCGCGCCGACGCGCTGGGTCTTTTCCTTTGGATTCGTCCGCCATGCGGTTCTTCCTGATCGCGGGCGAGCCTTCGGGGGATGCGCTGGGGGCCGCCCTGATGGCCGGTCTGAAACAGCTTTCGCCCGGTGTGACATTCCATGGTGTCGGCGGCCCTCTGATGCAGGGTAAAGGATTGGCCAGCCTGTTCCCGATGGACGAACTCAGCGTCATGGGCATCGCCGAGGTATTGCCCCGCTACCGGGCGCTTATGCGCCGGATCGGCCAATGCGCGGATGAGGTGGTGCGCCTCTCGCCCGACGCGCTGATCACCATCGACAGTCCTGATTTCAACCTGCGCGTCGCCCGCCGCGTCAAGGCGCGCTCGCGCATTCACACAGTGCATTACGTCGCCCCCACGGTCTGGGCCTGGCGCCCGCGCCGCGCCGCGCGCATGGCCGAGGTCATCGACCAGGTACTGGCGCTGTTCCCGTTCGAACCGCCCTACATGCAGGCCGAGGGGATGCGCTGTGATTTCGTGGGCCATCCCGTCGTGGCGCAACCGCGCGCCACCCCCGACCAGGTCGCAGCCTTCCGCGCCACCCATGGCATCCCCGCCGATGCGCGTCTCTTGCTGGTGCTTCCGGGGTCGCGCCAGGGAGAAGTTTCCCGACTGGCCCCGATCTTCGGAGAGGCGCTCAGGCCCGTTCTTGCCCGTCACCCCTCGATGCGGGTGATCCTGCCCGCTGCTGCCCCGGTGGCGGATGCTGTGGCCAGCCTTGCCGCCAACTGGCCGGGCAGGCCGGTGATCCTCGATCCACGGGGCCGGTCCGAACCGGCGACCGAGAAACGCGCGGCATTCGCGGCCGCCGATCTCGCGCTTGCGGCCTCGGGCACCGTTTCCCTTGAACTGGCGGCCGCGGCAACGCCCATGGTCATTGCCTATGACATGAACTGGCTCAGCCGTCGTATCATCGGCCGGATGCTGCGGCTCGACACCGTTACCCTCGTCAACATCGTCAGCGATACGCGCGCCGTGCCGGAATACCTCGGCGAGGACTGCAAGCCCGCCCCCATCGCCGCGGCTCTTCTACGGCTGCTTGACGATCCGGCTGCCCGCGCCGCCCAGGCCGAGGCCGCGCGCCTGACCATGGCGCGCCTGGGGCAGGGGGGTACACCGCCGGGCCTCCGCGCCGCCCGTGCTGTCCTTGACGGGCTCGCATGATCGCAGTTCTTTTCCCTGGCAATAACAGCCATTAGTGTGCCGCCGATCACGCGGCCCATCCGGTGGCTTACGCGCCGCGCCAGATCCAGCCGCCGCCCAGAACCCGTGTTCCCCCAGTCTCGTAGAATACACAGGCCTGGCCGGGGCTGACGCCTTCCTCTGGCGTCAGCAGTTCCACCTCGGCCTCGGTGTCCGACAGCGGCCGCAGGATGGCCGGGCGCGGCGGGCGGGTGGACCGCACCTTGACCGAGATTTCCCACTCGGTTCGCGTCGTAATCGCCGCGTCGCCCAGCCAGTTCACCTCGCGCACCGGTACGCGTCGGGTGGCCAGCATCTCCTTCGGGCCGACCACCACGCGCCGTGAATCCACGTCCAGCCGCACAACGTAAAGCGGTTCGGACAGCCCGCCGATGCCCAACCCCCGGCGCTGACCGATCGTGTAGTGGATCACGCCGTCATGGCGGCCCAGCACGCGCCCGTCCGCATGGACGATCTCGCCCGGCTCTGCCGCGCCGGGGCGCAGTTTCTCGATCACGCTGGCATAATTGCCTTCGGGCACGAAACAGATGTCCTGACTGTCGGGCTTGTCGGCCACCGGCAAGCCGTATTTCGCCGCCAGCGCCCGCGTGGCCGCCTTGTCGGGCAGGTGCCCCAAGGGAAAGCGCAGGTAATCCAGCTGTTCGCGCGTGGTCGAGAACAGGAAATAGGACTGGTCGCGCACCGGGTCCGCCGCGCAATGCAATTCCGGTCCGGTCACGCCGCTCATGCGCCGGATGTAATGCCCGGTCGCCATGCAGTCGGCGTCCAGGTCCTTCGCGGTTTCCAACAGGTCGCGAAACTTCACCCGCTCGTTGCAGCGGATGCAAGGCACCGGTGTTGCGCCGGCCAGGTAGGAATCGGCGAATTCCTCGATCACCGCCTCGCGGAACGCGTTCTCGTAGTCCAGCACGTAATGGGGAAAGCCCACGCGTTCGGCCACCCTGCGGGCGTCATGTATATCGCGTCCCGCACAGCACGCCCCCTTTTTCGCCAGTGCCGCGCCATGGTCGTAAAGCTGCAGCGTGATCCCGACCACGTCATAGCCTTCCTCGGCCAGTTGCGCTGCCACGACCGAACTGTCGACGCCGCCGGACATCGCCACCAGAACACGGGTTTCCGCCTCGGGCTTCGCAAAGCCCAGCGAGTTCAGCGGGCGGATCGCGCCATCGAGCGCCATGGGTCGGATCTCCTCGGGAAGGTTCGTGGGCAATATAGGAAAATGCGAAATACTCTCAACCCTCCGCTTCACCCGCTCTTAAGCATGCCGGGCCAGTTTCGGGACATCCGCAAGAGGGACGAGAGCCGATGTTTCTGAAACGTATCGACGGGCCGCGGACCGTCACGCTGCCCGACGGAACAACCATGACGCGCGCCGATCTGCCGCCGGTCGATACCCGCCGCTGGGTCGCCAGTCGAAAGGCCGCCGTGGTCAAGGCCGTCGCGGCTGGCCTGATCTCCGAGGCCGAGGCGAGAGAGCGATATTCGTTGTCCGAGGAAGAGCTTGAAAGCTGGAAACGGGCGGTGCGCGAGCACGGCGTTCGCGGGCTGAAGGTCACCGCGCTGAAGGAGTTCAGACAACCTTGACGAGAAATTAATGGACAACCTTAAATTGTAAATGCTAGGATTATTGTTAAGGTAAGGTGAAATTAACCATTGTTCGTCAGGACTGGTAAACGTTCCACGACGACAAAGCGGAGACCTTAGCAATGCGCGTGCTTCTGGTGGAAGACGATCCGACCACGGCCAAAAGCATCGAGCTGATGCTGACCCATGCCAATTTGAACGTCTATACGACCGATCTTGGCGAAGAAGGCATCGATCTGGCGAAGCTCTACGATTACGACCTGATCCTGCTCGATCTGAACCTGCCCGACATGAATGGTCACGAAGTCCTGCGCCAGCTTCGTCTTGCGCGGATCGAGACCCCAATTCTCATTCTTTCGGGCGCCGCCGATACCGAGAACAAGATCAAGGGCTTCGGCTTCGGCGCCGACGACTACATGACGAAACCTTTCCACCGCGAGGAACTGGTCGCCCGGATTCACGCGATCATCCGCCGGTCCAAGGGGCATGCGCAATCGGTGATCCGCACCGGCCGGATTGAGGTGAACCTTGACGCCAAGACTGTCGATGTCGAGGGCAAGCCGGTGCACCTGACCGGTAAGGAATACCAGATGCTCGAGCTTCTTTCCCTGCGCAAGGGCACCACGCTGACCAAGGAGATGTTCCTGAACCATCTCTACGGCGGCATGGATGAACCAGAACTCAAGATCATCGACGTGTTCATCTGCAAGCTGCGGAAAAAACTTGCCCAGGCGACCGGCGGCGAAACTTATATCGAAACGGTCTGGGGCCGCGGCTATGTTCTGCGTGATCCCGAACCCTCCCGGGGCGAACTGCCCGGCGTCGCGCTCGGCGCCTGAACGCAAGGCGGCCAACGGGCCGCTGGAAATCCTCCCGCCGCCCCCCTATCAAATGGCCCAGGGGAGCCGCGGGGGATGAGATGACCGCCGATCATACAGCCGACACACCGGTCGAAACCCTGACCGAGGGACAGGCGCGGGCCGAACTCGAACGGCTGGCGCTCGTGCTCGCGCAGGCCGACAGGGCCTATCATCGCGAGGATGCCCCCGAGATATCGGATGCGGCCTATGATGCGCTCAAGCGGCGCAATGCCGATATCGAGGCACGGTTCCCGTCACTCAAGCGTGCCGACAGCCCCTCTGACCGGGTCGGGGCCGCCCCGTCGGAAGGATTCGCCAAGGTTCGGCACGAACGGCGGATGCTGTCGCTGGGTAATGCCTTTGAAGCCGAGGAAATCACCGAGTTCGACGCGCGTATCCGCCGCTATCTTGGCCTGGGTCCAGAGGCGGAACTGCTCTACACCGCCGAACCCAAGATCGACGGCCTGTCGCTCAGCCTTCGGTACGAACGCGGGCGGCTGGTGCAGGCCGCCACGCGCGGCGATGGCGAAACCGGGGAAAACGTTACCGCGAACGCCCGCACCATTGCCGACATTCCCCACCGGCTGGTTGGCGCGCCCGACATCCTGGAGGTGCGTGGCGAGGTCTATATGGCCCACGCCGACTTCGAGGCGCTGAATGCGCGCCACGAGGCATCGGGGCAAAAGACCTTTGCCAACCCGCGCAACGCTGCGGCAGGTTCCTTGCGGCAACTCGACCCGACGATCACCGCCGCCCGCCCGCTGAAATTCTTTGCCTATGGCTGGGGCGTGCTGTCGGCGCCGCTCGCCACCACCCAGAAAGGCGCGATCGACCGGCTGGCGGAACTGGGTTTCGCAACCAACCCACTGACGCGCCTTTGCGACGGCCCCGCTGAAATGCTGTCCCATTACGCCGGGATCGAGCAGGACCGCGCGACGCTGGGCTATGATATCGACGGGGTGGTCTACAAGGTCAACGACCTCGCCCTGCAGGACCGGCTGGGCTTTCGCTCGACCACGCCCCGCTGGGCCATCGCACACAAGTTCCCCGCCGAACTGGCCTGGACCCGGCTGGAGAAGATCGAGATCCAGGTGGGCCGTACCGGTGCGCTGTCGCCGGTGGCGCGGCTGCATCCCGTGACCGTGGGCGGCGTCGTCGTGTCGAATGCGACGCTGCACAACGAGGACTACATCGCCGGCCGGGATGCCAGCGGCAACCCGATCCGCGAGGGCAAGGATATCCGCGAAGGTGACTGGGTGCAGGTCTATCGCGCGGGCGACGTGATCCCAAAGGTGGCCGATGTCGACCTGTCGAAACGCCCCACCGACGCCAACCCCTATGTATTTCCCACGTCCTGTCCCGAATGCGGCTCCGAGGCGATCCGCGAGGCGGGCGATTCCGTGCGCCGCTGCACCGGCGGCCTGATCTGCCCAGCACAAGCCGTCGAACGGCTGAAGCATTTCGTGAGCCGTGGCGCCTTCGACATCGAGGGGTTGGGCGCGAAACAGGTCGAAATGTTCTACCGCGACGACGCGCTGCCGATCCGCGAACCCGCGGATATCTTCACGCTGGAAGAACGCGACGGTCGCAACCTCAGCAAGTTGAAAAATCGCGAGGGCTGGGGCGAGAAATCCGCCGCAAACCTCTTCGCCGCCATCAGGGCGCGGCGCACGATCCCGCTCGACCGGTTGATCTTCGCGCTTGGCATCCGTCATGTTGGAGCCGATCAGGCGGATCGACTAGCAAAATACTGGCTGAATATTGAGAGCTTGCTTCAAGCTGCAGAGGACCTGTTCGCTGAGCGTCAAAGACTCTGGATCGGATTTACATGCCAGTTTGCGCAAGACTCGCACGTTGAGGGGCGTCCTTGGGAGATTCCGCTTAGGATACGGGAGCGCGAACTCGCGGTATGGCCCGAAGCCCAAGAATTTCCGGGTCTTGGCGGGCAACTCCTTCTATTGGCCATGTATGATTTGATTCACGGGAAGAGTGCGTCTGAAGTATTCAGTAAAGCCCTGCGAAACTCACGAAAATACCCAGATAAGGTGGAACGTGCGAGATTACGTTTTGGCACAGATGAGGCTTTCTGTTCCGCATTAAGATCGCATATTCAGAGCCTTATCCAAATCTGGTCAGACGAGTTCAAACTTGAGAATCATCTGTCGGAGAAGGATTGGGCTAATAGCTCCGCCGCTCTAAGCAGGCTCAAGCTTCAAGATGATAGGATTCTTGATACTCTGACGGCGGCGGAGGGTGTTGGTCGCGAAGTTGCTAATTCGATCTTCGATTTTGCCCACGATCGCCAGCAAATGGATGCGTTAGCGCGACTGCTGGATGAGATAACGGTGCTTGCATCAGAACGGCCTAGTCATGTTCAATCTGCAATTTCCGGCAAAACCGTCGTCTTCACCGGCACGCTGGAAAAGATGACCCGCGCCGAGGCCAAGGCGCGGGCCGAGGCGTTGGGGGCCAAGGTGGCGGGTTCGGTGTCGAAAAAGACCGACCTGGTGGTGGCCGGTCCCGGCGCGGGGTCCAAGGCAAAGAAGGCCGAGGACCTGGGTATCGAGACCGTTGACGAAGATGGCTGGCTGGCCCTGATCGGCGACGCATGAGCGGACGGCCAGACATCCTGTTTCCGCTGTTCGGCGCGTTGGAAAAGCTGGACGGCATCGGGCCCAAGACCGCACGCGCGCTGGCCCAGATCGACATCGAGAAACCGCGCGACCTGCTGTTGACGCTGCCCCATTCCGGCGTCGACCGCCGCCGCCGGGCGACCCTGCGCGAGGTGCCGCCGGGCGAGGTTGCGACCGTCGAGATCGAGGTCTTGCGCCACGATCCGCCGAAAACGCGCGGCCGGCCCTGGCGGGTGCAGGTGCAGGATGCCGAAACGACCTTCACGCTGGTGTTCTTTCACGCCAAGGGCGACTATCTGCGGCGGCTCTTGCCCGAAGGCGCGCGCCGCGTGATCTCGGGCAAGGTGGAACATTTCGACGGCATGATCCAGATCGCCCATCCCGACCACGTCCTGCCCCCCGACGAGGCCGAGGCGATCCCCGAATACGAACCTGTCTACCCGCTGACCGCGGGCGTCAGCCTGAAGGTGATGGCCAAGGCGGTGCACTCCGCTCTTGACCGGTTGCCCGACCTTCCGGAATGGATCGACCCGGCATTGCGCGCGCGCGAGGGCTGGCCGGGCTGGGCGGCGGCGCTGAGGATGGTGCATGAACCGCTGAGCGCGCGCGAGATCGCCGCCACCGCCCCGGCACGCCAGCGGCTCGCCTATGACGAATTGCTGGCCCACCAGCTGACGCTGGCGCTGGCCCGCGCTTCGGTTCGGCGTGGGAAGGGCCGTGCGACCACGGGCGATGGCCGGCTTCGGCGCAAGGTCCTGGCCGCGCTGCCCTACACCCCGACCGGCGCGCAGGCCCGCGCGATGGACGAAATCGCCGCCGACATGGCCCAGCCCACGCGCATGACGCGGCTTTTGCAGGGCGATGTCGGTGCGGGCAAGACGCTGGTCGCGTTCATGGCGTTGCTGGTCGCGGTCGAGGCGGGCGGGCAGGGGGTGATGATGGCGCCCACCGAAATCCTTGCGCGCCAGCATCTTCAGAGCCTGCGCCCGCTGGCGGAAGAGGCGGGCGTTGTGCTGGAGATCCTGACCGGCCGCGACAAGGGCGCCGAGCGGCGGGCCAAACTGGCCGCGCTGGCTGCCGGTGACATCCATATTCTCGTGGGCACCCACGCCTTGTTCCAGAAGGACGTGGCGTTTCAAGACCTGCGCCTTGCCATCGTCGACGAACAGCATCGCTTTGGCGTGACCCAGCGGATGGAACTTTCATCCAAGGGGCACGGCGCGGATGTGCTGGTGATGACCGCGACGCCGATCCCGCGCAGCCTGGCGCTGGCCACCCATGGTGACATGGACGTATCGGTGCTGGACGAGAAACCGCCGGGCCGCACACCGGTCAAGACGGCGCTGGTCTCGGCCGGCCGCATGGACGAAGTGGTCGATCACCTGAAACGCGCCATTACCGAGGGGCGTCAGGCCTATTGGGTTTGTCCCCTGGTCGAGGAATCCGAGGCCGTCGACCTGACCGCCGCCGAGGACCGGTTCAAGCGCCTGCGCGCCGCTCTCGGCGAGGGTCGGGTGGGGCTGGTGCATGGCCAGATGCCCGCGCCCGAAAAGGATGCCGCCATGGCCCGGTTTCAGGCAGGCGAAACCGCGGTGCTGGTCGCGACCACGGTGATCGAGGTGGGCGTCGACGTGCCGAACGCCTCGATCATGGTGATCGAACGGGCCGACTGGTTCGGGTTGGCCCAATTGCACCAGTTGCGCGGCCGGGTGGGGCGGGGCGCGGCGGCGTCGACCTGCCTGTTGATGTATCAGCCGCCGCTGACCGAAACCGCCCGTCGCCGGCTGGAAATCCTGCGCGAAACCGAGGACGGCTTTCGCATCGCCGAAGAAGATCTGGCGATGCGTGGTGCGGGCGACCTGATCGGCACGGCGCAATCCGGCCTGCCGCGGTTCCGCATCGCGGATCTGGAACGCCAGTCCGCGCTTATGGCGCTGGCGCAAAGCGATGCGCGAAAGCTGCTGGTTGACGATCCAACGCTGGAAAGCGACCGCGGAAAGGCGGCACGCATCCTGTTGTGGCTGATGGAACAGGACCGCGCGATTCGCCTGATAAAGGTCGGTTAAGGCCGTTCGTGCCCGAACGTTCGCGAATGTTCTTAAAAAGTTCTTTACAATTGTCTCGAAAAGGAGAACAAAGAAGGAACATTCCGACGCAGCAGGAGGTTGCCCCCATGATAAGCGAACTGACCGACGCCCTGTCCCGCACCCGTGCCACGCTCTGGCAGGACGCACTGGGGGCCGCTGCGCTGATGGTCACGCTGTTCGCGGGGCTGCACCTGCCCGCGCTGTTCTAAGGTTTCACTGCCCGCTGTCTGTGCCTTCGCCCCGCCCCAAGGGGGTAAGGAACCTGCCTCTTCCTGTCCTGATGCACGGACGCATACCTGCCGCCGCCTCCGACCACGGAGCGCGGCGGTTTTTTTGTCTGAAACGAAAAACGTCGTCAGGCGCAGGCCGCGGCCTCGGCGGCATCGAACGCCTCCAGCGTCGCCTCCAGCGCAAGCAGGATCGAGGCATGGCGGTTCTTGTAGTCGCGCGCGGGGGCCAACACTTCCAGCCCGTCAAAGGGCGGTGCAGGTGGCGGCCCGTTTTCCTTGAGCATGGCGCGCAACTGATCGCGCGCGGCTTCGACTTCGGCGCGTGTGCAGCCAATGACATTCGCACCGACAACTGCGGCGGCCGCCTGCCCCAAGGCGCAGGCCTTGACGTCCTGCCCGAACCGGGTGATCCGTCCGTCCTCGACATCCAGGTCCACGCTGACTGTCGACCCGCAGAGAGGCGAGCGTTTGCGCGCGCTGGCCATTGGCGTGTCGAGCCGTTCGAGATGCGGAATATCGGCCGCCAGCGCCAGGATGCGCTGGGAATACAGCTTGATCAGGTCGGTCTCGGCGGTCATGGCGTTCCCTTCAGCCCGCGTCTGGCATAGATAACGCGGACGCATCCGATTTTCAAAGGAGTTCGGCCCATGTCCTTCGATCCGGCAAGCCTGACCTATAACGACGCCGGGCTGATTCCCGCGATTGCCCAGGACAGGGACGGCACGGTGCTGATGCTGGCCTGGATGAACGCCGAAAGCGTGACGCGCACGCTGCAGACCGGGCGCGTCACCTACTGGTCGCGGTCCCGGGCGGCGTTCTGGGTCAAGGGCGAGTCCAGCGGCCATGTGCAGCGCCTGGTCGAGATGCGCGTCGATTGCGACCGCGATTGCCTGTTGGTGATCGTGGAGCAGACAGGCCCGGCCTGCCACACCAACCGGCGCAGTTGCTTCTACACCGCGATCCGTGACGGCGCCGAGGTTGAGATCATGGCGCCCGAGCCGGACTGAGGCCGACAAGCGCGCGAATATCCGCGGGCGTGGCCCCCTCTTCGCGATAGCGCGCGATGGCGCGGGCGTCGTCGCGTTTGGCAAGCCGCTTGCCGGTGTCGTCGGTGATCAGGCGGTGATGGTGGTAGGTGGGTGAGGAAAGACCAAGAAGATCCTGCAAAATAATGTTAATCGGCGTGACTTCGAACAGATCCTCACCGCGGACCACCTCGGTGATGCGCTGGAACGCGTCATCCACCACGACAGCGATGTGATAGGATGTGCCGATGTCGCGCCGGGCCAGCACGACGTCGCCCACCTCGTGGATCAGCGCCGCTTCGGACAGGTGGTGGCGGCCTTCATGGGCGGGGCCGGTTTCGGTGAACGCGGGCAGGGCATCCAGCCGTGCAAGCGCCCGGGCCATGTCCAACCGGATCGCATCTTCCGGCCCGGCCTCGGCCATGGGCCGACCACGGCAGGTGCCCGGATAGACCAGCCCATCCGGTCCCAGAACCGGTGCCCCGGCTTGCGGCGCCGACAACGCCGCGCGAATGTCGGACCGCCGACAGCGGCAGGGATAGACCAGCCCCATTTCCGCCAAACGGTCGAGAGCCGCGCCATAGGCCGGCAGGCGCGTGGATTGACGCAGCACGGGCCGTGACCAGTCGAGCCCCAGCCAGGCCAGGTCGTCCAGGATCATGGCCTCCCATTCTGGCTTGCAACGGGCGGTGTCGATATCCTCGATCCGCAGCAGCATCTCGCCCCCCACGGCCCGCGCCCGCTCGAACGCGGTCAGCGCCGAGAAGGCGTGGCCCAGGTGCAGCGGCCCCGTGGGCGAGGGGGCGAAACGCGTGCGCGCACGCGGCTCAGCCATGGCCAAGCCAGACGCTCCAATCGGTCTTGGCGCGGTCGGTATAGGCCTTGTAGCGGTCGCGGCGTCCGCGCCGACCACCGCGCAGGCCCTCGACCGGGGGAAACAGGCCGAAATTGACGTTCATTGGCTGAAAGGTCTTGGCCTCGGCACCGCCCGTGATGTGGCTGACCAGGGCACCTGTCGCCGTGGTCGCCGGCACAGGGGGTAAGGTGCGGCCCTGCATCTCGGCCGCGGCGAGGCGCCCGGCCAGCAAGCCCATCGCCGCGGATTCCACGTACCCTTCCACCCCGGTGATCTGGCCCGCGAACCGGATATTCGGGCGCGACCTTAACCGAAGCTGGTCGTCCAGCAGGGTCGGCGCGTTCAGGAAGGTGTTGCGGTGGATCCCGCCAAGGCGTGCAAACCGCGCCTGTTCCAGGCCGGGTATCATACGAAAAACATCAACTTGCGCGCCATACTTCATCTTGGTCTGGAAGCCGACGATATTGTACAGCGTTCCCAGCGCGTTGTCGCGGCGCAGTTGCACCACGGCGTGGGGCTTGACCTCGGGGGCGTGCGGGTTGGTCAGTCCGACCGGTTTCATCGGCCCGTGGCGCAGCGTTTCGCGGCCGCGTTCCGCCATCACCTCAATCGGCAGGCAGCCATCGAAATAGCCGGCCGTCTCACCCTCGTGAAAGGTGGTCTTGTCGGCGGCCAGCAGCGCGTCGATGAACGCGTCGTAGGTGGCGCGGTCCATCGGACAGTTCAGATAGGCGGTGCGCTCCTCCTCGGTTTCGCCCTTGTCATAGCGCGACTGGAACCAGGCCTTGGTCAGGTCCACGCTGTCGGCATAGACGATGGGCGCGATGGCATCGAAAAAGGCCAGGGCATCGGTGCCGGTCTCGGCGGCGATCGCCCGGCCAAGCGCGTCCGAGGTCAGCGGCCCGGTCGCGATGATCCAGCGGCCTTCGGTGGGAAGTGACGTGATTTCAGTTCGTTCTAACGCGATCTTCGGATGGGAAAGCAGCCGGTCCGTCACCGCCCGGGCGAACGCATCTCGGTCGACAGCCAAGGCGCCGCCCGCCGGCAGGCGGTGAGCATCGGCCATTTCCATGACCAGCCCGCAGGCCGCACGCATTTCCCAATGCAGCAAGCCGACCGCGTTCTGTTCGTCATCGTCGGAACGGAACGAGTTCGAGCAGACCATCTCGGCCAGCTGATCGGTTTGATGGGCAAAGGTGCCGGTTGCCGGCCGCATTTCGTGGATGACCACGTCGATCCCGGCGCTAGCGGCCTGCCAGGCGGCCTCGGCCCCGGCCATGCCGCCGCCGACGATGTCAAGGATGTTGTCCGTCATGGCCCCGATCTAGCGGGCGCGGCGGGCAAAGGAAAGGGTGCTCAGGCGGACTTTCGCAATGCCGCGGGGGCGTATGAGATCACGGTTTCGCTGGCCTGGATCTCGGCCAGCGCAGCGCGCGTCGCCGCCAGTTCCAGCCGGGTCCGCGACAGTTCATCGTCGCGGTCGGCCTGGGTCCCCATCCCGTCGCGCGACAGGGGGCATTCCGAGATCCGGGCGGTCAGCGCGATCAGGCTGAGCGCGCCGACCATCGCGATCTCGACCCATAAAGTCTGGTGCGCGATGGGGGCGGCAAACAGGCCGGCATGGGACACCAGCGCGGAAACGACCGTGTAAAGGCCAAGGATCAATGCCGCGGGCCGGACGATCCGCCCCACGAAAAGCGCCACACCGGTCAGCCAGACGACGGTGATCGTCGCCCAGGAGGCGACCGTCGCCGTGTCGGTTCGCGGCACGAAGTCAATCCCGTCGGGAACGACGATCACGCCCGTTGCGTGGGCGATGAAATACGAGGCGACCAACATGCGTGCCGCGGCCAGCGCGCGGCACGAGGTCGCCTGCACAAGGGGTGGTTTGCCAGGCAGCATGGCAGCAATCCCTTCCATGGCAGTCGAGATGTTCGCTCGGAGTCGAACTAGGCAGAGAATTCCGGCTTCTTCTTGACAGAATCCTGACGCCGCATCGCAACATGCGTCGAAAACCGCGCGATGGCGTGAATTTCTGGTGCCGTGGTAAAGGAAGTCTTTCGCGCGGGCGTTACTCGCCCGACGGTTCGCCCGCGCCCTGTGCCTCGTCCTCGCCCTGATCGGCGATCCAGGCGACCGAGACCACTTCCTCGCCCTTCGCGGTGTTGAACACCCGCACCCCGCCCGCGCTGCGCGAGCGGAACGAGATATCCTCGACCGGGCAGCGGATCGACTGGCCGGTCGAGGTGACCAGCATGATCTGGTCGTCGATCTCGACCGGGAAACACGCCACCAGTGGCCCGCCCCGCAGGCCCTTGTCGATCGCCTGCACACCCTGGCCGCCACGCCCGCGCACCGGATAATCGTGGCTGGACGACAATTTGCCAGTGCCGCGAGTGGTGATCGTCAGGATCAGGTCCTCAGCCGCCGACATCTCGGCATAGCGCTCGGGCGACAGCTGGCCGC
The DNA here is from genome assembly GCF_004343075.1 of Rhodovulum marinum. Classification (GTDB taxonomy): domain Bacteria; phylum Pseudomonadota; class Alphaproteobacteria; order Rhodobacterales; family Rhodobacteraceae; genus Rhodovulum; species Rhodovulum marinum. The sequence continues at coordinate 173,743 of NZ_SLXP01000006.1, forward strand.
CGGCAATCGCCTCGTCCTCGTCGTCGGGCTCTTCCTCGTCGGTCAGCCCGGCCATCAGGCGCCTTTGTTTCAGATAGGCGGTGCGTTCCTCGGAACTGGCCTCGAAATGGCGGATCACCGACATCGACACCACGCGGTCGCCCTCGGCTAGGCGGATGCCGCGCACGCCCACGGAACTGCGGCTGTTGAACACGCGTACATCGGTGGTGGGGAAACGGATCGCCCGGCCAAGCGCCGTCACCAGCATCACGTCCTCGTCCTCGGAACAGATGCGTGCGTTGATCAGCCTTGTATCCGCGTTTTCGTCCTCGAATTTCATCGCGATCTTGCCGTTGCGCATCACGTTGGTGAAATCCGACAACCGGTTGCGCCGCACGCTGCCCGCAGACGTGGCGAACACGATCTGCAATTCGTCCCAATCCTTTTCGGGGCGGTCCACGGGCATGATCGCAGCGATCGAGACGCCGGTCGCAATGGGCAGGATGTTGACGATGGCCTTGCCCTTCGAGGTGCGCCCCCCCTGCGGCAGGCGCCAGCATTTCAGCTTGTAGACCATCCCGTCGGTCGTAAAGAACAGCAAGGGCGTGTGGGTGTTGGCCACGAACAGCGTGGTGACCACGTCCTCTTCCTTGGTTTGCATCCCCGACAGGCCCTTGCCGCCGCGCCGCTGGGCGCGGAATTCGACCAGGGGCGTGCGCTTGATATAGCCGGACTGGGTGATCGTCACGACCATGTCCTCGCGCTCGATCAGGTCCTCGTCCTCCATGTCGCCGGACCAGTCGGCGATCTCGGTACGGCGGGGCACGGCGAACTGGTCGCGGACCTCTTTCAGCTCGTTCGCGATGATCTCCATGATCCGGTCGCGCGACCGAAGAATATCGAGGTAATCCTTGATCTTGGCGGCCAGGTCTTCAAGTTCGTCGGTAACTTCCTTTACGCCCAGCTGGGTCAGGCGTTGCAGGCGCAGATCGAGGATTGCACGGGCCTGCGTTTCGGACAGGTTATAGGTGCCGTCCTCGTTCATCTTGTGGGTCGGGTCGTCGATCAGGCGGATGTAATCGGCGATGTCGGCGGCGGGCCAGCGCCGGCCCATCAGTTTTTCCCGTGCCTCGGCGGCATCGGCAGAGGCGCGGATGGTGGCGACCACCTCGTCCACGTTCGACACGGCCACGGCCAGACCGCACAGGATATGGCTGCGTTCGCGCGCCTTGCGCAGTTCGAACGCCGTGCGACGCGCGACAACCTCCTCACGGAAGTCTATGAAAGCGGTAAGGAATTTCCGCAGCGTCAGGGTTTCCGGCCGACCGCCATTCAGCGCCAGCATGTTGCACCCGAACGAGGTCTGCATCGGCGTAAAGCGGAACAACTGGTTCAGCACGACATCGGGTGTGGCGTCGCGTTTCAGTTCCACCACCACGCGCACGCCGACGCGGTCGGATTCGTCCTGGACGTGAGCGATGCCTTCGATCCGCTTGTCTCGCGCGGCCTCGGCGATCTTTTCGATCATCGTGGCCTTGTTCACCTGGTAAGGGATCTCGTCGATGACGATGGCATACCGATCCTTGCGGATTTCCTCGATCCGGGTCTTTGCGCGGATGATGACCGAACCGCGCCCTTCCAGATAGGCCTTGCGCGCGCCGGACCGGCCCAGGATCAGCCCGCCCGTCGGGAAATCGGGGGCGGGGATGTATTCCATCAGCTGTTCGACGGAAAGGTCCGGGTCTTCGATCAGCGCCAGCGTGGCGTCGACGACTTCGCCCAGGTTGTGGGGCGGGATGTTTGTGGCCATGCCGACCGCGATGCCGCCCGCACCGTTGACCAGCATGTTCGGGAATCGCGCGGGCAGGACGGTGGGTTCCAGGTCCTTGCCGTCGTAATTGTCCTGAAAATCAACGGTATCCTTGTCGATATCGGCCAGAAGTGCGGCGGCGGGCTTGTCCATGCGCACTTCGGTATAGCGCATGGCGGCGGGGTTATCGCCGTCCATCGAGCCGAAATTCCCCTGACCGTCCAGCAAGGGCAGGGACATCGAGAAATCCTGCGCCATGCGCACCAGGGCGTCGTAGATCGCGGAATCGCCGTGCGGGTGGTATTTCCCCATCACGTCGCCTACCGGGCGGGCGGATTTCCGATAGGGCTTGTCGTGGGTATTGCCGGTTTCGTGCATCGCGTAGAGGATGCGACGGTGCACGGGTTTCAGCCCGTCGCGCAGATCGGGGATCGCGCGCGAGACGATGACGCTCATCGCGTAATCGAGATAGGAGGTCTGCATCTCCTGCTCGATGGCGATGGTCGGCCCGTCATAGGCGGGCCGCTCGGGCGCGCCGCTGGGGCCATTTTCGTCTTTGTTCTCAGGGGGTTCCGGCGTTTCGCTCACGTTGATGCCCGGCCTTTCGCGCCTGCTCAATATCTAGTTGGCGTCAGTCTATCAGAACCTTCATGTGGGGTGCAATGGCCCAGGCGCCAACACGTTGGCAGCCCCCACACCAGAGTGCCAACATACTGTTTTCATTGAAAATCAACCGCGGTTTGGCATCATCGAGTCGTTAACGCGACCAGGAGGTTCCAACCGTGCACCAGTCCGAGACGGAATTGATGCTGAAGGGCTATGGCCTGACGACGGCCGAATTCTTTTACCGGATGCCCGATTACCAGAGCGTTCTGAACAGTTTCATCTGGCAGGACTACGACATCGCGCCCGATCATCCGCGGCTATTCAAGTTCATCGAGTTCTGGCAGGAGCAGATCGAGGGGCCGCTGCACTCGGTGCGGTTCACCCATCGCAAGATGATCTCGCCCGGGGAATGGCGCAACGTGGTGGGCGAGTTCACCCTGCACTGAGACGCCGTTTCGCGGCATATGAATCGCATATGAATTCCATATGAATTCCATATGAGTTTTTGACGGAGTCCAAACCGCGCCCCGCGACGCGATCCGGGGTCAAAACCTATGCCCCCGGGCGGTCAAACGGCCGGGGCGCGCGCGGGCCGGCGGACCGGGCGCCGTCAGCGCCCCGGGTGGCTGTTGGCATAGGCCCACAGCCAAAGCCCGACCAGCGCGGCGGACATCAGCGCGTTGTAGCTGGCCATCGACAGGCCGAACAGCGTCCACTGCACCTGGTCGCACAGCACGACCGGCTGGACCTGCGTGGGGTCGAGCAGCTGTTCCGGGGTCATCCCGCGGAACGCCGCCACATCGCCCGAACAGGACGAGGGGCCGGGCCACCATTTCCGCTCGACCCCGGTGTGATAGGCCCCCAGCCCGGCCGAGACCGCCATCGTGACCAGGCCCGCCACCGGCAGCATCCGCCCGCCGATGGCGATCGCGGCCATGCCGAGGATGGGCGCGACGGCATGCGGCCAGCGCTGCCACAGGCACAGCTTGCAGGGCGCAAGGCCGACAACATACTGGAACCAGTACCCCGCGAGCAGGATCGCCAGCGAGGCGAAGGCGGCGAGGAAGATCGCCTGGTTCCGGGTCGGTCTCACAGGAATTTCACCGCGTAGAAGCCGCCGATCAGCAGGACGACGAACAAGGTGAACAACAACCCGAGATAGCGTTCGATGAAGGCGCGGATCGGGGCGCCGAGTTTCCACAACAGCGCGGCCAGCACGAAGAACCGGATCCCGCGCGCGATCACGCTGGCCACCATGAACACGCCCAGGTTCAGCCCGGTCGAGCCCGACAGGATCGTGATGACCTTGTAGGGAAACGGCGTGATCCCGGCGATCAGCACCGCCCAGGCGCCGTAGTCGTTGTAGCGCGCCGAGAAGTCGTCGAAATAGGCGTCCTTGCCGTAGAATTCCAAAACCGGGCGGCCCAGCGTTTCGAAAAAGCCCCAGCCGATGACATAGCCCATCAGCCCGCCCAAGACCGAGCCGACCAGCGCCACCCCGGCGATCAGCCAGGCGCGCGAGGGGCGGGCCAGGATCATCGGGATCATCAGCACGTCGGGCGGAATCGGGAAGACCGAGCTTTCGATGAAGGCGACCACGAACAGGGCACGCAACGCGTGCGGGCTGTCGGCCAGCGACAGGGTCCAGTCGTACAGGCGGCGAAGCATCGTCGGGCGGCCCCTTGTTCGGTCCCGGCCCACAAGCCACGGGCCGCGCCCCGCGTCAAGACGCAGGGGCCCTGCGCCGCCGCACCGATTGGTGATGGGGCGGGTGCGTGACGGGTATGATTGACCGGCGCGCGGACGCGCGCTAAGGGGGGCGCGTGGCCCGAGTGGCGAAATGGTAGACGCAGGGGATTCAAAATCCCCCGCCGCAAGGCGTGTCGGTTCGAGTCCGACCTCGGGCACCAGCCATCCCAAGTGACCCTGTGATTCGCTGGCCGGGCGGGGCGGATCGGTTCCGGCCCGGTATGCAATCACCGCTTTTCCACGCCATTGGTGCGGCCCCAAGCGACGGCGGCGGCCCGCGTTCGCCGAACGGTTAACGTGTGGGCCGGGACGGTGGGGTGGAAACAATCCCGCCGGTGATCGGGTCGGCAGGCTGCAACGATGGGTCGAACCCGGCGCGGTTTGTTGCCAGCTGCGAAACGGTCGGGGTCCGGGCCGGTTCCGCCATGGCAACGATCGCCATCAGCGCCGGTGGCCGGAGGGCGCGAAATGTGGCGGGCACGTCCGGGTCTTGCCGTGATTCCGCCGGATTTTCCTTTGGTGCGCCCGGGGCATCCCATATCCTGATCGTGCCTTGCTGGGGGCAGGGGCATCGGGTGCGGTCCAATGGGGGTTGGCCGCATGAAAGGCCGGGGCATCGTTCCGCATCGGAACCTGCGTATTGTGGCAGGCGTCCGGGCGGGTGAAACGCGGTGTTCCGGCCGATTTTCGAAGGGGAACGGGGCTTTCCCGCCGGCGCGGCCCCAGGGCGGCCCATAACGTCGCACCGTCTGGACAGCCGGGCAGCCTTGGGGGCAGGCTGGGGCGACGGCCATGGGCCAGCACGGGGACGGCGATGAGCGACGAGACGGAGACCTGGCACCTGATGCCGGTGGCGATCCTGGCGATCCTCTGGAACCTTGCGGGCTGTGCCGATTACGTGATGACGCAATATGGCGCGGCGTCTTACCTGCAGATCTTCACCCAGAGCCAGGCCCAGTATTTCAACGCGCTGCCCGCCATGGTGGACGGCGCCTGGGCGACCGCGGTCTGGGGCGGGTTGGCGGGGTCGGTGATGCTGTTCCTGCGGCTGGGCGCGGCGCCCTGGGTGCTGGGCGTCGCGGCGCTGGCGATGCTGGGCTGCGCGGGCTGGCTGATCGTTTTGGCCACGCCGCCGCTGATCGCGGTGTCGGGCGCGTTCGGCGTGGCGATGATCGCGGGCGCGGCGGCGATGTCGGTGGTGTTCTACCTGTATGCCCGGCAGATGCGGGTTGCCGGGGCGTTGAGCTAGGGCGCCCGGGCGTGCCAGGCGGCCCAGTCTTCGGGGGTATCCAGATCGGTCAGCGCGCGCCGGCCCGGCAGCGGGCAGGGGCGGACGGTCTCGCCGGCCAGAACGGCGCGGCCCCCGGTATCGCCCGTGACCGCCGCCAGCGCGTCGAAGCAGCGCGCGGGAAAGATCACCGGGTGCCCCGGCTCGCCGGTCTCGGCGGTGGCGCGCAGCGCGGTGTCGGGCGCCTCGTCGAACTGGCGCAGCATCAGTGCGATGTCGGCCGTGACGATCTCGGGCATGTCGGGCAGCAGCACCATCAGCCCCGCGGCCCCCGCGGCGCGCGCCGCCTGCGCCCCGGCGCGCAAGGACGCGGCCATGCCCTCGGCCCCGTCGACATAGGTGGCGCGAAAGCCTTGCAGCCCCTCCAGAATCTCGGCGCGGGGTCCACCCGCGTGCCGGGGCAGGGTCACCAGCACCGGCGCGTGGGTGGCCAGCGCGGCGCACATCTGACGGCGCAACAGTGCCTCGCCCTCGACTGGTTCCAGAAGCTTGTCGCGCCCGCGCATCCGGGACGATGTCCCGGCCGCGGGCACGAGGATCAGCACCTTGCCCATGGTCCCAGACTAGGCCCTGCGCGGCGCGGGTGCAAATCCGCCCCTGCGGCGCCCCCGTCTAGCGTTCCGGGATCAGCCCGCGCGGGCTGAAGCGCAGCACCAGGAGCAGGATCACGCCCATGGTCAGCAGCCGCATATGGGCAACGCTGTCCAGAAGATGCGCGCGCAGCGCCGAATCCTCGGCCATGCCGCTGGTCAGCACGCCCATCAGGAACGCGCCCAGGGGTTCGACCTGCACCCAGAGGAACCAGATCAGGAAGCCGCCCAGCACCGCGCCCCAGTTGTTGCCCGACCCGCCCACGATCACCATCACCCACACAAGGAAGGTAAAGCGCAGCGGCTGGTAGGAGGACGGCGTCAGCTGGCTGTCATAGGTGACCATCATGGCGCCCGCGAGGCCGCAGATGGCAGAGCCGAGGATGAAGACCTGCAGGTGGCGGCGCTTGACGTCCTTGCCCATGGCCTCGGCCGCGACCTCGTTGTCGCGGATCGCGCGCATCATCCGCCCCCAGGGCGAATTCAGCGCGGTCTGCGTCAGCCAGATCAGCGCGATCAGCACGGTCGCGAAGAGGCCGGTATAGGCAAGCTTGACGAAAAGCGTCGAGGCGGTGACCGGGTCGAGGCCCAGCGCATCGGCCCGTGCCACGAAGGCCGCGCTTTGCTGAAGGTCGACCTCGTAGGGGACGGGGCGGGGAACGCCGATGACGTTCTTGACGCCGCGGCTGAGCCAGTCCTCGTTCTTGAGCACGGCGATGACGATCTCGGCGATGCCCAGCGTGGCGATGGCCAGGTAGTCCGAGCGCAGCCCCAGCGCGGTCTTGCCGATCACCCAGGCGGCCCCGGCGGCCAGCAGCCCGCCCACCGGCCAGCCGATCAGCACCGGCAGGCCGAGACCGCCCAGATAGCCGGTCGCGGCCGGGTTCACGGCCTCGATCGCGGCGACGCCCGGGTCGAACACGGCGCGGAAAAGGAAGAAGCCCGCCACCAGCCAGCCGATCATCGCCAGCGCCCGCACCCGGCCGCGGCCGAGGCGCCGCCAGATCAGGACCGCGCCCAGGATCACGCCCAGCCCCAGCGCCAGACCGCCGAGCGCGCGCAATCCGCCCGCGGCCCAGGCCTCGCCCACGGGGGGCATGGCGACGATCACCGCGCCCAGCCCGCCCAGCGCGACGAAGCCCATGACGCCCACGTTGAACAGGCCCGCATAGCCCCACTGCATGTTCACGCCCAGCGCCATGACCGCCGAGATCAGCCCGTAGTTCAGGATGAACAGCGCCGCGTTCCAGCTTTGGACCACGCCGGTGCCCAGGATCAGCAATGCCACGAGGGCGAACAGGCCCATTTCCCTGAGTGTCATACCGCTTTCCCCCGGAACAGGCCCGTGGGCCGGAACAAAAGCACGATCACGAGGATCACGAAGCTGACCGCGAACTTGTAATCGGTCGACAGAAGCTGCACGAGCCCGTCCGGTTCAAGAGAGTCGGGCAGCAGGTAGACCAGCACCTTTTTCCAGGCATAGGTGATCGTCACCTCGGAAAACGCGATCACGAAGCCGCCGGCGATGGCGCCCAGCGGGCTGCCCAGCCCGCCGACGATGGCGGCGGCAAAGATCGGCAGCAGAAGCTGGAAATAGGTGAAGGGTTTGAACGACTTGTCGAGGCCGTACAGAACACCGGCCACGGTCGCCAGTACCGCGACGATGATCCAGGTGATCGCCACCACACGTTCGGGGTTGATGCCGGACAACAGCGCGAGATCCTCGTTGTCGGAAAAGGCGCGCATCGATTTGCCGGTGCGGGTATAGGTCAGGAACCAGAACAGCGCGGCCACCACGATGATCGCGGTCACGATGGTCAGCCCTTGCGTGCTGCGGATCGCCAGCCCCTCGGCCAGGCCCGTCATCTCCTTGAAATCGCGGGCCGAGACGATGAACCGTTCGCCATCGGCGAAGCGCTGGTCGTCGGGCCCGATGATGAAGCGCACAAGCCCGTTGAGGATGAACATCACCCCCATCGAGACGATCACCAGGATCACCGGTTTCGCCTTCTGCTCGCGGTAGAAGCGGTAGACCACCCGGTCCGTCGCCAGCAGCAGCAGCGCGGTTGCCGCGATCCCCGCGGGCAGGGCCAAGAGCGCGGTCGGCAGCGGCCCCAGCGTGACACCCAGCGATTGCAGCCACCAGGTCACGAGGATCGTCACCATCGTGCCGAACGCCATCGTGTCGCCATGGGCGAAGTTCGAGAAGCGCAGGATGCCATAGATCAGCGTCACCCCCAGCGCGCCCAGCGCCAGCTGCGCGCCATAGGCGGTGGCGGGGATCAGAACGAAATTGGCAAAGGCCACAAGGGCGTTCAGCAGGTCCATCACTCGCAGGTTCCGAAATAGCTGACAGAGGCAGGCCCGGCGGCCAGGTGAACGGTATAACGCGCAGCACTGCCGGCGACCGCCAGGTAATGGCGCACGGCGCCGTCGCCGCCCTGCAGGAACAGCGCCCCGGCGCCCCGGGTCCCGAAGGTGTCGACATCGCCCGAGACCGAGCTGAGCGTGGCGCGCGCCAGCATCACACCGGCACCCAGCCCGCCGACCCGGCCCTCGACCGACAGCGCGAAATCGGTGTCGGCGCAGGGCTCGGTTTCATAGCATTCCTGCACGAAGCTGCAGGACAGGGTGAAATCGTTCCCGGTGGTCCCGGCCTCTTGCTGGGCCAGGGCCGGATGCGATGCGGTGACCAGCAAGGCCACGACGAGGGGCAGAAAACGGTCAGTCGGCATGGGCAGTCCTCCTGGGCGCAGCGCGCCGGGCCCGGCCTGCGGGATGTCGCGGGGTTCGGGGGGCGGGGCGGGGCTTGCGGCTCATTCCGCCTCCTCGCAGCGGCCGTGAATGGAAATCGAGACGGGCATCCTCTCGTCGGGATCGGCCGCGCCGGGCAACAGCGCGTGGCGCGTCAGCAGGAAGGACAGGTCGTCGAAAACCGTCATCGCGCCCGCGCCCTGTCCGGCCTCCAGCGCGCCGCCCGCGCCCTGCACGCGCACCCCCTCGGCCTTGGGCAGCCGCCGGAATTCATAGGACCGCTCGCCCTCCTCGGTGGTCATCACCAGCTTGTCGCCGACCTCCTTGCCGGGATCGAGGGAATAGACCACCTCGATCGCCTCGCAGGTGGCCTCGAACCCGGCCAGGCAGACCCGCTCGGCCGTGCAATCCAGCGGCGCGGCACCGGCAAGCGCCGGCCAGGCCAGAAACAGCGCGCTCCAGATCCGCATCCTACCCCCCCAGGAATGTCCGGCGCACCTCGGGGTCCGCCAGCAAGGCCTTGCCGGTGTCGGTATAGGCGTTGCGCCCCTGCACCAGCACGTACCCCTTGTCCGCGATCTCCAGCGCCTGGCGCGCGTTCTGTTCCACCATCAGGATGGAAATGCCGGTGCGCGCCACCTCGATGATCCGGTCGAACAGCTCGTCCATCACGATCGGGCTGACCCCCGCGGTCGGTTCGTCCAGCATCAGAACGCTGGGCCGGGTCATCAGCGCGCGGCCGACGGCGACCTGCTGGCGCTGCCCGCCCGACAGCTCGCCCGCCGCCTGGCGGCGCTTTTCCTTCAGGATCGGGAACAGGTGATAGACCTCGTCCATCGTACCCGAAATGTCGTCGCGGCGCAGGAAGGCGCCCATCTCCAGGTTCTCCTCGACACTCATCGAGGTGAAGATGTTGTTCGTCTGCGGCACGAAGGCCATGCCCTTGGCCACGCGGGCCTGGGGCGTCAAGGCGGTGATATCCTCGCCATCCAGTCGAACGCTTCCCGAATGGATGTTCAGCATCCCGAACACCGCCTTCATCGCGGTGGATTTTCCCGCGCCGTTCGGACCCACGATCACCGCGATCTCGCCCCGGTCCACCGACACGGTGCAGCCATGCAGGATATCCGCGCCGCGCCCGTAGCCGCCGGTCATCCGGTCGCCGATCAGAAAGGGCTCTGACATGCCCGCGCCCCTGTCTTTTTCTTGGCAAAAATACTCAAATCCCGCCCCGTCCATCGGCGCCCACGCCCGCTCAGGCGTGCCCGGCCTTCATCTTGTTCTTCAGCCCCGTGCCCAGATAGGCCTCGATCACCGCCTCGTTCTGCATGATCTCGTCGGCCTTGCCCCTGGCCAGTACCTTGCCCTCGGCCATCACGATCACCGGGTCGCACAGCCGACCGATGAAATCCATGTCATGCTCGATCACGCAAAAGGTATAGCCGCGCTCGCGGTTCAGCCGCACGATGGCGTCACCGATGGTGTTCAGCAGGGTCCGGTTCACGCCCGCGCCCACCTCGTCGAGGAACACCACCTTGGCATCGACCATCATCGTGCGGCCCAGTTCCAGCAGTTTCTTCTGCCCGCCCGACAGGTTCCCGGCCTTTTCGTCGGCCAAATGGTCGATGGTCAGGAACTCCAGCACCTCGTCGGCCTTCGCGGCCAGCGCGCGTTCCTCGGCCGCGATCCGGCGGCGGGCGAACCAGGCATGCCACAGCGCCTCGCCCGACTGGCCCGAGGGCACCATCATCAGGTTCTCGCGCACGGTCATCGAACTGAACTCATGCGCGATCTGGAAGGTGCGCAACAGCCCCTTGTGGAACAAGTCATGCGGCGGCAGGCCGGTGATGTCCTCGCCGTCCATGGTCACGCGGCCGCTGGTCGGCGGCAGCACGCCCGCGATCACGTTGAACAGCGTCGACTTGCCCGCGCCGTTCGGCCCGATCAAGCCGGTGATCGACCCGGTCTCGATCTCGATCGAGGCGCCGTCCACCGCGTGGAAGCCGCCGAAATGCCTGTGAAGGTTCTCTACCCGGATCACGTGTCGGTCCCCAACAGTCTGGCCCCGCAAATCCGGCGCCTGCGTTCTGGCGCGCGTCCTTAGCGGAAAGAAACGGCCCGGAAAAGCCCCGGGCCGCCCTTTGGTTCGAAATGGGATGCCAGGCCGCGGCCTAGCGGTAGCCCACCACTTTCAGTTCGCCGCCCTCGAAGGCGACTTCGCGATAGGCACCCGCGCCCTCGCCGGGGCCGATCAGTTCCACCGCCGAGGCGCCCACGTAATCCACGTCGCCCCCCGCCGCGAGGATTTCCAGCGCCTTGGCCAGTTCGCCGGGCAGGATCGGCTCGCCCGGGGCGTTGGCCACGTCCATGATCTTGTCCTTGTAGACCTGCGGATCGGCCGACCCGGCCGCCTGCATCGCCAGCACCATCAGCGCGCCCGCGTCATAGGCCTCGGCCGAGAAGGCCGAGCTGCCGTCGAACCCGGCCTCGGTCGCCATGGCGGCGAACATGTCGCGGCCTTCGCCCGGCGCGGCGGGGTTCTGGCCGAACGAGCCGTCGATATCGGCACCGAAATTCGCCACCAGCGCGTCGCCCACCATGCCGTCGGGGAACACGAAGGTGTCGAAGGCGCCGGTATCCAGCGCGGCCTGCACGATGCCCGACCCGCCCTGGTCGACATAGCCCACCACGACCAGCGCGTCGCCGCCCGCAGAGGCCAGCGCGCCGACCTCGGCCGCGTAATCGGCCTTGCCGTCCTCATGCGCGGCGTTCAGCGTCACGGTGCCGCCCTTCTCGGCGAAGGAGGCGGCAAAGCTGTCGGCCAGGCCCTTGCCGTAGTCGTTGTTCGTGTAGCTGACCGCGACCGTATCGATGCCCTTTTCCAGGATGATGTCGGCCATCACCTCGCCCTGGCGGGCATCCGACGGCGCGGTGCGGAAGAACAGGCCGTTATCCTCGATGGTCGACAGCGCCGGCGAGGTCGCCGAGGCCGAGATCGTCACGATGCCGTTGGGCACCGACACGTTCTGCACCACCGCGCCCGTCGCGCCCGAGCACATCGGCCCCAGAAGCCCCGCGACCCGGTCCGAGGTCACAAGCCGTTCGGCCGCGGCGGTGGCGGCGGCGGCATCGACGCAGGTCGAGTCGCCGCGGATCGCGGTGATCGTGCTGCCGCCGAGGAACAGGCCCGACTCGCTGGCCTCCTTCAGGGCCAGTTCATGCCCGTCGGCGATCGGGGGCGCGAGCGATTCCAGCGGCCCGGTAAAGGCCGCGAGCACGCCGATCTTGACCTCTTCGGCCGTGCCCGCGCCGGCCATCAGGCCAAGGGCCGCGGTGGCCATAAGCAGCTTTTTCATGGTTCAACTCCCGTGTTGGAACGAAATCCGCGGCGCAGCCTAGTGGCGGCGACCGGAAAAGGGAAGGGCATCCGCGCGGCGCCGGGGGCGCGCGGGCTTGGCTCTGTGCGGGCCCGCCCTAGCTTTGCCACCATGACACCTGTTGCGACATCCGCCCTTGCCCGCGTTGCGATGGCGGCCCTGCTGCTGGGCCTCGCCGCGCTGCCCGTCCGCGCGCTGGACAGCTCGGCCGGACCGCTGCGGATCGAGACCCTGGCCAGCGGGCTGAACGAACCCTGGGCGATCGGATTCCTGCCCGGCGGCAGGGTGCTGGTGACCGAGCGCGGCGGGCGGCTGTTGCACCTGTCGGACGGCCGGGCGAGCGAGGTGGCGGGCGTGCCCCGGGTGGCGGCGGTCGGGCAGGGCGGCCTGCTGGACGTGATGGTGCCGCGCGATTTCGCCGAAACCCGCGAGGTCTTCCTCAGCTACGCCAAACCACAGGGCCGGGGCGAGGGCACCGCGCTGGGCGTGGGCCGGCTGTCGGCGGACGCCACCCGGCTCGAGGGGTTCCGCGAGATCTTCGAGATCGCGCCCGGATCGTCGGGGGGGCGGCATTTCGGCTCGCGCATCGTCGAGGGACCCGGGGGATACCTGTTCCTGACCGTGGGCGACCGCGGCGACCGGCCCGCGGCGCAGGACCTGGCGCGCCACGAGGGATCCGTCTTGCGGCTGAACCGCGACGGGTCGGTGCCGGCGGACAACCCCTTCGTCGGCCAGCACGGCGCACGGCCCGAGATCTGGTCCCATGGCCACCGCAACCCGCAGGGCGCGGCGCTCGGCCCCGACGGCACCTTGTGGGTGAACGAACATGGCGCGCGCGGCGGGGACGAGGTGAACCGCATCGAGAAGGGCGCCAATTACGGATGGCCGGTGATTTCCTATGGCCGGCATTACTCGGGGCGCAAGATCGGCGAGGGCGCCGTCAAGCCGGGGATGGAACAGCCCGCGCATTACTGGGACCCGTCGATCGCGCCCTCGGGGATGATGGTCTATTCCGGCGCGCTCTGGCCCGACTGGCGCGGGGATATCTTCTCGGGCAGCCTGAAATTCGGCCTGATCTCGCGGCTGGACCCCGAGACCGGCTTCGCAGAAGAGCGCCTGAAGGCGCCCGAAACCGGCCGCGTGCGCGACATCGCCGAAGGGCCCGACGGGACGATCTGGTTTCTCAGCGTGACCAACGGCGCGCTCTACCGGCTCCTGCCCGACTAGGTGCCTGGATATTTTCAGCCAGAAGAAGCAGCATCCTCCTTCTTCTGGCGTGAAATATCCCGGGGGGCGGCCGAAGGCCGGGGGGCAGCGCCCCCCCCTGGCGACATCGCTACACGGGCGTGCCCCGAAAATCCCGGATCACGCCCCGCCACGCCCGCCCCGGCTGCCGCGTTCGCGATAGGGGGTGGTGTTGTAATGCGCCCGGTAGCATTTCGAGAAATGGCTGGGCGAGGCGAAGCCGCAGGCCAGCGCCACGTTGATCACGCTCATGTCGGTCTGCATCAGCAGGTTGCGCGCCTTGGACAGCCGCAATTCCATGTAATAGCGTTTCGGCGAGCGGTTGAGGTAGCGGCGGAACAGCCGTTCCAGCTGGCGTGTGGACATGCCCACGTCGCGGGCCAGGATCGCCGGCGAGATCGGGTCCTCGAGGTTTTTTTCCATCACCTGGATCACCTGCGACAGCTTGGGGTGGCGCACCCCGATCCGGGTCGGGATCGACAGCCGCTGGGTGTCCTGGTCAGTGCGGATCGAGGAATAGATCAGCTGGTCGGCCACGGCATTGGCCAGGTCCTCGCCATGGGTCTCGGCGATCATCGTCAGCGCAAGGTCGATCGAGGCCGTGCCGCCCGCCGTCGTCATCCGGTTGCCGTCGACCACGAACACCGACTTGGTCAGTTCGATCTCGGGGAACTCCTCGAGGAAACTGTCCTGGTTTTCCCAGTGGATCGTGGCGCGCCGCCCTTCCAGAAGCCCGGCGCGGGCCAGCGCATGGGCGGCGGTGCACAGCCCCGCGATGGCGCGGCCCTTGCGGGCCTCGCGCCGCAGCCAGCCCACCAGCCGCCGGGTCGTCGCCGCCTGCACGTTCAAGCCGCCGCAGACCAGAACGATCTCGTCGCGGCCGAGATCGCCCAGGTCGATATCCAGCGCCACCTGCGTGCCGTTGGAGCAGGTCGCCCATTCCCCGCCTTCGCCGGCCAGGCGCCAGCGATAAAGCGTCTTGCCCGACATGCGGTTGGCGATGCGGAACGGTTCGATCGCCCCCGCGAAACTGAGCATGGTGAACTGGTCGAGCAGCACGAACACCAGATCCTGCGGGCGGCTGCCATCGGCGGCCACCTCGATGAGGTCGGATTCCCGGGCGCGTTCCGCCAAATGTCCCTCCGCGCGTGCTGTCCGGACAGCGAAAACAGGTTTGCCCGGACGGATCAAGGCCAAGCGGACGCCGGGGCCGGGATTTGCGGTGGCAGGCGCGGGCGCTTGCCCCTATAAGGCCGCATCGAAAGACGACGACCTGCGGAGCGAGAACGATGACCACGTGGCAGAAATCGGATTGGCGGTCCCGGCCCCGGGTGCAGATGCCCGATTACACGGATGCCGAGGCGCTGGCCGCCGTCGAGGCGCAGTTGGCCAAGTATCCGCCGCTGGTCTTTGCCGGCGAGGCGCGCAAGCTGACCGCCAAGCTGGGCGAGGCGGCCCAGGGCAAGGCGTTCCTGCTGCAGGGCGGCGATTGCGCCGAGAGTTTCAGCGAGTTCTCGGCCGACACGATCCGCGACACCTTCAAGGTGCTGTTGCAGATGGCCGTCGTGCTGACCTATGGCGCCAAGCTGCCGATCATCAAGGTGGGCCGGATGGCCGGGCAGTTCGCCAAGCCGCGCTCGGCGCCGACCGAGGTGGTGAACGGCGTGGAACTGCCCAGCTATCGCGGGGACATCATCAACGGGTTCGAGTTCACGCCCGAGGCGCGCATCCCCGACCCGAACCGCATGTTGCAGGCCTATACCCAGGCCGCGGCCTCGCTGAACCTGTTGCGCGCGTTCTCCAAGGGCGGGTTCGCCGATATCCACCGGGTGCATTCCTGGACGCTGGGATTCACCGACAGCGACGAGGCCGAGAAATACCGCGACATGGCGAACCGGATCAGCGACACGCTGGCCTTCATGACGGCCGCGGGCGTGAACGGCGACACGATGAATTCACTGTCGGTGGTGGATTTCTTCACCTCGCACGAGGCGCTGCTGCTGGAATACGAAGAGGCGCTGTGCCGGGTGGATTCGACATCGGGCAACTGGATCGCGGGGTCGGGTCACATGATCTGGATCGGCGACCGCACCCGGCAGATCGGCGGCGCGCATGTGGAATTCTGCAAGGGGGTGATGAACCCGATCGGGCTGAAATGCGGCCCCTCGATCAGCGAGGACGACCTGAGGACGCTGATCGAGACGCTGAACCCCAAGAACGTGCCGGGGCGGCTGACGCTGATCTCGCGGTTCGGCGCGGGCACGGTGGGCGACCACCTGCCGCGGCTGATCAAGGTCGTGCGCGACATGGGCGCGAACGTGGTGTGGACCTGCGATCCGATGCACGGCAACACGATCAAGTCGGCGAGCGGATACAAGACGCGCCCGTTCGAGTCGGTGCTGCGCGAAGTGCAGGAATTCTTTGCCGTCCACGCGGCCGAGGGCACGATCCCGGGCGGCGTGCATTTCGAGATGACCGGCAAGGACGTGACCGAATGCACCGGCGGGGTGCGGGCCGTGACCGACGAGGACCTGTCCTCGCGCTATCACACCGCCTGCGACCCGCGGCTGAATGCCAGCCAGGCGCTGGAGCTGGCCTTCCTGGTGGCCGAGGAACTGGCCAACCGGAATGGCGATGCGGCCGCCGCGGCGGCGCTTTGATCTCTGACTGCGTGAAGAAGGCGGCCTAACCGCCTTCTTTTGCCTTGTCTTTTGCTGGATGATGACGGGTCACGCGCGGCCCGAAAGCCCGCCTTCGATCACCTGCAGTTGCGGCCGGCCGGTCACGGTGGCGGTCGGACGGTCGCTTTCGGCGGCGCCGAGGATGCGGAACCGGCGCGGTGCGCGGCCCGGCTTGCCCACGGTGGCGAAGCCGCCCAGCATGCGCTGCGGGGCGCCCGCCTCGTTGCGCAGCGGCAACAGCACCATGCCGCCGTAAAGCGCCGGATGGCCGAAACGGGGCGGGGCGAACAGGTTGATCCGCAGCGGCGTCGCCTGGCCGGCCAGCGCATCGCCCAGCATCCGTTCCAGAAGCGGCCGCGAGTCGGGCAGGATCAGCGCCGAGAGCGGCATGCCGCGCATGTCCATGCCCATCACCTCGCCCAGGTGCTGGCCGGTCAGGCGCAGGCGCAGGTGGCGGGGCGTGATCGCCTCGGCCACGAAGCAGTTCGACAGGGCCTTGGAGAAGCCGCGCGGGTCGAGTTCGGCCCGGCTGGGCGCGACGCCCTGCTGTTCCAGAAGGCCGCGCCAATAGGATTCGATCACGTCCAGTGCGGCCAGGCCGCTGCCCCCGCGATACCCCGCCAGCGCGATGACGGCGGCTCTCAGACTCTTGTCGTTCTCGGACATCTCGTCACCTCGGTCCACACCAACCCAAGCCGTCCGACGCCGCCGCCGGGCGTTGTCGACCCCGGCGGGAAGTGCTAGTGCGGAACAGCCCCTCACGGGCACGACAATGCCACAAAATCGCCACGAGTCAGAGGAAAGTCTTTACCGATGGTTAACGACGATGCCTAACTCGATGACCGCGTTCGCCGCGCAAAGCGGGCAGGGGCACGGCCATGCCTGGACCTGGGAGCTGCGGGGGGTCAACGGCAAGGGGCTGGATTTGCGGTTGCGCCTGCCCGACTGGCTGCCCGGGCTGGAGCAGGCGGCGCGGGCGGCGGTGCAGCGACGCATCGCGCGCGGCAGCGTGACGCTGGGGCTGAAGATCGCGCGCGAGGCGGGCGCGGGGGGCGCGGTGGCGCTGGACCCGCGGGCGCTGGAGGCGGCGATCACCATGATCAAGCAGGTCGAGGCCGCGGCGGCGGAACACAACCTGCGCCTGGCCACACCGACGGCGACCGATATCCTGTCCCTGCGGGGCGTGGCCGACGCGAGCCTGCCCGAGGCCGAGACCGAGGCGCTGATCGCCACGCTTCTGGCCGACCTCGATGGGGTGATCGACGCCTTCGTGGCGATGCGTGCCGCCGAGGGCGAGGCGCTGGAGGCGGTGCTGCGCGACCACCTGGCCGAGATCGCCGAACTGACCGGGGCCGCGCGCGACGAGGCCGAAGCGCGGCGCGCGCAGGTGGCCGAGACGCTGAAGGCGAACCTTGCGCGCGTGCTGGACAATTCCGAAGGCGCCGACCCGGACCGGGTGGCGCAGGAGCTGGCGATGCTGGCGGTCAAGGCGGACGTGCGCGAGGAGCTTGACCGGCTGGCCGCCCATGTCGAGGCCGCGCGCGCGCTGCTGGACGCGGACGGGCCGGTGGGCCGCAAGCTGGATTTCCTGATGCAGGAGTTCAACCGCGAGGCCAACACCCTGTGTTCGAAATCCCAAGCCACCCCGCTGACCCGCATCGGGCTCGATCTCAAGCACGTGATCGACCAGATGCGCGAGCAGGTGCAGAACGTGGAGTAGGCGATGGACGACCGCCGCGGCCTTTTGATCATCCTGTCCTCGCCGTCCGGCGCGGGGAAATCGACGCTGGCGCGCCGGTTGCGCGACTGGGATCCGGGCATCGTGTTCTCGGTATCGGCCACCACGCGCCCGCCGCGCCCGGGCGAGGTGGAGGGGCAGGATTACCATTTCCTGACCGAACCCGCCTTCAAGGCCGAGGTGGCCAGGGGCGCGATGCTGGAACATGCCTTTGTCTTCGGCAATTTCTACGGCTCGCCCGAGGGGCCGGTGCGCGCCGCCATCGAGGACGGGCGCGACGTGCTGTTCGATATCGACTGGCAGGGGGCACAGCAGATCCGGAACTCGGCGCTTGGGCAGCACACGCTGTCGATCTTCCTTCTGCCGCCGTCGATCGCGGAGCTGCGCCGCCGGCTGGAGGCGCGCGGCCAGGACAACGCGGATACCATCGCCAAGCGGATGCAGAAAAGCTGGGACGAGATAAGCCACTGGGATGGCTATGATTTCGTGCTGGTCAATGACGACCTGGACGCCACCGAGGAAAAGCTGAAGACCATCCTGACCGCAACCCGCCTGCGGCGCAGCCAGCAGCCCGGCCTGACCGAGCATGTGCGCGCATTGCAGGCCGAATTCGAGGCCCTGCCATGACTTTGTACACGCTTGACGGCATCGCACCGGCCCTGCCCGAGGATGGCGATTTCTGGGTCGCGCCCGACGCCAACCTGATCGGCAAGGTGATCCTGGAGGCGGGCGCGTCGGTGTGGTTCGGCGCGACGCTGCGCGGCGACAACGAGCCGATCACGGTGGGGGCGGGGACGAACATCCAGGAAAACACCGTCTGCCATACCGATATGGGCTATCCGCTGGTGATCGGGGCGGGCTGCACCATCGGGCACAAGGCGATGCTGCATGGCTGCGTGATCGGGGAGAATTCGCTGGTGGGCATGGGGGCCACGATCCTGAACGGGGCGAAGATCGGGAAGAACTGCCTGATCGGGGCCTGTGCGCTGATCACCGAGGGCAAGGAGATCCCCGACGGCTCGCTGGTGATGGGCAGCCCGGGCAAGGTGGTGCGCCAGTTGGACGAGGCCGCCATCGCGAGCCTGCGCAAATCCGCGCGCCACTACCAGGAAAACATGCGCCGTTACCGCGATGGCCTGACGGTGGCGTGACGCGACGACGTCCTGCAAGGGCCTTCCCGCCAAGTTCCTGAACCAATATGCGACCGGAGTAACGATGACCGACCCGACCCTTCGCCGCCCGGCCTGGCCCGCCTCGCAGGTGCGCCCGCTGGTCAGCCCGCTGCAGCCCTCGGTCGTCTATGTCTCGCCCGATCCCGACACGCTGGACGCGCAATACGAGGGCCGCGTGCCCGGCCATGTCTATGCGCGCGAGGGGCATCCGAATGCCGATGTGCTGGCAGGCATGATCGACCGTCTGGAAGGTGCGACGGGCGGCGTGGTGACCGGGTCGGGGATGGCGGCGGTGGGCATCGCGATGCTGGCCGCGCTGAAGGCGGGCGATCACGTGGTGGGCGGCGATCAGCTGTACGGGCGCAGCCTGCGGATGCTGTCCGAGGATTTGCCGCGCTTCGGCATCACGACCAGCCTGGCCGACCCGACCGACCTGGCCGCCATCGAGGCGGCGCTGCGCCCCGAGACGCGGCTGATCCTGATCGAGGTCGTTTCCAACCCCACGCTGCGGGTGGCCGACCTGGACGGGATCGCGCGGCTGGCGCGCGCGCGCGGCATCCTTCTGGCGGTGGACAACACCTTTACCACGCCGCGCGGGATCCGGCCGCTGGCGCATGGCGCCGATATCGTGATCCATTCGGTGACCAAGCTGCTGGCGGGCCATGCGGATGCGACGCTGGGCTATGCGGTGGCGCGCGACCCGGCACTGAACGCGGCAATGAAGGTTGCGGCGACGACCTGGGGCACGACGGCCAGCCCGTTTGACTGCTGGCTGGCCGAGCGGGGGCTCTTGTCCTTCGAGCTGCGCTATGACCGGGCCGAGGAGACCGCCGCGCGGCTGGCCGATCACCTGGCGGGGCAGCCGGGCGTGCGGCGCGTGCTGTATCCCGGCCGCGCCGACCACCCCGACCACAATCGGGCCGGCGCGCTTCTGGCCGGGCGGTTCGGCAATATGCTGAGTTTCGAACTGGAAGGCGGTCGGGCCGCGGCCAATGCCTTTACCCGTGCCTGTCCGGGACTGGCCTTTGCGCCGACGCTGGGCGACGTGGCGACGACGCTGTCGCATCCGGCCTCGTCCTCGCACCGGGCCTTGACGTCCGAGGCGCGCGCGGCGCTGGGAATATCCGAGGGGTTCTTCCGGGTGTCGGTGGGAATCGAGCCGCTGGACGCGCTGATCGCCGAGGTCGATGCGGGGCTGGCGTCGGCGCGGGAGGCCGCGGAGGCGGAATGCTAGATTCGGGCGCGGGGAATCAGTTCGACCGTCAGGCCGGGGCAAAGCTGCTCGATCTCTTCGCGGATGATGTCGGGTTCGGGCAGGGCCGGGGTCACGACGATATAGCGCCCGCGATAGCCCGCAAGCGCCAGTTGCACCGCAAGGTCCAGCGCGTCGAACTGTTCGGTCAAAAGCGGCGAAACGACGTAGTCGGTCGCCGGTGCGCAGGCCAGCGCCGCGTGCAGCAACGCATAGGGCAGGCTTTCGCAGCGTGCGCCGGCAAACGGCATGCCAAGTTCCGGCCGTTCGTCGCGATGAAACCCGACCATAAGTGCCAACGACGGGCCGATCTGGCGGCAGACCGCAGTGTCGGCGTGAATCTGGCGGTGCTCCATCCCAGGTTCTCCGCTGCACGACCAGCTTGTAGACGCTGCGCCGCGAATCAATCAAAACGTGTCAACCTGCATTTTCAGTCAGGTGCTACTGGCTCGTTTATATTTTGAATTAAGCCCGCAGGCAATTCCGTATCACGATACGACTGAGTTTCCGTAACGTCGCCTTTTTCGTAACAACGCCCGCTGAGACCAGCGTCGCAGCCCCTGTCCGGAGCATCGCCCATGCCGGCCGATCTTGTCACCTCGATCATCGCAGGCGTACCGCTGCCCACGCTTATCGTCGACCGAGACGAACGGGTGAAGGCGATGAACGCCTCGGCCGCGGCGATGTTCGGCGCAGCCGGCACGGGGCGGCATTACGTGACCGTGCTGCGCCAGCCCGCGCTTCTGGACTGCGTCGAGGAGGCGCTGCGCCTGCGGCAGGCGCGTAAGGCCCGGTATTTGACCACGGATCTGGCGCGCGAGGCGACCTATGACGTGATCGCCAGCCCCCTGGGCAGCGATGGCGGGCAGGGGGTGGTGGTGGTGTTCACCGACATCACCGAGCGCGAGCAGATGGGCCAGATCCGCCGCGATTTCGTCGCCAATGTCAGCCACGAACTGAAGACGCCGCTGACCGCGCTGTTGGGATTCATCGAGACGCTGAAGGGCCCCGCGCGCGAGGATGCCGCCGCGCGCGAAAGGTTCCTGGAGATCATGGGCCGCGAGGCGGAGCGGATGAACCGGCTGGTCAGCGACCTTCTGTCGCTAAGCCGGGTCGAGGCCGAGGAACGGATGCGCCCCGAGAAGCGGGTCGACGTCGCGGCGCTGTTGCGCAGTTCGGTTCAGGCGCTGCGCCCGCTGGCCGTCGATTCGCGGGTCGAGATGGTTCTGGAGGGCGCCGAGGGCGCGGTGCATGTGCTGGGCGATGCCGACCAGCTGACCCAGGTGTTTCACAACCTCATCGAGAACGGCATCAAGTATGGCGGCACCGGTGGCGTTCTGCGGGTGGAGATGACCGAAAGCCCGCGCGAACTGGCGTTTCGCGGCCCCGGCGTGCGCATCGATGTGATCGACCGGGGCGAGGGGTTCGACCCGGTGCACATCCCGCGACTCACCGAGCGGTTCTACCGGGTCGACAGCCACCGGTCGCGCGAGATGGGCGGCACCGGTCTGGGCCTGGCGATCGTGAAGCATATCGTGAACCGCCATCGCGGGCGGTTCCGGATCGACAGCGAACCGGGCAAGGGCAGCACGTTTTCCGTCATGTTGCCAGTGGCTTGACCCCGGTACAGGCGTCGGCGCACCGGGGCGCCGGGCCGGGACGGGGCGGATCGGGGCGCGGGCTGTCATGAAACCGTTACACAACTGTCACAAAAGCTTGGCCCGAGGTTAATAGGACGCGCCCCGAGGCCGCCCGACACGCGGCCAGGACAACCAACCAGGAGCTATCCATGTCCCTTGCGAAACTGACCGCCTCCGCGCTGGCGATCGCTGCCGTTTCCGCCACCGCCGCCGCCGCGCGCGACAACGTCCAGGTCGCCGGGTCCTCGACCGTGCTGCCCTATGCCTCGATCGTGGCCGAGCTGTTCGGCGAGAATTTCGACTTCCCGACCCCGGTCGTGGAATCGGGCGGGTCCTCGGCCGGCCTGAAGCGGTTCTGCGAAGGCGTGGGCGAGACCACCATCGACATCGCCAACGCGTCCCGCGCGATCCGTGAGAAGGAAATCAAGGCCTGTGCCGAGAACGGCGTGACCGACATCATCGAGGTCCGCATCGGCTATGACGGCATCGTCTTCGCCAGCCAGATCAACGGCCCGGCCTTCACCGCGTTCGAGCCCGCCGACTGGTACAACGCGCTGGCGCCCAAGGTGGTCAAGGACGGCGAACTGGTCGACAACCCCTACACCAAGTGGTCGGACTTCAACGCCGATCTGCCGGACGCCGAAATCGCCGCCTTCATCCCCGGCACCAAGCACGGCACCCGCGAAGTGTTCGAGGAAAAGGTTCTGGCGGCGGGCTGTGAAGCCACCGGCGCGCTTGAGGCGATGGTCGCCGCCGGCATGTCCGAGGACGACGCCGAGGACGCCTGCATCGCGGTGCGCACCGACGGTCTGTCGGTCGATATCGACGGCGACTACACCGAGACGCTGGCCCGGATCGACGCCAACCCGAACGGCGTCGGCGTGTTCGGCCTGGCGTTCTACGAGAACAACACCGACAAGCTGAAAGTCGCCACCATGTCGGGCGTCGCGCCCTCGACCGAGACGATCTCCACCGGCGAATACCCGGTCTCGCGCCCGCTGTTCTTCTACATCAAGAAGGCGCATATCGGCGTGATCCCGGGCCTGAAGGAATTCGCCGAATTCTTCGTCGCCGACGAGATCGCCGGCCCCGACGGCCCGCTGGCCGAATACGGCCTGGTGGCCGACCCGGAACTGGCCGCGACGCAAGCCAAGATCGCCGGCGAAGAGACCATGAGCAACTGAGCGCCCCGGCGCTGATCGGCGGGCGGCCCCTGCGGGCCGCCCGTCTTTTGCCCTGACCGGGCGGATTTTCCTGAACACGGAGCGGACATGCCCCTATTCTGGCTCGTGCTGATCGTGCTTGGCCTGGCCGTGGCTGGCTATGTGGCGGGGCGGGGCAGGGCGCTGCGGCTGGCCGGCGGCGATAGCCGCGTGCTGCATTCGTTGCCGTCCTATTACGGGGCGCATGTCGCGTTGCTGACGCTGGTGCCGGCCTTTGCGATCCTGTGCCTTTGGGTCCTGATCCAGCCGCTGGTGATCGAGAATAGGATCAGCGCCAAGCTGCCCGAAACCGCGATCGCGGAGTCGAGCACGCGCGCGCTGGTGATGAGCGATGTGCGCCGGGTGGCCGAGGGGCTGGATGTCGCGGTGGCGGCGGGGGCGATGACCGCGGACGAGGCGGCGCATATGCGCAGCGAGTTGACCGACGTGCGCAACCGGCTGGGCGCGGTCGGCGTTGCGCTGGGCTCGGACGTGGGGCCCGAGGTGCTGCGCGCGGCGCAGGCCTACCGTGCGCTGGCCGCGCGCGGGCACCTGGCGATGACGCTGGTGGTGCTGACCGCGGCGCTGGGGGGGGCGGGCCTGGGGATCGCGCGGTCGCGCGCCGACTTCCGCGCGCGCAACGTGGTCGAGACCGCGGTGCGTTACCTGCTGATCTTCGCCGCGACGGTCGCGATCCTGACGACGATCGGCATCGTGCTGTCGCTGGTGTTCAACACGATCGAGTTCTTCAAGCTGTACCCGGCGCGCGACTTCTTCTTCGGCACGACCTGGGCGCCCAGTTTCGGCGGCGGGTCGGAGCTGGGGATCCTGCCGCTGCTGTGGGGCACGTTCTATATCTCGCTGATCGCGCTGGCGGTGGCGGTGCCCATCGGACTGTTCGCGGCGGTCTACCTGTCGGAATACGCCTCGGGCCATACCCGCGCCATCGCCAAGCCGCTGATCGAGGTGCTGGCAGGCATCCCGACCATCGTCTACGGGCTGTTCGCGCTGCTGACGGTGGGGCCGCTGTTGATACGGGTGTTCGGCGCCGACGGCGTGGGCATCATGCAGGCGGGCACGGCGGTGATGACCGCGGGGCTGGTGATGGGCATCATGCTGATCCCCTTCGTCAGTTCGCTGTCGGACGACATCATCAACGCGGTGCCGCAGTCGATGCGTGACGGTAGCCTGGGTCTGGGGGCCACACGGTCGGAAACCGTGAAACAGGTGGTGCTGCCCGCGGCCCTGCCGGGCATCGTGGGGGCGATCCTGCTGGCGGCGTCGCGCGCCATCGGCGAGACGATGATCGTGGTGCTGGGCGCCGGGGCGGCGGCGCGGCTGTCGATGAACCCGTTCGACGCGATGACCACCGTGACCGCCAAGATCGTCAGCCAGCTGACGGGTGACGCCGATTTCGCCAGCCCCGAGGCGCTGGTGGCCTTTGCCCTGGGCATGACGCTGTTCGTCATCACGCTGGGGCTGAACGTCTTTGCCCTTTACATCGTGCGCAAGTACCGGGAGCAGTACGAATGACCGACGCGACGATCCCCGCGGCCACCGGTGCCACCGGTTCGCTGCTGGAACCCGATGCGCGCACCCGCCGCCGCAACGCCGCCGAGGCGCGGTTCCGGCTGTACGGGCTGATCGCGGTGGGTATCGGGCTGTTCTTCCTGGCGGCGCTGATGATCTCGATCTTCATGAACGGGGCAGGGGCGTTCCAGCAAACCGCCTATACGCTGCCGATCGAGTTCCGGCAGGACGTTCTGGACAAGAACGGCACCGGCGATATCGAGACGATCAAATCGGTCAAGACATTCGCCTACAAGCCGCTGATCCGCGAGGCGATCCTGCGCGAGATCTACCGGCTGGATATCGAGACGCCGCTGGCCGGGGCCAAGGTAAAGGGGTTTTCCTCGGACCTGGACAACCTGTTTTCGGACGGGGCGCCGGCGACGTTGCGCGACATGGTGCTCTCCGATCCTGGACTGATCGGCCAGACGGTGACGGTCAAGCTGATCGCCTCGAGCCGGGTCGACGGCTATCTCAAGGGGCGGGTCAGCCGCGAGTCGATCGCCCGCGACAAGAACCTGGATGCCGTCCACCTGGACCTGGTGGACGAGCTGCGCGCGGCGGGCGTGGTGGCCAAGGGGTTCAACCTGGCCTTCATCACCGGCCCCGACGCATCGGATGCGCGGCCTGAACAGGCGGGGATGGGCGTGGCGATGCTGGGCTCGTTCTTCATGATGCTGGTGGTGCTGCTGCTCAGCCTGCCGATCGGGGTCGCGGCCTCGATCTACCTGGAGGAGTTCGCGCCGAAGAACCGGATCACCGACCTGATCGAGGTCAACATCTCGAACCTGGCCGCGGTGCCGTCCATCGTGTTCGGTATCCTGGGGCTGGCGGTGTTCATCCAGGTGATGCACCTGCCGCAATCGGCGCCGCTGGTGGGCGGGCTGGTGCTGACGCTGATGACGCTGCCCACGATCATCATCTCGACGCGGGCCTCGCTGAAATCGGTGCCGCCGTCGATCCGCGACGCGGCCCTGGGGGTTGGGGCGTCCAAGATGCAGGCGGTGTTCCACCACGTGCTGCCGCTGGCCATGCCCGGCATCCTGACCGGCACGATCATCGGGCTGGCGCAGGCGCTGGGGGAAACCGCGCCGCTGTTGCTGATCGGGATGGTGGGTTATATCGCGTCGAACTATCCCGACGGGGTGGCCTCGGGCTTTCTGGACCCGAACTCGGCGATGCCCGCGCAGATCTTCGAATGGGCGAAACGCGCCGACCCGGCCTTTTACGAACGCGCCTGGGGCGGGATCATCATCCTGCTGGTCTTCCTGATGACCATGAACATCATCGCCATTCTGCTGCGCCGCCGCTTCGAGCGCCGCTGGTAGGGCCGCGAAAGGACCCCTAAGATGTACGACAATCCACTGACGAAGAGGCAAACATTGACCCAGGAGGTGAAATTCTCGGCCCGCGGGGTCAACGTGTTCTACGGCGACTCCCACGCCATCAAGGGCGTGGACGTGGATATCGAGGACAAGACCGTCACCGCCTTCATCGGGCCGTCGGGCTGTGGCAAGTCGACCTTCCTGCGCTGCCTTAACCGGATGAACGACACGATCGACGTCTGTCGTGTCGAGGGCCGGATCACGCTGGACGGCGAGGATATCTACGACCCCCGCGTCGACCCGGTGCAGCTGCGCGCGCGGGTGGGCATGGTGTTCCAGAAGCCGAACCCGTTCCCCAAGTCGATCTACGACAACGTGGCCTACGGCCCCAAGATCCACGGCATGGCGCGGTCGCGCGCCGAACTAGACGAGATCGTGGAACGCGCGTTGCGCCGCGGCGCCATCTGGGACGAGGTCAAGGACCGTCTGGACGCGCCGGGCACCGGGCTGTCGGGCGGCCAGCAACAGCGGCTGTGCATCGCGCGCGCGGTGGCGACCGAACCCGAGGTGCTGTTGATGGACGAGCCCTGTTCCGCGCTCGACCCGATCGCGACGGCGCAGGTCGAGGAACTGATCGACGAGCTGCGGCAGGATTACTCGGTGGTGATCGTGACCCATTCCATGCAGCAGGCCGCGCGCGTCAGCCAGAAGACCGCGTTTTTCCATCTCGGCAATCTGGTCGAGTTCGGCGAGACCGGGCAGATCTTCACCAACCCGCGCGACCCGCGCACCGAAAGCTATATCACCGGCCGGATCGGCTGAGAAGGAATTGCCCATGCCCGACCGTCATATAGTCAAGTCCTACGACCGCGATCTCGAGGCGATCCAGGCGCTCATCATGAAGATGGGCGGCATGGTCGAGACCGCGATTCTGGAGGCCTCGCAATCGCTGGAGAACCGCGACGAGGAACTGGCCGAGCGCGTGCGCGCGAACGACAGCGCCGTCGACGAGCTGGAAGAGCGCGTCAACGAAGAGGCCGCGCGGATGCTGGCGCTGCGCCAGCCCTCGGCGGGCGATCTGAGGACCGTTCTGACGGTGATGAAGATCTCGGCCAACCTGGAACGGGTGGGCGATTACGCCAAGAACATGGCCAAGCGGACCGGCGTTCTGCTGCAGATGGCCCCGATCGACGGGTCCTCGGGGGCGATCCGGCGGATGTCGATGGCGGTGGGCGGCATGCTGAAGGATGCGCTGGACGCCTATATCCAGCGCGATGCGGAACTGGCAGAGGACGTGCGGCTGCGCGACCACGAGGTCGACCAGATGTACAACGCGCTGTTCCGCGAGTTCCTGACCTTCATGATGGAGGATCCGCGCAACATCACCGCCTGCATGCACCTGCATTTCATCGCCAAGAACATCGAGCGGATGGGCGACCACGTCACCTCGATCGCCGAACAGGTGATCTACCTGGTGACCGGCGAGATGCCCGAGGACGACCGGCCCAAGGCCGATCGCACCGCGATCGAAGCGCCGAAGGTCTGAGCCGATGTCGCCCGCCGAACAGCCCACAGTCCTGATCGTCGAGGACGAGCCCGCGCAGCGCGAGGTGCTGGCCTACAACCTGGAGGCCGAGGGGTTCCGCGTCGCCCGCGCCGAAACCGGCGACGAGGCGCTGATGCTGGTCGACGAACTGGCGCCGGACCTTGTGGTGCTGGACTGGATGCTGCCATCGGTGTCGGGGATCGAGGTCTGCCGCCAGCTGAAGACGCGCAGCGAGACGCGCAGCCTGCCGATCATCATGCTGTCGGCCCGCGCCGAGGAGGTGGACCGGGTGCGGGGGCTGGAGACCGGCGCCGACGACTATGTCGTGAAACCCTATTCGGTGGTCGAGCTGATGGCACGGGTGCGTGCGCTGTTGCGCCGGACGCGGCCCGCGGCGGTGGGCCAGCGGCTGGAATTCGAGGATATCGTTCTGGATTCCGAGACGCACAAGGTGTTCCGCTCGGGCAAGCCGCTGAAGCTGGGGCCGACCGAGTTCCGGCTGTTGTCGACCTTCATGGAGAAACCCGGCCGGGTCTGGAGCCGCGAGCAATTGCTGGACCGGGTCTGGGGGCGCGACATCTATGTCGACACGCGCACGGTCGACGTTCATATCGGACGGCTGCGCAAAGCGCTGTGCCAGCAAGGCGGCGACGACCCGGTGCGCACGGTGCGCGGCGCGGGCTATGCGCTGGGCTGAGGATCAGCCGCGCGCGTGAAAGGTTTCCAGAAGTTCGTCGACCGCGGCCAGAACCTCGGCCCGGACGATGGCCAGCGGCGTGAGATGCAGCGCGTCGATTTCCTCGGACGGGTGCGCTGCGTGATGGCAGTCGGCGCATGTGCCGTTGCAGCCTGCGGCGGGACGGGGGGATCGGGACGGGGTGGCCATGTCGGGTCTCCTTGGCGGGACGCACCGCGGTCAAGGTTAACCGATCAGCCTTTCCAGGCGCTTAACGCCGATGGGGCACTATACGTGATGCCGATAATCAGTATTATGTAAAGGCGTGATGCAATGGCCCAGCGGCACCCTTGCGGGAGCGTCGCGCATACCGGCGGGTTTTCAACGCCTTGATCCAGGCTTCTCATGCTTCCCCTCAGCTTTCACAGGATGTGCCCGCCGCGCAGGCCGGCGCATCCTCTCGACAGAACGGCGTGTCGTCGCGTATTGGAATGGCCTGCCGAAACGCATGGAGGCGCCATGACGCTCGATCATGTTCGAGCCATCGTCGCGACGCGAACCGTCGAGGAGCTGTGGTCTCTGCATACCCGCAAGATGGCCGAGTTCGGGTTCGACCGGCTGATCTATGGCTTTACCCGGTTCCGCACCGCGAATTCGTTCGGCGACAGGGACGACTTTTTCGTGCTGTCCAACCTGAGCGAAGACTACATGCGCACCTTCATCGACGACGGGATGTATCGCGATGCGCCGATGGTGCGCTGGGCGGCCGAGCACGAGGGAGCGTGCAGCTGGCGCGAACTGAAGGACCGTTATGCCCGCGGAGAATTGACGCCGGCCGAGGTGCGCGTCGTGGAATTCAACCGTTCCATGGGCATGAGTGCCGGCTACTCGATTGCTTTTTCGGATATTTCCGTCCGCGCCAAGGGGGCGATCGGGCTGGTGGCACGCTGTGGAATGGACCAGGATGCGGTCGATGCGATGTGGGACAGGCATGGCAGCGAAATCCTGTTGATGAACGACGTGATGCATCTGAAAGTGCAGAACCTGCCCTGTAGCTCGACCCGGCCGCCGCTGACTCCGCGCCAGCGCGAGGTGCTGGAATGGGTCGGCGATGGCAAGACCGCGCAGGACATCGCCACGATCCTGGGCGTGACGCCGGCCACCGTGGAAAAGCACCTGCGGCTGGCACGCGAGACGCTGGATGTCGAAACGACGGCGCAGGCGGTGCTGAAAGCGTGGTTCCAGAACCAGATCTTCAGCGCGCGGCCCTGAGGGCCCATACGATTCGCGGTGCACACACCTAGGCGTTTTTTATGCGAAAGTAGGGATTCCCTTACTTTCGTCACCCTGCGTTAATCGGCAACATTTTGCCTGTTCCGTGAGTGGTGGCCTTAGGCCAGGGAACGTTGGGTGGGCGCGACCAGGCGATTTCCGATGGCGTGTTCATCCCCCGGTGATCCGGGATCCGCAGGGGCGGCCTATATTCGGAGCGTTCCTGTGCACCACTTCGCGCGGCTCGACCTCTTTGCGGGGGGAACGTGGGAAGTATCGGGGCGGTGTGGCCGAGGGGTGGTCACGCCGCCCCATTTCGTTTCGCCCACAGCCGGTTCATCGCCGGCACGAAAAAGGGGCGGTGTGGGCCCCTGCCCGCACCGCCCCCTTCGGATTTGGCGTATGTTCGCCGGGATTAGCCCTGGGCCGCCTTGGCGACCTCGGCGGCGAAATCCTCTTCTTCCTTCTCGATGCCTTCGCCCACCTCGAGCCGGACAAAGCCGGTGATCGTGGCGCCGGCTTCCTTGGCGGCCTGTTCCACGGTCAGGTCGGGATTGACCACGAAGGCCTGGTTCAGAAGCGTGATCTCGGCGAGGAACTTCTTCATCCGGCCCTCGATCATCTTCTCGATGACCTGCTCGGGCTTGCCGCTTTCGCGGGCGATGTCGATCTGGACCTGGCGTTCCTTCTCGACGATCGCGGGATCGAGATCGTCGGCATTCAGCGCCTGCGGACGCGGGTCGGCGGCGGCCACGTGCATGGCGACCTGCTTGCCGAAGGCCTCGTCACCGCCGGTCATCGCCACCAGCACGCCGATCTTGCCCATGCCGGGGGCGGCGGCGTTGTGGATGTAGAACACCACGTTCTCGCCCTCGATCGTCGCCATGCGGCGCAGGGTCATGTTCTCGCCGATGGTGGCGATCTTGTCGGTGATGGTGTCGGCGACGCTCTTGCCGCCCAGGTCGGCCGCTTTCAGCGCCTCGACATCCGACGCGCCCATCGCCGCCTTGGCGATCTGGGCAACCATCCCCTGGAATTCGGCGTTCTTGGCGACGAAATCGGTTTCCGAGTTCACCTCGACGGCGACCCCCTTGCCACCCTCGACCTCGACGGCCACCAGGCCCTCGGCGGCGGTGCGGCCCGATTTCTTGGCGGCCTTGGCCAGACCCTTGGTGCGCAGCCAGTCGACCGCGGCCTCCATGTCGCCGTTGTTCTCGGTCAGCGCCTTCTTGGCGTCCATCATGCCCGCGCCGGTCTTGTCGCGCAGCTCCTTCACCATGCTCGCGGTGATTGCCATGGCTCGGCTCTCCTCGATTGTCGAATACGTGTGATGGGCGCGGACCTAGCCGCGCCCTGTGTCGGTTCCGTGACAGGCGGGGCGTATCAGGCCCCGGCCTGCTCCTCGGCGGGTGCTTCGGCTTCGGCCGCCAGTTCCTCGGCGGGCGCCTCTTCCAGCGCGCCGATATCGACGCCGGCGGCATCCATCTGCGCGCTCATCCCGTCGAGCGCGGCCCGGCTGGCCAGGTCGCAATAGAGCGCGATGGCGCGCGCGGCGTCATCGTTGCCGGGGATGATGTAATCCACACCTTCGGGCGAACAGTTGGTGTCGACCACGGCCACCACGGGAATGCCCAGTTTGCGGGCCTCGAGGATGGCGAGGTCTTCCTTGTTCACGTCGATCACGAACAACAGGTCAGGCAGGCCGCCCATTTCGCGGATGCCGCCAAGGCTGGCCTGCAGCTTGGCCTGCTCGCGTTCCATCCCGAGGCGTTCCTTCTTGGTCAGACCCTCGGCGCCGGCGGCCATCTGCTCGTCGATCTCGTTCAGACGCTTGATCGACTGGCTGACGGTCTTCCAGTTGGTCAGCGTGCCGCCCAGCCAGCGGTGGTTCATGTAGTACTGCGCGCAGCGCTCGGCGGCCTCGGCGATCGGGCGCTGGGCCTGGCGCTTGGTGCCGACGAACAGGATGCGGCCGCCGCGGGCGACGGTTTCGCGGATGACGTTCAGCGCCGCGTCCAGCATGGGCACGGTCTGCGTGAGGTCGAGGATGTGGATGCCGTTGCGGTCACCGTAGATGAATTCGCCCATGCGGGGGTTCCACCGCTGGGTCTGGTGACCAAAGTGAACGCCAGCTTCGAGAAGCTGACGCATCGAGAATTCAGGAAGCGCCATATCGTTTTCCTTTCCGGTTTGCGCCTGGGCGGGGCATAAGGGCATGTGCCCAACCGGCGGACCGCAAGCGGGATGTCTCCCCGCGGGGGCCCATCCCCACCTGTCGAAGTGGCGCGCGCTTACCGCGTTTCCGGCGCCGGTGCAAGCCCCCTGCCCCGTTTGGCGCCACGCGGCCCGGCGCGGGGACTTGCACCGCGCGGCGCAAGGGCCGAGACTGCCGCCCATGACCCCGGATCCGAAACATGCCGACGTGGTGCTGTGCATCGGTGCCGTCCTTTGGGACGTGATCGGCCGCAGCCGCGGCGCGATGGCGTTGGGCGATGACCTGCCGGGGCGGATCATCCGGCGACCCGGGGGCGTGGCGCTGAACGTGGCGGCGGCGCTGGCGCGCGAGGGGATGCGCCCGGTGTTGCTGGGCGCGATCGGCGAGGATGCCGAGGGCCACGCCCTGTGCGCGGTTTGCGACGGGATGGGGATCGAGACGGCCCACCTGCACCGCGCGCCGCTGCACCCCACCGACATCTATATCGCCATCGAGGCCGACCAGGGACTGGCGGGCGCGGTGGCCGACACCGCCGGGCTGGAGGCGGCGGGGGCCGCGATCCTGGCGCCGCTGGGCGATGGGCGGCTGGGCGCGGACGGGGCGCCGTTCCGCGGCATCGCGGTGGTGGACGGCAACTTGCCCGAAGCGCTGTTGGCCGAGATCGCCGCCGGGCCGGCGCTGGCGCGCGCCGATCTGAGGCTGGCGCCCGCAAGCCCGGCCAAGGCGCGGCGCATCGCGCCGTTGGTGGGCGACGGGCGGGTCACGCTGTATCTGAACCGCGCCGAGGCGGGGGTGCTGCTGGGCCGGGTGTTTCCCGACGCCGCCAGCGCCGCCGGGGCCTTGCGCGCGGCGGGCGTGCGTCGCGCGCTGGTCACCGACGGGCAGGACCCGGCGGTGTTCGCCGCCGAGGACGGCATGTTCGAGCGCCGGCCAGCGACGCTGGCACCGGTGCATGTGACCGGGGCGGGCGACGCGCTTATGGCGGGCCATATCGCGGCGGAACGTGCCGGGGCGGACCCGGCCACGGCGCTGGCCGCCGCGCTGGACGCGGCGGCGCGCCATGTCGGAGGGGGGATCGCACGATGACACTGCCGCTGGTTTTCGCCCCCGAGGTCGCCACCGCGCGTAGGGCCGGTGCGCCGCTGGTCGCGCTGGAAAGCACCATCATCACCCATGGCATGCCCTGGCCGCGCAACCTGGAAACCGCCCGCGCGGTCGAGGACGAGGTGCGCGCCGCGGGTGCCGTGCCCGCCACCATCGCGGTGATGGGCGGCGCGATCCGCGTCGGGCTGGACGACGCGGCGCTGGGCGACCTGGCCCGTGCCAGGGACGTGGCCAAGCTGAGCCGGGCCGACCTGGCGGTGGCGCTGGCCGCGGGTCGCACCGGGTCGACCACGGTCGCGGCGACGATGATCTGCGCCCATCTGGCCGGCATCGAGGTGTTCGCCACGGGCGGGATCGGCGGCGTGCACCGCGGCGCCGAGACCAGTTTCGACATCTCGGCCGACCTGCGGGAACTGGCGCACACCCCGGTCACGGTGGTGGCCGCGGGGGCCAAGGCGATCCTCGATCTGCCCAAGACGCTGGAAGTGCTGGAAACCCTGGGCGTGCCGGTGATCGGCTATCGCAGCGACGATTTCCCCGCGTTCTGGTCGCGCGCCTCGGGCCTGCCGGTGCCGCTGAGGATGGACAGCGCCGACCAGGTTGCGGCGGCGCACCGGATGCGTGCGCGGCTAGGGCTGGGGGGCGGACAACTGGTTGCAAACCCGATCCCCGAGGCAGACGAAATCCCCCGTGCCGAGATCGCGCCAGTGGTCGAACGCGCCCTGGCCGACACCGCCCACCTGTCGGCCAAGGCGGTCACCCCCGCGCTGCTGGCGCGCATTTTCGAGTTGACCGAGGGCCGGTCACTGAGCGCGAATATCGCGCTGGTGCGTAACAACGCGCGCCTGGCCTCGGCGATCGCCCGCGCGCTGGCCTGACGCGGCGTCGCTGCGGCGATGGGCGGGCTTGGGCCCCGGCCCGGAGACGCGGCACGATCGAAACGGCACAGGCCCGTGTCCCGCAGGAGGTTCGCCATGATCCGCATCCCCGTTCTGCCGCTGCTGGTCGCCGCCGCCCTGCCCGCGGCCGCGCAGGTGCCCGACATGCCGATCCTGCCCGAAGGCTGGGACATCCCCAACATCGCCCCCCTGCCCGAGGGGCAGCGCGCCGAGGACCCGGCCACCCTGTCGATCTCGGGGGCGTGGATCTATGCCACCTCGAAACACACGCTGCTGGCCTGCGATTTCCCGGCCTCGCCGGGCGAGCCGATGTCCGGCCACATGGAAATCGCTGAACATGACGGAGGCGTGACCGTCACGCTGGTGACCGGGGGGCGGTGCGATCCGGCCTCGATGTGCATCTTCGAGGGCGGCATCGCGGGCACGATCCTGGCGGTCGCCAACAGCGACACGGTGGATGGCGAGGGCGGCATCGCGGCCAACGGCTGGGCGGTGGTCTTTACCGGGACGGCCAATGGCACCGGGTCGGGCACCTCGTCCTATGTTCACCCCAAGGGCTATCGCTGCGCCTGGTCCTACCGGGTCGACCTGCGCCGCCCGGCCGAGGGCGAGCTGGACTGAACGCCCCGCCGCGGAACCGGGCAGGCCGCGCCCGATCCGCCCGGAAACGGGGCAGGCGCGGTGAAAAAACCCCGCCGCCCCGGCCCGCACTATTGTAGAGTGCGGGACCCGCGACTAGCTATGGTCCAGACACAGGACCGCGACGGATGTTCGAGAAAAACGACCCCCCCCAGAGCCCCGATCCGCTCGCCGGCGAACCGCGCCCGTTCTGGCGCTCGCTGATCGCGCGGCTACGGAACAACTTCCTCGCGGGGCTGGTGGTGATCGCACCGATCGGGCTGACGCTGTGGATGATCTGGACGGTGACGGGCTGGATCGACGGTTTCGTCCTGCCGCTGGTGCCGAACAAGTTCCAGCCCGAGCAATATATCGGCATCGACATCCGCGGCCTCGGCGTCATCTTCTTCCTGCTGTTCACGCTGTTCGTGGGCTACATGGCCAAGGGCATGGTGGGCCGGTCGTTCATCCATTGGGGCGAACGCATGGTCGGTCGCATGCCGGTGGTCCGCTCGATCTACAACGGTCTGAAACAGATTGCCGAAACCGTCTTCGCCCAGTCCGAGACCAGCTTCGACCGCGCCTGCCTGGTGGAATATCCGCGCAAGGGGCTCTGGGCGATCGCCTTCGTCTCGACCCGCGCCAAGGGCGAGGTCAACCGGCGCATCCCGCGCGACGACCAGTTGATCGCGGTGTTCCTGCCGACCACCCCGAACCCGACCTCGGGCTTTCTGCTGTTCGTGCCGCAAAGCGATGTGATCGAGCTGGAGATGAGCGTCGAGGAAGCGGCCAAGCTGGTGATCTCGGCCGGGCTCGTCTCGCCCGAGGAAAAGATCGCGCCCGCCCCCGAACCGCTTCAGGAAATCGCCCGCCGGCACAAGATCGGCGCGTGATCCTCAGGTGTCGGCCGCCGCACTGACAGGGTTCGCGACCGCATTCTCTCTTATTCTCGCCATCGGTGCGCAAAACGCCTTCGTGCTGCGCCAGGGGCTGATCGGTACGCATGTCTTTGCGCTGTGCCTGTTCTGCGCGCTGTCCGACGCGGTGCTGATCGCGGCGGGCGTGTCGGGGTTCGGCGCGCTGACCTCGGCCCTGCCCTGGCTGCCCGCGGCGCTGACGCTGGGCGGCGCGGCCTTCCTGATCGCCTATGGCGCGCTGCGGTTCCGCGCCGCGTTCCGCGGCGGCCATGCGCTGGCCGCCGACCGCGCCTGCGGCACGCTCTGGTCCGTGCTGGGCACGGCGGCAGCGATCACCTGGCTCAACCCCCATGTCTATCTCGACACGCTCGCGCTGATCGGCGCGGTGTCGACCCGGTTCGACCCGGGCACGCCCAGAACGGCCTTCGCGTTCGGGGCGATCTCGGCCTCGTTCAGCTTCTTCTTCGCGCTGGGCTATGGTGCCCGCCTGCTGGCCCCGGTGATGGCCAGCCCGCGGGCCTGGCGCCTGCTCGACCTGGGCATCGGCGTGGTGATGTGGACCATCGCCGCCGGGCTGGTCGCGGCGCTGTGATCACCTGCCGGGGCGCTCGTTGCCTTTTTTCCTGGGCCAAATACTCCAAGGGTCTGGGGGCAGAGCCCCCAGCCGGTCGCCTTGGCGACAGCCAAGGCGAAACCCCATCCATCCCTAGTCACACAGCCGCTTTAGATCGACCGTCCCCTCGCGGCCCAGCCTTGGCGCCATCTCGTCCAGGAACCGCTCGGCCGCCGCGCGCCCGGCCGCCTTCAACTCTCCCAGGACGACGGGGCTGGGCAGCAATTTGGTCGCCACGTTCAACTGCCGCATCAGCCCGTCATCGGCCACCATATGCACCCGCAATGCCTTCATCGAGCCGCGTGCCAGGCGGCCCTCGGCGATCAGGTCCTCCACCAGCCGGATCGAGCGCAACTCGCGCAGCAGCGACGAGTTGAAGCTGATCTCGTTGATCCGGTTCTGGATCTCCTGACCGGTCACCGGCACCTCGTCCCGCTCCAGCGGGTTGATCGAGACCACCACGATATCCTCGGGCAGTTCGGGCGCGAACAGCGGGAACAGCGCGGGGTTGCCGGTAAAGCCGCCGTCCCAATAGGCATCGGTCTGGCCGGTCTCGGGATCGGTCACCTCGACCGCCTGGAACAGGGTGGGCAGGCAGGCCGAGGCCAGGATCGCCTCGGTGGTGATCGCGCGGCCCTCGAAAACCTTGATCTTGCCGGTCCGCACATTGGTCGCGCCCACGAACAGCGCGGGCGCGCTGTCGGCGCAGACCAGGTCGAAATCGAACCGCTCGACCACGCGTTCCAGAGGGTTGCGGTAGAACGGCCCATAGGCATAGGGGCTGACCAGGCGGCTGGCCGCGTCGCTCAGCGACCAGGGCAGGGCCGTCTCCAGCATCCGCGCCACGAGCCCGGCCCCGGGCGTGAAGGCCGCCATCCAGTGGGTCAGGCGGAGATCGCCCACCGCGCCCACGTTTTCCCACAGCCAGTCCAGGTTCTCGCGGGCGGCCGCGCGCCCGCCCGCGACCAGGCCCGCCTTGAGCGCCGCCCCGTTCAGCGCCCCCGCCGAGGTGCCCGAGATCCCCGCGATCTCGATCTCGGGTTCCTCGAGCAGCCGATCCAGAACGCCCCAGGTGAACGCGCCATGCGCCCCGCCGCCTTGCAGCGCGAGGTTGATGCGTACCGGGTGCCCCACCCCGCCCCGCCCGCGGCGCGACGTGGTCACAGCGCGGTCCAGCCGCCGTCGACGCTGATCGTGGTGCCGGTGATCTGGGTCGCGGCGTCCGAGCACAGGAACACGGTGGTGCCGCCGATCTGTTCCACGGTGGCGAATTCCTTGGAGGGCTGGCGGGCCAGCATCACCTCGCGCACCACGGTGTCGCGGTCCATGTCATGCGCCTTCATCTGGTCGGGGATCTGTGCCTCGACCAACGGCGTCAGCACGTAGCCCGGGCAGATCGCGTTGCAGGTGATCGGCTCTTCGGCGGTTTCCAGCGCGACGGTCTTGGACAGCCCGACGATGCCGTGCTTGGCGGCGATATAGGCGGATTTGTAGGGGCTGGCGGTCAGCCCGTGGGCCGAGGCGATGTTGACGATGCGGCCCCAGCCGGCCTTGCGCATCATCGGCAGGGCGGCCGCCGTGGTGTGAAAGGCCGAGGTCAGGTTGATCGCGATGATCGCGTCCCATTTCTCGACCGGGAAGGCCTCGATGGCGGCGACATGCTGGATGCCGGCATTGTTCACCAGGATGTCACAGGCCCCCGCCTGTTCGATCAGCGCGCGGCAGTCATCGCCCCGGGACATGTCCGCCTGGATGTAGCGGACGTTGACGCCGAATTCCTGCGACAGCTCGGCGGCCAGCGCGTGGTCCTCGTCGCGGTCGGTGAAGGAGTTCAACACCACGTCGGCCCCGGCCCGGGCCAGTTCCCGGGCGATGCCCAGCCCGATGCCCGAATTCGATCCCGTGACGATGGCGGTCTTTCCGGTAAGCGACATGGCGCCCCTCGCGATAGATGCTGCGGATGCACGGAGCCTACATGCTGCGACAGCATGGTGAAAGCGCCGAGCGCTCACACCGGCGAGAGGGATTCGGCCCGCCGGAACGCCCAAAAAAAACGCCCGCACGAGGCGGGCGTTAAGTTATTGAGGCAGGTTTCATACAGGCAAGAAACCTATCGAGCAGTGAGTTATTAATACGCGATCCGGCGCCGGGGTCCAAGCTAAAAGTTTGAAAAATTTGGACGTCGCACCTAGGGTTGGTGCAAGCAAAACAAGGCACCGAGCAGGATTGTTGCCGATATGAGACCCGAATTCCTCGTCCGCGCCCGGATCGCGGCGGCAGCCGCGCTGGTGCTTGGTGCCGCCGGATTCGCCCGTGCCGAACCGGCCCATGGCATCGCTATGTATGGCGGCCCCGCCCTGCCACCGGATTTTGTGTCACTGCCTTACGTGAACCCCGATGCGCCGCGCGGCGGGCGGATCGTGCTGGGCGAAACCGGCGGTTTTGACAGCCTCAACCCGTTCATCCTGAAAGGCAACGCGCCCTGGGGGCTGCGCAGCCTGGGCTATGAAAGCCTGATGGGCCGATCCTGGGACGAACCCTTCACCCTGTACGGGCTGCTGGCCGATTCGGTCCAGACCGGGCCGAATCGAGACTGGGTGGAATTCACGCTGCGCGACGGGGCGCGGTTCTCGGACGGTTCTGCGGTAACGGTCGAGGACGTGCTTTGGTCGTTCGAAACGCTGGGCGAA
The DNA here is from genome assembly GCF_004343075.1 of Rhodovulum marinum. Classification (GTDB taxonomy): domain Bacteria; phylum Pseudomonadota; class Alphaproteobacteria; order Rhodobacterales; family Rhodobacteraceae; genus Rhodovulum; species Rhodovulum marinum. The sequence continues at coordinate 212,270 of NZ_SLXP01000006.1, forward strand.
CGCGGGCATCCGCGCTATCGCGGCGCCTGGGCGAAGGTGGCCTCGGCCGAGGCGGTGGGCCCGCGCACGGTGCGGTTCACCTTCAATACCGAGGACCGCGAACTGCCGCTGATCCTGGGCCTGCGCCCGGTGCTGAAGAAGGCGCAGTGGGAGGGGCGCGATTTCACCGAAAGCGGGCTGGAACCGCCGATCGGATCGGGGCCTTACGTGGTCGCGGATCACGAACCGGGGCGCTACCTTGTTCTGAAGCAGGACCCCGACTGGTGGGGGCGCGATCTGCCGTTCAACCGCGGCCAGCACAATTTCGATGAAATCCGCTACGAGTTCTTCGGCGATGGCGACGTGGTGTTCGAAGCTTTCCGGGGCGGCGCCATCGACGTGTACCGCGAGGCAAGCGCGGCCAAGTGGGACAGCGCCTATGACTTTCCGGCGGTCGCCGCGGGCGAGATCGTGAAGGCGGAAATCCCCCATGCCCGCCCCTCGGGGATCGCGGGATTCGTGATGAACACGCGCCGGCCCGTCTTTGCCGACTGGCGGGTGCGCGACGCGATGCTGCACGCGTTCAATTTCGAGTTCATCAACGCCACGCTGACCGGCGGCACCCTGCCGCGCATCACCTCGTATTTCTCGAATTCCGACCTTGGGATGCGGCCGGGTCCCGCCGAGGGCCGCGTGCGTGACTTGCTGGCACCCTTCGCCGATAGCCTGCTGCCCGGCGCGCTGGAGGGCTATGCGCTGCCCGCTTCGGATGGGCGGCAATCGAACCGGGGCAACCTGCGGACGGCCTTTGCGCGGCTGGAGGAGGCGGGCTGGCGCGTGGACGATGCGGGTGTACTGCGCAACGCCGCCGGCGTGCCCTTCAGCTTCGAGATCCTGCTGCGGCAGGGCGCGACCGAGACCCAGAAGATCGTCGACATCTTCGCCGAGGGGCTGCGGCGGCTGGGAATCGCGGTGCGGGTCACCGCGGTGGACAGCGCGCAATATACCGAGCGCACCGACGCCTATGATTTCGACATGACCTTCTACACGGTCGCGCTGTCGCTGTCGCCGGGCAACGAGCAGCGGCTGTATTGGGGCCGGGACGGTGTAACCAGGCCCGGCACGCGCAACTGGATGGGCATGGACAGCCCCGCCGCCGAGGCGATGATCGATGCGATGCTGACCGCCGACGGGCGCGAGGCGTTCGTCGCGGCGACCCGCGCGCTGGACCGGGTGCTGACCACGGGGCGCTATGTGATCCCGATCTGGTATGCGCCCAGGTCGCTGATTGCGCACCGGGCGCGGCTGAAGTATCCGGAAACCGTGCCGATCTATGGCGACTGGATCGGCTTTCTGCCCGACATCTGGTGGACCGAGGAGAACTGAGCCATGGCCCGCATCCTGTTCATCGCCATCACCCTGACGCTGGCCGGCTGCGGCACGATCGAGGGGATGGGCGAAGACATATCGGCAAGCGCCCGCGCGGTGCGCAACGCGCTGTAACGGCGGTGCGTGCGACACGGTCCTAGTCGAGGGCGGTGACCCACAGGATCGTCGCATCCTCCTGGCTGACCGAAACGACGTTATGGCCCATCGTGGCGTCGTAATAGGCGCTGTCGCCGCGGCGCATTTCGACCGGGGCGTAATGTTCGGTGTAAAGCCGGATCACCCCGGTCAGCACGTAAAGGAATTCCTCGCCTTCGTGGCGCACCCAGCCGTCGAACTCGGCCACGTCGCGGGCACGGACCCGGGTGCGGTAGGGCAGCATCCTCTTGCGTGCCAGCGCGCCCGCCATCAGTTCGTGTTCATAGGTCGCCGTGGCATGCGCCGCCCCTTCGCCGGTGCGGGTCACCGCCATCCGCCCGCCCGCACGCGGCCCGCGCATCGGCGTGAACAACTGCGGCACGGACACGCCCAGCCCCGTGGCCAGCTTTTTCAGCGCATCATAGGTGGGCGACATCTGGTCGTTTTCGATCTTCGACAGCGTCGAGCGCGCCAGCCCCGCCCGTTGCGCGGCCTGTTCCAGCGTCCAGCCGCGGGCGGTGCGCAATTCGCGCACCCTCTGGCCGAGATCCAGCGGTTCGGGTGTCTCGTCTGCGCCATCCGCCCGGTCGACCCGGATCAGATCGTGTTCGTGGTCGCGTGCCATTCCGACCGCTTCTAGGACCAGACCCTTGCAACCGCAAGGCAGCAGGGCTAGCACGCGGCCATGCACGCATTGTTTGACGAGGGGGCCCCGCCCCCCTGCCCCGCCCCGTTCAACCTGGCCGCCTATGTGCTGGCCCCGGCCGCGGCCCACCCGGAAAAGGTGGCGCTGGCGGTGATCGGCCCGCATGGCGCCGAACGCTGGAGCTATGGCCGGCTGGAGGCCGCGGTGCGCGGGTTGGCGGCGGGGCTGGCAGGGATGGGGCTGGCGCCCGGGGCGCGGGTTCTGCTGCGGCTGGGCAACGGGGTCGAGTTCCCGATCGGCTATCTGGCAGCGATCGCCGCGGGGCTGGTGCCGGTGCCGACCTCGGCGCTGTTGACGGTGCCCGAGATCACCAAGCTGGCCCACGAGATCGAGCCCGCGGCGATCCTGGCCGGCCCGAATGTGGCGCTGCCCGAAGGCTGCGCCGCCCAGGTGCTGGATATCGACGCGCAGCGCGCCCATTACGAGCGCGCCCCGGCGGATTTCGTCCTGGGCGACCCGGACCGGCCGGCCTATGTCGTCTACACCTCGGGCACCTCGGGCAATCCGCGGGGCGTGATCCATGCCCATCGCGCGGTCTGGGCGCGGCGAATGATGTGGGAGGGCTGGTACGGCCTGACCGAGGAAGACCGGCTGTTGCATGCGGGCGCGTTCAACTGGACCTATACGCTGGGCACCGGGCTGCTGGACCCCTGGTCGGTCGGCGCGACCGCGCTGATCCCGGCGCCGGGGGTTCGGCCCGGGCAGCTGCCGCTGTTGCTGAAACGGTTCGACGCCACGATCTTTGCCGCCGCCCCGGGTGTCTATCGGCAGATGCTGCGCGAACATCCGCACCTTGTGCTGCCTCGGCTGCGCCATGGTCTGTCGGCGGGCGAAAAGATGCCCGAGGCGACGCGCGCGGCCTGGACGGAAGCGACCGGCACGATGGTCTACGAGGCGCTGGGCATGTCGGAATGTTCGACCTTCATCTCGGGCAGTCCGGCGCGCCCTGCGCCGCTGCCCGCCTCGGGCTATCCGCAGCCCGGCCGCCGCGTCGCGGTTCTGGGGCCGGACCTGGAGCCGGTGCAGCGTGGTGAACCGGGGCAGTTGGCCGTGTCGCGCCGCGATCCGGGGCTGATGCTGGGCTATCTGAAGGCCGAGGCGGAAACCGCTGCGCGGTTCCACGGCGAATGGTTCCTGACCGGCGACATGGTCGAGATGGCCGCGGACGGTGCGGTGACCTATCTGGGCCGGTCCGATGACATGCTGAACGCGGGCGGTGTGCGGGTCTCGCCGCTTGAGGTCGAGCGCGCGTTGATGGAACACCCGGCGATCCACGAGGTCGCCGCGACCGAGATCGCGGTCAAGGCCGACACCACGGTAATCGCGGCGTTCTATACCGGCGAAGCGGTGGCAGACGACGCGCTTCAGGCCTTTGCCGCGGAACGGCTGGCCCGCTACAAGCAGCCGCGCCTTTACGTGCACATGGGCGAGTTGCCGAAGAACCCGAACGGCAAGCTCAATCGCCGCCTGATCCGCCAGACCTACGAGGCCGCGCATGATCCGGCTTGATATCCTGGCCGACCCGATCTGCCCCTGGTGCCTGATCGGCAAGCGGTTGCTGGACAATGCGCTGGACGCGCGGCCCGACCACCCCTTCGTGATCGCGTGGCACCCGTTCCAGCTGAACCCCGAGATGCCGGCGGGCGGGATGGACCGGCGCGCCTATCTGGAGGCCAAGTTCGGCGGCAAGGCCGAAGCTGCGCGGGCCTATGCCGAGATCGACGAAAAGGCGCGTGCCACGGGGATCGAACTGAACCTGTCGGCGATCGCCCGCACGCCGAACACGCTGGATGCGCACCGGCTGATCCATTGGGCGGGGATAGAGCACCGGCAGGGTGCGGTGGTGGCCGCCCTGTTCGACGCCTATTTCCTGGAAGGCCGCGATATCGGCGACCGCGGCGAACTGGCCCGGATCGCGGCGGGCACGGGGATGGATGGCGACATGGTGGCCCGGTTGCTGGACACGGATGCCGATATCGCCACGATCCGAGACCGCGATGCCCATGCGCGCGCCCGCGGCGTAACCGGTGTGCCGACTTTCATCGTCGCCGATCAGCATGTCGTGGTCGGCGCCCAGCCCACCGAGCTGTGGGCCAGCGTGATCGCGGAACTGGCCGGCGATCCGGGCGCCGGGCCGCTTCAGTAAGCGCTGGCCTGAAGGATCGCTTCGACCTCGTCCAGCGGCACGTGCTTGATCGCCAGAAGCGGCATGTCATCCTCGTAGGAGAAGATGAAGATGCTGCCCGAGGTTTCGGTGGTGGCGAAGCGGCAGAAGACCACGTCGGGGTCGAATTCCTGCGGGCATTCGGACAGGTCGGTATGGGCAACGCTGGCCTCGAACACGTCATAGGTGAAGGCGCCCCGCTCCAGGTAGGAGGTTTGCCCGCCGGGCGCGACCTCGTCGTCGCAGGCAAGGACGGGGCCTGCGGCCAGCGCGGCGGCGAGGGCAAGGGAAACAAGACGGGGCATCGGATCACTCCTGCGTCGGATTCTTTTTCCAAGTAATTTACTCGGGTTTTATCCGCTGGTGCAAGCCCTCAATCTGTCGCAAGAGGGGCGCACCCTGAAATGGCCCAAAGAACAGGCAGAAAGCATGCAGGACCGACGCCTTTCGCGTCCGGAATTCATCGCGATGATGGCGCTGTTGTTCGCGACGGTGGCGTTTTCCATCGACGCGATGCTGCCCGCACTTCCCCGAATCGGCGGTGAACTGACGCCGGACGCGCCCAACCATGCGCAATTCGTCATCACCGTCTTCGTGGCCAGCATGGGTCTGGGCACCTTGTTCGCGGGGCCGTTGTCGGACGCGCTGGGGCGCAAGCCTGTGATCCTGGGCGGCGCTGCGCTGTACCTGGGGGGCGCGGTGCTGGCGGGGCTGGGTCAGACGCTGGAGCTGATGCTGCTGGGCCGCGCGCTTCAGGGGCTGGGGGCGGCGGGGCCAAGGGTGGTGGCGCTGGCGGTGGTGCGCGATCTCTATGCCGGGCGGGACATGGCGCGGATCGTGTCCTTCGTGATGATGATCTTCACGCTTTTGCCCGCAATCGCGCCGCTGGTGGGCGCGGGGATCATCGCGCTGGCGGGCTGGCGGGCGATCTTTGCGGCCTTCGTGCTGTTTTCCGTGCTGTCGGTCAGCTGGTACGCCCTGCGCCAGCCCGAAACGCTGCCCCCCGAGCGCCGCCGCCCGCTGCATCCGCAGGCACTGCTGGCCGCCGCCCGCGAGGTCTTTGCCGAGCCGGTGGCCCGGGTTGCGGTGATGGTGCAGACGCTTGTCTTTTCGGTGCTGTTCATGGTGCTGACCTCTATCCAGCAGGTGTTCGACATCCATTTCGGCCGCGGCGACAGTTTTCCCCTGTGGTTCGGGCTGATCGCGGTGATCGCGGGGAGTGCCAGTTTCACGAACGCGATGCTGGTGGGCCGGCTCGGGATGCGGTTCCTGATCCGCAAGACACTGACCGCGCAGATGATTCTGGCGTGCATCATGGCGGCGGTGTTCTGGAGCGGGATTTTACCGGCAGGCGGCGAATTCGCGGCCTTCATCCTGTGGGCGATCACGCTGTTCGGGATGATCGGGCTGACGATCGGCAACCTGAACGCGCTGGCGATGGAGCCTTTGGGCCATATCGCGGGGATGGCCGCGTCGATCATCGGGGCGCTGGCCACCGTGTTCTCGGCGCTGCTGGCCGCACCGGTGGGCCAGGCGTTCGACGGCACGCCGCGGCCGCTGGCCACCGGCATCGTCCTGGCCGTGACCGGCGCGGTGCTGTTGATGCGGCGCATGCCGGAGCGATAGCGGCGCGTTGCGCCGCAAAGCCCCGGCGTTATGCCGCGCGCACCTTTTCGGCCAGGTCGCGGGCGATGGCGAAGGCGCCCTTGATCTTGTCGCTGTCCTTTGTCCAGTCGCGGCGCAGGATGATCTTGTTGTCCTTGACCTTGGCCATTCCCTGCTGGGACTGGATGAATTCCACCAGCCCCGCGGGATTGGCGAACTTGTCGTTGTGGAACTGGATCGTCGCACCCTTGGGCCCGCCATCGAGCCGGGCGATGCCCGCGCGTTTGCACATCGCCTTGATGCGCACGATCAGGAGCAGCGTGTTGACCTCTTTCGGCAGTTTCCCGAACCGGTCGATGAGTTCCGCGGCGAAACCTTCGAGTTCAACCTTGGTGGACAGCCCCGAGAGGCGACGGTAAAGGCCCAGCCGCACGTCGAGATCGGGCACGTAATCGTCGGGGATCAGGACCGGGACACCGAGGTTGAGCTGCGGCGACCAGTCGGAATCGGTTTCGGCCAGCCCATCCATCTCGCCCGCCTTGATCCGGGCGATCGCCTCTTCGAGCATGGATTGATACAACTCGAAGCCGACCTCGCGGACATGGCCCGACTGTTCCTCGCCGATGAGGTTGCCGGCGCCGCGAATGTCGAGGTCCTGGGAGGCCAGCGTGAAGCCCGCGCCGAGCGTGTCGAGCGAGCCCAGAACGCGGAGGCGTTTCTGCGCCTGGGGGGTGAGCGGCGCGCGGGGTTTCGTCGTGAGATAGGCATAGGCCCGCGTCTTCGACCGCCCCACCCGGCCACGGATCTGGTAGAGCTGCGCCAGCCCGAACATGTCGGCGCGGTGGATGATCATCGTGTTGGCGGTGGGGATGTCGAGGCCGGATTCCACAATGGTGGTGGCCAGCAACACGTCGTACTTGCCGTCGTAGAAGGCGTTCATGCGATCGTCGAGGTCGCCCGCGGCCATCTGGCCATGGGCCACGACGAAGGACACTTCGGGGACGTGGTCGCGCAGGAAAGCCTCCATCTCGGGCAGGTCCTTGATGCGCGGGACCACGAAGAAGCTTTGGCCGCCGCGGTAATGTTCCCGCAACAGCGCCTCGCGCACGGTGACGGTGTCGAACTCGCTGACATAGGTGCGGATCGAGAGGCGGTCGACGGGGGGCGTGCCGATGATCGAAAGGTCGCGCACGCCGGTCAGGCTCATCTGAAGGGTGCGGGGGATGGGCGTCGCGGTCAGCGTCAGGACGTGTACGTCGCTGCGCATCTGCTTGAGCCGTTCCTTGTGGTTCACGCCGAAATGCTGTTCCTCGTCGATGATGAGCAGGCCGAGGTTCTTGAACCGGACCCCCTTGGCAAGAAGCGCGTGGGTGCCGATACAGATATCGACCGTGCCATCGGCGAGGCCCGCGCGCGTGTCGGCGGCCTGTTTCGCGCTGACGAAACGGGACAGCTGGCGCACCTCGACGGGGAAGCCGCGGAACCGGTCCATGAACCCCTTGGCGTGCTGGCGGGCCAGAAGCGTGGTCGGCGCGATCACCGCGACCTGAACGCCCGACATGGCGGCGACGAAGGCCGCGCGCATCGCCACCTCGGTCTTGCCGAAGCCGACATCGCCGCAGATCAGCCTGTCCATCGGGGTGCCGGAGGCCATGTCGCTCAGCACGTCCGCGATGGCGGCCAGCTGGTCGTCGGTTTCCTGGTAGGGAAAGCGCGCGCTGAACGCTTCCCACATGTGGTGGTTGGGTTCGAGAATGGGCGCGGTGCGCAGGTGGCGTTCGGCGGCGACACGGATCAGCTTGTCGGCGATCTCGCGGATGCGCTGTTTCAGCTTGGCCTTCTTGGCCTGCCAGGCACCGCCGCCAAGCTTGTCGAGCAGCCCCTCTTCATGGCCGTAGCGCGACAGGAGTTCGATGTTCTCGACGGGCAGGAACAGCCGGTCGCCGCCGGCGTATTCCAGCGCAAGGCATTCATGCGGCGCACCGGCGGCGGTGATGGTTTCCAGCCCGTTGTACCGCCCCACCCCGTGTTCGACATGCACCACAAGGTCGCCGGGCGAGAGCGACTGTGCCTCGGTCAGGAAATTCTCGGCCTTGCGGCGCTTTTTCGGGCCGCGGATCAGCCGGTCGCCCAGCACGTCCTGTTCCGAGATCACCGTCAGCCCCGGCCCCTCGAACCCGTGTTCCAGCGCCCAGACGGTCAGGTACAACCCCTTGTCCTGGCCCACGTCACGGATATCTGCGGCCAGCCGGGCGTCGGTCACGCCCTCGTCCTCCAAAAGGCCCTTGAGGCGTTCGCGCGCGCCTTCGGAATAGGACGCAACGACCACCGCGCCCTCGGCGCGGCGGGCTTGAACATGATCCTTCAGGGCGCTGAAAAGACTGACCTGTTCCAGCTTGCGTTCGGGGGCAAAGTTGCGACCGATCCGGCCGCCCGCGTCGATCACGCCAGGCCCGGTGCCCTGGGGCAGCGGCGCCAGTTGCACCACGCGGTGCCCGGCGATGGCGTCCACCCACGCGGCGTCATCCAGGTACATCAACCCCGGCGGGCAGGGTTTGTAGACGGTGTCGATCCGGCCTTTCTGCGCCATCGCCTCGCGCCGGGTCTGGTACTGGTCCTCGATGCTTTCCCAGCGGGACAGGCGCGAGGGCGTCACCTGGTCGTCGAGAAAGACGCTTGCATCGGGCAGGTAGTCGAACAGGGTTTCCAGACGGTCGTGGAAGAACGGCAGCCAATGTTCCGCGCCCGCGTGTTTGCGCCCGGCGCTGACGGCCTCGTAGAGCGGGTCGTCGGTGCCGGCGGCGCCGAACTCGATCCGGTAATTCTGCCGGAACCGGGTAATCGCGGCATCGTCGAGGATGACCTCGGAGACCGGGGCAAGCTCGATGGTGGTCAGTTTTTCCGTGGTGCGCTGGGTCGCGGGGTCGAACCGCCGCGCGCCGTCCAGCACGTCGCCGAACAGGTCCAGCCGCACCGGGCCGGATTCGCCGGGCGGGTAGATGTCGATGATGCCGCCCCGGACCGCGTAATCGCCCGGTTCCATGACCGTGGGCGCCTGCGTGAAGCCCATCCGCACCAGGAACGCCTTGAGCGCATCCTCGTCGATCTGCGCGCCCACCTGCGCAGTGAAGGACGCCTCGCGCAGCAGGTCGCGGGCGGGCACTCGCTGGGTCGCGGCGTTCAGCGTGGTCAGCAGGATGAACGGCCCCGGTATCCCCGCCACGAGCGCGGCCAGCGTCGCCATGCGCGCGGCCTCGACATCGGGATTGGGCGAGACCCGGTCATAGGGCAGGCAATCCCAGGCGGGAAAATCCAGCACCACGGCGTCCGGCGCAAAGAAGGAAAGCGCGGCGTGCATCGCCGCCAGCCGCTTGTCGTCGCGCGCGACATGAAGGACGGGGCGCCCGGTCCGGGCCATCTCGCGCGCCAGCAGGCGGGCGTCATAGCCTTCGGGCGCACCGCCCGCGGTGATGTGGAGGGGGTCTGACATGGTCGCTGGAGATACGCCCGGGGGGCGCGGTGTCAACCGCCGAGCGCACCGATCGACATGTTCTGCCACATCCCCCACATCGCGGTGACGAAAATCGACGCGATCCCGACCAGCTGGACGCCCGTGCGGTGCCATTTCAGCAGCCGATACAGCGCCTCGCCCTCGGGGGCGCGCCGTTCATAGGCATGCGCGGTACGGATCGACCACAGCCCCACCAGGATCAGCGGCGCGATCAGCAGGAATACCGCCTGGCAGAACTCGTTCGCGTAGAAAAAGCCCAGGGTGAACAGCACACTCAGTGCGAAGCCGGCCAAGCCGGTGATCCAAAGCCCCGATACCCGGGCGATGTAAAGGTAGCGCCGCGCGTTGATGCGCACGAGGTCGGCCACGTCCTCGGCGGCTTCGCCGCCCTTGCGCCGGGCGCGCTGGACCAGGTCGAATGGCACGCCCAGCACCCAGTGGCTGGAGGTCGACCACAGCACCGCAAGCGCGATCCAGTACCAGAGATTCGAGAACGACCGCATGTCGATCAGCTCGAAGACTTGCTGGTTCCAATCCACGGGGCGTTTTTCTCCGTCGGGATCCTCGCGCGGGGGCGCCGCTCGCGACGATTCCCGCTCTTGAGGTGTGATCCGATCCGTGTAACCCAGTCGCAGCAAATGTTGAAGGAGACGTTGCCCATGCGCCCCACCCTTGCGCCCTTTCCGATGACACGCCTGCGCCGCACCCGGCGGACGGCTGCGCTGCGTGCGCTGACCTGCGAAACGACGCTGAGCGTGGGCGACCTGATCTGGCCGATCTTCATCCGCGATGGCGAGGGGATCGAGGAGCCGGTGCCGTCCATGCCGGGGGTTGTGCGCCGGTCGATCGACCTGGCGGTGAAGGCGGCCGAAGAGGCGGCGGGCCTGGGCATTCCGGCCATTTGCCTGTTTCCCTACACCGATCCGGCGCTGAAGACCGAAGCCTGCGAAGAGGCGTGGAACCCGGAAAACCTGTCGAACCGGACGATCCGGGCGATCAAGGCAGCCGTCCCCGAAATCGCGGTGATGACCGATATCGCGCTCGACCCCTATAACGCCAACGGCCATGACGGGATCGTGCGCGACGGGATCATCGTGAACGACGAAACCGTCGAGGCGCTGGTCAAGATGGCGCTGGCCCAGGCCGAGGCGGGGGCCGATATCCTGGGCCCGTCCGACATGATGGACGGGCGGATCGGGGCGATGCGGGCGGCGCTGGAAAAGGCGGGCCATTCGGACGTGACGATCATGTCCTACACCGCGAAATACGCCAGCGCGTTCTACGGGCCGTTCCGCGACGCAGTGGGAGCGTCGGGCGCGCTGAAGGGTGACAAGAAGACCTATCAGATGGACCCGGCCAATTCCGACGAGGCGATCCGGCTGGTCGAACGCGACCTGTCGGAGGGCGCGGACATGATCATGGTCAAGCCCGGGATGCCCTATCTGGATATCTGCCGCCGGGTGAAGGACGAATTCGGCTGCCCGACCTATGCCTACCAGGTGTCGGGGGAATACGCGATGCTGATGGCCGCCGCCCAGAACGGCTGGCTGGACCGGGAAAAGGTGATGATGGAGAGCCTTCTGAGTTTCAAGCGCGCGGGGTGTGACGGCATCCTGACCTATTTCGCCCCCGAGGCGGCCAAGGTTCTGCGCGGCGCGTGATCCGGACATGCGAGGGGCGCGCGCGGGCAAGGAATCGCCGCCGCGCGCGTCTGCGGGCGTGACAGCGCGCGCGTCGATCTCTATAGTTTGTGGCAAAGGTCGCAAAGACCACAACAAGAGGCATGGCAGCAATGCGAGACGGCAAGATGACGAGCCTGTATTCCCGACGCGGTTTCATCGGCGCGATGGGCGCCACGACGGCCCTGGCCGCCTGCGGCAACGGCGTGGGCAGCCAGGGCGGCGCCACGATCGATTCCCGCGTGGACGGGACGCGGGATTACCTTTTCTCCCGCTATCCCGGCACGACGGACCTGGCCGACAAGTCCTACGGTATCCTCTGGATGCCGCTGATCACCAAGGCCGGGCTGTGGTTTGGCGGCGCCTACGGGCGCGGCGCGCTGCGCGTCGACAACGTGACGGTGGATTACTACTCGGCCACGCAGGCCAGCTTTGGCCCGCAGATCGGCGCCCAGCAATACGCGCATGCGCTGTTCTTCATGACGCCCGAGGCGCTGCGGAAATTCCGGTCGGGCCCGGGCTGGTCGGCAGGGGCTGATCTGGAATACGCCTTCATGGACGATGCGGGGGCGGTGGCGGCGGATACGCTGACCTCGCTCGACCCGGTGATCGCGCTGGTCTTCGGTCAGCAGGGTCTGATCGCGGGCGCCTCGCTGGAAGGGACGAAATACACGCGCATCATCCCTTGAGCCCAGGGAACGCGGCCAGAACAGGGTTTTATGGCGCGCGGCCAACGCCGCGCGCCGTGATGGTTTAGACTCTAGCCCATCGTGCGCAGACGCCGGATCAGGCTGGAGGTATCCCAGCGCCCGCCGCCAAGTTTCTGGACATCCTTGTAGAACTGGTCGACCAGGGCCGTGACCGGCAGGCTCGCCCCGTTCTCGTCGGCGGTCGCAAGGCAGATCCCCAGGTCCTTGCGCATCCAGTCGACCGCGAAGCCGAAATCGAACCGGTCCTCGACCATCGTTTCGTAGCGGTTGACCATCTGCCAGCTGCCCGCGGCGCCGCCGCCGATCACCTCGACCACCGCGCGCCCGTCAAGTCCCGCCTTCTCGGCAAAATGCAGCCCCTCGGCCAGCCCCTGCACCAGCCCGGCAATGCAAATCTGGTTCACCATCTTGGTCAGCTGGCCCGCGCCGCTGTCGCCCAGCCGCTTGCACAGCTTTGCATAGGCCGCGATAACCGGCTCGGCGCGGGCGAAGGCCGCCGCGTCGCCGCCGCACATCACCACCAGCTGGCCGTTCTCGGCGCCCGCCTGCCCGCCCGACACCGGCGCATCGACGAAGGCTACACCACGTTCGGCCGCGGCGGCATGCATTTCGGCGGTGATCTTGGCCGACACCGTGGTGTGATCGACGAAGACGGTGCCCTCGGTCATCCCGGCAAAGGCGCCGTCCGGCCCGGTGCAGACCGCGCGCAGGTCGTCGTCATTACCGACACAGGCCATCACGAAATCGGCACCCTGCGCGGCCTTGGCGGGCGTGGGCGCGAAGCGGCCGCCATGGGTGGCCACCCAGGCCTCGGCCTTGGCGGTGGTGCGGTTGTAGACGGTGACCTCGTGGCCCTTGGCGGCCAGGTGGCCGGCCATCGGCCCGCCCATCACCCCCAGGCCCAGGAACGCGACTTTCGCCATTGCCTCTCCCCCTCGTTGCAGTCGGTGGCGTTTGCCCCTAACTAACGGCCCCATCCGGGGCGTCAACAACGGGGCGGACATGGCCGGGCTCTTCCGCTGGCTCTTGCGGCTGTTCACGGCCGCGATCATCCTGGCTGCTCTGGCCGGGACGACCGCCTATTACCTGGCCGCAAGGTCCCTGCCCGACTATGACGACACGCTTGCGATCGCCGGGCTGGAGGCGCCGATCGAGATCGTGCGCGACAATGCCAACGTGCCCCATATCTTCGCCGCCTCGGATACCGACGTGTTCTTCGGGCTGGGCTTTGCCCATGCGCAGGACCGGCTGTGGCAGATGACGATGCTGCGGCGCACGGCGCAGGGCCGGTTGTCGGAACTGTTCGGCGCAAGGACGCTGAAGATCGACGAGTTGATCCGGCGGCTGGATATCTACGGGCTGGCGCAAAGTTCGGTGAAGGCGCAGGACCCCTATACCACCGCCGCGCTGGAGGCCTATGCGGCCGGGGTCAACGCCTGGATCGCGCGGGTCAACAGCGATGCGCGTGGGCGCGGCGCGCCCGAGTTCTTCCTCTTCACGCCCGAGGTGGCCCTGTGGCAGCCCGCCGATTCCCTGGCGATCGCCAAGCTGATGGGGGTGCGCCTGGCGACCCATCTGGAAACCGAGGTGCTGCGCGCGCGCGTGTCGCTGCTGCTTGGGGACGAGGCGCGGGTGCGCGACCTGCTGCCCGACGCGCCGGGGCCCGGGCTGGCCGCCCTGCCCGATTACGCCGCGCTGGCCCCCGGTGTCGCGCCGTCTGCCGCGCCGCTGACCCGTGCGGAGCTGGGGCCGCTATCGCCGTTTGTGCCGCGCGCCTTCGCCTCGGCCTCGAACGCGTTCGCCGCCGCGCCCAGCCGCTCGGCCGCGGGGGGCACGCTTCTGGCCAATGATCCGCACCTTGGGTTTTCGGCACCGTCGATCTGGTATCTCGCGCGGCTGGAACTGGCCTCGGGCGGGGTGATCGGCGCAACGATCCCGGGCATGCCGGCGGTGATGGCGGGGCGCTCGGCCCGGCTGGGCTGGGGGATGACCTCGTCCTACATGGATGATCAGGACGTGTTCCTGGAACAGCTGAACCCCGAGAATCCCGAGGAATACCGCACGCCGAACGGCTTCCGCCCGTTCGAAAGCCGCCGCATCATCATCCGCGTGGCCGACGGCGCCCCCGAAACAATCACCTTGCGCTGGACCGAGAACGGGCCGGTTCTGCCCGGCGACCATTTCGGGCTGGGCTCGATCACGCCGCCCGGCCATGTCACGGCGCTGGGCTGGACGCTGCTGAACGGCGCCGACACCTCGATGAGCGCGGCGCTGAAGCTGATGCGGGCGCAGAACGTGGACGACGCGCTGGAGGCGGGGCGGTTCTTTATTGCGCCCTCGCAGAACCTGGTGGTGGTGGATCACGATACGATCGCGATGCAGACCATCGGCGCGATGCCCCGCCGTCTGGCCGGTCACCAAAGCGAGGGCCGCCTTCCGGTGCCCGGCTGGAAGGATGAGAACCGCTGGCAGGGCTGGCTGAACTATGCCGCCAATCCCCGGTTCCTCGCGCCCGAAAGCGGCATCCTGGGCAATACCAACAACAAGACCGTGGAACGGCCCTTCCCGCTGCATGTCAGTTTCGACTGGGGCGACACTCAACGCATCCAGCGTTGGAAGCGGCTGATGGAAACCCGCGAGGTGCACACCCGCGAAAGTTTCATCGAGGCGCAGCTGGACACCGTGTCGTTCACCGCGCGCGCGCTGCTGCCGCTGATCGGGCGCGACCTGTGGTTCACCGGCGAACCGGCGCCTTTGGGCAGCCCCGAACGCCGCCGCCAGCGCGCGCTGGAACTGCTGGCGGAGTGGAACGGCGACATGAACGAGCATCTGCCCGAACCGCTGATCTATGCCGCGTGGCTGCGCCGGTTGCAGGACCGGCTGATCCGCGATGATCTGGGCCCGCTGGCCAATGAATTCACCCATGTGGAGCCGCTGTTCATCGAGCGGGTGTTCCGCGACATCGACGGGGCCAGCGCGTGGTGCGACATCCGCCAGTCGGGCGCGGTGGAAAGCTGTACCGAGATCGCGCGGCGGTCGCTGGACGAGGCGCTGTTGTGGTTGTCGGAGACCTATGGCGGCTCGCTGGAGTCGCTGCGCTGGGGGGCGGCGCACCAGGCATGGCACGACCACCCGGTGCTGGGAGAGGTGCCGTTCCTGAAATGGTTCGTCAACATCCGTCAGCCCACCTCGGGCGGTGACAACACGCTGAACCGCGGGCTGACCAAGGGCGGCGACCCGTTTCCCTTTGCTAACGTGCATGGGGCCGGATTCCGCGGCGTCTACGACTTCGCCGATCCCGACAGTTCGGTCTTCGTGATCTCGACCGGCCAATCGGGCCATCCCCTGAGCCGGCATTACGACGATCTGGGCGAGTTGTGGCGCCGTGGCGAATACATCCCGATGAGCCTGGATCCCGATCTGGCGCGCGCAGCGGCGGTGGGCGTCACGCGACTGGTCCCGGAGGCGCCGTGAGCCGCCGCCCGCGCCGGACGGTGGGCCCCCCGCCCGTCGCCGACGCGTTCCGTCTGGAGTCCCAGGGCGGGGCACGCGCGGGTCTTTGCTTTGTTCCAGACCACGATATCGGGCGGCTCTGCAACCGCGTGCTGGACCTTTTGGACGGGCATGGCGTGGTGATCCGTCACCCCGGCGCGGCCGAGGCGCTGCGCCGCGCGGGTGCTGCGGCGGGGCGCGATGCCGACCGGTTGCGCCTGCCACGCGCAATGGTACGCGCCGCGCTGGAGGCCACGCCCAAGGCCGCGCGCCTGGCGGGAAAGACGCGCGCCCGCGACCTGGTATTGCCGCGGGCCGATGGCGGCATCGTGCTGCGGACCGGCACCGGGGCGCATGGCTATGTCGACCCGCGCGACGCGTCCTATCGCGGCACCGACCTTGTCGCCGTGGCCGAGATCGCCGCGGTGGCCGAGTCTCTGGACCAGGTGGGTTTCATCGCGCATCCCTTCGTGCACGGTGTCCCCGAGAAAACCGCCGACATCCACGGCTTTGCCGCGCTGATCGCGCGCACCACCAAGCATGTCTGGATGCAGCCCTATCAGCGCGCCAATATCGGATACCTGATGCGCATCGCCGCCGTGGCCGCCGGAGGCGATGACGCGCTGCGCGCGCACCCGGTCACCAGCATAATCTCGACCGCGTTCAGCCCGCTGGAATTCAAGGCGATGGACAGCGAGGCGATCGTGCAGGCGGGCCGTTTCGGGGTACCGATCCACGCCTGTTCACTACCGTCGGGGGGTGGCACGGCGCCCTATTCGGTGGCGGGCACCGCGCTGATGGCGGTGGCCGAGATCGTGGCGATGGCCACCATCGCGCACCACGTGGCCCCCGACAGCCCGGTGATCGCGACGCCGCTGATCTTCACGCTCGACATGGCGACGGGCGCGGCATTGATGGCCTCGGTTGAAGCGGTGCAGGGCGCAGCGCTGGCCGTCGCGGTCCTGAAACGCGGCTTTGGCCTGTTGACCCACAGCTATGGCATGGGGTCGGACACGCCGGATGCCGACCACCAGTCGATGGCCGAGCGCGCGCTGCTGGGCCAGGCGGTAGCGCTGGCGGGGGCGGATATCCTGGGCGGTGTCGGCCAGTTGCAGACCGCGACCGCGTTCAGCCCGGTACAGGCGGTGCTGGACGACCGGCTGGGCGCGATGCTGCGCCGTTTCGTAAGGGTGCCGGCGACCGACGATGCGGCGCTGAACTGGGACGCGATGGCGGCAATCCGCGCGGGAGGACATTTCCTGGACGACCCGCATACCCTTGCCCATTGCCGCGATGCGCTGGGCCGGGGCGTGTTCCTGAACCAGGGGCGCGATGACTACGAGGCGTCGCGCCGCCGCACGGCCTTTGACGCGGCGCGCGAGGTGGCCTTGGCAGCCATCGACGCGGCCCCCGCAGAGGGATACCTGGACGACGCGCAGCGCGCCGAGATCGCCGATCTCGTGGCCCATGCGGATGCACATGTGGACGATGCCTTTGCCGGCCGGGACGACCGCATCTGACCCGCCCGGGCACCGGGACAGCGGATCGGCCGGGCGTGGCGGTCAGCTTCCCCAGATCTTGCGCACATAGCTGCGCGTCTCGTCATAGGGCGGCACGCCGCCATGCCGTTCGACCGCCTCGGGGCCGGCATTGTAGGCGGCCAGCGCCAGGCGCCAGGACCGGAACCGGTCGAACTGGCGGCGCAGGTAGCGCGCCCCGCCTTCGAGGTTCTCGCGCGGGTCGCGGGGGTTCACGCCCAGGTGTCGGGCCGTCTCGGGCATCAGCTGCGCCAGCCCGATGGCGCCCTTGTGCGACACCGCGCCAGCGTTCCAGCCCGATTCCTGCTGAACAAGCCGCAGGAACAGGTCCTCGGGCACGCCGTGGCGCCGCGCGGCGGTGCGGGCCACGTCGAGGAACTCGCCCCGATACTTGCCGGTATAGGCCAGCGATCCGCCACGCGAGGGCGTTATCACCCGCTGGGGCTGCAAGCGCACCGAATTGGAATATTGCTGGGCCGCCCGGCCATCCAGCACGCGCGTCTGCGACTTGAACAGGGCCGCGCGGGCCTTGGACGAGACCGTCGTCTCGGCCATCGCGGGGCTTGCCGCCATCCCCAGCAGCGCCAGCGCCGCCATCGCCTTCCGTACCACCACTGTCCCTCTTGCGGGTCGTTGCTCGGACCGCGGCACTATAGGCAAAAACGCCGCTCAGGGCCAGCCCCGCCCCCGGCAGGTGCCGCACCCTGCACGCCGAAGGGGAAATTCACCTTCCCTTGCGCCGCCCGGGGTGGTGTAAACGGGGAAATATCCGACGATCAGATTCGAGAGGGAGCAGCCATATGGCGGGTTCGGTCAACAAGGTCATTCTTATCGGCAACCTGGGCCGCGACCCCGAGGTGCGCAGCTTTCAGAACGGCGGCAAGGTGTGCAACCTGCGCATCGCCACCTCCGAGAACTGGAAGGACCGCAATACCGGCGAACGGCGCGAAAAGACCGAATGGCATACCGTCGCCATCTTTTCGGAACCGCTGGTGCGCATCGCGGAACAGTATCTGCGCAAGGGGTCGAAGGTCTACATCGAGGGCCAGCTGGAAACCCGCAAATGGCAGGACCAGAGCGGGCAGGATCGCTATTCGACCGAGGTGGTGTTGCGCCCCTATCGCGGGGAACTGACCCTTCTGGACAGCCGCGGCGAAGGCGGCGGGGGGGGCGGTTACGGCGGGGGCAGCGGCGGCGGTTATGGCGGCGGCTATGACCAGGGCCGGGACGACGATTTCGGCGGCGGGCGCGGGTCGGGCGGCGGCGGGCCTGCCCCGGCTGGCGATCTCGACGACGAGATCCCGTTCTAGGGTGCCCCGGACCGCCGCGGAGCGTAACGCGAAGGGGCGAAAGCGATGACGTGGTCCTTTCCCATCGGCCACCTGTTCGGGTCCGAACTGCGGGTGCATGCCACCTTTTTCCTGTTGCTGGCCTGGATCGGCGCGGCGGCATGGATCGCCTCGGGGCCCGTGGCGGCACTGGTCAACGTGGTGTTTGTGCTGGCGCTTTTCGCCTGCGTGGTGGCGCATGAGTTCGGCCACGCGCTGATGGCGCGCCGCTACGGGATCGCCACGCCGGACATCACGCTATTGCCGATCGGCGGGTTGGCGCGGCTGGACCGGATGCCGGAAAAGCCCGGCCAGGAAATCGCGGTGGCGCTGGCCGGCCCGGCGGTCAACGTGGTGATCTGGGCGGTATTGATCGCATTGGGGGCCGAGACCGACTTGGAAAAGCTTGCCGCGCTGGATCAGGGCGGCGTCGCGGGGTTCTGGGGCAAGCTGGCCGCGGTCAACCTGTTCCTGGTGCTGTTCAACATGATCCCGGCCTTTCCGATGGACGGTGGTCGGGTCTTCCGGGCCGCGCTGGCCTACGGGATGGGGCGCGTGGCCGCCACCCGGTTCGCGGCACGGGCGGGCCAGGTTCTGGCCTTCGTCTTCGGCTTTCTCGGGTTGACCTGGGGCAGCCCGGTGCTGGTGCTGATCGCGATCTTCGTCTTCGTGGCCGCGGGCGCCGAAAGCGCCGATGTCAGCCTGCGCGACATGGCACGGCACATGCGCGCGCGCGACGCGATGATCACCCAGTTCGAGGCGCTGCAACCCGCGGACACGCTGCAGGTGGCCTCGAACGCGGTGATCCGCACCACACAGCACGAGTTCCCCGTGGTCGATGCCGGCGGGGGGCTGCGCGGGTTCCTGACCCGTAACGCGCTGTTCGCCGCGCTGGCCGAGGGCAACAGGATGCGGGCGGTAACCGAGGCGATGACAGAGGGCATACCCAGCGTGCCGCTGGCCGCACCGCTGGATGCGGCACTTGATGCGCTGCAGGATTCGGGCGCCCCCGCGGTGGCGGTCGTCGATCCCTCGGGCCGGATGATCGGCTATATCACGCGCGAGAATATCGGCGAGTTGATGGTGATCTCGGGGCGCGAGGCCCGCGCCTGAGGCGGGCCTTCGTCGGGGAGGGTCAGGTGCCGGAGGTGAAGGAAAGGCGTGCCTGCCGGGCGGCCTTGAGGCGCGCGAAATCCTCGCCCGCGTGATAGCTGGATCGGGTCAAGGGCGTGGCGGACACCATCAGGAAGCCCTTGCCATAGGCCGCCTTTTCATAGGCGGCGAATTCCTCGGGCGTGACGAATCGCGCCACGGCGTGGTGCTTGGGCGTGGGCTGCAGGTATTGGCCGATGGTCAGGAAATCCACATCCGCCGCGCGCAGGTCGTCCATCACCTGGTGCACCGCCTGGCGTTCCTCGCCCAGCCCCACCATGATCCCGGACTTGGTGAACATCGCGGGGTCGATTTCCTTGACCCGCTGCAACAGCCGCAAGGAATGGAAATAGCGCGCGCCGGGCCGCACCTCGGGGTACAGCCCGGGCACGGTTTCGAGGTTGTGGTTGAACACGTCCGGTTTCGCCGCGACCACGGTTTCCAGCGCCGAAGGATCGCATTTCAGGAAATCCGGTGTCAGCACCTCGATCGTGGTGTCCGGCGCGCGGTGGCGGACAGCGCGGATGGTCTGGGCGAAATGCTCGGCGCCGCCATCTTCGAGGTCGTCGCGGTCGACCGAGGTGATCACCACGTGTTTCAGGCCCAGCTTGGCCACCGCATCGGCGACCCGGCCCGGCTCGAACATGTCGAGGGCCTGCGGTTTGCCGGTCGCCACGTTGCAGAAGGTACAGCCGCGGGTGCAGATCTCGCCCATGATCATCATGGTGGCGTGGCCATGCGCCCAGCATTCGCCCACATTCGGGCAGCCCGCCTCTTCGCAGACGGTGGCCAGCCCGTGTTCCCGGATCACCCGGTGGGTGTCCTGGTAGCCATGGCCACCCGGCGCGCGGACGCGGATCCAGGCCGGTTTCTTCGGCTGGGCATTGTCGGGTCGGTGCGCCTTTT
Source organism: Rhodovulum marinum (assembly GCF_004343075.1). GTDB lineage: Bacteria > Pseudomonadota > Alphaproteobacteria > Rhodobacterales > Rhodobacteraceae > Rhodovulum > Rhodovulum marinum. The sequence goes on from NZ_SLXP01000006.1 coordinate 232,564, forward strand.
CGGGGTGGCGCTGGCCGGGAATCTTGAGGTCGCGCGGGCTCATGGGGCCTCCGGTGCTTGCACGGTTCACTTAACGCCCGGGCGCCGAGTTGTCCAACCCCTCGACGGGGATACGGGCGCGGGCATGGGCGGTCAGCCGGTCGCCCGCCTCGGCCAGAAGTTCGGCAAGCCCGGTGAACCAGCCATCATCGCGCGACAACCGGCGCCGGACAAGGCCAAGCCGCCGCGCGGGTTCGGGCGCACCGAACCGCCGGACCGTCAACCCGGGGCTGGCCGATTGCTCGGATTGCAGGGCGATCTCGGGCAGGAAGGTCAGCCCGAACCCCTCGGCCACCAGCCCGCACAGCGTCGCCAGGGACGAGGCGCCAAGATCGACCCGCGTCGCGTCGCGCTTCATCGCGCAGACCTCGAGCGCCTGGTCGGACAGACAGTGCCCCTCTTCCAGCAGGAGCAGCCGGTCGGGGTCGAGCGCGGCCGGCCGGATGCCCTCGGCCCCCGCCCCCAGCGCGCCGATCTGCGCGGCGGAACCGGCCAGCAGGAAGCGGTCTTCGAAAAGGTCCCGTTCCACCAGGTCGACCCGGCCCGTGGGGAGCGCCACCAGCGCCGCATCCAGCCGTCCCTCGGCCAGGTCAACCAGAAGACGGTCCGTCAGGGCCTCGCGGATGCCGAGGTCCAGGGACAGGTTCTGCGCCCGCAACATGGGCAGCGCCACCGGCAACAGATAGGGCGCGACGGTCGGGATCACGCCCAGGGACAACCGCCCGCCCAGCCCGCTTTGCCAGCGCGCGGAATCCTTGAGCGCGCGCATCTCCTCCATCACCCTGCGGGCGTGGCGCAACAGGTCGTGCCCGGCCGGGGTCAGCACCACGTCGCGGGGCTTGCGCTCGACCAACTGGGCGCCCAGCGTCGCCTCGAGTTCGCGGATCTGGACCGAAAGCGCAGGCTGGCTGACATGCATCGTTTCGGCGGCGCGGCCGAAATTGCGGGCCTCGGCAAGCGCGATGAAATAGGACAGCTGACGCAGGGTGATGTTCATAAGTCCCTGCTATCAGATCGGCCATCCCAGGCAACCCGGGCCTATCACGATTGCCGCTTTTAAATACGGTGCGGGGCGCCCGGGTTTTGCCGGGCGCCCCTTGGTCCTGCCGGTGTGGCGGGACGGGATCAGAAGTCCTGCCATGCGTTTGTGTCGTTGACGGCGGCCTTGCGCTGGACGGGGAAGGAGAGTTCGGGCTGGGGTTTGTGGTCCTGCGCGCCGG
>NZ_SLXP01000007.1 GCF_004343075.1 Rhodovulum marinum
TGGCACAGGCCGGTGGCCTTGATCTCGACCAGGACCTCGCCCGCCTTCGGGCCGGCAAGCTCCACCTCCGTCACCTCAAGAGGCTTCCCCGCCTCGTACGCAACCGCCGCACGCGTCCGCATCCCAGATGTCTCCCTGTCGTATGGCACTCTTATTTTTCTTAAGTGAGGCGAGTATGCGAAGGCACACCGGGACCGGCAATTGCGACCTTGGTGGGTATTGGGCGGCGTGGACTTGCGCCCGATCCTCGCTAGACTTCGCCACAGGGAGGAGAATCCATGTCAGCACGCGCGATTTCCGGGGCGCTGGCCCTTGTCCTGGGTCTTGCGACGGCCGCGGGGGCTGCCGATTTCTCGGACCCGACATGGCCCTGCATCCAGCGCAAGGTGGAGCGGCTGTCGCCCGGCATCATGTGGCCCTACCCGATCGAGGAACAGAGCTTCGACGCCGAGACCGAGGCCGCGGTGCAGGACCTGGCGGGCCGGATGGCGCTGCGCCGGGTGACGCTGGAAGAGCTGAACCCGCTGGTCGCCGCCTTCACCGCCGCCCATGGCCGCGACCGGGCGCTGTTGGGGCATCTGTTCATGGCGGCCTTCGACACGCTGGCGGCCCAGCGCCAGGCGATCATGGCCGGCATCGCCGACTATTCGCTGAGCCAGATCGCGCTGGCCGAGCGGATCGACGCCACCCGCAGCGAGATGACCCGCCTGATGGACGCCGAGACACCCGATTACGACCGCGTCGACGCCCTGGAGGAACAACTGGCCTGGGACGAGCGCATCTATACCGACCGCGCGAAATCGCTGACCTATGTCTGCGAGACGCCGGTGATCCTGGAAAAGCGGCTGTTCGCGATTGCGCAGATGCTGGTGCAGGCCGCCGGGGAGTAGGACCTACTCCCACTCCAGTTCGGTAAAGGCGACGGTGGCGTTGCGCGCGTTATAGGCGTCGAACAGCTGCCAATGCGGGCGTTCGGCGGCGGCGATCCGCTCGACCGCCGCGCCGAGGCGGTCGCCCGCGGCGATGGCGGCGCTTGTATCGGCGGCCAGCACGTCCAGGTAGCGCCGCGTATCGGCCGCGCCCGCGGGCCAGGGCAGGACCGGGCCGCCATGGCCGGGCACGACCCCGGCGGCGGTCTCTGCGCCCATCTCGTCCAGAACCGCCTGCCAGCCGCGCAGCGACCCGTCCAGCGCGGGGGTGTGGGCGTCGAACACCAGGTCGCCCGCGAAGACCAGCCCGCTTTCGCTGTCATGCACGGTCAGGTCGGTGCCGGTATGGGCGGGCGGCCAGGCGCGCAGGCCCAGCACCCGGCCGCCCAGGTCGATCTCGGCCCGGTCGGCAATGGCGCTGTCGATCCGCGGCACCGCCGTGCCGATCAGCCGGTCGGGCCCGATCAGGGCGGCCAGGCTTTCCAGGTAGTTCGCCTGCCGGTCGGCCAGCGCGCGCGCCAGCCCCGCATGGCCCACCACCTGCGCCCCGGTTTCGGCCAGCACGGTCGCGCCGAAGACATGGTCGGGATGCATGTGGGTCAGGATCACGTGGCTGACCGGCAGATCGGTGCGTGCCCGGATCGCGCGCCAGATCGCCTCGCCCATCCAGCGCGCGCTGCCGGTGTCGATCACCGCGACCGACGCGGCGCCGATCACGAAGCCCAGGTTCGCCACGTCGCCGCCATTGTCACGGTCGGGCTCGGCGACCGTGCCGCGATGCACGAACACCCCCGGCGCCACCTCGTCGAAACCCAGCGCGGGGCCAGCGGGCCGGCAACCCGCCGCCCCCTGCGCGACCAGCCCATCAAGGCGCGCCACCGGCGGGCGGGCGGCCAGCGCGGCGCGGCACCCGGCCTCGGTCCCGGCCTCGTAGCCCGGCAACAGGACGGGCCGGCACATCTCGCCCGACAGGGCAAGGCACAGCGTCAGAACGGCCTCGAACATCGGCGCCTCCCTTTCCGGCACAGCCTGCGCCCGCACGCAGGCGTGATCCATACCGACCAATGGAGAATGTCTTTCTGCCCGGTTTCGTGACATAGTCGACCATCAGGATCGCGTATCAGGGAGGACGCGCCCCATGAAAGCCGTGCCAATGAAGGCCGTGATCGCCGCCACCATCGCCGCGCTGGCCTGCGGCCCGGCGCTGGCCGAGGACACCCGCCAGAATCCGCTGACCGACAGCTATATCTGGACCGAGTTGCGCGGCGACATCGTCGGCGATGTCGAGATCGCCGATGGCGCCGGCGCGTTCGAGGTCGACGCCCCCTACCGCGCGAACGACGCCGCGACCGTGCCGGTCACGATCCGCCAGACCGACCCGGCGGTGACGATCCGCGGCGCCAAGGTGGTGATCGACGAGAACCCCGCCCCCGTGGCCGCCGATTTCACCTTCGGCCCCGGCATGGCACCCCTCGACATGGAAATCCGGGTGCGCGTGAACCAGTATTCCAACGTCCGCGTGATCGCCGATACCGACCGCGGCGCGCTGATGACCGGCCGCTTCGTCAAGGCCTCGGGCGGCTGCTCGGCCCCGGCCACGCGCGACCCGGAACAGGCGCTGGCCGCGATGGGACAGATGCGGCTGAAACATTTCGGGCAGACGCCCGCGATGTCGACCGCCCGGCGCGAGGCGCAGATCATGATCCGCCACCCGAACTACTCGGGGCTGCAACGCGACCAGGTCACCCAGCTGTTCATCCTCGCCCATTTCATCGACCGGCTCGAGGTCTGGCAAGGCGACGAGAGGCTGTTCACCATGGCGGGCGGCATCTCGATCAGCGAGAACCCGGTATTCCGCTTCGCCTATACCGACAACGGCGCGCCCGCGCTGAGGGTCGTGGCCCATGACACCGAGGGCAACCGCTTCGAACGCGTGCTGCCGAAAGACGGCCAGATCTAGGACGCCCCCTTCTTCTGGCCGGAAATATCCCCGCCGGAGGCCCGCGCGCGTGAGCGCGCGCCACGCCCAACGCCGGGCAAGCGCGGCGCAGCCGCGGGCGGCCCGGGGGCGGGAGCGCCCCCGCCCCGGATCAGAAACAGAGGATCTCGGCCTCGGCCTGGGCCCGGCGCAACTCGGCCACCAGCGCGTTCGCCATGGCCGAGCTGCGAAAGATCGACATCCGCTCGCCGCCGACCTGGCGCATCGACAGCACCGTTTCGGCCTGGACATAGGCCTCGTAGGGCAGGATCGAGGCGATCACGTCGATCGAACAGGCGCATTTCTCCAGCACGTCGCGCCCCTGCCCGTTCGTCGCCATGCAGGCGAAGACGTAATCGGCGCGCGCCGCGGTCGGGTAATCGTTCAGCCGCGCCGCCATGCCGGCGCCGCCGCCCAGGCCCTGGGCCGGGCCGGGCACGGGCGTGCCCAGCAGCAGGCCGGCCGCGGCCAGTGCGGGAAGGAACCGCCTCATCGCAAAGCCCCCCCCGCCGCGCCGGGGTCCAGCGTCAGGCGCGAGGCATAGAACGGGTCGCCCCCGGCCGGGTCGGCAAGCTCGGCGCTCAGGCTGTGATACCAGCCGGGCACCGCGTCCGACATCGTCACCGTCACCGCCAGATCGGCAAAGCCGCGCATCCGCGCCCGGTTCGGATCGTCCTCGAACGGGTGCAGCGTCAGCGTCCGGGCCTGGACCTCGCCGCCGCCGAAGGGCGCCTCGACCTCTTCGACCTCGGCCGAGCGGACCAGCGATTCCTTCAGCCGGTTGCGGATGTAGAAGGGACTCCCGCCCGAGGTTTCGGCGACGTCACGCACCAGCGATTCCAGGAAGTACATCACCACCGGGTTGCCGACCTCGGCCGGAAACGCGCCGATGGCGCTGAAACTGTCGCCGCGGGTAAAGCGCAGCACCGCGCGTTCCGGCGTTTCGCCCGCGAAGGACAGTTCCACCGCGCCGGTGGCGGCCTCGGCGGCCTCGGGGTTGGCGCGGTTCGTCACCTCGCGCGCATAGACCAGCGTGGCCGCGCGCGGCACCGCGTCCAGCGTGCCGCCCTTGAACAGCATGTCGTAGGTTTCGGTGCCCTGGGTATCGGCCAGCGCCGCGCCCCCGGCGATCAGCGCCGCGGCCAGAAGCCCGGTCAGTGTCTTGCGCATCTGTCGTCCTCCCTGCGCGCCAGCCTAACCCGGCGCCGGTCGCTGTCACGCGATACTTTGGTCGGTCGCCACCGACGCGGCGCGGGTCTTCCAGTCGATCAGCGGGCGCAGCCGCGACAGCTGCACCGGTTTCCTGAGCACGGTGAAATCGCCCTCCAGCCCCGCGCGCACCAGGTCCTCGCCCTGGTCGGCGGTGATCATGATCGCGGGGATGGGGCTGCCGGTGGCCGCGCGCAAGGCGGCGATGGCGGCCACGCCGGTATCGTCGCCGTCCAGCTGGTAATCGGCCAGGATCACGTCGGGGGCCATGCCGATCTCGTCCACCAGCCGCACCGCCTCGGCGGTGGATCCCGCCGCCAGCACGCTGGCCCCCCAGCTTTCCAGCTTTTGCGTGGTGGCGAACAGCACGCTGGGGTCGTTCTCGACGATCAGCACGATCAGGTTCAGGTCGCCCTCGTCCTCGTCCGGCGCAGCACCCGGCCCGTCGAGGCCGGGACAATCGGGCCGCGCGGGCGCGGTGTCCAGTTCGATCGCGAAGACCGACCCCACGCCCGGTTCCGAGCGCACCGACAGCCGGTGGCCCAGGTTGCGGCAGGTGCGTTCGACGATGGACAGGCCCAGCCCCATCCCCGAGCCGGGCGGCACGTTGCCCGCGCGGGTGAATTCCTCGAAGATGCGGGCCTGGTCCTTGGGCGAGATGCCGATCCCGGTATCCCAGACTTCCAGCACCACCCGGCCGCCGCGCCGCCGGCAGCCGACCAGAACGCGGCCCGTTTCGGTATACTGGATCGCGTTCACCACCAGGTTCTGCAGCGAGCGCGTCAGGTATTGCCGGTCGCTGCGCACCCAGGCGGTACAGGGCACCATATCCAGCCGCAGCCCCTTTTTCGCGGCGACCATGGCCTGGTCCTCGACCACCGGGCGCATCACCGAGCCGATGCAGAATTCCGTGGGCGTCAGCGCCGAGCCGGTGCTTTCCAGCCGCGACAGGTCCAAGAGCGCGTGCAAGAGCGATTCCATCGAGGCGAAGGAGCCCGCCAGCCGGTCGGTCAGGGTCGCCAGCTCGCTGCCCGCGGCCATGTCGGACAGGGTCGAGATCAGGAGTTTCGCGGCGTTCACCGGTTGCAGAAGGTCGTGGCTGGCCGCCGCGAGGAACCGCGTCTTGGATGACATCGCGGCCTCGACCTCTTCCTTGGCGAGGCGCAATTCCTCTTCGACGCGGCGCTGTTCCTCGTGCTGTTCGCGCAGCCGCCTGTTCGCCTCGGTCAGTTCGTGGGTGCGTTCGCGCACGCGCTTTTCCAGCAGGTCGGTCGCGCGGGATTCCAGCGTGACATCGGCGATATCGACGAGAAACCCGCGGTCGGGCAACAGGTGCACATGCAGGTCCAGCACCCGGCCGCTGGCGTGGTGCAGCCGCTTGCGCAGCCGTCCCTCGCGGCGCAGCTCGGCGGGCCAGTGGTCGATATCGGCCATGTCGGCCTCGGCCACCAGGCGGTTGTCGCGCACGTAGCGCAGGATCGTGGTGAACTCGGTCCCGTCCTGCACCAGCGTGTAGGGCACGCCCAGCAATTCGCGGAACCGGCCGTTGCGGATCGTCACCTCGCCCGCGCGGGAAAAGGTGCAGATGCCCAGCGACATGTGATCGAAGGCGGCCTGCAGGTAATGGGCCTGCATGTCGATCAGCAGGTCTTTCTCCATCCGGTTCTTGCGGACGATATCGGTGATCTCGGTCTGCAGAAGGATGATGTTGCCCGAGCGCGTGCGCTGCTGGCTGATCTGGAACCAGCGGTCGTGGTCCAGTTCCAGCACGAAGGCCGCGCTGGCCCCGCCCGCGGGGCCGCGGATCGCCTCGGCCAGGTCGCGGCAGGCCTTGTCGGGGTCGGCCAGGTGGCGGCTGGTCTGCAGCGCGCGGAAATAATCCTCGACCGTCAGGCCGGGCAGGATGCGGGCCGAGATGTCGGGCAGGATCGACTGGAACAGGTCGTTGCAGACCTGAAGCCGCCCCTCGTTGAACAGCGCAAAGCCGCCCTCCATCGCGTCCAGCGCCTCGGTCAGGCGGCGCTGGGTCTGCTCGCGGTCGAAGCGGGCCATTTCCAGTTCGGTCGAGGTGCGTTCCAGGTCGCGTGTCTTGGCCCAGACCTGGCCCTGCAACGCCACCGCCGACTGGAACAGCGCATAGGCCGATCCGCCCACCTCGTGCTGGCGGCTGGCGCGGCGGATCAGGGCGTCGATGATGCGCGCCTGGCGTTCGATGGTGATTTCGGGGGGATCGCTGGGGTCGATCATGCCAGCACCCGCCGCCGCGGTTCGAAGAAGGCCACGCCCACGAAGGTCTGGTTCACATGCACCCCGCAATGCTGTTCGCCGTAGGTGTTGAAGCCCAGCACCCGGCGGTCGCGCAGGATTTCCGACACCCGGCCGGTCAGTTGCTTTTGCCCGATTTCCAGCTTTCGCAGGAAGCAGTCGAAGCCGAGGATGAAATCGGGGGCGCGGCCGGCCTCGTCGGTGACGTCGAGGCCCTGGTCCAGCGTGCGCAGGATTTCCTGGCCCTGGCCCAGCGTCAGCAAGAGCCCGTCGTCGATCGCCGACAGGAAGGCCAGCGCGCCGTCGCCGGTGACCTTCTGGATCGCGCGGACGTGGTAGATGGAATTGTTGCGCACCAGAACCGGGTGTTCGGCAAAGATCTCGGGCGACAGCTGGTCGACCGGACAGCCGACGAGGCGGGCGTATTCCTGGGCCGCGGGGGCGCCGTTCAGTTCCAGCACCAGCCGTTCCTCGGGGATGGCGTCGGTGACCACCATCAGGTGTTCGGTCGGCAGGAAATGGTCGAAGCCCAGCCCGGCGAATTCAAGGTCGGTTTCCAGCAGGATCAGCAGCGCCGCGTCGGAATGGAACGCGCCGTTCTGGAACACCGCCGTGCGGCGAAAGTTCATACCGTCGCCGGCGGACCCGCCGAACACCGGCAGATCGTCCAGCCCGGCGGCCAGCGCGGCGACCAGCATGTCCTCTTGCCTGGACAACCCGTCGGCGAAGATCAGCGCCAGCCGGTTCCAATGCGCGGAATGCGAGAATTGCGCGGCCAGCTTGCGCGCATCGGCCGAGACCTTTTCGATCGGGCAGGGGCCGAGCGGTTCGATCAGCATGGACGCACAACGGAAATGCGCCCGCGGGAAGGCCAGCATCATCAGCGCGTCGTCTTCGTAGCCCTCGGGCGTGATCTGGCCCGCGGTGGTGCAGCCGAACACCGGCAGCCCGGCCAGCGTGCCGCCCAGCGCCGCCGCCAGCGCGCCCAGGTCCATCCGGTCGGGCACGAAGACCAGCACGAAGCAGCTTTGCGCCAGGTCCAGCTGGGCCGCGGCCTCGGCCACGGCCCGGGCCGGATCGGCGGCCCGGGACAGGCCCACGCCGACCGCGCCCGCCCCGGGCCTGTCGCGCATCTGCAGCATCGCCGCCGCCCCCGCCCCTATTGGCTGAGGAAGGCGCGGGCGTCCGCGTCGCCAAGCCCGGTGCCGGTATCGAGGCTTGCGCTTTCGACCAGAACGGCCGCCTGGGTCCGGTTCTGCACGCCCAGCCGGCGCAGAAGCGCGGTGATATGCGCCTTGACCGTGGCCTCGGCCAGCGACAGTTCATGCGCGATCTGCTTGTTCGGCTTGCCCGCGCAGATCAGTTTCATGATGCGGGCCTGTTGCGGGGTCAGTTCGGCGATCTTCTGGCTGACCTCCTGCACGGTGGGCATGCGCGGGCGCACCTGCGCGGTACGGCAGGCGGCGCGATAGGCCGGCGGCAGGTAACGGCGCCCGGCGCGCAGTTCGATCAGCGCGGTCTTCAGCTCGTCGGTGGACGCGTCCTTGGGGATGAAGCCCGCCGCGCCACCCTCCATCAGGGCGTGCACCACCTCGACCGAGGTCAGCGCCGAGATCACCAGCATGGGCACGTCGGGGATGCGTTCACGCAGGCGCAGGAACCCGCTGATACCGGTGACGTCGGGCAGCTTGAGATCCAGCATCACCAGGTCGGGGGTGAAATCGGGGCCGAGCTGGGCCAGCCCCTCGCCCAGCGAGGTGGCGGTGCGGATCGTGCAGCCGTCGAAGACGTGGCGCAGCGCCATGGTCAGGGCGTCGCTGTAAAGCGGATGGTCGTCGATCACGAGGATCGAGCGTATCCGGCTTGCGCTGGGCGCAACCGTGTCCTGTGTCATCGAAAAGTCCTCCCGGGCGGAAGGATAGCAACACTTGAACAGATGGCGCAACGCCGCAGGCGATGCGAACCCGTCAGGGCGCGGCCTTCAGCCGGTCGAGATACCCGCCGGCCCCGCGCCGCGCGGCGCGGCGCCAGTCGGCCCCGGTCTGGCGGGCGGCCAGGGCGGCGGCGATCTCGACCTCGTCGAAGCCGCAGGCGCGCGCCATGGGATACTGGTCGGCGACCAGGTGGCCCGCCGCCCTGAGCCGGCCGCGAAAGCCCATCCGCCGCAACTCGCGCGCCAGGGTGAAGCCGCGCCCGTCGGAAAACACCGGGAAGGCGATGCGGATCGCGGCGATCCGGGGCAACAGCCCGGCCAGCGCGGCAGGATCGTCGCCGGGCGCAAGATCGACGCATCGCGGCGCGCCGGGGTCGAGATCGGCCAGCGGCACGAAGCAATCGCCCGGCCCCGCCGGGGCGATGCCGGCATCGGTGACCAGAACGGTGTCGCCCGGGCCGGTCATCCCGCACCCCCCGCCCCGGCCCGGCGCAGCACGCGGCCGCCCGCGAAATGGATGCCGCATTCTTCCTTGGCGCGGCCGCGCCAGCGCCCGGCGCGCGGGTTTTCGCCGGGCGCGACGGGGCTGGTGCAGGGCGCGCAGCCGATCGAGGCATAGCCGCGGGCGACCAGCGGGTGCCGCGGCAGGGCATGCACGTCGATATAGCGGCGCAGATCCGCAGCGGACCAATGCAGCAGCGGGTTGACCTTGACCCGACCGGCCGGGTCCAGTTCGACCGGGGCGATGGCGGCGCGTGCGCCGGTCTGGTGCCGCTTGCGCCCGGTGATCCAGGCGCCGTAGCCCGCAAGCGCCGTTTCCAGCGGCCGCACCTTGCGCAGCGCGCAGCAGCGGTCGGGGTCGGTTTCGTGCAGCGTGCCATCGGGATCGGCGGCGGCCAGCGCCAGCGGGTCGGGGCGCACCACCCGCACCCCGGTCAGGCCCAGCGTTTCGGCCACCCCGCGCTGGTAGGCCAGCGTTTCGGGGAACAGCATCTCGGTATCAATGAACAGCACCGGCAGGCCCGGGTCGATCCGCGCGACCATGTGCAAGAGCACCACCGATTCCGCCCCGAAGGACGACACCAGCGCGATGCGCCCGGCGAAGGCGTCCAGCGCGCGGGTGAGCACCGTTTCGGGCGGGGCGCCGTCGAGCGTGGCGTTCAACGCGGCCACCTGTTCCCCGGCGGGGTCGAACCCGGTCTCAGGCCGCATCGTCCGCCTCCCCTTCGCCATAAAGCGCCTGCTGGAACGGGGCGAGGCCGACCCGCCGGAACACCTCGGCAAAGGTTTCGCCCGCGTCGCGGCGCAGGTCGAGATAGGCCAGCACGATCCGTTCCACCGCGCCGACGATCTGATCGGCGGAAAAGCCCGGCCCGGTGCGCTGGCCGATCGCCGCGGTGTGCGTCGGGTCGCCGCCCAGCGTCACCTGGTAGGTCTCGACGCCCGCGCGTTCGAGACCCAGGATTCCGATATCGGCCACATGGTGATGCGCGCAGGCATTGATGCAGCCCGAGATGTTCAGCCGAAGCGGGCCGATCTGGTGTTCCAGCCTGAGCGCCTCGAAATGCTGTGCGATCCGCTGCGCGACGGGAATCGACCGCGCGGTCGCCAGCGCGCAGTAATCCAGCCCCGGGCAGGCGATGATGTCGGACACGAGCCCCGCGTTGGCGGCGCCCAGCCCGGCGCCCGCCAGCGCATCGAACAGCGCGGGCAGGTCGGCCTTGCGCACATGGGGCAGCACGACGTTCTGGCGTGGCGTGATGCGCAATTCGTCATGGCCGTAGCGCTGGGCCAGGTCGGCCAGCATCCGCATCTGCGCCGCGGTCGCATCGCCCGGCACCTGTCCGGGCGTTTTCAGCGAGACGGTGACGATGGCATGGTCCGCGCGGCGGTGGGCGGCCAGGTTGGTGTCGCACCAGGCGCGAAAAGCGGGGCTGCCGGGCGGGATCGCCGGCGGGCCGTCCCGAAAGGCGGGGGGCGCGAACTGCGCCTTGATCCGGGCCAGCATCTGCTGGTCTGCACCGCGGAATTCGGCCCGCGTCTGCGCGAAACGCGCCTCGACCAGGTCGCGCAGGCGGTCAAGGCCCATCTCGTGAACCGCGATCTTTATGCGCGCCTTGTACTTGTTGTCCCGCCGGCCCAGCCGGTTGTAGACGCCGAGGATCGCCTCGACGTAAGGGAGCAGGTCCGCCGCGGGCAACGCCGCGCGCAGCACCCGGCCCAGCATGGGCGTGCGCCCCAGCCCGCCGCCGACGCTGACCTCGAACCCGATCCCGTCGCCCAGCCGCACCAGCCGCAGGCCGATATCGTGGGCGGCGGTCACGGCGCGGTCTTCCTCGGCGCCGGTGATGGCGATCTTGAACTTGCGCGGCAGGAACTGGAATTCCGGGTGGTCGGTGGACCATTGCCGCAACAGTTCGGCGTAAGGCCGGGGATCGGCGATCTCGTCCGCGGCGGCCCCGGCGAAGGGGTCGGCGGTGACGTTGCGTACGCAATTCCCCGAGGTCTGGATCGCGTGCATGCCCACATCGGCCAGCGCCTCCAGCATGTCGGGCACGTCGCGCAGGTGGGGCCAGTTGAACTGGATGTTCTGGCGCGTGGTGAAATGGCCATAACCGCGGTCCCAGCGGTCCGCGATCATCGCCAGCTGGCGAATCTGGCGGGCGTTCAGCGTGCCATAGGGGATCGCCACGCGCAGCATGTAGGCATGCAGTTGCAGGTACAGGCCGTTCATCAGGCGCAGCGGCTTGAACTCGTCCTCGGTCAGGCGGCCGTCGATGCGGCGTTCCACCTGGTCGCGGAACTGGCGCACACGGGCGCGGACGAAATCGTCGTCGAACTGGGAATAGGCATACATCGGCTTATCCTTCGGCGGGGCGCGCGGGGCCGCGGGCGCGGACCCGTTCGCGGAACTCGACGGGGCGGGGGCCGAACGCCCCCGGCCGGACGGCGGCAAGATAGGGGGCCACCACGCGGTCGGGCCGGGCCGCGGCCTGGGCAAGGCGCGCCTGGGCCCGGGCGGGTTCGGACAGCAGCTCGGCATCGGCCAGCGCGCGCGACCAGTTGCCGCCCGGGGTCAGCCAGATCGCGTCCCCGGTCAGCAGGTCGTTCGCCGTGACGACGGCGGGCAGGGCGATGCGGGTCATGGCGCCACCTCGGCAAGCGGCGCCGGGGCGGCGGTTGCCGCGCGCGGGGCGAGGCCCAGCATGAGAACCGCGGGCCCCCGCAGGTCGGCCGCGGCAATCTCTGCCGCCAGCCGGCCCAGACGGGCGGCGAGGATGCGTTCGTCCGGGCGGCCCGCGTTCTCGACCACGCTGACGGGCGTGTCCGGGCGCGCGCCATGCATCAAGAGCCGCCCCTGGATGAACCGCGCGGCGCGCTTGCCCATGTAGATCGCGGCGACGGTGCCGGGGCGGGCCAGCGCGGCCCAGTCGTGATCGGCCAGCCCGTCGGTTTCCTGCCCGGTGAGCAGGCGCAGTTCGGAATTGCGGCCGCGCCGGGTCAGGCTTTGGCCCAGCCGCGCGGCCGCCGCCGAAGCGGCGGTGATCCCGGGCAGGATCGCCCAGTCCAGCCCCGCCGCCGCGCAGGCATCGATTTCCTCGTCCAGCCGGCCGAACACCCCCGGGTCGCCCGATTTCAGCCGCACCACCAGCGCGCCCGCCCGTGCACGGTCGACGATCAGGCGGTTGATCGCGTCCTGCGGCATCGCGGGGCCAAAGCCGGTCTTGCCCGCCTCGACGATCTCGGCCTCGCGCCGGGCAAGTTCCAGGATCGGCTGCGGCACGAGCCGGTCGTGGATCACAACGTCGGCCCGGTCGAGCGCGCGGCGCGCACGCAGCGTCAGGTCGTCGGGATCGCCGGGGCCTGCGCCGACGAACAGGACGCGGCCCGGGACCGGCGACGGGGCGTCCTGCGGGGCGGGCGCCGCGGGCGCGGTGTCGCCCGCCAGCGCGCGGTCGAACAGCGCGGCCCAGTAGGCGCGGCGCGCCCGGCCCGGCGGCAGCGCCTCGGCCTGCGGGCGCAGCGCGCGGGCACGGTCCAGCACCCGGCCCAGACCGGCGGGCAGGTGTTCCTCCAGATGCGCCTTGATCTTGCGCGCCAGAACCGGCCCCGCGCCCTCGGTGCCGATGGCGACGACCAGCGGGTCGCGGTCGACCAGCGCGGGCGTCAGGAAGGCGCTGGCCTGAAGGTTGTCGACGATGTTGCAGGGCACGCCGGAAGCGGCGGCAAGTGCCGCGACGCGGGCGTCTTCCTGGGCCTCTTCGTTGGCGGCATAGACCAGCCGCAGCCCGGCCATGTCCGCCGCCCCGATCGGGCGGGGCAGCACGATCAGGCGGCCCTTGGCCGCCCATCCGGCGATAACCGGGTCGATCTCGGCGGCGTGAACCTCGATCCGGGCCTCGGTTTTCAGCAGCAGGCGCAGCTTGGCCACCGCGGCGGCGCCGCCGCCCGAGACGGCCACGCGCTGATCGGCGACACGCAGGAAGACGGGAAAGAACTTCATCGGACACCTCGTGAAAAGATGCCGGATTTAGAACATTTTTCCGCCATTGGCGCCATATGAGCGGGCGAATAAGGATATTTTCACTCCGCTTGCGGCACATGCCGAAACACCGGCCCGGCGCGGGCGGGGTTGGCGTGCCGCCCGGCCCGGGCCGGGCGCGCCGCGTGGGAAACCCGCCCCGCCCTAGCCGCGCATCGCGAAGAAATGGTCCGTGGGCCCGTGCCCCCGCCCCACCGTCAGACGCCCCGCCCCGCGGATCGCGCCCAGCGTATAGGCCTTGGCCTCCCGCGCGGCCTGCAGCGGGTCGCGGCACAGCGCAAGCTGGGTGGCCAGCGCCGCCGACAGGGTGCAGCCGGTGCCGTGGGTGTTCGCCGTCGCCACGCGCGGGGCGGGCAGCCAGACGCGCGTGCCGGATGAGAGGAACAGGTCGGGGCTGTCCGCGCCCGAAAGATGCCCGCCCTTCAGCAGAACCGCCCCCGCGCCCAGCGCGGCCAGCGCGGCCAGCGCCTCGCCCTGGCGCAGCATGTCGTCCTCGGTCGCGGCCTCGGGGATGCCCAGCAGGTCGGCGGCCTCGGGCAGGTTGGGGGTGATGACCGTGGCGATCGGCACCAGCGCCGCGCGCAGGGCGGCGACCGCGTCCTCGGCCAAGAGCCGGTCGCCGCCCTTGGCGACCATCACCGGGTCCAGCACCACCGGCACGCCGCGCCCTGTCAGCACCTCGGCCACGGCGTGGACGATGGCGGCCGAGCCCAGCATGCCGATCTTGACCGCGTCCACGCGGATGTCGTCGAACACGGCGGCGACCTGGGCCGCGACGAAATCGGGCGCGAGCAGTTGCGCGGCGCGCACCCCTTGGGTGTTCTGCACGGTCAGCCCGGTCAGCGCGGCCATGCCATAGCCGCCATTGGCCGAGATCGCCTTGAGATCGGCCTGGATGCCGGCCCCGCCCGAAGGGTCGGACCCGGCGATGGAAAGGATGTTGGGGATCATGCGGTGCTCCATGTCCGGGCAAGGGTGCGGGCGGCCTGTTCGGGGTCGGGCGCGGCGGAAATGGCCGAGACGACGGCGAGCCCGGCGCAGCCCGCGGATTTGAGATCGGGGATGTCGGCGGCCCCCACCCCGCCGATGGCGACCGCGGGCACCGGGGCCGCGCGGACGATGCGGGCCAGCCCGTCGAGGCCCAGCGGGGCGGCGTGGTCGGGCTTGGTCGCGGTGGCGCGGACGGGACCGACACCGATGTAATCGACCACCCCCGGCGAGAGGGCGGCAAGTTGCGCCCCGGTCTCGATCGACAGGCCCAGGATCGCGCGCGGGCCGAGCGCCGCGCGGATCCGCGCCGGGTCGCCATCGGATTGGCCGATATGCAGCCCGTCCGCCGCGGCGGCCAGCGCGACGCGCAGCCGGTCGTTCACGATGAGCGGCACGCCCAGCGGCGCAAGCCGGGCGCGCAACCGGCGGGCCCGGGCGATCATCGCGGCATCGGGGGCGTGCTTGTCGCGGAGTTGCACCATGGTGGCCCCGCCGCGCACCGCCGCCAGGACCAGCGCATCGGGCGCGCCGTCGGGCGTGACGAAATAGACGGACAGGGTCATGCCGCCGCCACCCGTGCCCCGGCGGCCAGATCGTCGGGCGTGACCGCGGCCAGCGCATCGAGGAAGGCGACCTGGAAACTGCCGGGGCCGCGCGCCCCGTCGCCCGCGCGTTCGCCCGCCAACCCGTAATAAGCCAGTGCGGCGGTGGTGGCGGCGGCGCGGTCATCCGCCCCGGAGACGAAGGCCCCGACGATCCCGGTCAGCGAACAGCCAAGCGCGGTGACCAGCGGCATCAGCGGGTGGCCGTTCGACACATGCCAGCCGCGCGTGCCGTCGGTCACGAAATCGACCGGGCCGGTGACGGCGACCACGGCGCCGGTCTGCGCGGCCAGGGCCCGCGCGGCGGCCTCGGCCTCGGCCACGCCATCGGTGGCATCCACGCCCTTGCCGCCGACGCCCCGGCCCGCCAGCGCCAGGATTTCCGAGGCATTGCCGCGCACCACGGCGGGCCCCATATCCAGCAGCCGCGCGGCGGTGTCGCGCCGCAACCGGCTGACCGCAACGGCCACCGGGTCGAAAACCCAGGGGATGGCGTTGTCGCGGGCGGTTTCCACGGCCTTGAATATCCCGCGCATCCACGCGGCGTCGGCGGTGCCGAAATTGATCGTCAGCGCCCCCGACAGGGCGGTGATCTCGGCGATCTCTTCCTCGGCATGAGCCATGGCCGGCGAGGCGCCCGCCGCCAGCAAGACGTTCGCCATAACGTTCATCGCCACGAAATTGGTGATGTTCAGCACCAGCGGCGCCTGCGCGCGCATGGTGGAAAGGTGGCTGCCCCAGTCGGTCATTCCGTGCTCCTTCCGACGAGGCGGCAGGAATGACGGGAATGCGCGCCGATGGGGCAAGGCATTCGCGACTCCCTCCGCCAGCATGATCTGGTTCAGGTTCAAAGGGTGCTTCTCAGCCCGGGTGGCCCCGGACGCCCCTGTCACGCGCGCATGGAAGCACGCCAAAGCGCCGAGCGAAAGCCCCGCGGCGCGGAAATTGCGCCGCAGCCCCGGGACCGCTTGCTTTCCCCGGGGCGCGGGCGTGCTAGGGTCTGCGGTGACCTGCACGGAGAACGCCATGGCCCTGACCGCCCGTTCGACCCTTGCCGCGGCGCTTGTCGCCGGTCTTGCCGCCCTGCCCGCGCGGGCCGACGAGGGGGCGACGGTCACCCGGCACGGCATTTCCGCCTTCGGCGCGCTGAAATACCCCGAAGGTTTCGCCCATTTCGACTATGTGAACCCCGACGCGCCCAAGGGCGGCACGATGAGTTTCCGCGGCACCGGGGCCTCGCGCACCTTTGACAGCCTGAACCCGTTCATCCTGGCGGGCGAACCGGCGCAGGGGCTGGAGCGCATCTATGACACGCTGATGGTGCGCGCCCATGACGAGCCCGACGCGGTTTACGGCCTGCTGGCCGAAAGCGTGACCTATCCGCCGGACCGGTCCTGGGTGGTCTACCGGCTGCGCGCGGGCGCGCGGTTCGCCGATGGCGACCCGGTCGAGGCCGAGGACGTGGTGTTCACGCTTGAGACGTTGCAGGCCCAGGGCGCGCCCGCCTACCGCATCCGGCTGAAGGACGTGGCCGGTGTCACCGCGCTGTCGCCGTCCGAGGTGCGGGTGGAGTTCGCCGAAGGGGCGGCGACGCGCGATTTGATCGCCGATGTGGGCCAGGTGCCGATCCTGCCTGCGCATTACTATGACACCGTGGCCTTCGACCGCTCGACGCTGACGCCGCCGCTGGGGTCGGGGCCCTACGTGGTGCAGGAGGTCGACGCGGGCCGGTCGATCACCTATTGCCGCAACCCCGATTACTGGGCGGCGGAGTTGCCGGTGAATGTCGGCAAGAACAATTTCGACTGCTATCGCTATGAGTATTTCGCCGACAACACCGGCGCGTTCGAGGCGTTCAAGACCGGTGCCTACCTGTTCCACGAGGAATTCACCTCGGCGCTGTGGGCCACGAATTACGGCTTTCCGGCCATCGAGCGGGGCTGGATCCTGCGCGAGGTGATCGGGGATGACCGGCCCTCGGGGGCGCAGGGGTTCTGGATGAACCTGCGGCGGCCGCAATTCGCCGACCCCCGCGTGCGCGAGGCCATCGCGATGATGTTCAACTTCGAATGGTCGAACCGGACGCTGTTCTATGGGCTTTACCAGCGCACCGACAGTTTCTGGGAAAACTCGGGGATGCAGGCCGAAGGGCTGCCGCAGGGGGACGAACTGGCGCTGCTGGAGGAATTCCGCGACGCGTTGCCCGACAGCGTGTTCACCGCCCCGGCCGTCACACCGCGCGTTCTGTCGCCCGAGCGCAACCTCGACCGGCGTGCGCTGCGCGAGGCGGGCGCGCTGCTGGACGCGGCGGGCTGGACGACCGACGACCGGGGGCTGCGCCGGAACGCGGCGGGCGAGACGCTGCGGGTGGAATTCGTGTCGGACAGCCCCGCCTTTGAACGGATCGTGCTGCCCTATATCGAGAACCTGACCCGGCTGGGGGTGGACGCGGTGCAGACCCAGGTGGACGCCGCGCAGATGCAGCAGCGCCAGGAAGAGTTCGACTATGACGTGACCATCGCGCGGTTCGTGCTGCCGCTGAGCCCGTCGATCGAGTTGCGCACCCTGTTCGGCAGCGAAAGCGCCGAGGCGCCGGGCAGCAACAACCTGGCGGGGATCGCCGACCCGGTGGTGGATGCGTTGATCGAACGGGTGCTGGCCGCGCCCGACCGCGCGACGCTGGAAACCCGGGTCAGGGCGCTGGACCGGGTTTTGCGGGCGAAACACCTGTGGGTGCCGAACTGGTACAAGGGATCGCACTGGATCGCCTATTGGGACGTGTTCGGAAAGCCCGCCGAAAAGCCGCCCTATGACCGGGGCACCGATTACTGGTGGTGGGACCAGGCGAAATACGAGGCGTTGCAGGCCGAAGGCGCGCTGCGTTAGCGGGCTTTGACCGGGGGCGCGGGCGGGCGTACCCTGCGGCGGCACAAGGAGGATCAGCGATGGCGGGCGGATGGGCGCGCGACGGCGCGGTGAACGAACAGATCGACGCCTCGATCAACGACGAGCTGGCGCGGCTGAAGGCGCAGCGCAGGCCCGTGGGCGAAAGCCTGAGCCATTGCGCCGAATGCGACGAGCCGATCCCCGAGGCGCGGCGGCGGGCGATCCCCGGCGTCAAGCTGTGCATCGATTGCCAGGGGGCGCGGGATGCGCGGCCCGTTCAGCGCGGCGGCATCAACCGGCGCGGGTCCAAGGACAGCCAGTTGAAATAGGCCCCTAAAGCGTGGCGAGGAACCGGCAGCGGAACGCGGCGGCGTCGAAGGCGCCCGGCGCGCGGCCATAGATCGCGCAGTCAAGCGCGCGCAGCAGCACCGCCCGCGCCGGGTCTGGCGCAGCGCTTTGGTCAAGCCCCGCCGCGGCCCGGCGCATCAGGGCCAGGTCGCCCGACCGCGCGCCGTGGCGCAGGGCGGCGCGCAGGCGCAGGCGGGCAGCCATCTGGGCCCGGCGCGGTAGCGCGCGCCCGGCCAGCAGCCCGCCCAGCCCCAGCAGCACCCCCGCCCCCAGCCCGCCGAGGACCGCGCCCCGGTGCAGCGCACCGGCGACGGGTGGTTCGGCGGCGGTGTCCCCCGCCGGGGCGACCCCGGCATAGGCGACCCGCGTGGGCGAGATCGTGACGCGGCGGGGCACGCGCGCGAGGGTGTCGTAATAGTCGAGCGAGAACGGCTCGACGATCGCCGAGACCGGGCCGCCGGGCCGGATCGTCCAGCGCCAGAAGGCGATGGCGACCGGGCCGTCGGGCGACAGTTCCACCAGCCGCTTTTCCGGGTGCGGAAAGATGTCGGCGCTGGGCGAGGTCAGGTCGGGCATCGGCGGCAGCATCTCGGGCGCGATGCCCGTCGCCTCGACGCGGATCACCCGAAGGACGCCCGCGCCCGGGGCCAGCTGGTCGGGCGGGTTCGACCATTGGTCCGAGATTTCCAGCCGCTTGAGCGGCAGCCAGCGGTCGGGCGGGGCGGGCGCGGGCAGCACCTCGATCGTGACGGGGGCGGAGCGGATTTCGTGCGGGAACCAGCGGTTCGCGGAATCGATCAGGTCCAACTTGTGAACGTAGGGCGCGATGGTCAGCCGCCCCGCGCGCTGGGGAAACAGGGCCATGCGGCGGCGGAAATTCTTGACCTTCTTGCCGCGCACGGTGGTGTCGTACCAGTAGTCATAGCCCAGCTGCATCCAGCTGAAGCCGTCGAGTTCTGGCTGCGCCAGCGACTCGCGCGCGATGTGGCGGGTATAGCGGCCGTGGATCGTCACCAGAACCAGTTCGCCCACGTAAGGCGTGGCCGCCCCCGGTTCGACCGTCACGGTCAACGACAGTTCGCCCTCGGTCACGGTGTCGGTCTGGGCCGCGGCGAGAGGTGCGGAGAGGATCAACAGGATAAGGGCAAGGACCCGTTTCATCGCGGGTCCTCCGGGGCGGGCGGGGACAGGCCGGCCTCGGCGCGGCGCTTGTGTTCGGCGGCGATGCGGGCCCCCAGATAGGCGCCGGGCACATCCTCGAGCGTTTCCAGCCAGCGGGCATTGGCGCGCACATGCTTGTCGTCGAACACCTTGCGCACGGCGCCCTCGGCCTCGCTGAACAAGAGCGGCAGGCCCATGTTCGCGCCGGTATTGGTGACCGCGTCGCCGGTGCCCGCCGCGCGGCCGCTGCCCTGCCCGGAGGGCGCGGACAGACGCGGCCCCTCGCGGTCGCCGCGCCACCAGGCGACCGAATCCGGGTCGACCGCCATCCCGCCATAGGCGGCGGCGACGAGGTCGAAATTCGCGCGCGCCGCGTGGTCGGCGGGGTTCAGCGCGGCGGCCATGTCGAAGGCCTCAAGCGCGGCGGCGAACCGGCCATCGCGGGCCAGCGCCACGCCGCGGTTGTAGTGGGCGGACGGGCCTGCCTGTTCGAACGCCTCGGCCGCCTCGGCGAACCGGCCGGCGCGGGCCAGCGCCGCGCCCTTCCACGCGGGATCGGGCAAGAGCGGCACCGCCAGCCCCGGCAGGCCCAGCGCGAGCGCAAGGCGGCCGAACGGGGCGGCCCCGCCCATCAGCGCGGCGAGGCCGAGACACAGAAGGGCGGCCAGCGCGATCCTCATGGCGCGGCCCTGCGAAACAGCAGCAAGAGCGGGAAAAGCGCGAGGATCAGCAGGTAGCGGCCCAGATCGGCGCGGAACAAGAGCGCATAATCTTCGCGCGCGAGACGGTCGCCCGCGCCGGTGGCCAGCGCCGCCCGCAACGCGTCCAGATCGGCGGGCGCGTGGACCGCGCCGCCGCCCGCGCGCGCCAGCGTTTCCAGCGCCTCGCCCGGCGCGGTGCCGATCCGCACCACCGACAGCGCGGCGCCGGCCCCGGCGATCCGGTCCGCAGCCGCCATCGCCCCGGCCCCCACACCGCCGCCATCGGTGATCAGGACCACGTCTCCGGCCAGGATGTCGGCCTGGGCCAGCAGGTCGGCGGCCATGGCCAGCGCACGTTCGGGCCGGGTTCCGGGATCGGGGACCGTGCCCGGCTCGATCACCGACACGGTCAGGCCCAGCTGCGCGGTGTCGCGCGTGAACGGCGCGGCGAGGTAGGCGTCGCCCGCATAGACCACCAGCGCCGCGGGTTTCGCGCCCAGCGCGCCCAGCCCGATCCGCGCGGCGGCGACCGCGTCGGGCCAGCCCGGCCCCGCGACCATCGAGGGCGAGGCGTCGAGGACGAACACCGCCCCGTCGAGATTGCGAAAGGCGCTGGCCCCGCTGCGGTCCACCGCGGGGCCGGTCAAGGCAAGCACCACGATCCCGGCGGCCAGCGGCGCCAGCAGGGCGGCCCCGGCCGCGCCGCGCCCGTCGACCCGGCCGATGGCGCGCATCGCGCGCAGAAGGCCCGGATCGGCCGCGCGCATCCAGTCGCCAAGCCCGCGCTGGCGGCGCCAGGCCCACAGCCCGAGCCCCGCCACCAGCGGCAGCGCCAGAAGCCATTCGGGCCGGAGCAGCGCAAGCCCGCTCATTCCGGCCCCCGCACCGTCAGCACGAGGCAAAGCGCGCCGCCAAGCATCGCGGGCCAGATCCAGAGGGGGCGGTGGATCTCGGCGGCCAGCCCGTCGCCCGCCGTGGGTTCCAGCCGGTCGATGGCCTGGGCCACGGCTTCCAGGTCGGCGGTGGTGCGCACGCGGAAGCTTTCGCCGCCGCTCGTTTGGGCGATGCGGCGCAGTGCTGCGGCATCCACCGCGCCGGGTTCACCGGGATCGGCGGTGGTGAAATCGCGGGGCCCCATGGCGATGGTGTGGACGCGCACGCCCATCCCGGCGGCAAGGGCCGCCACGCCGTCGGGACGGGCCGCGCCCGCGTTGTTCGCGCCATCCGACAACAGGATCACCACGCGGCTGTCGGCGTCGGACCCCTGCAGCCGTTTCAGCGCCAGGCCCAGCGCATCGCCGATATTGGTGGCGCGCCCCGAAATGCCGATCTCGGCCCCTTCGATGGCGCGCGCGACGGCCTGGGTGTCGAAGCTGGGCGCGGCGGCGACATAGGCCTCGGAGCCGAAGACGACCAGCGCGACGCGGTCGCCCTTGCGCCCGCGGACGAAACGGGCGGCGACCCGCTTGACCGCGTCGAGGCGGCTGGCGGTTTCGCCGTCCAGTTCGAAATCCTCGCGCACCATGGACCCCGACAGGTCGAGCGCCAGCACCAGGTCGCGCCCGCTGACCGGCAGGGCGGGCGTGGGCACCAGCTGGCGCGGCCCGGCCAGCGCCACCACCAAGAGCGACCAGGCCAGCGCCCCGAGCCACAGGCCCCGCCGCGCGCCCGCCGCGCGCCCCGACAGCCCGGACAGCCGCCGGCCCAACCCGTCGGGTACCACCAGCGCCGCGCCGATCCCGGCGCCGGGGGGCAGAAGGCGCAGCGCCAGGAGCGGCAGGGGCATCAACAGCAGCGCCAGCGGATCGGCGAAACCGAAGGTCATGGCCGCGGCTTCCCGCGCAGCATCGCCCTGAGCCGTTCCGCGGACGGCAGGCCGCCCGGCGCGTAAAGGGTCGGGCGCAGCGCCGCGAATTGCGCGGGCCGTTCGCGTTTGAGCGCGTGCAAAAGGGCGATACGGTCCTCTTCGGTGCCGGTTTCGGGGGCGGCGATTTTCCGGGGGCGCGCGGTCAGGCCGCGCAGGACGGGCGCGAGGGCGGCGGCCAGCAAGAGGCCGATGCCCAGCGCGGCCAGCGCCTCGGCGGGCAGGCCGCCCGCGGCCTCGGGCGGCAGGCGCACGGGGTGCAGCGCCTCCAGCAGGGTGTCGACCTCATGCGGGGCCATCGGCGCCCCCGAGCCGGGTGGACAGGTCCTCGACCGGCCAGGCCGGATCGAGCGGCAGCGGGGTCAAACCGGCAATCCGGGGCGGGGTCTGGGCCCCTGCCCCCGCCAGCCGCACCGCCAGCCGCCGCCCCTCGCCGGTGCGGATCGGGTAGCGCCCCGCGGGCAGCGCATCGGCCCCGTCCCCGACATGCCACAGCGTCACCGGGCAGCGCCGGTCGATCTGGGCCAGCCGGTCGTCGAGCCGGGGGCCGCGGGTGTCGAGGCCGCTGGCGATCACCACGCGCGCGCCGGTCGGCGCCACGCGCGCGACCGCGGCCAGCGCGTGATCCAGCGGCGGGTCGGCGATGCGGTGGCGCGCGGCCTCCAGCGCGGCGCGGTGCGCGGCGACCATCCCGCCGATCACCGCCAGCATGCCGCGCGTCTTGGGGCGTGGGCGGATCAGCACGGGCGGGCCGTCGATCAGCGCGGCCAGCGCGACGCGCCCGCCCGCCTCGGCCACCTGCCAGCCCAGCAGCGTCAGCGCCTCGGCCGCCGCGACCGAGCGGAAGGCACGGCGCAGCCCCCACAGCATCGAGGGCCGGAAATCGGCGACCAGCACGGTGGTCCGGTCGCGTTCGTCCTGGAAGGTCTTGACGTGCAGCTCGCCGGTGCGGGCGGTGGCCTGGGCGTCGAGATGGCGGATGTCGTCGCCCGCGACATAGGCGCGGATGTCGTTGAATTCCTGCCCCTGCCCGCGCCGCCGCAGGACCACGCCGCCGGGCAGGCCCGAGGGCGCCCGCACCTCGCCCGGATGGCGCAGCGCCAGCGGCCGCAGCGCGATCAGCGCGTCCTCGGTCAGGGTGGCGCCGGGCGGGGCGGGCATCACAGGGGGTCCACCCGGCCCAGCAAGTCGGCGATCACGTCGCGGGGGCTGCGGCCCTCGGCGCGCGCGCGCCAGGTCAGCGACAGCCGGTGCGACAGGGCATCGGTCGCCACCTCGGCCACGTCCTCGGGCAGGGCATGGTCACGCCCGTGCAGGAAGGCGCGCGCCTTGGCCGCCGCGGCCAGCGCCAGCGAACCGCGGGGCGAGACCGCGTGCTCGATCTCGGATTGCATCGCCTCGGCGCGGGTCGCCATGACCAGCCGCACGATGTAGTCGCGCAAGGGATCGGCCAGGTGCACCGCCATCGCCGCGCGCCGCGCCGCGTGCAGCGCGTCGAGCGACAGCGCCCGGGGCGCCGCCGGGGGGGCGTCCTGCTCGGATTCGACGAGGTCGAGGATGCGGCGTTCGGTCTGCGCATCCGGCAGGGCAAGGTCGACATGCAGCAGGAACCGGTCGAGCTGGGCCTCGGGCAGGGGAAAGGTGCCCTCGTGCTCGATCGGGTTCTGGGTGGCCACCACCATGAACGGGTCGGGCAGCGCGCGGGTTTCGCCGCCGCTGGTGACCTGCGCCTCGGCCATCGCCTCCAGCAGGGCCGACTGCACCTTGGGCGGCGCGCGGTTGATCTCGTCGACCAGCACGAGGTTGTGAAACACCGGGCCGCGGACGAATTCGAACCCGCCCCGGTCGGGGCGGAAAACGGGCGTTCCGGTCACGTCCGAGGGCAGCAGGTCGGGGGTGCACTGGATGCGGGCGAAACTGCCGTCCACGGCGCGGGCCAGCCAGCGCACGGCGCGGGTCTTGGCCAGCCCCGGCGCCCCCTCGACAAGCACGTGCCCGCCGGCCAGCAGGCCGATCAAAAGCCGTTCGACCAGCACGCCATGGCCGATCAGGCCCTGTTCGAGGTAGTCCTTGACGCCGATGAGATCGCCCACCGGCGGTGCTGCGTCCGGGCTCATCTGTCCTCCCCGCCCTGTCGGGCGCTGTGCTGGGGATCACGGTCGCCGGTCGGACGCGATCAGGCAAGTGAGCAATTCGGATCGGTCCGGCCGGATCGCGCGCCCGATTGAACGACAGTCCCGGGGGGGCTATGGAACGGGCCTCGCATCCGCAGGGAGGGACCGTCTTGCCCCAGATCATCCTTGTGACCGGCGGCGCCCGGTCCGGCAAGAGCCGCCATGCGGAGGCGCGCGCCCGCGGCTTGCCGGGCGAGCGGGTCTATATCGCCACGGCCCGGGCGGATGACGACGAGATGCGGGCGCGGATCGCCAGGCATATCGCCGACCGAGGCGACGGCTGGACCACGATCGAAGCGCCGGTCGACCTGGTGGGGGCGCTGGATCGAAGCGACGGGCGCGGGCCCAGGCTGGTCGATTGCCTGACGCTTTGGCTGTCGAACCTGATGCTGGAAGGGCGCGACTGGGAACCCGAGGCCGCGGCGCTGGTCGCGGCGCTGGCCCGGCAGAAAAGCCCGGTGGTGATGGTCTCGAACGAGGTCGGCATGGGCATCGTGCCCGACAACGCGCTGGCGCGCGCGTTTCGAGATGCCCAGGGCTGGCTGAACCAGCGCGTGGCCGCCATCGCCGACGAGGTGGAATTCGTCGTCGCGGGCCTGCCGATGCGGGTGAAGGGGCCCTCGCCCGCCTGACGCCGGCGCCGCGGCCCCACGCGGCGCGCCCCTGCCCGAACCGGGTTCCAAGGATCGAAGAGTGGTTCTTCGCCCATCTGCCGATCGAGGGCGTGATGTCGGGGCGCGTCCCGGGCGGTTGCCCCTAGCCGTCGTCCTTCAACAAGAGGACCAGCGCCAGCACGGTCAGCGCGATGCCGCCCAGCACCAGCCCGCGCGGCACGCCGTTGCCCAGCGCGATTTCCCAGCCGATGACCCAGGTGGGCGTCAGGTAGGTATAGGCCATCACCTTGGCGGATGGCAGCCGCAGCGCCGCGTATTGCAGCAGCACGAAGGTCGCCGCACTGGCGAAGATCGCGAGATACAGCGTCACCCACCAGACCTGCGCGGGCAGCGCGGCCCAGTCGGTCGCCCGGATCGCCGGCATGCCGTAGGCCGCCAAGAGAACCAGCGCCGCCAGCATCATGCCGAAGGTGAAGACCACCGCCGGCTCGCCCCGGTTGAACCTGCGCACCAGCGGCGTATAGGCGGCATGGGCCAGCGCGCCGGCGAAAAAGATCGCCTCGCCCCGGCCCAGGTCGAAGGCGATCAGCGCCGCCGGGTCGCCGCGAAAGATCACCCAAAGCGCCCCAGCCGCCCCGATGGCCAGCGCCAGGCCCATCCGCCCCGTGATCCGCTGGCGCAGGAACAGCCAGCCGAAGCCCGCCGACATCAGCGGCGTCAGCGTGAAGATCGCCGCGGTGGACACGGGTGCGGCGGTCTTCAGCGCCTCGAACATCAGAACGAAATAGGCGGCGAACAGCGCGCCCAGCACCAGAAACCGCCAGGGCGCGCGGAACTGTTGCCGCTTCAGCCCCGGCCCAAGCGCCGCCGCCGCGCCGATCACCGCGCCCGCGATGACGAAGCGCACCGCGGTCAGCGCCACCGGGTCGATCTGGGTGGCGATGGTCTTGCCGAAGCTGAACGAGCCCGCGACCAGCGCCGAGAAAGTGAGCATGGCAAGGTGGCCGCGCCGGGCCTCGCCGCCGCTCAGGGCCATTCGCGCGCCGCCTCCTTCAGCCGGGCGGTCAGGGCCTGCACCTTGGCGGTGCGGTGCAGGTCGACATGGGTGACCAGCCACAGCGCCACGTCCCAGTCGGACTGGGCCGGGCGCATCTCGACGAGGTCGGGCATGGCCCGCGCCTGCCAGACCGGCACGAAGCCGATCCCCGCCCCGGCCTCGACCGCCTCGACCGCGCCGCGCATGTCGCTGACGCGGAAGGTGATCCGGTCGGCCGGCACGTTGGCCCGCAGCCAGCGATAGAAGGGCGCGCGGTGGTTTTCCTCGGCCGGGCCGACGAAGCGGTGCGCCGACAGGTCGTCGCCCAGGGGGCCATGCGCCTGTTCATAGGCCCGGCTGGCATAAAGCGCGCTGTGCTGGACATGCAGTTTCTGCACGATGTTGTCGGGTTCGTCGGGCTGGGCGCCCGCGCGCACGGCGACATGCGCCTCGCCGTATTCCAGCCGGTAAAGCCGCGGGTCGGCCAGCAGACGCACCGACAGGTCGGGGTGATCGGCCTGGAACGCGGCAAGGACAGGGAGAAGCAGCGGCGTCAGCGAATCCACCGTGGTCACCGCCAGATCGCCGGTCATCGCCGTGCCGTGACCGCGCAGCCGGCCCGCAAGCTGGCTGAACTGGTCGGCGGTGACCTGGGCCACCTGCAACAGTTCCTCGCCGGCCTCGGTCGGCGTGTAGCCGCGGGCATGGCGCTGGAACAGCCGGACGCCCAGCCGGTTTTCCAGCGCGTCGACATGGCGGATCACGGTGGCATGGTGCACGCCAAGCGCCTCGGCCGCGCCGCTGACCGTGCCCAGCCGCGCGACGTGATAGGCCGTGCGGACCTCGTCCCAGTTGTCCAGTTCCATATGTGCGCCACCTCACAGTTCATGTTGATTTTGGGAAATTGTGTTCGCTCACGCAAGAACCATCTTTCGCACACGTCACCCCGAACCACGGAGATTCCCCATGCCGCACACCATCCTGCGCATCGACAGTTCGGCCCGGATCGACGGGTCGGTCTCGCGCGAACTGACCGACCGCATCGTCGCCCGCCTTGCCGACGCCGAGACCTGCATCGTCACCCGCGACCTGTCGGGCGGGCTGCCGCTGTTGAACGCCGCGTGGATCGGCGCCAATTTTACGCCCGAGACCGACCGGACCGAGGCGCAGCACGCAGAACTCGCCTTGTCGGACGAGTTGATCGCCGAGTTGCGCGACGCCGACACGGTGGTGATCGGCCTGCCGGTCTATAATTTCGGCCTGCCCGCCGCGCTGAAGGCCTGGGTCGACTTGGTGGCGCGGGCCGGGGTCACCTTCCGCTATACCGAGGCTGGGCCCAAGGGCTTGCTGGGCGGCAAGCGGGTGATCGTGGCGCTGGCGTCGGGCGGGACGGGGATGGGGTCCGAGATCGACTTCGCCACGCCCTATCTGCGCCATGTGCTGGGTTTCCTGGGCATCACCGACGTGACCTTCGTGGGCGCCGACAGGCTGGCGCTGGATGCCGAGGGGGCGCTGGCGGCCGCGCACCGGGCGGTGGACGCCCTGCCCCGCGCCGCCTGACCGGCCGGCCTGCCCGCCCCCACGGGCAGGCCGCGCTTGACTCCGGCGCCCATCCGTGGCTTAAGCCGCGCCGATATCCGGAAAGGTGCAGACCCTTCCGGTCCCGGGACCATATCCGGGATCGCCCCCCGTCAGCGCGGTTGCGCCCACGGGGGCAAATCGCGTTTGGCGCATCGCGTCACGCTGACAAATCAGGCGTCCCCACCCACATTCGGGGGCAAGGTGCAACGGTCGACGGAGGGCCCCGCCCATGTTCGAAAGTCTTTCAGATCGCCTTTCCGGCGTCTTCGACCGGCTGACCAAGCAGGGGGCGCTGAGCGAGGACGACGTCAAGACGGCGCTGCGCGAGGTGCGCGTGGCGCTGCTGGAGGCGGACGTCTCGTTGCCGGTGGCGCGCAGCTTCGTCAAGTCGGTGCAGGACAAGGCGACCGGCCAGGAGGTGACGAAATCGGTCACGCCGGGCCAGCAGGTCGTCAAGATCGTCCATGACGAACTGGTCAAGGTGCTGACCGGCGAGGGCGAGCCGGGGTATCTGAAAATCGACAACCCGCCCGCGCCGATCCTGATGGTCGGCCTTCAGGGCGGCGGCAAGACCACCACCACCGCCAAGCTGGCGAAACGCCTGAAAGAGGTGAACGGCAAGCGGGTTCTGATGGCGTCCCTCGACGTGAACCGCCCGGCCGCCATGGAACAGCTGGCGATCCTGGGCCGGCAGATCGGGGTCGACACCCTGCCCATCGTGCCGGGGCAGAAGCCCGTCGATATCGCCAAGCGGGCCAAGCAGCAGGCGGCGATGGGCGGCTATGACGTCTACATGCTGGACACCGCGGGGCGCCTGTCGATCGACGAGGCGCTGATGGCCGAGGTCGAGGCGGTGCGCGACGTCGCCAACCCGCGCGAGACCCTGCTGGTGGTCGACGGCCTGACCGGCCAGGACGCGGTCAACACCGCCGAGAATTTCGACGAGCGTATCGGCATCACCGGCGTGATCCTGACCCGGATGGACGGCGACGGGCGCGGCGGTGCGGCCCTGTCGATGCGCGCGGTGACCGGCAAGCCGATCAAGTATGTGGGCCTCGGCGAAAAGCTGGACGCGATCGAGGAGTTCCACCCCGAACGCATCGCGGGCCGCATCCTTGGGATGGGCGACATCGTTTCGCTGGTGGAAAAGGCCCAGGCCACCATCGAGGCCGAACAGGCCGAGCGGATGATGAAGCGGTTCCAGAAGGGTCAGTTCAACATGAACGACCTGAAGATGCAGCTGGAACAGATGCTGAAGATGGGCGGGATGGAAGGCATCATGGGCATGATGCCCGGCATGGGCAAGATGTCCAAGCAGATGGAAGAGGCGGGCTTTGACGATTCGATCCTGCGCCGCCAGATCGCGCTGATCAATTCCATGACCAAAAAGGAACGCGCCAACCCGCAACTTCTGCAGGCCAGCCGCAAGAAGCGGATCGCGGCGGGCGCCGGGCTGGACGTGCCGGAACTGAACAAGCTTTTGAAGATGCATCGGCAGATGTCGGACATGATGAAGAAGCTGGGCAAGAAGGGCGGCCGGGCGCTGTTGAAAAAGGCGATGGGCGGCATGTTCGGCGGCAAGGGCGGCCTGCCCGCCGACATGGCCGGCATGGATCCCAAGGCGCTGGAAGAGGCCGCGCGCCGGATGGGCGGCGGCATGCCCGGCATGGGCGGCGGGATGGACCTGCCCCCGGGCCTGAGCGGACTTGGCAAGAAGAAGTGACGGCGACGGCCCGCATACCCGATCCGGCGACTGCCGCGATCACGATCCCGGCGCTGGACACCGGGCGGCTGGTGCTGCGGGCCCCGTGCGCGGCCGACGTGCCGGTGCTGCGCGCGTTCTATGCCTCGGACCGGTCGCGTTTCGTGGGCGGGCCGAAATCGGCCGAGGACAGCTGGCGGCAACTGGCCACCGAGATCGGGCATTGGGCGCTGCGCGGCTATGGCCGCTGGATCGTCGAGGAAAAGGCGACCGGCCGGGCCGCGGGCCTTGTCGGGCTGTGGAACCCGGACGGCTGGCCGGAACCGGAAATCGGCTGGGACCTGTTCGAGGGCTTCGAGGGCAAGGGCTATGCCACCGAGGCCGCGGCGGCGGCGCGCGACCATGCCTATGGCGTGCTGGGCTGGCCCACCGCGATCAGCCTGGTCAACCCCGCCAACACCGCCTCGGCCCGGGTGGCCGAACGGCTGGGCGCCACGCCCGAAAAGACGGTCGAACTTGCCCGGTTCGGCACCGTCATCATCTACCGCCACCCCGGCCCCGCGGGGGTGCGGTGATGGCCCATAGCGCGATCCCCGTCATCGAAACGGACCGGCTGGTGCTGAAGGGCCCCGCGCCCGAGGACTATCCGAATTTCGAGGCGACCTTCACCAGCTACCGCGCGCGGTTCATGGGCGGGCCGCTGTCCGAATACGAAAGCTGGATGCTGTATGCCGCCGAGATCGGGCATTGGCAGATCCACGGCTTCGGCATGTGGATGATCCACGACCGCGACACCGATGCAACCTGCGGGATGGCCGGCGGCTGGTATCCCAAGGGCTGGCCCGAACGCGAAATCGCCTGGGTGATCTGGCCCCGCGTCGAGGGCCGCGGCATCGCGCTGGAGGCGGTGCACGCCGTGCGCGGCTGGCTGTACGACCGGATGGGCTGGGACACGGCGGTGACCTATGTGGACCCCAAGAACGTCAGTTCCGTCCGGCTGTGCGAACGGCTGGGCGCAGAGATCGACGAGGCGGCCCCGACCATCGACAGCCATGACGTGGCCTATCGGCACCCCTCTCCCGCGCGGCTGCGATCCAGCCAGCTGACCGATGGGATCCTCATGGAAATCCGATGCTATCGCGATCCCGTTTTCCGCACGAAAGGAGTGCCCCTTGACTGACGACGCCACCCGCGCCGCCGAGGTTTTGGCCGAGCACCGCGCCAGCATCGACCGGCTGGACGCGATCCTTGTCTACACGCTGGGCGAGCGGTTCAAGCACACCCAGGCGGTGGGCCGGCTCAAGGCGCTGCACGGGCTGCCGCCCTCGGACCCCGCGCGCGAGGAAAACCAGATCGCCCGGCTCGAGGCATTGGCCCTGGAGGCCGATCTCGACCCGGAATTCGCCAAGAAATTCCTGGCCTTCATCATCCAGGAAGTCATCCGTCACCATATCGAACACCAGAAATAGGCGGGCCTTCCGCCGAACGCCAAAAACAGGAGAAACTGACCATGGCACTGAAACTTCGTCTCGCCCGCGGCGGCTCGAAAAAGCGTCCCTTCTACCGCATCGTGGTGGCCGACAGCCGCATGCCCCGCGACGGCCGCTTCATCGAGAAGCTGGGCACCTACAACCCGCTGCTGGCCAAGGACAGCGAGGACCGCATCAAGATGGACCTCGACCGGGTGAAGCACTGGGTCGCCCAGGGCGCCCAGCCGACCGACCGCGTCGCCCGCATGCTGGAAGCGGCCGGCGTGCTGGCCAAGAAAGAGCGCGCCAACCCCAAGAAGGGCGAGCCCGGCGCCAAGGCCAAGGAGCGTGCCGAGGAGAAGGCCGCGAAGGCCGCCGCCCCCGCCGAGGAAGCATCGGCCGAGTGATCGGCCGGCGCCCCGCCCATGCTGCGGCTTTTCGCGATCCTGTTCCTGTTCGGCGGCGTCTGGCTCGGGATGAAGCTCGAGCGGTCGATCCTTGCGGATCGGTGCCGGGATGCCGGCGGGCAGGTGGATCCGCGGGGCCTGTGCATCGGGGCCACGCGATGAGGCGCGCATGAGCGAGACACGGGTCTGTGTCGGGGCGATCGCCGGGGCCTTCGGGGTTCGGGGCGAGGTGCGGCTGAAAAGCTTTTGCGCCGACCCCACGGCGATCGCCGATTACGCGCCGCTGTTCACCGAGGACGGCGCGCGGTCTTTCGACGTCACGCTGACCCGCCCTGTGAAGGGCGGGTTCGCCGCGCGCCTGTCGGGCGTCGCCACCAAGGAACAGGCCGACGCGCTGCGCGGCACCCAGCTTTATGCCGACCGTGCCGTGCTGCCCTCGCTGCCCGAGGACGAGTATTACCACGCCGACCTGATCGGTCTGGAGGTGCTGGACACCGGCGGCACGGTGCTGGGCCGGGTCCGCAGCGTGCAGGACCACGGCGCGGGCGCGTTGCTGGAAATCCACGGTCCGGGGCTGTCCTCGACCGTGTTGCTGCCCTTTACCAATGCCTGCGTGCCGACCGTCGATCTTGCGGCCGGGCGCCTCATTGCGGACCCGCCCGAAGGGCTGTTTCCCTGAGCCGCGGAAAACAGGAACGAGAACCGTCATGTCCACTCCGAACATCTTCTACGCGATCATCCTGCTGGGCGCCTTCCTGGCCGGGCAATCCCAGAACCCGGCCTGGGTCATCCTGATCATCGCCGCGCTGGCCAGCGTGGCGCGCATCGCCGACCCCGAGACCCGCGCGGCCAACGCCGCGCAGGGCAAGTCGCTGGCCAAGGCGCTGCCGATGCTGGTCATCAACCAGATCATCTGGGTGAACCTTGCCTTCCTGATCGGCTTCGGCATCGTCTGGGCCTTCGGCGCGCCGCTGGTCGCGCTGCCGCTGTGGCTGCCGCTGGTCGTGTCGGCGCTGGGGCTGGGCGGGTTCCTGGCGCTGTCGCTGAAGGGCTGAGGCTTTCGCCTTTCGCCGCTTCCGGCCGGAGACCGCCCATGACGGACACGCCCAAGGCCCCCGGGCCCCGCTCGCACGGGCGGCTCTCGATCTCGGCGAGCCTGCAGCCCCGCGACCTGATGGACGGCCGCCCGCGCCTGAAAGGCGCGTGGACGGCGCGGGTCGTGACCCTGTTCCCCGAGGCGTTCCCGGGCGTTCTGGGCCTGTCGCTGACGGGTCGCGCGCTGGACCTTGGGCTTTGGGCGCTGGAAACCATCGACCTGCGCCCCTTTGGCGAGGGCAAGCACCGCAATGTCGACGACACGCCGGCGGGGGGCGGTGCGGGCATGGTACTGCGCCCCGACGTGATGGGCGCCGCGCTCGACCAGGCGGCGATCGGCACGCCCGGCGACCGCGCCCGCTGGCCGGTGGTCTACCTGTCGCCCCGGGGCGCGCCGTTCACGCAAGCGATGGCCCACCGGTTCGCGCAGGCCGACGGGATCACCCTGATCTGCGGCCGGTTCGAGGGGCTGGACGAACGCGTGATCGAGGAATACGCCGTCGAAGAGGTATCTTTGGGCGATTTCGTCCTGACGGGCGGCGAGATCGCCGCACAGGCCTTGATCGACGCAAGCGTCCGCCTTATACCCCGCGTACTCGGGAATCAGGCATCCACCGAGGAGGAATCCTTTTCCGAGGGCCTGCTTGAACATCCGCAGTACACACGGCCCGCCGTCTGGAAAGGCCGCGCGATTCCCGACATTCTCCTGTCGGGCCATCACGCGAAGATCGCCGACTGGCGCCGGGCCATGGCCGAAAGGCTGACCAAGGAACGCCGCCCTGACCTCTGGCGGGCTTACCGTGAGCGTCACGGTAGGGACCCGGACGGAGACCAAGAGCTCTGAGGGTTGCATCACCTTCGCGGAACGAACCGCGAGCAGAGATGGAGACGATGCGATGGACCTGATCGCAAAGCTCGAGGCGGAACAGATCGCCGCCCTCGACAAGAAAATTCCGGATTTCAAGCCGGGCGACACGATCCGCGTGGGTTACAAGGTGACCGAGGGCACCCGCACCCGCGTGCAGAACTATGAAGGCGTGTGCATCGCCCGCAAGAACGGCAGCGGCATCGCCGGAAGCTTTACCGTCCGCAAGATCTCGTTCGGCGAGGGTGTGGAGCGGGTGTTCCCGCTGTACTCCACCAATATCGACTCGATCGAGGTCGTGCGCCGTGGCCGCGTGCGCCGCGCCAAGCTCTACTACCTGCGCTCGCGCCGGGGCAAATCGGCCCGGATCGCCGAGGACAGCACCTACAAGCCCAAGGCCGAGGCGTAAGGAGAGGGTCCATGAAAAAAGAAATCCATCCCGACTACCACCTGATCGACGTCAAGCTGACCGACGGCACGGTGGTGCAGATGAAATCGACCTATGGCAACGAAGGCGACACCCTTGCGCTGGACATCGACCCGTCGGTGCACCCGGCCTGGACGGGCGGCAGCTCGCGCCTGATGGACACCGGCGGCCGCGTGTCGAAGTTCAAGAAGAAATACGAGGGCCTGGGGTTCTGAACCCCGCCCGATTCGCCTACGGACACGCCGCCCCCCCGGGGCGGCGTTTTCGTTGCGGGCCGGCGTTAAGGCGGCGTTCACCTCTGGCGGAGATAGTCATCCCGGGGGCATTTGCATCACCGGAGGCAAGACGCATGACCGACTGGGACGCCCTGATCCCGGGCATCGACGCCGCGCTCAAGAAACACATGGCCTGGAAATCCGCATTGCTGAGCGCGCTGCATTCCGGCACGTCCGAGATGTCGCCCTACGAGGCCGCCTGCGACCATGCCTGTGACTTCGGGCGCTGGTTCCACGGCCCCGATATCCCCGATGCCGTGCGCATCCTGCCGATTTACCGAAGGGTCGCGCAGCTGCACGCCGAATTCCACGCCAATGCCGCAAAGGTGCTGCTGCACGCCACCGGCGGGCGCAAGACCGAGGCGCGCGAGGTGCTGAACGGCCCGTTCGAGGCGGCCTCGGCCGCGTTGATGCGGGCGCTTCAGGACTGGAAGCATGACCTGTCCACCGCCCCGCGCACCGGTGCCGCGCTGTCACCGGCCGCCCCGCCGGTTGCAGCCGCCCCCGCGGCCCCGGCAATGCCACCGGGCCACCCGCCGGTCTGACCGCCCCGCCCCGGCGCGGCTTTCCCGCGACACGCACGCCACGGGTGACACCTTGCCCTCAACTCCGGCTTTGACTACGGGTCGCCACAACATATGGTGGTTGGCGACTCTGCCTCCCACAGGCCAACAGATCGCAGGGGGACATCGGACGTGGCGCATATCATCGTCGTCGGCAACGAAAAGGGGGGTGCCGGCAAATCCACCGTGTCCATGCATGTCGCCACCGCGCTGGCGCGGCTGGGCCACCGGGTCGGCGCGCTGGACCTCGACCTGCGCCAGCGCAGCTTCGGCCGCTACATGGAAAACCGCCGCGCCTATCTCGACCGCGAAGGCATCGACCTGCCGATGCCCGATTACCGCGAGTTGCCCGACATCGCGCCCGACCAGCTGGAACCGGGCGAGAACATCCACGACCGCCGCATCGCCGAGGCCATCGCCGGGATGGAACAGCAGAAGGACTTCATCCTGATCGACTGTCCCGGCTCGCATACCCGTCTCAGCCAGGTCGCGCACACGCTGGCCGACACGCTGATCACGCCGCTCAACGACAGCTTCATCGATTTCGACCTGCTGGCCCGCCACGACGGCGCGACGGGCAAGATCCTCGGCCCGTCGGTCTATTCCGAAATGGTCTGGAGCGCGCGGCAGATGCGCGCCCAGGCCGGGCTGAAACCGATCGACTGGGTGGTGCTGCGAAACCGGCTGGGCGCCCAGCAGATGCACAACAAGCGCAAGATGGGCGAGGCGCTGGAAAACCTGTCGCGCCGCATCGGCTTCCGCGTGGCGCCCGGCTTCTCGGAACGGGTGATCTTCCGCGAACTGTTCCCCAATGGCCTGACGCTGCTGGACCTGCGCGATATCGGCGTGACGGGCATGAACATCTCGAACGTCGCCGCGCGGCAGGAATTGCGCGACCTCATGGTTGCGCTCAAGCTGCCCGGCGTCGAGGTCGCTTTCTGAAAACACCTGCCCGGGACTTTTTCTTGGGCGAAATACCCCGGGGGTCTGGGGGCAGAGCCCCCAGCCGGTCGCCTTGGCGAAGCCAAGGCGAAACCCGGACGCCCCTCACCCGCCCGCCGCCGCCGGCAGGGCGGGCGGCAATTCGGGTCCCGCCTCGACCGCGGTACGGGCCCTGGCCACCAGGTGATCCTGGAACGCCTCGGCCGCCACCGACAGGTGCTTGCCGCGCGGATAGGCCACCTGCCATTGCCGCATCAGGGGAAACCCGGCCAGGTCCAGCACCTTCAGAACCCCGGTCTGCCCCTCCAGCGCCAGCGTATCGCGGGACAGCAACGCCAGCCCCAGCCCGCCGATGACCGCCTGCTTGATGGCCTCGTTCGACCCCAGTTCCATCCGCATCGGCAGCGTCAGCCCGCGCGCACGAAAGAACCGCTCGGCCGCCAGCCGCGTCCCGGATCCCGCTTCGCGCAGGATGAAGGGTTCGCGCGCGATCCGCTCGGGCGCGATGTTCCGCTGCCCGACCAGAGGGTGGTCATAGCGCGCCACCGCCACGATGGGGTTGTCGGCGATGGCGGTGGCGACCACGTCCAGCCCGTCGGGGACAGAGCCCAGCACGCACAGGTCGTCCTCGTTGGCGGCCAGGCGTTCCAGCATCGCTTGCCGGTTGGTCACCGTCAGCGCGACCTCGATGCCGGGGTTCTGCGTGCAGAAATCGCCCAGCAGCCGCGGCATGAAATATTGGGCGGTCGACACGATGGCCAGCTTCAGCCGCCCCTCGCGCAGCCCGCGCATGTCCGCAAGCCGCATCTTCATCCGCTCCAGCCCTTCCAGCGTGTCGCGCGCGCCCTCCAGCACCACGCGGCCCGCATCGGTCAGGAACATCCGCTTGCCGACCCGTTCCATCAGCGCCATGCCCAGCCGTTCCTCCAGCTGCCGGACCTGGGCAAAGACCGCCGGCTGGGTCAGGTTCAGCTCCTCGGCGGCGCGGGTATAGCTTTCGTGCCGGGCCACGGCCTGGAACACGCGGAACTGGCGGATGGTGACGGGCAAATATCATAACCTTTCATCTATTGTGGAAATAAAAACTATTCATTTTTGCATATTGACGCAAGCGGCCATAGTGCCCCCGACCCGACTCGGATCGGGTGGAGGAACGGCACAAATCTCGGAGGAGGCGACATGGCCAAGAAATACGATGCCGGTGTCAAGGAATACCGGTCGACCTATTGGGAACCCGATTACAAGGTGAAGGACAGCGACGTCCTGGCCGTGTTCAAGGTGATCCCGCAGCCCGGCATCGACCGCGAGGAGGCCGCGGCCGCCGTCGCCGCCGAAAGCTCGACCGGCACCTGGACGACGGTCTGGACCGACCTGTTGACCGATCTGGACTATTACAAGGGCCGCGCCTACGCGATCGAGGACGTGCCGGGCAGCGATGACGCGTTCTACGCCTTCATCGCCTACCCGATGGACCTGTTCGAGGAAGGCTCGGTCGTCAACGTCTTCACCTCGCTGGTGGGCAACGTGTTCGGCTTCAAGGCGGTGCGCTCGCTGCGGCTGGAGGACGTGCGCTTCCCGCTTTGGTTCGTGACCACCTGCTTTGGCCCGCCGCACGGCATCAATGTCGAGCGCGACAAGATGGACAAGTATGGCCGCCCGCTTCTGGGCTGCACGATCAAGCCGAAACTGGGCCTGTCGGCCAAGAACTACGGCCGCGCCGTCTATGAATGCCTGCGCGGCGGCCTGGATTTCACCAAGGACGACGAGAACGTCAACTCGCAGCCCTTCATGCGCTGGCGCGACCGCTTCGACTTCTGCCAGGAGGCGATCGAGAAGGCCGAGAAGGAAACCGGCGAGCGCAAGGGTCACTACATGAACGTGACCGCGCCCACCGTGGAAGAGATGTACAAGCGCGCCGAATACGCCAAGGAGATCGGCACGCCGATCATCATGTCGGACTACCTGACGCTGGGCTGGGCGGCGCATAACTCGCTGTCCAAGTGGTGCCGCGACAACGGCATGCTGCTGCACGTGCACCGCGCCATGCACGCCGTGATCGACCGCAACCCGAATCACGGCATCAACTTCCGCGTTCTGACGAAACTGCTGCGCCTTCTGGGCGGCGACCACCTGCATTCGGGCACCGTCGTGGGCAAGCTGGAAGGCGACCGCGAGGCGACGCTGGGCTGGATCGACATCATGCGCGACCGCTACATCAAGGAAGACCGCTCGCGCGGGATCTTCTTCGACCAGGACTGGGGCGGGATGCCGGGCGTGTTCCCGGTGGCCTCGGGCGGCATCCACGTGTGGCACATGCCGGCGCTGGTCTCGATCTTCGGCAACGACTCGGTCCTGCAGTTCGGCGGTGGCACGCTGGGCCATCCCTGGGGCAACGCGGCGGGCGCCGCGGCGAACCGGGTCGCGCTGGAGGCCTGCGTTCAGGCCCGCAACGAGGGCCGCGAGATCGAGAAGGAAGGCAAGGACATCCTGATCAACGCGGCCAAGCACAGCCCCGAACTGAAGATCGCCATGGAGACGTGGAAAGAGATCAAGTTCGAGTTCGACACCGTGGACAAGCTGGACACCCAGCACCGCTAATCGCTTAGGGAGAGAGAAACATGAGCGTTCAGGACTACACATCGCGCCTGTCCGACCCGGCCAGCCGCAAGATGGGCACCTTTTCCTACCTGCCGGAAATGGACGACGCGCAAATCCGCAAGCAGGTGGAATGGATCGTGAAACACGGCTGGAACCCGGCCGTCGAACACACCGAGCCCGAGCATGCCACGTCGAACTACTGGTACATGTGGAAGCTGCCGATGTTCGGCGAAACCGATGTCGACGCCATCCTGGCCGAGATCAAGGCCTGCGCCGAGGCCAATCCCGGCAACCATGTCCGCCTGATCGGGTACAACAACTTTACCCAGAGCCAGGGCGCCAACATGGTGGTCGTCCGCGGCAAGATGGTCTGATGCACCTTGGCCCGCCGCGCCGCACGCGCGGCGGGCCGATCGCAGGGAGGCGAGGATGACGGATGTGATCGAGCAATACCGCGTGACGGGCGAACCCTATTACCGGCCCGTCACCGACGAGGTGGCGATGTTCGAGGCGGCCTATGCCGCCAAGATGCCGGTGATGCTGAAGGGGCCGACGGGCTGCGGCAAGACGCGCTTCGTCGAGCACATGGCCTGGAAGCTGGGCAAGCCGCTGGTGACGGTCGCCTGCAACGAGGACATGACCGCATCCGACATCGTGGGCCGGTTCCTGCTGGATGCGGACGGCACCCGCTGGCAGGACGGGCCGCTGACATTCGCCGCGCGGCACGGCGCGATCTGTTACCTGGACGAAATCGTCGAGGCGCGGCAGGACACCACCGTGGTGATCCACCCGCTGACCGACAACCGGCGCGTCCTTCCCTTGGAAAAGAAAGGGGAAATCCTGCGCGCGCACCCGGATTTCCACCTCGTGATCTCGTACAACCCGGGCTATCAAAGCCTGATGAAGGACCTGAAACAGTCCACCAAGCAGCGCTTTGGCGCGCTGGATTTCAACTATCCCGAACATGCCGTCGAGGTCGAGATCGTGGCCCACGAATCCGGCGTCAACGCCGAGGACGCGGACAAGCTGGTGTCGATCGCCGAACGCGCGCGCAACCTCAAGGGGCACGGGCTGGACGAGGGGATTTCCACCCGGATGCTGATCCATGCGGGCAGCCTGATGGCGCAGGGCATCGCGCCGGTCGCGGCCTGCCAGATGGCGCTGGTGCGGCCGATCACCGACGACCCCGACATGCGCGACGCGCTTGACGCCGCCGTCACGACCTATTTCTGAGCCATGTCGACGCTCGACGAGTTTGCCGAGCTGACCGCCGAGCTGGACGCGGCCCAGCGCGAGGTGCTGGACCAATGCTGGCCCGATGCGGTGCGGGTGCTGTCGCCCCGGGGCCTGGATAACTGGCTGAAGGGGGCGGTGGCGCTGGGTCACATGGGGCGGGGCGATCACATCGTGCGCACCTGGATCGAGGTCGTGCCGGTGCTGGCGCGCGACCTGGGCGAGGATATCGTGCCCGATTTCGCGCAGACGCTTCTGGGCTTTGCCTCGCGCACCTCGGGCGCGGTGATCGAGCGGGTGATCGCGACCGCCCCCACCGCGTCACGCCGGTTGTCGGACCCCGACCTGTTCCTGGCCTACCTGCAGTTGCTGAACCAATTGCTGGCGCAGGCGCCCCGCGGTCTGCGCCCCATGCTGGAACACCTGGAAGAGTTGCTCGACGTCCTCACGCTGGGCGGGTTGCGCCGTTGGGCCAACTGGGGCGCGCAGGCGCATCGCACCG
This sequence comes from Rhodovulum marinum, assembly GCF_004343075.1. Lineage (GTDB taxonomy): Bacteria > Pseudomonadota > Alphaproteobacteria > Rhodobacterales > Rhodobacteraceae > Rhodovulum > Rhodovulum marinum. The sequence continues at coordinate 38,893 of NZ_SLXP01000007.1, forward strand.
ATTTCGAGGAACTGACCCGCTATTTCAGCCTGGAAAGCGCCGAATCACAGGCGATCCTGCAAAAGGAACGCAAGGGAACGCTGTTCGTCGATATCCACCGCCGGATCGGGATGTATCTGAGGGCACTCTGGGGCCGCGATTTCCTGATGCGCCCGACCGCCGGCGATTTCGAATCCCGCGAGGGCGCGCGGCCCTTTATCGCCGATTTCTTCCTGCACCTGCCGGATGCCTATGACGACTGGAACGGCGTGCCGGGGCTGGATCTGTACCGCGCCGCCGCGGCGCATGCCTCGGCCCATGTGGTCGCCACGACCAGGGCGATTCCCGGCGACGAGTTGAACGCGCTGCAACGGGCCTGTGTCGGGCTGATCGAGGATGCGCGGATCGAGGCGCTGGCCATTGCCCGGTTCCCCCGCCTGCGCGACCTGTGGCGGCAGTTCCACGCGCCCACGGGCGACGGGGCGATGGGGGCGCAGTTCGACCGGATCGCCTTGGCGCTGCTGGACCCGGAGTGGGAAACCGACGACCCGGTGGCGGCATGGGCGCGTGGGGCGTTTGCCGGGGCCGACCTGTCGGATGCCGCAATATCGCGCGACCTGGGCCTGCAGCTGGCGCACCAGTTGCGCGACCGCCCCTATTCGGCCTATCGCGACGTGCAGGGCGCGCCCTATCGCGACGACAACCGCTATATCTGGGAATTCGAGGAGATCGACTGGGAGAAGGGCTTTGCCCCCGCGCCGGAACAGGTGCGGAAATACGTCAGCGTCTCGGAAATGGTCAACGAGGTCGAGGTCGAGACCGCGGGCGACGACGCCCAGGAAATCTGGGTCGCCGAACACGAACTGTTCGACGATGACGGTCTGTCCTTCAACGAGAAGGAAGGCAAGGAACCCACCGCGCCCCCCGTCCCCTATGACGAATTCGACTACCAGATCCAGATGGCGCGCCCGGCCTGGGCGACCGTGCTGGAAAAGCGCCCGCGCCTGGGCGACCCGGCCGAGATCGAGACGATCCTGGCCGAGAACCGCAAGCTGACCCAGCGGATGCGGCACCTGCTGGACGCGATGCAGCCCCAGGGCGTGCAGCGCATCCGCAAGCTGGAGGATGGCGACGAGATCGACATCAACGCAGCCCTCGGCGCCATGATCGACATCCGCATGGGCCGCCAGCCCGACCCGCGGGTGATGATGCGGTCGGTCCGCAAGGTGCGCGACATCGCGGTGATGACGCTCCTGGACCTGTCGGAATCGACGAACGACAAGGTCGCCGGGCAGGACCAGACCGTGCTGGACCTGACCAAGGCGGCCACCGTCCTGCTGGCGGAAGCCATCCACAAAGTGGGCGATGCCTTCGCGCTGCACGGGTTCTGTTCCGACGGGCGGCACAACGTGTTCTACCAGCGCTACAAGGATTTCGATCAGCCCTGGAACGAGATGCCCAAGGCACGGCTGGCGGGGATGCAGGGGCAGTTGTCGACGCGCATGGGGGCCGCGATCCGGCATGCGGGGGCGCACCTGTCGCGCGTCGCGGCGGCGAAAAAGCTGATGCTGGTCATCACCGACGGGGCGCCCGCCGATATCGACGTGCGCGACCCGCAATACCTGCGCCAGGACGCCCGCGCCGCGGTGCAGGAGGTCGCCAAGCAGGGCGTGATCCCGTTCTGCCTGACGCTGGACCCGCGCGCCGACAGTTACGTCGCGCAGATCTTCGGGCAGCGGAACTTCTTCATCCTCGACAACGTGGAACGTCTGCCCGAGCGGCTGCCCCAGCTTTATGCCGGGCTGACGCGCTAGCCCCCCTGGAATGAAATCCGCCCCGGCCGTTCGGCCGGGGCGGTGTCGTTTCCAGTGAACGCAGCGGGTCCCGCCCGCCCCGGATCACTCCTGGGACAGCGTCGCGATATAGGCGTAGATGTCGCGCACTTCCTGCGGGTTGCGGGCGTTGTAGGTCATGTTGCCGCGGGCCTTGGGATCGCCGAGGTATTCACGCAGGAACTCGGTCGGGTTCTGCGAGTATTCGACGACCAGGTCCTCGGTCCAGACCAGGCCCGCTTCGCCGGCCGCGATCATCGACTTCGAATAGCGGAACCCTTCGACGCTGCCGGCAACGCGGCCGGGCGTGCCGTACTGGTTCGGACCGACGCGGGCGCCGTTGCCGGCCAGCATCTCGCCCGAGGGGCTGGTGACCACGTGGCAGGTGGCGCACTGGCGGAACGCCTTCTCGCCAGCGACCGGATCGCCGGTGAAGGCGGCCGCGACGACGGCGGCTTCCTCAGCCGGGGCTTCCTCGGCAGCGGCTTCCTCAGCCGGGGCCTCTTCGGCAACGGCTTCCTCGGCCGGGGCCTCTTCGGCAACGGCTTCCTCAGCCGGGGCCTCTTCGGCAACGGCTTCCTCAGCCGGGGCCTCTTCGGCAACGGCTTCCTCGGCCGGGGCTTCTTCGGCAACGGCTTCCTCAGCCGGGGCTTCTTCGGCGACGGCTTCCTCGGCCGGGGCCTCTTCGGCGGCGGCTTCCTCGGCCGGGGCTTCTTCAGCGGCGGCTTCCTCAGCCGGGGCTTCTTCAGCGGCGGCTTCCTCGGCCGGGGCCTCTTCGGCGGCGGCTTCCTCAGCCGGGGCCTCTTCGGCGGCGGCTTCCTCAGCCGGGGCCTCTTCGGCGGCGGCTTCCTCAGCCGGGGCTTCTTCGGCAACGGCTTCCTCAGCCGGGGCCTCTTCGGCGGCGGCTTCCTCGGCCGGGGCCTCTTCGGCGGCGGCTTCCTCGGCCGGGGCCTCTTCGGCCGGGGCCTCTTCGGCAACGGCTTCCTCGGCCGGGGCCTCTTCCACCAGCAGGGCCGACTTGCCGGCCAGGGCCGCGGCGCGCTGGGCAAGATCGGCGTATTCGGCAGCCAGCGCCGCCGCCTGCTCGGCCAGCGTCATCGCGCTTGCCGCGGCTTCGGGCGTATCGACGACCGGGGCTTCGACAGCTTCCATCCCCGGCGGTTCCGGCTGCGGGTTGATTTCCGACGACACAGCCTCGGCCGGCACTTCTTCAGCGACGGCTTCTTCGGCCGGGGCTTCTTCAGCAGCGGCTTCCTCGGCCGGAGCTTCCTCGGCAGCGGCCTCTTCAGCCGGGGCTTCTTCAGCAGCGGCCTCTTCAGCCGAGGCTTCCTCGGCCGGGGCTTCCTCGGCCGGAGCTTCCTCGGCAGCGGCTTCCTCTGCCGGGGCTTCCTCGGCGGCGGCTTCCTCTGCCGGGGCTTCCTCGGCGGCGGCTTCTTCGGCCGGGGCTTCTTCGGCGGCGGCTTCTTCGGCCGGGGCCTCTTCCGCAACGGCTTCCTCGGCGGGCGCCTCGACCGCGGCCGCTTCTTCGACGGCTGCCGGTTCGGGCTTCGGCGACCCACTATAGGTCACGGCATAGAACGCGAGACCGATCGCCGGTGCGGCGACGATCAGGCGGATCAGGTTCTGCTTGTTATCGGCCATCTTCCATCCTTTTTCTGTCCGCTGCCCCCGGAGGGCGCGCGCCTCCCGTGGCAGGACGTCCTCCTGCGGGTTCTCTGGCGGGAGCCCCAGTTCTCTCCCGCGTCCGGCCGTTCAAGCACCTGACCACCCGCAAGGTCACGGACCTTCGGGACGGCACATTCGCTGTCGGCCGAGGCGGACAATAGCGCGCCCCTTCCCGGATGACAGCCCGCGATCCCTGCCTGCGACGCTGATACGCGCCCCGGGCGCCTTGCAATGGCCGGTTCACTGGATGTTACGGGCTTTTTCGGCACGATCCCGCGCCCCGCGCCGGCCACGCGGGCCGGATCACGCACCCGGCGCGATTCGCAATCAGCAATCGGATCGGCGTTGATGAGGGGGAGTGGCGCGCTGGGGAGGATTCGAACCCCCGACCCCTTGATTCGTAGTCAAGTACTCTATCCAACTGAGCTACCAGCGCGTGGGTGGTGCATGTAACGCCGGTGATCCGGCTTTGCAAGGGGCAAACCGACCTGAGGCCCGATCGCGTTTCTTCGGGTCAGGAGACACCACCGTCCGGCCCGTACAGCACCGCCTCGGATTTCGGCAGGCGGATCTCGAACTCGGTGCCGGTCGCGTCACTTCGCTTGAGCACCAGCGTGCCGCCATGGCCGCGCACCAGTTCGACCGAGATCGCAAGGCCGAGGCCCGTGCCGCCCTTGCGCGTGCCGCCCTGGAAGGGCTGGAACAGGTGCTCGCGCGCCTTGGGCGGCAGGCCGGGGCCGGTATCGGTGACGTGGATCGTCCAGGCCTCTTCGTCCTCGTCGGCACGGATGCCGATTTCGCCGGGCCGGGCGGCGGCGGCGATCGCCTGGCGGGCGTTGCGGATCAGGTTGGTCAGCACCCGGTGCAGCTGTTCGGGATCGGCCCTGAGCGTCAGGCCCGCTGGCACGTCCTCGGCAAAGCTGACCTCTTCCTCGCCGGCGGCAAGACGTTCGGCATCGACGACATCGTTGACGATGGCGGCCAGTTGCACCCGTTCCAGCCGGGGCGGCGGTTCCTGGGCGCGGCCGAAGGCCAGCGTCGTCTCGCACAGGTTCACCGCGCGGCTGATCGCGCCGACGATCTTGGGCGCGGCGCGGTTCACGCCGGGGTCGTCGCTGCGTTCCATCCGGTCGGCGAACAGCTGGGCGGTGGTCAGGATGTTGCGCAGGTCGTGGCTGATCTTGGCGACCGCGCTGCCCAATTGCGCCAGGCGTTCTTTCTGGCGCAGCGCGCCCGTCAGTTCATTTTGCAGGGATTGCAGCGTGGTTTCGGCCTCGTGCAATTCGCGCACGCGCGCGGTGGGCGAGATGATGCGGCGGGTATCCTCGGGCGCCTCTGCGTAAAGCTGCATGGCGCGGACCACCCGCTTGATCGGCGTGACCAGCAGGCGGCGCACCGCGAGGAACAGCAACAGCGCCGTCAGCACCGAGATCACCGCCGACAGCAGAAGGATGCGCAAGCCGTAGTCGATCATCGCCATGCGCAGCGATTCGGTGCCCATCGTCACCTCGATCAGCAGGCCCGCGCCGCGCACGGGTTCGCCGATGACCCGGATCACCCGGGGCTGGGGATCGGCCAGCTGGCGCAGCGCGTCCGCGATCAGTTCGGCCGGTCCGGCGCTGCGCAGGTCGAAACTTTCGTGGACGGGCTCGGGGATGGGCGAGGAAAGGACCAGTTCGCGCGCCTGGTCGCGGCGCAGGACGACGTTGTAGACGCCCGCATTGGCAAGCAGTTCCTTTTCCAGGTCCTCGCCGATCATCTCGTCGGTGGCCAAGAGCGCCAGCGAGGCGATCTGGGCGCGTTCCAGCCGCGACAGCAGGTAATCCTCGCGGAAGCGCGCCACCGAGGGCACGAAGATCAGCACCTCGGCCAGCATGACGAACAGGATCGTCAGCATCAGGAAGCGGCCGGAGAGCGAATTCAGGAACATGCCTTGCGCCTAATGGGCCCCGGGGATCAGGGCACGAGGCGTTGAATCAGCCGCACGGCCCGCTTGACCCAGGGGTTCTCGAACAGTTTGGGCGAAAAATAAGCACCCGCCGCCCGCTTGTTAACCTCGCCCAGCGTCGGATAGGGCGCAACCATGTTCGCGACGGCGGTCATTTTCAGGTTGTTGGCGAGCACCAGCGCCCAGGGGCCGATCAGCTCGCCCGCCTCGGGGCCGGCGATGGACACGCCGACGGGACGGCCGCGGACGACCATGACCTTGATTCGGCCCTCGGTGCGGCCCGCGGCGATGGCGCGGTCGTTGCCGGCGAAATCGAACCGGGCGACGGTCAGCTTGTCGCCATGCTCGGCGCGGGCCTCGGCCTCGGTCGGGCCGATCTGGGCAAGCTCGGGGTCGGTATAGGTGACGCGCGGAATATGCGCGGTCTTCGCCTTGCCGGGCAGGCCCAGGAGGATCGGGCGGATCACCACGCCCGCGTGATAACCCGCGACATGGGTGAACTGCATCCCCCCCGCGGCATCGCCGATGGCATAGATGCGGCGGTTGGTGCTGCGCAGGTCGGGGCCGACCTTGACGCCGGCGCGCGTCGTTTCGACGCCGGCCGCGTCGAGGTTCAGCCGGTCGAGCGCGGGGCGGCGCCCGGCGGCGACCAGCAGGTGCGTGCCGGTGACTGTGCCCTGCCCGGTCTCGACCGTGATCGCGCCGTCGGCCCCGCTGACGCGGTCGGCCTGCGCGCCCTCGACGATCCTGATGCCCTCGGCGCGCAACCGGTCCAGCACGATGGCGGCCAGTTCCGGATCGTCGCGGTTCAGCGCGCGGTCGCCCTCGATCACGGTGACCTGCGCGCCCAGCCTGCGGTGCGCCTGGGCCATTTCCATCCCGATGGGACCGCCCCCGATGACGATCAGGTGGCCGGGGCGGTCGCGCAGGTCGAACAGCGTTTCGTTGGTCAGGTAGGGCACCGCGTCCAGCCCCGGGATCGGCGGCACGACGGGGCGCGAGCCGGTGGCGATCACGAATCGACGGGCGCGGATGATGTCGCCGCCGGCCTCCAGCTCTCGATCGTTCAGGAACCGACCCCAGGCCTGGATCACGCGCACGCCCAGCCCTTCGAATCGTTCGACGCTGTCATGGGGTTCGATGGTGGCGATGGCGGCGTGCACATGCGCCATGGCGGCGGCGTAGTCGACCCGCGGTTCTGCGGGCGCCACGCCGAAGCCGCCCTTGCGCACGGTCTGCGCCTGTTGCGCCGCCGCCAGCAACGCCTTGGACGGGACGCAGCCGTAGTTCAGGCAGTCGCCGCCCATCTTGTGGCCCTCGACCAGCACGACGCGGGCGCCCATCTGCACCGCGCCGGCGGCCAGCGACAGCCCGCCCGAACCTGCGCCGATGATGCAGAGATCTGTCTTGATCCGGGCCATCTCAGGCGGCCCCGCGGCGGATCAGGCGGACCGCCATGGGCAGCGCGGCCAGCGCCGCAAGACCCAGAAGCGGGCCCAGGATATGGGGTTCGAAGATGATGCCGAGGTTCGGCGTCTCGCCCCGGGCGAACACCTCGCCCAGCCCGGCGCCGACCCAGGTGTAGACCAGCGCGCCCGGCATGATCCCGAAAAAGGTGGTGAAGGCGAAGCGGCCCAGCGACACCCCCACCAGCGCGGGCAAGAGGTTGGCCACGAAGAACGGCACCGCGGGCACCAGCCGGATCAGGAACAGGACCGAAAGCTCGTTCTCGCGCAGCCCCTCGCGCAGGCGTTTCACCCGGCCTTCCGAGGCGTCGATGCGCGCGGCCAGCCGGTCGCCCAGCCCCCAGCGCGCAGCCAGGAAGATCAGCACCGCCCCCATGGTCGCCGCGGCCACGTTGAACAGCACGCCGGGAAAGACCCCGAACAGGAACCCGCCCGCCAGCGTCGCCACCGTCGCACCGGGCAGCGAGAAGGCGACAATCACGACATAGGCCGCGACGAAGCCCAGAACGGTGCGCGCATAGTTCGCGTCGCGGACCCCGATCAGCGCCTCGCGATGGTCGGCCAGCGCCTGGAACGACAGCTGGTCGCGCAAGGTGAGCGCGCCCAGCGCCGCCACCGCGAGGATCACGATCAGCGGCAGGCGGCGGGCAAGGCCGGGCTTCGGGGTCTGTGTCATGTCGCTCATTCTGTCCGGCCGTCCCAAGGTTGTGCATCCCCCGGAACATGCGATTTCGCCGCGCCGGGCGACAGGGCCCTCACGCCGCGTTGATCGCCGGTGACGGAGAGGACCGGTTCCGCGGCGCAAATGCAACGGCTTCGTAACATTCCCGCGGACGAACGGGGCAAATGTTGCAACAATTCCGGCCGGGGATGAATTGACTTGTCCCGCCCGACCCCCTAAAGAGCGGGCTTCGAACATCATGGGGCCTTCGAATCCGCACGCGGTTTGGGCCTGAGCGAACGGAGCGAAGCGCGATGAAACGCACTTTCCAACCCTCGAACCTGGTCCGCAAGCGGCGCCACGGTTTCCGCGCCCGCATGGCCACCAAGGCCGGTCGCAAGATCCTGAACGCCCGCCGCGCCCGCGGCCGCAAGCGGCTGAGCGCGTAAGACCCGCGCCATCACGCTGGACGACATGACACCGCCGGGGGCGAACGTGGCAGGCGACAGGCCGGAGACCACGCAAGCGCCCCCGGCGGTTTCGTCCTGTCTGCATGTCCTGACGAAACGGGCGGATTTCCTGCGCGCGGCCCGCGCCCGGCGGCAGGGCACGCCCGGATTCACCCTGCAGGCCCGCCAGCGCGCCCCCGGCGAGGCCGAGGGTATCCGCGTCGGTTTCACCTGTTCGAAAAAGGTCGGCAACGCCGTGGCGCGCAACCGCGCCAAGCGGCGCCTGCGCGAGATCGCACGTCTGGTGCTGCCCGCCGATGGCCGGCCCGGCTGGGATTACGTGCTGATCGGCCGGCCGGGGATCACCGCCACCCGCGATTTCGCCGAGATGCAGGCCGACCTGCGCCGCGCGCTGGCCAAGGTGCACGGGGGCGACCGATGACCCCGCTGGCCCGCCTTGTCGCGCTGCCGATCCGGGCCTACCGGCTGATCCTCAGCCCGTGGATCGGGTTCAACTGCCGCTATCAGCCGACCTGTTCGGCCTATGCGCTGGAGGCGCTGGAAAAGCACGGCGCGCTGCGCGGCGGCTGGATGGCGGCGAAACGCATCCTGCGCTGCAATCCCTGGGGCGGCTGCGGCTATGACCCGGTCCCCGACCCCAAGGACCGCGACGCCCCCGGGCGCTAGGGCTCAGGGCCGAAGCGCCAGGTTGCCCTGCGCGGTGGGCAGGCGGGTCGGGAATTCGTGCCGGTCCAGGTCCCCCTGCACCGTCAGGAACACGTCCTGCATGAAATGGGCATCGTCGAAATACCAGTTATGCGCCACCGTCGGTGCATCGCCCAACATGTCCTTGTGCCGGTCGAAATACTCGCCGCAATAGACATTCACGGCCTTGCCGGGCAGCGCGTCGGGCAGGCCGATCCGGCCCGCCCGGGGCGCCACGCCGATCCGCTTGATGTTGGACAGCGACAGCACCGAATCGTACGGGTTGTAATAGTTGGTCAGCCGCACGCAGTGCCGGTAGAGCGAGGAGGATTTCGGGTTGCCGTCCTCCATCGAGGCGGCCGAGATGTCGGCGCCGACCAGCATCACCTGGCTGACCGCCCAGCTGTGCGCGGCAACGGCGGGCCGGTCGTCGGCATCGTCGAACGCCTCGCGTACCACGTAGGCGCCCATTGAATGGGCCAGGATATGAACGTTGATCCGGCAATCGGGCCGTTGCAGCGCGGCAAAGGCGGCGATCCCCTCGTCGACCAGGCGGAACGCGGTCTGCTTGGCGTCGGTGCGATCCTCGAGGTAGTTCAGCGCGCTGTCGGCGCTGGGCCAGTCGAAGCTGACGACGACGCCCTTGAACCCGTGCGCCTCCAGGCCCTTGCGGATCTTGCGGTGGCGGTCGAGCATGGTTTGCTGGCTGTTGTTGTAGCCGTGCACGTTCATCACGATATCGCCCGCGGGCAGCCCGTCGAAGGTGCCGGATTTCGCCTCTTCCTGGACCCGGGCGAACCAGTCGCGCTTGGTGATCCGGTGATCGGGCACCGGCGTGGCCGCGCCTTCGGGCACCGCCAGGAAATGCGTGGCCCCGGGTTCCGAGGCGAATTGCCCGCCACGCACGCTGCGCACGCAAAAGATGAAGTCCATGGCCGCTCTCCCCGGTTTCCTGCAAGGCTTGGCCCAGTGTCGCCCCGTTCCGGCGAATCGCAAAGGGCTTTACGCGGGGCGCGGCGATTGCGATATCGCGGGCAGGCCCCCAAGGACGCGCGCCATGTTCGACAATGCCGACGATATCCACCCGCTGTTCGAGGGCGCGCCCTCGACCACCGAGTTCAAGAAACTGCGCAAGCGGATCGTGCGCCACACCCGCGAGGCGATCGAACAGTACGGCATGATCGAGCGCGGCGCGCGCTGGCTGGTGTGCCTGTCGGGCGGCAAGGACAGCTATACGTTGCTGGCGGCGCTGCACGAGCTGAAATGGCGCGGGCTTCTGCCCGTGGACCTGTTGGCGTGCAACCTGGACCAGGGCCAGCCGGGGTTCCCAGCGACGGTTCTGCCGGAATTCCTTGAAAAGATGGGGGTGCCGCACCGGATCGAATACCGCGACACCTATTCCATCGTGATGGACAAGATCCCCCAGGGTCGGACCTATTGCGCGCTGTGTTCGCGGCTGCGGCGGGGGCACCTGTACCGGATCGCGCGCGAAGAGGGGTGTTCGGCGGTCGTGCTGGGCCATCACCGCGACGACATCCTGGAAACGTTTTTCATGAACCTGTTCCACGGATCGCGGCTGGCCACGATGCCGCCCAAGCTGGTCAACGAGGAGGGCGACCTGTTCGTCTATCGCCCGCTGGCCCATGTCGCCGAGGCCGATTGCGAGAGATTCGCCCGCGCCATGAACTATCCGGTGATCCCCTGCGACCTGTGCGGCAGCCAGGACGGGCTGCAACGCAAGCAGGTGAAAGCGCTGATCGACCAGTGGGAAAAGAACCACCCCGGCCGCCGGCAAAAGATGTTCCGCGCGCTGATGAACGCGCGGCCCTCGCACCTGCTGGACCCTGCGCTGTTCGACTTTGCCGGGCTGACCCGGGGGGCGCCGCCCACGGCCCGCGAAACCGACGCCGGCTGACGGCGCGGCCGCCCGCCTGCCCGGCCAAGGCGCACGCCATCGGCCAGGGCCTGTAAACACTGCGTCAACACCGGCGCGGCCCAGCCGCATGCGTCGGGAAAACAGCTTGACCTTGGTGGGTGCAATCTGTTGAACCACCCACACCTTCAAAGGACAGGGCAGCGGTCTCCCATGGACGAACAAGGCAAGAATCTCCTGCTCGCGACGGCGTTGAGCTTCCTCGTGATCCTGGTCTGGTACTGGCTGTTCCCGCCGGAACAGCAGGCCCAGCTGCCCGAACCCGCCGCGGTCGAGATGACCGAGGCTGCCCCCGGCATCGCCTCGACCCCGCCCGCGCCCGCCACGGGCCAGGCCCCCGCCGGCACCGCCGAGACCGCCCCCGCGCCCGGCGCTGACGCGCCCCGGCTGGAGATCAACACGCCGCGGCTGACCGGTTCGGTCTCGCTTCTGGGCGGGCGGATCGACCAGCTGGCTTTGAAAGACTACAAGGAAACGCTCGACCCGGACTCGGAGATCGTGTCGCTGCTGTCCCCTGTCGGCAGCACCCGGCCCTATTACGCGCTTTACGGCTGGGCGCCCGCGGGACAGCTGTCCTATGAAGAGGTGCCCGGGGCCAACACGCTGTGGACGGTCGAAAGCGGTGGAACGCTGGGCGTGAACAGCCCGGTGACGCTGGTCTGGGACAACGGCGCGGGCCTGGTCTTCCGCCGCACGATCAGCGTGGACGAGGACTATCTCTTCCGGATCGACCAAAGCGTCGAGAACCGCAGCGGCGAAACCGTGCGCCTGGCGCCCTACGGCATCGTCGCGCGCCATGGCGAGCCCGAAACCTCGCGGTTCTTCATCCTGCACGAGGGCGTCGTTCGCCAGACGGACAAGGAACTGAGCGAACTCGACTATGGCGACATGCGCGACCTGGCATTCGTCGACCGCGAGGCCGCCCAGGCCGAGGTCAGCCAGGTCGAGGAAAACGGCTGGGTCGGCTTTACCGACAAGTACTGGATGACCACGCTGATCCCGGCGCCGGGCCAGCGCTTCACCTCGGTTGCGAAATATGTCGAGGGCGCGGATATCTACCAGGTCGAGACGCGTCTTCCGCTGATCGAGGTCGCCGCGGGGGCGAGTGGTGGAACCGAAACGATGCTGTTCGCCGGCGCCAAGGAATGGGAAACCATCCGCCATTACGAGCACGACCTGGGCATCTACCGCTTCATCGACTCGATCGACTGGGGCTGGTTCTTCTTCTTCACCAAGCCGATCTTCTGGCTGCTGCACTGGCTGAACGCGGCGATGTCGAACGCCGGCATCCCCGGCAGCATGGGGTGGGCCATCATCGGCCTGACCATCGTCATCAAGGCGATCCTGCTGCCCTTGGCCTACAAGTCCTACACCTCCATGGCGAAGATGAAGGAACTTCAGCCGAAGATGGAGGAACTGAAGGAGCGGGCCGGCGACGACCGTCAGAAGCTGCAACAAGAGATGATGGCGCTGTACAAGAAGGAAAAGGTGAACCCGGCGGCGGGCTGCCTTCCGCTTCTGGTGCAGATCCCGATCTTCTTCTCGCTCTACAAGGTGATCTTCGTCACGATCGAGCTGCGCCACGCGCCCTGGATCGGCTGGATCCGCGACCTGTCGGCGCCCGACCCGTCGTCGATCCTGAACCTCTTCGGCCTGCTGCCCTATGCGACGCCGGAGCCGGGCTCGATCTTCGCGATCTTCTCGCTGGGCGTTCTGCCGATCATCTTCGGCATCTCGATGTGGCTGCAACAGAAGCTGAACCCGACGCCGACCGACCCGACGCAGGCGATGGTGTTCGCCTGGCTGCCCTGGATCTTCATGTTCATGCTGGGCGGGTTTGCCAGCGGCCTGATCATCTACTGGATCGCGAACAACACGATCACCTTCATCCAGCAATACGCGATCATGCGCAGCCACGGCTATCACCCCGACGTGTTCGGCAACATCAAGGCAAGCTTCCAGAGGAAGAAGCCCGAACCGAGCAAGAAATGACCGCCCGCCTGGCGCAGATCTGGCGCCACCCCATCAAGGGGCACGGCGCAGAGGCGCTGCAGGCGGTGACGCTGGAAACCGGGCGGACGATGCCCTGGGACCGGACCTGGGCCGTGGCGCACGAAGCGGCGCGGACCGACGGCACCACGTGGGCGCCTTGCGCGAATTTCTCGCGCGGGGCCAAGGCGCCGGAACTGATGGCGATCATGGCGCGGCTGGACAAGGCGGCGGAAACCGTCACCCTGACCCATCCCGACCGGCCCGAGATCACCTTTTCCCCCGAGACCGAGGCCGACCGCTTCCTTGACTGGGTCGCGCCGCTGATGCCGGCCGACCGCGCCGCCTCGGCCCGGATCGTGCGGGCGCCCGGGCGCGGCATGACCGACAGCGATTTCCCCTCGGTCAGCCTCCTCGGGCTGGCCTCTCTGCGGGCGCTGTCCGACGCGGTGGGGCGCGACCTGGACCCGCGCCGGTTCCGCGGCAATTTCTGGATCGAGGGGCTGGCCCCCTGGGCGGAATTCGACTGGATCGGCCGCCGGATTCGCCTGGGCGAGGCCGAACTGGAGGTGCGGGAACGCATCGGGCGCTGCATGGCGACGACCGTGGACCCCGAGACGGGCAAGCGCGACACGGACACGCTGGGCGCGCTGGAACGCCACTGGGGCCATACAGACCTGGGCGTCTATGCCGAGGTGATCCGCGGCGGGCGCGTGACGCTTGGCGACGAGGTGACCGTGCCATGAGCACCCTGCCCTTCCCCCTGGCCCCCGAGCCCGACACCGCCACCGCCGAACGCGGGCGTAAGCTGTTCGCGGGACAGGTCGATTTCCTGAAAGGTGTCGTGGCGATGGACGGGCTGCCCCCCGCCGACCGCGCCGAGGTCTGCTTTGCCGGCCGCTCGAACGTGGGCAAGTCCAGCCTGATCAACGCGCTGACCAACCGCAAGGGGCTGGCGCGCGCGTCGAACACGCCGGGCCGCACGCAGGAAATCAACTATTTCACCCTCGGCGACAGTCACTTCCTGGTCGACCTGCCCGGCTATGGCTATGCCGAGGCGCCGGTCGCCGTGGTCGAGAAATGGCAACGCCTGCTGAAAGCCTATCTAGCCGGGCGCCAGACCCTGCGCCGGGCCTTCGTGCTGATCGACGCGCGGCACGGGGTGAAACCCGTGGACGAAGAGATCATGGGGCTGCTGGACAGCGCGGCGGTGACCTTCCAGGCGGTGCTGACCAAGGCCGACAAGGTCAAGGCCAAGGACATGGACCGCGTGCTGGACCAGGTGCGCGGTCGGCTGGCCACCCATCCGGCGGCCTTTCCCGAAATCGTTCTGACCTCATCGGAAAAAGGCGACGGAATCGCCACGCTGCGCGCGATCATCGCCGGGATCGCCTAGGACGAACGGCTGGCCCGGCGGGTGCCACCGCCCGCGGCAGCCGCAAAACCCGTCGCGCATCCCCCCGCCCCTTCGGACGCCCCGCACCTCCCCCCGGCCGCGTCTTTTTCTTGGCCGAAATACTCTGGGGGGTCCGGGGGGCAAAGCCCCCCGGCCGGGGGCCCCCGCCGGCGCCCCCGGCCCCCCCCCCCCCCCCCCCCCCCCCCCCCCCCCCCCCCCCCCCCCCCCCCCCCCCCCCCCCCCCCGGTCGCCCTGGCGGCAGCCAGGGCGAAACCCGAAGCCCCGGCGCACCGGCCAAGGGGCCCCTGAACGCCCGCCTTCGGGATCGGACAACCGCCCATCCCGTGGCTCAGACATGCTGACCGGCATTCACCTCGATCTCGGTGCCCGTGACATAGCTGGAATCCGCCGAGCACAGGAAAAAGATCACGCTGGCCACCTCCTCGGGTTGACCCAGCCGCCGGAGCGGCAGCCCCGCGACGATCTTCTCGGTGCCGGGCGACAGGATCGAGGTTTCCACCTCGCCCGGCGCGATGGCGTTCACCCGCACCCCCATCGGTCCGAAATCATGCGCCATCTCGCGGGTCAGCGCCGCCAGCGCCGCCTTGGACGTGGCATAGGCCGCCCCCGCGAAGGGGTGCACCCGGCTGCCCGCGATCGAGGTCACGTTGACCACCGCGCCCCTGGCCGCGGCCAGTTCGTCCTGCAAGCCGCGGGCCAGCACGATGGAGGCAAAGAAATTCACGTTGAACACGTGCCCCCAGGTGCGCAGGTCGGTTTCCAGCGTGTTCAGCCGCCCGCCATCTTCGGTCTTGGGCGAAATCCCGGCATTGTTGACCAGCGCGTGCAGCTTGCCCCGGGGCAGCTTGCCGCGGATCACCTCGATGGCGCCCTTGGTCGCGGCGGCATCGGCCAGGTCGATCTGGATGTGGTTCTCGGCCCCGCCGGGCCAGGGACAGCGCGGGTCGAAGGGATGGCGCGAACAGGTCAGAACCCGCCAGCCCTCGGCCGAAAACCGTTTCACGGTGGCATGCCCGATGCCGCGGCTTGCGCCGGTCAGCAGCAGAATCTTTTCTTCCATGGCCTGCTCCCCTGTTGCGGCGCCACCCTACGCGGGCCGGCCCGAAAGACAATCGCCCTTGGCGCGAGGCCCTTGGCGGGATAACAGATGCGCCCAGGAACCGGACCCGAGAGATGAGAAAACAGACCGCCATGAATCGCGACTGGATCGCCACCGCCCGGACGCTGTCCGAGGCGCTCCCTTATCTGCAGCGCTATACCGGCGCGATCGTCGTGATCAAGTTCGGCGGCCACGCCATGGGCGACGATGCCGAGATGGAGAGTTTCGCCCGCGACGTGGTGCTGATGCGGCAGGTCGGCGTGAACCCGGTGATCGTGCATGGCGGCGGGCCGATGATCAACGAGATGCTGGCCAAGCTAGGCGTGAAGTCCGACTTCGTCAAGGGCAAGCGGGTGACCGACGCGGCCACCGTCGAGGTGGTCGAGATGGTCCTGTCGGGTCGGGTGAACAAGCGGATCGTGCAGGCGATCAACGACCAGGGCGGGCGCGCGGTGGGCCTGTCGGGCAAGGATGGCGGGTTGATGACCTGCGACCAGACCGACCCGGACCTGGGGTTCGTCGGCACGCCCGCCGAGATGGACGCCACCGTGCTGCACAGCCTGTTCGAGGCGGGCTTCATCCCCGTGGTGGCGCCCTTGGGCGCGGGCCGCAACGGCGAGACGTTCAACGTCAACGGCGACACCGCCGCGGGCGCCGTGGCCGCCGCGCTCAAGGCCGACCGGCTGCTGCTGCTGACCGACGTGGCCGGCGTCAAGGACGAGACCGGCGAGGTGGTCACCGAGCTGAGCCCCGACCATATCCGCGACATGACCGAACGCGGCGTGATCGCCGGCGGCATGATCCCCAAGACCGAAACCGCGCTGGCCGCCATCGCGGGCGGGGTGCGCGCGGTGGTGATCCTGGACGGGCGCGCGCCCAATGCCTGCCTGCTGGAACTGTTCACCGATCACGGTGCCGGGTCGCTGATCCGTGCGCCGCGCTGAACGGGGTAGGCGCATGGCCAAAGCTGTGACAGGATGCCCGCACCCGACGAGCAGCATGACGGCCCGCCGATGACTTTGCGCCTGATCCTGGTCCGCCACGCGAAATCCGGCTGGGACGATCCGGCGCAGGACGACCACGACCGGACGCTGAACGCCCGCGGCCGTGACGCCGCGCCCAGGATCGCCGCGTGGCTGGCCGCGCGCGGGCATATCCCCGCCGAGGTCGTCGCATCGACCGCGCGCCGGACCATCGAAACCTGGGAGCTGATGGCCCCAACCCTGGGCGAATGCACGGTCATGCGCCGCGACCCGGCGCTGTATCACGCGCCTGCGCAGCGCATGCTGGAGGTGCTGAACAATTGTGCCGCCTCGCCCGTGCTGATGCTGGGCCACAATCCCGGCATCGGCGAATTCGCGTCCCGGCTGTTGCGCACGCCGCCTGACAATCCGCGCTTTGCCAGCTACCCGACCTGCGCCACCCTTGTCGCCGAATTCGACGCCGAGGACTGGAGCGAGGTCGGGTTCGCCAGCGGCCGGCCCGTGGATTTCGTCACGCCCAAGCAGATCGACGCCTAGACCCGCCGGCCCGCGGGGTCAGTCGGCACCGCCCGGGTTGCCCGAGAAGGTGATCGTCACGTCCTCGTCGCGCGCGATGAACTGGCAGGCCAGCCGGTAACGCGGCGGCATGTCGTTGACCTCGGCATTCTCGATCTCTTCCTCGGTGATCTTGCCCAGTTCCTTGAGCTTGCTCTTCTCCTTGTCGGTCAGCATGATCCCCTTCTTCTGCGTCGGGTCGTCATAGCTGACCTCGATCAGGCAGGACCCGCAATTGCCGTCGCGGCAGTCGAACGGGATCGGGATGCGGTGTTCCTCGGCGAGGGCGAGAATCGTCTTGGTATCGCCCGCGATGGCATAGACCGCCTTGTCCTTGTGCATCAGCGGCGAAGAAAATGTCACGATGGCCATGTCGCTTGTTCCTTGTCTGGCCGCCCTCCGGCAGGCGGCGGGTTTCGGTTCGAACCGGTCGCACGTCTCCACCTGTGGGGAAGCAGCAACCGTGCCAGACGGCGCGTGGACAGCGCTTGACCGCCGGGCCGGCCCCTGTGCGGCCTCGGAGGGTGGGTTTCGTCGCAAAGGCGACAGCGCCGGGCGGTATGTGACAGGCCCGCGCTGACGCGAAAGGGGCCGGGGGCGTCAGCCCCCGGCCCCCGGTCGCCTTGGCGAAGCCAAGGCGAAACCGATCTGCCTAACCGCACCGGCGGTCGCGCCGCGCGGGGTCAGTGCCCCAGGATCTGGCTCAGGAACAGCTTGGTCCGCTCGGATTGCGGGGTGTTGAAGAACGCCTCGGGTTCGTTCTGTTCGACGATCTGGCCCTGGTCCATGAAGATCACCCGGTTCGCGACCTGGCGGGCAAAGCCCATCTCGTGGGTGACGCAGATCATGGTCATGCCCTCTTCGGCCAGCTCGATCATGGTATCGA
This sequence comes from Rhodovulum marinum, assembly GCF_004343075.1. Taxonomy (GTDB): domain Bacteria; phylum Pseudomonadota; class Alphaproteobacteria; order Rhodobacterales; family Rhodobacteraceae; genus Rhodovulum; species Rhodovulum marinum. The sequence continues at coordinate 56,460 of NZ_SLXP01000007.1, forward strand.
GCACTTCCTTGATCATCTCGGGGTCCAGCGCCGAGGTGGGTTCGTCGAACAGCATGATGTTGGGCTTCATGCACAGCGACCGCGCGATCGCCACCCGCTGTTGCTGGCCGCCCGACAGCTGGCCGGGATACTTGTTGGCCTGTTCGGGGATCTTGACCTTTTCCAGAAAGTACATGGCGGTTTCCACCGCTTCCTTCTTGGGCACCTTGCGCACCCAGATCGGCGCCAGCGTGCAGTTTTCCAGGATCGTCAGGTGCGGGAACAGGTTGAAATGCTGGAACACCATCCCGACCTCGGACCGGACCTGGTCGATATGTTTCAGGTCGTTGGTCAGTTCGATCCCGTCCACCACGATGCTGCCCGACTGGTGTTCCTCCAGCCGGTTGATGCAGCGGATCAGCGTCGATTTCCCCGACCCAGACGGGCCGCAGACCACGATCCGCTCGCCCTTGTTGATCGTCAGGTTGATGTCGCGCAGCACGTGGAACGCGCCGTACCACTTGTTCATGTTGGTGATCTGGATCGCGACCTCGTCCGAGACCGACATCCTGGAACGGTCGACTTCGCGATCGATGGCAAGTTCAGACATGGCAAAGGCTCCTCAGCGGTGCTCGGTCTGAAGCTTGCGCTCCAGATACATCGAGTAGCGGGACATGGAGAAACAGAAGACGAAGAACATGAAGGCGATGAAGCCGTACAGTTCCCAGACGATGCCGTTCCATTCGGCGTTTGCGCGGATCGAGTTCGAGAAGCCCAGCGGATCCAGAAGCCCGATGATCGAGACCAGCGTGGTGTCCTTGAACACCCCGATGAAGGTCGAGACGATGCCGGGGATCGAGATTTTCAGGGCTTGCGGCATGATGATCAGCCGCTGCGCCTTCCAGTAGTCGAGGCCGAGGGCATCGGCCGCCTCGTACTGGCCCTTGGGCAGGGCGGCCAGCCCGCCCCGGATCACCTCGGCCATGTAGGCCGAGGCGAACAGCGTGACCATGATGATCACCCGCAGGATGATGTCGAAATCGGTGCCCGGCGGCATGAAGTAGTTCAGCAGAAGCGAGGCCACGAACAGCAGGGTAATCAGCGGCACGCCCCGGATCAGTTCGATGAATCCGGTGCAGATCGCCTTGATGATGAGCAGGTTCGATTGCCGGCCCAGCGCCAGCAGCACCCCGATCGGCAGCGAACAGGCGATCGCCACGACCCCGATGGTGATCGACAGCATGAAGCCGCCGAAATTGCGGCTGTCCACCGCCTCGATCCCCAGCGGCAGGACCGACTGCATCAGCCCCGCCCAGCCCGAGGCCAGCAAGAGCCACCACAGCACCGGCACCAGCCCCGCCGCGATGGCGCCCAGCAGCGCCCCCGCGACCGACGCCACCACGCGGAACGCCACATAGCCCAGCACGAAGCCCAGCGCGACAGCCACCGGCACCCAGGCCGAACCGCCCCACAGCAGCCACGGCACCAGGAAAGGGGCCGCAACCGACAGCCACAGCATCTTGCGCGGCAATGCCGTGAACAGCACCGGGCCCAGCGCGGCCAGGGTCAGCGCAAAGGCCAGGATCGGACGCCAGTACAGTTCCGAGGGGTAGAAGCCGAAGATCAGCTGCAGATAGCGTTCGCGGATCACCGCCCAGCAGGCCCCCTCGGCATGGGGGCCATAGGCGGCGTCGATCTGCGCGCGGCACTCGTTCAGCGAGTTCGCGGTCCAGCTGGACTGGAACACCCAGGGCAGGATCGCGGCCAGCACCTGGTAGATGAACGCCACGGACAGAAGGGTCAGGATGGCGTTGAACCAGTTGGAGAACAGGTTCGCCCGCATCCATCCCAGCACCCCGACCGAGGTGGCCGGCGGCGCCTGTTCGGGCAGCATGGTGTCGCGCACATAGGCGGCGGTATGGGCATGGGTTCCGCTCATCTTACCGCTCCACCAGTTTGACGCGGTTGTTGTACCAGTTCATCACCACCGAGATCAGCAGCGAGATGACCAGGTAGCACAACATCAACAGCAGCACGCATTCCAGTTCGCGCCCGGTCTGGTTCATGGTGATCCCGCCCAGCGTGCCGGTGATGTCCATGTAGCCGACCGCGATCGCCAGCGAGCTGTTCTTGGTCAGGTTCAGGTATTGCGAGATCAGCGGCGGGATGATGACCCGCAGCGCCTGCGGCAGGATCACCAGCGACATGATGCGGTTGGGCCGCAGGCCCAGCGCCGCGGCGGCCTCGGTCTGGCCCTTGGAAATCGCCAGGATGCCGCCGCGCACGATTTCCGCGATGAAGGCCGCGGTATAGAAGGACAGGGCCAGCCACAGCGCGATCAGCGAGTTGCGCATGTGGATGCCGCCGTCGAAGTTGAACCCGGTCAGTTCCGGCCGTTCCAGCCGCACGCCCAGCGCCATAAGCACCATGATGACCGGCACGAAGACGACCGCCAGTTGCACCCAGATCGTGCGCGGGCGCAGGCCGGTCGCCTCTTGCTTGCGGTCGGCCCAGCGGCCGATGGCCCGCGCGCCCAGCAAAGAGCCGCCGAACACGCCGAGGATCACCAGCCAGTCCAGCGCCGACGAGGCGGGCTGCGCGCCGGTGGGGGCGGCGCCGGACTGCCCCTGCGGCGCCTGGCCGGGGGCCGCGGCACCGGGTGCCGCGCTGCCGCCGCCGGTCGCGATCCGGCTGCTGCCGCCGGTCATGCCGACCACGCCGGTCGGCGGGGCGGGGCTGACCGGGGCCGCCTCGGGCGCGGGCGCCTCGGGGTTGCCGCCCAGCGAGCGGTCGAAGACCGGCTTGGGGATATAGAAGCCGCGATTGGTCAGCGCGACGCTGTCGGCGAACAGCATGCTGGCCTGGGGCGTGTCGCCGCGGAAATCCCGCGGGGCGGGCAGGCTTTCGATCAGGATCGCCATGGCGAAGACGATCCACAACAGAACCGGCACGTTGCGGAACATCTCGACATAGACGGTCATGATCCGCCCGACGAGCCAGTTCCTGGACAACCGCAGCACGCCCACCAGAACGCCCACCACGGTGGCCAGCACACAGCCCAGCACCGCCACCAGAAGCGTGTTCAACAGCCCCACGACCGACGCCCGCAGGTGGCTGTCCTGGTTGTCGTAGGGGATCAGCGTCTGGTTGATGTCATACTGGGCAGGCCCCGACAGGAAGCCGAAATTGATCGGCTTGCCCAGCGCCGCGAGGTTCTGCGCGGTGTTGGAGATCAGCCACGCGGCCAGCAACATGAAGGCGATCAGGGCGACGACCTGGATGGTCAGCGACCGGTATCGCGTATCGTAGATCAGCATGCCGAGTCGGAACGAGTCCTTCGGCGGATCCGTCATCGTCGTCATGGCGGGCGCTCCCTGTAGCTCCCTCCCGGTAACAGCTTTCAGGTGCGCGCCGGATATCGGCGCGCCCTGTCCGGGGCCGGTTTTTCTTGTCTTGCCAGATAGGCGAAGGGCGCGGGATGTCCCGCGCCCTTCGATCCGTTTTCCTTACCGGAAGGGCGGCGCGTACATCAGGCCGCCATCGGTCCACTGCGCGTTCAGACCGCGCGCCAGGCCGATCGGGGTGTTCTCGCCGATGTGCTTTTCGAACAGTTCGCCATAGTTGCCGCCGGCCTTGATCGCCTTGACGGCCCAGTCGGCGGGCAGGCCCAGCATCTCGCCCAGGTTGCCCTCGGTGCCGAGCAGGCGGTTGATCTCGGGGTTCGAGGTCGGGTTGGCCGCCAGTTCGTCGATATTGGCCGAGGTCACGCCGTATTCTTCGGCGGCGATCAGCGCGTTCAGCGTCCAGCGCACGATATCGGCCCACTCGTCGTCGCCATGGCGCACCAGCGGCCCCAGCGGTTCCTTCGAGATGATCTCGGGCAGGATGACATGCGCGGTCGGATCCTCGAAGGTGGCGCGGGTCGCGGCCAGGCCCGAAGCGTCGGTGGTGTAGGCGTCGCAGGCACCGGCCAGGTACTGCTGCTGCGCCTCGGCGTTGGTTTCGATCGGTACCGGTTCATAGCTGATGTTGTTCACGCGGAAGAAATCCGCGAGGTTCAGCTCGGTCGTGGTGCCGGTCTGGATGCAGACGGTCGCGCCGTCCAGTTCCTTGGCCGAGCTGACACCCAGCGATTTCGGCACCATGAAGCCCTGACCGTCATAATAGTTCACGCCGATGAAGGTGAACTTGAGGTCCACGTCGCGCGAGAAGGTCCAGGTGGTGTTGCGCGCCAGCACGTCGATTTCACCCGAGGCGAGCGCGGTAAAACGCGTCTTGCCCGTGGTCGGCACGAATTCCACGGCCGACTGGTCGCCAAGCACGGCCGCCGCCACCGCACGGCACACCGCGACGTCGAAGCCCTGCCAATCGCCATTCGCATCCGGCGCGGCGAACCCGACGAGACCGGTATTCGTGCCGCAGTTCAGCTTGCCGCGTGCCTTGACGTCGTCCAGCGTCGCCGCGGCCGCCCCGCCGGCAACAAGGCTGGCGACGGTCAGCGCGCCAAGAATAACGGATTTCTTCATGTTTACCTCTTCCTGAGTTCTCCGCCGCTCTGGCGGCATTTTTATTCAACCCCGGCAGGGCGGGGGTCTCGCATGAGAGAACGACCCCCCTCAGCGCCGCAAGTTTGGGCAAATTCCCGCCAAGAGGTCAAGGGCGCACTGCCGCCGATGTCCCCACGAAAACCCACATTTCGCCGCAGTTTCACGATGCACAGAAAATAAGCGGGACGGCCCGGAGGCCGGGCATCAATCGGATGCGCGGGCCAGATCCAGGAATCGCCGCGCCTGCAGAAAGTCGCCCCGCTTGGCCGCCACGATCCCGGCGGCCTCGTCGTCGACGCCCCATTGTTCCTCTTGCCAGGTCTCGTCGATCCGCGAGATTTCCCACAGCCGTTCCACCGGGGCGACCGCGTCCTCCGTCGCCGCCAGCCCGATCACCAGCGACCCCGACAGCGCCACCAGGTCATGCAGCGCGGTCAGCGCGAACGCATCCAGCCCGGTCACGCGGGCGCGCAGCGCAGCCAGGCTCGCCTCGGGCTGGGCACAGGGGATCACGCCCGCGGTGGGCACCAGCGGCGCGCCCAGCGCGTCGCGCGCCCAGTCCAGCAGCGGGTCCCAGGCAGCCGCCTGCCGGGCGACCAGTTCCGCGGGGCTGTCCGCCCGGTGGCACAACAGGTCGCTTTCGCCATAGGCCGCGATCAGCGCGGCCACCTCTTCATGCTGGGCGCGAACCTTGTCGATGGCGGCATTGGCCGCACGGGTCACGGGCATGGTGCGCGGCTGAACCTCGCGCTCCTGCGCGTCCCACTCGGCGGCGATCGCCGCGGCCATGGCCCGGGTCGGCACCACCAGCGCGGCCTTGGCCGGCGTGCGCACCGCCCGGCCGTCCAGCAGCACGGTGAAACCGTCCTCGGCCTCGCCCATCTCGGCCAGCGTCCAGAACCGTTTCAGCGCCCATTCCGCCATGTCTTACCTGTCCCAGAACCGGGCAAGCGCCGCGGGCAGCGCGTCGAACCCGTCGATCACCGCATCCGCCGCCGCCAGCCGCGCCCGCGGGTGAAAGCCCCAGCTGACCCCCAACGTGCGCACGCCCGCCGCGCGCCCCATCTCGATGTCGAATTCCGTGTCGCCGATCATCACCGCGCGGTCCGGCGCGACCCCGGTCTCCTCCAGCGCCGCCAGCACCATCGCCGGGTGCGGCTTGGACGGGTGGTTGTCCGAGACCTGCGTGGTCACGAAATGATGGCCCAGCCCGTGCGCCTCGAGCAGGTGATCCAGACCCCGCCGCGACTTGCCCGTGGCGATGCCCAGCAGGTTGGTCTCGACCGCGGCCAGCGCCTCGACCGCGTCGCGCGCGCCCGGGTAAAGCGGCGAGGCGGCATTGCCGACCCTCAGCGCGAAGAACCGCTCGCGGTAGCGATCCACCATGCGCGCGCGGGTCGGTTCGGGCAGGTCCGGGGCCAGCTGCGCCAGCCCCACCGGCAACGACAGGCCCACCACGCCCAGGATATCTGCCAAGGGCGGCACGGGCAGCCCCTCGCCCTCGAAGGCGGCGGCCATCGCCGCGGCGATATGCGACTGGCTGTCGACCAGCGTGCCATCCACGTCGAAGATCACCAGCCTGAGGTCGGTCATTCGAGATCCTCGAACGGGTCGGCGGGCACATCGGCCTCGGCCCATCCCAGCATGTCCCAGGTGCGGCGCATGTGTTCGGGCAGCGGCGCGGTGATCGCCAGCGCGCGCCCCGTCACCGGGTGAACCAACCGCACCGACCGCGCGTGCAGGTGCAGCTTGCGGCTGATCTCGCCGCCCAGCTGCGCGCCCCAGCCCTCGCCCTCGTTGACCTGGCCCGAACCGCCATACTTGCCATCCCCCACGATCGGGTGGCCGATCTCGGCCATGTGCGCGCGCAGCTGGTGGGTGCGGCCCGTGACGGGCACCAGCGCGCACCACGACACCCGCTTGCCCAGCGAGGACAAGACCGCGTAATCGGTGACCGCCCGCTTGGCCCCGGGGGTGCCATCCACCGCATCGGGCAGGATGCAGTGCATCTTCTCGCCCTCGCCGCCCTTGCCATGGCCCGGCGCCTTGACCAGCCCGTAACGGATCGTGCCCATCGCCGGGCTGGGCGTGCCTGCCACCGCCGCCCAGTAGATCTTGCGCGTCTCGCGCGCCCGGAACGCCGCGGTCAGCGCCTTGGCCATGGCGCGGGTGCGCGCCAGCAGCAATACGCCCGAGGTGTCGCGGTCCAGCCGATGCACCAGCCGCGGCTTGTCCTCGGCCCCGAAGCGGAGCGCCTCGGCCAGCCCGTCCACGTGGCGGCTCTGCCCGCTGCCGCCCTGCACCGGCAGGCCGGGCGGCTTGTTCAGCGCGAGGATGTGGTCGTCGCGATAGATCACGCAGCCGCGGATCATCGCGGCATCGGCCTCGCTGACCGCGGGGCGCGGCGCGGCCGGCGCGGCACCGGGCTCGGGCAGCGGCGGAATGCGCACCTGCTGGCCCTCGTCCAGCCGGGTCGCGGGCTTGACCCGGCCACCATCCACCCGGATCTCGCCCTTGCGGCACATCTTCTCGATCCGGCCCTGGGAGACGTGCGGGAACCGCCGGCGGAACCAGCGGTCCAGCCGCTGGTCGCCCTCGCCCGCGGCGACGGTCAGGGTCTGCACCCCGCTCATGCGAAAATCCCCCGCGCCAGCCACAGCCCCACCGCGATCGCCGCCAGCGACAGGATCACCGAGGCCGCGACATAGCCCGCCGCCAGCCCGGCCTGACCGCGCTCGTAGATCGTCATCGCGTCCAGCGAGAAGGCCGAGAACGTGGTGAACCCGCCCAGCAGCCCCGTCATGAAGAACGGCGCCAGGTGGGTGCCGCCCTTCTTCGCCAGGACCACCACCAGAACGCCCATCAGGAAAGACCCCAGGATGTTCACCGTCAGCGTGCCCCATGGGAATCCCGGCCCGATCAGGCGAATCGTGGCCACCCCCGTGAGATAGCGCCCCACGGCCCCGATGGCGCCGCCAAGGGCCACCTGCAATATCGTCATGCCGGTCATGTGCCTCCCTTCGCGCCGCGCCCCCCGCTTGTCAACCGTCCCGCGGGCCCGGGACCCGCAGCCCGCCTTTTTCTTGGTGCAAATACTCCGGGGGGTCTGGGGGGCAGAGCCCCCCAGCCGGTCGCCCCGGCGCAAGCCGGGGCGAAACCCCGCCAGGGAGTCTACCCCTCGCCGCGGCGCTGGGCGCGCAGCTTGGCGAAATAGTCCAGCCGGCGTTTCAACTCGCGCTCGAAACCGCGCTCCACGGGGCTGTAATAGACCCCGCGCTTCATCCCCTCGGGAAAGTAATCCTGCCCCGAGAATCCCGCCGCGCTGTCATGGTCGTATTCATAGCCCGCGCCATAGCCCTGATCCTTCATCAGCTTGGTCGGCGCATTCAGGATGTGCTTGGGCGGCGGCTCGGACCCGGTGCGTTTCGCCGCCGCGCGGGCGTTCTTGTAGGCCGCGTAGCCCGCGTTCGATTTCGGCGCCAGCGCGAGATACAGCACCGCCTGCGCCAGCGCCAGTTCGCCCTCGGGCGAGCCGAGCCGCTCGTAGACCTGCCACGCGTCCAGGCACAGCGTCTGCGCCTGGGGATCGGCCAGCCCGATATCCTCGATCGCCATCCGCGTGATCCGGCGCGCGAGGAACCGCGGATCCTCGCCGCCTTCCAGCATCCGCGCCAGCCAGTACAGCGCCGCGTCGGGGTCGGACCCGCGCACCGATTTGTGCAGCGCCGAAATCAGGTTGTAATGCGCGTCCCCCGACTTGTCGTAGTGCGCGGCGCGTTTCTGCAGGCGCGCGGCCAGCGCCTCGGGGGACAGGGCGCCCTCGACCTTCCAGGCCGCGACCTGCTCGATCAGGTTCAACAGCGCGCGCCCGTCGCCATCGGCCATCTCCAGCAGTTGCTCGCGCGCGGGGCCGGTCAGCGGCAGCGCGCGGCCCAGCTCGTGTTCGGCGCGCTGGGCCAGCAACTCCAGATGTGCCAGGTCCAGCCGGTCCAGCACCAGCACCTGCGACCGCGACAGCAACGCGGCATTCAATTCGAAACTCGGGTTCTCGGTGGTGGCACCCACCAGCAGGATCGTGCCGTCCTCCATATGCGGCAGGAAGCCGTCCTGCTGCGCCTTGTTGAACCGGTGGATCTCGTCCACGAACAGCAGCGTGCCTTGCCCGTTCGCGTGGCGCATCCGGGCGGCCTCGAACACCTTTTTCAGATCGGCGACCCCGGTGAAGATGGCGCTGATCTGCACGAAATGCAGGTCGGTCTCGTCGGCAAGCAGCCGCGCGATGGTGGTCTTGCCCACCCCGGGCGGTCCCCAGAAGATCAGCGAGGACAGCGTCCCCGAGGCCAGCATCACGCCGAGCGGACCGTCCGGGCCCAGGACATGCTCCTGCCCGATCACATCGGCCAGCCGCCGCGGCCGCAGCCGGTCGGCCAACGGGCGCGGGCCGGCCTTGTGGGGCGTGTCGCCCTCGGTGCGGTCGAACAGATCAGCCATGGGCCAAGCCTACGCGAGGCGCATCAGACACGAAAGCGCAACACGCCGCGCCGCCCGCCGCGCAGGTATTCGACATACCAGCCGCGCCCGCCCTCGCGCGCGGCGGCGGCCACGTCGCCGGTGGTGCGGACCGTGCGGTCGTTGATCTGCAACAGGATGTCGCCGGCCCGCAGGCCCACGCGCGCTCCGACCTCGCCCGGGTCGGTTACCAGAACGCCCTGCGCCCCCGAAGGCAGGCCCGCCTCCTCGGCCACGGCGGGGTTGATGGTCACCACCGACAGCCCCGCCAAGACACTGCGGCCCTTTACGGTCACGGGCGCGCGCGGCGGCGTCTCGGGGGGCGCGATCAGGGCGACGCGCGCCGCGCGCGAACGCCCCTTGCGCAGATAGGTCACCGCGATCTCGCCGCCGACCCCCTCGGCCGACAGGCGGAACAGCATCTCTTGCGGCGTGTTCACCGGCGCCCCGCCCAGGTCCAGCACCACGTCGCCCACCTGCAGCCCGGCGCGCGCAAAGGGGCTTTCGGGGTGCAGGTTCGTCAACACCACGCCCTGCGGCACATCCAGGCCGAACCCTTCGGCAAGACCCGCATCGACCGCTTGCCCGGTGATCCCGGCCCAGGGCCGCTGGAACCGGTCGCGCCCCGCCCGGGCCTGGTCGACGAAACGCGACACCAGGTTGGCGGGAATGGCGAACCCGATGCCGTTTGACCCGCCCGAGCGCGACAGGATCGCGGTGTTGATCCCCACCAGGCGCCCCTGCATATCCACCAGCGCCCCGCCCGAATTGCCCGGGTTGATCGCGGCGTCGGTCTGGATGAAATAGCCCCGCCCGCCCCCGATCGACAGCGCCGAGCGCGCCAGCCCCGACACGATGCCGGAACTGACCGTCTGGCCGATGCCGAACGGGTTGCCGATGGCCAGCACCAGGTCGCCCACCTCGACCGTATCGGAGTCGCGCAAGTCCAGCGCCGGCAGGTCGCGCGCGCCGTCCAGCCGCAGGACCGCGAGGTCGGACTCCTCGTCGCCCAGCAACACCTGGGCGTCGAATTCCCGCCGGTCGGCGAGAACCACGCGAATCTCGGTGGCCTGGCCCACGACGTGGAAATTCGACACCACCAGCCCGTCGCCGGACACGATCACGCCCGACCCCAACGAGTTCTGCACCCGCGGCTGCACCCGGCCGAAATTGCGGAACAGGTCGGAAAAGAACGGATCGTCGGCAAAGGGGCCGGCGCGGCCCTGGACCACGCGGCGGGCATAGATGTTGACCACCGCGGGCGCGGTTTCGCGCACCACGGGCGCAAAGCTGAGGCTGATTTCCGCCTGGGAGGTCGGCAGGCGGCGGTCTTGCGCGGCCAGCGGGGCCGCGACCAGACACAGGCACAGGCACAGGTGGGAAAGGCTGAAAAGACGGGTCATCGGCACATTCGGTCCGGATCGGTCATGCAAGGATATGCGCCCGTTCCGCCCCGAGTTCAACGCCCGTCCGGCCCCCGCCCTCGCGGCGGGGACCGGTGCGTGATCAGTGCAGGTTGGCGGCGAAGTTCATCGAGACGACCTGGTTCTTGATCCCGTCGATCTCCAGCACCGGGCCCATCGGGGTCATGTCGATGCCCACGCGCTTGTACCACAGGGTCCAGTTCGCGTTCAGCAGCGTCAGGCACTGACTGGCGCCCAGGTTCCGCGCGGCCTTGGCCAGTTCCTGGACCAGGTTGAAATAGATCGGCCGGCGCTGCGCGAGCGGCACCCGCTGCGACACGAACAGGCGCGAACTTTCCCAGATGGTCTCGGCCACCGGCGCCTCGTCATACAGCAGGTGCGACGGGATCGTGTCCAGAAGCCCGCTCTGCGCGTCCCGGATCATGTAGGTATAGATACCGCAACGCGCCGTGGTCGGCGTCAGGCGATTGCCGGCCAGCACCTGGCCCAGCTCGTCATGCACGACCACCCAGCGGCTGGCCGGCGTGTCGTATTGATCGTATTCCATGCCCATCGCCTCGGGCAGGTCCCATTTGTTGCGCTCGATGAAAAGCTCGCGACGCGCGCGAAGCATGTTGGCAAACAGCTCGCCATGGTTGTGGAGATTTTCGAAGGAAAGAGTCGTGGTCTGCATAAGAGCCTCCTGCAGGGTTGGTGGTGTGGTCGTTAACCTTGCGGAAGGCGGTGGCCGTCAAAGCAGCCGATAATCCTTTGCGCGCTGAATCGCTTCGGCGGTCGTGCGTGCCATCAGCCGCTCGCGCGCAGAAGCGAGGCGAGCCTTGAGTGCACTTTCCGAGATCCCCAGCTTGCTGGCTGCGGCCGCATGGCGGTCGCCGTCCGCAATGCATTTCAGCGCCTCGACCTGAGCCTTGGTCAGCTCCCCCGGTGGCTCGGTCATGTCGTGCAAACGACGCACGATACCTTCGATCTTGTCGATCTCGGCATCCGTGAATTCCCGATCTGCTCGTGCCACGCTTGCAATGGTCCTGGAGGTAATGGGCCCCCAGGAGATCGTCACGCCGAACCTCAGCCCGTACCTCGCGGCATCTTCGAGGATGCCGAAAGGGTCGGGAATGTTCTCGTTGCTCCACCGTGTCGCGCCGGTGGTTGAAAAGCCCCACGCCACCATCGGATCGCGCAGGACGTAGCCATGTTCGGTGTAGTGGGTCAGCCACTCGGGGTCATAGGTCTGAAACGTCATGAGGGGGGACGTGAACCGGATATGAAGTCCGATATTGTACCCCTTAGGGGCCAAGCCATCGAGGACCCTCAATTCGCGATCAAACACGGACTTTTCGAACATGACTTTTTAGACAAGTTGCAAGAAACCCAGTCAACCTTAAATTGTCAGCACGGAGACAAGCCATTTCTATAGTCTAGCGGAGTATTCAGTGCGCACAATCCATCCCACTCTTTTCAACAGGTTGATGCGGCTTCCGGCCGGTATCAGAACTGATCTCCTGGAATTCCTGGGCGCCACGCCGGTCGCCGATGCCCAGCTTGAACGGATGCTGCGGGACGTGGACCACCAGATGGAACAGTCGCGCAACGCGGACCTGGTCGAGGCGATGGCCTAGGGACTTGCGCCCGATGGTCGCCCCGTGGCCCAAAGAACAAGGCCCTGCCAACCGGCAGGGCCTTTTTACATGCGAAGCATTGCCGCGCGGGCTCACTCCTCGGCGTCGGCCTCGGCAGCCTCGCGCGCGCGGTCGGCCGCGCCCTTCGCCTCGGGGTCGCGGTCGACGAACTCGACGATCGCCATCGGCGCCATGTCGCCATAGCGGAAGCCGGCCTTGAGCACGCGGACATAGCCGCCCTGACGCTCGGCATAGCGGGGACCCAGCACCTCGAAAAGCTTGGCGACATGGGCGTCCTGCTTCAGCTGCGCGGCGGCCTGGCGGCGGGCATGCAGATCGCCCCGCTTGCCCAGCGTCACCAGCTTGTCGGCGATGCGCTTGAGTTCCTTCGCCTTGGGCAGCGTGGTCTTGATCTGTTCGTGTTCGATGAGCGAGCCGGCCATGTTGGCGAACATCGCCTTGCGGTGCTCGTGGGTGCGGTTCAGGCGGCGATAGCCGCGGGCGTGACGCATCTGTTTTCTCCGTCTTTGCCCTCTACGGGCGGTTTTGCTTTGTCCGGCGGCCCATGCGTGCGGGCCACTCTCCTTGGGGCGGGATGCCCGGGTATTGGCGGTGGGTTGGCACCCACCCTACGCCAAACGGGTAGGGTGGGTGAAACCCACCGGTCCTCAGAACTGGTCCTCGAACTTCTTGGCCAGTTCCTCGATGTTTTCCGGCGGCCATTCCTCGACATCCATGCCGAGATGCAGGCCCATGCCCGAAAGCACCTCCTTGATCTCGTTCAGCGACTTGCGGCCGAAGTTCGGAGTGCGAAGCATTTCCGCCTCGGTCTTCTGGATCAGGTCGCCGATATAGACGATGTTGTCGTTCTTCAGGCAGTTCGCGGACCGCACCGACAACTCCAGCTCGTCGACCTTCTTGAGCAGCAGCGGGTTGAACTCCAGCCCCTCGTCCTCGGATTCGCGGCCGGCCGATTCCGGCTCCTCGAAATTGACGAAGATCGACAGCTGGTCCTGCAGGATCCGCGCGGCAAAGGCCACGGAATCCTCGGGCGTGATCGACCCGTCGGTTTCGACCTTGAGCGTCAATTTGTCATAGTCGAGCACCTGCCCCTCGCGGGTCGGCTGCACGTCATAGGCCACTTTTTTCACCGGGGAGTAGATCGCGTCGATCGGAATCAACCCGATGGGCGCGTCCTCGGGTCGATTCTTGTCGGCCGCGACATAGCCCTTGCCGGTGTTCACGGTCAGCTCCATGAACAGGTCGGCGCCCTCGTCGAGGTGGCAGATCACGTGGTCGCGGTTCAGCACCTCGATGCCCGTGGTTTCCGAGATGTCGCCGGCGGTGACCACGCCCGGCCCCTTGGCCGAAACCGACAGCCGCTTGGGCCCCTCGACTTCCATCCGCAGCGCCACACCCTTGAGGTTCAGCACCACGTCGGTCACGTCTTCGCGGACCCCCGCGATCGACGAGAACTCGTGCAGCACGTTGTCGATCTGGACGCTGGTGATGGCCGCGCCCTGCAGCGAACTCATCAGCACCCGGCGCAGCGCGTTGCCCAGCGTCAGACCGAAACCGCGTTCCAGCGGTTCGGCGACGACGGTGGCCTGCCGCGCGGGGTCGTTGCCCGGCTTGATTTCAAGCTGGGTCGGCTTGATGAGTTCCTGCCAGTTCTTGTGGATCATGGATGTCTCCTCAATTCCTGCCCGTCGCCCATGTCCGAAGCGAAAGACGCCCGAGGGAAATATCGACAAGCCCGGGCCACCGGCAAAGCGGCGGCCCGGGCGAAAAATCCTGGGATCAGACCCGCCGGCGCTTGGGCGGGCGGCAGCCGTTATGGGCGATCGGGGTCACGTCGCGGATCGAGGTGATGTTGAAACCCACCGCGGCCAGGGCGCGCAGGGCCGATTCCCGGCCCGAGCCGGGGCCCTGAACCTCGACTTCCAGCGTCTTGACGCCATGTTCCTGCGCCTTGCGGCCGGCATCCTCTGCGGCCATCTGGGCGGCATAGGGGGTCGATTTGCGCGACCCCTTGAACCCCATCGTGCCAGCGGACGACCACGATATGGCGTTGCCCTGCACGTCGGAAATCAGGATCTTGGTGTTGTTGAACGAGCTGTTCACATGCGCCACACCGGCGGCGATGTTCTTGCGTTCCTTGCGGCGAACCCGGGTCTTGTCGCGTGCCATACCTGATGCCCTCCCTTACTTCTTCTTGCCGGCGATGGGTTTCGCCGGACCCTTGCGGGTGCGGGCGTTGGTGTGGGTGCGCTGGCCGCGAACCGGCAGGTTGCGGCGGTGACGCAGGCCACGGTAGCAGCCCAGGTCCATCAGGCGCTTGATGTTCATCTGCACCTCGCGGCGCAGGTCACCCTCGACGGTGAAGTTCGCGTCGATATGCTCGCGGATCGCCAGAACCTCGGCATCCGACAGTTCGTTGACGCGGCGGGCGGCATCGATGCCGACGGCCTCGCAGATGCTTGCGGCCGAGGTCGGGCCGATGCCGTGGATATAGGTGAGCGCGATGGGGACGCGTTTTCCCGTGGGGATGTTGACGCCAGCGATACGTGCCACGCGTGTCGTTCCTTTCGTTGCGGTTCCGTAGCTCCAGAACCTTTTTTCACAACTGAGGCCCGAAAGCCGTTGCCTTCGGGCCGCTCTACTTCCCCGGCGCCCCGCGGGCCGGGCCCGCCTGCGACAAAGGGTCGATTCTCTATCGAGAGGCTGTGCCTAGGTCGATTCAGGTTTCCCGTCAAGGGCGAATTGACATAAGCGGTGAACGGTCCGCCCCCGAGCGGCGCACCCCGCCCGGAACCGGCCCTGTTTCCTGCGTCCGGTCGCAGGGGCGACCAGCCGGTTATCCGGCCAGCGCCCCCCGGATCGCCGCCGCCACGTCGTCCATCTCGCCCATGCCATCGACGGCGACGAGATCGCCCTTGGCATAGTAATAGCCGATCAGCGGCGAGGTCTTCTTGTAGTATTCCATCAGCCGCTGGCGCAGGCTGTCCTCGTTGTCGTCAGCGCGGCGCTTGAACTCGGTCCCGCCGCATTTCTCGCATTTGCCATCGGCCGGGATCGGCTTGGTGTTGTCGTTATACACCTCGCCGCACTCCCCGCAGGTCGAGCGCGCGGTGATCCGGGCGACCAGCGCCTCGTCGTCCACCCGCATCTCGATCACGGCGTCCAGTTTCTGGCCCTTGCTGGCCAGCAGCGCGCCCAATGCATCGGCCTGGGCCAGCGTCCGCGGGAAGCCGTCGAAGATGAACCCGCCCGGCGCGCCCTCTTCCAGCTTTTCCGCGATCAGGCCGATCACGATCTCGTCGGTGACCAGTTCGCCCCGGTCCATCACCTCGGCCACGCGCTTGCCCATTTCGGTGCCGGAACTGCGCGCCTCTCGCAGCATGTCGCCGGTGGACAGCTGCACCATGCCGCGTTCGTCGACCAGCTTGCGGGCCTGGGTGCCCTTGCCGGCCCCCGGGGGGCCCAGAAGAATGATGTTCATCGACGCGCCACCCCTTTCCGTTTGGCCTTGGTCCGCCCCTTGCCCTTTCGGCCAAGCTGGGATTTCTCGATCAGCCCCTCATATTGATGCGCCAACAGGTGGGACTGGACTTGCTGGATCGTGTCCATCGTGACCGACACCACGATCAGGACGGACGTGCCGCCGAAGTAGAACGGGATCGCCAGCTGCGAGCGCAACACCTCGGGCAGCAGGCAGACCAGCGCGAGATAGCCAGACCCCAGCACCAGGATGCGGGCCACCACGTAGTCCAGGTATTCCTGCGTCCGCTTGCCCGGCCGAATGCCCGGGATGAACCCGTTCTGGTTCTTCAGGTTGTCGGCCACGTCCTCGGTCTTGAACGCCACGTTGAACGTGTAGAAGTAGGTGAAGAACACGATCATGCCGGTGAAGAAGGCCAGGTACAGCGGCTGACCCGGCCCGAAATAGGCAAGGATCACCGACATCACCGGCCCCGCCTGGCTGTGCGAGAAGGTCGAGATCGTGGTGGGCAGCAGCAGCAGCGACGAGGCGAAGATCGCCGGGATCACGCCCGCGGGGTTCACCTTGACCGGCAGGTGGCTGGAGCCGCCGTCATAGACCTTCATCCCCACCTGGCGGCGCGGATACTGGATGTGGATCTTGCGCAATGCGCGTTCCATGAACACCACGAAGGCGATCACCGCCACGATCATCAGCATCACGCCGATGATGACCGCCGGCGACAGCGCACCCGAACGGCCCTGGCTGAGGAACTGCGCCAGCGCGGCGGGCACCTCGGCGATGATGCCGACGAAGATGATCAGCGAAATGCCGTTGCCGACGCCCCGCGCGGTGATCTGTTCGCCCAGCCACATCAGGAACATCGTCCCGCCGACCAGGGTGATGATCGTCCCGGCGCGGAAATACCAGCCCGGGTCCGAGGCCAGCCCGCCCGCCTCGAGGCTGACGGCAAGGCCATAGGCCTGGAAGGTCGCCAGGAACACCGTGCCGTAGCGGGTGTACTGGTTGATCTTCTTGCGGCCCTGTTCGCCCTCTTTCTTCAGCTGTTCAAGCTGCGGCACCATCGCGGCCAGAAGCTGCACGATGATCGAGGCCGAGATATAGGGCATGATGCCCAGGGCAAAGATGCCCATCCGCCCCAGCGCCCCGCCGGTGAACATCGACAGGATGCCCCCCAGCCCCGAGGCGGCCTGCTCCATGAAGGCGCGCAACTCGGCGCCGTCGATGCCCGGCACCGGGATATAGGTTCCCAGGCGATAGACGATCAGAAGGCCGAGGGTAAAGAATATCCGCTGCCGCAGCTCGGTGGCCTTGCCGAAGGCCCCCCAACTCATGTTCGCGGCCATTTGCTCTGCTGCAGATGCCATGCTGAGCCTCTGTTCAAGGACAGCGCCGCCGAAACCGTTTTCCGGCTCCGGCGGCACTTTGGAAAACTAGACCGTGATGTAAGCGGCGCGAGGCCCGCGAACAACCACTTATTCGGACGCCTCGGCCGGGGCGGCGGTCTTGATCGTGCCGCCGGCCTTCTCGACCGCGGCAACCGCGGATTTCGAGGCGCCGGTCACGTCGAGGGACAGCTTGGCCGACACTTCGCCCTTCGCCAGAACGCGGACGCCGTCCAGCTTGCGCCGCACGAGACCCGAGGCCACCAGCGCATCCTCGGTGATGGGCTGCTTGGCGTCCAGCTTGCCGTCATCGACGAATTTCTGGATCAGGCCGAGGTTGACCACGGCGTATTGCTTGCGGTTCGGCTTGTTGAAGCCGCGCTTGGGCAGCCGCTGGTACAGCGGCATCTGCCCGCCCTCGTAGCCGTTGATGGCCACGCCGGAACGGGATTTCTGACCCTTGATACCACGCCCGGCGGTCTTGCCCTTGCCCGAACCCGGGCCCCGGCCGATCCGCTTGGCCTTTTTCGCCGCGCCGTCGTTGTCGCGCAGTTCATGCAGTTTCATGTCGCTTCTCCTTTGCCGGACGCGCCCCCGAAGCGAGATGGGACGGCCACGGCGTTTCTTGGTTGTGAGGTGCGGCCTGGTGCGGCCACCGGGCGCGTATAGACGGGACGCTCGCACCGTTCAAGTCCTGATCGATGCGCCGCATCACCCATCTTGGGTGACAGGGGGGCCAGACGACGAATGCCCCCCGGGGACGTGCCGCGCGCGGCATGGCGCAAGTGCGGAAAGGGCCGTTCGATTTCTTCTGGACAGGAGAACGTCTAGGCCACCCCGAAACAGAGGCGGCACAGGCCCCGCGAAGCGAAATCCGGCCCACGCGCGATTCAATGCCCGCCCTCGAATGCAGGCCACAAAACGCGACGGGCCCCCGGCTTTCGCCGAGGGCCCGCAATTTTGTAGGGTGGGTGTCAACCCACCGCCCGCTCAGCCGCGCTCTTCGACGATCTCGACCAGGTGCGGGATCTTGGCGATCATGCCGCGAACCGAGGGGGTGTCCTCCAGTTCGCGCACGCGGTGCATCTTGTTCAGGCCCAGCCCGACCAGCGTCTGGCGCTGGATGGCGGGGCGGCGGATGGGGGAACCCACCTGCTTGACGACGATGGTCTTGGCCATGTGTCCCTCTCCTTACGCTTCGGCGGCGTCTTGGGCAGGGGCTTCATCCTTTTTCAGGATATCGGCCACCTTCTTGCCACGGCGCTGTGCCACGTGGCGGGGCGAGCTTTCCTTCGACAGCCCGTCCAGCGTCGCGCGGATCATGTTGTAGGGGTTCTGCGACCCGATGGATTTCGCCACCACGTCCTGAACGCCCAGCATCTCGAACACGGCGCGCATCGGACCACCGGCGATGATCCCAGTCCCCTGGGGGGCGGTCCGCATCACCACGCGGCCCGCGCCATGGCGGCCCTCGATGTCATGGTGCAGCGTCCGGCCCTCGCGCAGCGGCACGCGCATCAGCTTGCGCCGGGCCTGCTCGGTGGCCTTGCGGATCGCCTCGGGCACTTCTTTCGCCTTGCCCTTGCCAAAGCCGACGCGGCCCTTCTGATCGCCCACGACCACCAGCGCCGCAAAGCCGAAGCGCTTGCCGCCCTTCACGGTCTTGGACACGCGGTTGATCGCCACGAGACGATCGGCGAATTCCGGGTTTTCGTCGCGATCGCGACCCCCACCCCGGCGATTGTCTTCTCTTGCCATATCTCGTCTCCTCAGAACTTCAGGCCGCCTTCACGGGCGGCGTCGGCCAGCGCCTTGACGCGCCCGTGATAGAGGTAGCCGCCACGGTCGAAATAGCATTCCTCGACCCCGGCCTTCTTGGCACGCTCGGCCAGCGCGGTGCCCACCTTGGCGGCGGCCTCCACGTTGTTCTTGCCGACCACGCCCAGATCCTTCTCGAGGCTGGAGGCAGCGGCGAGCGTCACGCCGTTCACATCGTCGATCAGCTGAACGCTGATGTTCTTGTTGCTGCGATGAACCGACAGGCGCACGCGCCCGGCGTTCATCTTGCGAAGTTTGTTCCGAACGCGCAGGCGGCGTTTCTGGAACAGGTCTCTCTTGCTGTTTGCCATCTGTCGCGCCCTTACTTCTTCTTGCCTTCCTTGCGGAAGATATACTCGCCCTTGTAGCGGATACCCTTGCCCTTGTAGGGCTCGGGCGCGCGCCATTCGCGGATGTTGGCCGCGACCTGGCCGACGAGCTGCTGATCGGTGCCCTCGACCACGATCTCGGTCTGCTTGGGGCAGGTGACGGTGACGCCCTGGGGCACGTCGAAATTCACCTCGTGGCTGTAGCCGAGGTTCAGTTTCAGCGTGTTGCCCTGCATCTGGGCGCGGTAGCCGACACCTTGGATTTCAAGCTCGCGCTTGAACCCGTCGGTGACCCCCTGGACGAGGTTCGCGACCATGGTGCGCGACATCCCCCATTGCTGGCGCGCCCGCTTGGAGCTGCCACGGGGGGTGACGGTGACGGCGCTGTCCTCGACTGCGATCGTCACGTCGTCGGTGGCGGTGAAGCTGCGGGCGCCTTTCGGGCCCTTTACCTCGACGGTCTGGCCGGAGACGGATGCGGTCACACCCGACGGCAGCTCGACCGGTCTTTTGCCAATACGAGACATCTGCCTTTCCTCCTCAGAATACCGTGCAAAGCACTTCGCCGCCGACATTCGCCGAGCGCGCGGCCGCATCCGACATCACGCCCTTCGAGGTCGAGACGATGGACACGCCCAGGCCCTGACGCACCTGCGGCAGCTCGCCCACGCCCATGTAGACGCGGCGGCCGGGTTTCGACACGCGCTTGAGTTCGCGGATGACGGGCGTGCCTTCGAAATATTTCAGCGACACTTCCAGTTCGGGCAGGCCATTGGCGCCGTCGACCTTTTCATAGCCGCGGATGTAGCCTTCGTCGGCCAGCACATCCAGCACCCAGGCGCGCAGCTTGGAGGCGGGGGTACGGACCGTCGACTTGCCACGCATCTGCGCGTTGCGGATGCGGGTCAGCATATCGCCGAGAGGATCGTTCACGGACATCTTTTCCCCTCCTTACCAGCTCGACTTGACCATGCCGGGGATCTGGCCCATCGAGCCGAGTTCCCGAAGCATGATCCGCGAGACTTTGAGCTTGCGGTAATAGGCGTGCGGACGCCCGGTGAGCTGGCAGCGGTTGTGCAGCCGCGTCGGCGAGGAGTTGCGCGGCAGCTTGGCCAGCTTGAGCCGGGCCTTGAACCGCTCTTCCATCGGAAGATCCTCGTTGTTCGCGATCACCTTCAGCGCGGCGCGTTTGGCGGCGTATTTCTCCACCAGGCGCTGACGCTTGAGTTCGCGTTCGACCATAGATTTCTTAGCCATGTCGTGTTCTCCCTCCCGCGATCAGCTGTTGAACGGCATGTTGAAATGCTTCAACAGCGCCTTCGCTTCCGCGTCGGTTTTCGCGGTGGTGGCGATGACGATATCCAGACCCCAGACCTCGTCGACCTTGTCATATTCGATTTCCGGGAAGACGATGTGTTCCTTCATGCCCATCGCATAGTTGCCGCGCCCGTCGAAGGACTTGCCCGGAACGCCGCGGAAGTCGCGGATGCGGGGCATGGCGATCGTGATCAGGCGATCGAGGAATTCGTACATCCGGTCGCCGCGCAGGGTGACCTTGGCGCCCAGCGGCATGTCTTCACGAACACGGAAGCCGGCGATCGACTTCTTGGCCTTGGTGATCACGGCTTTCTGGCCGGCGATCAGGGTCAGGTCCTCCTGGGCCGACTTGGCCTTCTTGGAGTCGCGGACCGCCTCGGCGCCACAGCCGATGTTCAGCACGATCTTGTCCAGCCGCGGGATCTGCATGTCGTTGGTATAGCCGAACTCTTCCTTGAGGGCGGCCTTGATCGTCTCGCGGTACTGCGTCTTCAGACGCGGGGCGTAAGTGGCAGCATCAAGCATCGATCACGTCCCCCGTGGTCTTGGCATAGCGCACCTTCTTGCCGTCTTCGACCTTGAAGCCGACGCGGGTGGGTTTGCCGTTCTTGTCGACGATCGCCAGGTTCGACAGGTCGATCGGCATCGCCTTGGGGCGGCGGCCGGCCTGCGTGGTCTGGCTTTGTTTCTGGTGGCGGATGGCCATGTTGATGCCATCGACCACGGCCTTGCCGGCCTTGGGGTCGACCGAGGCGATGACGCCTTCGCGGCCCTTGTCCTTGCCAGCGAGCACGACGACCTTGTCGCCCGTCTTGAGTTTCGCAGCCATCAGAGCACCTCCGGAGCCAGCGAAATGATCTTCATGAAGTTCTTGGCGCGTAGCTCGCGCACCACCGGGCCGAAGATCCGGGTGCCGATCGGCTCGTTGTTGTTGTTGAGGATCACGGCGGCGTTGCGATCGAAGCGGATCGCGGTGCCATCCTCGCGGCGCACTTCCTTGGCGGTGCGCACGACGACGGCCTTGCGCACGTCGCCTTTCTTGACGCGACCACGCGGAATGGCCTCTTTCACCGACACCACGATGATGTCGCCGACGCTGGCATATTTCCGCTTGGACCCGCCCAGGACCTTGATGCACTGAACCCGGCGTGCGCCGGAGTTGTCAGCGACATCCAGATTGGTCTGCATCTGGATCATTGGGTTACTCCCGACCTTTGGGAACGCTGTCCCAGGGTTTCGTTCAAACCGGAAAGTGGATCAGGTCAGGCCTGAACCACCTCCCAGCGTTTCGTCTTGGACTTGGGCGCGCATTCCTGGATGCGCACCGTGTCACCCACCTTGAACGTGTTGTTCTCGTCGTGGGCGCGGTATTTCTTGGACTTCCGGATCGTCTTTTGCAGCACGGGGTGCTTGAAGCGACGCTCGACCAGGACGGTCACGGTCTGGTCGTTCAGGTCGCTGGTCACGGTGCCTTGCAGGATACGTTTGGGCATCTGAGGCTCACCTTATTCCGCCGCCGCGCGGGCTTTTTCGTTCAGGATGGTCTTCACGCGGGCCGCGTCGCGGCGCACCTGGCGCATGCGCGCGGTGTTCTCCATCGCGCCGGTGGCCTGCTGAAAGCGCAGGTTGAAGGCCTCTTTCTTCAGGTTGGTCAACTCCTCGCGGAGCTGGTCGGGAGTCTTGTCCCGCAGATCACTGGCGTTCATCGCCTATCTTCCTTTCAACATCACCGGCAGGCCCCAGTGCGGCATGGCCGCGGGTCACCCTGATTCCGGCGGAGTCCGTGGATGAGCGGTTCGCATACGCCCCCGGCGCCCATAAAGCAACCCCCGATCTGACCTGCGTCCCGCAAAGAGGGCCGCGCCACGAAAAAGCCCCCGCCGATCTCTCGACGGGGGCCGATCGCGTAGGGTGGGTGTCAACCCACCGATCCGTCACCAGTCTTCGCGCTGGACGATCCGGGTCTTGATCGGCAGCTTCATCGCCGCCAGGCGCAGCGCCTCGCGGGCGACCGCGTCGGACACGCCGTCGATCTCGAACATGATCCGGCCGGGCTTGATCTTGGCCGCCCAGAAATCGACCGAACCCTTGCCCTTACCCATCCGGACTTCCGTCGGCTTCGACGACACCGGCGTGTCGGGGAAGATACGGATCCAGACGCGGCCCTGACGCTTCATGTGGCGCGTCATGGCCCGGCGGGCGGCTTCGATCTGGCGCGCGGTGATGCGCTCGGGTTGGGTCGCCTTCAGCCCGTACGAGCCGAAGTTGAGGTCGGTTCCGCCCTTGGCCTGGCCGTGGATACGGCCCTTGTGCATCTTGCGGAATTTCGTGCGCTTGGGTTGCAGCATCTCTCAAACTCCTCAGCGGTCGCGGCGCGGCCGCGACGGCCCGCCTTCCTGGAGTTCCGACTGGCGACGGTCACGCGCACTGGGATCGTGCTCCATGATCTCGCCTTTGAAGATCCAGACCTTGATGCCGATGATGCCATAGGGCGTTTTCGCCTCGGCATGGGCATAGTCGATGTCGGCGCGCAGCGTGTGCAGCGGCACCCGGCCCTCGCGGTACCATTCGGTCCGCGCGATCTCGGCCCCGCCAAGGCGGCCGGCGACGTTGACCCGGATCCCCAGCGCGCCCATGCGCATCGAGTTCTGCACCGACCGCTTCATCGCGCGGCGGAAGCTGACCCGGCGTTCCAGCTGCTGGGCGATCGAATCCGCCACCAGCTGGGCGTCGAGTTCAGGCTTGCGCACCTCGACGATGTTCAGGTGCAGCTCGCTGTCGGTCATGTTCGCCAGCTTCTTGCGAAGCGTCTCGATATCGGCGCCTTTCTTGCCGATGATGACCCCGGGCCGCGCGGTGTGGATCGTCACCCGGCATTTCTTGTGCGGGCGCTCGATGATGATGCGGCTGACGCCGGCCTGCTTGCACTCTTCGTGAATGAACTCGCGCATCTTCACGTCTTCGAGCAGCAGATTGCCGTAGTCATTGGTATCGGCATACCAGCGGCTATCCCAAGTGCGGTTGACCTGGAGGCGCATGCCGATCGGATTAACCTTGTGACCCATCAGACTTGCTCCTCGACCTGGCGGACCTTGATGGTGAGTTCCGAGAACGGCTTGACGATCTTGCCGAACCGGCCGCGGGCACGCGGACGGCCGCGCTTGAGCGTCAGGTTCTTGCCGACATAGGCCTCGGCGACGATCAGTTCGTCGACGTCGAGGTTATGGTTGTTCTCGGCGTTGGCGATCGCGGACTGAAGGCATTTCTTCACGTCCTCGGCGATCCGTTTCTTCGAGAAGGTCAGATCGGCCAGCGCCTTGTCCACCTTCTTGCCACGGATCATCGCGGCGACGAGGTTCAGCTTTTGCGGCGAGGTGCGCAGCATGCGCGCCTTGGCCATCGCCTCGTTTTCGGCCACGCGGCGGGGGTTCTTGTCCTTGCCCATGGCGATTACCTCTTCTTCGATTTCTTGTCGGCCGCGTGCCCGTAATAGGTGCGCGTCGGCGAGTATTCACCGAACTTCTGGCCGATCATGTCCTCGGTGACGTTCACCGGGATATGCTTCTGGCCATTGTAGACGCCGAAGGTGAGCCCCACGAACTGGGGCAGGATCGTCGAGCGGCGCGACCAGATCTTGATGACCTCGTTGCGGCCCGATTCGCGGGCTTTCTCGGCCTTCTTCAGGACGTAGGAGTCGACGAAGGGGCCCTTCCAAACAGAACGTGTCATGGCTTAGCGACCCTTCTTGCGCGCGTGACGGGAGCGGATGATGTACTTGTCCGTCGCCTTGTTGCGGCGGGTGCGGGCGCCCTTGGTGGGCTTGCCCCACGGGGTCACCGGGTGACGACCACCCGAGGTGCGGCCCTCACCACCACCGTGCGGGTGGTCGATCGGGTTCATCACGACGCCGCGGACCGACGGACGCTTGCCCATGTGGCGCGAACGGCCGGCCTTGCCGAAGTTCTGGTTCGAGTTGTCCGGGTTCGACACCGCACCGACGGTCGCCATGCATTCCTGGCGCACCATGCGAAGTTCCCCCGAGGACAGCCGCAGCTGGGCATAACCGCCGTCACGGCCGACGAACTGGGCATAGGTGCCCGCCGCGCGCGCGATCTGGCCGCCCTTGCCGGGCTTCAGCTCGATGTTGTGCACGATCGTACCGATCGGCATGCCGGTGAAGGGCATCGCGTTGCCCGGCTTCACATCGGCCTTGGCGGACGCGATCACCTTGTCGCCGACGCCCAGGCGCTGGGGCGCCAGGATATAGGCCTGCTCGCCATCCTCGTACTGGATCAGCGCGATGAAGGCGGTCCGGTTCGGGTCGTATTCGATGCGGGCGACGACGGCCGAGATATCCATCTTTGTCCGCTTGAAATCGACGACGCGGTACAGGCGTTTCGCCCCCCCGCCGCGACGACGCATCGTGATCCGTCCGGTGTTGTTCCGGCCGCCCTTCTTGGTCAGACCCTCGGTGAGGGCCTTGACCGGACGACCTTTCCAAAGCTCCGAACGGTCGATCAGCACCAGCCCACGCTGGCCCGGCGTCGTCGGCTTGTACGACTTGAGTGCCATGCTTTCTGTCTTCCGTCAGCTTCGGACCAAAGGTCCGGTTTCCGTATGGGGCGAAACCGCCCCGGTCTCAAACGCAGCCGGCCCCGGGCGATCCGGGGCCGGTGAGTCGGGTCCGTCTATCAGAGACCCGTGGTCACGTCGATAGTGTTACCCTCTTCGAGGGTCACATAGGCCTTCTTGACGTCCTTGCGGCGGCCGCGGATGCCGCGGAACCGCTTGGTCTTGCCCTTGGTGATGGTGGTGTTGACCGCCTTCACCTTGACCCCGAAGAGGCTTTCGACAGCCTCCTTGATCGCGGGCTTGTTCGCGTCCATCGCCACTTCGAAGACAACGGCATTGGCCTCGGAGGCCATGGTCGCCTTCTCGGTGATGATCGGCTTGCGGATCACGTCGTAATGGTCAGCCTTCGCGCTCATTTCAGTCGAGCCTCCAGAGCTTCGACACCCGCCTTCGTCAACACCAGCGTATCGCGGCGGAGGATGTCATAGACATTGGCGCCCATGGACGGCAGCACATCGAGACCCTCGATGTTGCGCGCGGCCATGGCGAAGTTCGCGTTGACCTCGGCGCCGTCGATGATCAGGACACGCTTCCAGCCCAGGTTCTTGACCGACTTGGCCAGCGCCGCGGTCTTGACCTCGGCCAGTTCGGCCGATTCCAGAACCACCAGCTCCCCGGCCTTCGCCTTGGCGCTCAGCGCGTGCTTGAGCCCCAGCTTGCGGAACTTCTTGGTCAGGTCGTGGGCGTGGCTGCGCGGGGTCGGGCCCTTGTAGATGCCACCCTTGCGGAAGATCGGCGCGTTCCGGTCCCCGTGGCGTGCGCCGCCGGTGCCCTTCTGGCGATAGATCTTCTTGGTCGAGTAGCTGGTCTCGGACCGGGTCTTGACCTTGTGGGTGCCGGCCTGCGCCTTGTTGCGCTGCCAGCGGACCACGCGGTGCAGGATGTCGGCGCGCGGCTCCAGGCCGAAGATCTCGTCGCCGAGATCGACGGTGCCGGCCTTGGCGCCATCCAGCTTGATCACGTCGAGTTTCATTCTTCACCCCCTTCGGCGGGCGCATCTGCGGCCGCGGCCTCGGTTGCGGCGGATTTCAGCGCGGCGGGCAGGACCAGGTTCTCGGGCGTCGGCTTCTTGACCGCGTCCTTGATCGTGACCCAACCGCCCTTGGCGCCGGGCACCGCGCCCTTGACCATGATCAGGCCCCGGTCGGCATCGGTCTTGACGACCTGCAGGTTCTGCGTGGTCACGCGGGCGGCGCCCATGTGACCGGCCATCTTCTTGCCCTTGAACACGCGGCCCGGGTCCTGACACTGACCGGTCGAGCCGTGCGAGCGGTGGCTGATCGACACCCCGTGCGAGGCGCGCAGGCCGCCGAAATTGTGCCGCTTCATGGCACCGGCGAAACCCTTGCCGATCGAGGTGCCGCTGACATCCACGTACTGGCCTTCGAAGTAGTGATCGGCGGTGATTTCCGCACCCACCTCGATCAGGTTCTCCGGGGCCACGCGGAATTCCGCGAGCTTGCGTTTCGGCGCCACGTTCGACTTGGCGAAATGCCCGCGCATCGGCGCCGGCACCCGCTTGGCCTTGGCCGCGCCCGCGCCCAGCTGAACGGCGGTATATCCGTCCTTCTCGGCGGTACGCTGCGCCACGACCTGGCAGCCATCCAGTTGCAGGACGGTGACCGGAACCTGCCGGCCATCCTCCATGAACAGGCGGGTCATGCCCACCTTCTTTGCGATCACTCCAGAGCGCATCCGGGTGCCCTCCTTAAACCTTGATCTCGACGTCGACACCGGCGGCCAGGTCGAGCTTCATGAGCGCGTCCACGGTCTGCGGCGTCGGGTCGATGATGTCGAGAAGCCGCTTGTGCGTGCGGATTTCCCACTGGTCGCGCGACTTCTTGTCGATATGCGGCCCGCGCAGGACGGTGAATTTCTCGATCTTGTTCGGCAGGGGAATGGGCCCGCGCACCTGGGCGCCGGTCCGTTTGGCCGTATTCACGATCTCCTGCGTGCTGGCATCCAGAACGCGGTAGTCGAAGGCCTTCAGCCGAATGCGGATGTTCTGACTTTGCATTGTTCTAGCCCTTCAGGCTGACGGGCCGACTTTTTGGCCGGCCCTGGCCTTTTTCGGTTTACTCGATGATCTTGGACACGACGCCGGCGCCGACGGTGCGGCCGCCTTCGCGGATGGCGAAGCGCAGCTTCTCTTCCATCGCGATCGGCGCGATCAGTTCGACCGTGAACGACACGTTGTCGCCCGGCATCACCATCTCGGTGCCTTCGGCCAGTTGAACCGTCCCGGTCACGTCCGTCGTGCGGAAGTAGAACTGCGGGCGGTAGTTGGCGAAGAACGGCGTGTGACGGCCACCCTCTTCCTTGGTCAGGATGTAGGCCTCGGCCTCGAACTTCTTGTGCGGCTTCACCGAACCCGGCTTGCACAGCACCTGGCCGCGCTCGACCTGCTCGCGGTCGATGCCGCGCAGCAGCGCGCCGATGTTGTCGCCCGCCTCGCCGCGATCCAGCAGCTTGCGGAACATCTCGACGCCCGTGCAGGTCGTGGTCTGGGTGTCGCGGATGCCCACGATCTCGATCGAGTCGCCCACGTTGATCACACCGCGTTCCACCCGGCCCGTCACGACGGTGCCGCGGCCCGAGATCGAGAACACGTCCTCGATCGGCATCAGGAACGGCTGGTCCACGGGGCGGTCCGGCGTCGGGATGTACTCGTCCACCGCCGCCATCAGCGCGCGGATCTTGTCCTCGCCGATATTCGCGTCGCGGCCTTCCAGCGCGGCCAGCGCCGAGCCCGCGACGATCGGGATGTCGTCGCCGGGGAAGTCGTAGGACGACAGCAGCTCGCGGATTTCCATTTCCACCAGCTCCAGCAGCTCCTCGTCATCGACCTGGTCGACCTTGTTCATGAACACCACCAGCGCGGGAACGCCAACCTGGCGGGCCAGCAGGATGTGCTCGCGCGTCTGCGGCATCGGGCCGTCGGCCGCGTTCACAACCAGGATCGCGCCGTCCATCTGCGCCGCGCCCGTGATCATGTTCTTCACGTAGTCGGCGTGGCCGGGGCAGTCCACGTGCGCGTAGTGCCGCGCGTCCGTCTCGTATTCCACGTGCGCCGTCGAGATCGTGATCCCGCGCGCCTTCTCCTCCGGCGCCGCGTCGATCTGGTCGTAGGCCTTGAAATCGCCGAAATACTTCGTGATCGCAGCCGTCAGCGTCGTCTTGCCGTGGTCAACGTGCCCGATCGTGCCGATGTTAACATGCGGTTTCGTACGTTCAAACTTTGCCTTCGCCATGGTGGCCTCCTGCTATCTTGTCGGGTGGTGGGTTGGAACCCACCCTACGAGGTTGCGGTAGGGTGGGTGAAACCCACCGCGCGTTACGCGTATTTCGCCTGGATCTCTTCGCTGATGTTCTGCGGGACCGGCTCGTAATGGTCGAACTGCATCGTGAATTGCGCACGGCCCGAAGACATCGAGCGCAGGGTGTTGATGTAGCCGAACATGTTGGCCAGCGGCACGAAGGCGTTGATGACGTTCGCGTTGCCGCGCGTATCCTGCCCCTGCACCTGGCCCCGGCGGGAGGTCAGGTCACCGATGATGCCGCCGGTGTATTCCTCGGGCGTCACCACCTCGACCTTCATGATCGGCTCCAGCAGCTTGGCGCCGCCTTTCTTGAGACCCTCGCGCATCGCGGCACGGGCCGCGATTTCGAAGGCCAGCACCGACGAGTCGACGTCATGGTAGGCGCCGTCGACCAGCTTGACCTTGAAGTCGATCACCGGGAAGCCGGCAAGCGGACCCGAGTCCATCACCGAGTTGATGCCCTTCTCGACGCCGGGGATGTATTCCTTCGGCACCGAGCCGCCCACGATGAGGCTTTCGAAGCTGTAGCCCTCGCCGGGTTCGGTCGGCTCGATCTGCAGCTTGACGCGGGCGAACTGGCCCGAACCGCCGGTCTGCTTCTTGTGGGTGTAGTCGACCTCGGCCTTGTGGCTGATGGTTTCGCGATAGGCCACCTGCGGCGCACCGATATTCGCCTCGACCTTGAACTCCCGCTTGAGGCGGTCGACGAGGATGTCGAGGTGAAGTTCGCCCATGCCCTTCATGATGGTCTGGCCCGATTCCAGGTCGGTCTCGACGCGGAAGGACGGGTCCTCGGCGGCAAGGCGCGCCAGGCCCTGGGACATCTTCTCCTGGTCGGCCTTGGTCTTGGGCTCGACCGCGATCTCGATCACCGGCTCGGGGAAGGTCATGGTTTCCAGGACGACCGGCTTGGCGGTGTCGCACAGCGTGTCGCCGGTGGTCGTTTCCTTCAGACCGGCCAGTGCGATGATGTCGCCGGCAGCCGCCCAATCGATCTCTTCGCGCGAGTTCGAGTGCATCATCATCATCCGGCCGACGCGCTCGCGCTTGCCCTTGGTCGAGTTCAGCAGCTGGTCGCCCTTCTTGACGATGCCCGAGTAAATCCGGGTGAAGGTCAACGAACCGACGAACGGGTCGTTCATGATCTTGAACGCCAGCGCCGAGAACGGATCGTCGTCCTTGGCATTGCGCGCGATGTTGCGGGTCTCGGTCTCGTCATCGGGCGAGAAGCCCATGTAGGCCGGCACGTCCAGCGGCGAGGGCAGGAAATCGATGACCGCGTTCAACAGCGGCTGAACGCCCTTGTTCTTGAACGCCGAGCCCGCCGTCACCGGCACGAAGGCCAGCGCCAGCGTGCCCTTGCGGATCAGCTTGCGCAGGGTCGCCTGGTCGGGCTCGTTGCCTTCCAGATAGGCTTCCATGGCCTCGTCGTCCTGCTCGACGGCAAGC
The DNA here is from genome assembly GCF_004343075.1 of Rhodovulum marinum. Lineage (GTDB taxonomy): Bacteria > Pseudomonadota > Alphaproteobacteria > Rhodobacterales > Rhodobacteraceae > Rhodovulum > Rhodovulum marinum. The sequence goes on from NZ_SLXP01000007.1 coordinate 86,287, forward strand.
TCGACCAGGTTGGCGTGCCATTCCTCGGCCAGGTCCTTCAGCTCGTCACGGATCGGCTGGCGGGTCCAGGACGCGCCAAGGTCCTCGCCCTTCCAGGTCCACTCTTCCATGGTGATCAGGTCGACGATGCCTTCCAGCTGATCCTCGGCCCCGATCGGCAGCGCAATCGGTGCGGGAGTCGCGCCGGTGCGGTCCTTGATCATCTTCACGCAGTTGAAGAAGTCGGCGCCGATCTTGTCCATCTTGTTGACGAACACGATGCGCGGCACCTCGTAGCGGTCGGCCTGGCGCCAGACGGTTTCGGTCTGCGGCTCGACACCGGCATTGGCGTCAAGCAGGCAGATCGCGCCGTCCAGAACGGCAAGCGACCGTTCCACCTCGATGGTAAAGTCCACGTGGCCGGGGGTGTCGATGATGTTGAACCGGAACTTGGTGTCCGACGTCCCCTCGGCGGTCGGATCCTCCTGGCGCTGCCAGAACGTCGTGGTCGCAGCGGACGTGATCGTGATGCCACGCTCCTGCTCCTGCTCCATCCAGTCCATCGTCGCGGCGCCGTCATGCACCTCGCCGATCTTGTGGGACTTGCCGGTGTAGTAGAGGATACGCTCGGTCGTCGTCGTCTTGCCGGCGTCGATATGCGCCATGATACCGAAGTTGCGGTAGCGCTCGAGGGGGTAGTCGCGTGCCATTTGGTCGGTTCCCGGCCTAGTCTGTTACCAGCGGTAATGGCTGAAGGCTTTGTTCGCCTCGGCCATCTTGTGGGTGTCTTCGCGCTTTTTCACCGCGGTGCCGCGGGACTGGACGGCGTCGATCAGTTCGCCCGCCAGGCGCTCTTCCATGGTGTTCTCGTTGCGCTTGCGGCTGGCGTCGATCAGCCAGCGGATCGCCAGCGCCTCGCGGCGCTCGGGGCGCACCTCGACGGGCACCTGGTAGGTGGCACCGCCGACCCGGCGGGACCGCACCTCGACCGAGGGCTTCACGTTGTCCAGCGCCTCGGTAAAGACCTCGACGGGCGACCGCTTCAGCTTGGCCTCGACCCGGTCGAGCGCATTGTAGACGATGCGCTCGGCGACCGACTTCTTGCCGTCGATCATCAGGTTGTTCATGAATTTCGTCAGAACCCGGTCACCATACTTGGCGTCGGGCAGAATCTCGCGCTTTTCGGCGGCGTGACGACGGGACATTGACGTCTCTCCTTACTTCGGACGCTTGGCGCCGTATTTCGAACGGCGCTGCTTGCGGTCTTTGACGCCCTGGGTGTCCAGCACACCGCGAAGGATGTGGTAACGGACACCGGGAAGGTCCTTGACCCGGCCGCCGCGGATCAGCACGACCGAGTGTTCCTGCAGGTTATGGCTTTCGCCGGGGATATAGCTGATCACCTCGAAACCGTTGGTCAGACGCACCTTCGCGACTTTCCGCATGGCCGAGTTCGGCTTTTTCGGCGTGGTGGTATAGACGCGCGTGCAAACGCCCCGTTTCTGCGGGCAGCCCTGCAGGTGCATGGACTTCTGGCGTTTCACTTTCGGCTGCCGCGGCTTGCGGATCAGCTGTTGGATCGTCGGCATTCCGGTTCCCCGTGTTGCAACCCGTTCAAATCTCGTCTCACGCGCTTCATGCGTCCACGAAACGCGAAAACCGCATTCGATCCCCTCTTCGCGGGACCGACGCGGTGGAATTCCAGAGGATCGGGGCACAGACGGCCCGGATCGTGACCACTTCAGTTCTGATGTCAGGCGCGCACGGCGAAACCGCAGGCCCGAAGTGCGCGCGGTATATGGCGAGTCGGATGGGGTGTCAACACCGCTTGGCCCGCGCTCAGCGTATTCTCAAGGGCGCGGGGCCCGCGGCCCGCGCCAGGCGGCGTTCGCGGTAGAAGGTATAGATGCCCGTCGCCACCACCACCGCCGCCCCCGCCAGCGTCCAGCCCGAGGGCCAGTCGCCGAACACCACCGCCCCCAGCAGCAACGCCCAGACCAGCGCTGTATAGCGGAACGGCGCCACGACGGCGACCTCGCCGACCCGCATCGCCATCACCGAGAACAGGTAGCCGCCGATCACGAAGACCGTCGCACCCGCCAGTTGCAGCGCAGGCCTGGGCCCCAGGGCCACCCACTCTCCCCCGATGGCCGCGCCGGTGCCGGCGAACAACGTGACCCCCACCGCCGCCGACAGCGCCACCGTCAACGAAGGCACCGCGCCCGACAACCGGCGCGTGGCCAGGTCACGCAACGTCACGCAGGCCACCGCGACCAGCGCATAGACCGAGAAAATGGTGAACCCCTCGGTGCCGGGACGGACGATCATCATCACGCCGCCAAAGCCGATCAGGATGGCGCCCCAGCGCCGCCAGCCCACCACCTCGCCCAGGAACAGCGCCCCGGCCAGCGTCACCGCCAGCGGAACCGCCTGGATGATCGCGGTCACATTGGCCAAAGGCGCATTGAACAGCGCTGTGATAAAGAAATAGGCCGCACAGATCTCGGCCAGCGTCCGCGTCGCGATCAGCGCCCAGTCGCGCCGGGGCAGACGGAACCGCAGCGCCCCCATCAGGCGGGTCGCCACCAGCAACAACAGCACCGTGCCACAGCCCCGCAGGAACAGCGCCTGAAAGAACGGCACCTCGTCGGACAACGCCTTCATGCAGGCGTCGTTGAAGGTGAATGCGGCCATGCTTCCCATCATCAGGGCGGCGCCACGCGTATTCTCGGACAGGGGCGACATGGTTTCGCCAATAGCAGGACTGACGGCAATGGAAAGCGCCATCATTCCGCCCGTCGCCACCCCGGCCCGTCGTCCGTGGCCCCCATCGGCATTGCCCCTCCCCCGACGCCGCCACGCATCTTTTTCCTGGCGGAAATACTCCGGGGGTCCGGGGGCAGAGCCCCCGGCCGGTCGTCCTGGCGAAAGCCAGGACGAAACCCGGAACCCTGCCCCGAAACCGAAAACGCCCCCGCCATCGCTGGCGGGGGCGCCTGTCTCGCGGCGAAGACCGCTTATTCCTCGCGGCTCTCCGGGGTCTCGACGAGGCCGAAATCGTCCTCGCCCACATCCATCACGTCATCCATCGGCGCGACAAGCGCCGCGGCGGCCTCGGCCTCGGCTTGCCGGGCCTCGATCACCTTCTGGTCGCGCTCGGCCGCGATGCGGCGCACGCGCTGGCTGGCCCCGCCGGTGCCCGCCGGGATCAGCCGGCCGACGATGACGTTCTCCTTCAGGCCGACCAGCTTGTCGCGCTTGCCCTGGACGGCGGCCTCGGTCAGCACCCGCGTCGTTTCCTGGAACGAGGCGGCCGAGATGAACGACCGGGTCTGCAGCGACGCCTTGGTGATGCCCAGAAGGATCGGCTGGCCCTCGGCGGGGCGTCCGCCCTTGGCCATCACCTTCTCGTTGGAAGCCTCCAGCTCGGCCTTGTCGACATGTTCGCCCTTCAGAAGGGTCGTGTCGCCGGAATCGAGGATCTCCCACTTCTGCAGCATCTGGCGAACGATCACCTCGATGTGCTTGTCGTTGATCTTCACGCCCTGCAGACGATAGACCTCCTGCACCTCGTCGATCATGTAATCGGCCAGCGCCTCGACCCCCATGATGGCGAGAATGTCATGCGGCGCGGGGTTGCCGTCCATGATGTAATCGCCCTTCTGGACGAAATCGCCTTCCTGCACCGGGATATGCTTGCCCTTGGGCACCATATATTCCACGGGTTCGAAGGTCTCGTCCGAGGGTTCGATCGTGATCCGGCGCTTGTTCTTGTAGTCGCGCCCGAACCGGACATAGCCGTCGATCTCGGCGATGATGGCGTGGTCCTTGGGACGGCGTGCCTCGAACAGTTCGGCCACCCGCGGCAGACCGCCGGTGATGTCCTTGGTCTTGGCGCCCTCGCGCGGGATCCGCGCGACCACGTCCCCGGCCTTGATGTCCTGGCCATCCTCGATCGACAGGATCGCGTCGACCGACATCGGGTAGGTCACCGGGTTGCCCGCCTCGTTCCGGACCGGCTCGCCCGTGGCGGGGTCGACGATCAGGATTTCCGGCTTCAGGTCGTTGCCCTTGGGCGCGGCGCGCCAGTCGGACACGATCTTCTGGGTCATGCCGGTGGCATCGTCGGTATCCTCGCGCACCGAGATCCCGGTGACGAGGTCGACGAACTTGGCCACACCCGCCTTCTCGGCGATGATCGGCAGGGTGTAGGGGTCCCATTCGAACAGCTTGTCGCCGCGCTTGACGCTCGCGCCCTCGGCCACGAAGATCTTGGTGCCGTAGCCGACCTTGTGGCTGGCCCGTTCCACCCCGTTCTCGTCGACGATCACGAGCTGCATGTTGCGGCCCATGACGATCTGTTCGCCGGCGGCGTTCTCCAGCAGGTTCGGGTTGCGGAACTCGACCTTGCCCTCCTGGCTGGCCTCCTGGAACGACTGCTGGCCCCCCTGGGCGATCCCGCCGATGTGGAAGGTCCGCATCGTCAGCTGGGTGCCCGGCTCGCCGATCGACTGGGCGGCGATGATGCCCACCGCTTCGCCGACATTGACCATGGTGCCGCGGGCAAGGTCGCGCCCGTAGCAGGCGGCGCAGACGCCCTCCTCGGCCTCGCAGGTCAGGGGCGAGCGGATGCGCACGCTGGCCACGCCCGCCTTCTCGATGGCGTCGGCCTTGCGTTCGTCGATCAGCTCGTTACGGCTGACCAGCACCTCGTCGGTGCCGGGTTTCAGCACGTCGTCGGCCGCGACGCGGCCCAGCAGGCGCTCGGCCAGCGATGCCACCACCTCGCCGTCATTGACCGCCGCCTCGCAGGTGATCGCGCGGTCGGTGCCGCAATCGTGGCTGCGCACGATGCAGTCCTGCGCCACGTCCACCAGGCGCCGGGTCAGGTAACCCGAGTTCGCGGTCTTCAGCGCGGTGTCGGCCAGACCCTTCCGGGCGCCGTGGGTGGAATTGAAGTACTCCAGCACGGTCAGGCCTTCCTTGAAGTTCGAGATGATCGGCGTCTCGATGATCTCGCCCGACGGCTTGGCCATCAGGCCGCGCATGCCGCCCAGCTGTTTCATCTGGGCCGGCGAACCCCGCGCGCCCGAATGCGCCATCATGTAGACCGAGTTGGGTTCCATCTCGGCGCCGGCATCATCGACGCGCACGGCAGAGATTTCATCCATCATCGCGGCGGCCACCTCGTCGGAACATTTCGACCAGGCATCGACGACCTTGTTGTACTTCTCACCCTGGGTGATCAGGCCGTCCATGTATTGCTGTTCGAATTCCTTGACCTGGTCCCGGACGCCCTCGACGATGGTCCACTTGGAATCCGGAATGACCATGTCGTCCTTGCCGAACGAGATGCCGGCCTTGAACGCTTCCTTGAAGCCCATGGACATGATCTGGTCGCAGAAGATGACCGACTCCTTCTGACCGCAATAGCGGTAGACGGTGTCGATGACCTGCTGCACCTCTTTCTTGCGCAGCAGGCGGTTGACCAGGTCGAACGGCGCCTTGGCGTTCAGCGGCAGAAGCGCGCCAAGCCGCACCCGGCCGGGCGTCGTTTCATAGCGCTTGAGCACCTCGTTGCCATGCTCGTCGATCTGCTTGATCCGCGCGGTGACGCGCGCATGCAGATGCACCTCGCCCGCGTCCAGCGCGTGCTGCACCTCGTCGACATCGGCAAAGGCCATGCCCTCGCCCTTCATGCCCTTGCGCTCCATCGTGATGTAGTAAAGCCCCAGGATCATGTCCTGCGACGGCACGATGATCGGCGCGCCGTTGGCCGGCGACAGCACGTTGTTCGTGGACATCATCAACACGCGCGCTTCCAGCTGGGCCTCGAGGCTCAGCGGAACGTGCACGGCCATCTGGTCGCCGTCGAAGTCGGCGTTGAACGCCGAGCAGACCAGCGGGTGCAGCTGGATCGCCTTGCCCTCGATCAGCGTGGGCTCGAACGCCTGGATCCCCAGCCGGTGCAGCGTCGGCGCGCGGTTCAGAAGAACCGGGTGCTCGCGGATCACCTCGTCGAGGATGTCCCAGACCTCGGGGCGCTCCTTCTCGACCAGCTTTTTCGCCTGTTTCACGGTCGAGGACAGGCCCTTGGCCTCGAGCCGCGAATAGATGAACGGCTTGAACAGTTCGAGCGCCATCTTCTTCGGCAGGCCGCACTGGTGCAGCTTCAGTTCCGGGCCGGTCACGATGACCGAGCGGCCCGAGAAATCGACCCGTTTCCCCAGAAGGTTCTGGCGGAACCGGCCCTGCTTGCCCTTGAGCATGTCCGAGAGCGATTTCAGCGGGCGCTTGTTGGCCCCCGTGATCACCCGGCCACGGCGGCCGTTGTCGAACAGCGCGTCCACGGCCTCTTGCAGCATCCGCTTTTCGTTGCGGACGATGATATCGGGCGCGCGCAGCTCGATCAGCCGTTTCAGACGGTTGTTCCGGTTGATGACCCGGCGATACAGGTCGTTCAGGTCCGACGTCGCGAACCGGCCGCCATCCAGCGGCACCAGCGGGCGCAGTTCCGGCGGGATCACCGGGATCACGGTCAGAACCATCCATTCCGGGCGGTTGCCCGATTCAAGGAAGCTTTCGACGACCTTCAGACGCTTGATGATCTTCTTGGGCTTCAGCTCGCCGGTGGCTTCCTTCAGTTCCTCGCGCAGGCGCTCGGCCTCGGATTCCAGGTCGATCTGGGCCAGCATCTCGCGGATCGCCTCGGCGCCGATCCCGGCGGTGAAGGCGTCGGCGCCGTACTGGTCCTGGGCATCCAGGTACTCTTCCTCGGTCATCATCTGGCCATAGGTCAGATCGGTCAGCCCGGGTTCGATCACCACGTAGTTCTCGAAATACAGCACCCGTTCCAGGTCGCGCAGCGTCATGTCCAGCATCAGGCCGATGCGGGAGGGCAGCGACTTGAGGAACCAGATATGGGCGACGGGCGCGGCCAGTTCGATATGGCCCATGCGCTCGCGCCGGACCTTCTGCAGGGTCACCTCGACGCCGCATTTCTCGCAGACGACGCCGCGATATTTCATGCGCTTGTACTTGCCGCACAGGCACTCGTAATCCTTGATCGGGCCGAAGATGCGCGCGCAGAACAGGCCGTCACGTTCCGGCTTGAACGTGCGGTAATTGATGGTCTCGGGCTTCTTGATCTCGCCGTAGGACCAGCTGAGGATGCGCTCGGGGCTGGCCAGGGAAACCTTGATCTCGTCGAACTGCTTGGGCGCGGCGAGCGGGTTGAACGGGTTGGTGGTCAGTTCCTGGTTCATGTCTCAATCCTTGAAAGGCTGGCGGAAGGGGGAACGAGCGGTGGGTTGCACCCACCCTACGACGCTTGCGTAGGGTGGGTGCCAACCCACCATCGGGCGCGGGCCCTACTCGTCTTCCTCCGCATCCAGGAGTTCCATGTTCAGACCGAGGCCGCGGACTTCCTTCACCAGAACGTTGAAGGATTCCGGCACGCCGGCCTCGAAGTTGTCCTCGCCCTTGACGATCGACTCGTAGACCTTGGTCCGGCCCGCCACGTCGTCCGACTTCACCGTCAGCATCTCCTGCAGGGTGTAGGCGGCGCCGTAGGCTTCCAGGGCCCAGACCTCCATCTCGCCGAAACGCTGGCCGCCGAACTGGGCCTTGCCGCCCAGGGGCTGCTGGGTGACCAGGCTGTAGGGGCCGGTCGAGCGCGCGTGGATCTTGTCGTCCACCAGGTGGTGCAGCTTCAGCAGGTACTTGACGCCCACGGTCACCGGTCGGGCGAACTGTTCGCCCGTGCGCCCGTCGAAGACGATGGATTGCCCGGACTCGCTGAAGCCCGCACGCACCAGCGCGTCGTTGACGTCCGATTCCTTGGCCCCGTCGAAGACCGGCGTCGCGATCGGCACGCCGCGGGTGACAGTCGAGGCGGACTCGACAAGCGCCTGCTCGTCCATGTCCTTGATGCCCTCGTCATACACCTCGTCACCATAGGCCAGGCGCATCGCCTCGCGCACCGGGGTCAGGTCGCCCGAGCGCCGGTATTCGTCCAGCGCATCGTCGATCTTGAGCCCCAGGCCGCGCGCGGCCCAACCCATGTGGGTTTCGAGGATCTGACCCACGTTCATCCGCGAAGGCACACCCAGCGGGTTCAGCACCAGGTCGACCGGCGTGCCATCCGCGAGGAACGGCATGTCCTCCATCGGCACCACCTTGGACACGACGCCCTTGTTGCCGTGGCGGCCGGCCATCTTGTCGCCGGGCTGCAGCTTGCGCTTCACCGCGATGAAGACCTTGACCATCTTCATCACGCCCGGGGGCAGGTCGTCGCCGCGGCGCACCTTCTCGACCTTGTCCTCGAACCGGTGTTCCAGCGCACGCTTCTGCGCCTCGAACTGGGCGTTCAGCGCCTCGACCTGGGCGGCGTCCTCTTCGCCCTCAAGGGCGAGTTGCCACCACTGGCCACGGCTCAGACCGTCCAGCAATTCCTCGGTGATCTGGGAATTCGGCGCAACGCCCCGGGGTCCCTTCACCGCGGTCTTGCCCAGGATCATCGACTTCAGGCGCGCATAGATGTTGCGTTCCAGGATCGCCTGCTCGTCGTCGCGGTCGCGGGCCAGACTCTCGACCTCTTCCCGCTCGATCTGCAGGGCGCGCTCGTCCTTCTCGACGCCGTGCCGGTTGAATACGCGCACCTCGACGACGGTGCCGTAATCCCCCGGCGGCAGGCGCAGCGAGGTGTCGCGCACGTCGGACGCCTTTTCCCCGAAGATCGCGCGAAGCAGTTTTTCCTCGGGCGTCATCGGGCTTTCGCCCTTGGGGGTGATCTTGCCCACCAGGATGTCGCCCGGCCCCACCTCGGCGCCGATATAGACGATGCCCGCCTCGTCGAGGTTGCGCAGCGCCTCTTCGCCGACGTTGGGGATGTCGCGGGTGATCTCTTCCGGCCCGAGTTTCGTGTCACGGGCGGCGACCTCGAATTCCTCGATATGGATCGAGGTGAACACGTCATCGCGCGCGATGCGTTCCGAGATCAGGATCGAGTCCTCGTAGTTGTAGCCGTTCCAGGGCATGAACGCGACGATCACGTTCTTGCCCAGCGCAAGCTCGCCCATATCCGTGGACGGGCCGTCGGCGATCACCTCGTTCTTGGTCACGGTGTCGCCCACCTTCACCAACGGCTTCTGGTTGATGCAGGTGTTCTGGTTCGACCGCTGGAACTTGCGCAGGCGGTAGATGTCGACGCCCGGGTCGCCCGGTTCCAGGTCCTCGGTGGCGCGCACGACGATCCGGGTGGCGTCCACCTGGTCGATGATGCCCGCCCGTTTCGCCATGATCGCGGCGCCCGAATCGCGGGCCACCACGCTTTCGATGCCGGTGCCCACGAAGGGCGCGTCGGCCTGCAACAGCGGCACCGCCTGCCGCTGCATGTTCGAGCCCATCAGCGCACGGTTGGCGTCGTCGTTTTCCAGGAACGGGATCAGCGAGGCCGCGACCGACACCAGCTGTTTCGGCGACACGTCGATCAGGTCGACATTCTCGCGCGGGGCCATGGTGTATTCGCCGGCCTGGCGCGTGTTCACCAGGTCGTTGATGAAATGCCCGTTCTCGTCGAGATTCGCGTTCGCCTGGGCGACGGTGTGGCGCATCTCCTCGGTGGCGGACATGTAGTGGACCTCGTCGGTCACCTGCCCGTCCTTCACGACGCGATAGGGCGTTTCGATAAAGCCGTACTTGTTCACGCGGGCAAACGTGGCCAACGAGTTGATGAGACCGATGTTCGGGCCTTCCGGCGTCTCGATCGGGCACATCCGGCCGTAATGCGTCGGGTGCACGTCGCGCACCTCGAAGCCGGCGCGTTCGCGCGTCAGGCCGCCCGGACCAAGCGCCGACAGGCGGCGTTTATGCGTCACCTCGGACAGCGGGTTGGTTTGGTCCATGAACTGCGACAGCTGGCTGGAGCCGAAGAATTCGCGCACCGCGGCCGCGGCGGGTTTCGCGTTGATCAGGTCCTGCGGCATGACCGTGTCGATCTCGACACTGGACATGCGTTCCTTGATCGCGCGTTCCATGCGCAGCAGGCCCACGCGGTACTGGTTTTCCATCAGCTCGCCGACCGAGCGCACCCGGCGGTTGCCCAGGTGGTCGATATCGTCGACTTCGCCCTTGCCGTCGCGCAGTTCCACCAGCGCCTTGATGCAGGCGATGATGTCTTCCTTGCGCAGCGTCCGCTGGGTGTCGGGCGCGTCCAGCGCCAGGCGCATGTTCATCTTGACCCGGCCCACGGCGGACAGGTCATAGCGCTCGGAGTCGAAGAACAGCGAGTCGAACAGGTTGGTCGCGGCCTCGACGGTGGGCGGCTCGCCGGGGCGCATGACGCGGTAGATATCCATGAGCGCGGTTTCGCGGCTCATGTTCTTGTCCTGCGCCATGGTGTTCCGGATGTACGGACCCACGTTGATGTTATCGATGTCCAGCACGGGGATGTCGGTGATGCCCGCATCCAGCAGCGCCTTGAGCGTCCCGCCCGTGACCTCGCCATCCTTGTCGAGTTCCCAGGTCAACTCGTCCCCGGCCTCGACATAGATCGCGCCGGTTTCCTCGTTGATGATGTCCTTGGCGACATAGCGGCCGATGATGTGATCGAAGGGCACCAGCAGTTCGGTAACCTTGCCCTCGTCGATCAGCTTCTTGACCTGGCGCGGCGTGACCTTGTCACCGGCCTTGCAGATCACCTCGCCCGTGGCGGCATCCACAAGGTCATAGGTCGGACGCGTGCCGCGCACGCGCTCGGGGAAGAAGCGGGTGACCCAGCCCTTGTTCTTTTCCAGCTTGAAATCGACCGTGTCGTAATAGGCATCCATGATGCCTTCCTGGTCGAGACCCAGCGCGTAGAGCAGCGTGGTCACCGGCAGCTTGCGGCGCCGGTCGATGCGCGAGAACACGATGTCCTTGGCGTCGAATTCGAAGTCCAGCCACGACCCGCGATAGGGAATGATCCGGCAGGCGAACAGCAACTTGCCCGAGCTGTGCGTCTTGCCCTTGTCATGGTCGAAGAACACGCCGGGGGACCGGTGCATCTGGGAAACGATCACCCGTTCGGTGCCGTTCACGATGAACGTGCCGTTCTGCGTCATGAGCGGCATGTCGCCCATGAACACGTCCTGTTCCTTGATGTCCTTCACCGACTTGGCGCCGGTATCCTCGTCGACATCGAACACGATCAGGCGCAGCGTGACCTTGAGCGGCGCGGAATAGGTCATGTCGCGCTGCTGGCATTCCTCGACGTCGTATTTCGGCCGCTCCAGTTCGTAGCGGACGAATTCCAGCACGGCGGTCTCGTTGAAATCCTTGATCGGAAAGACCGACTGGAACACGCCCTGGATGCCCTCGCCATCGGCGGGTGCGGGGCCATCGCCCGAATTCAGGAACAGGTCATAAGAGGATTTCTGAACCTCGATGAGGTTCGGCATCTCCAGCACTTCGCGGATCTTGCCGTAGTATTTGCGGAGTCGTTTCTGGCCAACGTAGCTCTGCGCCATGAGTGGTCTCACCTTTCGTCTGTCGCGGGCGCATTCAGCCGTCGGGCCCCGGCTGCGCGCCGCTCACGAATGAAGGGGGCAAGGTTCCATTCCTGCAGACCGTCCCACCGGTCGCTCCCGAACCTCGAACCGCACCTTGAAAAGGGCTCGGACCGTACAAGCCCTTTTCAAGACAGGTTCGGCCGGGCCCGGAAATCCCGGACCCAGCCTTTTCAATGGGATCGCGGGCGAACCGCCCGCGCCCGGATCACTTCAGCTCGACTTCGGCGCCAGCCGCTTCGAGCTTGCCTTTGATCTCTTCGGCTTCGTCCTTGGAGACCTGCTCCTTGACGGCCTTGCCGCCGGCCTCGACCAGTTCCTTGGCTTCTTTCAGGCCCAGGCCGGTGATCGCGCGGACTTCCTTGATCACGTTGATCTTGGAGGCGCCGGCGTTCTTGAGGATGACGTCGAATTCGGTCTGCTCTTCCGCGGCGGCGGCTTCGCCACCGGCGGCCGGGCCGGCCATCATCACGGCGCCGCCGGCGGCGGGCTCGATGCCGTATTCGTCCTTCAGGATGGTTTTCAGTTCCTGGGCCTCGAGAAGCGTGAGGTTCACGATCTCTTCGGCAAGTTTTTTCAGATCAGCCATGTTCTGTTCCGTTCTTTCACTTTGTCTGTTCCAACGCGGGGCATGTTTCGCCGCACGCGGGGATCACGAAGTTGCTCAAGCGGCTTCCGCACGCTCCTCGATGGTCGAGAGGATGCTCGCGATATTGGAAGCGGGCGCGCCAATGGCACCGGCGATGTTGCTGGCGGGTGCACCGATGCAGCCGGCGATCGAAGCGATAAGCTCCTCGCGCGACGGCATGTCGGACACTGCCTTGACACCGGCCCGGTCCAGGGCCGTCTCACCCATGGCACCGCCGAGGATCTCGAATTTCGAGTTGTCCTTGGCGAACCCTTCCGCGACCTTGGCTGCCGCCACGGGGTCTTCGGAATAGGTGAGAACGGTCATGCCCGTCAGAAGGTCGGCGATGCTTGCGCAGGGCTTCCCTTCAAGGGCGATCTTGGCGAGCTTGTTCTTGGCGACGCGAACGGACCCGCCCGCTTCACGCATACGCGCGCGCAGGTCCTGCATCTCGGCAACCGTGAGACCCGCGTAGTGCGCAACCACCACGACGCCAGAGCTTTCGAAGATCTGGCCGAGTTCCTCGACCACTTTCTCTTTCTGGGCTCTATCCACAGTTTCACTCCAATTTGGGGGTTTCCCCCCGGCTCAGTTCTGCCGGACCAGGGTCCGGCGGTCGGGTCCGTGAGGTCCCGAGGCCAGGATCGCCCGAAGGAAAGACCTTCGCGGAATCTGTCTCGTTTCCCCATCTCGGGAAGGACATTAAGCGGGCCTTTCGGCCTGCACCCTCCGTCTCGGACAGGACGGGGCGTCGCCGCCCCGCCATTCCCGCACCCGAAGGCCCGGGAATTCTTGCAGGCGGGCGCCGCGCGCCCGCCGAAACTCAGTTCCCCGTGGCCGAGGCCACGTCGACCGACACGCCGGCGCCCATGGTCGAGCTCAGGCTCACCTTCTTCATGTAGGTGCCCTTGGCGCCCGAGGGCTTGGCCTTGTTCACCGCGTCCACGAAGGCGCGCAGGTTCTCGACCAGCTGGCCCTCGTCGAAGGACGCCTTGCCGATGCCGGCATGCACGACGCCCGCCTTCTCGGCGCGGAACTGCACCTCGCCGCCCTTGGCGTTCTTGACCGCGTCGGCCACGTCCATCGTCACCGTGCCGACCTTGGGGTTCGGCATCAGGTTGCGCGGGCCGAGGATTTTCCCCAGCCGGCCGACGATCGGCATCATGTCCGGGGTCGCGATGCAGCGGTCGAACTCGATCGTGCCGCCCTGGATCGTTTCCATCAGGTCCTCGGCGCCCACGATATCGGCCCCGGCGGCCTTGGCCTCGTCGGCCTTGGGACCACGGGCGAACACCGCCACGCGCACCGTCTTGCCGGTGCCGTTGGGCAGCGTGACCACGCCGCGCACCATCTGGTCGGCGTGGCGCGGATCGACGCCCAGGTTCAGCGCGACCTCGACGGTCTCGTCGAACTTTGCCGTGGCGTTGGACTTGACCAGCGCGACCGCCTCTTCGACGCTCAGGTTTTCCTTGCCGGCGACGGCTTCGCGCGCGGCGCGGGTACGTTTCCCATATTTCGCCATGTCGCTTACCCCTTCACCTCGATGCCCATCGAGCGGGCCGACCCCAGGATGATCTGCATCGCCGCCTCGATATCGTTGGCGTTCAGATCCTTCATCTTCGCTTCGGCGATCTCGCGCACCTGGGCGACGGTCACGCTGCCCACGGTTTCGCGGCCGGGGTTGTTCGCGCCCGACTTCAGCTTGGCGGCCTTCTTCAGGAAATACGACGCCGGCGGCGTCTTGATGTCCATGGTGAAGGACTTGTCCTGGTAATAGCTGATGACCGTCGGGCAGGGGGCACCGGGCTCCATGTCCTGGGTCTTGGCGTTGAACGCCTTGCAGAATTCCATGATGTTGATGCCGCGCTGACCCAGCGCCGGGCCCACGGGCGGGCTCGGGTTGGCCTGGCCGGCCTTGACCTGCAGCTTCATCGTGCCGACGAGTTTCTTGGCCATCTGGCCGTCTCCTTCCTTGTCACCGCGCCACCCACGCGAGGGCGGCGCATCGGTTTAGTGGTGCGGTCCGCGGGCGCGCCCGCTCGCCTCCCACAGGCTTCGCGTCAGGCGCCTTTCGACACCTGCGTGAATTCCAGTTCGACCGGGGTGGCCCGGCCAAAGATCGACACCGTCACCTTCAGGCGCTGGTTGTCGTCGTCCACATCCTCGACCATGCCGGCGAATCCCTCGAACGGTCCGTCGGTCACGTTCACCTGCTCGCCCACCTCGAAGGTGATCAGCGACCGCGGCGCGGCCTCGCCCTCTTCGACGCGGTTGAGGATCTGGTTCACCTCTTCGTCGCGCATCGGCATCGGCTTGCCCTGGGGGCCCAGGAACCCGGTCACGCGGTTGATCTGGGTGATCAGGTGATAGCCGCGGTCGGTCATCTCCATGCGCACCAGGACATAGCCGGGCATGAAGCGCCGCTCGGTCGTCACCTTCTTGCCGCGACGCACCTCCAGCACTTCTTCGGTCGGCACCAGCACCTCTTCGATCTCGTCCTCGAGACCGGCATCGGCAACGGCTGTCTTGATCTGTTCGGCGACCTTCTTCTCGAAATTCGAGAGTACGCTCACCGAATACCACCGTTTCGCCATCTTGCCCGTTACCTCGCGTCCACCGGCCTGGGGCCGTTATCTCGTTGCGATCTGCGCTTCCCGGAACAAAAAACAGCGCGCAACCCGAATCGATGCACGCCAGAGCCCAGAGTAGCGTTCGCCTTACAGGGGTGTTCCCCGCGTTTCAAGGCCCGGCTGCCGGAAAAGCCGCATGCTCAGCCGAAAAAGCCCAGGATCAGTTGCAGCCCGGTCCGGATAAACCAGTCGACGATGAAGAAGAAGATCGCCGTCAGTGTCGCCATGACCAGCACCATGACGGTGGTCAGGACGACCTCGCGCCGCGTCGGCCAGACGACCTTGGAGACTTCCGAACGGGTCTGCTGGATGAACTGAAGCGGGTTAGCCATGGGCGTGACGGTCCTGATCCTCATCGATGTGGCGCCGAGATACGCGCTCGGGGCGCCCGACGCAAGGGCCAAGGCCTCAGCGGCGCCGCGCCTCGTGGGCCAGACGGGCAAACGGGTCGTCCTGCCGGCGCAGCCGCAGCGGCGGCAACGTGAACCCGCGCGCCCGCGCGATCTCGGCCAGCCGGGCCAGCAGCAACAGCGCGGCGGCCAGCGCCAGCACCGCGTAGGCAAGGGTGATCATCGTCAGGTCGAGTTCGGGACGGGGCGCGGGCGCGGTCCCGGCCCACAGACCGCCCGGCAGCGCCACGGCAGCCACCCAGATCGTCATCGCGTCACGCCAGCGGGTCATTCCTCGTTTCTCCTCGCGCTTGTCCTGCCAGGCGGATTGTTCCGCCCCTTTGGCGGGACGCTCGCAGGCCGCGATGGCACGACTTGGGCGCTGGCTCGGAAATTCGCGGGCAATTCCGCGTCATCGCCTGCCGGAACCGGCCCGGGGAAAGGCGACAAAGGCCCGCGCAGCCGTACGCCCGGGGCGCATGGCGCACCGGTCCGGTCGTTTTCACGAAAGACGGAAGCGGCCTGGCAGGGGCGGAGGGACTCGAACCCCCGACCCTCGGTTTTGGAGACCGATGCTCTACCAACTGAGCTACACCCCTAGGCCGTGCGCCGGATTACGGCACGGCGGGCCGGGAATCAAGACCGGTTTTTCGCCGCGGGTCTGGTTTCGCACCGGGGGCGGTGCTACTCCGCCCGCATGACAGCCGCGCCCGATCCGGAAACCCGCGCCCGTTTCGATGCCGCCCCCTGGGACCGCATCGCGCGGGACGCGATGGGACCGGCCGGCACCGTCCCCACCATGCTGAGCGAGGCCGAGCAACGGCTGTATTTCTGGCTTGCCCGCGACTGGGCGCAGGGGGCGGGCGCCATCGTCGATCTGGGCTGTTTCGCGGGCGGGTCCACCGCGCGCCTGGCCGAGGGCCGGCGCCAGGCGGGACACGCGCCGCATGTGCATGCCTATGACCGGTTCACCGCCTCCGATCGGCTGAAGGCGCGGCTGCTTTACCCCGCCGGCATCGCCCCGTTCGACGGCCAGGACATCCTGCCGCTGGCGCGCCGGTTGCTGGCCCCCTGGGACGGGCTGGTCCGGCTGCACCCCGGCGAGATCGAGGATGATCTGTGGACCGGCCAGCCGATCGAGGTCCTCACCATCGACGCGGCCAAGTCTGCCGGCGCGGCCGATGCCATCGCCGGGCTGTTCTTTCCCAGCCTGATCCCCGGCGCCTCGGTCGTGGTGCAGCAGGACTATTTCCACTGGCGCCAGCCCTGGGTCGCGGCACAGATGGAACGGCTGGCCGAATGTTTCGTGCCGCTGGCGGTCTGCCCCGGGGCGACGGCGGTCTTCCTGTGCACCCGCGCGCCCGACGCCGCGACGCTGGCGCGCGCGGCCTGTGACGGGCTGCCGGATGCGGGGTTGCTGGCCGATCTGGATGCCGCGCGGCGTCGCATGGCGCGCTTTGGACGGGACGCCCGGTTCGCCCGGATGCGGGCGGCCATCGCCGCCAATCCCGGCGAGCGCGTGGCCTGGCGGTTCCGCAAACCCTGATCCGGCGCGGGCCGACCGCCTAATCGGCAGGCTTGTTGCCCGACCCGCGCGCGCTTTCCTCCAGTTCGGCGAACCGGTCGGGGACGAAACGTTCCGAGAATCCGGCCAGCGTGCACCACACCACCAGGCGGGCGAAATCCTCGGTCGGCCGCAACGGCAAAAGCGGTTGCGGCGCGCCCGCACCGCCGCCGGCCGCATCGGGAACCTGCCACAGGCTGAAATCGCCCTCCAGGAAGATCGGCCCCGACAGGATATTGCCCATCATCAGGAAGAACAGGATCACCGCCGCGATCGCGCCCACCAGCAGCCGCACCCACAACGCGCCCGGCGCATAGACCAGGTCCATATCGGCCCAGCGCAGCTTTTCCATCTTCTTGGCATAGCCGAACAGGCGCGAGAAATAGGCGCCCACGATGCCGAAATACATCACCACGAAGAAGGCGCCGAATTTCGACGAGGCCCAGCTGAGCGAACTGTAGACATTTTCCAGCGGCCGCGGCGCAAAGCTGTAGGAATCGGCGTCCGGCCGCGAAAACAGCGAAGGCACCTCTTCGATCAACGGCCCGAAGAACACCAGCGCCGTGGGCAGACCGATGATCAGCAGGCCCAGCCGCGTCAGCCGGCCCGAGACCTCTCCGCGTTTCTCGCGCTCCGCGAAGCGGTAGGAATACTTGACGAACATCTCCTCCAGCAGCGTGATCGCGATCGCCCGCCGCTCCTCCGCGCCGGCGGGCTCGCGCCCCGCCTCGTCAAAGCGCTTGCGCAGCGCCGCGCGGCCCTCCAGGCCCATCTCCTCGGCCTCGATGAACTTGCGTTCCGTCTCGGCCAGCAGCCGCGTGTCGTCGATCAGCCGGAACAGCCGCAGCTCGATCTGGTTCACGTCCGCCCATTGCTCGGCAAAGCTCGGCCGCCCCGCCTTGCCCCGGTATTCGGTCTTGTCGATCAGCGCGTCGATCCGGTCGTCGCGCTCCTCCAGGTCCTCGTAAAGCACCAGAAGGTTTTGCCGGTAGCTGATCCAGCCATAGGGCGGTTTCTGCGCCTTGCGTCCGAACATGATACCCTCCCGTACCGCGCCGACAGGTGTCGCAAGTCTACCGCAGATTGCCGGCCGGCCCGATTCCGCATGGCGTCGCAGCACGAAAAACGGGCGCGCCACCTGGGCGCGCCCGTTCAAGGGATCGGCGGGCCGACTTTTTGGCCGGCCCTGGCCTTTTTCGGTTTACTCGATGATCTTGGACACGACGCCGGCGCCGACGGTGCGGCCGCCTTCGCGGATGGCGAAGCGCAGCTTCTCTTCCATCGCGATCGGCGCGATCAGTTCGACCGTGAACGACACGTTGTCGCCCGGCATCACCATCTCGGTGCCTTCGGCCAGTTGAACCGTCCCGGTCACGTCCGTCGTGCGGAAGTAGAACTGCGGGCGGTAGTTGGCGAAGAACGGCGTGTGACGGCCACCCTCTTCCTTGGTCAGGATGTAGGCCTCGGCCTCGAACTTCTTGTGCGGCTTCACCGAACCCGGCTTGCACAGCACCTGGCCGCGCTCGACCTGCTCGCGGTCGATGCCGCGCAGCAGCGCGCCGATGTTGTCGCCCGCCTCGCCGCGATCCAGCAGCTTGCGGAACATCTCGACGCCCGTGCAGGTCGTGGTCTGGGTGTCGCGGATGCCCACGATCTCGATCGAGTCGCCCACGTTGATCACACCGCGTTCCACCCGGCCCGTCACGACGGTGCCGCGGCCCGAGATCGAGAACACGTCCTCGATCGGCATCAGGAACGGCTGGTCCACGGGGCGGTCCGGCGTCGGGATGTACTCGTCCACCGCCGCCATCAGCGCGCGGATCTTGTCCTCGCCGATATTCGCGTCGCGGCCTTCCAGCGCGGCCAGCGCCGAGCCCGCGACGATCGGGATGTCGTCGCCGGGGAAGTCGTAGGACGACAGCAGCTCGCGGATTTCCATTTCCACCAGCTCCAGCAGCTCCTCGTCATCGACCTGGTCGACCTTGTTCATGAACACCACCAGCGCGGGAACGCCAACCTGGCGGGCCAGCAGGATGTGCTCGCGCGTCTGCGGCATCGGGCCGTCGGCCGCGTTCACAACCAGGATCGCGCCGTCCATCTGCGCCGCGCCCGTGATCATGTTCTTCACGTAGTCGGCGTGGCCGGGGCAGTCCACGTGCGCGTAGTGCCGCGCGTCCGTCTCGTATTCCACGTGCGCCGTCGAGATCGTGATCCCGCGCGCCTTCTCCTCCGGCGCCGCGTCGATCTGGTCGTAGGCCTTGAAATCGCCGAAATACTTCGTGATCGCAGCCGTCAGCGTCGTCTTGCCGTGGTCAACGTGCCCGATCGTGCCGATGTTAACATGCGGTTTCGTACGTTCAAACTTTGCCTTCGCCATGGTGCGGGCGCCTCATTGATTAGGGGGCCCGACGGGGCCCGATTCAACATCGCGCGCTCTCTAGTCCGGGACCACGAATAAATCAAGCGTCAGTTCGACGGCGGCGCGGCCGGCGGCGGGGCGTCCAGAACCGTCGCGGACACCTCGCCCAGGGGCACGGGCGCGGCGGCCGGGGCCACAGGGGCGGGCGGCGCGGCCGCGGGGTCGTAGGCGAACCAGGTCTCGCGGTTCTCGACCAGCCAGCGTTCGATCCGAAGCGCGGCGTTGCGCGCCAGCGCGCGCATCTGTTCGGGTTTCTTGCGGGTCAGCCCTGAACCGACCACCGTGTCGCCCGACAGCCCCTCGAAGACCGACATCTGCTCGGCCTTTTCGTTCAGCTTCTTCTGCGCGGCGTCGTCCCAGACATTGGCCGAGATCACCAGCACGGATTTCGGCGCCGCCACCACCGGCACGCCCGGCACCGCCAGCGCGTATCCATCGACATTGATGCCCAGGTGATACAGCTTTTCGCCGTCATAGCGGCCGAAACGGCGTTCCAGCTCTTCTTTCATCACCGTTTCCCATTCGTCGGGCGTGGCGCTGCGGCTGGGGGGCACCAGCTTGGCGTTGTCGGCCACCACGATCGCGTACCCCAGGCTGAAATCGCCCAGCGGTTCCAGCGGCTGGTCCACCGGGTCCTTGGCCGCGCAGGCCGACAGTGCCGCAAGGCCACCGGCCAACAGCGCGACGCGGAAAAAGGAAAGGGCGCGGTGCATGGTCCCCCCAAGATTAGCAAACCCCGTCCGGGATAGCGCAGGGGGCCGCGCGGCGCAACGTTCGCCGGTCAGGTAAAGCGGTTGTCACGCGGGAAGCCGCGCGGGGCCATCCGGCCCGCGCCCGCGCGCTTGCCCAGCCATTCCGACAGGTCGCCCTCGGTGCGGGTGCGCCCGGCCGGGTCCCGCCAGGACAGCCCGTCGGCCAGCGCGAAGGTGGTGGCATCCGACAGCCCGCCATCCTTGAACTTCTGCAGCCGCACCCCCTTGCCGCGCGCCATCTCGGGCAATTCGGCCAGCGGAAAGACCAGCACCTTGCGGTTCTCGCCGACGCAGGCGACGTGATCGCCGACGGCCGTCCGGCACACGCGCGCGGTCACCGGCGCCTTGACGTTCAGCACCTGCTTGCCCGCGCGGGTCTGCGCCAGCACCTCGTCCGCGCCCACAAGGAACCCGTCCCCCGCGCTGGAGGCGACCAGCAGTTTCGCGCCGGGGCGGAGGATCATCAGCGCCACGATCTCGACATCGTTGGGCAGGTCCACCATCAGGCGCACGGGTTCGCCCATGCCGCGCCCGCCGGGCAGTTGCGCCACGGGCAGGGTGTAGAACCGCCCGTTGGCCCCGAACAGGATCAGCTTGTCGGTCGTTTCGGCCGGGATAAGGAAACGGCCCTCGTCGCCGTCCTTGAACTTTAGGTTGGCGCCGTCCTCGATGTGGCCCTTCATCGCGCGGATCCAGCCCATCTTCGAACAGACCACCGTGACGGGTTCCCGCTCGATCATCGCTTCCAGCGGAACGTCGGGGGCCTCGGCCGCCTCGGCGAACCGGGTGCGCCGCGCGCCGCCCGGCGCCTTGCCGCCGAACTTCTCGCGCACCTCGCGCAGCTCGTCGGCGATCTTCGCCCACTGCACCTGCTCGTGGGCCAGCAGCTCCTCCAGGCCCGCGCGTTCCGCCATCAGGGCGTCGCGCTCGGCCGACAGTTCCATTTCCTCCAGCCGCCGCAAGCTGCGCAGGCGCATGTTCAGGATCGCCTCGGCCTGCACCTCGGTCAGCTGGCCGGGCCCCTTGGCGGGCAGGGGCGAGACATAGTCCCTTTCCGACATCGCCCGCACGTGATCCCGGCCCCAATCCTCGGCCATCAGGGCGGCCTTGGGGTCGTCGTCGTAACGGATGATGTCGATCACCCGGTCAAGGTTCAGGAAGGCGATCAACAGCCCTTCCAGCACCTCCAGCCGGTGGTCGATCTTTTCCATCCGGTGCTGGCTGCGGCGGATCAGCACCTCGCGCCGGTGATCGAGGAAGGCGCGCAGCACCTCTTTCAGCGAACAGACCTTGGGCGTGCGCCCGTCGATCAGGACGTTCATGTTCAGGCTGAACCGGATCTCCAGGTCCGATTGCCGGAACAGCGTGCCCATCAGGACCTGCGGATCGACGTTCTTGGACCGCGGCTCCAGGATCAGGCGGATATCCTCGGCGCTTTCGTCGCGGATATCGGCCAGGATCGGGATCTTCTTGGTCTGGATCAGCTCCGCGATCTTCTCGATCAGCTTGGATTTCTGAACCTGGTAGGGGATTTCCGTGACCACGACCTGCCAGGTGCCCCGGCCAAGGTCCTCGATTTCGTACTGCGCGCGCAGACGGAAACTGCCGCGGCCCGTGCGATAGGCCTGGGCGATGTTTTCCTTCGGCTCGACGATCACGCCACCGGTGGGGAAATCTGGGCCGGGGACGTATTGCAACAGCGTGTCGTCGCGCGCGTCCGGCGTCTTGATCAGGTGCAGGCAGGCGCCCACCAGTTCGTCGATATTGTGGGGCGGAATGTTGGTGGCCATGCCCACCGCGATACCGCTGGACCCGTTGGCCAGAAGGTTCGGGAACGCCGCGGGCAACACGACGGGCTCTTCCAGCGTGCCGTCGTAATTGGGGCGGAAATCGACCGCGTTCTCGGCCAGCCCCTCCATCAACGCTTCGGCGGCGGCGGTCAGGCGGGCCTCGGTATATCGGCTGGCGGCGGGGTTGTCGCCGTCGATATTGCCGAAATTGCCCTGCCCGTCCACCAGCGGGTAGCGGACGTTGAAATCCTGCGCCAGCCGCGCCATCGCGTCATAGATCGCGGCATCGCCATGCGGGTGATAGTTGCCCATCACGTCGCCCGAGATCTTGGCCGACTTGCGGAACCCGCCGTTGGAGGCCAGCCGCAACTCGCGCATGGCGTATAGAATCCGCCGGTGCACCGGCTTCAGCCCGTCGCGCGCATCCGGCAACGCCCGGTCCATGATCGTGGACAGGGCATAGGTCAGGTAACGCTCGCCGATGGCACGGCGCAGCGGCTCGGCCAGGGGGGCGTGCATCTTGGGGTCGTCGGTGGCGTCGGACATGGATGTTGTGTATAGCGAGGGGAAATCGCGGTCCAGAGGCGAGTGGTTAAGATGGCGCAAAGATCGGTGCTGATCACCGGCTGCTCGTCCGGCATCGGCTATGACGCGGCCCACGCCATGGCCGCCCGCGGCTGGCGCGTCTTCGCCACCTGCCGGGCCGAGGCCGATTGCGACCGCCTGCGCGGCGAGGGACTGGAAAGCTTTCGCCTCGATTATGCCGACGAGGCCAGCATCGCGGCGGCGGTGGACGAGGCCCTGTCGCGCACCGGCGGCCGTCTTGACGCGCTGTTCAACAACGGTGCCTTCGCCTGCCCCGGCGCGGTCGAGGATCTGCCGCGCGGCGCGTTGCGGGAAATCTTCGAGACCAACCTTTTCGGCGTGCACGACCTGACCGTGCGGCTGATTCCGGCAATGCGGGCGCAGGGGCACGGGCGCATCGTCAACTGTTCCTCGGTGCTGGGATTCGTGCCGATGAAATGGCGCGGCGCCTACGTGTCCACCAAATACGCCCTCGAAGGGCTGACCGACACGCTGCGGCTGGAAATGCGCGACACGCCGATCAAGGTGATCCTGATCGAACCTGGCCCCGTCACCTCGCAAATCCGGGCCAATTCCATTCCCCATTTCGAACGCTGGGTGAACTGGCAGGCCAGCCCGCGCGCACGGCAATACCGCGACAGCCTGCTGAAACGCCTGTACGAAAAACGCGGCCCCGACCGGTTCGAACTGCCGCCCGCGGCGGTCAGCCGGAAACTGGCCCACGCCCTGGAACACCCGCGCCCGAAACCGCGCTATTTCGTCACCACGCCGACCTACCTGATGAACGCGCTGCGCCGGGCGTTGCCCACGGGGGCGCTGGACTGGATCATCGAGAAAGGCTGACCTTCCGGGTTCGCTTTCGGGACCGGACCCGCTATGTCGCCACGAAACCCAACCGACAACCGCCGCAGGGGAGAAACCATGGTCGTTCTGAACAAGATCTACACCAAGACCGGGGATGACGGGGAAACCGCCCTGGGCGATGGCAGCCGGGTGGCCAAGCACGGGATGCGGGTTACCGCCTATGGCACCGTGGACGAGGCGAACGCCACCGTGGGCATGGCGCGCCTGCACGCCTCGGGCGAGATGGACGCCCGTCTTGCCGCGATCCAGAACGACCTGTTCGACCTCGGCGCCGACCTGTGCCGGCCCGACCTGCACAAGGATGCCGATGCGGAATACCCCCCGCTCAGGATGATCGAAAGCCAGATCAAGCGGCTTGAATCCGAGATCGACGCGATGAATTCCGGGCTGGAGCCGCTGCGCAGCTTCATCCTGCCCGGCGGCTCGGCCCTGTCGGCGCATCTGCACCTGTGCCGCACCGTGACCCGCCGCGCCGAACGCGAGACGGTGGAACTGGCCACGATGGAATCGGTCAATCCCTGGGCGGTGAAATATCTCAACCGGCTGTCCGACTGGTTCTTCGTCGCCGCCCGCGCCGCGAATGACAGCGGCAAGGCCGACGTGTTGTGGGTTCC
Source organism: Rhodovulum marinum (assembly GCF_004343075.1). Classification (GTDB taxonomy): domain Bacteria; phylum Pseudomonadota; class Alphaproteobacteria; order Rhodobacterales; family Rhodobacteraceae; genus Rhodovulum; species Rhodovulum marinum. The sequence continues at coordinate 110,047 of NZ_SLXP01000007.1, forward strand.
CGGAGCGAACCGCTGAGCCGATGGCGAAGCGGCAAAGGCGCAGCCTTTGGCGACGGGAAGCGCCGAACGCCACCCCGCCAGCGCGCCCGCAACAATCGAAAAGATGGGCAGCGTGACGTCGAAATTTCCTGTCGCGTCGATTTTGACCTGTTTTCCCGGTTTCAGACTCGCTAACAAACGCCGGAATGACTGACCTGCCCCGGTTGCGGGGCGCGCCAAGCCAAGGAGACACACGCCGATGAAGGTACTCGTGCCTGTCAAACGCGTGATCGACTACAACGTGAAGGTCCGCGTCAAGGCGGACGGCACGGGGGTCGATCTCGCCAACGTCAAGATGTCGATGAACCCCTTCGACGAGATCGCCGTGGAAGAGGCGATCCGCCTGAAAGAGGCCGGCAAGGCCGACGAGATCGTGGCCGTGTCGATCGGCGTGAAGCAGGCGCAGGAAACCCTGCGCACCGCGCTGGCCATGGGCGCCGACCGGGCGATCCTGGTGGTCGCGGCCGACGACATCCACACCGATATCGAACCCCTGGCGGTGGCCAAGATCCTCAAGGCCGTGATCGACGAGGAACAGCCGGGCCTCGTGCTGGCCGGCAAGCAGGCGATCGACAACGACATGAACGCCACCGGCCAGATGCTGGCGGCGCTGCTGGGCTGGTCGCAGGGCACCTTCGCGTCCAAGCTGGACATCGAGGGCGACCACGCGCTGGTCACCCGCGAGGTCGACGGCGGCCTGCAGACCATCAAGGTGAAGATGCCCGCCATCGTCACCGTCGACCTGCGCCTGAACGAGCCGCGCTATGCCTCGCTGCCCAACATCATGAAGGCGAAGAAAAAGCCGCTGGATGAAAAGACGCCCGCCGATTACGGCGTCGATGTCACGCCGCGGCTGAGCGTTCTGAAGACCGCCGAGCCGCGCGAACGCCAGGCCGGCGTCAAGGTCGGCTCGGTCGACGAGCTGATCGCGAAACTGAAAGACGAAGCGGGGGTGCTCTGACATGGCCGTTCTTCTTCTTGCCGAAGTCACCGGCGGCGAGCTGCAGCTTGACGCCACCGCCAAGGCCGTGACGGCCGTCAAGGGCCTGGGCGACGTGACCGCCCTGTGCGTGGGCGCCCATGCGCGCGCCGCGGGCGAAGCCGCCGCGAAAATCGACGGCGTGGCCCGCGTGCTGGTCGCCGAGGACGCGATCTACGGCCACCGCCTGGCCGAACCCACCGCGGACCTGATCGTCTCGCTGGCGGGCGACTATGACCACATCGCCGCACCGGCGACGACGGACGCCAAGAACATCATGCCGCGGGTCGCCGCGCTGCTGGATGTCATGGTGATTTCCGACATCGTGGGCGTGGTCGATGCCGACACGTTCGACCGGCCGATCTATGCCGGCAACGCGATCCAGACCGTGAAATCGTCCGACGCGAAAAAGGTGCTGACGATCCGCACCTCGACCTTCGACGCCGCCGGCGAAGGCGGCGCGGCCCCGGTCGAGAACGTGGCCGCCGCCGCCAATCCGGGCCTGTCGGAATGGGTCGAGGACACCGCCGCCGAAAGCGACCGGCCGGAACTGACCTCGGCCGACGTGATCGTGTCGGGCGGCCGCGGCGTCGGGTCCGAGGACGATTTCAAGCTGATCGAGACGCTGGCCGACAAGCTGGGCGCCGCGGTCGGCGCTTCGCGCGCGGCGGTCGATTCGGGCTATGCGCCGAACGACTGGCAGGTGGGCCAGACCGGCAAGGTCGTCGCGCCCGACCTGTATATCGCGGTGGGCATTTCCGGCGCGATCCAGCACCTTGCGGGGATGAAGGATTCGAAGGTCATCGTCGCGATCAACAAGGACGAAGAGGCGCCGATCTTCCAGGTCGCCGATTACGGCCTGGTGGCCGACCTGTTCGACGCGGTGCCCGAGCTGATCGAAAAGCTCTAGGCGAACGCGACCGATCCAAATGGAACGGGCCCGCTTCGGCGGGCCTTTTTCATGGCGGCACGCAGCGCCGGACCGGCCCGGTCCCGTGTCAGGCGGCGGTCAACTCGCGCAGGACCAGTTCCAGTTCCGCGGCGATCTCGGCATGCACGGCCGGCCCCGGCAATTGCGCCGCCGCTGGTTCTTCCATCTCGGGCACGATCATGCCCTCGGTGCCGTTGGCCATGGCTTCGGGCGCGACCGACACCTCGACCACGCGCGAGAAATAGGGGCGCACCGTGTCCAGCATGTGCCGCGTGACGAACAGCGGGTCATCGCCCAGCCCGTCGGCATGCTGCTCGCTTTCAGGCGAGCGGGTCGACAGCCACAAAAGGACCTTGTGGCCGGGCAGCCGCGTCGCCAGCAACCGCATCCGCGCCTGCCAGGCCATCTGCAACTCGGCCACGACGATTTCGAAGGCGGCCTCGGATTTCTCCTTCAGCGCGCTCAGCATGTGGCGGGTGAAATGGAACTCGGTGAAGTCGATCCCCGGATACAGCGCCTTCAGCATCGCCGAGGCGCGCAGGAAACGGTCGTTGCGCCGCGGATGCACCACGTAGAACCGATTCGACATGTTCTGCGCGCCCAGCGCCTGGATCACCGTCACCTTGGCCCCGCTGGCCACCTCCATCACGGTGGAATCGTTGACGAAGACGTCGATCCCCGCGTTGACGCAGCCAAGGTTGACGAAGGGCATCCCCAACGCGTCCTCGACCAGTTCGGTAAACGGCCTGGGGATGAACTTGCCATAGGTCTCGGTGCCGCCGATCGCGGTGCAGTAATCCCCCCCCAGCTCTCGCTTGGGCCCCCGGAACAGCAATCGTGAACTTCCATAGCGGCACGGAAAGTAGGACATCGCCCCGGTGCCAACCTTGTCAAAACTCATGTTCTTCCCGCTCGGCTTTGCGACTCACCGTCCCGAGACTGACCGCCACCGGTTTCGAAGTCGCTAATTCTCGCATTTTAGACATATCCCGACCTTGCGCGGGGGGCCGGGCGCACCTTAAGGTCGCGCCAGAAGCGCAAGGGTACTCTCATGGACATCAGGACGGTCGGGGTGGTCGGCGCGGGCCAGATGGGCAACGGCATCGCCCATGTCTTCGCGCTCGCCGGCTTCGAGGTGACGATGCACGACATCTCGGAGGACGCGCTGGGCAGCGCGCTTTCCACCATCGGGAAAAACCTCGACCGGCAGGTGTCGCGCGGCAAGATCACCGAGGACGACAAGGCCGCCGCGCTGTCCCGGATCAAGACCACGAAGACCCTGACCGATCTCGGCGCCTCGGACCTCATCATCGAGGCCGCGACCGAACGCGAAACCGTCAAGACCGCGATCTTCGAGGATCTTCAGCCGCACCTGAAACCCGACACGATCCTGACCTCGAACACCTCGTCGATCTCGATCACCCGGCTGGCCAGCCGCACCGACCGGCCGGAAAAGTTCATGGGCTTCCATTTCATGAACCCGGTGCCGGTGATGCAGCTGGTGGAACTGATCCGCGGCATCGCCACCGACGAAGCCACCTACAAGACGCTGCTCGGCGTGGTGGAAAAACTGGGCAAGACCGCCGCCTCGGCCGAGGATTTCCCCGCTTTCATCGTCAACCGCATCCTGATGCCGATGATCAACGAGGCGGTCTATACGCTGTACGAAGGCGTCGGATCGGTCAAATCGATCGACGAATCGATGAAGCTGGGCGCGAACCACCCGATGGGGCCGCTGGAGCTGGCCGATTTCATCGGGCTCGACACCTGCCTTGCGATCATGAACGTGCTGCATGACGGACTGGCCGACACGAAATACCGCCCCTGCCCGCTGCTGACCAAGTATGTCGAGGCCGGCTGGCTGGGCCGAAAGACAAGTCGCGGCTTCTACGATTACCGCGGCGAAACGCCCGTCCCCACCCGGTAGGACGCCCCACCGCACGCAGTGCCAGAAGGCGTGCGCCGAAGGCGCTCCTTTCGGCGACCGGCTAGACCAGCGCCAGCGTCCGGTCCCGCAGCCAGCCCACAAGACCGCGCGGGTTGTCCCGCCACCGCTCGATCTCGTCGCGCCCGATCGCCGGGCCCACCACCGGGGCCTGCGGCCGGTTCAGCGCGTGACAGACCTCGTACAGCAACAGTCCCTGCCGCAGCGTCGGCGACACCTGGTTGGCCATCTGGTACCAGCGCGAATTCGCCCCGGGAAACCGGATTGGCACCAACTGCGCGCCCGATCGCAGGATCATCTTGGCGGTGAACGGGTTCCAGTCGGCCTCGATGGCCGGGCCGAACATCGTGTGCGACGCGGCCACCACCCCCGACGGAAACAGCGCGATGGCCCCGCCTTCGGCGAGATGCGCCATGGCGCGGCGGCGCATCTCCAGGTTCTGTTCCAGCGCGTCCGCCTCGTGCGGGAACGGCACCGGGATCATGAAACGCTCGATCTCGCCCACCCCGGTCAAAAGCGACCGGGTCAGGATCTTGTAATCCGTGCGCACCCGCCCGATCAGCTCGGCCAGGACCATCCCGTCGACCAACCCGTGCGGGTGGTTCGCCACGACCACCAGCGGGCCGGTTTTCGGAATCCGGGCGATCTGTTCGGCCGGGGTTTCCAGCGTGATCCCCATCACGTCCAGCGCCTGGCGCCAGAACCCCTGGCCGTCGGGCACGCCCATCGCCTCGAACCGGCGGATCAGCCGCAACAGCCGCAGCTTGCCGGTCGCGTATTCCATCGCCTGGATGGTGCGCCGCTGAACCGGGTCGGAAAAGGTACCGGCATAGGACAGCCGGCGCGATTCATAGGGCTGCTCGGCCAACCGGCTGCCGTCGCCCTGGCCCGCGGCACGTGGCGCGGCCACGCGCAGGCGGGCGGATTTCATTCCGGTCGTGTCAACCACCTGTGGGCTGTCCCCGCACTGGTTCGGCTACATGTCCTCGCCAAAGCGCGCGGCCACCAGGCGCTCCAGCGCATCGGCCAGCGCGTCGGCCTCGGGGCCGCTGGTGCGAACCTCGATCGTGGTTCCCTTGGACGCTGCCAACATCAAAAGCCCCATGATCGAATCGCCCGAGGCGCTCATCCCGTCGCGACTGACCTCGGCCTGCGCGTCGTGTTCCTCGACGCATTCCACGAACTTCGCCGAGGCACGCGCATGCAGCCCCTTCTCGTTCACGATCTCCAACCGCCGGCTGACGCCGGTTCCGCCCATCCGCACGCCCTAGAATCCCCCTGCATCGAAACTGTCGATATACTTGCGCCCCGCCGCCAGCGCCGAAGCCGTCGCCTCGCCCACGCTCAACCGCCGCGACTTGGCCAGCTTGATCAGCATCGGCAGGTTGGCCCCGTACAGGATGCGCCGGTCCGACGGCACGCAGGCCCGGATCGACAGGTTCGAGGGCGAGCCGCCGAACATGTCGGTCACCACCACCACCCCGTCGCCGGTATCGACCTCGTCGGCGGCGCGGCAGATCTCGTCCTGCTTGGCGGCACGGTCGTCATCGGGCGCGATCGCGATCGCGCGAATGCCGGGCTGGTGACCGACCACGTGCTCGACGGCGGCCAGGTATTCCCGGGCCAGCCCGCCATGCGCGACGATGACGATTCCGATCACGCACCCTTTCCCGTCGCCTGCGCGGGCGCACCCTGCGTCCGCCTCTCCATCTCTCTATGTCTTATAGACACTTGCCATTCCGTTGCCGCAAGCCTCTTTGCCACGGCTTCCGCCACGGCGACCGACCGGTGCTGGCCCCCGGTGCAGCCGAACCCGATCGAGATATGGCTTCGGCCCTCGTCACGATGGGCCGGCAACACGAACCCGGCCAGCCCGCTCACGCGCTCGATGAACTCGGCGAAACGCGGGTCGGCGGCGATATAGTCCAGAACCGCCCGGTCGCGCCCATCCAGCGCGCGCAACGCGCTTTCCCAGTATGGGTTCCTCAGGAACCGGCAGTCGAACGCCATGTCCAGCCCGTGCGGCATGCCCCGCTTGTAGGAAAAGGAATGCAGCGACACCGCCAGCGGTGCGGCGCCGCCCGCGGCGAAACACGCGGCCATCTCGGCGCGGAACTCGTGAATGGTCAGGTCGGATGTGTCGACCAGGATCGTCGCCAGGTCCCGGATCGGCACCAGCAGGTCCAGTTCGCGCGCCACCCCGTCGGCGGGGCTTTCGGCCGGCGCCATCGGGTGGCGCCGCCGGGTTTCCGAGAACCGGCGCAGCAGGACCTCGGGCCGGCACTCCAGGTACAGGACATCCGCCTCGATATCGGGCGCGGCGGCCAGCTGGCCGATCAGGTCGGCCAGCGCCCGGGCGGAAAAGTCACGCGTGCGCGTATCGACGCCCAGCGCCAGCGACGGGCGCAGCGGCGGGCCGTCCAGAAGCCGCGGGATCAGCGACAGGGGCAGGTTGTCGATCGCCTCGAACCCCAGATCCTCCAGCACGTTCAGCGCCGTCGACCGCCCCGCGCCCGAGGCGCCCGTCACCAGCACGACACGCTGGACGGGGGGGGCTTGGTCGGTCTGGGGGGCATCGGGCATCAGTCGGTGCGGCCATGGGTCAGGTGCAGCAGGATCGCTGCGGGGAAATATGGCTGATCGACCCGGTGAAGCAAGGGCACGGCGCGTTCAAGAAATCGCGCCTCGCGGCGCGGCGGCAGGCGCTCGGTCTCGGGGCGGTCCAGGTCGACGGCCAGCGCGACCGGCGCCTCGGCCTGCACCGGGGCGGCCAGCAGCCCGACGAAGCGCGCCTCGATCCGGCCGCGGATCGCGTCGGGGGCCCGCGCCATCAACCCGCCCGCGCCCGCGCTCAGGATCGTTCGGTCATCCGCCACCAACCGGGCGCCCAGCGCGATCAACTGCAGCGCCAAGGCCGACTTGCCCGCGCCCGACCCGCCCAGGATCAGAACGGCCCGGCCATCGGCGGCGACACAGCTGGCATGAACCGTAACGGGGTCGCCGGGCCCGGCCACGCGCCCGCCGCTCAGAGCGGCAGGCCCACGACAAAGCGCGCGCCCAGCGGTTCAGAGGTGATGTCGGCCGTGGTCGGGCGAATGTTCTCGGCCCAGATCACGCCGCCATGGGCCTCGACGATCTGTTTCGAGATCGCCAGGCCAAGGCCCGAGTGGTTGCCGAACTGCCCGGCGGGGCGTTCGGAATAGAACCGGTTGAAGATCTTGGCCAACGCCTGGTCCGGGATGCCCGGCCCGGTATCCTCGACCACGACCAGAACCCGGTTGTCGCGGGTCCGCGCCCAGATGCGCACCGCGTCGCCCGCCTCGCAGAACGACACCGCATTGGTGATCAGGTTCACGAAGACCTGCGCCAGCCGCGGCTCCAGCCCGTTCAGGTTGATCGGGTCGGGCGGCAGGTCGGCGATGAAGTCGACGCCCTTTTCCCGGGCCTCCTTGCCCAGGTGGTCGGTCAGGCTTGTCAACAGCTTGACCAGGTCGAACGTTTCCTCCTCCTCGCGGACCAGTTCGCTGTCCAGGCGCGAGGCGTTCGAGATGTCGCTGACCAGCCGGTCCAGCCGGCGCACGTCATGTTCGATCACGTCCAGCAACTTGGCGCGCTGGTCGTCGCGCTTGGCCACGCGCAGCGTGCCGGTGGCCGACCGCAGGCTGGCCAGCGGGTTCTTGATCTCGTGCGCGACATCGGCGGCGAACTGTTCGTTCGCGTCGATCCGGTCGTACAGCGCCGCGACCATGCCGCGCAGCGCGCCCGACAGCCGGCCGATCTCGTCGGGGCGGGCGCCCAGGTCGGGGATGCGCACGCGCACCGGGTTCATCTTGCGCGCGTTGCGGTCGCGGCCCATCTCGGCCGCGGCGGCCAGGTCTGCCAGGGGGTTGGCGATGGTCGAGGCCAGCACCAGCGAAAGCCCGATCGACACCAGGATCGCGATCACGAAGACCTGCAGCACCTGTTCGCGCTCGATCCGGACCAGCCAGTCGATCTCGCCGCTGGCCGAGGTCAGCGCGACCACGCCCACGGTCTGGCCGTCCTGCACGATCGGCGTGGTGACGGTAAAGGCGGTGCGGCCGCGGTCGTCAACGCCGGTCTCGACCTGGGCACCGATCTCGAGGGTGCGCTCGACCTGCTTGCGCAGCCGCTCCTGCGGGTCGGCACCACCGGGGCCCGACCGGTCCGACCCGGTGACCCGCGCCAGCCCCTCCCAGACCATGTTCAGGAAATCGGTGATGATGGTGATCCGGCGCTCATCCTCGTAAGGGGTCACCGGCCAGTCGGGGCTGGCGATGCCACGGGCGCGGCCCACCAGCCCGATCGCATCGTCGAACACGAAGACATCGGCGCCCGGCGCCAGGTCCAGCGCCGAAAGCGTGCCGCCCACGTCCAGCCCGTCGCCCGAGGCGAAATCGACCGGCACGCCGGGCGCCATCTGCGCCTCGAACACGTCGGCGACCAGTTCGGCCTCGGCGACCATGCCGCTTTCGCGCTGGCTCAGCAGGCTGTCGCGCGCGGGGTTGAGGTACAGCACCCCCGAGATCAGGACGATCTGGGCGATCAGGTTGAAGGTGATGATCTTGCGCGCCAGCGGCGACCGGTTCAGCGAGACGAAGCTGCGGCCCTCGCGCTGCATGCGGATCTCGCCGTCGAGCCCCGAATTCGGTGCGACCCAGTCCTCGCCGAGGACGACGTCTCCGTCCGATGTCCGCTTCGTGTCCCGCACGGCCGCCCCCGGCTCCGCGTGTCGATCGTCACTCCTCGTTGTAACGATACCCGATCCCGTAAAGCGTTTCGATGGCCGAGAAATCCGGGTCCACCTGGCGCATCTTCTTGCGCAGCCGCTTGATATGGCTGTCGATCGTCCGGTCGTCGACATAGACCTGGTCGTCATAGGCCACGTCCATCAGCTGGTCGCGGCTCTTGACGAAACCGGGGCGTTGCGCCAGCGCCTGCAGCAGCAGGAACTCGGTCACGGTCAGCGACACGTTCATGCCCTTCCAGGTGACCGCGTGGCGCAACGGGTCCATCGTCAGCTGGCCCCGCACCATCACCTTGGTTTCCTCGGGCGCGGGCCCGGAATCAGAGGCGATCACCTCCTGCCGGCGCAGCAGCGCGCGGATGCGTTCGACCAGCAGGCGCTGCGAGAAGGGTTTCTTGACGTAATCGTCCGCGCCCATGCGCAGGCCCAGCACCTCGTCGATCTCGTCATCCTTCGAGGTCAGGAAGATGACCGGCATGTTGGTCTTCTGCCGCACGCGCTGCAGCAGGTCCATGCCGTCCATCCGGGGCATCTTTATGTCGAAAACGGCCATGTCGGGCAGGCGCTTGTTGAACGCGTCCAGCGCCGCCTGGCCGTCATTGTAAGTTTCCACCTCGAAGCCTTCGGCCTCCAGCGTCATGGAAACGGAGGTCAGGATGTTCCTGTCGTCGTCAACCAGCGCAATCCTGGACATGGGAAATTCCTTGTACTGCTCAGCGTCGCATGTGCCTGATTTTTGGCGCCATTCTTTCCAGATCGGCCCCGCGAATCAATCTTTAACTCCGAATCACGGCTTTCTCGTGGCAACAATCAACGCCGAAATCCCTGATACATTGCTAATCCGCACCAGTTCACCGAATTTCCGGTCGCCAAGGGGGCAACAATCGCCCGGGCGCGACCGATGATTGCGCTAACGACGCGCGCGAAGTCATATGATTGCGCTAACGCCCTTCCCCGACCTGTTGTTTCATGAAACCGACATGTTATAGCCGCGCCACCAACCAACGCGGCGTCATGGAGGGTGCGACATGGAAATCGGACGGGTTAATCCCGCGCAACGCCTTGAAGATCAAGGCATCACCGGCCTCGGCAAGGTATATTACAACCTGCTGGAACCGGCCTTGATCGAAGAGGCGCTGAAGCGCGGCGAAGGCACGCTGGGCCAGGGCGGCGCGTTCCTGGTGACCACCGGCGAACACACCGGCCGGTCGCCCAAGGACAAGCATGTCGTGCGCACCCCCGATGTCGAAGACACGATCTGGTGGGAAAACAACCGCCCGATGACGCCCGAGGCCTTCGACACGCTGCATGCCGACATGCTGGCGCACCTGAAGGGCCGCGAGGTCTTCGTCGAGGACCTGTATGCCGGGGCCGATCCGTCCAACCGGCTGGACGTGCGCGTGGTCACCGAAATGGCCTGGCACGGCCTGTTCTCGCGCCACCTGCTGCGCCGGCCCGCGCTGGACGAACTCGACAGCTTCGCGCCCGAGTTCACGGTCATCAACTGCCCCAGCTTCAAGGCCGATCCCGAACGGCACGGCTGCCGCACCCGCACCGTGGTCGCGATGAACTTCGCGAAAAAGCTGATCCTGATCGGCGACACCGAATATGCGGGCGAGATCAAGAAATCGGTCTTCACGCTGCTGAACTACATCCTGCCCGGCAAGGGCATCATGCCGATGCACTGCTCGGCCAACCACGCGCCGGGCAACCCGGTCGACACGGCCGTGTTCTTCGGCCTGTCGGGCACCGGCAAGACCACGCTGTCGGCCGACCCGGCGCGCACGCTGATCGGCGATGACGAACACGGCTGGTCGGACAAGGGCACCTTCAACTTCGAGGGCGGCTGCTACGCCAAGACCATCAACCTCAGCGCCGAGGCCGAACCCGAGATCTACGCCACCACCACCAAGTTCGCGACCGTGATCGAGAACATGGTGTTCGACCCGCATTCGCTGGATCTCGATTTCGAGGACGACTCGCTGACCGCGAACACGCGCTGCGCCTACCCGCTGCACTATATCTCGAACGCGTCCGACACGGCGCTGGGCGGGCATCCGAAAAACATCATCATGCTGACCTGCGATGCCTTCGGGGTGCTGCCCCCGATCGCGCGGCTGACCCCGGCGCAGGCGATGTATCACTTCCTGTCGGGCTTCACCTCCAAGGTGGCGGGCACCGAAAAGGGCGTGACCGAGCCCGAGCCCACCTTCTCGACCTGCTTCGGCGCGCCCTTCATGCCGCGCCGCCCCGAGGTCTACGGCCAGCTGCTGCGCGAAAAGATCGCCACCCATGGCGCGACCTGCTGGCTGGTGAACACCGGCTGGACCGGCGGCGCCTATGGCACCGGCTCGCGCATGCCGATCAAGGCCACCCGCGCCCTGCTGGCCGCCGCGCTCGACGGGTCTCTGAACGAGGCCGAGTTCCGCAAGGATCCGCATTTCGGCTTCGAGGTGCCGCTGGCGGTCGAGGGCGTGGCCGAGGTCCTGCTGGATCCGCGCCGCACTTGGGCGGACCCGGCCGCCTATGACGCGCAGGCGCAGAAACTGGTCGGGATGTTCTCCGAGAACTTCGCGCAGTACCTGCCCTTCATCGACGACGATGTGCGCGAGGCCGCCATCGGCTGAACGCCGGTTCCGCATCGCGACTGACGATCAAGGCCCGGTCCCCCGACCGGGCCTTTTTCCATGGCCCGGCACCGCCCCCCTTGCTGCCGGCCTCAGCCCATCAGCCCCTTGCGCACCAGGTTCGCCGCCGCCACCGTCAGCACCACCAGCGTCGCCTTGCGGAACCGTCCCGCGTCCAGCCGATCCTGAACCCGAAACCCCAGCCACATACCCAGCGCCGCCGGCACCACCAGCGCCGCCGAAAACGGCAACGTCGCGGCGTTCAGCACGCCCGACCCCAGATGCGCGACCAACAGCATGACCGCGCCCAGCAGGAACACCACGCCCTGCACCCGCACCATCTCGACCTTCTCGGTGTTGACGCTGAGAAGATAGGCGATCACCGGCGGCCCCCAGACCCCCGAGATGCCGCCAAAAACCCCGCTCAGCAGGCCCAGCCCCACCTCGGCCCGCAACCGGTGGCGCACCGGCAGGATCAGTTGCCGTCCCATCAGTTGCGACACGGTGAACAGCGCGATGGGCACGCCCAGGATCAGGTACATCGCCCGGTCCGGCAGGATCGTCACCAGCGGCGCGCTCAGCGCGATGGCCGCGACCACGCACAGGATCAGCACGCGGTATTTCACGATCGACCCCCAGGCCGCCGCCGCCCCCTGCCGAAAGGCCTGCGCCACGTTGGTCAGCAGCGTCGCCAGGATCAGCCCGGCCAGCGCGGTTTCGGCCGGCAGGAAACTCGACAACCCCGAGATCAGGATCATCGGCAGCGCAAAGCCGACCGCGCCCTTCACGAATCCGGCGCAAAGCGCGACCGCGACCGCGGCGGCGAAAAGATGCGGCTCGATGCCAAGGATCATGGGGCGACACCCTCCTGACTGCCGCTATATCCTTCCTTGACCGGCGCTGCAGCGGCAAAATAGACCCGACATTATCCTTCAAAAAGCCATGGATGATTGAATTTTTGTTGCGCTGCACCTGCGAAAGACCTATGTCACCCCAAGCCCGCAAGAAGGAGACGATTCATGCCCCATGACGGCCAGGACATGCCCCAAGCCCAGACCCTTCTGCTGCCCGATCTTCTGGCGCTGACAAAGGCCGCGCTCGCCCCGGTCGAAACCGTGCTGGCCGCCGCCCGGGACGCGCTTGCCGCGCAGGTGACCGAAGACGACCGCGTCTCGGGCCGCCTGATCGAGGCGCACCAGACCGCCGCCCACGGGCTGGCGTGGCTGGCGACCTATACGCAGGCCCTGCAACAGATGCAGGCCTGGGCCGAACGGTTGCAATCCGATGGCAAGTTCGGCGAGGTCGAACAGTTGCTGCACCAGATCGCCTTCGGCGAATACCTCTCGCAGATCGCCGGCGGCATCCCGATGAGCCAGACCGAGATCGTGCGCCTGCCCGATATCGGCGTGACCCAGGACCAGCAATGCGCGCTGATGACAGACGCGGTGATGACGCTGACCCGCGCGGGCAACACGCCCGCCGCCCGCGCCCGCCTCGTCCAGCTGATGCAGGAGCAATCCGCCAACGTCACCGTCGGCGCCACCGGCCTGGATGACGAACTGGAAATGATCCGCGAACAGTTCCGCCGCTTCTCCGTGGACCGCGTGGAACCCAACGCCCATGAATGGCACCTCAAGGACGAGCTGATCCCGATGGAGATCATCGAGGAGATGGCCGAACTGGGCGTGTTCGGGCTGACCATCCCCGAGGAATACGGCGGGTTCGGCCTGTCCAAGGCGTCGATGTGCGTCGTGTCCGAGGAACTGTCGCGCGGGTACATCGGCGTGGGCTCGCTGGGCACGCGCAGCGAAATCGCCGCCGAACTGATCCTCTGCGGCGGCACCGAGGACCAGAAACAGCACTGGCTGCCGAAACTCGCCAGCGCGGAAATCCTGCCCACCGCCGTCTTCACCGAGCCGAACACCGGCTCCGACCTCGGTTCCTTGCGCACCCGCGCGGTCAAGGTGGGCGACGATTACGAGGTGACCGGCAACAAGACCTGGATCACCCACGCCGCGCGTACCCACGTGATGACCCTTCTGGCCCGCACCGACCCCGAAACGTCGGATTACAAGGGCCTGTCGATGTTCCTGGCCGAAAAGACGCCGGGCACCGACGAGAACCCGTTCCCGACCCCCGGCATGACCGGCGGCGAGATCGAGGTGCTGGGCTATCGCGGCATGAAGGAATACGAACTCGGCTTCGACAAGTTCAAGGTCAAGGGCGAGAACCTGCTCGGCGGGGTCGAGGGCCAGGGCTTCAAGCAGCTGATGCAGACCTTCGAATCGGCCCGCATCCAGACCGCCGCGCGCGCGATCGGCGTGGCGCAATCCGCGCTCGACGTGGCGATGCGCTATGCCCAGGACCGCAAGCAGTTCGGCAAGCCGCTCATCGCCTTCCCGCGCGTCGCGGACAAGCTGGCGATGATGGCGGTGGAAATCATGGTGGCGCGTCAGCTGACCTATTTCTCGGCCTGGGAAAAGGACAACGATCGCCGCTGCGACCTCGAGGCCGGGATGGCGAAACTTCTGGGCGCCCGCGTCGCCTGGGCCTGCGCCGATAACGGGCTGCAAATCCACGGCGGCAACGGCTTCGCGCTGGAATACTCGATCAGCCGCATCCTGTGCGACGCGCGCATCCTGAACATCTTCGAGGGGGCCGCCGAGATCCAGGCGCAGGTCATCGCCCGCCGCCTGCTGGGCTGATCCCGTCCACAAGGAACAACAGGCCCCGGCCCGCGCGCCGGGGCCTTTTCCTTGTCAGCCCATCCGCCCCAAAAGCGTCACCAGCCGCGCCCGCGCCCCCGGCAGCGGCTTGTCGCCCAGCGCGGGCGCCAGCCATTTCTCCAGGAAATGCCCCGTCGTGCGCAGCCCCTCGGCGATTTCCTCGCCCCGCACCGGCCCCTGCCCCAGCAGGCAGGGCGGCAGCGGCAGCAGACGGTCGGCCCACTCCCCCGCCCCTTCGGCGCTGACCGCGCGGCCCGTTTTCGGCGACACGTAAACCAGATCGTCCCGGTCCCCCGTCACCGCGCAGCGGCTCAGGTCCAGCCCGAACCCCATCTCGTCCAGCAACGCCAGTTCCCAGCGCAGATAGGCCAGGGGCCAGGCCTCGGCATGGCCCAGCAGGTCCAGCAACGTCACCGACCGGGCATACAGAGCGGGATGCGGCGCGCGTTCGGGCAGGGAAAAGGACAACAGCGCCGTGATCGCGTTCAGCCCCGCCAGCGCCCGCCCGTCGCCCATCACATGCGCGCTGCGGCTGCGCACCGGCTCCACCGTATAGCTGCCGATATGATCCTCCAGCCGCGCCTTCCACACCACCGCAAGCTGCGCGCCGGGCTGCAGCACCGGGGCCATCCGCCGCCCCGCCCCGCCGCGCACCACGCCCATGTGCCGGCCATGGCCGGCGGTGAACAGCTCGACGATGGCCGCGCTTTCGCCATGCGGCCGCACGGACAGAACCGCCCCTTCGTCGCGCCACTCGATCATGGCTCCCCGCGCATCTTTTTCTTGGTGGAAATACTCAATCCCGACCCTGGCCGTCACGCAAGGCCGGGTTCGTCGAGCAGGTGGCGCCCATACCGATCCTCGACCTCGATCACCCACAGATCGGGGTCGAACCCGCGCTGGCGCGCGATGGCCGCGTCCACGCCCGCCTCGTCGCCCTCGGCCAGCACCACCCAAACCCGGTCACCGCTCATCAGGTCGAACGACCGCTGGAACGCCCGCGCCTGCCCGTCCAGCGTGTTCAGCTTGACCAGGACGGCGCCCGCCGTGTCGTCGCCATGGGCCACGACAAATCCCGGGATCCCGGCCAGCCGCAGCCGCGCCAGATAGGCCTTGACCCAGAACTCGGCGCTCAGGCGGGGGGACATGTTGCCCTCTGGCCCTTGCCGCGGGATGCGCTAGGTTGCCCGAAACCAGACCAAGGACACGACCCGCCCATGCCCGCGCTTCCGCCGTATTCGAAACCGATCATCGCCGCCGCCATCGTGCTCGACATCCTGGTGTTCGGGCTGGGGGCCCGCGCCTTCATCCTGCAATTGCTGATGATGATCGCCAACCTCGCGGTTTGCCTCGTCCTTTACTGGGCGCTTCTCGGCCATTTCACCACGCCGCCGGGCGATGCCGAGGATCAATCCCCCTCGCGGAAATCCAGCCCCATCTCGGAATAACGCTCGGCCTCGTCCAGCCAGCCGGGCCGCACCTTGACCGTCAGGAACAGGTGAACGGGCCGGTCCAGGAACTCGGCGATCTCGGCGCGGGCGGCCTGGTTCACCGCCTTGATCGTCTCGCCCTTGTGGCCCAGCACGATGCCCTTGTGGCCGTCGCGCGCGACATAGACCACCTGGTCGATCCGCGTCGACCCGTCCTTGCGGTCCTCCCAGTTCTCGGTCTCGACCGTCAGCTGGTAGGGCAGTTCCTGGTGCAGCCGCAGCGTCAGCTTTTCGCGGGTCATCTCGGCGGCGATCATCCGCATCGGCAGATCGGCGATCTGGTCCTCGGGATACAGCCACGGCCCCTCGGGCAGGGTCTCGGCCAGCCAGCGGCGCAGATCGTCCACGCCATGGCCCCGTTCGGCCGAGATCATGAAGGTTTTCGCGAACGGATAGGCCTCGTTCAGGTCCGCCGACAGCGCCAACAGCGCCTCGGCCTTGACCCGGTCGATCTTGTTGATCGCCAGCGCGACGGTCTGGCCCTCGGGCACCCGCTCGCGCAGCGCCTCCAGGATCGCGTTGACCCCGGCCGTGCGGCCGCGATGCGCCTCGACCAGCAGCACCACGATATCGGCATCCGCGGCCCCGCCCCAGGCCGCCGCCACCATCGCCCGGTCCAGCCGCCGGCGCGGCCGGAACAGCCCCGGCGTATCGACGAAGACGATCTGCGCGTCGCCCTCCATCGCCACGCCGCGGATGCGGGCGCGGGTGGTCTGTACCTTGTGGGTGACGATCGACACCTTGGCGCCCACCATGCGGTTCAGCAGGGTGGACTTGCCCGCATTGGGCTCTCCGATCAGGGCAACGAACCCGCAGCGTGTATTCATGCGCTTTTTTCTCCGGCTCAGGGCCGGGGTTTACGCCATCTTGGCCGCGTGCGCCAGCGGGTTACGCCACCCCTCGCCTGGCTCAGGCGTCTGCGTCGCCGGTCGCGCCCGCAAACGAAACATGCTTGGCGCTGTAGGCCTGTTCGCCAAGACGCTTGATCAGGCTGATCTGCAGCTCCAGCCAGCTCTTGTGGCCCTCTTCATCCAGCACGATCTTTTCGAACAGGGTGCGGCTGCCGATATCGCCCAGTTCGGCGGCCTGTTGCGCTGCCTTGGAATAGACCTCGATGGCCTCTTCCTCGTCGGCCAGGTCCATCTCGAACATCTCGACAAGGCTGTCCGCCTTCTTCGGCTGCTTCTGAAAGCGCAGCTCGGGCACGCCGCCCAGGAAGATGATCCGCTCCATGAACAGGTCGGAATGGCCGATCTCTTCTTCCATTTCCTCGCGCATCTTGGCGGCCAGGATATCCAGCCCCCAATCCTCCAGCACATGGGCATGCAGCTGGTACTGGTGACCGGCGGTCATTTCCATTTCCAGCGCTTTCTGAAGGTTCTCGATCGTTTGCACGTTGGACATCTGGCGTTCCTTTCCTCTGTCACGAGCCGCTCGGACAATAACCCAAGAATTTCTGTCAGGTCTAACCTGCATCCGCAACACATCTTTGACGGATCACAGGTCGATGGGAACGCCGCGCCCGTTCAGCCCTGCAACCGGTCCAGAAGCATGGTCGCCGCCGCCTGCTCGGCCTGCCGCTTGGCCCCGGCGGTGGCCTGCGCCTCGGCGCCGTTCTCCAGCCGCGCGGCGATGGTAAAGCGGGGGGCGTGGTCGGGGCCTTCGCGGGCGATCTCGACATATTGCGGCGGTTTCAGCCCGCGCGCCTGCGCCCATTCCTGCAGCGCGGTCTTGGCGTCGCGCGCATCCGTTTCCACCGCGCCGATCCGCGCCCCCCACAGCCGCAGCACCAGGTCGCGCGCCGCCTCGAACCCCGCATCGCGATAGACCGCGGCGATCACCGCCTCCATCGCGTCGGCCAGCAGCGCCTCCTTGCGCCGGCCGCCCGACATCATCTCGGACCGGCCCAGCTTCAGCACATCGCCCAGCCCGATCTCGCGCGCGACATCGGCGCAGGTCTCGCGGCGCACCAGCGCGTTGAACCGCGGCGCCAGCTGGCCCTCGGTGGCCTTGCCATCCGCGCCCAGCAAGGCCTCGGCCATCACCAGCCCCAGCACCCGGTCGCCCAGGAATTCCAGCCGCTGGTTGTCGGGCCGGGTCGGGCTGGACAGCGAGGAATGGGTCAGCGCCCGCAGCAGCAATTCGGGCCGGCGGAACCGGTGCCCAAGCCGCGCGGCAAATGCCTCAAGTTCGGCCGAAAGCTTCACGCCGCCTCACTCGATCGCCTTGAAGAACCGGTCGGCCCGCCAGGTCCAGACAAAGAACAGCGACCGCCCCGCGGACGAGAACATGATGCGGTCGGCCCGCCCGATCAGGTTTTCCGCCGGCACGAAACCGACGCCCCCGTTGGCGCGCGCATAGCGGCTGTCCTGGCTGTTGTCGCGGTTGTCGCCCATGAAGAAATACTGCCCCTCGGGCACGGTAAACAGCGGCGTGTTGTCGGAAAAGAACCCGTCGCGGATGTTCAGGATGTCATGGCTGGCCCCGCCCGGCAGGGTTTCGCGGCTGCGCGACTTGGTGCAGGTGCCGCCCTCGCCCACCGGCGCGTTCTCGCATTGCGGGTAATAGCCCATCGGCCCCTGGCGTGCGTAAACCTCTTCGAACTGCCCGGCCGGTTCCACCTGGACCGGCGCGCCGTTGATATGCAGCACCCCCTGCTTCATCTGCACCGTATCGCCCGGCAGGCCGACCAGCCGCTTGATGAAATCCGACCCGTTCACCGGGTGGCGGAACACCACCACGTCGCCGCGTTCGGGGTCCGAGGCCAGGATGCGGCCCTCGAACGGGCACATCGAGAACGGGCAGGAATGGCGCGAATAGCCATAGGCCATCTTGTTGACGAACAGGAAATCGCCGATCAGCAGCGTGTCCTTCATCGACCCCGAGGGGATCCAGAACGGCTGAAAGAACAGCGTGCGAAAGATGCCCGCGATCAGCAGCGCCCAGAAGATGGTCTTGATCGTCTCGACGATGCCGCCCGACTGCTTCTCGCCCGCTTTCGCCATCTGCCCGGTCCTGCCTGCCTGTTGTGCCGTCGTCGCTTCATGCGGGGGCGGGCGCGGCCTGTCAAGGCGACCGCCCGGCACGGGCCCGTTACCCGATGGGCCGCGCCTCGATCAGCACGAAGGCCTGCGCCCAGGGGTGGTCGTCGGTCAGCGACACGTGCACGACCGCCTCGTGGCCCGGCGGGGTCATCTCGGCCAGCCGCTCGGCCGCCCAGCCGGTCAGGTGCATCACCGGCTGCCCGGTCTCCAGGTTGGCCACCGCCATGTCCTTCCAGGCGATGCCCATGCGCAGCCCGGTGCCCAGCGCCTTGGAACAGGCCTCTTTCGCGGCCCAGCGCTTGGCATAGGTGCCCGCCACGTCGGCGCGGCGCTCGGCCTTGCGCTGTTCGACATCGGTGAAAACACGGTTGCGGAACCGGTCGCCGAATTTCTCCAGCGTGGCGGCGATGCGCTCGATATTGGCCAGGTCGGTGCCGACGCCCAGGATCATCGCCCGGCCCTCCTGCGCCGCCGTTCCCCCTCGCCCGCCGCGCCAACGTCCTTGAACCTGACCGCCTGCATCGGACCCTTTCCTTCCCGCCGTCGGCCTGCCCTTACGCCACAATCCGGCCCAGGGCAAACCCCGCGCCGCCGCAACCCGTTGGACCCCCCGCATGTTTCCTGCTTTGCTGGGGCAAACGCAGACAAGGGACGGGCACATGGCATTCGAAGACATGGCCGAGGCCGCGCTGGACATGCTGGCCAACGCGCCCGGCGCGCGCAGCGACCCCGACGGCACCGCCCGCGCGGTCAAGGCCGCGCTGGCCACCGCGCCGCATGACCTCGACGTGCGGCTGGGCGCCTATCGCTTCTATTTCTACACCCACCGCTTCGCCCAGGCCGTCCCCCAGGCCGAGGCGATCCTGGCGCTGGCCGCGCAACGGCTGAACGTGCCCGCCGACTGGCGCGACGTGCGCCCCGCCGACGCCGCGTTCAGCGCCGCGGACCTCGCCCCGGGGCTCTATCTTCAGGCGCTGATCGCGCTGGCCTATTGCCACATGCGGCTGGGCGATTTCGAAACCGGCCAGCCCTACCTGGACAAGGCGTTCGAACTCGACCCGACCGACCGCTTCGCCGCGATCCGCCTGGTCCGCGCCGCCGCCGCGCGGGACGACGACGAGGCGTAGCCCGCCACGGGGGCGGCGGCCCCGTGCGCCCCAACCCTTGGTTCGGGCTCAATCCCGGGGCGCGTCCATGACCGGCGGCGCGTCGTCCAAGAACCAGCGCCGCACCCATCCCGACCAGTCGATGTCAGACAGGGCAATCCCCGCGTTCCGGGCCTGCTCATACGCCTGTCCGGGGGCCGCGCGTGCCTTCTCCCACAGGTCTTCCCGTGTCGGAATATCCTCGTATCCCGGCAGTTCCTCGCGGATCATCGCCGTGCAGTCGAAGGCGTCCTCGGCCGCGCGCCGCGCCGCTTCGGGATCGTCCCCCGCCCCCAGCGCGGCCTCCAGACCGGCCATGTCACGTGCGGTCGCGCAGGCGTCGTTGACCTCCAGCACCAGCGCACCGGCAACGACGCCCGCGCCGACAAAGGGTATCGCTTCACCGGCCGCGGACGCGATGCTGCGTGCCGCACCGCGCTGGACCCGACGCGTCACATTCCGCGACGTGGTCCGCACGATTCGCCGCTGCGCCTTTTGCCGGGCCGCTTTCCGCGTGGCCTCGCGCACCGCCGGTGTGGCAATCCCCGCGGCCGAAAGCGCGCTCGACGCCGCGGCGTAGAACCCGTTCACCGTGAACAAGGCGACGTTGAAGACCAGCAAGGCCGCCAGAAACAGCGGCACGATCACCCGCCAGGCGGCACGGGCGATCCAAATCGGGAAATGCAGGACCGCGCCGGCGGCGCGCAGGGCAACGCGACCAAGGCCGCTCAAGGCCGCGCCGCGTCCATCAGCCGGCGCATTTCCCGGATCGACCCGTCCAGCCCGCGAAAGATCGCCTCGCCGATCAGGAAATGCCCGATGTTCAGCTCGCGCACCTCGGGGAACGCCGCGATGGGCGCCACCGTGTCGTAGGTCAGCCCGTGGCCCGCATGCACCTCCAGGCCAAGCGCATGGGCATGGGCCGCCATCGCCCGCAACCGCTCCAGTTCCGCGTCGCGTTCCTCGGGCCGCCCCTCGGCATGCAGGTCGCAATAGGCCCCGGTATGCAGTTCGACCACCGCCGCGCCGATCCGGGCCGAGGCCTCGACCTGCGCGGGATCGGCCCCGATGAACAGCGACACCCGGCAACCCGCCTCGCGCAAGGGCGCGATGAACCGGGCCAGCCGGTCCTCGTCGCCGGCCACGTCCAGGCCGCCCTCGGTCGTGCGCTCCTCGCGCTTTTCGGGCACGATGCAGACCGCGTGGGGTTTGTGGCGCAGGGCGATCGCCTGCATCTCGTCGGTGGCCGCCATCTCCAGGTTCAGCGGCACCGACAGCGCCGCCATCAACCCGTCGATGTCGGCATCCGAAATATGCCGCCGGTCCTCGCGCAGATGGGCGGTGATGCCGTCCGCGCCCGCCGCCTCGGCCAGTTTCGCCGCGCGCACCGGATCGGGATAGGCCGAGCCCCGCGCGTTGCGCACGGTCGCCACGTGGTCGATGTTCACGCCCAGCCGCAGATGCGTTTCGTCCGCCATGTCTTCCCCCTTGCCGGTCTCAGGTCCGGTCCTCGGCCTTGGCCGCCTTGCGCCGCAACTCGGCCAGTTTCTGTTTCAGCCGCCCGCGGCGGCGGTTCTGGTAGGCGGTGATCACGGGCACCGTCAGGTAATAGGCCACCAGCCCCGCGACGATGCCGGGCACCAGCCCGCCGACCAGATAGGGCAGGAACACCTCGTGGTAAAACTGCGCCAGCTTGGCCCAGTTCGCGTCGGCCGCGCTGAACACCGCGAACAGGTTGTCCTTCAGGTCGGCCGCCGCGCCCCCGAACTTGGCCATCAGGGTGGTTTCGGTCGCCCCGTCGAAACGGCTGCCCAGCAGGAAATGCCCGGTCTGCAGCGACACCACCGCGATCGGCAGATAGGTCAGCGGGTTGCCGAACAGCGTGGACAGAAGCGCGGCGATAAGGTTGCCGCGCATCGCCCAGGCCAGCAGCGCGGCCAGCACGAAATGCAGCCCGAAAAACGGCGTGAAGGACACGAAGACCCCGGCAAAGACACCCCGCGCGATCCGGTGCGGCGGGTCCGGCAGCCGGCGCAGCCGGTGGGTGATGTAATAGACCGCCCGCCCCCACCCGCCGCGCGGATAGACGCTGTCCAGCATCACCTGCCCGAACTTTCGCTTGTCGCGGCGCTTGAACACCAAGCCGGTCGTCCTTGTCTGTCGGCCGCACCCTACTCGGCGCGTTCGGGGTCTCGGTACCGTTCGATCTCGGCCACGTCGCTCTCTGCTTCAAGCGCGGTCATCACGGTATGCAGATGTTCGACGTCGCGCAGGTCCACCTGAATCAGCAAACGGTAAAAATCCGGCTTCTTGTCGACGAATTCCATGTCGGAAATATTGGCCTTCTGCTCGCCGATCAGCGTGCAGATGCGCCCCAGAACGCCCGCGTCGTTGCGGATGGTGATATACAGGCCGACACTGTGTACCGCCGGGTGCTTGCCCGAATGCCAGTGCAGGTCGACCCAGCGGTCGGGCTGGTCCTCGAACTTTTCCAGCCGCGGGCAGTCGATGGCATGCACCACAACGCCGCGCCCGCGCCAGGTGATGCCCACGATCCGCTCGCCCGGGACCGGCTGGCAGCAGGGCGCGCGGGCAAAGGTTTCATCGGGCGACAGGCCCACCACCGCGCGGGACGCGTCGATCTCGTCCCCGCCCGAGATCGCCAGGTCGGGATACAGCGCCTCGACCACGTCCTGCGCGCGCAGCTCGGCCGAGCCCAGCCGCGCCAGCAACTCGGCCGCGCTGTGCAGCCCGAAACTGCGCGCCGCGGTCCGCAACGCCTTGTCCGTCGATTTCTTGCCGACATGCTCGAACGCGACGCGCGCCAGTTCCCGGCCCAGCTTGATATAGCGTTCCCGGTCTTCCTCGCGCAGCGACTTGCGGATCGCGGCCTTGGCCCGGCCGGTCACCACGATATCGATCCAGGTGGCCTGCGGGCGCTGGCCTTCGGCGGTGATGATCTCGACCGACTGCCCGTTCTTCAGCCGGGTCCACAGCGGCACACGGATGCCGTCGACCTTGGCCCCCACGCAGCTGTCGCCGATCCGGGTGTGGATCGCATAGGCGTAATCAAGGGGCGTCGCGCCGCGGGGCAACTTGACCACGTCGCCCTTGGGCGAAAAGCAGAACACCTGGTCGGTGTACATCTCCAGCTTGACGTGTTCGAGGAACTCGTCGTGGTCCTCGGCATTCTCGAACCGTTCCGTCAGCGAGGCCAGCCACTTCGCCGGGTCAACGGCGAACGGGTTCTCGGCCCGCACCCCGTCGCGATAGGACCAGTGCGCGGCCACGCCGCTTTCGGCCACCTCGTGCATCTCGCGGGTGCGGATCTGCACCTCGACCCGCTTGCCGTCGCGCCCCGACACCGTGGTCTGGATCGACCGGTAGCCGTTCGATTTCGGCTGGCTGATGTAATCCTTGAACCGCCCCGGCACCGCCCGCCAGCGCTGGTGGATCGCCCCCAGCACCCGGTAGCAATCGCCCTCGGACCCGGTGATGACCCGGAACCCGTAGATGTCCGACAGCCGGGAAAAGCCCTGGTCCTTCTCCTCCATCTTGCGCCAGATCGAATAGGGTTTCTTGGCGCGGCCGAACACCTCGGCCTCGATCCCCTCGCGGTCCAGTTCCTTGCGGATGTCCTGGGTGATCTGCTGGATCACGTCGCCGGTTTCGCGCTGCAACGTGATGAACCGGCGCATGATCGAGTTGCGCGCCTCGGGATTCAGCACCCGGAACGCCAGGTCCTCCAGCTCCTCGCGCATCCACTGCATGCCCATCCGGCCCGCCAGCGGCGCGAAGATGTCCATCGTCTCGTGGCTCTTGCGCACCTGCTTTTCATGCGGCAGCGACTTGATCGTGCGCATGTTGTGCAACCGGTCGGCCAACTTGACCAGGATCACCCGCAGGTCCTTGGACATCGCCATGAACAGCTTGCGGAAATTCTCGGCCTGCTTGGTCTCGGACGAGGACAGCTGCAGGTTGGTCAGCTTGGTCACGCCGTCCACCAGTTCCGCCACCTCGTTGCCGAACAGCCGCTCGACCTCGCGGTAGGTGGATTTCGTGTCCTCGATCGTGTCGTGCAACAGCGCCGTCACGATCGTCGCGTCGTCCAGCCGCTGTTCGGTCAGGATCGCGGCGACCGCGACGGGATGGGTGAAATATTCCTCGCCCGACCGGCGCAACTGGCCGGCATGCATCTCGCGCCCATAGGCATAGGCGCGGCGGATCAGGTCTGCATCTGTCCTGGGGTTGTAGTTGCGGACCAGCGAGATCAGGTCTTCGACGTCGATCATGCGGCCGCAAGCCTTAGGTGGGGGCGCGGGCCGGCCGATCGTGTCGCGCGCGCGCCCCGTGGGGTTATTTCTGGGACTGCGCTTCCATCAGGGCACGCAGCAGCTTTTCCTCGGACATGTCGTCCTCGCTCGGGCGGTCCGGTTCGGCAACGCCGCCGCCCATCAGCAGCGCCATGGAATCCTCTTCCGGCTCGTCGACCTCGATCTGGGTCTGGTTGGCCTCGATCATCCGCTCGCGCAGGTCGTCGGCCGACTGGGTTTCCTCGGCGATCTCACGCAGCGCGACCACCGGGTTCTTGTCGTTGTCGCGGTCGATGGTCAGCGACCCGCCCGCGGCGATCTCGCGTGCCCGGTGAGAGGCAAGCAGCACCAGCTCGAACCGGTTCGGAACCTTGTCAACGCAATCTTCTACCGTCACGCGGGCCATGGCGCTCTCCGATCCTAGGGAGGTTGAACCGCCTTTCTATTGGGTCTCAAAGGCCTTGACAAGGGCGGAAAGCCCCGACCAAGGCCCCGAAACCGGGGAAATCGCGGCCTTTTCGGCCTCGGGCAGCGCCGCCAGCATCTCGGCCACGCTCTGCCAGAGAATCGGGTGGCGCCAGTCCGGCGCGATCTCGGCCAGCGGCACCAGCACGAAGGCCCGGTCCTGCAACCGGGGGTGCGGCAGGATCAACTCGCCCGGCGCGTCCCTGGCCTGTGCCTCGGGCGGCAGGTCGCGCCAGCGGGTCTGGGTCGCCGCATCGGGCAGCACCAGGTTCCCCATCGCCACCAGGTCCAGGTCCAGCGTGCGCGCCGCCCAGCGCGCCCCGCGCTCGCGCCCAAAGGCCGCCTCGACCGCGTGCAGCCGTTCCAGCACCGCCTCGGGCGGCAGCGCGGTTTCGATCTCGGCCGCCGCGTTGACGAAGTCGGGACCGGCGCCCGGCGGCCAGCAGGGGGTGCGGAAGAACCGGCTGATTCGCGTCACGCGAAGTGATTCGCAATCCAGCGATTCCAGCGCCGCGGCCAGCGTCCCGGACAGCGACCGGCCCCGGGCCGCGACATTCGACCCCAAGGCAACTTGTCCTTTTGGACTGGTTTTTGCATAATTTAACGGTTGCGGCATTCGACTCGATCCTTAGATTTCGCGGACGGCCCGCAGCGCTTTGTATTTCAGTGCGCATTGTTCCAACCACTCACGAACTTCCGTGTTGCGGGCACATTGAAAAGGAGCCCGAATGTTTTACAGAGATGAACGCCTGGCGCTTTTCATCGACGGCTCGAACCTCTACGCGGCCGCCAAGGCGCTGGAGTTCGACATCGACTACAAACTCTTGCGGCAGGAATTCATGCGTCGTGGCAAGCTGTTGCGCGCATTCTATTACACCGCGCTGCTGGACAACGACGACTACTCGCCAATCCGCCCCCTTGTCGACTGGCTGAACTACAACGGCTTCACCATGGTGACGAAGCCGGCCAAGGAATACACCGACAGCCAGGGCCGCCGTAAGGTCAAGGGCAACATGGATATCGAACTGACGGTCGATGCCATGGAACTCGCCCCGCGGGTCGATCACATCGTGTTGTTCTCGGGCGATGGCGACTTCAAGCCGCTGGTCGAAAGCCTGCAACGCCAGGGCGTGCGCGTGTCGGTCGTCTCGACGATCCGCAGTTCGCCGCCGATGATCGCCGACGAGTTGCGCCGCCAGGCCGACAATTTCATCGAGCTCGACGAGCTGAAGGAAGTGATCGGTCGCCCCCCCCGCGAACCGCGCGAGCCGCGCGAAAACCGGGCCGAGGCGCAACAGGACGGATAGGCGGGCGGGCCGCCCCTCCGGCCTGTCCTTGAAAACCGGGCCCGGCATCGCATCTGGTGAACCGCCATGCCGGGCTCGACCATCCTTCTGCAGCTTGCCACGCTTTTCGCCGCCGCCTTCGGCGCGGCCACCGTCCTGCCCTTCCAGTCCGAAGTCGTCTTCGTCGCGCTGCAACTGGCCGGCGACATCGCCCCCGTCTGGCTGGTGCTGGTGGCCAGCGTGGGCAACGTGCTGGGCGCGGTCGTGAATTACGTGCTGGGCCGCTGGGTCGAACATTTCCGCGGCCGGCGCTGGTTCCCCGTCTCGACCCGCCAGCTGGCCCGCGCCCAGCATTGGTATGCCCGCTGGGGCGTCTGGACTCTCTTGCTGTCCTGGGCGCCGCTGGGCGATGCCTTTACCGTGGTCGCGGGCATGATGCGCACGCCGGCCTGGCTGTTCCTGCTGCTGGTCACGCTCGCCAAGACCGGCCGCTATGCCGTGCTGGCCTGGGCCACCGCCGCCGCCGCGGGCTAGGCCGCGCCCCACCTGCGGCGATTTATGGTCCCGCGCGGCCCGCCCCGGGGCTGGACGCGAAACGCCCATGGGTTTACCTCTTGGGACGACAGGAGAAACGCCATGACCAAGCCCCCGCTGACCCTTTACCTGGCCGCGCCGCGCGGCTTTTGCGCCGGTGTCGACCGCGCGATCAAGATCGTCGAGATGGCCTTGGAGAAATGGGGCCCGCCGGTCTATGTCCGCCACGAGATCGTGCACAACAAGTTCGTCGTCGACGGGCTGCGCGAAAAGGGCGCCGTGTTCGTCGAGGAACTGGACGAATGCCCGGTCGACCGCCCGGTGATCTTTTCCGCCCACGGCGTGCCGAAATCCGTGCCCGAAGAGGCGAAGCGGCGCGAGATGATCTATGTCGACGCGACCTGCCCGCTGGTCTCCAAGGTGCATCTCGAGGCCGCGCGCCACCACGAGAACGGCAAGCAGATCGTGATGATCGGACATCGCGGCCACCCCGAGACGATCGGCACCATGGGCCAGCTGCCCGAGGGCGAGGTGCTGCTGATCGAGACCGCCGAAGAGGTCGCCGGGCTGACCCCGCGCGACCCCGACCAGCTGGCCTATATCACCCAGACCACCCTGTCGATCGACGACACCGCGGGCGTGGTCAAGGCGCTTGAGGCACGGTTCCCCAATATCGAGGGCCCCCACAAGGAAGACATCTGCTACGCCACCACCAACCGCCAGGGCGCGGTCAAGGCGCTGGCACCCAAGGTGCAGGCGATCCTGGTGATCGGCGCGCCGAACTCGTCGAACTCGCGCCGCCTGGTCGAGGTGGGCGCCGCGGCGGGCTGCCAGTATTCGCAACTCGTCCAGCGCGCCACCGATATCGACTGGCGCGCGCTCGAAGGTTGTTCCGCCGTGGGCCTGACCGCGGGCGCCTCGGCCCCCGACGTGCTGGTCGACGAGGTGGTGCAGGCCTTTGCCGACCGGTTCGACCTGACCGTCGAACCCGTCGTCACCGCCACCGAAAGCATCGAGTTCCGCCTGCCCCGCATCGTGCGCGAACCGGCATAAGGGGCGCAGGCCTGCCCGGGCCCGCCGCATGAAGGATTCGGAGTGACCATGAAACAGGTGCCGCTGTCCGCCCTGGTGTTGGGGCTTGCCGGGCTGATCCCGTTCCTCTGGGGCGCGGGCACGGTGCTGGCGCCCGGGCTTTACGATTTCGCGCTGGCCAACCTGGGCCCGCGCTTCATGGGCATCTACGTGCTGAACTTCTACGGCACGATCATCCTGGCCTTCATGTCCGGCGTGCTCTGGGGATTCGCCACCAAGGCCGAAGGGGCGCGGGCCGGCATCGCCTTCACGCTGTCGGTGATCCCCGCGCTCTGGGCGTTCTTCATGGTGGGCGGCGGGCCCGAGGGCTCGATCATCGCGCTGATCGCGGGTTATGCCGGGCTTTTGCTGTTGGACGCCTTCTTCTGGAAGATCAACCTGGCGCCCAAATGGTGGATGGGGCTGCGCATCCCGCTGACCGCCGTGGTCGTCCTCTGCCTCGCCGTGCCGCTGCTGTGACCGGGCCCGACGCAGAAACGCTCGCGGTCTATTCCGCCCGCGCCAGCGACTATTCCGAGATCCATCACGGCGACGTGGCGCAGTCGGTGCTGACCGCCTTCATCGGCGCACTGCCGCCGGGCGGGGCGGCGCTGGACCTCGGCTGCGGGCCGGGCTGGGGCGCGGCGGCGATGCGCGACGCGGGGCTGTCCGTCACCGCGATGGACGCCTGCCCCGAGATGGCCCGGGTCGCCCGCGACCGCTATGGGCTGACCGTGCAGGTCGGAAGTTTCGACGACCTCGATTTCCGGGCCGCCTTCGACGGGGTCTGGGCCAGCTTCTGCCTGTTGCACGCGCCCCGCGCCGCCCTGCCCCGGCACCTGTCTGCGATCCACTGCGCCCTCAGGCCCGGCGGGCGGGTCATGGTGGCGATGAAACTGGGCACGGGCGAGGCGCGCGACAGCATCGGTCGGCTTTACACCTATGTCACCCGCGACGAACTTCGTGGGCTTCTGGGCGCCGCGGGCTTCGCCCCCGAGGCCGAGGTGACCGAACCCTCGGTCGGCTTCGACGGCACCCCCTGCGACGTGATCTTCCTGACCGCCCGGCGCGATTGACGCCCCCGCCCGCGCCCCCTAAACCCGCGCGGGCCAAGAGACGGAGCGACCATGGCCGAGCTTTTCGCCTATACAGACGGCGCCTGCAGCGGAAACCCCGGCCCGGGCGGCTGGGGCGTGCTGTTGCAGGCGAAAGAGGGCGAAACGGTCGTCAAGGAGCGCACCCTCTCGGGCGGCGAGGCCACGACCACCAACAACCGGATGGAACTCCTGGCCGCGATCAACGCGCTGGAAAGCCTGACGCGCCCCACCGCCATCACCATCGTCACCGACAGCGCCTATGTGAAGAACGGCGTCACCGGCTGGATCCATGGCTGGAAGCGGAACGGCTGGAAGACGGCGGCGAAAAAGCCGGTGAAGAACGTGGAACTGTGGCAGCGGCTGGACGACGCGCAGGCCCGCCACCAGGTGCGCTGGGAATGGGTCAAGGGCCATGCCGGCCACCCCGAGAACGAACGCGCGGACGAGCTGGCGCGGGCGGGCATGGCGCCCTACAAGCCCTGAGCGGCGCGCGGGCGGCCCCTGCGGGATTTGAGTATTTGCGCCAAGAAAAAGATCAGGCGTGGATCGCCTCGGCCGACATGCAAAGCCGGTTGCCGGGGCCCTCGATCCAGTAGCTTTCGCCCTTGCGGCAAAGCCAGGCCGGTTCGGTGTCCATCAGGGGCGCATGGGCGCGGAAGGCAAAGGCGCGCAGCGGCGCGCGCGCCTCGGCGGTCAGCATCATGACTTGCGCCAGAAGCGGCCCGTGGACCACCAGCCCGCCATAGCCCTCGACCCGCTGGGCATAGTCGCGGTCGTAGTGGATGCGGTGCCCGTTGAAGGTCAGCGCCGAGTAGCGAAAGAGCAGCGTGGTCGGGAACGCCAGCGCGTCGCGGTCCTCGGCGTCGTCCGGGGCCTCGGGCGGGGCGGGGCGGGGCGCGGCGGGGTGGGGATCCTCGCGATAGACCAGGTCCTGGTGTTCGCTGACCCTCAGCACCCCGCTTTGCACGATGTCGTGGCGCAGCGTGACGAAGGCCAGCGGCCCGCTGCGCCCGGATTTTTCCTCGACCTTTACGAGGGTGGTCGTCTTTTCGGCGGGGATTCCCAGCCGGAGCGACCCGTAGAAGGTCAACCGCCCCCCCGCCCACATCCGGCGCGGCAGGCCGAGATCGGGGATGAAATCGCCGACCCGGGGGTGTCCGTCGCGGCCCAGCGCGCCGGGCGGGCGCGCGTCCCAGAAATAGACCTGGTGAAAGAAGGGCGGCAGCACCGCATGCCCCCGCAGCGGCGGGCCGCCCAGGTCCAGCGCCGCCTGCAGCGCGGCGGCGCGCGGCGGATCCATCGCGTCGCGAAGGATTTGCGTCGGGGCGGCGGGCTCGTCCATGGTCGGCACGCTAGCCGCAGCCGCAGGGGGGCGCAACACGCATGGCACCGCAAGTTTCCGCACTCGACCACCTGGTCCTGACCGTCTCCGATCCCGAGGCGAGCGTGGCGTTCTATACCCGTGTGCTGGGGATGCGCGCGGAACGGTTCCTGCCCGCCGATGGCACCACCCGGACCGCCCTGCTGTTCGGCGCGCAGAAGATCAACCTGCATGTCGCGGGCAGCGAGTTCGCGCCGCACGCCCGCGCGCCGCGCCCCGGCAGCGCGGACCTCTGTTTCCTCAGCCCCGCGCCGCTCTCGGACTGGCGGGCGCATCTGGGGGCGCTGGGCGTCGCGGTCGAGGAAGGCCCCGTGCCCCGCACCGGCGCCACCGGGCCGATCCTGTCGATCTACGTCCGCGACCCGGACGGCAACCTGATCGAGATCGCCAATCCTGCCCCCTAGCGTCCGATCTCGGCCTTCAGCGCCGCCATCAACTCCTCCAGCAGCTTCTGCCCGACCTCGTTGGTCAGCCGCCCCTCCGCGTCGAATTGCTGGCTGGCGTTGCCCACCATCACCTCGGGCCCCTGCAACAGGCGCGGGCGGAACGCCACCAGGCAATGGCGCAGCGCGAATTGCGTGCGCGGCCCGCCCGCGGCCCCCGCCGCCGCCGACAGGATCGCCACCGGCTTGTCCGCCCAGGGGGTGCCCTTGGTTCGGCTGACCCAGTCCAGCGCGTTCTTCAGCACGCCCGAGATCGACTTGTTGTATTCCGGCCCCGCGATCACCACCGCATCCGCCGCCGCGATCTGGTCGGCCAGCCGCTGCACCTCGGGCGGGATGCCCTGCGTGGCCTCGATGTCGCCGTCATAGAGCGGCAGCCGCAGATCCGCCTCGGTGAACGCCTCGGGGTCGAAGATCCGCGCCGCCTCGCGCATCAGCTTGGTGTTGAAGGACTCCCGCCGCAGCGACCCCGAAATCCCCAAAAGCCTGTGTTTGGCCATGCCGTCCCTCCGTTCCCATGTCACCCCAAAGCTAACCCGCCCGCGCGGCAGAGCAACCGGCTTGCCCCTGCCGCGGGCTTGACGCAGGGTGCGCGGCAAACGGAACGGAGGGTGGAACATGGCGCGGCATGGCGGGCGCATCCTGGCGGATCAGCTGGCGATTCAGGGGGTGAAACGGGTCTTTTCGGTCCCGGGCGAAAGCTTTCTCGCCGCGCTGGACGGGCTGTATGACGCCGGTATTCCCAACATCGTCTGCCGGCACGAGGGCGGCGCCGCGATGATGGCCGAGGCCCATGGCAAGATGACCGGCCAGCCCGGCGTGCTGTTCGTCACCCGCGGGCCGGGGGCGTCGAACGCGGCCAGCGGGCTGCATGTCGCGCGGCAGGATTCGACGCCGATGGTGGTCTTCGTGGGCCAGATCGCGCGCGCCGACCGCGACCGCGAGGCGTTTCAAGAGGTCGATTACCGCCGCTTCTTCGGCCCGCTGGTGAAATGGGCCGCCGAGGTCGATCAGACAGAACGCCTGCCCGAATACATCTCGCACGCCTTCCACGTGGCGACGTCCGGCCGGCCCGGCCCGGTGGTCCTCGCCCTGCCCGAGGACATGCTGAGCGCGGCCGCCGACGTGCCCGACATCGCGCCCCCCGCCCGCATCGCCGCCGAGGCAAGCCCGGCCCAGGTCGCGGCCATCACCGAGGCACTGGCCAAGGCCCGGCGCCCGCTGGTCGTGGCCGGCGGGCCGCACTGGTCGCCCGAGGCCGCCGCCCAGCTGGCCGGGTTCGCCGAGGGCTTCGATGTGCCGGTGGCGGTGACCTTCCGCCGCCAGGGTCACATGGACAACCGCCATTCCCATTACGTGGGCGACCTGGGCGTGGGGATGAACCCGAAACTGGGCGCCCGGCTGACCCAGGCCGACCTGGTCCTGGCCCTCGGCACCCGGCTGGGCGATACCGCGACCAACGGCTACACGCTGCTCGATCCCACCCGCCCCGGCCCGCGCATCGTCCATGTCCATCCCGACCCGGATGAGCTGGGCCGGGTCTGGCGCCCCGATCCGGGCATCGCCCTGCCCGCCCCCGCCATGGTGGCGGCGCTGGCCGCCCTGCCCGCCCGCCCCGGCCCCTGGGCCGCGTGGACCGCCGCCGCCCGCGCCGAGTACGACGCCTGGACCACGCCCCGGGAAACCCCCGGCGCGGTCAAGATGGAACAGGTCATCGCCTGGTTGTCCCGCCACCTGCCCGAGGACGCCATCGTGACCAACGGCGCGGGCAATTACGCGGCCTTCCTGCACCGCTATTTCGCGTTCAAGGGGTTTGGCACCCAGCTTGCCCCCACCTCGGGCTCGATGGGCTACGGCTTTCCCGCGGCGATCTCGGCCAGCCTCGAACACCCGGACCGCCCGGTGATCTGCCTTGCGGGCGACGGCTGTTTCCAGATGACCCTGAACGAGATGTCGACCGCCGTGCAGCACGGCGCCAAGGTGGTGGTGATCGTCGCCAACAATGGCCGCTACGGCACGATCCGCATGCACCAGGAACGCACCTATCCGGGGCGCGTCAGCGGCACGGACCTCGCCAATCCCGACTATCCGGCGCTGGCGCGGGCCTATGGCGGCGACGGCGTCACGGTCGCCGAGCAGGCGGATTTCCCCGCCGCGATGGAGCGTGCGCTGGCGGCGGAAACGCCCTTCGTGGTGGAACTGAGGCTCGACCCCGAGGCGCTGGCCACCGGCTTTACCCTGTCCGAGGCGCGGGCGATGGGCGAGGGCCGCTAGGCATCGGGCGGCACGGGATCATCTGATCCTTCGGGTTTCGCCTCGCTGCGCGAGGCGACCGGCGCCGGGGGCTGCGCCCCCGGCGGTCTGGCGTTGCACGGATGCGATCGGGGCCGCACCTGTCCGGGGCTCTGCCGGTTCACCCGCGAAACACGCCCCCGGCGCGTTTCCGCAAAGACGGTTCACCCCTCCCCGCGGGGTAGGGCGCGGCCCTGTCCGACCTACCCCGCCAGCGCCCGATCCAGCGCCGCGGCGCAATGCACTTGCGTGGTGTCGAACACCGGCACCGGCACGTTGCCCGCGTTCAACAGCAGCCCCACCTCGGTGCAGCCCAGGATCAGGCAATCCGCCCCGCGTTTCGCCAACCGCATCGCGATGCCCTCATAGGCCGCGCGGCTTTCGTCGCGGATCTCGTCCAGGCACAGCTCGTCATAGATGATCCGGTGCGTCTCGGCGCGGTCCTCGGGGCCGGGCAGCATCGGCGCCAGACCCGCCGCCCGCAGCCGGTCGGTGTAAAACGTCTGCTCCATCGTATAGGCCGTGGCCATCAGGCCCGGCCTGGCCAGACCCGCCGCCCGGATCGCCGCCGCCGTGGCATCCGCGATATGCAGAAACGGGATCGAAACGCCGTCCATCATCGGCTCGGCCAGCTTGTGCATCGTGTTGGTGGCCAGGATCAGCAGGTCGGCCCCCCCGGCCTCCAGCGCGCGCGCCTCGCGGTTCAACAGGGCGCCCGCCGCCTCCCAGTCGCCCCTGGCCTGCATGTCCTCGATCACCGCGAAATCCAGCGACCGGATCAACAGCTCGGCCGAATGCAGCCCGCCCAGCCGGTCCCGCGCGCCGCGGTTCAGCGCGTCATAGTAAAGCGCCGTGGACGAGGCGGACATGCCGCCCAGGATGCCGATGGTTTTCATGTGCCCTGCTCCTTTTGCGCCGGTCATCGGCCAGACCGCGCCCGGACACAAGGCGGCACGGCGAACGGGGCGACCCATCGGCCGCCCCTTGCCGGTTCACTCGGCGGGCACCGCCGCCGCGCCGCGCGACCGGCCGAAATGCCGCCGGTTCAGGTGGAAGGTGAACCACACCATCACGACCTGGATCGTCACGGACAGCGCCGACACCGCCCAGTACCCGGCCGAGAACTTGGCCACCAGGCCCGAGGCCACCAGCCCCTGGTTCAGCCAGAAATGCAGCATCACCGACAGCGCCACGCCCGGGCAGATCAGCGCATAGGCCCCCGCCGAATCGCCCTGACCAAAGACGAAGGCCCGCCAGTATCCCTGCCGGTTCAGCACCACGAAACCCAGCAGCAGAAAGATCACCTGCACCGCCATCAGCCGCGACAGGAACACCAGCGTTTCCACCGCCGCGCCCTCGGCGCCGAAGGTGTGCATCATCCCGTGTTCCTGCCGCAGGAACATGATGCCCAGCACCGTCATGATCGGGATCACCACCAACAGCGTCGGCCCCGATTCCCGCGCGGTACCGTAATGCAGCATCGAGTTGAACCCGGTGATCGCGGCCACCACCGCGTACAGAATCGCCGCCACCCCGAAAAAGGTCGACCCGATCAGGCTGATCCCCGCGGTCAGCGGCACGGTGCTCATCGCCGCGGGGGCGGCGAACCCTACCGCCACCATCGACAGCGCGAAGGCCGGCAGAAGCTGGGCGAACGAGTTATGCGCGGTCACGTCGAACACGCCGCCCTTGGTCAGCACCCGGCCGAAGAAATGGCCCAACTGCCGGAACGCCAGCACCCCGATCGCGCCGAAGGCGATCAACGCCATGGGAAACAGGTATTCCACCACGCCCCACAGCCCCGGCACGAAGGCCAGCCCCAGCACGAAGCCCACGTTCACGCTCATCGCCAGCGCCAGCGGCATCGCCAGCAACTGGGTTTCGGCATTGGTGGTGGTCAGTTCCTCCCATTCGGGCGTGCCCTTCAGGCGGCGGTATTGCGCGATGTTCCAGATCAGCAGCCGGATGTTGTGGAACGCCAGCACCGCGATGCCGACATAGGCAACCGCGATCATCCCCTGGGTCAGGAGACCGCCGCCAAGAAAGGCGCGGGCGATATCCTCGAACACCGGGACGGGCTGGCCCGGGTGCGGCACCCAGAAGAACAGGTACATGAAGAACGTCACCGCCAGGCCCCCGGCCCCCAGCGAGGCCAGGAAGTACAGCGGCGAATACCGGTCGGCGGGGCGCAAGGCCGTCGATGTCATGGGGAACTCCGATTCATATTCAATGTTTCGAATGTGACTTAAACCGATATTGAAGATATTGCAAATACCTTCCGCGCATCGCCGTCGTTAACCGCCCGTTAACCGCGATCTGGCCCGATGGCGCCATGCTGCGCGCCGCCCCGATCCTGCTGGTCCTTGCCCTTGCCGCCTGCGATTCGCCCGGCCCCGGTTTCGCCGCGCTGCCCGGCACGCGGGTCACGGTGGACGGGTCCACCTTTGCCGTCCGGCGCAACGGCAACACCGCCCAGGCGATCCGGCTGAACATGGAACGGCGCGCGGGCGTCATGGCGCGCGGCTTCGTCGCGATCGAACAGGCGACCGGCTGCCAGGTGCGGCCCGGCACGTTGTCGGGCGATCCGGCGGTGATCTACGCCGAACTGACCTGCGCCGCGCGCTGAGGCCCCCGCAGCACCAGCCCGATCCGCTTTTCCATGAACATGTTCGACGCGATGTCCGGATAGCCGCCGAACGGCCCGCATTCCTCGAACCCCAGCCGCCGGTACAGCGCCACCGCCGCCGCCAGCGCCGCGCCCGTCTCCAGCCGCAGACAGCCCAGCCCCAGGTCGCGCGCGGCCTGTTCCAGCACCTCCATCAGCGCGCGCCCGATGCCGCGCCCGCGCAGGCCCGCATCGACATACAGCCGCTTGACCTCGCCATAGGTGAACGCGTCCACCAGCGCGACACAGCCCACCGGCGCCCCGTCCGCCCGCGCGACCAGGAATTGCGTGTTCCGCGTCGCCAATTCCTCGGCCGAAAAGCTGAAACATTCCTCGGGCGGGTAGACGGCGCGCAGGGCCGCCTCGCTGGCCTCGATCAACGCCCGGCCATCGGCCGACAGGGGCGTTTCGGTCGCGATCGTGATGGGCATGGGCAGCTCCCTCTCGCAATGGTTGACGATATCGGCCAGCCGCGCGCAGCGGTCAAGCGGGCGCGCCGCCGCGCCGCGGCGAACAATATCTTGTGGAAAACCCGCCCTCTTTGGCCAGATGATGGGGCCTGCGCTTGACTCTGCGGGGAACCGGCCAAAGGATCGGGGGACCACGCGGGAATCAGGACAGGACACCCCCCTTGCGGTTCACCCGGCTCAAGCTCAACGGCTTCAAAAGCTTCGTCGACCCCACCGACCTGGTGATCGCCGAGGGGCTGACGGGCGTTGTCGGCCCGAACGGCTGCGGCAAGTCGAACCTGCTCGAAGCCTTGCGCTGGGTGATGGGCGAAAACCGCCCCTCGGCGATGCGCGGCGGCGGGATGGAGGACGTGATCTTCGCCGGCGCGGCCACCCGGCCCGCCCGCAACTTCGCCGAGGTCAGCCTTCAGATCGACAATTCCGAACGGCTGGCCCCGGCCGAATTCAACGATTCCGACATTCTCGACGTGGTCCGCCGGATCACCCGCGACGCAGGCAGCGCCTACAAGATCGGCGGCAAGGACGTGCGCGCCCGCGACGTGCAGATGCTGTTCGCCGACGCCTCGACCGGCGCCCATTCCCCCGCACTGGTCCGCCAGGGCCAGATCTCGGAACTGATCAACGCCAAGCCGCGCAACCGCCGCCGCATCCTCGAAGAGGCCGCCGGCATCTCGGGCCTGTATCAGCGCCGCCACGAGGCCGAACTGAAACTGAACGGCGCCGAACAGAACCTCTCGCGCGTCGACGACGTGATCGAACAACTGGCCCAGCAACTGGCGCAACT
This sequence comes from Rhodovulum marinum, assembly GCF_004343075.1. Lineage (GTDB taxonomy): Bacteria > Pseudomonadota > Alphaproteobacteria > Rhodobacterales > Rhodobacteraceae > Rhodovulum > Rhodovulum marinum. Next base: position 146,539 of record NZ_SLXP01000007.1, read on the forward strand.
GGCCCGACAGGCCCGCCAGGCCGCCCGCTACCGCGCCATCGCCGAGGACTTGCGCCGCGCCGAGGGCATGCTGTTGTTCCGCCGCTGGCAAGAGGCCGACGCCGCCCGCGCCGCCACCGAAACCCAGCTGACCGACCGCACCCGCGCCGCCGCCGCCGCCGAGGCCGCCGCCCGCGAGGCCGCCCGCGCGCGCGACACCGCCGAAGAGGCCCTGCCCCCCCTGCGCGAGGAAGAGGCCATCGCCTCGGCGATCCTGCAACGCCTCACCGTCCAGCGCGACACCCTGGCCGAGGAAGACGCCCGCGCCCGCGCCGCCATCGAAACCCTGACCGGCCGGATCGCGCAACTGGGCCGCGATATCGACCGCGAAACCGGCCTGAACCGCGACGCAGGCGACACCATCGCCCGGCTGGACGCCGAAAAGGCCGCGCTGGAAACCGCCCATGACGGCCATGACGCCGCGCTGGAAGCGGCCGCCGCCGCCGCGCAAGAGGCCGCCGCCGTGCTGCGCGACCGCGAGGACGTGCTGGGCCAGAAGACCGAGGACATGGCCCGCCTGTCCGCCCGCCACCAATCCGCCCAGCGCCTGCGCGAGGACGCGGCCAAGACCCTGTCGCGCAACGAATCCGAGGCCGCCCGTGCCCGCGCCACCGTGGACGAGGCGCGCGCCGCGCTGGACGAGGCCCGCGCCGCCGTCGACGCCGCCACCGAACGCCAGGCCCAGGCCACCCAGGCCGCCGAAGCCGCCGAAGAGGCGCTGATCGCCGCCGACGAGGCGCGCGACACCGCCCAGGCCCGCGAGGCCGAGGCCCGCGCCGAACAATCCGCAGCCGAAGGCGAGGCCGGCGCGCTGCGCGCCGAGGTGGCCGCCCTGTCCCGGCTGGTCGAGCGTGACACCGCCGAGGGCGGCCAGGTGCTCGACCTTCTGGGCGTCGACAAGGGCTATGAAAAGGCGCTGGGCGCCGCACTGGCCGACGATCTGCGCGCCCCCGCGGTCCAAGCCGACGCCGCCTCGGGCTGGGTCGCGCTGCCGCCCTATGACCGGGCGCAGCCCTTGCCCGACGGCGCCGCGCCGCTGGCCGATCACGTGTCGGTGCCCGACGTCCTGGTGCGCCGCATCGGCCAGATCGGGCTGGTGCCCGACCGCGAAACCGGCGCGCGCCTGCAACCCGCGCTGAAACCCGGCCAGCGCCTTGTCAGCCCGGAGGGCGACCTGTGGCGCTGGGACGGGTTCCGCGCCGGGGCCGAGGACGCGCCCAGCGCCGCCGCCCTGCGCCTGCAACAGCTCAACCGCCTGGTCGAACTGAAACGCGACCTCGAAGAGGCGACCGCCCGCGCCGAGGGCGCCGCGCAGGCCCATGCCGTTCTGGCCGCCCAGCTGGCCGACACCACCGAGGCCGACCGCGCCGCGCGCGAGGCCCGCCGCGCCGCCGACCGCGACCTGGCCGAGGCCGGCCGCGCGCTCTCGCGGGCCGAGGGCGAACGCGACATCGCCGCCAGCAAGCTGGAATCGGCCAAGATGGCCGTTTCCCGCCACGAGGACGAGGCCACCGCCGCCCGCGCCCGCCTGAAAGAGGCCGAAACCGCGCTGGCCGATCTGGGCGATCTCGATGCCGCCCGCGCCGAGGTCGATGACATCAAGACCACGGTCGAGGCCGCGCGGATGACGATGATCGCGCGCCGCGCCGCCCATGACGAGCTGAAGCGCGATGCCGAGGCGCGCGCCCGGCGGCTCTCCGAGATCGCGAAAGAGGCCGCAAGCTGGCGCAGCCGGCTGGAAAACGCCGAAACCCGCATCGCCGAACTGACCGAACGCAAGGCCACGTCCGAGGCCGAGCTGGCCAAGGCCACCGCCGCCCCCGAGGAAATCGCCGCCCGCCGCGCCGAACTGGACGCCGCGATCGACACCGCCGAGACCCGCCGCCAAACCGCCGCCGACGCGCTCGCCGAGGCCGAAGCCGCCCTGCGCGAGACCGACCGCGCCGCCCGCGACGCCGAGCGCGCCGCCGGCGAGGCCCGCGAGGCCCGCGCCGCCGCCCAGGCCCGCGCCGAGGCCGCCCGCGCCACCGTCGCCCAGGCCGCCGCCCGCATCGCCGAAGAGATGGAGACGACGCCCCAGGCGCTGCTCGACACGCTCGACGCCGATCCCGACGCCATGCCCAGCGCCGAGCAGATCGAACACGACGTCACCCGCCTGAAACGCCAGCGCGAGTCGCTGGGCGCGGTGAACCTGCGCGCCGAAGAGGACGCCAAGGCCGTGCAAGAGGAACACGATACCCTCACCGCCGAAAAGCACGACCTCGAAGAGGCGATCAAGGCGCTGCGCGCGGGCATCGCCAGCCTGAACCGCGAGGGGCGCGAACGCCTGCTGACCGCCTTCGAACAGGTCAATTCCAATTTCGGCATGTTGTTCACGCACCTCTTCAACGGCGGCGAGGCCAAGCTGGTGCTGGTCGAATCCGACGACCCGCTCGAGGCGGGCCTGGAAATCATGTGCCAGCCGCCGGGCAAGAAGCTGTCCACGTTGTCGCTTCTGTCGGGGGGCGAACAGACCCTGACGGCGCTGGCGCTGATCTTCGGGGTGTTCCTGTCGAACCCCGCCCCGATCTGCGTTCTCGACGAGGTCGACGCGCCGCTCGACGACGCCAACGTGACCCGCTTCTGCGACCTGCTGGACGAGATGGTGCGCCGCGCCGACACGCGGTTCCTGATCATCACCCACCACGCCATCACCATGAGCCGGATGGACCGGCTGTTCGGCGTGACCATGGGCGAACAGGGCGTCAGCCAGCTGGTCTCGGTCGACCTGAAAAAGGCCGAGGCTCTGGTCGCCTGACCGGCCGCGCCTCGCCCACTCTCCCCCCTTGATTGATCAATGTTTCCTTGTGTGCACTTTGTGCAACAGGTCACCGGGGGCGCACCCCGGCACCGGCAGCACGGTGCGATCAAGGTATTTCTCTTTCTTTGCAAGGGCCTTGGCAGGCTTTCAGCCCCCCGGCGACGCGCTGCCACAGCATCGGCCAAACCTTGCCGATTGCACATGCGTCACCAAAGCGTTAACACTTCGGGACGCCTATTAGGCGTATGGTGCCGTAACGGAACTCGCACATAGGGCGATTTCCGCGTGTTCAGTGACCGCCTCGCAAGAGGGCTTTTCGATGCGTGAATTCCTCGCTCTGGCGATTTTCTTCGCGGCGCTTGCCGTCGCGCCCATCGTTGCCGCGGACGATCCCGCCCCGTCCATGACGGGCGTGCAGACCGGCCCCTAGGCCCTACAACGCGTTCAGCAACGCCCGCGTCGGCCAGGAATCCGCCGGCAGACCCAGGCGTTGCTGTTCCTTTTGCACCGCCGCGCGGGTCATCTCGCCCAGGATGCCGTCGATACCGCCCACGTCATGGCCGCGCGCGGCCAGCTTTTGCTGCAACAGCTTCATCTCGGCCCCCGACAGCCCCGGTTCGGGAGTGCGCGGGTCATAGGGCGGCGCGCCTTCCAGCCGCGTCGCCAGGTAGGCCGCCGTGGTCACATAGACCAGGCTCCGATTCCATTCGAAGAACACCCGGAAATTCGGATAGGCCAGGAACGCGGGCCCGCCCCGCCCCATCGGCAACAGCACCGAGGCCGACAGGTCCGCGGGCCCCAGCCCACCATCGCGCCCCCTGACCCCCAGCGCCGCCCAGTCCGCCACGCTCTTTTCGTGGTCCAGCCCCGTATCGGCCCAGGGCAGCGTGTCGGGAATCACCACCTCCTGTAGCCAGGGCTCGTTCGGCCGCCAGCCCAGGTCGCGCAGCATGTTCGCCCCCGACATAAGCGCATCCGGCGCCGAGGTTTTCAGCCGCACATGCCCGTCGCCATCGCCGTCGATCCCGTTCTTCAGGATATCGGCGGGCAGCATCTGCACCTGCCCGATCTCGCCCGCCCAGGCCCCCGTCGTGCCCGCCGGGTCGAAATCGCCCCGTTCGAAAAGGGTCAGCGCGGCGAAAACCTGCGGGCGGAACAGCTCGGGCCGGCGGCAATCATGCGCCAGCGTCACCAGCGCGTTCAGCGTGTTGAAATCGCCCTGCACCGCGCCGTAATCGGTTTCCAGCGCCCAGAACGCCAGCAGCACGCCGCGCGACACGCCATAGCGCTTTTCGATCACGGTAAAGACGGACCCGTAGCGGTCGGCGTTGCGCCGGCCGTTGTCCAACCGGTTCTGGCTGATCAGCCGGCGCGAGAAATCTATGAAATCGCGCTGGAAGAACCCCTGCGCCCGGTCGCGGCGGATCACCTCGGGGTCGGGGCGCACGGCGGCGAAAAAGCGGTCAACCGACCTGCGGTCATGGCCCAGCGCCGCCGCCTCGTCCTTCAGCCCGGCGACGAACCCGGAAAAGCTGCCCCCGCAGGGCGTGTCGCCCCGCGCGGCGACGGGCAGCGCCAGGGCCAGGCAGGCGGCAAGCGCGGGCACGAAATGCATGGGCGGGCTCCGAAAAGGCTTGTCGCCCAGCACCCTAGCAGCCTTCGGCCCGCTGGCAACCGCTCAGGCGGCGGCCAACCTCTCGCGCCCATGCGGCGCCCACCAGTCGATCACCGGGTTGATCGGGATGATCCGGTTGGGGTTAATCATGTCGTGGCTGTAATGGTAATGGCGCACGATATGGTCGAAATCGACCGTGCCCGCCACGCCCGGCCATTGATACAGCTCGCGCGCATAGGCCCACAGGTTCGGAAAGTCGATCAGCCGGTTGCGGTTGCACTTGAAATGCAGGTGATAGACCGCGTCGAAGCGCGCCAGCGTGGTGAACAGCCGCCAATCGGCCTCGGTCACCCGCTCGCCCACCAGGTAACGCCGCGTGGCCAGCCGGTCCTCCAGCCAGTCGAGGCTGTCGAACAGCGCGCTCACCGCCGCGTCATAGGCCGATTGCGAACTGGCGAACCCCGCCTTGTAGACCCCGTTGTTCACCGTGTCATAGACCCGCGCGTTGACCTCTTCGATCTCGTCGCGCAGCCCCTTGGGCCAGTAATCGTCACGGTTGCCGGTCAGCCCGTCAAAGGCCGAATTGAACATGCGGATGATCTCGGCCGATTCGTTCGACACGATGGTCTGCTGCCGCTTGTCCCACAGAACCGGCACCGTCACCTTGCCCGACACCTTCGGCGCGGCCTTGGTATAGACGTCGCGCAGATAGGGCAGGCCATACAACGTGTCACCCGTCGCACCGGGGAAATCGGTCGAGAAGGTCCAGCCATCGTCCAGCATGTCGGGATGCACGACCGAGACGTCGATATGATCCTCCAGCCCCTTCAGCTGGCGAAAGATCAGCGTGCGGTGCGCCCAGGGGCAGGCCAGCGAGACATACAGGTGATAACGCCCGCTTTCGGCCGCGAACCCGCCCTCGCCGCTGGGCCCCGGGCGGCCATCCGCCGTGATCCAGTTGCGGAACGCCGAGTCCCAGCGCACGAACGCGCCGCCGTGTTTTTCGGTGTCGTACCAGCCGGTTTGCCATTCGCCGTCGATCAGTTGGCCCATGATGCCCTCCTTTTCAGGACATCAGATAGGGCCGGTGTGACCTGTGCATATTCGCAGGGCGCGCGCACGCCCCCTGCATCAGCGCACTATTGCAGGTCGGCGAACGCCTGTTGCAGCCGCTCCACCGCCTCGGCCACCCGGGCGCGCGGCGTGGCCAGGTTGAACCGCAGGAAGCTTTCGCCCCCGGTCCCGAAGGTCGGCCCGTGGTTCACCGCGATCCGCGCGTCGCGTTCCACGCGGGCGGTGAATTCCTCCGCCGCCATGCCGGTGCCCGCGAAATCCACCCAGGCCAGGTAGGTCGATTCCAGCGCCATCGAGGCCAGCCCGGGAATGCCGTTCACCCCCGCGTCGAACAGCCGCCGGTTGCCCTCCAGATAGGCCATCAGCGCGTCGATCCATTCGGCCCCCTCGGGGGAATAGGCCGCCGTCGCCATTTCCATGCCAAAGGAATTGGGCGAAATCCCCAGCGCCCCCATGCGGCCCGCGAACCGCGCGCGCAGCGCCTCGTCGGGGATGATGACATTGCCGATATGGCTGCCCGCGATGTTGAAGCTTTTGGTCGTGGCGCTCATCATCACCAGCCGGTCGCGCACCGCTGGGTCCACCAGGTCCATCACAATGTGCCTTTGCCCCGGATAGACCAGGTCATGGTGAATCTCGTCCGACACCAGCACCAGGTCGTGCCGGCGCGCGAAATCGGCGACGCCCTGCAATTCCGCGCGCGTCCACACCCGCCCGCCGGGATTGTGCGGCGAACACAGGATGACCATCTTCGCGCCCTCGACCATCCCGTCATAGGCGTCGAAATCCATCTCATAGCGGCCACCCGTGTTGACCAGCGGGCATTCCACCACCTTGCGCCCCGCCGCGCGGATCACCCGGGCAAAGGCGTGATAGACCGGCGTGAACAGAACCACCCCGTCGCCGGGCGCGGTGAACGCGTCCACGCACAGACCCGTCCCGTTCACCAGCCCGTGCGTGGTGAAAATCCACGCCGGATCGACGGTCCAGCCGTGGCGCGCCTTCATCCACCAGCCGATCGCCGCCTTGTAGGCGCTGTCATCGCCGAAATAGCCGTAAACCCCGTGCTCGGCCATCTTGCGCACCGCATCGCCCACGCAGGCGGGCGGGCGGAAATCCATGTCGGCCACCCACATCGGAATGCCGTCGGCGGCGGGCACGCCATAGATCGGCTCCATCATGTCCCATTTCATCGAATGGGTGCCGCGGCGCTCGATGATTTCGTCGAAATTCATGGGGGCCTCCTGTCCGTGCGGCGCGACCCTAGCGCCTGAACCCGCGGGCGCAAGCCTTGGTCGCATTGCGCGCGCGCATCGATTCGCCTAAATCCCCTTTCCATGAGCATTCGACCGATCCTGATCCACCCCGACCCGCGCCTGAAAAAGGTGGCCGACCCCGTGTCGGACATCTCGGATGAATTGCAGCGCCTGGCCGAGGACATGCTGGAAACCATGTATGACGCGCCCGGCATCGGGCTGGCCGCGCCGCAGTTGGGCCTGTCGCACCGGCTGATCGTGATGGACTGCGCCAAGGACGAGGGCGCCCGCCCCAACCCCTATGCCATGTTCAACCCCGAGGTCGTCTGGGAATCCGACGATCGCAACATCCACGAGGAAGGCTGCCTGTCGATCCCCGAAACCTATGCCGAGGTCACCCGCCCCGCCGAGGTGATCGTGCGCTGGATCGACCCCTCGGGCGATGCGAAAGAGGACAGGTTCACCGGCCTCTGGGCCACCTGCGTCCAGCACGAGATCGACCATCTCGAGGGCAAGCTGTTCATCGACTACCTCAAGCCGCTGAAACGCCAGCTTATCACCCGCAAGATGCAAAAGCTGAAACGCGAGCGGACCCGGATCGCCTGATGGGCACCCTGCCGATCCTGCGCTGGCCCGACGACAGGCTGCGCACGCCCTGCGCGCCCGTGGGCGAGATCACAGACGATCTGCGCAGCCTCGCCGACGACATGCTGGACACGATGTATGCCGCGCCCGGCCGCGGGCTGGCCGCGCCCCAGGTGGGCGTTCTGAAACGGCTCTTCGTGATGGACCCGAACGGCCGGGCGGGTCCGCGCGCGCCGCGCGTCTTCCTCGACCCGGTGATCGAGGCCCGTTCCGACGACACCGCCACCGGCCCCGAGGGCTGCCTGTCGATCCCGGGCGTCGTCGCCGACGTGGAACGGTCGGTGGAAATCACCGTCCGCTGGCGCGACCTCGACGGCACCGAACTGCGCGAGACGCTGTCCGGCTTCCCCGCGATCTGCGCCCAGCACGAGATCGACCACCTCGACGGCATCGTCACCTTCGACCGCGTCGCGCCCGACCTGCGCGCCGCGCTGGAACAGGCCTATTCCGCATGATCCGCGACATCCTGCAATGGCCCGACAAGCGGCTGTCCACCCCCGCCGAACCCGTGGCCCAGATCACCGACGAGATCCGCGCGATCTGGACCGACATGATCGACACGATGGAGGCGATGCCCGGCCAGGGCGTGGGCCTTGCCGCCAACCAGATCGGCGTGTTGCTGCGGCTGGCCGTTGTCGATTGCTCCGAGGAACGCGGCCAAGCCATCCGCATGGCCAATCCCGAGATCCTGCACGAATCGGTCAAGCTGAACGCCCATGACGAGGCAAGCCCCTGCCTGCCCGGCGTCTGGGCCACGATCAAGCGGCCCCGTGCGGTCACGGTGCGGTTCCTCAACGCCGATGGCGAAACCGAGGACCGGGATTTCGTGAACCTCTGGGCCACCTCGGTCCAGCACCAGATCGACCACCTGAACGGGCGGATGTATTTCGACAACCTCTCGAAACTCAAACGCGACCGCCTGCTGAAGAAGGCCGAAAAGCAAAGGGGCCGCTGATGCGCGTCGTGTTCATGGGCACGCCCGATTTCTCGGTCCCGGTGCTGGATGCGCTGGTGGACGCGGGCCACGAGATCGCCGCCGTCTACTGCCAGCCGCCCCGCCCCGCCGGCCGCGGCAAGAAGGATCGCCCCACCCCCGTCCATGCCCGCGCCACGGCGCTGGGCCTGCCCGTCCGCCACCCCACATCGCTGAAAACCCCCGAGGCGCAGGCCGAGTTCGCCGCGCTGGCCGCCGATATCGCCGTGGTCGTGGCCTATGGCCTGATCCTGCCGCAACCCATCCTCGACGCGCCGCGCAACGGCTGCCTGAACATCCACGCGTCCCTTTTGCCGCGCTGGCGGGGGGCTGCGCCCATTCACCGCGCGATCATGGCGGGCGACGCGGAAACCGGCATCTGCATCATGCGGATGGAGGCCGGGCTGGACACCGGCCCCGTCCTGCTGCGCGAGGCCACCCCGATCGGCGCGCAGGAAACCACCGGCGACCTGCACGACCGGCTGTCGGCCATGGGCGCCCGGCTGATCGTTCAGGCGCTGGACCGCCTGCCCGACCTGACCCCCGCGCCCCAGCCCGATACCGGCGTCACCTATGCCGAAAAGATCGACAAGGCCGAGGCCCGCATCGACTGGACCCGCCCCGCCGCCGATATCGCGCGCCAGGTCAACGGCCTGTCGCCCTTCCCCGGCGCCTGGTGCGAGGCGGGCGGCGAACGGCTGAAACTGCTGCGCGCCCGCACCGTGCCGGGCCAGGGCGCGCCCGGCACCGTGCTCGACGGGCTGCGAATCGCCTGCGGCACCGGCGCGGTCGAGATCACCCAGGCCCAGCGCCAGGGCAAACGCCCCATGCAGGCGGCCGAGATCCTGAGCGGCCTGACCCTGCCCGACCGGCTGGACTGACACCCCCGCGCCACGCCGCGAACACGACTCCGCGATGACGGATTGCCGCAAAGCCGCACAGGTGACATGCTGCCCCGATAAAAAGAGGCAGAGCAGATGAAATCGATCAAGTACGAACTCCTGGGTTTTTCCGGGCTGGTGGGGGCATTGATGCTGGTGCTGCTGCTGCCGGGCGGCGAACAGGAACGCGAAACCATCAAGGCCTTGGCCGACGGCATGGTCTCGATGCAGGCCTTCGACCCGGAATAGGCCACCGCCCGCCCCGCGCCTGACAGGCGGGCGGCTGCGCCTCCGGCGCGCCCCTAGGCGAATCCGGCCGCACCCCCCATATTGGCCCCATGTCCATCCTGTTCCTCATCATCATCGGCGCGGCGGCGGGGTTTCTCGCCACCCGGCTCATGCGGGTCGAGGCCGATATCCCGACCACGATGGCCATCGGCATCTTCGGCGCGCTGATCGGCGGGCTGGTGCTGCGTTTCCTGCTGGTGCTGTCGGGCTTTGCCGCCGGGTTCGTCGGCGCCGTTCTGGGCGCGATGCTGCTGGTCTGGCTTTACCAAACCTACATCCAGAACCGCTGACCCCTTACAGGTTCGCCTCGACGCGGAACCCCTCGGGGATACCGTCCTCGCGCCCGTCCAGCACCAGGTCGGCCATCACCTCGCTCACCTTCGGCGCCAGCCCGATGCCGATCTTGAACCCCCCGTTGGCGATGAAATGCCCCGCCCGCCCGGGCCACGGCCCCAGCATCGGCGCGATGGATTGCGCCCGCGGCCGCACCCCGGCCCAGCGTTCGATCACCTGCGCCCCCTCCAGCGCCGGACAGATCGCGCGCGCCCGCGCGATCACCTCGTCCAGCCGCGCATCGGTCGACCAGGGGTCGGCGAACTCGCGCTCGGTGGTGGACCCCACCGCCACCGTCCCGTCCGCATGCGGCACGATCAGCACGCCGTTGGCATGAACCTGCGGCGCGTCCGGCGCGTCATGGGCCAGGATCGCCGCCTGCCCCTTGACCCCGCTGCCCACCGCGCGGCCCAGTTCCGCCGACAGCGCGGCCAGCCCCGGATAGCCCGTGGCCCAGATCACCCGCCCCTCGACCGGCCCCTCGGCCCCGCAGGCGACCTCGCCCCCCAGCGCGCGCACCGCACCGGCCAGCGCATCGCAGGCCGCGCGCGGCGCGATCCGCGCCGACAGCGTGTCGTGGATCACGTAACCGCTGGCCGAAACCGGCGCCCAGCCCCCCGCGGGCGCCGCGATCACCCGCCATTCCGCCTTGCCCTGCCACAGCGTGTCGGCCTCGGCCGCCCGCGCCCGCGCCCGCTCCAGCGCCGCCTCGTCCTTGATCGGCTGATACCGCCCCAGCCGCGCATATCCCGTGGCCCGCCCCGACACCGCCTCGACCCGCGCCCAGTAATCGCCGGCCATCGCCAGTGCCTCGAACTGGAACGCCTTCTTGTCGTTCCACTGCTCGGGCACATGCGGGGCCAGGGCGCCCACCGGCGTACCGCTTGCGCCTGCGCCGGGATGCGACCATTCCACCACGCGCACCCGGGCGCCCCGGCTGGCACAGGCGTGGGCACAGGCCAGCCCGAACACCCCCGCCCCCATCACCGTCACGTCGACCGTTGCCATTGCCCGCGCCCTTCCCCATGCTCGCGCCCGACCTCACCGACCGTCTAGGACAAGTCATGGACCAAGGCCAGCGCGCCCCGATTTCATGGACCTCCGAGGGCGTGCCCGTCTCGGCGCGCTTCGACGACCCGTATTTCTCGCTGGGCGACGGTCTGGCCGAAACCCGCCACGTGTTCCTGGCGGGCAATGGCCTGCCGGGCCGGTTCCGCCCGGGCTTTCACATCGCCGAACTGGGCTTCGGCACCGGGCTGAACCTGCTCGCCGCCCTCATCGCCTGGCGCGCCGCGGCCACGCCCGGCCCGCTTCGCTTCACCAGTTTCGAGGCCTTCCCGATGGCCCCCGCCGACATGGAACAGGCCCTCGCCGCCTTCCCCGAGGCGCACGCCGTTGCCGCCCCCCTGCTGGATGCCTGGGCGCAGGGCGCGCGCCGCATCGAAACCCCCGATCTGGTCGCCGAGATCGTCATCGGCGACGCGCGCGACACCCTGCCCGCCTGGCCGGGCCGCGCCGATGCGTGGTTCCTCGACGGCTTCGCCCCCGCCAAGAACCCCGAGCTTTGGGCCCCCGGCCTGATGGCGCAGGTCGCCGCCCATACCGCGCCGGGCGGCACGGCGGCGACCTATACCGCCGCCGGCCACGTCCGCCGCGCGCTGGCCGAGGCGGGCTTTACCGTCGAACGCCGCCCCGGCTTCGGCCGCAAGCGCCACATGACCGTGGCCCGGCGCGCCCCGCATGACTGAACAGAACACCCGCCTCGGCATCCTGCTGATGGTGGCCACCACCTTCGTCTTCGCCCTGCAGGACGGGCTCTCGCGCCACCTCGCGGGGGAATACAACGTGCTGATGGTGGTGATGATCCGCTACTGGTTCTTCGCCGCCTTCGTGATCGCCCTGGCCACCCGCAAGGCGGGCGGCCTGCGCGCCGCCGCCGCCACGCGCCAGCCGCTGGTGCAGATGTTCCGCGGCCTCCTGCTCGCGGCCGAGATCTGCGTGATGGTCGTGGGCTTCGTCCTGTTGGGCCTGGTGGAAAGCCACGCGGTCTTCACCTGCTATCCCCTTCTCGTCGCCGCGCTCTCCGGCCCGGTGCTGGGCGAACGCGTCGGCTGGCGGCGCTGGGCCGCGATCGGGGTGGGGTTCCTCGGCGTGCTGGTGATCCTGCAACCCGGGCTGCGGGTGTTTTCGCCTGCCGCGCTGATCCCGCTCGCCGCCGCCTTCATGTTCGCGCTGTACGGGCTGCTCACCCGCCATGTCGCCCGCCAGGACAGCGCGGCCACCAGCTTCTTCTGGACCGGCACCACCGGCGCCGTGGCGATGACCGCCATCGGCCTCTGGGCGTGGGAGCCGATGACGGCGCCGGACTGGGGCTGGATGGCCTGCCTCTGCGTCACCGGGGCGACCGGGCATTTCCTGCTGATCAAGGCCTATGAACTGGCCGAGGCCAGCGCCGTGCAACCCTTCGCCTACCTGCAACTGGTCTTCGCATCGGCCCTCGGGATCACCGTCTTCGGCGAAACGCTCGCCCCCAACGTCGGCCTCGGCGCGGGCCTCGTGGTCGCCGCCGGCCTCTTCACCCTCTGGCGCGAACGCCGGCAGGGCTAGGGCCGGCCTCGCCCCTTTTTCTTGGCGAAAATACTCCGGGGGTCTGGGGGCAGCGCCCCCAGCCGGTCGCCCCGGCGCCAGCCGGGGCGAAACCCTTCCCCGCCGCTCAATCCGCCTTCAACTCCTCCGACAGCCGTAAAACCCCCGTCCGCCCCGACAGCCGCGCGCGATAGACGGGCAGCGATTCGGCCACCCGCATCACGTAGTTCCGCGTCTCGCGGAACGGGATCATCTCGATCCAGTCCACCACGTCCACCCCGGCGGACCGCGGATCGCCCCGCTCGGCCACCCAGCGATGCGCCCGGCTCGGCCCCGCGTTATAGGCCGCCGAGACCAGCACCGGGTTCGGCCCGAATTCCTCGATCAGCTGCGCCAGGTAGGCCGCCCCCAACCGCGCGTTATAGGCCGGGTCGCGGGTCAGCGCCTTGGTGGAATAGCTCACCTCCAGCTTCTCGGCCATCGCCTCGGCCGTGCGCGGCATCAGCTGCATCAACCCCAGCGCCCCCGCCCCGCTGGCCACGCCCGGGTCGAACTCGCTTTCCCGCCGCGCGATCGCCAGGACCAGTTCGGCCGGAACCGGATGGTCGGCCTCGGCCAGGTCGGTCACCGGGAAATAGGCCGCCATCATCACGTTGCCCTGCCCGGCGGCCACCTTGGCGATGCGCAGCGCGACATGCGGCTCGCCCAGCCGCAGCGCCAGCCCCGCCAGCTGGCGCTGCCCCTCGGGCCCGGCGGTCTCGGCCAGGTGCGTCAGGAACCACTCCATCAGGTTGCGCTCGCCCGCCTCGTGGAACATCAGCGCCGCCCGCAGAACCGAGCCCTCGGCCCAGGGCGCATCGCGCCATTCGGGATAGGTCTCGTCGCCGACCAGCGCCGGGTCCATCGCCATCCCGGCCTTCTCGGCGGCCAAGAGCCCGTAGAAACTCGTCTGGTGCGCGCCGCCCATCCGGTACGCCGCCTGCGCCTCCTCGGCCCGGCCCAGCGCCTCCAGCGCGCGGCCCTCCCAATACCCCGCCCGGCCCAGGCTGATCGGCGTTTCCACCGCCGCCTCGAACCTGCGGAAATGCGCCAACGCGGTGTCCGCGTCCCCCAGGAACCGCAGCGCGATGAACCCCGCCAACCATTCCAGGTCGGCGTAATCCTCGCCCCCCGTCAGGAAATGCCGCGCCGCCAGACCATAGGCCCGCTTCGCATCCCCCTCGCGCAGCACCTGCCGGGCAAAGACCCGCCGCCAGCCCGCCCATTGCCCCGGCCGTCCCAGCGCCGCGGCCGAACTGCTGCGCTCTTCCATAAGGTCGATCGCATCGGCGTTGCGCCCCTTGCGCGCGCGCCACAGGAACCGCTCATAGGCCAGCCCCGCGTCACCCCGCAGCGCCTCGGGCACCCGCTCGATCAGCACGTCCACGCCCGGCGCCTGCTCGCGCAGCGCGATCCGCGCCGCGGCCAGCGCCTCCCAGCCGTCGGGCGCCAGCGGCAGCACCCGCCGGGCCGACACAAAATGACCCTGCCACAACATCTCGTCCACCCGGGCGGCATGGTGCTCGGCCAGCTGTGCGCGGAACCGCGCCAGCAACGCCACCTGCGCCCCCTCCGACAGCGCCAGCGTCCGCCAGGCCAGCACCGCCATCGCCTGCGCATCGGCCGTCTCGCCGCGCGCCGCATGGGCCTGCACCAGCCGCAGCGCACCGGCCCCGGTCACCGGCCCGGCATCGCGGAAATAGGCCAGGACCGCGTCCGGGTCGGCATGGCCGGGGATCTTGCCCTCGCCCTCGGCCCGCACCCGGTCCAGCCCCGGCCAGTCGGGGTTACGCGCCAGGAACGCCACGTAATCGTCGAACGTGCCCTGCCCCGCCCGCAGCCAGCGCCAGGTGACGATGTCGCGCGCCACCGGCCCCGCCCGGCCCGCATGGTCCCACGCCTCGGTCCAGCGATCCGCGCGCACATCTTCCATCGCCTGCACCAGGGGCGTCACCGCCCCCGCGCGCAGCGGAACGGCCAGGGCAAGGACCAGCACAAGAAACGTCAGGCGCATCGGCGAACAGGTGGCTTTCGAAAAACGGAACTCAGGCTCTCACGGCGCGGCCGAAACGTGCAATACACAAACTTGGCAACCGACCCGGCGCGCTATAGGGTCCGGCGCGCTGCGGCGGGCGCGACTCGCCCGCCGCCCCAGTGAAGCACAAGGACAAGGAGCGTGTCATGCTGCAAGGGTCTCTTCCCGCCCTGGTAACGCCGTTCAAGCACGGCGCGGTGGATCTCGACACGCTCAAACGCCTGGTCGAGTGGCAGATCGACGAGGGCAGCCACGGCCTGGTGCCCGTGGGCACCACCGGCGAAAGCCCCACCCTCACCCATGCCGAGCACGAGACCGTGATCGAGGAAGTGGTTCGCGCCGCCGATGGCCGCGTGCCGGTGGTCGCGGGCGCGGGCTCGAACAACACCCAGGAAGCGATCCGCTTCATGCAGCACGCCGAAAAGGTGGGCGCGGACGCCGCCCTGGTCGTGACCCCCTATTACAACAAGCCCACCCAGGCGGGGCTGATCGCGCATTTCACCGCGCTGCACGATTGCTGCAAGCTGCCGATCATCATCTACAACATCCCCGGCCGGTCAGCCGTCGACATGATGCCCGAAACGATGGGCGAACTGGCAAAGCTGCCCCGCATCATCGGGGTCAAGGACGCCACCGGCGACCTGTCGCGCGTGCCGAAACAGCGCATCACCTGCGGCCCCGATTTCCTTCAGCTCTCGGGCGAGGACGGCACCGCGCTGGGCTTCAACGCCCATGGCGGGCGCGGCTGCATTTCCGTCACCGCGAACGTCGCGCCCCGCCTCTGCGCCCAGTTCCAGGAGGCGACGCTCGCCGGCGACTATGCCAGGGCGCTGGAAATCCAGGACCGGCTGATGCCGCTGCATATCGCGATCTTCCTCGAACCGGGCGTGGCCGGGGCGAAATACGCGCTCTCTCGGCTGGGCAAATGCACCAACGAGGTGCGCACCCCGCTGGTCACCGTGACCGAGGGCACCGCGGCCAGGATCGACGCCGCGATGCGCCATGCCGGCCTGCTGAACTGACCATGACGGGCCGGCTGCGCCCGGGCGAGGTGGTGCTGGAGGGCGCCCCCGACCCCGACGGCCCGCGCCTGCGCCCCATCGGCCGCATCCGCTCGCCCTGGGGGCCGGGCGATTGCCCCAGGAATATCGGCCGCGCCCGCGAAACCGGCCGGCCCGCACGGATCGACCTCGACCCCGCCTTCGCGCCCGCGCTGGCGGGGCTCCAGGTCGGCCAGCCGGTGATCCTGCTCTACTGGATGGACCGCGCCCGGCGCGACCTGCTGGTGCAGGCACCCCGCCACGTCACCGAACCGCGCGGCACCTTCGCGCTGCGCTCGCCCAACCGGCCCAACACGATCTCCCAGGCCACCGTGCGCATCACCGCGATCGACCCCGACTCCGCCACCATCGGCATCGACGCCATCGACTGCTTCGACAACACCCCGCTTCTCGACATCAAGCCCTGGCTCGAAACGGTCGACCTGCCACCGCGCTGAGGCGTTCCATGACCGCCAGCCCACCCCCTCATCGTGCTTCTTCTGGCCGAAAATATCCCGGGGGGCGCGGGGGGCAGCGCCCCCCGCCCGGTCGCCTTGCGCAAGCAAGGCGAAACAGCCCCCTACTCCACCGTCACGGTGATCGGCTCGGACATCACCGGCGGCGCGTGCGGCAGGTGCATCGCATCGCCCAACAACAGCCACATCCGGTGCGTGCCCGCGGGCAGGTCCAGCACCACCTCGGTCTGGCCGCCGCCGAAATGGATGTGGTTGTCATCAGCGGGCACCGCCACCGAGAAATCATAGCCCTCCTGCGGCACGTCCAGGATCAGGTGGTGATGCCCGGTATGCGGGGCCTCGGTTCCCGCGGGCGCAACGCCCATCCCCTCCAGCCCGAAGCGCACCGTCACCGGCCCCGAAACCGTGGCGCCGTCCTCGGGGCTGATGATATAGGCCCGCGCGCCCTCGGGGGCGGGGGTGCGGTCCTGCGCCCAGGCGGGCAGGGCCAGCGCGGCACACAGCGCGGCGCTGGCGGCATATGGCAAAGATTGACGGATCCTCATGGGCCGACTCCTCCCTGTCTGGCGATGGCCGTCCCCCGTGGCCCTCTTGCGGGGCCTTCCCTGCAGGAAAGGATAGACCGGCGCGGCCCGCGATCAATCCTCGGCGGGCGCGATCGGGGCGCGCGGCGGGATCGGCACCCACAGCCCCTCGACATGCACATCCACCAGCTCGTCACAGTGGAACAGCGTGTAGGTGAACACCGTCTCGGGCTTGCGCATCACCCGCGGCCCCGTGGTCAGCATCCCCGCCGGCTGCGGGCGCGCGCCGGGCTGCATCCGCGGGCCGTGCAGCCGCTGGGCGGGTGATACGACCACGTCGCGCGCCGGCAGGCCCGCGCCGAACGCCCCCGGCCGGATCAGGATCGGCAGCGCCTCGGGGTGATGCGCCAGGAATCCCTCGTCCAGCACCACCCGGTCAAGCCAGACGATACGCTTGAACGGCCCGCGCCGGGTGCGCACGCGGTCGCCCACGCGCAGGGTCTGCGCCGGAAAATCGCCCAGCTGCGTGGTGATCCGCGTCATCGGCCCGAACCCGGGCAGCGCCCAGCCGGGCGCGGCCGCCACGCCCCGGGGCCCGCCAGGGCCCGGGCTGCGTGCGGCGGCAGGATTGCCCCGCGCGGCGGGGTCGGCATACCGGTCGGACATGACCTGTCCCCATGTCGTGGCCACGGCCCGCCGCCCTTCGGCGCAGACCGCGGGTGCGTTGGGGTGCAACGGACCGGTACGACCCAAAGGCCCGCGCACCCCAAGCAACCACACCACTGGTTACGAGCCCCGAAGGACCCTTACGCAGGACCGGTCGCAACCGGCCCGTGAGCGACTTAAGCCCCCGAATTGGTCAAGAGTCAGGTGCGTTCTCGCGGCTTTGTGGAGCTTTGGTGACGCCCCGCCCACAAAGCGCCCCGGGCCCTGCCCCGCCCTGTCCACAAAGCGGCGACAGTGCCCCGGGCAAACCTGTCGGAAAGATTAGGTCGCCCCGGCAAAGCCCCGGTTTCGGTTTCGCCGCGCGGGACAATCAAAGATGGCCGTTTCGCCCTCTTTCGACGGTTCGCAAAACGAGAACAAACCGTTTTTCCGCGTATTTTCATCGTCTCTTAGGAGAATTCGCCTCGAATCCCCCCAACCGCGGCCCGACTCACCCCGAACCCGATTCGCCCCGCCCACGCCCCGGCACCGCTTCCCCCGCGCGCCGGTTTCGCCTATATGCCCCCCACCATGGCCAAACCGAAGACAGACCCCAACTACAAGGTGATCGCCGAAAACCGGCGGGCGCGGTACGATTACGCGATCGAGGACGACCTCGAATGCGGGATCATGCTGCAGGGCTCCGAGGTGAAGTCGCTGCGCGAGAACGGCGCCAACATCGCCGAAAGCTATGCCAGCGTCGAAGACGGCGAACTGTGGCTGGTCAACGGCTATATCCCGCCCTACGAACAGGCCAAGACCTGGGGCCACGAGGAACGCCGCCGCCGCAAGCTCCTGGTGTCGCGCCGCGAACTGGCGCGGCTGTGGTCCGACACGCGGCGCAAGGGCTACACGCTGGTGCCGCTTGTTCTGTATTTCAACCACAAGGGCATCGCCAAGCTGAAGATCGGCATCGCCAAGGGCAAGAAGACCCAGGACAAGCGCGCCACCGAGGCCAAGCGCGACTGGCAACGGCAAAAGCAGCGCCTGCTCAAGGACCACGGCTGATCGCCTTGCCAGCCGCGCGGTGCCGTTTTAAGTGGGAACGAAGCTGCGCGAGGCGGAGGGGTTCATGGCCTATGACGATCCGAAGACGCTGGTCTCGACCGAGTGGCTGGCAGCCCATCTGAAAGATCCCGACCTGCGCCTTCTGGACGGGTCGTGGTACCTGCCGACGATGGGGCGCGACGGGCGCGCGGAATACGACGCCGCCCACATACCCGGTACGCGCTTTTTCGATATCGACGAGATTTCCGATCAGCGATCCGCCATCCCCCACATGGCGCCCCCGGTGGAAAAGTTCATCGCCCGGATGCGCGCCATGGGCCTCGGCGACGGCCACCAGGTGGTGGTCTATGACGGGGCCGGCATCTTTTCGGCGCCGCGCGTGTGGTGGACCTTCCGCCTGATGGGCAAGACCGACATCGCCGTGCTGGACGGCGGCCTGCCCAAGTGGCTGGCCGAGGGCCGCCCGGTCGAGGATCTGCCCCCCGTGGTGCGCGACCGGCACATGACGGTCCAGCGCCAGGCCCACCTGGTCAAGGATGTCACCCAGGTCGCCGCCGCCTCCAAGCTGGCGGATTACGAGATCATCGACGCCCGCAGCCCCGGCCGCTTCGTCGGCGACGAACCCGAACCGCGCCCCAACCTGCGCTCGGGCCATATCCCCGGCTCCAAGAACGTGCATTTCGCCACGCTCTTGAACGCCGACGGCACGATGAAATCGCCCGACGACCTGCGCGCGGTGTTCGAAGCGGCCGGCGTCGACCTGAAAAAACCGGCCATCACCACCTGCGGGTCGGGGGTGAACGCGGCGATGCTGGCGCTTGCGCTGGAACTGATCGGCCACCGCAACCACGCGGTCTATGACGGCGCCTGGACCGAATGGGGCATGTATAACGACCTGCCCGTGGCGACCGGGCCCGCGTGATGCTGACCCGCCTGTCGCCGCAGGCGCCCGACAAGATCATCGGCCTGATGCAACAGTTCCGCGCCGATCCCCGCGCGGACAAGATCGACCTGGGCGTGGGCGTCTACCGCGACGCGGCCGGCGGCACGCCGGTGATGCGCGCCGTCAAGACCGCCGAGCAACGGATCTGGCAGGCGCAGGCGACCAAGGGCTATGTCGGGATCGAGGGCGACCCGGCCTTCCTGGACGCGGTCCGCACGCTGGTGCTGGACGATGCCGCGCCCCCCGACCGGGTGGCCGCCGTGGCGACACCGGGCGGCACCGGGGCGGTGCGCATCGCGTTGGATCTCGTGCGGCTGGCCAACCCGGCCGCGCGGGTGTTCATCCCCGATCCCAGCTGGCCCAACCACGCCGCCATCGCGGGCTTCGTCGGGTTGGAACAGGTCGCCTACCGCTATTACGACGCCGCCGCCCACGCGCTGGACGCCGCGGGCATGCTGGCCGATCTGGAACGCGCCGGGCCGGGCGACGTGGTGATCCTGCACGGCTGCTGCCACAACCCCACCGGCGCCGACCTCTCGCCCGCCGACTGGGCCGACGTGGCCGCCGTGCTCCAGAAAACCGGCGCGCTGCCGCTGGTCGACCTGGCCTATCTGGGCTTCGGCGCGGGGGTCGAGGCCGATGCCGCGGGCCTGCGCCTGCTGGCCCGGCACCTGCCCGAGATGCTGATCGCGGTCAGCGGGTCCAAGAATTTCGGCCTCTACCGTGAACGCGTCGGCGCGATCCTGGCGCTGGCGGGCGATGCCGCCACCGCGACGCTGGCGCGCGGCAACCTGTCGAACCTGAACCGGCAGACCTACGCCTTCCCGCCCGATCACGGCGCCCGCGTGGTGACCGACATCCTGGCCGACCCCGCCCTGCGCGCCGACTGGCAGACCGAACTCGACGCCATGCGCACCCGGATGGAGGGCCTCCGCGGCGCGCTGTCGGATACCCTGCGCGAACTCAGCGGGTCCGACCGCTTCGGCTTCATCGCGGCGCAAAAGGGCATGTTCTCGCTGATCGGCGCAACGCCCGCCCAGGTCGCCACGATGCGCGACGATCACGGCGTCTACGTCATCGGCGACGGGCGGATGAACGTCGCGGGCCTGACCGAGGCGATCCTCCCCCGCGTCGCCCGCGCGATGCTGGCCGCGGGTCTCTAAGTCCAAAAGACGAAACGCGCGCGCAGCTTAGAGCAGAATATACAAGCAATAGTACCGCGTCTTGGGTAGATCACGCGGCTGTTCAACCTAAGCGTGAAAACGCATTCCCACCCAAAGAACAACCGCCATTAACTCGACAGCAATCATTGAAAAGCCTACCATGGATGCCATCAAGAACCTGGATATTTGCGCCTCCTTTCCAAGAATTATTACAACAGCGACGGCGATTGGCGCAAGGGTAAGAAAAAACGTCGCCCAAAACACAAAATCTATGGATACCGTCATTTCTGCCAACAGCTTGCCAAGGAAAAGATGGTCGACCCCTAGAAGCAAATACATGTCAGATTCACGCCACGGCGGGAAGGCCCATGAAGTAAAGGTGAAGTAAGTCAAAATAGCGAAAGCGGCTAAGCGTAGCGCCATCTTCACCTTCGTATTATCCGAGAAAGCCGCAGACCAAATTGTTAAAAAGAAAGCCGATGTGAGGACGGCGACACTTTCCGCTATGAAATACACGTTGAGATGAAAACTCTGCGAGAAGACTTCATCGCCAGTGTTGTAGTGCGCGTATGGCGGATATTGGTAACCATCAGGAGTGAGCAAAAAAGAACCCACGACTGTGTGATTGTAGAGTTCGGTCGAAACTGTAAAAATAGCCGCAAGCACCAAAGAAACCAACAGCACTCGAAGCGAGTCCACAGAGAACAAACCTCTGCTTGTTTCACCAATCGAGTTTGAAACGGCGCCACTTATAAGGGCGGTAACGGCTATCGAAAGCGCAACAGCAAGCGCTACCAGGGCAATCGCGCAAGCAATTAGCGCAGCAATTAAAATAGCTAATACCGCCATATGAAAGCAACCTGGAAGTTAATCAATATCTTAGGTCGTCATAGAATAAGGAGAAACCTCGGTCAATGGTTATTGACCGAGGCTCTCTTAGCTATCCGATGACTAGCCCTTGGCGAATTCCGGGTAGGCTTCCATGCCCAGTTCGCCGATGTCGAGGCCGTTGACCTCTTCCTCTTCGCTGACCCGGATGCCCATCGTGGCCTTCAGGATGAACCACACGATGGCCGAGACCACGAAGACGAACACGCCGACGATCACGATCGATTTCAGCTGAACGAGGAGCGACGCGTCCGGGTTCGTGAACACGACCGCGATGGTGCCCCAGATGCCGGCGAACAGGTGCACCGGGATGGCGCCGACCACGTCGTCGATCTTCAGCTTGTCCAGGAACGGCACCGCGAACACCACGATCACGCCGCCGATGGCCCCGATCACGGTCGCCATGCCCAGGGACGGCGTCAGCGGTTCGGCGGTGATCGCCACCAGGCCCGCCAGCGCACCGTTCAGCACCATGGTCAGGTCCGGCTTGGAATACAGCACCTTGGTCAGGATCAGCGCCGCCAGCGCGCCACCGGCCGCGGCCGTGTTGGTGTTGGCCATGATCCGGCTGATGTCGGCCACGTTGCCTGCGGTATCCATGTACAGCTGCGACCCGCCGTTGAAGCCGAACCAGCCCAGCCACAGGATGAACGTGCCCAGCGTGGCCAGCGGCAGGTTCGAACCGGGGATCGGGTGCACCGACCCGTCCTTGCCGTACTTGCCGATGCGCGGCCCCAGGATCAGAGCGCCCGCCAGCGCGGCCCAGCCGCCCACCGAGTGCACCACGGTCGAGCCGGCGAAGTCGAGGAAGTCGGTCACGCCCTCAACGTCCGGAGCAAGGAAGCCGCCGCCCCATTTCCACGACGCCTGGATCGGGTAGATCAGGCCGGTCAGGACCACGACGAACAGCAGGAAGGGCCACAGCTTGATCCGCTCGGCCAGCGTGCCCGACACGATCGAGGCGGTGGTGGCGCAGAACATCAGCTGGAAGAAGAAGTCCGAACCGACCGAGGCATAGGTCAGGTCGGTTTCCGTATCGGCCAGGCCGACCGGCTCCAGCGAGGTCCAGCCGAAGGCGCCAAGATACCCGAAAACGTCTTCTCCCACCGTGCTAGAGATGGTCCAGCCGTCGCCCGGGTACATCAGGTTATAGCCGATCAGGTAATACATGATCGCCGCGATCGAGAAGAGCCCCATGTTCTTCATCAACTGCGTCGCGGTGTTCTTCTGGCGCACCAGGCCGGCTTCCAGCATGGTGAACCCGGCGGCCATCCAGAACACCAGGAAGCCGGTCACGAGGAACATGAAAGTGGTGAAGATATAGCCGATCTCTTCGTTCGGCGGCGTCATGTCGACCTCCTGGGCAAAGCCCAGCGCGGGCAGCAGCGCCAGCCCCGCGGCAAGAGGAATGAATTTCGTCAGTTTCATCTGTACTGGTCCTTTTGCTTCCGGATCGTCGCGGGGCGCGCTCAGATCGCGTCTTCGTTGGTTTCGCCCGTGCGCACGCGAACGGCCTGGTTCACGTCGAGAACGAAGATCTTGCCGTCGCCGATCTTGTCGGTCTTGGCGGTCTTGGCGATCGTCTCGACAACCTGGTCGGCCATGGCCGCGGCCACGACGATTTCCAGCTTCACCTTGGGAACGAAGTTCACGGCGTATTCCGCGCCGCGATAGATTTCCGTGTGCCCGGATTGCGAGCCAAAGCCCTTGATCTCGGACACCATCATGCCGCGCACGCCGATGGTGGTGAGCGCTTCCCTCACCTCCTCCAGCTTGAACGGCTTGATTGCAGCAATGATCAGTTTCACGTCATGACCCTTCCGTTTACGTGGCAGGCGGTCCTGCGGGTGTACCGACGCAAGGAGGGGCCTCCGGCACCGGGGAGACAAGGAATCCGCCGCCTCCGACGGCCGCCGCACTGGAAAGTTTGCACAATTTTTGCACAAATTAATTTCCGTGATGGTTTTTTGTGCAGTTGTGAAAGCCGAAAACGTGAGCGGCTGGGAACTCCACATTGCCGGGCGGGCGCGGTAAGGTGGCCCGAGGCAGAGCAGACAATCGGAACGGCAATGGGCAGCAAGGGCCGGAGAACACCCCCGCTCGTGGCGGAACGACGCTATCCCGCCAAGAAGGCGGGCGCGAAGAAACGCGCGCCCACCCGGCGCAAATCCACGGGCACGAAACGGCGCAGGACGCGGCGGTCGGGCAACGCCGTGACACGGTTTTTCGGCGGCCTCTTCCGCTGGATCCTGCGGCTGGTCTGGCGCATCGGCTCGCGGCTGGCGCTGATGGGCGCGGTCGTGGTGGGGCTTGCGGTCTTCTACTTCTACGTCCAGTTGCCCCCCGTCTCCGCGCTTCTGGACGGGCGCAACCGCGGCTCGGTCACGCTGCTCGACCGTTCGGGCCAGGTCTTTGCCTGGCGCGGCGAACAGTTCGGCGGCCAGATCACCGCCGCCACCGTGGCGCCCGCCCTGAAAAACGCCGTCATCGCCACCGAGGACCGCCGATTCTACAGCCATTTCGGCATCAGCCCGCGCGGCGTCGCAGGCGCGATCCGCATCAACCTGTCCGAAGGGCGCGGCCCGCTGTCGGGCCATGGCGGCTCGACCATCACCCAGCAGACCGCGAAACTGTTGTGCCTGGGCGTGGCCTATGACCCCGCGCAATGGAAATCCGAAGCCGAGTACGAGGCCGATTGCCGCCGCACCACGCTCGCGCGCAAGGCCAAGGAAGCGGTCTACGCCATGGCGATGGAGGCCAAGTACACCAAGGACGAGATCCTGACGATCTACCTCAACCGCGCCTACCTGGGCGCCGGCGCCCGCGGCTTCGAGGCCGCCGCCCAGCGCTATTTCGGCAAGTCCGCCAACCAGGTGAACGCCTCGGAGGCGGCGATGCTCGCGGGGCTGCTGAAGGCGCCGACCACCTATGCGCCCACCAACAACCTGGAACGCTCGCGCAACCGGGCCAATCTGATCCTTGGGCTGATGCAGGACCAGGGCTACCTGACCGCCAAGCAGGCCGCCATCGCCAAGGCCAACCCGGCCGAACTGTCGGCGGCCGCCGAATCGCGCTCGGGCGGGTATTTCGCCGACTGGGTGATGGGCGCAGGCCCCGATTTCCTGACCCGCACCACCACCGAGGACGTCATCATCCGCACCACCTTCGACCCGCGCCTGCAAAAGGCCGCCGAAGATGCGCTCAAGGACGTGTTCGAAACCAAGGTGAAACCGGGATCGAAGGCCGAGGCGGCGATCGTGGTGATGTCCGCCGACGGCGCGGTGCGCGCCATGGTCGGCGGGCGCAAGACCACCATCGGCGGGTTCAACCGCGCCACCATGGCCCTGCGCCAGACCGGATCGGCCTTCAAACCCTTCGTCTATGCCGCCGCGCTCGACCTGGGCTACACGCCGAACGCCACCGTGGTCGACGAACCCTACACGATAAACGTCCCCGGATCCGGCCCCTACGCGCCCGAGAATTACGACCGGCGCTTTCACGGCCGGGTGACCCTGACCGAGGCACTGCAGCATTCCTACAATGTCCCGGCGGTGAAGGTCTCCGAATCGGTCGGCCGCGAGAACGTGCGCCGCATCGCCGCCGATTTCGGCCTCGACAGCGACCTGGCGCTCGGCCCGGCCCTGGCCCTGGGCGCCTCGGAATCGACGCTGATCAAGATGACCGGCGCCTATGCCGGCATCCTCAACGGCGGTTCCAGCGTCACGCCCTACGGCCTGGTCGAGCTGCGCTTGAAGGGCGAGACCGAACCGCTGATGGGCCAGGAAGGCGGCATGGGCGAACGCGTCATCTCCGAACGTGCCGCGCGCAGCCTGGTCTACATGATGCACCGCGCGGTCGAGGCCGGCACCGGGCAACGCGCGCAACTGCCCGGCTGGCAGGTCGCGGGCAAGACCGGCACCACCTCGGCGGCGCGCGACGCCTGGTTCATCGGCTTCACCGCCGACTACGTCGCCGGCGTCTGGATGGGCTACGACGACAACACGCCGCTGTCGGGCGTCACCGGCGGCGGACTGCCCGCCGAGATCTGGCACGAAACCATGGCGCGCGTGCATGACGGGCTGACACCGCGCCCGCTGCCGATGCTGGTGCCCGACCGCCGCGACACGGCACCCGGCCAATATCCCGGCGAAACCTATTCCTCGGGCGATGGCAATGGGGTCGAGCGCCCGCGCGAAACCGGCGGTGACGTGGCCGAACGCATCCTGCTGGAGGTGCTGGGCGCGATCCTGGGCACCGGCCGCGGCAACTGAGCCCCCGCGCCTTTCGGGTTTCGCCCCGGCTGTCGCCGGGGCGACCGGCTGGGGGCTCCGCCCCCAGACCCCGGGGATATTTCAAGCCAGAAGAAGACCTCGCCCCTTCTTCTGGCCCGAAATATCCCGGGGGGAGTCCGAAGGACGGGGGGCAGAGCCCCCCCGCGGATCAGCCCAGCCGGCGCAGGTCCTCGATCAGGGCATCCAGATCGCCGCGGCGCCGGTCCAGCAGGGCGCCGATCTCGGTCCGCTCGGTGGCCAGCATATTCACACCCTCGATGAAGATGTTGAAGAACAGGTCGCGCCCCGACCGGTCCGAAACCAGGAAGGTCACCTCGAACGGCGCCTGGCCGCGTAGAATCGCGGTGGTCTTGACCTCGTGGAAATTCTTCAGCGGGCGCGCCTCGCGCACCTTCAGCTCGCCGCCGATGAACTCCCGGAACCGGCGACCGTACTTGCGCGAGATATAGCCCTGGAAGGCGTCGGTAAAGGCGCGCATCTGCGCCGCGCTGGCCGACCGCGCCGCCACCCCGAGCGCCGAGCGGGCGATGATCGGCACATCGGCATAACGGGCGAAGATACGCTCGAACTCGGGCAGCATCTGCGCCTCGGAGCGGCCGGAATTGATCACCCGGTTGATATCGGCCACCACCCGGTCGATCAGCTGCGCCGCCTGTTGCGTGGTCAGCGCCCGTGCCGCCCCGGGCAGCGCCAGCACGGCGCCCGCGGCCAGGCCCGCGCCGATCAGCGCGCGGCGTTGGGGGTCACTGGGCATCTGGGTCGGCATAGGGGTCCTCATACGGGTCGAAATAGTCCGGCGTCGCGCCCCGTCCAAGCTGGAACCGGCGGTTCTGCAGGTAGGTCTGGCGCGTTTGCGCATAGCTGTCGGCGCTGTCGTAAAGGATCGAATCGATCAGCTCGGACCGGTCGTAGCGCGCCCCCAGCCCCGAAAGCACCCTCAGCCCCGTCGCGGTTTCGCGCTGGTCGGCGCGCGGCAGGTGGCCCAGCGGGTTGATCGCCAGGTCGACCACCGCGCCCAGCGTGTCGCGCCCGGTGGACGGCCCCAGGAACGGCAGTTCGACGTAATTGCCCTCGGCCACGCCCCAGACGTGCAGGGTCTCGCCGAAATCGGTGTCGATCTCGGGCGCGCCCATCGGCGTCGCCGGGTCCAGCAGGCCGCCCAGCCCGATCGTGGTGTTGACGAAGAACCGCGTCGTGTTCTGCGCCGCGTCGCCCGGGCGCAATTGCAGCAGGCTGTTCAGCACCTTGCCCGGCAGTGACAGGTTGGCCGAGAAATTGCTGAACGCCGTGCGCACCGGGTCGGGCACCACGCGGCCATAGGATGTGGCCGCCGGGCGCACCAGCGCGCGGTCCAGCGCCACGTTGAAATCGTGCACGCCGCGGTTCTGTACCTCGTAGGGGTCTGAAACCCCGCCGGGAATCGGCGCGGCACAGCCGGCCAGAACGGCCAGGGCGGCGGCGGCCGCGACGTGGCGCGGCCATCGAAGACGGTCGGTCGAAAGGGCGGGCACTGGCAGCATCCGGATCAGGTGAAAGAACCCGGCTACGGAACCATGACGCGCCGCGGATCACAAGGGCCAAGCCCCGTTCCAAGCCGTCCGAACGTCTTCATTTTTCGGTTTCACCCGCTTCGGCGCGGCTGTAGCGTCGCCCGCGTCGGGACAGGCCACAAGGAGAGAGCCCATGAGCGGACGATTCGAAACACGGCTGGCAGAGATGGGCGTGACCCTGCCCGAGGCGCCCGCGCCGGCGGCCAATTACGTGCCTTACGTGGTCTCGGGCGACCTCGTGTTCGTCTCGGGCCAGATCGCGATGCAGAACGGCACCTTCCTCACCGGCAAGCTGGGTGCCGACATGGATGTGGACGCGGGTGCCGCCGCTGCGCGGACCTGCGCGATCGGGCTTCTGGCGCAGGTCAAGGCGGCCTGCGGCGGCGATCTCGACCGGCTGCAACGGGTGGTGAAACTGACCGGCTTCGTCAACTCGACGCCCGAATTCGGCGACCAGCCAAAGGTGATCAACGGCGCCTCGGATTTCCTGGTCGAGGCGCTGGGCGATGCCGGGCGGCATTCGCGCTCGGCGGTCAGCGCGGCCTCGCTGCCCTTCGGCGTCGCGGTCGAGATCGAGGGCATTTTCGAAATCCGATGACACCGCTGCCCCGGGCCTTCCTGGACGCGCCCATCGCCCACCGGGCGCTGCATGACCGTGCCGCCGGGCGGCCCGAGAACTCGATCGAGGCGGTGCGCGCCGCGGTGGCGGCCGGTTACGGCATCGAGATCGACATCCAGGGGTCCGCCGACGGCGTGCCCATGGTGTTTCACGATTACGACCTCAAGCGGCTGACCGGCGAGACCGGGCGCATCGCCCGGCGCAATGCCCGCGAACTGACCGAAATCCGTCTGACCGGCGGGCAGACCGGCATCCCGACGCTCGAGGCGGTTCTCGAAGAGGTCGCGGGCCGGGTGCCCCTGCTGGTCGAGATCAAGGACCCCGACGGTGCCATGGGCCGCGACGTGGGCCGGATCGAACGCGCCGTCGCGCGCGCGGTTTCGGGCTATGCCGGCCCCGTGGCGGTGATGTCCTTCAACCCCCATTCGGTCGCCGATTTCGCGATGGCCGCCCCCGACGTGGCGCGCGGCCTGACCACCTGCGCGTTCGAGCGGCTGCACTGGCCGCGCCTGCACGCCCCCACCCGCAAGCTGTTGCGCGGCATTCCCGATTTCGACCGGATCGAGGCCGCCTTCATCTCGCATCGCTGGTCCGACCTTTCCCGCCCGCGGGTGGCCGAACTGCGCCTGCAGGGGGCGGCGGTTCTGTGCTGGACGGTCAAATCCCCGCGCGACGAGGAAACCGCCCGGCTTCTGGCGCAGAACGTCACCTTCGAGGGCTATGCCGCGGCCCGGCCCGTTCTGCCGGCTTGACCTCGGCCCGCCCCGGCCCATCTGACCGGGCAAGGCAGGAAAGCACGGATGCCCGCAGAGCAAGTCGAAATCGAGGTTCTGTCGTCGCTGGCCGATATCCCGGCCGCCGAGTGGGACGCTTGCGCCTGCCCCGAGGCGGCCGATGGCGGCCGCCCCGACGACCCCTTCACCACGCACCGGTTCCTCAAGGCGCTGGAGGACAGCCGGTCCGTCGGCGCGGGCACCGGCTGGCAGCCGCACCACCTGGCCGCGCGCCGGGCGGGCCAGATCATCGCGGTGGCCCCGCTTTACGCCAAGACCCACAGCCAGGGCGAATACATCTTCGACCACAACTGGGCGCATGCCTATGAACGCGCGGGCGGGCGCTATTACCCCAAGCTGCAGATCGCCGTGCCCTTCACCCCCGCCACGGGGCGGCGGTTCCTGACCCGGCCCGGGGCCGAACGGGCGGGCATGGCCGCGCTGGTGCAGGGCGCGATCCGGCTGGCCGCGCAGAACCGGCTGTCCTCGCTGCACGCCACCTTCTGCACCGAGGCCGAGGCGCGTGCCGGGGCCGACCTGGGCCTGCTGCCCCGCGTCACCCAGCAATTCCACTGGGAAAACGCGGGCTATGCCGATTTCGACGCCTTCCTCGCCTCGCTGTCCTCGCGCAAGCGCAAGAACATCCGCAAGGAACGCGCCACCGCCCAGGGCTTCGGTGGCACGATCACCGGCTATACGGGCGAGACGATCCAACCCGGCCACTGGGATGCCTTCTGGCGCTTCTACCAGGACACCGGCGCGCGCAAATGGGGCACGCCCTACCTGACGCGGGCGTTCTTCGACCGCGCCCACGACACCCTGCGCGACGACATGCTCCTGGTGCTGGCCGAACGCGACGGCGAACCGGTGGCGGGCGCGCTGAACTTCATCGGGCGCAGCCGCCTGTATGGCCGCTACTGGGGCTGTGTCGAGGATCACCCCTGCCTGCATTTCGAACTGTGCTACTATCAGGCCATCGACCACGCCATCGCGCACGGCCTGGACACCGTCGAGGCGGGCGCGCAAGGCGCGCACAAGCTCGCCCGCGGCTACCTGCCGGTGGCCACCCATTCGCTGCACTGGATCGCCGATCCGGGCTTTCGCGGCGCGATCGAACAATATCTCGTGGCCGAACGCGACGCCGTCGAAGAGGAAATCGAGGTGATGACCGATTACGGCCCGTTCCGAAAGACGATGACGGAGGACACATGACCGCCAAGCTGACCGATGCCGAACGCAAGGCCGACCTCGCCCCCCTGCTGGCCAATGGCTGGACCAAGACCAAGGGCCGGGATGCCATCGAAAAGACCTATGAATTCAAGGATTTCGTCGCGGCCTTCGGGTTCATGACCCGCGCCGCGCTCTGGGCCGAGAAACTGAACCACCACCCCGAATGGTTCAACGTCTACAAGACGGTGCAGGTCACGCTGTCCACCCATGACGCGGGCGGGCTGACCATGCTGGACGTGAAACTGGCCCGCAAGATGGACGCGCTGGCCTGAACGCGCTGCGCCCTGCGCCGATTTTGCACTGGCCACCGCCCGCCGCGGCCCCTAGCATTCGCACCGTAACGGTCTGAAAGGTCAGGACAATGGCGGGGCAGCTTCGGCGCAGTATCCTTCTTGCGGCAGTTCTTGCGGCGGCCCCCATGGCCGGCGCGCAAACGCTGGACGTGCCGGCGCTGATCGCCGCCGCGCAGGCCGGCGACCCCGAGGCCCAGCGCATGGTGGGCGAGGCGCGGGTCTATGGCCTGGGCGGGGCGCAGGACGTGCCGGCCGGCATCGCCCTGCTGGAGCAGGCGGCACAGGCGGGCGACCTGCGCGCCAAGGCCAGCCTGGGCAAGATCCTTCTCGACGGCTTCTACCTGCCCGCCGAACCCGACCGCGCGCTGCCGCTGCTGGACGAGGCCGCGCAGGCCGGCGACACCCGCGCCCGGACCGCGCTGGGCGCCGCGCTGTTGTGGGGCGACGTGACCGCGCCCGACCCCGACCGCGCCCGGGCGCTTTTGCAACAGGCCGCCCAGGCCGGCGATGTCGAGGCGCTGCGCATTCTCGGCGAACAGCTTGTGCAGGGCTGGGTGATGGCGCCCGACACCCGCACCGGCCTTGCCATGCTGGAACAGGCCGCCGCCACCGGCGACACCGGCGCGCAGGTCGCGCTTGGCGCCGTGCTGCTGGATGGGCCCGGCGTCGATCACAACATCCCCCGCGCGGTCGAGTTGTTCGAATCCGCCGCGCGCGCGGGCGACGGCGCGGGGCTGGAAACATACGGCGCCTGGCTGATGTGGGGCCAGCGCGACCCGGCCCGGGCCGAAACCCTGCTGCGCCGCGCGGGCGAAATGGGCCGCGCCAGCGCCTGGACCACCCTGGCCGAGGGCGCGATGTATGGCTACCTGCCGCCCAATTCGCGGGCCAAATTCGCGGGCTTTGCCGACCGCGCCCGCGCCGCCGGACAGGACCGCATCGCCGTTCTGGACGCCGAACGCCGCATGTGGGGCATCGGCATGCGCGCCTCGGGCCCCAAGTCTCGCGCCCTGCTGGAACAGGCCGCCGAGGCGGGCAACCCGGACGCGCTGCGCTTTCTCGTGCGGCTGTTGCGCGACGGCAATGGCATGAACGTGGCCCGCGACCGCGCCGCCGCCCGCGCCCTGCTGGACCGGTTCGCGGATCTCCTGTCCCCGGCCGAACGCGCCAGGCTGGCCCTGACGATCGACATCTCGGCCACCCGCCAGACGGCCAGGTACCCCGCGCTGGCCGACCGGCTGGAGCGCGACCACCAGCGGCTTGGCCTCGCACTCGCCCGCGACCTTTACGCGGCCAATCCGAATTTCGCGATCTACCTGCTTCAGCGCGACATGGCGCGGCGCGGCATCTATGCCGGGCCGCTGGACGCGCTGGCCACCAGCGACACCTTGCGCGCGCTTCATTCCGATTGCATGGCCCGGCTGCCCGACCGCTGGCAATGCGGGGAAAACGTCATGGACGTGTCGGTGATCGGCCCGCTTCTGGCGCGCCGATCCCCGGGCTGACCCTCATACAAGAGTCATATGCGATTCATATGGAATTCATATGCGATTCATATCGCTGATTCCGGCCGTTTTCAGATCGCCGCCAACAGCGCCTCGCCCGCCGAGATCTCGCACTCGCCGGGGCTTTCCTCGACGTTCAGCACCGTGACCACGCCATCCTCGGCCAGCATCGCGTAACGTTTCGACCGCGCCACCAGACCCACCGGCAGCGCCGTGAAATCCATCCCGATCGCCTTGGTAAAGGCGCCGTCCGCATCGGCCAGCATGGTGATCCCGGCATCCGTCGCCCCCGTCGCCTCGCCCCAGGCCTTCATCACGAAGGGGTCGTTGACGGCAACGCAGATCACCTCGTCCACGCCCTTGTCCTTCAGCCCGTCCATCACCCGCACGAAGCTGGGCACATGGGCCGAATGGCAGGTCGGCGTGAACGCCCCCGGCACCGCGAACAGCGCCACCTTGCGGCCCGCCAGTTTCTCGGACAGCTTCACCTCCTGCGGCCCCTCGGCGCCAAGCTGGATGAAGGTGGCCTCGGGCAGCCGGTCGCCGGTGGAAATCGTCATCTCTGTCCCTCCTCGTGGATTGCAAACGCTTTCCCGCCTCAGATAGTGTCTGGCCCGGATCATGCCAGAGCGGAAGGCCCAATGTCCCACATCGTCATCATCGGCGCCGGCCAGGCGGGCGCGGCGCTGGCCGCGAAATTGCGGGCACTGGACTTTGCCGGGCGGATCACCCTGATCGGCGAGGAACCCGCCCCCCCCTACCAGCGCCCGCCGCTGTCCAAGAAATACCTGCTTGGCGAGATGGGCGTCGAACGGCTGTACCTGCGCCCGCCCGAATTCTATGCCGAGAACGACATCGAGTTGCGCCTGTCGCAGACCGCGGTGGCCATCGACCGGGCCGACCGCGCGGTGATCGTGGACGGGCAGGCGCTGCGCTATGACCAGCTTGCCCTGACCACCGGCGCGGTGCCGCGCCGCCTGCCCGGCGCCATCGGGGGCGCGCTTGGCGGGGTTCATGTCGTACGCACGCTGGCCGACGTGGACGGCATGGCGCCCGCCTTCCGCCCGGGCGCGCGGGTGCTGATCGTGGGCGGCGGCTATATCGGGCTGGAGGCCGCGGCGGTGGCCGCCGCCAAGGGCCTGCAGGTCACCCTGATCGAGGCCGCCGACCGCATCCTGCAGCGC
The DNA here is from genome assembly GCF_004343075.1 of Rhodovulum marinum. Taxonomy (GTDB): domain Bacteria; phylum Pseudomonadota; class Alphaproteobacteria; order Rhodobacterales; family Rhodobacteraceae; genus Rhodovulum; species Rhodovulum marinum. The sequence goes on from NZ_SLXP01000007.1 coordinate 179,296, forward strand.
GTCGCCGCCCCCGAGACATCCGCGTATTTCCGCGACCTGCACCGCGCCCATGGCGTCGACCTGCGCGAGGGCACGGGGCTGGTGCGCCTGTTGGGCGACACCCGCGTGACCGGGGCCGAACTGACCGATGGCACCGTGCTGGATCTCGACTTCGCCATCGTCGGCATCGGCGTGACACCCGCCACCGAACTGGCCGAAACCGCCGGGCTGGACGTGGCCCACGGCATCGCGGTGGACGCGATGGGCCGCACCTCCGACCCGGCCATCTGGGCCGCGGGCGATTGCACCAGCCTGCCCTATCGCGGCGCGCGCATCCGGCTGGAAAGCGTGCAGAACGCCATCGACCAGGCCGAGGCGGTGGCCGCGAACATGCTGGGCGCGAACGCACCCTATGACCCGAAACCGTGGTTCTGGTCCGACCAGTACGACGTGAAACTGCAGATCGCCGGGCTGAACCTGGGCCATGATCGCGTGGTGATCCGCCCCGGCGACCGCGCGGGCGCGGTCAGCCACTGGTATTACCGCGGGGCCGAGCTTCTGGCCGTCGACGCGATGAACGACCCGCGCGCCTACATGACCGCCAAGCGCCTGATCGAGGCGGGCCGCTCGCCCGACCCGGACGCGGTGGCGGCGGGCGACCTCAAGGCGCTGATGGCGGCGTGAGGATCATCGCGGGCCAGCACCGGGGCCTTCGGCTGGCCTCGGTCGGCAAGGGCGATGCGGGCGCGCATCTGCGCCCCACGACCGACCGGGTGCGCGAAAGCCTGTTCAACCTTCTGGTGAACGGCCCCTATGGCGACCCGGTGACCGGCGCCCATGTGGTGGACCTGTTCGCGGGCACCGGCGCGCTGGGGCTCGAGGCGCTGTCGCGCGGCGCGGCGCATGTCACCTTTGTCGAAAACGGCGCCAAGGCCGCCGCCCTGATCCGCGAGAACGTGGCGAAATGCCGGGCCGAGGGTGCAACGACCCTGATCCGCCGCGACGCGACGCGGCCGGGCGAAAACCCCGGCGCGGCCCATGACCTGGTGTTCCTCGACCCGCCCTATGGCAAGGGGCTGGGCGAAAAGGCACTGGCCGCGGCCCTGGCGGGCGGCTGGATCGCGCCCGGCGCGCTGATCGTCTGGGAGGAGGGCGGCGAGATCGCCCCGCCCGAGGGCGTGGACCTGCTGGATACCCGGCGCTACGGCGACACGCGGATCGCGATCCTGCGCCACGCCTGATCCCGCTTGCGGGCCGGCACCCGGCCCCCCATCTGATCGTCCATGACCGCGCTTGCCCCCGCCACCGATGCCGCGCTGATCGCCGCTGCCCGCGCCTATTTCGCCGCGCGGCGCGCCCGCGTGCCCGGTTTCGTGCGGGCACAGTTCGGGCTGCGCGGCACGGTCCGGCTGCATCGCCACGCGCTGGGCTGGGACATCGTCAAGGCACCGGTCAACGTGGTGCTGTCGCCGGTGCTGATCCTGTCGCGGCTGGGCGGCTGGGCGGCGGGCCGTCTGGGCGCGCGGCGCACCGCCGACTGGCTGCTGTCGCGCCGTGTGTTGCTGCCCACCGCGGTCGCCCGGGCCGCCGAACGCGCCATCGTCGTCGACCTGCTGGAGCTGCCCTGGGACGGCCCCGGCAAGACCAGCGAGGCCGACGCGCTGGCCCGCGCCATGCTGGCCCAACCGGCCCTGGCCCGGCTGGTTGCGGAACGGCGCGAGGCGGGCCGCCTGACCGCGCGCGCCCTGTCGGACTATGGCGGCACGCGGTCCGCCGTGGCCGAGATGACCACGGCGCTGGGCACGCTGGGCGCGGGCGCGATCGTGTTCCAGTCGGTCACACCGGGCATGGTGTCCTTCGCCCCCGGCCTGGCCGCCGTGCTGGCCCACCAGGCGGCGGTGGCGGCCTTTCCGCTGGGCGGGCTGATGGGCACGGCGTGGTATGGCCTGTTCCCGGTCGCCGTCTCGCCCTGGCTGATCGCCGCGCTGACCGTTGGGCTGGTCGCCATGGGCGCGCTGGTGGCAGCCTTCGCAGGTGTGATCGCCGACCCGGTGCAAACCGCGCTGGGGCTGCACCAACGCCGCCTGAATCGCCTGATCGACGCGATGGAGGATGCCTTTACCGGCGAGGGGAAACGCGGCTTTGCCGTGCGCGAACATTACCTCGCGCGGCTTCTGGACCTGTCCGACGCGGGAATGGCGGCAATCCGCATGCTGACGCCCTGACCGCGCTCAGGACGCCATCTGGAACATCGGAAAGGTCACGCCCAGCGCCCAGGCCAAAAACAGCCCCAGCCCGATCCCCGCCCCCGCCGGCCGGGCCGAGGCGCGGCCCACCCAGCCGCCCATCATCCCGAACAGCAGGAAGAACAACAGCACCACCGGCAGGATCACCAGCAGGAAGAACAGCCCGCTGAAATCCAGCGCCGTGGCCAGCCCCAGCGAGGCCAGGAATGCCCCCCGCGCCGTCAGGCTGCGCCACAGCGGCGCACGCCCGCCCTCGACCATCAGCGCGTCGCCCAGCATGTAGGGCACCGTGCCCACCGCCATCGCCGCGATGATCACCGCCCGTTCGGGGTTGGGAAAGAACGAGGTCACGTAGCGATCCATCGCGAATCCGTAGATGCCGATGCCATAAAACGCGACCAGCCCCGCCAGCCCCAGGATGCGCCCCACCTCGCGCCAGCCGGGCCAGCGCACCTCGCCCCACCACGCCAGCAGCGCCAGCACCAGCACGCCATACAGCGCGAAATGCACGGCCAGGTAATCGGCCACCAGCACCGGCAGGAACCGCGTGTTCACCGGCGCCAGCACCAGCGGCACCACCACCGCCGGCAGCAGCGCCGCGATCAGGAAACGGTTGCGCGGCAGGGGTTTCGGCCGCGCCTGGTGGGTCTTGCCGCCCAGGCGGGCCAGCGGCCAGGCCAGCGCCACGATCCCCGTCAGCAACAGCGCCACCCAGCCGCCCATATGCGCCACGTCGCCCGAACTTTGCCGCCCGAATGTCGCGTCCAGCCAGGCCCGCGCCTCGCGCAGCATGGTGGGCGACCAGATCACCCCGACATGTTCCACGTTCGGCGCCAGAACCGCGCGCCGCCCGGTGCCCTCGGCCGGGTCGCCCACCGTGTCGCCCAACCCCGCCGCCGGGTCGGCGCGGTGCAGCGCGGCCAGCGCGTCGGGGATCAGCCGCCCCTCCCACTCGCCCTGGATCATCAACAGGTTCGGCGGGTCGGTCGCGGTGATCGAATCGTCCGACATCGACACCGCCACCGTGGCCGCCAGCCGGTCATCGACCACCGCCTGCCGCACCGCGATGTAACTGCCCATGGAATGGCCCATGATCGCCACGCGCCCATCCGCCCAGGGCTGGGCCAGCGCGGCGTCGATCACCCGATCGGTTTCGGCCATCAACAGGATCGCCGTGCCCTCGGGGCTGTCCAGGTCGCCCGACATCGGCACCGGGTTGCGCCCGTGCCCCTCGTAGTCGAACGCGACGGCGGCATAGCCCGCCCGCGCCAGGGTCAGCGAGGTCGCCTGCATCAAGGGCCGCGACCCCGCGAATCCGTGCGAGACGATGACCACCGGCGCGGGCCCCGCATCCGGCAGGCGGTAAACGGTGGTGGGCGTCGTGCCGGTGCCGGGCACGGGTTCGATCAGGATGCCCGCGCGTTCCGATTCCAGCTGCCAGATCGACACGACGATCGCCGCCAGCGCCAGGATCGCGACGATCCAGCGCGCGGGCGTCAGCCGCCAGCCCACGGGGTGCGGATGGTCCTGCGCGGCGGTCATCGGCATCCCCGGCCAGGGGCCAGCGGGCGGAATCTGGGTCGCATCTGGGGCATCGGCGCTCCTTTCCGGCGGACGGGCGCGCCCGGCATCGGGGGCGGCCTAGCGATAGGTAGGGTGGAACAGCCCCGCCGGCGAGAGCGTGAAGATCTCGGCGCCCTCGGCGGTGACGCCGATGGAATGCTCGAACTGCGCCGACAGCGTCTTGTCGCGGGTCACCGCCGTCCAGTCATCGGCCAGCACCCCGGTCTCGGGGCGGCCAAGGTTCACCATCGGCTCGATGGTGAAGAACATCCCCTCTTCCAGAACCGGCCCGGCGCCCTTCTGGCCGTAATGCAGCACGTTGGGGGGCGCGTGGAACACCCGCCCCAGCCCGTGGCCGCAGAAATCGCGCACCACGCTCATCTTGTGGCTTTCCACATAGGTCTGGATCGCGTGGCCGATATCGCCGAAGGTGTTGCCGGGCCTGACCGCGTCGATCCCCTTGAACAGCGCGTCATGGGTCACCTGGATCAGCCGCTCGGCCTTGCGCGACAGTTTCCCCGCCACGTACATCCGGCTGGTGTCGCCGAACCAGCCATCGACGATCACCGTCACGTCGATGTTCAGGATGTCGCCATCGACCAGCACGTCATCCTTGCGCCGTTTCTCCAGGTCCTTCGACACCGTCTCGGTGCCGCTTTTCGGGATCGGCGCGCCGGGGATGCCGTGGCAGACCACGTTGTTGACCGAGATGCAGCTGGCGTGCCGGTACCCCTTGTAGCCGATGGTGGCCGAGGTCGCGCCCTTGGCCTCGACCATTTCGGTGATCAGCCGGTCGATTTCGCCGGTGCTCTGGCCGGGATGCACCGCGGGGGCGATCTCGTCCAGGATCTCGGCCGCAACCCGCCCGGCCGCATGCATGCCCGCGAAATCCTCGCGTTCATGGATGCGGATGTTGTCCCTGTTGCGGCGGGTCCGCCTTTTCTCGTCCACTGGCAACTCCTCGGCCCCTCGCGCGGCAACATAATGCGGCATCGCGGCAATGGCCAGTGCAGGCCCTAACCCTGCGGCGCAAGGTCCACCGGCAGCGGCGCGGCCAGCGTCACGCCGCCCGTGTCGATCGCGGTGCCGTAACACAACATCTCGACCCCCGCCGCGGCGGCCGCGCGCGCCGCCTGCGCATAGGCGGGGTCGATATCCGCGGCCAGCCGGAACCGCGCGCAATCGCTGCGCTGCACCAGGTACAGAACCGCCGCCCGGTGCCCCGCCTGCGCCATCCGCGCCAGTTCGGCCATGTGTTTCGCGCCGCGCGCCGTCACGCTGTCGGGAAACTCGGCCCAGTCGCCCGCGCGGCGCAGATGCACGTTCTTCACCTCGACATAGGCGTCGGGCAACCCCGCCCCGGTCAACAGGAAATCCACCCGGCTGCGTTCGCCATATTTCACCTCGGCGCGCACCTGCCCATACGCCGCGAATTCCGCCACGCGGGCCGCCTCCAGCGCCTCGCGCACCACCCGGTTGGGCAGGCCCGCGTCGATCCCCGCCCAGTGCCCGCCGGGCAGCTCCGCCAGCCGCCAGCCATAGCGCAGCTTCTTCCTGGGGTCGTCATTGGGTTCCAGCCAGACGCGCAGGCCCGGCTCCTTCAGCCCCATCATCGAGCCGGGGTTCGGGCAATGCGCCGTCACCGCCTGCCCGCTGTCCAGCGTCACGTCGGCCAGGAACCGGTTATAGCGGCGGATCAGCCGACCGCGCACGAGGGGGCTTTGAAAGCGCATGACCCGGACCTATACCGAGGCAAGAGACCGGACAAGGAGGCGAGCATGGGCAATCCCACCGCGGCGATGCTGGTGATCGGCGACGAGATCCTTTCGGGGCGAACGCGCGACGCCAACATGCATTTCCTCGCGGGCGAACTGGTCAAGCACGGCATCCGCCTGTCCGAGGTCCGCATCGTCCCCGACATCCCCGAGCGCATCGTCGAGGCGCTGAACGCCCTGCGGGCGGCCTATGACACGGTGTTCACCTCGGGCGGCATCGGGCCGACCCATGACGACATCACCGCCGACGCGGTCGCCGCGGCCTTTGGCGTGGGGATCGACGTGCGCGAGGATGCCCGCGCCCTGATGCAGGAGTATTGCGACCGGATGGGGCGCGAGCTGAACGAATCGCGCCTGCGCATGGCCCGCATCCCCGAAGGCGCCGCGCTGATCGAGAACCCGATTTCCGCCGCGCCGGGGTTCACCATCGGCAACGTGCATGTCATGGCCGGCGTGCCCTCGATCTTCCAGGCGATGGTGGCGGGCGTGCTTCCGACGCTGGTGGGGGGCGACGCGCTTCTGTCGCAGAACCTGACCGTGGAACGGGCCGAGGGCGACATCGCCGGCGAGCTGCGCGGGCTGGCCGCCGAATTTCCCGACCTGTCCATCGGCTCCTACCCCTTCGTGCGCGACGGGGTCTACGGCACCAATATCGTGATCCGCGGCAGCGACGGCGCACGGCTGGACGCCGCCATGGGCCGGCTTTGCGCGACCTTCCCCGAGGCGGTCGCGTGACGCCCGAGGCGCTGTTCGCGGCGCAAGAGGCCACCTGGCCGCCCGCGTCGAAAACCCGTCTCGGCCCCTGGTGCATCCGCGACGGCCAGGGCGGCGGCAAGCGCGTCTCGGCCGCCACCGCCCAGGGCCCGGTGACGGAGGCCGAGATAGACGCGGCCGAGGCCGCCATGGCCGATCTGGACCAGCCGCCCCTGGTCATGGTCCGCCCCGGCGAAGACAGGCTCGACGCCCTGCTGGCCGCCCGCGGCTATGCGCTGGTCGACCCGGTCGAGGTGCTGGCCGCGCCCGTCGAGACGCTGGCCGCCGAACCGCCCCCCCCGGTCACCGCCTTCACCGTCTGGGAACCGCTGGCGATCATGAACGAACTGTGGGACGAGGCCGGCATCGGCCCCGCGCGCCGCGCGGTGATGGCCCGCGCCGCCACGCCGAAAACCGCCGTGATGGGCCGCCAGAACGACCGCGCCGCCGGCGCCGCCTTCGCCGCGATCCATGGGGGGCTGTGTTTCGTGCATGCCATGGCGGTGGCCGCCCCCCACCGTCGGCAAGGCACCGCCGTCAACATGATGCGGGCCGTGGCCCAATGGGCCCAAGATCATGGGGCAGAACAGCTTGCAGCCCTTGTAACCCAGGACAACGCGGCGGCCCGCGCGCTCTACGCTTCCTTGGGGATGCGGAATGTGGGACACTATCACTACAGAATGAAAGCGCCACCAATGGCCTGAGCAGTGACAGATAAACCCGACCTTCCCACGGCGCTCGACCTGCCGCCGGTCGACCCGTTGCCGCCCGAGACGCGGAAATATTTCGACATCTGCGCCGAGAAACTGGGCCTCGTGCCCAACGTGCTGCGCGCCTATGCCTTCGACATCGCCAAGCTGAACGCGTTCTCCGCGATGTATAACGACCTGATGCTGGGCGAAAGCGGGCTGACGAAACTGGAACGCGAGATGATCGCGGTCGTGGTCTCGTCGATCAACCGCTGCTGGTACTGCCAGGTGGCCCATGGCGCGGCGGTCCGCGAGCTTTCGGGCGATCCGAAACTGGGCGAGGCGATGGTGATGAACTATCGCGCCGCGCCCCTGAACGCCCGCCAGCGCGCGATGCTGGACTTCGCCGAAAAGCTGACGCTGGAAAGCCACCGGGTAGAGGAGGCCGACCGCCAGGCCCTGCGCGACCAGGGCTTTTCCGACCGCGACATCTGGGACATCGCCGCGGTGGCGGGCTTTTTCAACATGTCGAACCGGATCGCCTCGGCCAGCGGCATGGAACCGAACGAGGCCTATCACGGCGCCCACAGATGACCCCGCTGCGCCCGATCGCCTGCGCCCTGCTGCTGGCCGCCACACCGGCCGCGGCGGCGCCCGCCCTGACCCTGCCCGACGCGGCGACCCTGGCGGCCGAGGAAACCGTGGCCCGGGCGACGGTCGCGATCCCGGTGGCCGGGTTCGACGGCACCCGGGTGCCCGCGATCCGCGCCGAAGGCACGGTCACCCGCCGCGCCTGGCAACAGCCGCTGAAGGGACGGACCACGATGCAGGTCATGGCGCCGCTGCGCGATGCGCTGCTGGCCGAGGGGTTCCAGGTGATCCACGCCTGCGCCGCCGAGACCTGCGGCGGGTTCGACTTCCGCTTCGCCACCGACACGCTGCCCGAACCGGCGATGCATGTGGACCTGGGCGATTTCCGGTTCCTGTCGGCCCGGCGGCTGGGGGCGGGGGGGCCGGAATACGTCACGCTCATGGTCAGCCGGTCCAGCGCCCGCGCCTTCGTGCAGATGACGACGGTCGGCCCGCCCGAGCATGACGCGCCCGACCTGGTGTCATCCAGCAAGAACAACGCGGCGGGCGGCCCTCTGGCCGCGGATGCACCGCTGACCGACCGCCTGGCGCTGGATGGGCACGCGGTGCTGCGCGACCTCGACTTCGCCACCGGCTCGGCGACGCTGGCCGAGGGCGATTTTCCCTCGCTCACCGCGCTCGCGCGCTATCTGGACGACAATCCTGACCTGTCGGTGATGCTGGTCGGCCATACCGACGCGGTCGGCGCACTGGACAACAACATAGCGCTGTCGCGCCGGCGGGCGCAGGCGGTGCGGGCCTATCTCGTCGACCGGCTGGGCGTACCGGCCGATCGCGTGAGCGCCGAGGGCGCCGGCTACCTCGCGCCGCTGGCCAGCAACCGGACCGAAGACGGCCGGATGCAGAATCGCCGCGTCGAGGTCATCCTGACATCGGTGGACTAGGCGCGGCCGATCCCCCCTCACGGCAGACCGCATGACCCGCGGAATACCCGGGTCTTTCGGGTTTCGCCTTGGCTTCGCCAAGGCGACCGGCTGGGGGGCGTTGCCCCCCAGGCCCCCCAGGGTGCTTGCACCAAGAAGAAGAACCCTGTGTCTTCTTCTGGCCGCAAATATCCCGGGGGGTGTCCGAAGGACGGGGGGCAGCGCCCCCCCATGCGCCGGCCGCAGGCAGGCGCCTCCTCCGATCAGATGACGGCGTCCTCGCCCGAGAACCTGTCCACCAGGAAGTCGATGAAGGCGCGCACCTTGGGCTGGGTGAACCGCCCCGGCGGGTAGACCGCGTAGATGCCCAGCTTTTCCGTCGGCAGGCCCGGGATCGCCTCTTCGACAAGCCCCTTTTCCAGCGCGTCCTTGAACAGGAAACTGGGCAGATAGGCTATGCCCAACCCCGAGATCGCCGCGTTCAACAGCGACTGGCCGTCATTGACCGTCAGCCAGCCCGCGGTGCGCACCTGGCGTTTCTCGCCCGAAGGCGCGGTGATCTTCCAGACATTGCCGCTGGCCTGGTTGGAGTAGTGCAACAGCTTGTGCTCGTTCAGGTCGTCGATCTTCTGCGGGCGGCCGTATTTCTGGAAATAGGACGGCGCGCCGATCATCCGCTTGCTGGTTTCGGCGAGTTTCCGGGCGCGCAGCGTGCTGTCCTCCAGTTCGCCCACCCGGATCGCCATGTCGAAGCCTTCCGAGATCAGTTCGACATAGCGGTTGTTCAGCACCATGTTCACGGTGATGTCGGGGAATTGCTGCAGGAAATCGCCCAGCAGCGGCGACAGGTGATTGACCCCGAAATCGGTGGCGACCGAGATCCGCAACAGCCCCGAGGGCGCCGATTGCATCGAGGTCACCAGCGCGTCGGCCTCGCCCGCATCGTTCAGCACCTTGCGCGCGCGGTCGTAATAGGCCAGGCCGATCTCGGTCGGGCTGACGCGGCGGGTGGTGCGGTTCAAGAGCCGCGCACCAAGGCGTGCCTCGAGCGACGAGACATGCTTCGACACCGCGGATTTCGAGATTCCCATCTTCTTGGCGGCGTCGGTAAAGCCGCCCTGGTCCACCACGGTGGCAAAGGCCTCCATCTCGGTCAGTCGATCCATCGGAACATCCTTACTCACACCCCCGTGCTGTCCGTTACAATCCTCGGCAATTCGGGCAGGAATTTGAAAGGCGCTCGACAATACTGGGGTCATTGACGGATCGTCATGTCACGGGAAACCGCCCAAAGTGGCGCGACTCCCCGCCTCGGTACCCGCCAACCCCTTGATTTCAAAAGGTAGCGGCCAGGCGCGCGCCCTGGTCGATGGCGCGCTTGGCATCCAGTTCCGCCGCGACATCCGCGCCGCCGATGACATGGTGAACGATGCCCGCCGCCTCCAGCGCACGTGCCAGGGCGCGCTCGGGCTCCTGCCCGGCGCACAGGACCACCGTGTCGGCCGCGATCAGCCGCCGGTCGCCGCCCGACGCGATCTCGATCCCCGCGGGGGTGATCCGTTCATAGGTCACGCCGCCCAGCATCTCGACCGCCTTCATCCGCAGCGCCGTGCGATGGATCCAGCCCGTGGTCTTGCCCAGCCGGCGGCCCGGTTTCTCGGGCTTCCTTTGCAACAGCGTCACCTGCCGCAGGGGCCGCGAGGGGCTGGGGCCGCCCGGCGCCAGCCCGCCGCGGTGGATCGCCGGGTCGCCCACGCCCCATTCCGCGCGCCAGTCCGTGGGGTCCAGCGTCGGGCTGCGCCCGGTCACCAGGAATTCGGCGACATCGAAGCCGATGCCCCCCGCCCCCACGATGGCCACGCGCGGCCCCACCTCGGCCCCGCCCGCCAGCACGTCGGCATAGCCCAGCACATGGGGCAGGTCTTGCCCGGGGATGCCGGGATCGCGCGGGGTCACGCCGGTGGCGACCACCACCGCGTCGAACCCGGCCAGGTCCGCCGCCCCGGGCGCGGTCGACAGGCGCAGGTCGACCCCGCGCCGGTCCAGCATGGTTTCATACCAGACCACCAGCCCGTCGAACTCTTCCTTGCCGGGGATGCGGCGGGCCAGGTTCAACTGCCCGCCGATGCCCTCGGCCTTGTCGAACAGCGTGACCCGGTGCCCGCGCTCGGCCGCGACCAGCGCCGCCGACAGCCCCGCGGGCCCCGCGCCCACCACGGCGATGCGTTTCGGCGCCTCTGCCTTTTCGTAGCACAGTTCCGTTTCGAAACAGGCGCGCGGGTTGACCAGGCAGGTCGAGACCTTGCCCGAGAACGTGTGATCCAGGCAGGCCTGGTTGCAGGCGATACAGGGCGCGATCTCGTCGGCGCGGCCCCCTGCGGCCTTGGCCACGAAGGCCGCGTCGGCCAGCCAGGGCCGCGCCATCGACACCATGTCGGCCACGCCCTCGGCCAACAACTTTTCCGCCAGATCGGGCGTGTTGATCCGGTTCGAGGTGATCAGCGGGATGCCCACCTTGCCCATCAGCTTCCGCGTCACCCAGGCGAACCCGGCCCGCGGCACCGAGGTGGCAATCGTCGGCACCCGTGCCTCGTGCCAGCCGATCCCGGTGTTCAGGATCGAGGCGCCCGCCTTTTCAATGCGTTGCGCCAGTTCCAGCACCTCGTCAAAGGTCGACCCGCCGGGGATGAGGTCGATCATCGACAGCCTGTAGATCAGGATGAAATCCGGCCCCACCGCCGCGCGGACACGCGCCACCACCTCCAGCGGCAAGCGCATCCGGTTTTCATAGCTGCCGCCCCAGCGGTCGGTGCGCTTGTTGGTATGGGTGACCAGGAACTGGTTCAGGAAATACCCCTCCGACCCCATCACCTCGACCCCGTCATAGCCCGCCTCGCGGGCGCGGGTGGCCGCCGTGACGATATCGGCGATCTGTTTTTCGATCCCCGCCTCGTCCAACTCGATCGGCGCAAAGGGCGAGATCGGCGACTTGATCGCGCTGGGGGCCACGCAATCGGGGCCATAGGCATAGCGGCCCGCGTGCAGGATCTGCATCGCGATCAACCCGCCCTCGGCATGGACGCGGTCCGTCACGCGGGCGTGGTTGGCGATGTCATCCTCCGTGTAAAGCCCCGCCGCTCCGGGAAAAACCCCGCCCTCGGGGTTCGGCGCCATGCCCCCGGTCACGATCAGCCCGGCCCCGCCACGCGCGCGCAGCCCATAGAACTCGGCCACCCGGTTCCAGTCGCCGCGCTCTTCCAGCCCGGTATGCATCGAGCCCATCAGAACCCGATTGCGAAGCGTGACATGGCCCAGGTCAAGCGGCGCCAGAAGATGCGGATAGTCGGTCATTCGGTCCTCCTGCGGTGCAGGATGCCGACGGCCCCGCCGCCTGTCACGGTCGACGCGGCGTCACCCGGCCCGCGGCGCGGCCGGGGCGACGGGCCGGCGGGTCACATCGTCTCGACACAGTGCCGGCGGAACGCCTTTTTCAACAGGTCCAGTTCGGCGCGCAACAGGTCGATCTCGGCGCGCAGGTCATGGTCCAGCGGCGCGCCGGCGACGATGGCGAAACTGGCCAGCGTCGCGCCGCCGGCCGCCTCACGCACCACGAAGGTCTGCACCCCGTCCGACAGCAGGTCAGCCGGGATCGGCACGCGCACCGCATAGCGGCCGGGCAGGTCGGCATCGGGGGTCAGCGTCACGCCCGAAAGCGGCGTCTCCAGGTGGACCACCTCGATCGCGGGCGGCGCCTCGCCCGCCGCGCCGTCCAGAACGCCCTCCCACACGCCCGCGCGCAGGCGCGTCGCCGTCAGGCGCAGGCCGGTTGCCCCCGTATCCCTCACAGCTCGGCCCTCGGGCGGCGGCTCAGCGTGACGTCGCGCAGCGTGATCTGGTTCATCTGCGGCCCCTCGAAGATCAGGTCCAGCCACATCTTCTCGACCCGTTTCTCGTTCAGCCCGGTATAGGCCAGGTCGAATTCCACCGCCATGTCGCGCGTCTCCAGCGGCAGTTCACGGACCAGCTGTTCGACATTGGGCCCGTGTTGCACGTTCAGCCGGGCGAAGATTTCCAAGGGTTTCTCGGTCTCGATGGTGGTCTCCAGCCGCACCAGGTGGCGACGGCGCAGCCCCGCCACGGCCTCGGCCGGCAGGTCGATGGCCAGCGACAGGAAATTGCCGTCGAACCGGAACACGTCCAGCCGCAGGCCATGGGGCGCGATATCCTGGGCCTGGGTGTTGCGCACCTGCCGGACGGTCAGTTCCGACCGCAGGCAATCGTGAAAGACGCGCGCCTCGGTGCCGATGGGGGTCTTGCTTTCCACCGCGGCGGCGCCCGCCGGGGTGATCGGGCCGCGGAACAGTTCGGGCCGCCAGGCCCAGTCCGCGCCCAGCGGCCGGCGCAGCGCGCTGCCCGGGCCCAGCGGCAGGCCCAGTCGGCCATCGGCGGCGTGCAGCACCCGGTCCAGCTGGCGACGCAACCGCACCGCGCGCATGCGCAGCGGGCGCAGGTCGGCCGGGTCCATCCTGCCCGCGGCATCGGCGGCACGCCCCCAGGCCGACAACGCGTGTCGGAACAGGAACCTGTCGATCAGGGCATCGGGTCTTGGGGCCATCGGGCGACTGCTCGGTCCTGGTTTTCGGCGAGGCTACCTCAGACCGGCCATGGTTTCAGCATGGTTAATCTCAGCGCTGCAAAAAACCGAAAAAGCGACGCAACCCGGTCGGTTGCGGCGCGGCGGCCGGGACCGCGGCGGCGGCCTCGGGGGCCGGTGCGGTGGCCGCGGCGGGCATCGCCGGGGCCTCCGGCGTGCCGGCATCGGGGGTCAGCGCGGCACTTTCGGCGCGGATGCGGGCGGCGAAATCGCGCAGCACCGCCAGCCCCGCCTTGTCACTGATCGGCCGGTCGTCGAAGCCCACCACCGAGGCGGTCACGATCCGCCCGTTCACGTCGAAGATCGCGCGCCAGTAATCGTTGCGCAGCCCCGCGCCCAGCCCCGCGCTGCGGTCGCGCGCGCGCAGCACGAACAGCCCGTCGCGGTCGAACATCTCGACCACCTCGACGCTGGCGGCGCGCCCGTCGCGGGCCAGCGCCGCGCGCCCCTCGTCGGACGCGAAGAACCGTGCCAGGACCAACGCGCGATCCTCGGGCGTCCCGCCCGGCCCCGGGTTCGCCGCGACCGAGGCGGTCAACAACGCGTCCGTCGCCGGCACCGGCGCGTTCCGCCGGCCCGAAATCGCCGCGCAACTGGCCATCAGCACAAAGGCGCCCTCGACCCCGTCGCGGGTGGCCGTGCCGTCGATACAGAACCCGCGGGGCCCCGCGATGGCCACCGTGTCGCCGGCGACCGTCACCTTCTGCGGTGCCGCGCGCGACTGCAACAGCCCGCCCAGCCCGGTGGTCGCCTCGGGCCCGGCGGCGACGCAGCCCGACAGCGCCAGTGCCACGAGGCCGGCCAGGACAGGCCGGCCCGCGCGGCGCGGATCAGAGATCCATGTAGGCATGCTTCTCCTGGGCGCCGCCCGGATGGGTGACGGCCCCCTTGCGGGTGGACCCGACCAGCTGGGCGTATTTCCACAGCGCGCCCGAGGCATAGATCGTTTCCTTCGGGCCTTTCCAGGCCTCCTTGCGCGCGGCCAGCTCGGCGTCCGACAGGGCGACCGACAGCTCGCCCTTGACCGCGTCGATGGTGATCATGTCGCCATCCTGCACCAGCGCGATCGGCCCGCCATGCGCCGCCTCGGGGCCGACATGGCCCACACAGAACCCGCGCGTCGCGCCCGAGAACCGCCCGTCGGTGATCAGGGCGACCTTCTTGCCCATGCCCTGGCCCGACAGGGCGGCGGTGGTGGCCAGCATCTCGCGCATGCCGGGGCCGCCCGCGGGGCCCTCGTTGCGGATGACGATGACCTCGCCCTCCTTGTAGGCGCGCGACTTGACCGCCTCGAACGCGTCTTCCTCGCATTCGAACACGCGGGCGGGGCCGGTGAACACCTGCTGGTCGGCCTCCATGCCGGCGACCTTCACGATGGCGCCCTCGGGGGCCAGGTTACCTTTCAGGCCCACCACGCCGCCGGTGGGGGTGATCGGGGTGTCGACCGGATAGATCACCCGGCCATCGGCCTCGCGGGTGACCATGTCGATTTCCTCGCCGATGGTGCGGCCGGTGACGGTCAGGCAGTCTTCGTGGATCAGGCCGGCCTTGCGCAGTTCCTTCATGATGACCGGCACGCCGCCCGCCTCGTACAGGTCCTTGGCGACGTATTTCCCGCCCGGTTTCAGGTCGACGAAATAGGGCGTGTCGCGGAAGATGTCGGTCACGTCGAACAGGTCGAACTCGATCCCGGCCTCGTGCGCGATGGCGGGCAGGTGCAGCCCGGCATTGGTCGACCCGCCGGTGCAGGCCACGACGCGCGCGGCGTTTTCCAGCGCCTTGCGGGTGACGATGTCGCGGGCGCGGATGTTCTTTTCGATCAGGTTCATCACCGCCTGGCCCGAGGCCTCGCAATACTGGTCGCGGGATTCATAGGGCGCGGGCGCCCCCGACGAATTCGGTAGCGCCAGCCCGATCGCCTCGGAGACACAGGCCATGGTGTTGGCGGTGAACTGGCCGCCGCAGGCGCCCGCCGACGGGCAGGCGACCTTTTCCAGCGCGATCAGCGCCTCTTCCGACATGTTGCCGGCCTGGTTCTGGCCCACGGCCTCGAACACGTCCTGCACGGTGACGTCCTTGCCCTCGTGCCGGCCCGGCAGGATCGACCCGCCATAGATGAACACCGACGGCACGTTCAGCCGCAGCATCGCCATCATCATCCCCGGAAGCGACTTGTCACAGCCCGCCAGCCCCACCAGCGCGTCATAGCAATGCCCGCGCATGGTCAGTTCAACGGTGTCGGCGATCGCCTCGCGCGAGGCCAGCGACGAGCGCATCCCCTCGTGGCCCATGGCGATGCCGTCGGTCACGGTGATCGTGGTGAACTCGCGCGGGGTGCCGTGCGCCTCTTTCACGCCCATCTTGACCGCCTGGGCCTGCCGGTTCAGCGCGATGTTGCAGGGCGCCGCCTCGTTCCAGCAGGTCGCCACGCCGACGAAGGGCTGGTGGATCTCGTCCTCGGAAATCCCCATCGCGTAGTAATAGGACCGGTGCGGCGCGCGGGACGGGCCCTCGGTCACATGGCGGCTGGGCAGGCGGGACTTGTCGACGGGTCGCTTGAGCATGGGAACCTCCGGAACGTGTTGCCCATGGGAATAGACGCAAGGGCCGGGCAGAGACAAGCAATTGATGGGCGCCGCGGGGCGGTCTAGGGTCGCGCTCGCAAGGGATGAGGGGCCGATGCGCTATCAACCGCACGAACGCCTGACCGCGCCCGCGCGCGCCCGGCCCGCGCTGTGGCGGCTGGCGGCGGGCGCGATCACGGCGCTGGCGGTCTATTACGGGCTGATCTACGCGCTGTTCGGCCTGGTCGCCATCGCCCGCGGGGCCGATATCGCGGCCTCGGTCTTTTCCGGCATCTTCGTCACCACCCTGACGGCGGCCGGAACGCTGGGGCTTCTGGCCTCGTTCGGGTTCCTGGTGATCGGCACGCTGGTGGCCGCGCAGCTGTTCCAGCACCGCGGGCTGACCACGCTGACAGGCCCGCCTTCGCTGGCCGCAAGCCATTTCGCACGGGTGCTGCGGGCGCTGGCGCTGCTTTACGCGGCGGTGTGGCTGCTCCTGCCCTCGGGGGTGCCGCTGACGCCCCATGTCGGTTTCGGGCGCTGGCTGACGCTCTTGCCGCTGGCGGTGCCGCTGATCCTGCTGCAGGTCGGCGCCGAGGAACTTTTCTTCCGCGGCTACCTGCAACAGCAACTCGCCGCCCGCTTTCGAAACCCGGCGATCTGGATCGGCCTGCCCGCCGCCCTGTTCGCCTGGGGCCATTACATGCCCGAGGAAACCGGCGCCAACGCGCTGATGGTGGCGGCCTGGGCGGGCGTGTTCGCGGCGGCCGCCGCCGACCTGACCGCGCGCACCGGCACGCTGGGGGCGGCCGTCGCGCTGCATTTCGCCAATAACGCGGTGGCGATCCTGTTCCTGTCGCTGCCCGGCCCGGTCTCGGGGCTGGCGCTGTATACCTACCCGTTCGCCCCCGACGACCCGGCCCTCACACCGCTGTTCCTGGTCGACCTGGCCGTGATCGGGGTGTCGTGGCTGGCCGCCCGCGTCGCCCTTCGCGTCTGAGTTGAAGCCGCCCCCGCCGCGCGCTAGCTTGCGCCCGAACCGCCCCAAGCCCGGATCCCAGATGCGCGCCCCCCTTTTCGAGGCCTATATCGAGCCCGCCCGGCTTTACCCCGAGATCTGGCGCCTGGTCCTGGCGGTCGGCGTGATCCTGCTGATCTATGCGGGGTGTTTCGCGCTGATGATGGTGGGCGCCTACCCGGTGCTGGGGCCGCTCAACTATTTCGGCTGGCTTCAGGGGCTGACCGCGCCCGCCCAGCCGGGCCAGACGCTGTTCCTGCTGGCGACGTTCCTGGGCATGGGGCTGGGCGTGCTGATCGCCACGCCCGCGCTGCATTACCGCGACCCGGGCACGCTGTTCGGCCCGCTGCGCGACTGGATGCGCGGGTTTTTCCTGTCGCTCGCCGTCCTCGTGCCGGTCTATGCCGCGTTGTTCGTGATCGGCCGCGCCATCGCCCCGCCCGAGGCCAACCTCGCCCTTGCGGACTGGGCGCGGCTCTTGCCGCTGGCGTTGATCCTGGTGCTGGTCCAGACCGGGTCCGAGGAACTCTTGTTCCGCGGCTACCTGCAACAGCAACTTGCCGCGCGCTTTGCCTGGCGGGCGGTCTGGATGGGGCTGCCGGCGCTGGCCTTCACCGCGCTGCATTACAACCCGATGGCCGGCGGCAACGCCTGGGTCGTGCTGGTGGCGATCCTGGCCTTCGCGCTGGCCGCCGCCGACCTGACCGAGAAATCGGGCAGCCTCGGGATGGCCATGGGCTGGCATTTCATCAACAATTGCAGCTCGCTTCTGATCGTGTCGGTCAAGGGCACGATCACCGGCCTTGCGCTCTATGTCACGCCGTTCGACCTGACCGATTCCACGATGGCGCCCTTCGCCCTGGTCCTGGACATGCTGGTGATCCTGGGCATCTGGCGGCTTCTGCGCGCGCTGATCTGACCGCGCCCAGCGCGATTGCATTTCCCGCCCCCGCGGCTTATCTGAGCGGCCAGACCGAGCGAAGGGTGGCGCGCCGCATGAACTGGATCAACAACTACGTCCGGCCCAAGATCAACTCGCTGTTCTCGCGCCGCGAGATGCCCGAGAACCTGTGGACCAAATGCGACGTCTGCGGGACGATGCTGTTCCACCGCGAACTGGCGGACAACCTGAACGTCTGCACCTCCTGCGGCCACCACATGGGCATCACGCCCCGCGACCGGTTCCTGACGCTCTTCGACGGCGGCATCTTCACCGAGGTGACGGTGCCCATGCCCGTCACCGACCCGCTGGGCTTCCGCGACCAGAAGAAATACCCCGACCGGATGCGCGCCGCGCAAAAGGGCACCGGCGAGCGCGAGGCGATGCTGGTCGCCGAGGGCGAGATCGGCCGCACCCCCGTCGTCTGCGCCGCCCAGGATTTCAGCTTCATGGGCGGGTCGATGGGCATGTATGTCGGCAACGCCATCATCGCCGCCGCCCAGCGCGCCGTCGAACTGCGCCGCCCGCTGATCCTGTTCTCGGCCGCCGGCGGCGCGCGCATGCAGGAAGGCATCCTCAGCCTGATGCAGATGCCACGCTCGACCGTGGCGGTGCAGATGCTGAAAGAGGCGGGCCTGCCCTATATCGTCGTGCTGACCCATCCCACCACCGGGGGCGTCACCGCCTCCTACGCCATGCTGGGCGACGTGCAGATCGCCGAACCCAACGCGCTGATCTGCTTTGCCGGCCCCCGCGTGATCGAACAGACCATCCGCGAGAAACTGCCCGAGGGCTTCCAGCGCGCCGAATACCTGCTGGAACACGGCATGCTGGACCGGGTGACGCCGCGGACGAAGCTGCGCGAGGAACTGGTGACCATCACCCGCATGCTGATGGGCCTGCCCCCCGCGGTGATCGCCGACCTGCCGCCGCCCGCCAGCCTGTCGCACGGCCCCTCCGAGGGCGACCAGGACGGCACCGAGAACGCCGAACCGCCCCGGCGCCCCACGCCGCCCGATGCCGAACCGCCCGAGGCGGACGCCAAGACGTGAGCGGCGGGAACAGCGACGCCCTCCTTGCGCGGATGATGGCGTTGCACCCCAAGATCATCGACCTGACGCTGGACCGGGTGTGGCGCCTTCTGGCCGCGCTCGACCACCCCGAACGCCGCCTTGCCCCGGTGATCCACATCGCGGGCACCAACGGCAAGGGCTCGACGCTCGCGATGATCCGCGCGGGGCTGGAAGGCGCGGGCCAGCGCGTGCAGGCCTATACCTCGCCCCATCTCGCGCGCTTCCACGAACGCATAAGGCTGGCCGACGGGCTGATTTCCGAACCCGCGCTGACGGCGGTGCTGGACGAATGCGCGCGCGCCAATGGCGATGCGTCGATCACCTATTTCGAGATCACGACCTGCGCCGCGCTTCTCGCCTTTGCCCGCGACCCGGCCGATTACTGCCTGCTCGAGGTGGGCCTGGGCGGGCGGCTGGACGCGACCAACGTGATCGACACGCCGCGCCTTACCGTCATCACGCCCGTGGACCTGGATCACCAGCACTACCTGGGCGACACCCTGCCCGAAATCGCCGCCGAAAAGGCCGGCATCCTGAAACGCGGCGTGCCCTGCATCGTCGGCCCGCAACAGGACGCCGCGCTCGACGTGATCGAGGCCCGCGCCGCCAAGGTTGGCGCGCCGCTCATCGCCCATGGCCAGCACTGGCATGTGTGGGAAGAACGCGGGCGGCTGATCTATCAGGACGAGCGCGGCCTTCTCGACCTGCCGATGCCCGCCCTTGTCGGCGCCCACCAGGTGCAGAACGCAGGCGCCGCGCTGGCCGCGCTCCGCGCGCTGGACATGGGCGAAGAGGCCTGCGAGGCCGCGTTGACCCGCGCCACATGGCCCGCCCGCCTGCAACGCCTGCGCACCGGGCCGCTGGTCACCGCCGCGGGCCGGGCCGAACTGTGGCTTGACGGCGGCCACAACCCCGCCGCCGGCGCCGCCCTGGCCGAGGCGGTGACCCGCCTCTCGCCCCGCCCACTGCACCTGGTCTGCGGGATGCTGAACACCAAGGACGTGGCGGGTTACATGCGGCCGCTGGCGCGCGTGGCCGAAACCCTTACCGCCGTGTCGATCCCCGGCGAAACCGCGACCCTTCCGGCCGACACCACCGCCGCCGCGGCCCGGTCCGCGGGCCTGCCCGCCACCACCGCCGACAGCGTGGCCCAGGCCGTCGCCCGCATCGCCGACGCCACCCCCAACGCGCGCATCCTGATCTGCGGCTCGCTCTACCTCGCCGGAAACGTCCTGCGCCAGAACGGCTAGGCGGCCCGGTCCCGCCCCCAGTCCGCACCCTGCATTTCCCGCAAACGGCTTGCCGTGCGCTCGAACTCGAACACGCCCGCCCCTTCCAGGTACAGCATTTCGGGCACCGCCGCGGCCGAGGCGATCAGGCGCACGCGCCCCTCGTAAAGCGCATCCACCAGCGTCACGAAGCGCCGTGCCTCGTTGTAGTTCTCGCTCGACAGGCGCGGGATATCCTCCAGGATCAGCACCCGAACGGCCTCGGCGATGGCCAGGTAATCCGCCGGGCCCAGCGGTTTCGCGCAAAGGTCCCAGAACCGCGCCCGCGCCACCCCGTTGTGGAACAGCGGCAATTCCACCTCGCGGCCCTGCACCTTCAGAACCAGCGGCGCGCCCGCGCCTTCGGTGAAATCCTGCCAGATCGCCTCCATCGCCTCGCGCGCCAGGCGGTCGGCGGGGGTGAAATAGACATCCGCCCCGGTCAGCCGGTTCTGCCGGTAATCCGTGGGCGAGGCCAGGTGCACGACCTCCAGCCGGTCCTCGATCAGCCGGATGAAGGGCACGAACCGGTCCCGCTGCAACCCGTCCTTGTACAGGTCCGCCGGCACCCGGTTCGACGTCGTCACCACCGTCACCCCGGCCGCGAACATCAGTTCGAACAGCCGGCCCACGATCATCGCGTCGGTGATGTCGGTGATCTGCATCTCGTCCAGGCACAGCAGGCGCAGGCCCTTGCACATCTCGGCCGCCACCGGTTTCAGCGCGTCATCGGCCCCCTTGGCGCGCGCCGCGTGCAGCCCCGCCTGCACCTCCTGCATGAAGGCGTGGAAATGCACCCGCCGCTTGCCCTCGATCCCGACGGTGCGGTGAAAGAAATCCATCAGCATGGATTTCCCGCGCCCCACGCCGCCCCACAGGTACAGCCCGCGCACCGGCTCGGGCGGCGGGGCCTTGCGGAA
This sequence comes from Rhodovulum marinum, assembly GCF_004343075.1. Classification (GTDB taxonomy): domain Bacteria; phylum Pseudomonadota; class Alphaproteobacteria; order Rhodobacterales; family Rhodobacteraceae; genus Rhodovulum; species Rhodovulum marinum. Next base: position 200,252 of record NZ_SLXP01000007.1, read on the forward strand.
CAGCCCGCCCCGGGGCCGCGGCGCCGGGCGTTCCAGCGCCTCGCGTATGCGGTCCAGCGGGGCCAGCGCGGCGATCTGCGCGGGGTCGGGGTGCCATTCCCCGGCCTCGATCCTTTCGTCGTAAAGATGGCGCAGACTCATGCCCATGGCCGGGGTTCTAGTGCGCTGCACCGCAGAAAGAAAGCCCGCCGCCCGCTAGCCGCCCGCGCGCCACGCCTCCAGGATATGGGCACAGGTCATCAGGTCCAGATGCGCGCCGCCGCCGTTCTTGAACAGGGTGATCTCGTCCTCCGACCGCCGCGCGAAGGCACCCCCGGCAAGGTCGTAATAATCGGCCACCACGTCCGCCTCGGCGATCGCGCCGGCCTCCAGCGGGATCTTCAGCTCGCCGATATGGCCCAGCGTCGTGGCCCGGCTGTCGACGAAGATGCGCGCGCGGCCCAGCGCCGCGTCGTCGGCCTCGCGCATGTCGGGGCGATAGGCGCCGATCAGGTCGACATGCTGGCCCGGCCGCAGCCAGTCGCCCCGGATCAGCGGTTCGGTCGACATGGTGGCCGAGGTCACGATATCGGCCGCGCGCACCGCCGCCTCCAGGTCGCTGGCCACCGCCACCTGCGGGAAGGCCGAGGCCAGCCGCTCCGCCCCCGCGGCCGAGCGGTTCCAGACGGTGAAATGCGCCCCCGGAAACGCGCTGGAATAGGCCTCGTACAGCGAATGCGCCACGGTGCCCGCGCCCACGATCAAAATCTCGCGGCTGTCGGGCCGGGCCAGTTTTGTCGCCGCCAGCAGGCTGTCGCCCGCGGTCTTCCACTTGGTCACCAGGTGGAAATCGACGATCGCCTCCAGCGTGCCGTCGCGGTCGGAATACAGGCTAACGCCGCCGTTCACCACCGGCTTGCCGTCCGCCGGGTTGCCCGGAAAGATCGTGGCCGATTTCACCGCGATCCCCAGCCCGTCGATCCAGGCCGCCCGCGACAACAGCGTGTCGGGATCGCGGTACAGGAACGTGTCGCCGATCTCGGCCCGTGGCAGGCGGTGGCCGGCCTCCAGCGCCGGAATCAATCCCGCCCAGGTCAGGCAGCGTTCGCCTTCTTCGAAGCCGATGATCTCAGGCATGGGCCGTCCTTTCCGTCTCGTCCAGCACCCCTTCGGCGACCAGCCGCGCGGCCCAGCCCGGCGCGCCGTCGAACAGGTGCGTTTGCCAGCCCCGCGCCTTTGCCGCGGCGATGTTCTCGGGCCGGTCATCGGTAAAGATCAGCGCCCCGGGCGCGATCCCGCTGTCGCGTTCCACGATCTCGTAGATCGCGGGGTTGGGCTTGATCACCCCCAGCCGCCCCGAAACATAGGCCCGGTCGAACAGGTCGAAGAACGGATAGGCGGCGCGGGCGATTTCAAAGGTCGGCACCCCGAAATTCGTGAGCGCAAAGACCGGCACGCCGCGCGATTTCAACGCCGTCAGGATGCGCACCGATGCGGGGATGGCGGGGCTGGCCATCTCCAGCCAATGACTTTCCCACAGCCGGATTTCCGCGGCCCAATCCGGATGCCGCGCGGCCATCCCCGCCACCGCCTCCGACAGGTCCGCGCCCAGGTCGACCGACAGGTTCATCCCCTCCAGGTCGACCTCGGAAAACAGCGCGCGGCGCCGCTCGGGGCCGATCATGCGGTCGTAGAACGCCTCGGGCTGCCAGTCGATCAGCACGCGGCCGATGTCGAAGATCACCGCCTCGATGGGCATGGGGCCTCCTTGTGCCGGGTCGGCGGCAGGCTAGCGGCAGGCCCCCGCGCCCGAAAGGGGAAATCCCGCCCCCGCGCCTATCCGCCCCGCCGCGCGGTGCGCAGCGCGCGGTCCAGCGCATCCAGGAACCGCGACCGGTCGGCCTTGGAAAAGCCCTTGCCGCCGCCCTGGCGGAACGGGTCGGCCGCGCGCAGGTCGGCCATCAGGTCGCGGGTGGCCAGCTTTTGCCCGATATTCGCGGGCGTGAAGGGCTCGCCCGTGTGGTTCAGCACCTGCGCCCCGGCGGCCACGCATTTCGCGGCCAGCGGAATATCGGCCGTCACCACCACGTCGGCCGGTCCGGCCCGGTCCGCGATCCACTTGTCGGCCTCGTCGGGGCCTTCGGGCACATAGACCATGCGCGCCAGCGGGTGATCGACGGGCCGCAGCCCGCCATTCGCCACGTAATGGATTTCCGCCCCGTGACGTTCGGCCACCCGCAGCGCCTCGGCCTTGACCGGGCAGGCGTCGGCGTCGACCAGAACGCGGATCACCCGTACAGCGCCTCGGCATGGAAGGCGACGTGATCCTCCATGAAGGTCGAGACGAAGAAATAGCTGTGGTCATACCCGCCCTGCATTCGGAAAATCGCCGGGTGCCGCGTCTCGGTGATGGCCGCGGCCAGCGCCTCGGGCATCAGCGAGTCGATGAACTGGTCGCCGGTGCCCTGGTCGATCAACATCGGCCCGTTGAACCCGTTGGCGCGCAGCGACAGGCAGGCATCGTGCCGGGTCCAGTCGACATTGCCCTCGCCAAGATAGGCGTGGATCGGCTTTTTCGCCCAGTCGGACTGGCTGGGATGGGTGATCGGCGCAAAGGCCGACACGGACGCGAACCGCCCCGGATAGGCCATCGCGATGGTCAGCGCACCGTGCCCGCCCATCGAATGGCCGGTGATCGCCTGGCGTTCCTCGTCCACCGCGAAATTGTTCACGATCACGCGGGGCAGTTCCTCGGCCACGTAATCCCACATCCGGTAATGCGCGGCCCAGGGCGCCTCGGTCGCGTTCACGTAGAACCCCGCGCCCTGGCCCAGGTTGTACATCTCGTGATCCGCCACGCCCTCGCCCCTGGGCGAGGTGTCGGGAAAGACCAGCGCGATCCCCTGCTCGGCGGCCCATTGCTGGGCGCCCGCCTTGACCATGGCGTTCTCATGCGTGCAGGTCAGCCCCCACAGGTACCACAGCACCGGCACCGGGCCGTCCTCGGCCTCGGCGGGCAGGAACAGCCCAAAGGTCATGTCGCATTTGCAAACGTCGGAGGCGTGCCGGTACACGCCCTGCATGCCGCCAAAGCACTTGTTCTCGGAAAGGGTTTCCATGGCGCTCGCTCCCTCGCTGGCCCGGGCTATGGCCTAGCGCGCGCACCCCGGTTCGGCAAGGTCACAGCGTCAGAACCCAGGCGATCACCGCCGGAACCGTCAGGATCGAGACCGCCGTCGAGATCAGGATCGACGCCGAAACCCGCTGCGGCGCGACCCCGTAATGCTGCGCCAGGATATAGACATTGCCCGCCACCGGCAGCGCGGCGGCCGCGATCATCACCCCCGCCGCATATGGTTCAACGTTGAACAATACCAGCGCCGCAAAGGCCACGGCGGCCGGGTGCAGCACCAGCTTGGCCAGGGACAGCCAGCCCGCCACCGCCACCCGCTCGGCCGATTTGGTGGCCAGCGACGCGCCGATGGCGAACAGCGCGCCGGGCGTGGCCGCGCCGCCTAGGATCGTCAGGAAATCGTTCAGCGGCACGGGCATCGGCAGGCGCACCGCCGACCACGACAGGCCCAGCACGATCGACACGATCATCGGGTTCTTGACCAGCCCCACCCCCACCGTGCGCAGGATACCCAGCGCCACCCGCCCCTCGCGCGCGGCGGTGATCAGGATCACGATCAGGCTGGAAAACACGATCAGGTCGACCGCCAGCACCATCATCACCGGCCCGACCGCCGCCTCGCCCAGCAGCACGGCCAGCATCGGGATCCCAAGGAACCCGGTGTTCCCGATGGCGGCGCATTGCGCCTCGACCGCGGCCTCGGCCATGCCGCGCCCGCGCAGGAACGCCACCGCCGTCGCCAGCAGGTAAACCGCCATCGTCCCGGCCAGGTAGGCGCCCAGGAAACCCGGATCGACCAGCTCGGCCACCGGCAGGTTCGCGGCGAACCGGAAGATCATCGCCGACAGCGCGAAGTAGAAGACGAATTTCGTCAGATACGCGGTCGCCTCGGGGGTAAAGAACCGCGTGCGCCCGGCGCCATAGCCAAGCCCGATCAACGCGAAGAACGGCAGGGTCTGCAGAAAGATCGCCAGCATTGCGCCGGGCTAGCACGGGCCGGCCCGCTTGGGAATGCCGGGCGGGCGCGCGCGCCCTAGCCCGACCCGATCAGGATCCCCGCCGCCAGCACCAGCGCGCCGCCCAGCACCACCTGGAAGGCCGCGCGGAAGAACGGCGTTTCCATGTATTTCTTCTGGATCCAGGCAATCGCCCACAATTCCACGAACACCACGATCAGCGCGATGATCGTCGCCGTCCAGAAATGCGGGATCAGGTAGGGCAGCGCGTGGCCAAGCCCCCCCACCGCCGTCATCACCCCCGACGCGATGCCCCGCTTCACCGGCGAGCCGCGCCCCGAGATCTCGCCGTCATCCGACGCGGCCTCGGTAAAGCCCATGGAAATCCCCGCCCCGATCGAGGCCGCCAACCCCACCAGGAAGGTCGTCCAGGTGTCCTGCGTGGCGAACGCCGTGGCAAAGATCGGCGCCAGCGTCGAAACCGACCCGTCCATCAACCCCGCCAGCCCCGGCTGCACCCAGGTCAGCACGAATTGCCGGTGCGCGGTGCGCGCCTCCTGTTCCTTGGCGTCCTCGCCGACATGGGTGCCCACCAGGCTGTCGGCGACCGCCTCGTGCCCGGCCTCGGCCGCCGCCAGGTCGCCCAACAGCTTGCGCGTGCCCGCGTCCGCGGTGCGCTGCGCCGCCTTGACGTAGAAATGATGCGCGTCGCGCTCCATCATCTCGGCTTCTTCGCGGATCCGCTCGATGCCGAGGTTCTCGATCAGCCAGACCGGCCGCCGCGCGTAATAGCCCGAGACATGTTCGCGCCGGATCAGCGGGATCACCTCGCCGAACCGTTCGCGGTGCTTCTCGATCAGGCGCCGGCGATGGCTGTCCTCTTCGCGGGCCATCTCCTCGAACACCCGCGCGGAATCGGGATAATCGGTGCGCAGCCGCTCGGCATAGCTGCGATAGATGCGCGCGTCGTCCTCTTCGGACGAAATCGCAAGCGCCAGGATTTCCTGTTCGCTGAGGTCGGAAAAGCGGCGGCGCTGGCTGACACCGGGAATCATGCGGGGTCCTCACCTTTTAGAATGGTTCTAAAATATCGCGGATCGGTCGAGGTTCAAGGGGACCAATGCCGCACCCGGACCGCTGCCGACAGGGGGCCATTTGCCGCCCCCGCCCGGCTTGCCCGGACTGAACCGCCCGGTTTAGACTGTGCCCCCCAGACACGCGTGAGGCCATGAACGCCACTCCCGGCCGGATCAAGAAGGGGCGCAAGTTCGACCAGGTGCTGCACGGCGCCCGCGAGGTGTTCCTGCGCGACGGCTTCGAAGGCGCCAGCGTCGACGACATCGCGCGCGCCGCCGGCGTGTCCAAGGCCACGCTCTACAGCTATTTTCCCGACAAGCGGCTGTTGTTCGTCGAGGTGTTCCGCCTGGAATGCGACCGCCAGACCATGGCCGCGCTGGACGAGATCGACTTCGCCGCGCCCGTGCCGGCCGTCCTGCGCAAGGCGGGCGAACACATGGTCGCGTCCTTCCTGTCCGAACTCAACCAGGCCGTGTTCCGCGTCTGCGTGGCCGAGGCCGACCGCTTCCCCGAACTGTGCGACGCCTTCTACCGCTCGGGGCCGCGGCGGCTGCATGACGAGCTGGTGGCCTATCTCGCGGGCATCAACGATCGCGGCGAACTGGCGATCCCCGACCCGCCGCTCGCCGCCGACCAGTTCATCGAACTGTGCAAGGCCGACCTTTACCTGCGCCACCTGCTGCGCCTGGCCGACAGCTTTCCCCCCGCCGAGATCGACCGCGTGATCGACGGGGCGGTGGCCACCTTCATGGCGCGTTACGGCCGCTAGGGTCAGTCGACGCGGCGCACCTGCAACTGGTTGCCCACCTTGCGCGTCTCGAACCGTTTCAGCTCGCGCACCAGGTCCGACAGCTTGCGCTTGCCATAGCTGCGGGTGTCGAAATCGGGGTTGTCGGCGGTGATGTACTGGCCCAGCTGGCCCAGCGTGTACCACTCGTCCTCCTGCTCGATCTTGTCCATCGCGCGCAGGATCATCCCGATCGCGTCGGTCGGCGGCCGCTTGCCCGCGGGCGCGGCGGCTGTGGCGGCGGGGCCCTTCTGGGCGGGGGCCGGCTCCTCGACGATGTTCTCGATCAGCACGAAACGGTTGCAGACATTGCGCAAGCTGACCGGCGCCTTGGCCTCGCCGATGCCGATCACGTCCAGCCCGTGTTCGCGGATGCGGCTGGCCAGCCGGGTGAAATCGCTGTCGGACGAGACCAGAACGAACCCGTCGAACCGGCCCGAATGCAGGATGTCCATCGCGTCGATCACCAGCCCGATATCGGAGGCGTTCTTGCCCTTGGTGTTCGCGGTTTCCTGATGCGCCACCAGGCCGAGGGCCAGCACCTTTTCCGCCCATGGCTTCAGCCGGTCGGACGACCAGTCGCCATAGACCCGGCGCAGCGCCGGTTCCCCGAAGGAGGTGATTTCCTTCAGGATCGCCTCGGCATAGCGGGCGGGGATGTTGTCGGCGTCGATCAGGACGGCGAGGAGCGGGGGTTTTGCATCGGGCATGGCAGTCCTTGAGGGCAAAGGCAGGGCCGGGGGCATTCTGCCCCCGGACCCCCTGAGGATATTTTCAGCCAGAAGAAGAGATCAATAGACCACGACGGATCGGATGGATTTGCCTTCGTGCATGAGGTCGAAGCCGTGGTTGATCTCGTCGAGGGTCAGCTGGTGGGTGATCATCGGGTC